>DASVWI010000036.1:0-227308 GCA_036389675.1 Pyrinomonadaceae bacterium
AGAGGGGGAGACTCTTAGAGAGGCGGAGGGGAGTTTATCGAGGGCGGAGGATTGGATGGTGATGAAATCTGAGGAGGGGGGTTTGGCAGGGAGGGTGAAAGGGCCGGTATAGCTAGCTCCGGCTTCCAGTATGATCGTGTCACCGGGGCGCGCAATGTTGAGCGCCTTCTGAAAATCTCCTCGCGGCGAAACCCTGATCGTATTGCCTGAGCTGGCGGTCGCGGCGCGGCGCGGTCGTTCCTGCTGCGTAGATTGACGCCGGCCCTGCGCGAAGGCAAGCGCCATTAATAGAGCAGGCAGCAGGCACGCCAGCAGGGTCAGCACATGAAATCTTACGCGACCGTTTCCGTCTTTCAGTCCTCTCATGCCTTATGCTCGAAGCTATCGCTCAATGTGCGTCGCTTGTCTTTCACCGCAGGCTCAAAGCTGAAGCTAGCGGTAGTGGAAAAAGTAGTAAATGATCTTCAGGTATTCAAGCGCGACCATCCGCCAGCCGAAGGGCTTGAGCCACCAGACGGCAGGCCCGGGCACTTGCTGTCCCGGCGCGACCGGGACGAGGCCGACTTCGACACCACTTCCCTCGAAGACGCGACGCAGTGTCCAGAGGGCACGGCGTGAATGATAGCCGGACGTGACCACCAGAATTGAGCGAAGGCCACGCGAGACGGCCCATTGTCGCAGCACCACAGCCTCGTCATAAGTGCTGGCGACAGGCTGCGGCAATATCTCTATGCGCTCAAGCGGCACGCCCGCGCGTTGCAGCTCGTCCGTCGCGCGCTCAGTGAACGTAGGGTTTCGCTGTTCCTCCTGCGACCATGGGCCAATCATCGTATCGCTGGTCAGGATAACTTTTGGCGCGCGCCCCTCTTTGAAGAGTTGCGCCGCCAGCCCCGCGCGCTCGACGTAAGCGCCCGAGCCGCTCAGCACGACGAGCGCGCCGGCCCGCTCAAGCTCCGCGCTGACAATCAGGGCACGGGCCGCGACCCACGCCAGCAAAGACCATACGGCCAGCGCCAACAGGGCCGGACGCACAACCCGCCACACGTGCCAGCCCTTCTTCTCAGCCTGTCTAAATGTAAACCTCACAGAAAGAATCTAACAGGCCATTTTGGATTTTAGATTTTGGATTGACGCACATCAGCGATGTGACGGCAGATGTCTCCGAGCCTCGCTTCCCAGCTTTCGCTGCGGATGGCTGCGCTTCGCGCGGCGCTCGGCCCAGGGTCAAGGAGCGCCTCTTCAACCTCGCGTATAAAACCGTCTGCGTCCTTGCCGATGCGGCATTGGCCCACGACCTCCACCTCGGGTATCGCCGTCGAGACGACCTGCAACCCGGCAGCGAGGTACTCACGAACCTTGAGCGGGTTGGCGTTGAGCGTCAGCTCGTTGATGCGAAATGGCATCAGCGCGACATCAAAACCCTTGCAATAAGCCGGAAGAAGCGCGTAGGGCTTGCGGCCAAGGAAATGCACGTTGGGAAGCGATGCCAGCTCGGACACATCCGTCGTCGTCTTGCCGAGCATGACGAGCGACCCGTTTGCGAAGCGTTTCGCCACACGGGCCAACAAATCCAGATCAACCCAGTCGGCGATGAGCCCGAAGAATCCGATGTGTGGTCGCGGCAGCCGCGCCAGATCATCGGGCACGAGCGTTTGGGGGTCGAGCGCGCGGCTGAAATGAGTATGGTCGACGCCGTGACGCACGAGCACTGTGCGCGGGTTGTGCTGCACCTTCGACTGGTAAAGAAGCTCTGCCGAGGTGATGACCAGATCGGCGCGCCGCAGCAGTTGCTGCTCAAGCTCAAGCATCGGCCCGGCCTGTATGTCGGAGAAGGCAGCGTATTCGTCAACGCAGTGATAGACGACCAGCTCTTCGCCGAGAGTTCCGGCGATGACGGCTGCCGACGGGAGAAAGACGTAGTTGATGGGGCGGCTAAACCCGAGGTGGCGCATCGCCCTTTTGACTTGAAAACGGAGCAGGTGGCGATTGAGCGCGCGGATGCGCGGGTTGCCGTAAGCGGGTATCGCGAGCGGGCTCAGCACGAAGATGTTCGGCTCAACTTCCTTGACGGGGGTGGCGACCGCCGCCAGTTTTTTAAAGAGGCGGCTGATGTCGGCCTTGGAAGCGGTCGGCGCGCGCAAGCCGATCGAGTTGACCCACAGCACACGATTGTCGCGGGCAAACAGCCGCATCAGGTGCGTCTTGGAGAGCGGGTCGCCCGTCCAGTCGTGCGGGAAACAAACGATGTCCCGACCCCTGATCAAACAATCCTGCTCGTTCGTTTGAAGATGAGCGATGTCGGTCGCGCGATTAAGAGTCTCCGTGCCGGTCATGCTTTCTTACCGCCTTTATTGAGGAGTCCGTGACAAACCCGAGCGCTGTTAATTCCTTTCCTGACTGAGCAGTGATTTTCTCAGTTTCAGGTAATACTCGCCGCCGAGCGACTTGGTGATCTTCTTGGCGTTCCAGAAGAGCAGTTGCCGCATACGCGGAGTGAAGTGCCCGCTGGCGAGGGCCGCGATGCGCTCGGGCGCAGTCCGACGCTGCACCGTGTAGCGACCGAGCACGAGGCATCCCTCAATCCTGCGGCACTTGGTGACGGGCTCGGAGGTAAAGAGCGCCTCGACGCCTGCGCGCGCTGCCGTCTCGGCCACCTCTCTTGAATAGAAGCCGCCCGGCACGGAGGCCACCCTCACCTGTTGGCCCAGGATGCCGGAGAGCGTCTCTACGCTCGTCTTCCATTCTTCGAGCATCTCTTCGGGGCGACAGTGGGACATGCGGAGCGGGTGCGTGGTGGAATGGCTTCCGATGACGTGGCCTCTGCGGTGAAGCTCGACGATCTGTCCGCGGCTGAGAAAGGCCGGCTCGTCGATGCGGCCCGTGGTGACGAAGAAGTGGCCGCGCCAGCCGCGCTCCTCCAGCATCTCTGCGATGCAGGTGTAGGCACTCACGCCTCCGTCGTCAAAGGTCAGAAGCCACGGCGCGCCTTCCGAGTGTTCGGCAATCTCCGTGACGCGCGCGGGCTCGTCCGTGCGGGCAGAGGCGATGGCCCGCAGGTGTTCACCAAAGCGCTCTCGCTCAAGCTTGTAGAGCGCCGCATCCGGGCCGGTAAAGCCGCTCGTGTGCCCCTCCCCGGCTTCCGTGACATCGTGGTACATGATCGAGATGGCTCTCATCATTCGGGCCTCGCGCGCCTCGCTTTGCGCTTCCACCTCAGATAGCTAGTCAGCCACGGCTGCCCCCACACCTTCGATTCCCTTCCGCTCGTGTCCAGCGCGACGGCCTTGCCCTCGTATATCTCGCCGAGCTTCTTTTCGAGCGCCGGAAGATTCTCCAACACGACGCGATGCTGAATGCGTATGTGCGATTCCGCCTTCTCGTCAAAGGGATAGCTGTAATAGCCGTAGACAGGCCCGGTGTCTATGCCCTTGTCTATACGCAGGAGCGTCATCCCGACTTTCTCCCCGTCATCGCCGGCCAGCGCCCAGAAACAGCCGTGAGCGTTTCTGTATTCGGGACACACGCCGGGATGCATCACGAACGTGCCGCGCGTGGCGATGGAAAAGACGCTCTCCTTGAGCAGCGTCTTGCAGCGCGCGATCACGATGTCGGGCGAGAGCCTTTTGATGAACTGCTCGGCCTCCGCAGAGTTGGGGCTGTGCGTGACGAGCACCGGCACATCCTTCAGCTCGGGGTAGGTTGCGCGCAGCTCTTCCAGCTTGTGCCCCTGCCAATCTTTATCCTGTGCCGCGATGAAAAGCTTGTAGTAGAGACGAAACGCCAGCACGTCGAGAAAACGCGCCGCGCCCACGCGCTCGACTTCGCGGCGCACGCGCCGACGCATGCGCTCGGTCTTCTCTCTCAAGACCACGACTCCGACCAGATTAGAGAAAGAGGCCAGCCATCTCGCCAGCCCCTCGCGATCAAGCTCCGCACCCTCGTGACAGATTAAAAGCGTTTTCATTCCTCCCTTTTTCGGCCACCCTTCACCCGCTGGTTAAGGCTAAGCCCTCCGGCAAATCTATTTCGGAAGGCTTCAGTCCTTCGCTGTCAATGAACTGGCGCTGCCACATCTCGAAATTGACGAGCGACCAGAGGCGCTCGGCGTGGTTGCGCGTGCCCCGTTGATGCTCCTCGACAAGGTTGCGAACGAACGCCGGATCGAAAAGTCCGCGACGGACGGCGCGCTCGCCCAGCACGTAATCGTCAATGACCGGGCGGTACGGCCCGCGAAACCATCTCGCCAGCGGCACGGGAAAGCCCATCTTGCCCCGCTTTAAGATTACGTCCGGCAGTATATTCTTCATGCTTTGTCGCAGGACGTATTTCGTCGTCCAGCCGCGCAGCTTCAAACGCTGCGGCAGGCGCGCTGTAAACTCCACCAGCTTGTGATCGAGAAAGGGGACGCGGCTTTCAA
The DNA here is from genome assembly GCA_036389675.1 of Pyrinomonadaceae bacterium. Lineage (GTDB taxonomy): Bacteria > Acidobacteriota > Blastocatellia > Pyrinomonadales > Pyrinomonadaceae > DASQYE01. The sequence goes on from DASVWI010000036.1 coordinate 4,418, forward strand.
TGGATGCCGCCATGCTCATCTGATCCTGCTTCATCAACAACTCGTGGAGGTAGGTTTTGACATCGGCGTAAAGCAGGCGGTCCAGAAGCGAGTCGTCCTTCGTCCCTTCAAAGTAGGGGCGCACATTCTCGTAAGGGTCGTGCGCGCCGCCGCGCTCCATGGCTTCGGGTGTCAGCAGTTGGCGCTGCATGTCGCGCGGGAAGACGGCGAAGTTATCGAAGTAGATGCTTTCGATGTCGGGCGGCAGGCACAGGAAGGTGCGCCGCAGCTTTTGCCTCACGCCGGATGGCCTGCGTCCCGCTTCGATGCGGCGGCAGACGAAGCGGCGCACAGCGGCTGGCGTCCACGAATTGTAACGCGCGCCGAGCGCCAGATTGTAAACCGTCTTGCGATAGCGCTCGTATCCGGCCAGCGTCTCGTCGCTGCCCTCGCCCGTGAGGACGACCTTGACGTGGCGCGCGGCCAGCTCCGAGACGAAATAGAGCGGAACGGATGCAGGATGAGCGAGCGGCTCGTCCTCGTGCCAGATCAGTCGCGGCAGAGCGTCGAAGAACTGCTCCGGGTTGATAATGATTGCGTGATGGTCTGTCTTGAAGCGGCGCGCGACCAGCCGCGCGTAATCCAGCTCGTTGGCCTCGCGCTCGTTAAAGGCGACGGAAAAAGTCTTAATCGGGTCGTTTACCATTCGGCTCATGACAGCCGCGATGGCCGAGGAATCAATCCCGCCCGAGAGGAACATGCCGAGCGGCACGTCCGCCATGAGGCGCAAACGCACAGATGTCTTGAACAGCTCCGTCCACTCTTCGATGTAATCAGCGTCGCTGCGGCGCGTGTCCTCTGCGGAGTGAAAACGCACGTCCCAGTATTGCTCTACCTGAATGCGCCCGTCGCGCCAGACGAGGCTGTGGCCCGGCAGCAATCGCTTGACGCCGCGAAAGAGCGTCTCTTCGCCCGATGTGGCATGGTTCGCCAGATAATCCGGCAGCGCCGCGAAGTTGACTTCCGGTTTGACGGCCCGCGCCGTAAGGATGGCCTTGATCTCGGAAGCGAAGTAGAGCGAGCCGTCGTCCAGATGGGCGTAGTAGAGCGGCTTGACGCCCAGACGGTCGCGCGCGATGAACAGCTCGCGGCGGCGCTCGTCCCAGATGGCGAAGGCGAACATCCCGCGCAGATGCTCGACGCAGGCCGTGCCCTCCTCTTCGTAAAGATGCAGGATGGTCTCCGTATCGCAATGCGTGCGATAGACGTGGCCGGAGGCTTCGAGGCGGTCGCGAAAGTCGGCGTGATTATAAATCTCGCCGTTGTAAACGATGTGCAGCGAGCCGTCTTCGTTGGTCATCGGCTGGTGGCCCGCTGTCACGTCGACGATGCTCAAGCGGCGGTGGCCGAGCCCTATGCCGTCCTTGATGTAGAGGCCGCAGTCGTCCGGCCCGCGATGCAGCAGCGCGTCGCGCATCTCTTCGAGCACGCGCCGGTCAAGGCGCGCGCGCGAACGACTGGACAGCGCTATTCCGTTAATTCCGCACATAAACTCTATGGCCCCTTGTTATACCACCGTCTCCGCCTTAGGCGTTGCGGCGCTCTGCATACGTCCTCCCGCGAAACGAAGCATCGCCGCCCCGTCCGCCGGATGGTATTCCTCTCCCTCGATCATCACACGAGACGCGCCGAACGCCGCCACCTGAAACTCGCCGCCCGCGTCCGCCTCGACCCGCAGCTCATCGCCGGCCCAGCGCAGGACTGCGTAAGAGATGCGCTCTGCGGCCTCGAATACCTTTCTTCCATTGAGCTGAAGCCGGCAGCCTCCGAGCAACAACACCTCGCGTGGCCTCTGTGAATCGCCGGCAAAGCGCAGCCATGCACAGTCGAAATCCGAGCTGATTTGCGCCGCACAAGCCTCTGCTCCGTCCGAGATCAGGAGCATGTCGCGCGCCCGAGCCGAGACCAATTCAAAGGCGCGGCCACCTTTGGCCTCCAGCTCGCGCGCGTGCGACGCGGGCTCGCCAGCGCCGCGCGGCAGCATAAAGGTATAAAAGTCCTGCGGGCCTTCGCCCTCGGATTCAAAGATGCAGACGGGAGCAGACGCACGCGCCCCGTAACAGCGCGAGACCCAGCCCTCTTCCTTTCGCCAGGAGCCCGCGCCGAAAGCGAAAAGCTCTATCCCCTGCGCGTCCGTTACGCTTTCGCGCACGACACTATGGTCTTCAATTATTGGCGCGGCATCGCTGGCGAAGTGAAAGGGCAGCGCGTAGCTGTGCGCGCCGACAGTCTCCACGCGGTCGCGCACGATCCAGTAATCGCCTTTGAGAAAGAGCACCGTGCGCGTGTGGCTGGCCGGTTGGGCCAATCGCATAAAGCCGTCCTGCGTGCCCTCGAAATAGTCGAAGCGCGCGCGCGTTATCCAGCGACGCGTCTGACACTGCGCGACGTGCTGCCACGAGAACGGCCCGGCGGGCACGGATGACGACTCTCCGTCGATGGTCAGCGTGTTATGCGCGGCGGAGAGGCGAAAATGGTCGCGCAACTCGGCTGAGCCCGTGTAGGTGTAAGTCCCCGTATCGACGAGCAGCGTGCGCCCGCGCGCGGCCACTTCGAAGGCGAGCGCGTCGGCGTGTGCGTGCCCGCAGTTGAGCGTGCCGTGCGGGCCGCAGTCGATCAGCATGTAATTGCTCAGCGGCGTCCAGCCGTCACGCATCACGTAGTAGCCGCCGTCGGTGAAAGCGCGCGAACAGGATTCGGGCGGCGCGGCGCGCAGATGGTCGAAGGCGGCGAGCCCCTTCGGCCCGAGCAGCCAGAGCGTCTCTTCCGCCGCGTCCCTCGCCACGTACTTATAATCGGAGCGCTCGAAGAGGGCCGCGCCCGTGGCGAACGCCGCGCGGAAATCATCGTTGGCGCGCTCGTCCAGCGTCATCAGGCGGCCTCCGTCGTCGTCGCCGTAAAAGGGGGTCGTCCCGTCGGGCCTTGTGATGTACATCAGGTGATCGAGCAGCGCCTTGAGTTTCGTTTCAAGCTCCGGCGCGAGCGCCCCGCCGTTGTCTCTCAAGAGGATATAAAAGTGCGTGTAGAAATCTGCGGTGTAGCGTTGATAGTAGCTCGACTGCTCGAAATAGACTCCGTCCGGGCGCACGTGTCTCGCCAGCTCTCCGACCAGAATCCTCTCGCCGGTCGCGCGCCAGCGCTCAGCCGAGCGAAACTCGGGCAACAGCGTGCCCAGATAAAAGAGGCCCAGCGCTTCGCCCGTCAGATGTGTGTTCGGGCTCGAATAAGTTGAGAGATACGTTTCCAGATGGCGCGCGTGAACGTAGAGAAACTTCAGGGCACGCAGGAACACTTCGGCTGTGAGCGCGGGCGAGTCTTTGAAGAGATGCAGCGCCCAGAGCCAGGAGATGGCGCGGAAGGCGACCTCAAGACTACTGGCCCAGTTGACGCCGAGCTTGGGCGGATTCTGTTCCATCCATCGTTCCAGATGCTCGACGAAAGTACACGCGAAGCCCTCATCATTCGTGTGCATGTAGGCGCGCCCGAGCGTGAGAAAATACTGGTGGCGATTAAGCTCCCAGATAATCCTTTTATCCCCCGTCAACTCGGAATTAAGCTCGCCGATGCTGCTCCAATGTACGAGCGGCGACCTTTTGCCCGACACTGGTTCGAGATGAAAGTCCGGCGGAGAGCCGAACTCCAGCGCCTCATGTCCCTGTAGATCGAATCGTCCCTCCGAGATCTGCCCGGCACGCCTCACAACCTCTTCGGCAGTGGCAGCGCCGAAGCGCCGACGAAGCTCACCGACGGTACGCTCGCGGTCTGCGAAGGCGAAGAAGCGCGGAGTGGTGCGGGCGCGAAAGTTGGCCCACAAGCTTTCGGCGGTCAGGGAATCACCGCCCAACACCGGCGCGTCGAGCAGCTTCCACAGCGCTTCCGTATCCGGCAGCAGAGAAGAACGGGTGTACCTTTCGGCGTAGGCGGCCATCATCTGTGCGGCGCGCACACGTAGCTCCCTGAGCGAGCGCCCGCGCAGCTTTCTGGATTTTTTCAGCACCTCAATCATCAATGCTCGCTTGCGGTCGCACTCTCCTCAAGGCTTCTCTCTTTCGCGAGGCTGAGGCCGCCCGCGACTTCGCCGTACAGACCGAGCCACTGATCGCGCACCGCCGACCATGAGTACTTGCGGCATTCCTCGCGCGCGTTTCGGGTGAGCGTTGATCGAAGCTCGTCGTCTTCCAACAATCGAATGGCGCAGGCGGCCAGCGCTTCATAATCGCCGCGCTTCGTGATGAGCCCTGTCTGGCCGTCCGCCACGATGAAGGGAATGCCGCCCGCGTCGGTCGTCACCACGGGCAGCCCCGCAGCGAACGCCTCGATGATAGAGACGGGCATATTGTCTATCTCGGAGCTGTTGAGAAAGATATCAGCCTCGTCGTACAGCCCCGGCATCCTTTCCGGCAAGACGCATCCGGTGAAGGTCACATGTCGCAGGTCAAGCTCCGCGGCCAGTCTTTCGAGCTCCGCGCGCTGGCTGCCGTCGCCCGCGAGCGTCAGGCTGGCTTCGGGGAAACGCTGCTGGATGAGCGCGAACGCGCGCAGCGTACACGCGACGTTATAGAGCGGCTCGAAGCTACGGTTCGAGAAGAAGTGCGGGCGCGGGGAACTCCCGCGCTCGCGGAAATGAAACCGCTCGGTGGCGACGAAGTTGTGAATGGCCCGCGCGCGCAGACCGAAGCGCGCGAACACCTCGACGAGGTACGCCGAAGGCACGACTAAACGGTCGGCAAGGCGTATGGTCGCCGTGGCCGAGCGACGCCAGCGCTCGAGATGATCTTCGGCCTGCCCGCTGTGATAATTAAGCACGCTTCGCTTGCCGTACAGCCTCGCGACCAGAAGCGCGGGGGTCGGCGCAAGCACGAAGGAGAGATAAGAGGCGGAGAAAATATGTATCACGTCGTACTTGCGAAGGCGCGTTGCGAGCGACGCGCAGTATAGAATCATCGTCACCACTGTTCGCACGTATTTGACGGCCTGAACCTTTCCCCAAGGGCCGGGCAGCCTCGGGTTGATCGGCAAGAAAGAGACTTCGAGCGACGCGTCCTGCGGCAAGTGCTCAAGCAGATGCGCGGCCTGCACAGCCTGTCCGCCCGGCGGGTCAAGCGATGGGCCAACGATGAGAATACGCAGCGGCTTGCCTTTCGTCGTGGCAGCGGCGGCAACCGGGCGCACGCCGTCCGCGCCGCCCCACGCCGCCAGCTCACCTCTGTGCGCTTCTCCGCGAATGCTCATCTCCTGAATCTTCTCTTCCATCAAACGCTTTAGCCGACGCTGCCCTCAAGCGCCTTCGCGGCGCACGCCTCCGCGAATCTCAGCTCGCGTAGGCCCGGGCTTGTCCAGTAGTCGCTCGTAGAGGCGCTCGGTATTCTCCAACTGCGCGCGGCTCGAAAATTTTCGCTCGATAAGCTGACGCCCGCGCTCGCCCATCAGGCGTGTTCTCTCCGGCTCGACAAGCAGAGAGATGATTCGCGCCGCCATCGCTTCATCATCACCGGAAGCGACGAGGTAGCCGGTCTCGCCTTCCGTGACCACTTCGCGCGCGCCGCCGACATCCGTGACGACGACCGCGCGCCCCGCCCCCATGTATTCCAGAATCGAATTCGAGAAGCCTTCGGATTTAGAGCTCAGCACGCAGACTTCTGAGATAGCCAGCATCTCCGCCAGCCTCTCGCAGCGGCCCGTGAAGAAGACATCACGCTCAAGGCCGAGCTCTGCGGCCAGCGCCCTCATGCTTCCTTCAAGCTCACCTTCACCGGCGATGACGAAGGCGGCGTCCGGGATTTTCTCGCGGACGCGGCGGGCGGCGCGCAGAAACATCGGATGATCTTTCACCTCGTGTCGCAGGTTGGCAACGATGGTCACGAAGCGTCGGCCAGCGGTGGGCAGCCCGAATGCTGCGAGCGCTTCGTCTCTCTGAAACGCCTGCGGCGCGTGGACGCGGGCGAGGTCGAGGCCGTTATAGACGACCGTGATCTTTCCCGGAGCGACGCCTTCGCGCAGCAAATCCTGCCTGACCGCTTCGGAGTTGGCGTGAACGGCTGTGGAGAGTCGCAACGAATTGCGCTGAAGGATACGGTGGGCTCGCGTGCGATTCGCCACCATCTCGCCGCAGAAGGCTATGCGGACGGGAACGCGGGCGAGCGCGGCTCCGAGTATCCCGAAGGTGTTCATGTAAAAATCCTGAGAGTGCGCGACCTCTATCTCACGCTCTCTTAAGTAGCGACGAAAGCGCCGCAGTTGAACGAGCATATTGCGGTCGTAAAAGCTGGTCAGCGGAAACTCCGGAATCTCATCGAGGCCGAGCTTCGCGGCTTCCTCAAGCAACACGCCCTCACGCGTCAGGCAGGCCAGGTGGACGCGGAAACGCCCGCTCTCAAGGAGCAGATGAACCAACTGCACGGCCTGACTTTCAGCGCCGCCCATGTTGAAGCTGCCCATCATAATGAGGATGTTTCGTTCAGACGACATAGGGTGCTTAACTTGAGCGACCGAGCGCAAAGGGTTGCGCTTCGGAAGTGTCAGGGATGCGGCTTCGCTCCTCCGCTTCTTTTTCGCTCATGATCGAGCGCAGGCTGTAATCGCGAAACTCGCCGGGCTCGCCCTCCAAGCCCGCGACAGCCGCCATCACGATATTGAAGGCTTCGCGCGCCGTCGTGAAGTGGAGGCGGAAAGCGCGCGTGCGTTCCTGTAGCTCCAGGATTTTTTCCAGCTCTCGCGCGATGGCGTCGCCGATCATGGCGTCCTGATCCTGCGGGAAGAAGCCGTGACAATAGAGCTTGATGAAATTCCAGAGGGGCTGGCCGCGCACGCCTATGTGGGCGGTGCGCCAGCGCTCAAGGCGCGTCGCGTCGAGCCGGTAATTATCCCCCAGAACGCCGTCGTCGAGGCGCGGTATGGGCAGGCCGCGTATGCGGCGTCGCCAGTTGAAAAGAAGCGGCCCTGTAAAGATGAGCGGAAGCTGCAAGGCCTGATCTCCGACTCTCACGTCCGGGCCGGAAGCGTGTGGCCTCGCCTCGCTCAAAGGACGCCCGCACTGGTAGATGGCGTTGAGTTTTGGAACCTGTGATTGGTCGGGCGCGGAAGGCAGGGTGAAGTCTGCGTAGCAGCCCGTCTCCGAGAGTATCTCCATCTCCGAATCAACGCCGCAGAACCTGCCGCCCGAAGAATTGCCGAGCGCCAGATTGCCGTGAACAAAAGCATACCTCGGCGAGCCTTCGCCGTTCACGCGCGAAAGACACTTGTGCTCTTCGGCCAGCACGTCGCGGAATTCAACCAGGGCGCGGCGCAGGTTAGCTGCGGTGTCCGGGCGCTCGACGCCGTGATGCAGGTGAATCTCGACCTCGCCGAAGCCAGCGCGCTGTAGCTCGGCCATGCGCTCAAGCAGGGGCGCTTGATACTCCTCGCCGGGATAAAAGAGGGTGTGGCGAAAGGCCGCGCCGTCCGCATCGCGCACAGCCGCCCCGGTCTTCTGGGCCAACCTGCACCAGTGCTCAAGCCTGCTCATCTGCGTCGAGAGGTCAACCTTTTCATTGCTCCGGCTCCAGGCGGGCTCGAAATGGTTGGCGACGAGCAGGATGAGATGCTCAGGCCCGTCGTTTCTCTCCGTCATCCGGCTGACAAGCTCCTGCGCGCGCCATACGGGATAGCGCGCCAGCCATGGCAAAGACCATGCAAGCTTTGTCAGATAGCCGTTGTGGTTCGTACTCATAATTGAAATAAATTAACAGGGACGGACGGGAGGAAAAACAGAAGCATTACTACGTGAATTGTTCATCTCTTTCTTGATCCTGACAATCTCTGTCCATCCCTGTTCATTCTTATTTGGTCGCAATCAACGTAATGCCGAGTATCAATCTGAGCGGCAGGGCTCTGGCCGCCCTTTTCCCGAGCCTTCGCGGCAACAGGCCAAGAGCGCCTTCAATCATCCCGACCAATGATGCCGGGACTTTCAGAAAATGGCCGCGCGCGCCGACGAGGACGCGAACGCGTCTGAAGCCCGTGGCACGGAAGAGGCTCGCCAGCTCCCCTATAGTGTACTCCTTCAGGTGAAAGCCCGTTGCCACTTCGTCGAAATATTCCGAGACATCGTGCGGGCCGGAGAGGCTGTTCGGCGTAATGCAGATGTAGTGGCCGCCCTCTCTGAGCGCGCCGTAGATGTTACGCAACTGCTCCAGAGCATCTTCGGGATGCAGATGCTCCATCAGTTGATCGCTAAAGCCTAAGTCAACCTGTCCGGCGGGGACGGGGATGCTGCAACCGTCCGAGATGACGCGCCGGAAATTGCCGGGCATGTCGAGCCCGCCCGTAATCTCTTCGGAGACATCGACCGCGTAGACCTGCCTGACGGAGCGCGCGACTTCAAGAGCGAGCGCGCAATCGCCCGGGCCGACTTCCAGATAGACTGTCTCAGGGCTGAGGAAGCGCCCGAGCAGGCTCATGCGCCCGGCGATTGCCGAGGCGCGATTCTCAGAGTCGGCCTTACGCGTTAACTGCGGATGATCGTGCACGCGACGGAAAAGCTCATCGTAGAGGGCCGCGTAGAGGTGGCGGCGCTCTTCCCTGCCCGCGGAGCGCAGGCGGTCTGCCAGCTCCCGCTCGATCAGGTAATGCTCCCTGAGCCGTTCGGGTGATCTCGATTCACCGGCCTGAACGCTTGTCGCCATTCTCGTTTCCATACGGCTTAAGACTCTCTGACCAGCACGGCGACGATTCGCTCCTCGCTATCGCCGTCCTTGTAAGTGCTCATCGCGGCCACACGAAACGGAACCATCTCTCTGAGCGCGGCCATGTCGTTTTCAAACTCCGCCTTGAATTCATACTCGTGCCCTTCGTAAATCAGAAAAGACCATGGGATGCGGCCCAGTGCTTCGAGCCAGCCGAGATGCGCGCGCACGGCCAGATATGAGATGACGCAACCCTCCAGAGCATCGCGCATGAATTCGGGCACTTCGTCTTCCATAGGCTGCGCTATACTGATGTCGCCGCCCGTGGTGGAAAAGCGCGTGCAGCCCAGAGCGTGCAGCAATTGCTCCGTGTGCGGCACGAGATAGGCGCGATCCCAGCCGTGACACCACTTCGCGCCGAGCTTCAGATACTGCGCCATCATCATCCCGATATTACAGCCAACATCCAGAACCATGCGGCCACGAACGGACGTGCCCGCTTCTTCCAGCAGGCGACGAATGACGACCATTCTGTCCTCGACGTTGCGGCGGCCCGGAAGCCCCACGCCCGGCACGGACTGGTAGAGATAGCGGCCACGGCGAAGGATATAGTTCTGGCCGAAGTGAGATTTCTCGGTCGCGTCAATAGCCGTCTCGCGCAGGTACGACTCGTAGCCGACGAGGTTGAAGTTCTGAAAATCTATGTAGTTGAATTTCCCGCTCTCATCCATCAGGGCGTTGCCGTTGCAGCCGGGGCAGGTGAAGTCCTCGTCCTTCCACCCGTCAGGGATGTTATTGCGGAACAGCCCGCGGCGTTCCAGCTCGCGCAGCTCTTTAATGCCCGCCTCGCACGTCGCCATGTCGGGCACACGCCCTCCGACGTGCTGCATCACGTAGGCCGTCCAGACATGTTCGCCGGCCTCGAACTCGATCAGGTCGTAGAGCCTTGGCCCGAGTCCCTTGGCATACAGAAGATTGGCGACGAGGCTCAGATGTTTATGATCGTGCGTGAAGGTCTTTTGCAGGCGACTGTTACCGCGCCTGTGCCACAGCGCTTCATGAATGTAGGTGCTTTCTTCGACGCCGCCCTGCCGCTTGATGATCTTGAGCCCGGCGTCTTCCGGGTAGTTGGTCATCAGGGAATTGAGAGCGCTTGCGCGCGCGCTTCGTGGCGGGACATAGATGGTGTGGCCGCCTTCCATATAGGACGCGCCGAGAGAATCCAGATGGCTCTTGATCTCTTCGGCGTTTCCAAAGCTTGCCTTCGTCAGGCTAAAGCGCTGCGGGCTTTGAAGCGGCAGCACCTCCTGCCACGGGCGCGTCGCGCCGCCCAGTGCCTTGCCCAGCAACTGTTTTGGGCCAACGCGGCGAATCAGCTTGTAGTCCATGATCAACTGATCAGCCGTGCGCGTCGCAAAGCGGTAGAAGTTCGGGAACTGCACGGAGACCCAGCCCTGCCGCGAGAGCCGCCCGGCCTGTGCGATGAACTCCTCCGGGTCTTGAAACTCGGCGTAGGCGCGCTCGCCCGCTTCCGTCACCAGCCAGCGCATGCGGTCGTTACGCAGCCAGCCGGCCTTGGCGGGCGCAATCGTCGCCAGCCACACGACTTCTTCAAAGCTTCGCAGGGGACGGCTGCCGTGCGTGCGCGCCTCGCTCTCAACGAGCGAGAGCGACTCCGCGATGCGCTCCATGACGGTCGTTGGCGGCAGGCCGTCGCGGTACGGAATCAGTATCTCGAAAGCCTTGCGTATCAACTCGGCCCGACGTTTTCTATTAATGGCTGGCACTAAAGATCGCCTCCTGATTACCTGAAAGTATCTACCCAAGCGCGTGTGACGCCGGCTCGGTTTTAAGCTAAAGGGTCGGCGGCCCTTTTCCAAAAGGTGAAGCGCTGCAAGCGCGCGAAATGATGTTGAAAGCTGCCGCGCTCCTCCGGCGTCGGCACGCCGAGCAGCAGTACGGCCAGAAGATAGGTGACGGCGAAGGCGCAGCCCGCGACCATCAGCACAAAGACGGGCTTCGCACCCAACACGGCTGATCGAACGAGCGCCGCGACGACGGCGGCGGCCAGAGAGGCGAGCGCGATCTTGCCGACATCCTTGAGCAATCCGAGGTCGCGGCGCGTCAGCCCGAGAATACGCTTGACCTTGCGGGCCGTGACCAGCCGGTCAATCACGTTCACAGAGACCATGACGGAAACCGCCCCGACGAGACTGAAAAACCTGATGCCGAACCAGAGAGAGGTCGCAAAGAGCACGAGCAGCACCGAGCGCAGCTTGAGCAGAAAGTAGCGGTGCTCGGCGTAAGCTCTCAGCACAGGGTCGTAGGCGCTCGTGATAATCGCCAGCGGGATAAGCACGAGGTTGATGGCGAAGATGGGCCAGCTCGGCAAGTATTGCGCCGTAAAGAGGACGGTCAGAAACTCCGGCCCGGCGACCCACAGGAAAGCGCAGAGCGGCAGTAAAACAGCCGCGAGCTTTCGCATCATGCGCGCCACCAGCTCGGCTATCTCGCGCGTGTCGCCCTGCTTCTGCAGGTAGCTGACGCGAGGAATCGTCACCGAGGCGATAGCGTCGCTTAAGAGTCCGAGCATCGGCAGCTCGAAGCAGCCGACCGCGTAGATGGCATAAAGAGTTGGCCCGTAGTTGTAAGCGACGAAGTAGTTGTCCAGCTCAAGCTGCGCGCGGAACAACACCGAGGCGAACCCGAACGGGAGAGCATAGGCCAGCTGCTTTCTCAAGAGAGACCACTCGAAGCCGCGCCAGCCCCATCCGAAACGCGAGCGCAGGTAAACGAGCAGGATGACGGTTTGCAGCGCGCCCTGCACAATCGCCGCGTAAAGCAGGGATTCGACCGTGCCGAAAAAGATGGCGGCGGTCAGCAGAAACGCGGCCTTCGTAAACTGCGCGGCGACGATCAGGAAAGTCGCCAGCCTCAGCTCCTGTCGCGCGATTGCGACCACTTCGAGCGATGAGGAGCTGACCCACGTGAGCAGCACCAGCCCGACCAGCGGCGCGTAAGCCGTCATCGTCGCGCTGTTAAAGAGCGAAGCGAGCAGCGAGGGCCGCAAGACCAGCATGAGGCAGGCCGCGCCCGAGATCAGGACGTGGAAGAGAAGGATGTTGAAGACGATCTGGTGCTGGCGGTCGCGCTCGCGCGGGAGAAAGTAGTAGGCGCTCGGGCCGACGCCCAGAGGCAGCAGCGTGAAGGCGGTGCTGACAAAGAGAAAGACCTGCTTGTAGACGCCGAATTCCGTCTGGCTCAAGCGGCGCACGAGCAGGAGCGGCAGGGCCAGCGCGAAAGTGAAGGCGAGCGTCTTGGCAAACAGAATCCATGCCGCCCGCGCCGTCATGGAACTCTTTTCATGCCCCGTCTCGACGACCAATTTCGGTTCGTCCTTGATGGAATCAGCCTGTTGTGGTTGCGAACTCATTCGATGATCGAAGATGCGCGAGAGGATCGTGGCTTATCGCTGTTCAGCTCGCCCGTCCTCCGGCGGCTGCGTTAAAAATCCCCCGCGCGTGTCACGACCGAGGCGGACGCCGCGGCTGCCCCGCCGGCTTTGTTAACCGGAGGCTCGCGTATGGGCTCCCAGCGAGCATAGCGCTCGCCGCGCAGGAATTTGTAGAAAGCGACGAGCGAGGCCACGTTGGCAAGGACGAAGTACTGCGGCAGCGCAAGCAAGCGTATATTCGCTCCGCTTCTCTCCAACACCCAGCCGCAGAGCGCCGCCAGATAGAAGGCGAGCTGCGAGACGAGCACGAGCAGGTAAAAGGGCGAGCCGGGAGCAAGCACGATTGATGCGACAAGGAGCGTCACGAGAAAGACAGGCACGAGATAGCGCATCACCTTGTGCGAAAAAAGCTCTACGGCGTAGAAGCCGCTCCTGAACGGATTCATCATAAAGCGGTGACGCCAGAGGTCTGTGAAGGTCTGCGTGATGACACGGACACGCATACTCAACTCTTTGCGTGCCTGCCGGTTCGTCTCCTCCGTGCAGACAGCCCCGGGCTCGTAGACGGCGCGCAAACCCTGCTCGACCATCTTGGTCGCGATCAGGAAATCGCTGCACGCCTCAGGGTAGAGCGGCACGTAAGCCGTGCGGCGCACGGCGTACAAACAGCCAGACGCGCCGATGAGCGAGCAGGCGCGGCTCTCGTGCGTTTTCAGAAAAGTCTCATAGCCCCAGTAGGAGCGCGCGCCGTGCCCGACCGAAGATGCGGACGGGTCAACATAGATGAGGCGGCCCGCGACGCAACCGACGCTCTCATCAGAAAAGCTCGGCATCATCACCTTGAGCACGTCGGCGCTGTAAAGCGTCGTGGCGTCGGAAAAGAGGATGATCTCGCCGCGCGCGACCGAGACAGCCGCGTTCTGCGCCGCAGTTTTACCCAGGCGCTCCCGTTGGCGATGCAGCCGCACGCCGCGCGCGGCGAACTCCCGCGCAATCTCGTCCGTCCGATCAGTAGAGCAATCGGAGGCGACGATCACTTCCATCAACTCTTTCGGGTAATCGAGCGCGAGCGTATTTTCGAGCTTGGCGCGAAGGTCGCGCTCTTCGTTGTAGGCAGTGATGATCACGCTCACCGAAGGCACGTTCGGAGCACGACGCACGGGCCGCGGGCGCAGGCGGCTGACGATGGCGACCAAAAGCGGATAACCGGCATAGGTGTAGACGAGCGCCGCCACGCTCAGCCAGAAAACAAGTTCGCCTGTGAGATGGACGCTCTTCACAATGGGCTACGCACCTCAATAGCTTCGGCCTTCGTAACCGGCGGGTCGGAAGCCGTCGTCAAGCTTTCTCCGGCGGGCACAGGCGGAAGCTCGTTCGTCTCGTAGAGCCGACGCAGGCAAATCGCAAAGCCCACCAGATAATACAGATTCCAGTTAAAAGCCACGGAGATAAAAAAGCTGGTGATGATGAAGGCGACCATGCTCGCCTCAAGCCCTATAGCCAGCCCGTAGTATTTGGAGCGGCGGCGCGTCTCATAGGTCTCACGCTCTATGCGGGCCAGCGTCTTGATCGCCGATACGATCAACATTATGTAGACCCCGAGAGCAGGGATGCCAAGCTCCGCGCCGACCTGCGTGTAAGAGTTGTGGCTCAGCTTGCCCTGTAGCGAATAGATAGGGAAATTGTGCAGGCCGACGCCGAGCAGCGGATGCCTGATCATAATGTAGGTCGAGCGTATGAGCAGGGCCGTGCGCGCGCTCGCCGAGCCCACGGGGTCAAGGCTGTGATCGAAAATCGAGAGCAGCCGCGTGGCGTAGTGGCCCGGCGCAAAGATCAGAAAGAATACGAGGAAGAGGAAAAAAGAGGCGAAGAAGACCAGCTTGTTCCGCCGCCCGAACTTCCACCCGAGCACGACGACAGCCCCCAGCAGGCCGAGGAAAGCGCCGCGCGAGAAAGTAAAGATCGTCCCAGCCGTCATCAGGAGCGTACACGCGCCGTAGAAAACTTTTTTGAGCAGGCTGCGCGAGCTGACGAGCATCGCGCTCGTGATCGGAATCATCATCACCAGATGAAGCCCGACATCGTCCGGGTTTGAAAACATGCCGTGATTCAACGTGCCGACACGGTAGCCCTCAAAACCGAAGTTTCCCGCGCGGTAGTCGACAATCGCGCCCCAGCTCGTCACGCAGGCAACCGCCAGCGCCAGAAACATAAGCCCCTTCAAACGCCACTCCGTCCGCGTCACGTTCACCATCACGATGAACATAATCACGATCTTGACGTAAACGTCGCTGAAGTAGCCCCATGCTTCCGCGCGATCAACGGCCAGCACCATCGAAACTAATGAGAGCACGCACAGGAGTAGGACGAGCTTGACCTCGCGCGTCATGACGGTCGGCCTGTTTTCGAGGGCGAATTGTGTGGGGACGAAGACGGCCAGAGTAAAGAGGGCGAACCAGAAGGAGAGATTCACCAATCCGGCGAGCGAAGCGTGCCATTCATAGGGACGAAAGTAGAGCGCTATCGTGTAGAGAAAGAGCCCCGTGTAGGCGAAGACGTGGCCGCGCTTCCCCTTCCACATCACGCGCTTCTCGCCACGCGCCTTCGCTTTGGGCAACGCGCTCTCAGCGCCTACCGTCTCTGCATCTTCCGTCGCGTGACTGCGGCTGACACGCGTGGGCCAGGCTTCTTCTGCTGCTTCCTCTGCCGCGTGCGTCGTTTTGAACTGCTCGTCGTCGTCGTGCTGCTGCTCCGCCTCATCCCACCAAGCGCTTTGTGCCCGCCGGACACGCCTTACGGGCTCGTAATCGCTCGCATAACTCTTCTGTTTCATCTCGGGCGCACGTCACGCGGATGGGTCGTCTCAGGCGGTTCGGGCCTCTGACGGCTTTTGAAGGAAAATAAATAGTCTGTTCTCTTGCCGGGTTGCTCTGGCCGCCGTCCACGCGAGGGGCAGCGACAGGCGATAGAGCGAACGGTTATCGACGCTTGAGATGAAGCTTTTGCCCCATATCTCGCCGAAGGGCGAATCGATATTGCGCTGGTAGACGGGCGTGAACCCCGGCTGGCGGCTGAAGGTTCGCTTGCTGAATTTGTAGACGTGCCCGCCCGGGTCCATCCCGAAAAAGTTGAGACGCCCCTGCGAAAGTGCGTAGCCCAGACGCGCCAGACGGTGAAAGAGGCTCTCCTGAATCGGCGTCTCAAGCACCAGATGGCCGCCCTTCTTCAAGACCCTGTGCGCCTCGTCCAGAAACGCGCGCGGGTGCGACAGGTGCTCTATCAGATTGAAGGCGAAGACGGCGTCGAAGGTCTCATCGCCGTAGTGGTCGTCAAGGGTTCCGAGCCGCACGCGCTCCCGCTCGCGGTTGGCGTAGCGCACCGCCCGCTCGACGACATCGCACCCAACGGCGGAGATGCCCAGCTCGTCGCACACGTCCAGAAAGAAGCCCAGCCCCGAGCCGACCTCAAGGATTTTAAGAGACTTGGGGTCAGAGACGCGGCTGCGGCGGATGAATGTTTTTAATTGCTGGCGAAACCTTTTCTTCTGCGCCTCTCTGTTCTCCAGATACACGTCCTCGGCCCAGTAGTCGTCCGGCGGCACGTCGCTCTCCGAGGCGACCTCAAGCGGGTTCGTCCAGATCAGCCCGCACTGCGGACAGGTTAGCAGGTCGAAGCTGCGGCCTTTGCCGTAGAGGCTCCCGGGCTTCTCACACAGGTCGCAATGTTCTTGCATCAAGGCTTTCGCCATCCTAGCCTCACCGTCCGTCGTTAGAAGTCAAGACCGGGCATCGCTCTCAAAGGCACGATGGCCGACAAGCGAGCGCGCCCGTTGAGGCGGACCCGACTTCCGGCGCTCGTGCTTGAAGAGATAAGCGTCGGCCACACGTGCAAAGTCTTTGCAGGCGGACAACAGGCCACGGCCCAACGGATTCGAGTGTAACGCCCCGGCCATCTTCCGGGCAATTCAAGCGTGCCCTTAAACCGGGACGCTCTCCTCGTCACCGACCAGCACCAGCGCGCGCACGCGCTCGCGCAAAGCCATCTCAAAACGGCGCGCTTCCTCTATCTCGTTGAAAGACAGGGCGCGCAGCTCCTGTTCGATGCGGCGGCGGTAGTCCGAGACGAGCGAGTCCGAGACGCCCAGCGTGGCGGCCACTTCCAGTTGCGTAGAGTGATCCGGGCTCAGGTAACAATGCCACAGCACGCCCAGCATACGGTTGTATTGCTTGAGCTTGCCGCGCACGCTCCCGTGCAAGTTTCTCAAGAATTGGTCAACAAAGCCTGCGGCCTCGCGCTCACTCTCGCGGCGCAACAACCCCTCTTCGGGATTCTCGCAACCATCGACCGGCTCGAACTGGTTTCCACCATCTTCCGTGTCATCCCCGCCAAGCGGCACAAGATAGATGTCCATCACGGGCAGGCGCGACATGACAAGGCTGCGAAGGGTTCGCACATCGATGGGCGCGTCCGCCGCGTCCAGAACGGAGATGATCAAATCTTCAAGGTCAAGGTTGCTGATGACGACCTGAGAGTCGCCCGTGCAGCCGACCATACGCGTATCGCGCTGGCGCACGGGGATTAAGTGTATGCGCTGCTCAAGGTCGTGATGCTCGCGACGAGCTTTGCCGTTGGGCCACTCGGACAGACCGTAAACGCGGTCGGCGAGGCGTCGATGCGGCTCGTCGTCAATGCCGGAGGAGTCGAAGCGGCGGAAATTCGCGCTCGATTGAATAAGTGTGGAGATGCGGCGCGCCAGACGATAGGATTCCGGGTGACGCTTTCGCAGCTCAGCCGTTAAAAGGTTGGTCAGCTCTATCTGGCCGATCTCGCATTCGACCTCGGCGTCCGTCATCTCCGTGTCCAGATAGTGCTGAAAGCGCGCCTTGCTGAGAAGCTGGACGAAAAGCTCCTGCGTCAAATCCGTGTAAGCGTTCTGTGAGCCTTCCTCGACAAGCAGCCCCGCGTTGCGCGAGGCGCGCACCAGCGGATGATGGCAGACAATACGGTGCAGCTCGGCCCAGAGGCGGTTGACATCTGAAGAGCGCAGGCTCTCAATCCAGTGTCCGGCGCGCGACTGGCGCTCAAACTGTGGGCGCACTGAGCGCGTTTGTTCCTTGGTCACGCTCATCGAGGAGCCTTTCGGAGGGTTTTCACGAGTAGGTTTCACAGCTTTGGTTATTGAAGAATCTGACAGGGATTGTCAGTTCCGACTCCGGCACGCCACAGAGAGGACAGAGTTACGAGCAAAGTTTCTGCGAGTAATATGCCTTTGTCCCAGGTTTAGAGAGTGGGCGGGTCGTGGCGGTCATTCGTAGGAGAGTTAGTCACGATGCTTCGGTAGCAATTGCAAGATTCACTTCTCGTCGGAGAGCTCGCCCTCCGCTACCCGCAGGCCCTCGTGCCTTTAATACCTTGTTCGGAGTCTTCGCGCCTGATGAACGCAAGGGGAAAAGCGCGATCATCCTTGAAGGGGTTTCAGGGGACGCGTATGGCCCCTCGACTGACAAAAAAGATGTTATCAGCAAAACCGGAAACGAGCAACATCTTTTTACACGATTCTTAAAATTTTACGAATCCCCATAGAAATGGGCGTTTCGGGCCGGCAAAACTTATGGAAATCGGCGACGATTAAAGCTTTATCTTGGTTGATCAGGCGAAGCGCCCGTTCAGTATTTGCTATTTTGGCTCGCGACTGTCTCTCTTTTGCCCCTTAGCCTCGCGACCCGGTTTTGATGTTGCGCTTCCAAAGTATGTGGGCCAATCTTCCAGCGACTGAACCTAAAGAGGTCTGCGGACACCGAGGGGAAGAAAACCATGAGTTCAACATTCGTGAGCTTATTCTGTAAACAAACCACCTGCCCTTCATCGGAGATGTTGCTCTGTTACCGGGTGGGCGATCTCTCTAAGGAGCAGAGCACCTGGATCGCACAGCACCTGTGCGCCTGCGAGTTCTGCGGCGCTGAGCTTCAATTATTGAACGAATACCGTTCGGTCGAGGAAGAATATCAGGTGGCCGACATGCCTTTGCACCTTCGTCATCTGGCCGAAGCGCTCCTGAGCAGGGACTTGAGCCGCGTGGAGATTTACTCGGAGGCGGCCTACGAGAAAGTCCCCATGACATTGACGGACGCCTGAGCCCGACACAGCCTTTTCTTCAAGCCAACCCCTGCTGCTTCGGCCCAACTCAAGCATAGCCCTCTCGAAAACCACCAAAGAATAAAAGTGTGCGGGCTCGCAAGGCCCGCTTTTACGGCGTCCGTCAGGGTTTATTGCCCTTGAGCGCGGCATTGATCGTGGCCCGAATCCCCTCGGCTGACATCGCCTCCTCGGAGACTTCCAGACCATTGACGAAGAGCGTCGGCGTGCCCGAAATTTTTACGGACTCGCCCCGCTGGCGGTCTGCGAGGACACGCGCCTGTGTCTCGGGCGCGTCCATATCGCGCGTAAATCTCTCTACATCCAGACCTAGGGAGCGCGCATAGCCTGTAAAAAGCGTCTTCGCATCATTTGCGCCGCTCCACTCGCGCTGGCGCTCGAAAAGCAGGTCGTGCATCTCCCAGAAACGGTTTTGCGTGGCGGCGGCTTCGGAAGCGCGCGCCGCTTCCTGCGCGTGTGCGTGCATGGCGAGCGGGTAATGGCGAAAGACGACGCGCAGGCGCGCTCCGTATTCGGCCTCTATCTTCTTTAGCTCGGGATGCAGAGCGCCGCATGGGGGACACTCGAAATCCGCGAACTCCTCCAGGGTGACTGTGGCCTGACCTTCGCCTCTGCTGTGCGGGGGCTCTGTGCCCGGCGATGCTTTGGAGAGGTCTCTGAGGGTGGCGGGGGGCGGGGACGGGCGAATCAGGTCGGAGCGAAAGAGCAAGAGACCGGCCAACGTGCCGACCAGAGCACCGGCCACGATCATAATCAGGGTCAGGTGACGTTTCATATCTTCATTACAGGGAAGCAGGGCCAGGCGATGTTGCGGCCCGCACTGTTTAGGCCTCTCGGCGGCCTTCTATTCCGTGACGCCGTATAGCTCGTCTATCAGCTTGCCGTACTTCTCGTCTATGACGCGGCGCTTCACTTTGAGGGTCGGGGTCATCTCCCCGCCATCTATGGAAAACTCTTCGGGCAGGAGCGCGACGCGGCGCACGCGCTCGTAGTCGGCCAGTTCCGCCGTCAATAAAGCAACGTCGCGCTGCACGATCTTGACGGCAGCCGGATCACGACTCAGCTCGGCGCGGCGCGAGGCATTCGGCGACGCTTGCGGCGGCGCGAGCGCGCCCGCGAGCGACTCCCAGTCGGGGACGATCAGCGCGACGGGCTGTTTTCGTCCCGCGCCGACCACGACCACCTGATTGACATACTCGCTCTGCTTAATCAGGCTCTCGATCAACTGCGGCGCGACGTACTTGCCGTTCGAGAGCTTGAAGAGGTCTTTCTTGCGGTCTGTGATGTAGAGATGACCGCGCTCGTCCATGCGGCCCACGTCGCCCGTAGCGAACCAGCCGTCCGCCATCACCGTTTCCGTAGATTCGGGGTGGTTATAGTAGCCGCACATGACGTTTGGCCCACGCACCAGTATCTCTCCGTCGGCGGCAATCCGCACGTCAATGCCGGGGAAGGGCAGGCCCACAGAGCCGACGCGGTTGTCTTCGGGGCGATTGGCGGAGACGATGCAGGTCTCCGTCATGCCGAAGCCCTGTAGGATAGGGATGCCTGCGGCGAGGAAAGCGTAGGAGAGAGCGGGCGAAAGCGGCGCGCCGCCCGAAACGAAATAACGCAGGCGACCTCCAACCCCGGTGCGCCATTTCGAGAAGACCAGAAGGCTCGCAATCCCCTGCTCTATCTCAAGCAGCGGCGGGACACTTTCGTGCTTATCCTTCAACTCTGCGTAGCGCCCTCCCGTGTGCAGGGCTCGCGTAAACATCCTGCTTTTCCAGCCGCCGGCAGACATGCCCTTCTTGACGATGCGGTGATAGACCTTCTCGAAGAGGCGCGGCACAGCCGTCATGATCGTGGGCCGCACTTCGCGCAGGTGCTCGCCGACCTGATCGAACGATGCCGCGTAGTAGACGGAGACGCCGTTCCAGCAGAAGACGTAGAAGACCGTGCGCTCGAAGATGTGCGAGAGGGGCAGCACGGAGAGCGAGATGTCTTCGGATGAGATGGGCAGCGAGTTTGTGATGGTCAGCACGTTGGAGACGAAATTATCGTGCGTCAGCATCACGCCTTTGGGCTCGCCCGTCGTGCCGGAGGTATAGATGATGGTCGCTAAGTCGTCGGCGGAAATCCTCTCGACGAGGCCGTCGTAGATTTCCGGCTCGCGGCGGTCGCGCTCAGCCCCGCGCCGCTCCAATGCTTCGAGCGTGATGGCGCGCTCCGTGCCTTCGGCTGCTTCGGGGTCAAAGAAGACGATGCGCTCAAGACGCTCGACGCTCTCAATGCCCGCGCGCGCGTGCTTAAAGACTTTGCGTCCGGAGACGAAGAGCATGCGCGCGCCCGAGTCTTCAAGGATGTAGCGCACCTGCTCGACGGCCTGCGTCGTGTAGATGGGGACGTTGATCGCGCCGAGGCTCAGGATGGCGAGGTCTGTGATGGACCACTCGGGGCGATTCTCCGAGAGCAGGGCGATGCGGTCGCCGGCCTTGATGCCGAGTTCCGCCAGACCCATGGCGAGGGCACGCACGCGCTCGATGAAAGTCTCAGCCGAGATGTTAATCCATTCGCCCCCGCGCTTGTGATTGAGGGCGTCCGCCTTTCCGTATTGACGAATAGCGGCGAGGCAGAGCTTCGGCAGCGTCGTCGGTGTGGTTGATGTTCCGTTGTCTGAGATTGTCATGCTGGCTCGGCGCTCAAAAGAATAGCTGGCCCGACAGGTCGGCGTTGCACAGGCGCGCTAATGTCAAAGGCCAGAAAGTAGAGACCCGTGACAGACAGAGATTTAAACGTGCGCGGCATATGCCGGCTTAACCCTCCGGCGCTTCCCCGTACTGATCGACGGGCGAAGGAGGTTGCGCGCCCTGTGGTGTTATCCAAAGCTCGATTGAAAACCTTTCATGGTCGCCGCCGTCAACCGTCACCAGACGCTCGCCCAAAATTCCGGCTTTAGTAACCAGATAGTCTTTAGCTCGATTTACGCGCGCCTGCGCCTCACCGGCCCGCGCACCCCGCTTGCCGTAGACCATAATATAGCCGTGCGAGCCCGGCTCGTTCTTCAATCGTTCGGCAAAGTGATCGAGCCGTTTTTTTTCGTCCGCGAACGCCAGATCGCCGTACTTATCAAAGCGGCGACTGACGACGATACAATCCGGGGACAGGGAGCAGGACGCAGTTTTCCCGCAAACGGAGTCGAGACCTTCGACCTCCACCGTTGCGGTGACGCTTTGCCCGCTCACCCCCGTCGTGTCAATAGTAATGGTCGGCGTCCCCTGACCGGCGATTATAATTCCTGCTGAAACCGTCCAGACGTAACTCAGCGTCAAGCTCGGAGCAGCGCCGGTGACGTTGGCGGTAATCGTGGCCTTCTCGCCCTGTGCGACAACCTGCGTCGGGCAATCGACCGTCACGGTCGGGCACTCCGTGGCAGGTGCTTGCGAGGGCGTCCCGCTGCCGACGCTGAGCAGAGCGAAACAGACCAACGCCAGACTATTTAACGCACGCCGCATGATCGGCCTCCTGATTTACCGTAGCAAATTACAATAGAGGGGAAAGCACTTGTCTTATCAAGATACAACAAACCCGGCTGATCTTCACTCCGAGGGAGCGAGAAGCGCGCTGCCGGGCTTGAGCGCGAGCGTGCAGCGAGAGACGCAGACGAGGCGCTCGCGCTCGTCGCGTATCTCTATGGCCCAGACGGTCATCTGCCTGCCTTTATAGACGGGTTTAGCCTCCGCCCGGACGCGCCCCCTCGTCACAGAGCGCAGGTGATTGGCATTGATCTCGACGCCGACCGGAGTATAGCGGCTAAGGTCGGTGTTGAGTGCCGCGCCGATGGAGGCGGCTGTCTCGGCCAGCACCACAGAGACGCCGCCGTGCAACAGGCCCGTGTACTGGTGATGCCGCTCGTCAACCTGCATGGAGAGCAGCACGCGCTCAGGCTCTGCGGCCTCTATCTCAATGCCGAGGGTCTTGAGCACGGTTCGATCACTGCTGTTACGCATTGTGTCCAGTAGGCTCATCGTCATTCCGCCTGTGCCGCAGCCACACGCTCGGCCTGCGCCGTCTCCCTTTCTTCTTCTTCTTCTCTGTTCGCAGCGGTCGTGCGCCGACCAGAGGCCCGCCATCCCGCGCCGCCCAGGATAACGACATCTGCAAGATGAGCGCGCTCGAACCACGCGGCGACCTGCGCGCGGCTGTAGCGATTCTCAATCGGCGCAGAGAAGCGGTCGAACTGATCCGTGTAGAGCACGCGGAAAGAGTATTTGCGATAGTGGCCGAGCGGGACGCGATCAGCCAGCCGGCGTGTCGCCGGAAAGCGTTCGAGGTAGCGCGCGGGCGTGACCAGCCCGACCTCGAAACCGACGGCGATGAGCCACGACAATTTTTTGAGCAGGGCGTGCGGCAGCCTTGTCGTCAAGCGCCGCACCTGTGTCACACCCGAGAGCGCAGCGCGTCGCCAGCGGGGCTCGCCTTCCAGATTCCAGTAGAGGTAGATGTTCAGAAAGCCGCCCTCGCGCAGGAGCGGCAGGAGCGCCTGAAAACCTCTCTCGGGGTCGGGCAGGTGATGCAGCACGCCGAGGCTGTAGAGAAAATCGAACGTGCGCGGCGGAAAGGGCGGATGATAAATGTCCGCCTGCACGAAATGCGTGTTCTCGTTCTCGCGATTATTCTGGGCGGCGACCTCTATCGCCTGACTGAAATCCATGGCGACGACTTCGCGCGCGCCGCTGCGTGCCATGTAGAAAGTGTGGCGTCCGGTTCCGCAACCGGCATCGAGGACGAGAGCGCCCGCGAAGGCTTCCGGCGCGAAGCGCTCGAAGTACCAGCGAAAGTTCGATTCGTAGTCGGGCAGCATCTCGGAAAACGCCTGCCACTCGTAGCCGAAGCTGCGCGCCGTCTCACGCTGCGCGCGCGTCGCCCGGTCATCGCTTGCGGCGCTCCTCTCACCTTCGGCGGGCAACAGCTGGGCGGGCAGGCGCGGGCGGTGCTGCTCGAAAAACTCAGGGTGCATCTCCCAGAGCATACCCTGTAGAGCAGGCGGCAAGAGGCGCGGGATGCCTCCGATGATGGGGTAGACGGAAGCGCACGCGCACGAGAGAAGACCCGTGGCGATCTCGTTCGCGGTAGTCCTCTCGAAGATTTCACACGAGAGCGAGCCCCCGCAGAGCGGGCAGACGATTAGTTGGAGCAGCCTCTGTTTCATTGCCGGTTATGTGCCAGGGACGCCGCGCCGGTGTTTGTCTCGGGTGCGGGCATGATCTTCGGTTGCATGCTGCGGCGGCGACGGCGACGGCGGCGATGATTCCCGCCGTCCGAGGCGCGCTCGACGCGCCCGTTCAGAGTTGCCAGCGCCGCGACCACCAGAAAGAGCAGCGCGTTTGACGTGGTGTGCAGCGTGAAATCGAAAAAGCTATGGATGAGCACGGCGAAGCAACCGGCGAGCGCGCCCGTGGCTACGCCGCGCCGGAACTTGTCCGCGCTGGCCGCGCGCTTGAGCCCCAGACGAAAGAGCGTGACGATGAAGAAGAGCCCGACGAGTGCGCCCAGGACGCCCGCGTCCGAGAGCGTCTGTAAGTAATCGTTGTGGGCCTGCTCGACTCTTAAGAATCCGCTGCGCGTGTCGTAGCGCGTGAAGGCCAGACCGAAGGAGCCGAGGCCCGTTCCCAGCAGCGGGTGATCGCGTATGATCTCAAGCGTCACGCGCCAGAAGTGGGCGCGCCCCGTGGTCGGGTCAGCCGAGCTGACCGTCCCCATAAAACGATTCACGACCGGCTCTCCGCCGAGCATCACGACGCCGGCAAAGATCGAGAGGATCAGCGCGAGGCCGAGCCCGGCGCGCACAGCCGCGCCCCTGATGCCGGAGCTCTCGTCGGCTTCATCGCCGCCCGTCCTGCGTCCCCTTCTAAACCCCGTCATCCCGACGAGAAAGACGATCTCCGCGATGAGGCTCAGGATGCCGCCGCGCGAATTCGTCATCACCAGCGCGACGGCCATCAACCCGGCGGCGAAGACGTAGATGAAGCGCTTATCGCGCTCGACTCCGCCGGAGAAGATCATGCCGAGGGGAAGCCCGAGCGTCAGCTCCATGTAGCCCGCGAAGTGGTGACGATTGATGAAGGGGCCGAACGGCGTGCTCTCCTTCAGCTCGCGCAGCCAGAGAAGCTTCGTCGGGCTGGTGAAAGATTGTATGAGGCCGAGGATGGCGAGCAGGAAGCCGAAGATAATGATCGTCCGCACGAGCAGGCGAAGGCGTATCGGCCCGTCGGTGAAGGCGAGCGCGGCGGCGAAGTAAATCAGGAGCGCCGCGATCTGAACGATGGCGAGGCGCGTCGAATAGGGGTCGAGCGAGAGGCTTCTGACGGTCGGGAAAGAGATGAGCCCGCCGCCCGCCTCGTGCCCGAGCGGGAGAAGCTGCACGAGGCCGATGAGCACGAGGCCGACGAGCGGCCATTGCAGCGCGTTGCGGCTCAGGCGCAGGCGTCGGCTGGCCCACGCATCGACGCCCCAGAGAAGAATCACCAGCGCCGCGCCCGCCTGAAAGACGGCGAGCGACCAGTAGTGAACCGTCCCGTAAGCCAAAGTCGAGAGGACGATACTGACGCAGATGATGAGGAAGATAAAGCGGCTCGCCAGCGTCCGCCCGGCATCACCTTGTGCCCTGACGGGAAGCGCGCCCGGCGTCTTTGCTTCCACCCCTTGGGGCTGTAGCGTCTGCTGCGCCGCGTTGGAGATTGAAGTCGTCATACCAGACTATACCAAATATAGGACATGCCGCACCCTCACCCGTATCGCAGGGGCTGCGGTTGGTGGCGATGAAGATCGCCTCCGTCTTCGAACCCGTCTTAAAGTTGAGCGCGACGCTCTGCCATTCGTTTGTGCCCACGGGAAGCGGCGCGGATGAAGCAAGCACAGACCTGTCCGCGCCGTCCTGAACCTGTATGACGGGAGTGCTGGCGCTCTTCAGATCGGTCGTGCGCGCGTAAAATTCCAGACGATAGGACGTCTGGGGCTCGACCAGCACCGCCTGCCCGATGGTGTCGAAGTTGAGCTGGGCCGGCGCTTGAAACAGTACGCGCAGGCTGCGATTGCCGCTGCGCCTGTACCTCTCGTCAAGCCCGACCTGTGCCTGCGGAAGCGACCTCACGCGCCAGTCGAAAGGGTTCTCCTCGCTCAGGCCTATGTCGCTCTCGAAGCCCCCGTTTGCGATCTGCTCGGTCTTGATGCCGCCTGCGTCCTTCGCATCAATATCACTGTAAATCTTAAACGCCGCGTGAAAACGCTTCGCGTCCAGCAGCGCCCTCATGAGCGCGAGCCCGACGGTGCGCCGCTCCACCTTGTCAGCCGCTGAGAGGCCGTTCCATTGGCCCAGAGCATCGTCTATGAGCTGGCGGCCCATCAGGTACGCGACCAGATCGGCGCGCGTCGCCGGAGAATTGCCAGCCGCGCGGCTGATCGCATTAACGTCCTGACCGAAGACGTACCAGGCCATGTTGAAGATTTGCGGGCGCAGGCGCGGGTCTTGATCCGCGGCCAGTTGCAACTCGGCGAAGGCTTCCTCGGCGCGGCCCGCGCGCAGCAGCACGTTGCCCAGCTGCCAACGCGGTTCGGCATAAACGGGCGCGAGCTCGACGGCGCGCCTTAAAGCCTTCTCTGCGCCCGCGCGGTCGCCGGATTGCTCGCGTGCCCTCCCCAGGTCGAGCCAGAGCCGATAATCGTTGGGCGAGAGGCTGACGGCCTGCTCAAAGTGGCGCAGCGCATCGGCCCACTGCTCCGGCGGCAGCACCTGCTTTTCCAGCATGGCGACAGTCCAATGCGTCAGCGGGTCGGCGGGCGCAAGCCCTGTAGTCCACCGCGCCGTCTCTATCGCGCCGCTCTCCAGCCCCGGCGCATACTCTGCCACGACATCGCCGACGTACCAGCGCCCCGCGTACCATGAGCCCAGGAGCACCAGCGTGACGGGCACAAGCAGGAGCAGGCGCAGGAGGGGCGAGCGCACGTCTATCAGCTTCAGTTGATCTCGTTCGATCTGACTCACAACCTTCTGAAATTACAGAGCGGTCATCCTAAGGCTAGTCTTCGCTCAACTGCTCTATCTTGATTCGCATGCGTTTGAGTACGACCTGCTCCTCTTCGCAGTCGCGCAGGATTTCCCTGACGCGCTCATCTGCAAACTGCGAGCTTGAGATGAGAACCTCGTCCACGCGCTGCTCGCGGCAGATGGTGCGAAGCTGGCCGTTGCCGCCGTAGACTCTGAGCCCGTGTATGACCTTGCCCTTCTTGCGCGGGTCGTCGTCCACGAAGCCGACGGGCGCATATTGCAGCTCGCGATTATTCAACAACTCGCGCAGCAGCAGCTCGCCCGCATCCCCCGCTCCGTAAATCAGGACGCGGCAGCCGTCGCGCGCACGTTGAGTGGGCAGAATCTGCCTGAACAACCTGAAGGCCATGCGGCTGCCCGCCAGCATCATTAACAGGAACATGCCGTCCAGCACAAAGACTGTGCGCGAAAACTCACGGAAGCGAAAAGCGAAGAGAATCGCCAGAATGCTCGTGATCGAGCCGAGCACGACGCCCTTGCTGAAGACGACCAGATCGTCCACGCTCGTATAGCGCCAGATGCCGCGATAGACGCCCACCAGAAGGAAGGTCGCCATCTTGATGAAGACCAGCAGCGGCACGGTTCTGAGGAAGAGCTGCCAGTCGCGGCTCTCCATCGAGAACGGCCCGAAGACGAGGGCGTAGGCGCTGTAGTAGGCCAGAATAATCAGCACGACATCGAGCAGCACCTCGAAGACTCGTCGCTTGTAAGAGAGATCGACGAGGAAGGCGAAGAGCGGGGTCTCAGGCGCTGACTTCACGTCCTCCTCGTCATACACCTTCACGCCCGCGAGGTACACGCCGAGCAGCGTGAGCAGCACTGTGAAGCCAAGGATGGCGGCGAGGCTGACATCCAGCTTGAGCTGGCGCACGAGTATCGCCAGCAGGCCGGAGAGGGTCGCGAATCCGTAGAGCATCCAGACGGCCCGGCGTTCAGACATGCCGAGCGCCACAAGACGGTGCGACGTATGATCGCGCCCGCCCTGCGACGCGGCGCGCCCCGAAAGCTTTCTCAGTACGGTCACGAAGGTCGTGTCGAAGATGGGGATGAACAGAATCAGAATCGGCACGGTCAGCACGGGCAGCAGCGAGCGCGAGCGCCCAGCCGTTCCGGCGATGCTCAACATCGCCGTGCTCGACAGAAAGAACCCTATGAACATCGAGCCGCAATCGCCCATGAAGATGGAGGCCGGGTTGAAGTTGTAGGCGAGGAATCCGAGCAGCGCGGCGGCGAACACCGCCAGCATCAGCGCCTCCGTCATCTGCCCGTTAGCCACGAAACTGAGCGCCAGAAAAATCGAGGCGATGGCCGCGATCCCTCCGGCCAGCCCGTCCATATTGTCGAGCAGGTTGATGGCGTTGGTGATGCCGATCAGCCAGAATATGGTGATCACCATATTGACCAGCGCCGACCCCGTCCATGTCGTGCTCAGCCCGTAATAGATGACGAAGGCCGCGCCCATCACCTGCCCGATCAGTTTCTGGTAAGGCTTGGTGTGCACGAGGTCGTCGACGAGCCCGACCAGAAAGAGAAAGCTGCTCGCGCCGATCACCACCCAACCGTTGCGCGTATGCGGCACAAGGAAAAGATACGTGACGAGGACGGAGAGAAAGACTGCCGTGCCGCCGAGCATGGCCGTCGGCTTCTTATGCCAGCGGTCTGTCTTCGGGCGCGCGACCACGCCCCAGCGCCTCGCCAGCGCGCGCACCACGGGCGTCAGCACGAGCGACAGCACAAGCGAAGCGGCAACCGCGATGAGATGCTTCAGATCAAACGACATATAGCTGAGGTGTTGCAGAATACCGCCGGTTTCGAGAACCCCAAACCCTATTCGATCAGGCGCAACAAATCAAGTCCCGAAGGCGAAGGAAGAAAAGAAGAAGCAGGATGAATGAGCAGGTCAGTACCGCCTGCGGTAGCGGGCGGGTCTTCAATGTTGACTACCCGCCCGGCTTAAGCAGGCGGTACTGACCTCTCTTATCCTGTCCATTCTGTCCATCGCTGTTAATTTTCCTTACGCCCCCAGCCTGCCGGATTGATAGTCGATGACGCTCTTGAGTATGCCGTCGAGCTTCATCTCGGGCTGGAATCCGACGAGCGCGTTGACCTTGCTGATGTCGGGCACGCGGCGCGGCATGTCCTCGAACCCTTCTTCATATGCTTCGGCGTAAGGAACCATCACGATCTCAGACTCCGATTTGGTCAGCTCCTTGATCCTCTCAGCCAGCTCAAGGATCGAGACCTCTTCGTTGCTGCCGATGTTGAAGACCTCTCCGACTGCGCCCTCGTGATCCATCAGCTTGATGAGCGCGCCGACGACATCGCCGACGTAGCCGAAACAGCGCGTCTGCGTGCCGTCGCCGTAGACGGTGATGGGGCGGCCCGCGAGCGCCTGCCTGACGAAGGTCGGGATGACCATCCCGTACTGTCCCGTCTGGCGCGGGCCGACGGTGTTGAAGAGTCTCACCACTCTTGTCGGGAGCTTCTTCTCGCGCCAGTAGGCGAGGGCCAGAAACTCGTCAATCGCCTTCGAGCAGGCGTAGCTCCAACGTCCCTTGGTAGTCGCGCCCATCACCAGATTGCCGTCCTCGCGAAAGGGCACGTCCATCGAAAGACCGTAGACTTCGGAAGTCGAAGCCACGAGCACCGGCTTCTTCTTCTTATTGGCGAGGGCGAGAATGACCTCCGTGCCGCGCACGTTGGTCTCGATGGTTCTGACCGGGCTCTCAACGATAAGCTTGACGCCGACGGCTGCCGCCAGATGAAAGATCACATCGCACTGGTCAACCAGCTCGGCCACGACCGGCTGGTTATGAACGCTGTCAATCGTGTAATGAAAACGCGGGTTCGCCTTGAGATGAGCGATGTTCTCGATAGAGCCTGTCGAGAGATCATCGATGATAAAGATATCATCGCCCCGCTCAAGGTAGGCGTCCGACAGATGAGAGCCGATAAAGCCGGCGCCTCCCGTAATCAATATTCGCAAAATTATCAATCCTCCTTCAAACTCGTCGTTTCAATCGCACGCAGCGGCGGCGACGATACATCATGCACGCTCTTGATCTTCTCGTGCAGCAGTTCCTCATAAAGCTTCGTCACATCACTGGCGAGTCGCTCTTTCGCATAATTCTCCTGGACGAAGCGCCGCCCGCGCTCGCCCACCTCGCGCCTCAATGGCGCGTCCTCGACCAGCACGGAGAGCGCCCGCGCGAAAGCCTCCGCGTCGTTCGGGCGTACCCTCATGCCGCGCTCGCACAGGACGTACTGCTCGCGCTCCCCCGTCGCCGCGCTCGTTTCGTCTCCGAGCAGGTCAACCACGCCGCCGACCCCGACGGCGACCACCGCCCGCTCCGTCGCCATCGCTTCGATCAGGGTCAGCGGCGTCCCTTCATTACGCGAGGTCAGCCCCACTATGTCCAGACCCGGATAAAAAGTTTCCGCGTCGTCGCGTTGGCCCATGAATAGAACGTCCGCTTCGAGCCCCAGCGCGCGCGCCTCCTCTTTGAGCGTGCCGAGCAGATGCCCGTCTCCGATGACCAGAAAGCGCACGCGCGGTCTGGCCTCATGGCGCGCGCCTTCGTCCCGCTCTCTTTTGTAGCTCGCGGCGGCCCGGAGAAAGAGGCTGTGATTTTTAATCTCCGTCAGCCGCCCGACGATGCCGACGAGGACTTCATCTTCGCTTGCGCCTATCTCTTCGCGCAGCACGCGCCGTCTTTCCCTCCAACCGCTGAAGGCTTCAAGGTCAAGGCCGAGCGGGATGATGCTGAACTGGTGTGCGCGGCCCACTCCGAACTCCTCGTGTATCTCGCGGTACTGCTGCGGGCTGATGACGACTATGGCATCGGTCGCGATGCGCGCCAGAACTTTTTCGATGAGCAGAAAGAGCCGCGTCTTGAGCGCGCCGTAATAGCTATGAAAGATGTGCCCGTGGTACGTGTGTACGAACCTGAGAGCGCGCGGGCGCAGCCAGAGCGCCGAGGGCACGAGCCACCTGTAGAGAAGTCCGGCGACGCGCCCCACCGTCCCGGCCTTGGCCGTGTGCGTATGCACAATGTCGGGCCGCAGACGCACGAGCTGGCGGTAAAGCTTCCATATCGTGACGGCGTCCTTTGGGGAGATTTCGCGGCTCATCTCCGGGATGATCAGAGGCTCGACGTGGTGCGCGCGCGCGAAGTAGGTCATATCGCCTTCGCCCGGAGGCACAGTGCCCGCGATCAGCACGGACTCGATGCCGCGGCTTCGGAGCGCCGCCGTCAGCCACGTCACATGCCGCGCCGGGCCGCCCACATTGAGCCGCGCAATGATGCGCACAACTTTCATTTTGCAGCAGCCAGTCAATCAGTAGTCAGCAATCAGTCTGGAAGCTCGAAGCTGATTACTGACTACTGAACGGCCTGATTACTCGTCCTCTTAATCGTCCATCCTGAAGATGGTGTCAGGGTCGTCCTCGTGCCTGATCTCGTCGACGGGCTGGCGTTTGCCGTCTCCCATGTAGAGACGGTTGGGGCAGTTGATGACAATCCCCGGCACTGTTCCGATGTTGCGATATGCGTGGACGACGCCTTTTGGAACCAGCACCGCCTGCGGATTCTCTTCGCCGACGACGAGCGTCATGACGTGATTGTAGGTCTCGGAATGCTGCCGGTTGTCCCACATCCGTATCTTGAAGCTCGACGGGCCGATGAAGCAGAAGAGGTCGGCCTGATCGACATGCTCGTGCGGCCCGCGCGTCACGCCCACCAGAGACGAGGAGATGTAGGTCATCGCGGGATAGAACTCTTCCGCCAGCTCGTCGTGACGAAAAAGCTCCGCCAGCCATCCGCGTTCGTCATAGTACTTGTGCAGAGGCCGCACCACGACATCGCGGATCGCGCCTTCGGTAAACCTATTATCCTGCTGTCCCGACGCGTGCGGCATCCGTCTCCTCCACCTTGTTGGCTCCGGTCTCGGCCACCAGATTCGAGGCGTGCAGCAGACTCTCGAATGTCCCCGCATCGCTCCACCACCCGTCGAGCTCGTCCCACGTCATCGTCCCGCGCTCTATATAAGCGTTGTTGACATCCGTGATCTCAAGCTCTCCGCGCGCAGAGGGCTTGAGGGTGCTGATGATGTCGAAGACTTCGGCGTCGTACATGTAAATGCCTATGACGGCGAACTCGGACTTGGGAACCTGCGGCTTCTCTTCGATACGCAGGACGCTGCGGCCCGACAGCTCCGGCACGCCGAAGCGCTGCGGGTCCTGGACTCTCTTTAAGAGAATCTTCGCGCCCCCGCCCTGCTCCTTATAGGAGGCGACGGCCCGCCTGATATTGCCTTCGATGATATTGTCGCCGAGGACTATGCAGAGCGGCTCCCCGGCGCTGAAATGCTGGGCCAGCGAAAGCGCCTCCGCGATGCCGCCCTCGCCTTCCTGATACGTGTAGTTGAGATGCTTGAGCCCGAAGGCGCGCCCGTTGCCTAAGAGTTTAAGAAAGTCGCCGGCGGAATTTCCGCCCGTCACGATCAGGATGTCCGTCACCCCGGCGTTGACCAGAGTTTGAATCGGATAGTAGATCATCGGCTGGTCATAAACCGGCAGCAGATGTTTGTTCGTCACGGCGGTCAGCGGACGCAAACGCGAGCCGAGCCCTCCGGCCAGTACGACACCTTTCACTTAATCGCTCCTCCACGTAACCAGACTATTTTCGCCCCGGCTCGACGCCGTCCCGTTTCAGGAGACCGGGGCGACCTTTGCAACGCGCTCGCCTGATATGCTTTGATAACGCGGGCAAATAAGGATAAGGGTTGTGATCTTCAGGGGCGCGCGCTCACCTGTCGTTCGATGGTTTCCCTATTATATTGATGAATCACAGGCAGCAGGTCAAGTCGGCCTTTATACATTATCTATTTCCGTTTATCCACTCTTCATATAAAGTGGCAGCCCCGTTTGCGCGCTTCCCCGAAGGATTGGCAGGACGATGCACATCTTCGGCCTCGCAGACCCCGGGCGATTGACGTTTACTTTTAATGAAACAAAGTCTCATTCTCGCCTGGCTGTCGGCAAGCAACATCGTGCTGGGCCTCTTTATTCAGTGGTACGTTATCACAACCCTGGGCGTCGGCATTGAGACGGACGCGCTCTTTGCCGGGATGGTGCTGCCGCAATTGATTCTGGCTCTCTTCTCAACGTCGCTCACCTACGTGCTGGTTCCCATCCTCGCGACCGAAGATGAAGAGAGTTTCAGGCGGGACGCGTGGGCGTTTTTCCTGCTCGTCACGGGATGCGCGACCGCGCTCTCGCTCCTGCTCTATCTCACGGCTGGCTGGTGGGTTCCCCTGCTCGTGCCGGGCTTTTCGGCGGCGGGCCGCGCGCTCGCCGTCCAGTTGACGAGGATTCAGCTCGCCAGCCTGATCTTCACCGCCGCCACTTCCGTGTTATGGTCTGTCTACGGCGCGCGCCAGAAGTTTATCTGGACTGAGGCTTCGGCGCTCGTCGCCAATTTTTCAGGGCTGCTGCTGCTCGTCTGGTCGCTGCCGCTCTACGGGATTCGCGCCGCGGCATGGGCGATGGTGCTGCGTACGGGGTTGCAGTTGATTTGTTTGATGCCGGGCCTTGGCCGCTGGCGAGCTGTAGAGTGGAAGTCGCGGGCGCTCGGCGAGGCTTGGCGGCGCGTCAAGCCCATCCTGCTCGGCACTATCTATTTTAAGACAGACCCGCTCTTTGACAGGATTCTGGCTTCGATGGCCCCGGCTGGCGGGCTCTCCCTGCTCTATATCGGCCAGCAGATTTACGGCGCGGCCACGCAGATCATTAACAGGGCGGTCGCCGCGCCGATGGTGCCGCTGCTGGCGATTCAGGCCAAGGCGGGCGACTGGCAGACCTTTAAGCGCACTTACCGCCAGCGGCTCGCGGCCATTAGCGCCCTGACTCTTATGGCTTACACGGCGCTGCTGCTTTTGGGCCGTCCTTCGCTGCGCGTCCTGATCGGTCATGGCGGCATCACGGAGGATAACGTCAGCCTGTTGTGGTGGATTATGGTGGCGCTGTGGGGCGTCTTTATGGGCGGGGCGCTGGGGCAGGTGACCTCGCTGGCCTTTTACGCGCTGGGCGATACGCGCACGCCGACGCGCCTCGGCGTATGGACTTACACCATCTACATCCCGGCCAAAATCCTCGTCTTCATTTATTATGGTCTGACGGGCATGGCCGTCTCGATCAGCGTCTTCGTCGCCCTGAATTTCATTTTGCAATTCGTCCTGTTGGAGCATTCGCTGTCCGTTGATAAGACCAGTCGCCATGAATGTGCATGAGGATTTCACGCAGAGGTCTAAGCTGGAAGACGTTGGCCGCTGGTTCGTCAGTGATTTCGTCAAGCGTGTGGCCGGGGAGCTTCCCGCCGGCACTCGCTTGCTCGACGCAGGGGCCGGGGAGTGCGTCTACAAGCCGTACTTTGAGCATTGCCGTTATGAATCGGTCGACTTAGCGGTCGGCGAGGCCGGTTGGAATTACGGGAATCTCGATCACGTCTCCGCGCTCGATGATCTGCCGATGAAGGATGAGACCTACGATGCCGTGCTTTGCACGCAGGTGCTCGAACACCTTGAGCGACCGCGCGAGAGCGTCAAAGAGTTTTACCGCGTGCTCAAGCCGGGAGGCCGCCTCTATCTCACCGCGCCGATGGCCCACGTCGAGCACCAGACGCCGTACGACTTTTTTCGCTACACCTCTTTTGGGCTAAGATCATTACTCTCGGACGCGGGTTTCCGTCAGATACGGGTTGAGCCCTTCGGGGGAATGTTCACGCGCTGGGCCTATGAGCTGCCGCGCGCGCTCTCCGTCTTTCCGGCGCTGCGCTCGACGACGGGCAGGATTGAGACGAGGGGCGCGCTGCTCATGCCTTTGAAGGTCTCCTGCTACGTGATGGTGCGCGCCGTGCAACGCGGATTCCTCCTTCTTGAGAGGCTGGATAAGAGCAAGAACGACCCGTTCGGATGGTGGGCGATTGCCGAGAAGAAGAAGAAGTAGACCGAAGATGCGTTTCGAGGATGTTGTTTTTGAGAATCAGCCTTGCCCGCTCGGCTGTCCGCCGGAGGACGAGCTTGTATTGGTCGGGCGCGACCGCCTGCACGATCTGCCCGGTGAATTCCGCGTAGTCCGTTGCCGCGCCTGCGGCCTGATACGCACCAATCCGCGCCCTACGCCTCAGACCATGGCCTTCTATTACCCGGACGATTACGGCCCGTACCATGACACGCGCGTGCGTGTTCCAAACGGCACGCCGTTCGGGCTCAACGCCTTGAAACGCTCTCTGACGAATCGGCTCAACCATTTTACGCTCGCCGACCATGTGCCTGCTTTAGCGCCCGGCAGGATGTTGGAGTTCGGCTGCGCCTCGGGTCTTTTCATGCACAGTATGGCTGCGCTCGGATGGAAGGTCGAAGGCATAGAGTTCGCGGAGAAGGCTGCGGCGGAGGCGCGCTCACTCGGCTACCCTGTCCACGCGGGCGCGCTCGAAGATGCGCCGGAGCCTGAGGAGCGCTACGATCTGGTCGTTGGCTGGATGGTTCTGGAGCATCTGCACGACCCCGTCAAAGCATTGAGCAAGCTTCATTCATGGACGCGACCGGGCGGCTGGCTGGCCGTCTCTACGCCCAACGTCGGCTCTCTTGAGTTTTCACTCTTCAAAGACGCGTGGCTCGCCCTGCACCTGCCGAACCATCTCTATCAGTACACGCCGGAGACCATCACGCGCGTGCTTGAGCGCGGCGGCTGGCAGGTGCGTGAAGTTTTCCATCAGCGACAGCTCAGCAATCTGCTGGCGAGCTGCGGGTTTGTCTTAAAAGACCGCCGCTCGCTTGCGCGCCTCTCGGAAAAACTGATCAGGTTTCCGGAGAACGGGGGCAAGCTGCACTATCTTCTCTATCCGGTCTCGTATCTCTTGAGCCTGGCGGGACAGACCGGGCGCATGACGGTCTGGGCACAAAAGTCAAGATGATTAAAGTCACGGCCCTGACTTCCGGCAAGCATGCTCCGGCCAGCCGTTTTCGCGTCCGCCAGTTCATCGCCCCGCTCAGCGAGCGCGGCATAGGGGTCTCAGAATTTCACCCGCCGTGGAGCAAGTACACGTTGGCGAGCGTCGTGCCGCTCGGTGTGCTGGGTCGCCTGCCGGGCGTTGCCAATGCGCGCGTCAGCGACATCACGTGGCTCGAGCGCGAGCTGATACCGGGACGCTTTACGCTCGAACGCTATGCCGGCAGACGCCGTCTCTTCGACGTGGACGATGCCATCTGGCTCTTGAGCGAGACGCGCTTTTCGGAAAGGATAGCCGAGCTGTGCGACGGCGTCATCGCGGGCAATCAATACATCGCAGACCATTACCGCGCCCACGGCGCAAGACGCACATGGGTCGTCCCGACCTCGATTGACACCGACCTGTGGAGACCGGGCACGCGCTTGAGAGAGAGCGCGAGCTGGACAATCGGGTGGATCGGCTCTCAGTCCAACCTGCCGTACCTTTACGAGATTGAAGAGCCGCTCGCGGATTTTCTTAACGGCCACGGGGATGCTCAATTGCTCGTCGTCTGTGATCGCGAGCCCGCGTTCAAAAAAATAGGCGGGCGCGCCCTTCGCTTTGAGCGCTGGTCGCCTGCAAGCGAGATCGGTCTTGTGCAGGAGATGGATGTGGGTCTGATGCCGCTTCCGCTGACGGAGTGGACTCTCGGCAAGTGCGCCTTCAAAATGATCTCTTACATGGCGGTCGGCATACCCGTCGTCGTCAGCCCCGTCGGCGTCAACCGCGAGGTTCTGGAGCAGGCGTCTGTGGGCTTCGGGGCGGATACCCGTGATGAGTGGTACGATGCTTTGCGCTTGCTTTACGAAGACCGCGGGCTCGGCCCGAAGATGGGCGTGGCCGGAAGAAGGCTCGTCGAGGATAGATACTCAGTCAACAGTAATGTGGTCGCGCTCGCCGACATCTTCAGAGAAGTTGCGGGGCGCTGAACGAACGCGCATTTTATGGAGCTGACCGGGCAACAGTTAGCCGAGACGGGCAGCCGCTTCCAGTTTGGCGAGAACTGGCGGCGCTTTTTGTCCGTGCTCAATGACGAGCGTATCGCGGAGGCCGAAAAATCTCTGAGAGAGATGCTCGCGGTGGAAGACTTGCGCGGGCTGAGCTTTCTGGACATAGGCTCAGGCAGCGGTCTCTTCTCTCTGGCCGCGCGCAGGCTCGGCGCGGCCCGCGTTCATTCCTTCGATTATGATCCTCAATCGGTGGCCTGCGCCGAGGAACTCAAACGTCGCTACTTCAACGGTGATGCCCGTTGGACGATCGATCAGGGCTCTGTGCTTGACGCAGACTACGTCAGGCGCTTGGGCCAATTCGATATTGTTTACTCCTGGGGCGTGCTGCACCACACGGGCGCGATGTGGCAGGCGCTTGAGAATGCCGCGCTTCCGGTCGCGCAGGGTGGGCGGTTGTTCATCGCCATCTATAACGATCAGGAAACGCGCTCGCGCCTCTGGCTGCGCGTCAAGCGATTCTACTGCGAGGGCACGGCTGGGAAATTTATTGTTCCCGCTCTCTTCATCCCTTACTTCATCACGGGAGGGCTCACGAAAGATTTGCTGCGCGGACGTAATCCTCTGGCGCGCTATACGGACTACAAAAAATCGCGCGGGATGTCTATCGTGCACGACTGGCTGGACTGGCTCGGCGGTTATCCTTTTGAGGTCGCGCGGCCCGAAGAGATTTTCGGCTTTTATCGCCAGAGGGGTTTCACGCTCGACCACCTCGTCACCTGTGGAGGAGGACTGGGCAATAACCAGTTCGTTTTCACAAGGCGATGACAAGGCTCGCGCTTCTCATACGCTCGCTCGATTACGGCGGGGCGGAACGTCACCTGCTGACGCTCAGCCGTGCCCTCGATAAAGAACGCTTCTCCGTCACGGTTCTACACTTTTATTCGGGCGGACGCCTTGAGGATGATTTGAAGGCGAGCGGCGTCCCGCTGGTCTCGCTCAAAAAGACCGGGCGCTGGGACTTGCTGCGCTTCTCCGTCAGGCTGGTCAGGGAGTTGAGAAAGGTTCGCCCCGATGTCATACACTCTTTTCTGGTAGAGCCCAACCTGTTGACCGTCTTTCTCAAGCCTTTGTTTCCGGGCACGCGCGTCGTCTGGGGAGTGCGCGCCTCGCGCGTGCATTTCGAGCATTACGATTGGCTCTCGCGTCTGAACTTTCGCCTTCAATGCTTCTTCTCGCGCTTCGCCGATCTCATCATCTTCAACTCCGAGCGAGGCCGCGCCTTTCATCTACGTGAAGGCTTCCCGGCTCGGAAGAGCGTCGTCATCCGTAACGGCATTGACGCGGAGAGGTTCAAGCCTGACAAGAAAGCAGGACTCAGACTGCGCGCCGAATTGGGAATCGGGGCGGACGCGACTCTGGTCGGCCACGTCGGTCGGCTCGATCCTATGAAAGATCACCAGACGTTGCTGCGCGCGGCGGCGCTCCTCTGCCGCAAGAGAGATGACGTGTACCTTCTCTCTGTCGGCACGGGGGCGGAAGATTACGCAGGCGAGTTGCGGCGGCTGGCTGCGGACGTTGGCATCGCCGACAGGGTCATCTGGGCCGGCGCACGCTCTGACATGCCCGCCGTCTACAGCGCGCTCGACTTGCTCGTCTCGTCGTCTTTCAGCGAAGGCTTCCCGAATGTTATTGGAGAAGCCATGTCCTGTGGTGTACCCTGTGTCGTCACGGATACAGGCGATTCGGCCCTGATTGTCGGAGAAACCGGCACAGTCGTCGAGCCGCGAAATCCTTCGGCGCTCTTTGCCGCAATCGTCTCGTTGATGGAGCAAGACCCTGAGGAA
Source organism: Pyrinomonadaceae bacterium (assembly GCA_036389675.1). Lineage (GTDB taxonomy): Bacteria > Acidobacteriota > Blastocatellia > Pyrinomonadales > Pyrinomonadaceae > DASQYE01. Next base: position 42,663 of record DASVWI010000036.1, read on the forward strand.
AGGGGTCGCCGCGCGCGCGCCCGCATCCTTGAGAATTTCAGTGTCGAGCGAATGGCGGCTGAGACCGAAAGAGCCATCCGCGATATTGCGGCGGGCGAAACAATTTGACTTTTTCTGAACAATGACTATCTTGGGTGCTTTGCCAGACGCGAGTGCCGGGAATCAGGTCTGATGACTTTTACTCCACAGCAAGGGTCTTATCCAACGGTCAAAACCTTACAGCCGAAGACCACCAGACCACCGCGCACGCCGTCGGGCGAAGGGCAGATCACAGTCCTGCACATCATCAATGATCTCTCCATCGGCGGCGCGGAGATGATGCTCTACAAGCTGCTTTCGGGCATGAGCGAGGAGCGCTTTTATCAGGTCGTCGTATCTCTGGTTGACCGCGGCAAATTACGGGAGCGCATAGAGGCGCTGGGCGTTCCGGTCTATTCGGCTGGGATTGACCCGGCGCTGCCGAGCCCCGCTGCCGTCTGGCGATTGATACGGCTCGCGCGCCTCGTTAAGCCAGACCTGATTCAGGGCTGGATGTCTCACGGCAATCTGGTCGCGCAGCTGCTCGCCTCCTTCATCTCGCGCCGCTCAAGTGTGCTGTGGAACATACGGCAGACGCTCTACTCCTTCGAGTATGAGAAGCGCGGCACGGCCTTCGCCATCAGGATGTGCGCGCGGCTCTCTAAAAAGCCTGCGAGGATTCTCTACAACTCCCGCACGGCTTCGGCCCAGCACGGAGCTATCGGATACCGCACGGAGAAAACCCTCGTCATCCCCAACGGTTTTGACACTGAGCTGTTCGCGCCTTCAAAAGAGGCGCGATTGAGCGTGCGCTCCGAGCTGGGCGTGGCCGAAAGCACTTTTCTGATCGGTCTGGTCGGTCGTTTTCATCCGATGAAGGGCCACGCCAGTTTCCTGCGCGCGGCAAAGCTCCTGCTCGAACGTTACCCTGACGTGCAGTTTGTGCTATCGGGCAAGGAAGTCAGTTGGAGCAACCAGTTTCTGTGTGATCTGGTTCAGCGACTGGGACTGGTCGAGCGCGTGCACCTGCTCGGCGAGCGTCAGGACATGCCGCGTATTACGGCGGCGCTCGATATAGCATCCTCTTCATCTTCTTACGGCGAGGGCTTCCCGAACGTCATCGGCGAGGCGATGTCCTGCGCCGTTCCCTGTGTGGTGACGGACGTGAGCGATCTGCCATGGGTGGTCGGGGAGACGGGGCGGGTCGTGCCGCCGCGCGACCCGAAGGCGCTGATGCGAGCATGGGCCGACCTGATCGAGATGGACGCGGAAGAACGCTCGGCTCTGGGCCGGGCGGCGCGCGCGCGAGTGATACAATATTTCCCGCTCGGCTCGGTCGTGGCGCAGTACGAAGCTTTATATGAAAGTGTGATTGCCCGCAAGGGTAAGAGATCGAAAGATAATGTGCGGTATCACAGGTTTTCTGAACACGAGCCCACAGCGGCAACAGCGGGCGAACGAAATGCAGGCGACGATTCGCCTGATGTCAGACACTCTGCTTCATCGCGGGCCGGATGATGAGGGCAGCTGGTTGGACGAGGCGGCGGGCGTCGCCCTCGGCTTCAGACGACTATCGATCATAGACCTCTCGCCCGAAGGCCACCAGCCGATGACCAGCGCCGATGGCCGATACGTCGCTATCTTCAACGGCGAAATCTATAACTTTCGAGAGTTGCGCCGCGAGCTTGACGCCTACGGCCATCGCTTTCGCGGACACTCCGACACCGAAGTCATGCTCGCCGCCTTCACCGAGTGGGGCTTCGAGCGCGCGGTCAAACTCCTAAACGGCATGTTCGCCCTCGCGCTCTGGGACACTCAGGAGCGCGTGCTCTATCTGACGCGCGACCGGCTGGGCGAAAAGCCTCTCTACTACGGCTTCGCGGGCGAGACTTTCCTTTTCGGCTCGGAGCTGAAATCTCTCAGGGCACACCCGCTCTTTCGCGCCGAGATCAACCGCGACGCGCTCGCGCTCTTTCTTCGCTTCAACTATATCCCCGCACCCTATTCGATCTACAAAAACATCAGGAAGCTTCCGCCCGGCACGTACCTGTCCGTGGACGCGCGCCATGTCGGCAGTAGCGGCGACGATGCTCCGGGCCAATGCACCGCGCCCGTCGCCTACTGGTCTGCCAGAGAGGTCGCCGAAGAGGGCGTCAATGAGCCCTTCGAGGGTACGGAATCGGAGGCGGTCGCGGAGCTTGAAACCATCTTGAGCGACGCCGTGGGCCTGCGTATGGTGGCGGACGTGCCGCTCGGCGCTTTTCTCTCGGGCGGCGTCGATTCCTCGACCGTGGTGGCGCTGATGCAGGCCCAGAGCAGCCGGCCCGTGCGGACTTTCTCCATAGGATTCACCGACGAGGCTTACGACGAGGCGCGCCACGCTCGCCGCGTGGCCGGGCATCTAAAGACAGACCACACGGAGCTCTACGTCACGCCGGAAGACGCGATGGCCGTCATCCCGCGTCTGCCCGCCCTCTACGACGAGCCGTTTTCCGACTCCTCGCAGATTCCGACCTTTCTCGTCTCAGAGCTGGCGCGCCGTCACGTCACCGTCAGCCTTTCGGGCGACGGCGGCGACGAGCTATTCGCCGGATACAACCGTTACCTGTTAGGGCAGAGCGTCTGGAACAAGATCGGATGGATGCCCATGGGCTCGCGTGCCGTTGTGGCCGGAGCTTTGATGACCGTTTCGCCGCGCGGATGGGATCGCGCTTTCACCGGAATCAAACCCTTTCTGCCGTCGAGGCTACAGCAGCGCACGCCGGGCGACAGGCTGCACAAGCTGGCGGAGGTGCTGGCCGTGCCCGACACCGAAGCGATGTACATGAACATCGTCTCGCACTGGAAAGAGCCGACCTCGCTGGTGAAGGGAGCGTCCGAGCCGCCCACGGCCCTGACGGACTCGCGGCAGTGGGCCAACCTGCCCCATTTCATCCAGCGCATGATGTACATGGATACCGTCACGTATCTGCCCGACGATATTCTGGTGAAGGTTGACCGGGCGAGCATGGGCGTGAGCCTTGAGGCGCGCGTCCCCTTCCTTGATCACAGGGTCGTAGAGTTTAGCTGGCGGATGCCTCTGGACTGGAAAATAAGTAATGGCGAGAGCAAGCGGCCACTGCGAAAGATTCTCTACAAACACGTCCCGCGCGAGTTGATCGAGCGCCCGAAGATGGGCTTCGGCATTCCCATTGGCCAGTGGATGCGCGGCCCCCTTCGCGATTGGGCCGAAGCGCTGCTGGACGAGCGGAGGCTTGAGCAGGAAGGATTCTTCAACCCGCAGCCTATCCGTCAGAAGTGGCAGGAGCATTTGCGCGGCACGCGTAACTGGCAATACTACATCTGGGACGTGCTGATGTTTCAGGGCTGGCTCGAACAGGAGAAGAACAAAAACTAACAGGGATGGACCGCAGATTGTCAGGATAAACACTAAATGCGTTACCGTCTCATGGCTTCTTCTTTATCCTGTTCATCCCGTCGACCCCTGTTAATTTTGTTTTCGGAAAGATGAGGGCTCGTGCTGAAGCGTGAGGGTGCGATAGGGCGTTGGGCGATGAAGCAGCTGAAGGTGCTGGGCGTGATCTTCGCCGGGCTGCTGATAGCCGAGCTGGGCCTGCGCGTCGTCGGCTACTCCGTCCCGAGCCTCTATACGACAGATTCGGAGCGCGGCCTCTCGCTGCGTGCGGGCGCTGAAGGTTGGTGGCGCAAGGAGGGCGAGGCATACATAAAAATCAACAGCGACGGCCTGCGCGACCGCGAGCATGTGAAGCAGAAACCGCCGGGAACCTTACGCATTGCCGTGCTCGGCGACTCGTGGGCCGAAGCCTTTCAGGTTCCGTTGGAAAAGACCTTCTGGGCCGTGATGGAGAGGAAGCTGGTGGAGTGCGGTGGGCTGGGTGGGCGGAAGGTGGAGGTCATCAACTTCGGCGTCTCCGGTTTCGGCACGGCGCAGGAGTTGATTACGTTGCGCCGCCACGCACGGGAATACTCGCCCGACATCGTCCTGCTGGCTTTCAACGCCAACGATATCACCGACAACTCGCGCGCGCTCAGGAAAGATGACGGCGTACCTTATTACATCTATCGCGACGGCCAGTTGGTGCTCGACACATCCTTTCTCAACACGCGTAACTATCAACTACGCAACTCGACTTTCAACGTTCAGCTCAAGCGTGTGCGCGATTACTCGCGCCTCCTACAGTTCCTTTACGATCTGCCCAACGTGATCGAGGCCAACCGGGCCGCAAGGCAGAGCGCGAATGTGCCGGCAGCCGAGCCGGGCGTCAATCCGACCTTTTATCGCGCGCCCGCCGACCCGGACTGGAACAACGCATGGGCGCTCACCGAAACCCTTCTGACGATAATGAACGACGAGGTCGTTAAAGACGGGGCGCGTTTTTTAGTCGTCACGCTCGACACGGCCATTGAGGTTCACCCTGACCCGCGACGCCGCGAGGAGTTCATGAAGCGGCTGGGGGTAAGCGACCTGACTTATCCGAACCAGCGCATCATGTCTCTGGGCGAGCGCGCAGGCTTTGAAGTCTTCAACCTGTCTCCGGCGCTACAGGCTTACGTCGAGCAGCATAAGGTTTACCTGCATGGTTTCGGTCGGACTCTGGGCGGCGGCCACTGGAACGAAGTCGGCCATCAGGTATCGGGCGAGCTCATCGCTCGGAAACTCTGCGAGTGGGCACATTGAGGACGTCAGGCTCAAGGCTTTGCGGCGCGAGAGATGCCAGTGAGCAGTTTACTCAAAAGATTTTCGGGCGGGCTCGCCCGCCTTCGCTTCCGTCATCTGCTGATCGCGGCGGCGCTCACGCATCTGGCGTTGTGCGTGCTGATTAATCTGATCGGGCGTTTCAATCTGCTCCCTAATCTGTTCGACCCCAACGGCATCAGCTCCCCCCTCGCCTTCGACAGCTTCTATTACCGTCGCAAAGCAATCGAGCTGGTCGCCCATCTGGCGCGCGGAAACCTCTCGGATTGGTTCAGCGCGCCCTTTCCGCTTCACGTCAAACTGTACTCGCTGTCGTTTGCCGTCCTGAGCCCCCTCTGCGGTTTTACGATGCTCGGCGTCGAGCCTCTCAACCTGTTTTACTATCTCTCAATCCTGATTCTCATCTTCAAGCTCGGTGAAGAGACGTTTGACAGGATGACGGCGATGGCGGCGACCTTCATCGTCGCCCTCTGGCCTTCCTTCCTGCTGCATACGACTCAACTGCTGAGAGACCCGCTGTTCATCGTCGTGACGCTCGCGCTGGTGCTGATCGTCACCAGATGGCTGACGCGAGAGCATCGGCACGGGCGCGCCATGCTGGAAGCTCTGGCGGGCGCAGTGTGCGGCGCAATCGTCTGGCTGACAAGGTATAACATCTGGATGATGATCGTCGGCTTCGTGTTGCTGGGAACGGTTTTTCTCATCCTGCGGCAGCGACGTGAAGGGCGCTGGCTGGCCGGGAACATGGCCGGGGCCGTCTTGTTGCTGGTCTTGATGGGCGGCACGCCAGCCGTCGTCGGGACGTTTCAAGCGCCAGACTCCTTCATCTCGGAATACCCCAGAGAGGAGGAACGTTTGCCTCCGTCGCCTTGCCCGGATGACGAGCCCGCGGCGGCGCGCGCCGTAGATCGATCGAGCGCGACGGCGCGCCTGCGTGCGAAGGCCGACGGGGCCGTGGCCCGACTGGGCTCGATGCGCCGAAGATTTGCCATTATCTATCAGAACGCGGGCTCGAACATCGATGCGTGCGTGCCGCTGTGGAGCGTGACGGACATGCTGCGCTACCTGCCACGCGGCATCGCCAACGGCTTCCTCGCGCCCTACCCGACCATGTGGATGGGCACGGGCACGAGCGTCGGATCTTCCGGGAGATTGCTGAGCGGGGTGGAGATGATAGCGATCTACCTGATAGAGATGCTGGCAATCGTCGGCCTGTGGGAGGGAAGGAAGCGTCTGCCCGTCTGGTTGCTGGCGCTATTCGCCGCGACGGGAATCATCGCGCTCGGACTTGTCCTGATCAACGTCGCCGTCATGTTTCGCATGCGCTATGTTTTCTGGATACTGATCATTCTGCTCGGGGCCAGCGGCGCGCGGCAAACTCTTTCGCGCCGAGGGCGGCGAAGATAGCGACCGGAGGCATCACCGGGCGAAGCTATCCGAACATGAGTTGATGATAAGAGGCTCAGGCAGGCGCTGTGCCCTCTTCCGCGCTCTACGATTTAACGGCCCATGTTTCGATAAACGTGCCCAGCTCGCCGAGCCTGCTTATAGCCAGCACCGCCTCCGATGCCTGTCGCTCCAAAAAGCTTGTCAGTCCGCCACGAGCCGGGACTGAGGTTCTGACGCTGTAGAGACGCCAGAGCGCGGGCCGCAGGCCGTGTTTGGCAAGCAGGGCACGTAAGGATTGCGGCCCGAACCCGAAGACGTGGAAGGGCGAAAATGTCGGAGAGAGATTGACGACCCAGTCGCGCCGCCTCAGCCGCTGGTAAAGATTGCCGATGCGAAAATAGAGCCCTTCCTCGTTCGGCACGTCGACGAAAAGCGCGCCGCCGGGCCGCAGGATTCTTGAAACCTCTTTGATGATCTCGTCCGGATTGTAGAGGTGCTCAAGGACTGCGGCCAGAATGACGACATCGAAACTGTTCGGCTCAAATCCGCAGTTCTCCAAAGTCTCCTGCCTGATCTCAGCTCCGGAATAGCGCGCGGCATGGGCGGCGAATGTCGAAGAGGTTTCGATACCGACGGCTTCCCATCCTTCCCTTCGCGCCGTCCGCAGCAGTTCGCCCCGCCCCGCCCCGATGTCCAGCAACCGTCCTTTACCTTTCGTCAATTCCTCGGCCTGGCGCAGGAATCTCAAAGCCGACTCGACCTTGTCGCCTTCCTCGTGCTGCTCGAAATAACTATCGGCATCCACTCCGTAATGTTGATCCGGGCCGCCGACCGGCACAGGCATAGGGTTGGCGAAGACCAGCCCGCAGCGCCCGCAACGCCAGATCTCGGTGACGACGCCGAGCCCCTCGCGGTGGGCGACGCCGCCGCGCCGCCCTATGAACTTGTTCGGAGGCACTTCGCAAATCGGGCACGCTTGCTCTACCCAGTGATACATCTCTTTACTTATCATCGGGCTATTCGTGACACTCATCTTTGATATTTAATCTCAGCCGGGCCGGGGGCGGGGCGGCGCTGACGTTTCTCGGTCTGATGTGGGAGCGATTTTATCGGGCGTTCAAAGCCTTGGCACTCCGCGGCGGGCCAGTACGGCGTCCTTCTCGGCTTTCGCGTGCTGGCGCTGCGCTTCCCTGACTTCCCCGAGCAGACTCCATCCGACCGAGACGAACATGAAATAGAAGATCAGCAGTTGCGAGCGCTGGCGATAGGCCGTGCCGATGTTGCCCTGCACCAGCGCGTAGGCGAGCGTCAGCATGACGGTGAAAATCAGAATCGGTAAGACCTGCCGCAGACGGTACTTGATGGCGAACCACAGGCCGAGCACGAGCAGCGGGAATGAGCCCCACCAGATGACCATCTCGGGCAGCGTAATGCTCTGGCGCAGATTCAGTAGCTGCCACGGGAAGGGGGCGAAGAGCAGATAGGTCAGGCCGACGGGAAGCGCCGTGAGCGCGCCCGAAGTAGTCGTCACGTCAACGTCCTGAGCAAAGCCCGTGTTAGCCAGACGCGATTGCGTGGCGCGACTGTGCTGCACGGCTTCGAGGTTGGCGTAGTTCTCGATCTGCCTGCTCGCGGTCTGCGAGACGCCAAGGTAAGTGAGCGCGAGGCCGAGGCCGATCACGATGACGAACTGTCGCATCAGGCTCTGCGCCGAGATGGCGCGCTGACCGATCACGAACGTGCCGCCGATTGCCACTATCAGCATGTAGAAGATATAGAACCGCAGGCTCAGGATGCCGAACAGCGCGCCGAGGAGGATGAGAAAATATTTGAGATTCAGCTTCTCCCCCAGCTTCAACGTCGCCAGTATGGAGAGGGCCAGAAGAAAGATGATCGGCGAGTCTTTGAGCCCCTGCGACGACCACAGAATCAGCGAGGGATAAAGGCCGACCAGATAGGCCGAGGTGCGCGACACCTTGGTGTTGTGAAACAGGTGCTGCGCGCAGAGGTAGATGATGGGCGCGGTGGCCGCGCCGAGGACGGCGTTAAAGAACTGCACGGCGAGCATGTTGCGCCCGACCAGCGTGTAGATAGCGCCGACGATGTAGATCATGCCCCAGCCGCCGCCGCCGCCCGCGGTGAACCACTCGTCGTCGAAGATAGTCCCGTATTGCCATGAGTAGGAGAGCAGGTATCCGTACTGGTCGTAGGTGAAGGCATCGCCGCCGAAGAACCCTTGCAGCTCGAAGCGATAGATCAGCCCACCGACCAGCACACGCATCAACAGGCCCATGAGAAAGATGTGCAGGAGAAAGCGCCTGTCCAGCTTGATGCCGTAGATGATCACTCCGGCCAGCGCCGTGAACACGATACAGAAGATCAACGCCGATTGACCTTCGTTGGGAATCATGACGGCGATCAGGACGCCGATGACCAGAGCCAGGAATGCTAAAATCGAATTCATAAATCTTCCGCTCTCGATGAAACTGCCTCGCGCAGCACCCGCGCGAGTTTATCGGATTGTATCGGCACGGTGTAGTGCTGCAAAGTGTAGCGGCGTCCGGCCTCCCCCATACGCTCGCGCAGCGGCGCGTCCGTGAGCAAGCGTTCGAGCGCCGCGTGCCACTCGTCGGGCGTCGTCGCCGTGAGGTGCGTCGCACCGGCTTCGCCTATCTCGGCGCAGCTTCCCACGGGCGTCACGACGTAGGGAATCCCGACGGCCATGTATTGTATCGCCTTGAAGCCGGATTTGCCCGCCGCCCATTCGCTTTCGATGACGGGATAGAGCCCGACATCGAAGGATTGAAAATCCTCTATCTCGCGCGCGAGATTCCACTTGAGATTCTCGACCTCGACGCCCGGCAGATTCACTTCGTCGCGGCCCGACCCGACCACCTTCAAGCGAAAGCGGTGGTCGCGCGCGAGCCTTTGCAACACCGGAAATATAGACTCAAGATACGGATAAGTCGAATGCGTGCCGATCCAGCCGAGCACGGGCGCGTCTCGGTGCTCGCGTTGGCGGCTGGCCGGGCGGAATCTCTCCGTATCAACGACGGTCGGGATGACGGCGGTGCGCCGTCCCTTGCTCTCGACGTAATTGGCGATGGTGCGATTCCCGCAGGTCACAACCTTCGCCCAGCGAATGAGGTCGTCCGTCTTGCTGAACCACTTCAGGGCGCTCGCCAGCCGCCCGTACACGGGGCTCACGTAAGGCAGGTAGGTGGCGTCGTCCAAATCCAGCACCATCGGGCAACTCCCCAGCCTCATCGCCAGCCACTCGATGAGCGGCGGCCCGAAGAGCATCGCTTCCCGCTGTACCAGCAGCACATCGGCGTTGCGCGCGCGCCAGACATCGGTGAAGCGCCGGCCCATCGCGCCGACCAGATTGATCGCCGTCAGCGGCAGCGCCTCGCGCCTGTAGAGCGAGGCGAACATGCGCGAATCGATGAACGGATGCACTTCGAGCGTAATACCGCGCTCGGCCAGAGGGGAGACGAACTGGGCGAGGCGATAACGAGTCGCAGCGGCTTCAATCGGATATGAGGCTAAAGCTAGAACCTTCAAAACAGGAAAGAGACCGACCGGGATGGACAGAGAACGTCAGGATGAGAAGAGGGCTTGAATTTTGGATTGAACATCTCAACTCAGCTTTCTAAGCACAGCCTTTTATCCTGCCTGCCCCTGTTTGAATCTGCCTAGCATCAACGCGCATCTTGCGAAGCGTAAATGTCTCTATAAATATCATCGGCAATCGAAAAGTTTCGATACTCCATGGCGACGCGTCTGACTTTATCATATAACTCCGCGCATGAATAACCGTTGAGCAGAGCGTCAATCTCCCTCACGCTCCTGAGATAACCGGCGGGATTAAGCTCCGTCAGGACAGAGCCGACGCGGCGCTCCGCGATGATCTCGGAATCATCGGAGATGCCCGGCGGAATCACGACGGGCAGGCCCATGGCCCAGTACTCCCCGTCTTTGATCGAAGTGCAGAACCTTTTCGTCGGCACGGGCTTGACCGGGTTGATGGCGAAATCGCCGAGGCCCATGTGCCGGGGCACGTCGCTGTGCGCGACAAACACGCTCGTCACAATCGAAGAGTCCAGACCGCTCGTGGCGGCCAGTTGCGCGACGCGCTCAGGCGAGGCGTCCGTGAGCATGAGCACGCGAAACCGCTCTCCCCAGTACTGGTTGGCGACGGCGAAAAAGTCGAAAATCTCTTTGTCCAGATAGATGCCGCCGAGCTTTCCCGCATAGACGCAGACCAGCTTGCCGGCTAAGCCATACTGCTCAAGGAGCGCCGGGTCTTTTCTGTCTTCGGCGGAGAACAGGCCCAGATCAACGCACGCGGGCTTAACGTAAAACCGCTTGAGGGCCGCGCCGTATGTCTTTGCTGCGTAAGCTTTCATGCCACGGGTCGTGGCGATGATGAAGGCGGCGCGTCTCGACTGTAATTTTTCAAAGAAGAACAGAATTCTAAAGGCGAGCCCGCCCCTGGCCCACGCTCCGTTTTCCACCATCGCCTCGGCGTGCGGCTCGTAGCTGTCCACTATCAGCGGCAGCCCCGTGAGCCTCGACAGGATGTACCCGATGGCCCCGCCGGGCGTACACCACGCATGTATATGCGTGATGCGCTCGCGGCGGCAAAGCCGGAAGAGTCGCCACAGAAAGAGCAGCCACTTCACCATCGCCGTGAAGCCGAACTTTGAATAACCGAACGGCAGGAGGTGCGTGCCCTCTTTTTCAAGAGCGCTTTTGGTTGCGCTCATCTCTTCATCGGTCATACGCAGGTGAGACTGTTCGAGCGTCGTCAGAAATATACGGCTGCCCTCCGGAAGGTATTTGCGGATGATCTTCAGGTAGGGCACAGTGTAAGTCTGGATGAGCGCATCCCTGTAGCTCCAATAGGTGATGACCAGAATGTTTTTGGGTCTCATGGCTCGTGCGGCGCGCGCGCGCGTGCGTCTACTGCCGCGCTCAGCTCTTCCTTTACCTGCCGGATGCCTTGTGCAGAAGCTTCTGCCCGACGATCAGCTTCGCGAGCAGGCTGGCGACGCGAGCGCTGAAGCCCGCCCCTTTGACGGCGTGGTAGAGGTGACGCAGGCCCTGCCTTCGGTCGCCGTCAAGATAAGAATGGATGGCGCAGAAGTAGTGCGAATAGCCATCCAGAGCTTTCGCTTGAGCCGGGCTCAAGGGGACGTTCTCGACTATCCAGTCACGCGCGAGGCGATTCTTCCTGATGATCTCACGGTTATCGCCGCGCATTGAGCGCTGCGCGTGGTCGATCAAAGTGATGGTCACTTTGTCGCTCAGGTACAAACGGTCGGAGGCGAGATTCTGCACCATGAACATCCAATCCTCAAAGACGGCATACCTGCGGTCTTCGACGAAGGGGTTGAGCCCGCGGTTCTCTCGCCTCACACAGATGTTGCAGGCCAGCGGATTCCCGCGCAGGAAAAGCTCAAGGTCGTAGAAGCCCTCCTTCAACTCATCGAGCGATGACGGATGATTCGTGCCGTCTCTTCGTATCTCGTACTTCGTCGCGAGGAAATTCACCTCGGGTCTTTCTCGCGCGATGGCCGCCAGCGTGCTCAGGTGATCCGTGTGCATCAGGTCGTCTGAATCGAAGAAGACGACGTATTGCCTGCGCGCTTCGCGCAGCCCGCGATTTCGCGCCGCGCCCCTCTCCGCGTTGACCTGCCTGATATACCTGACTCTCTCGTCGCCCGCGTAATGACGCTGCACGACCTGACCGGTATTGTCCGTACTGCCGTCGTCTACTACTACGATCTCAAAATCCGGCCAGTCCTGAGCCAGCACGGAATCGAGCGTGCCGGTGATGAGCGCGGCGCGGTTGTAGGTCGGGATGACGACGCTGAAAGAGGGCATGGCGGCTAGCGTGTAAAGTTTCTTAGCAGGCGTATGAGCTTTGCGCCGGGGGTTTTCGAGCGCCAGTATATCTTGTCGAGGCGGCGCTCGCGGTAAAAGCCCGGGTCAGAGTGTTTGATAAAACGGGCCAGCTCGTGAGCTTTTCTGAGATCAAGGTTCTCGTAAAAGTAGAAGAGCTGAAACTCCAGAAAATATAGAAACGCTTTACGCACGTCTTCCTGACGGAAGCTTCGGTTGACGTTGTAGGCGTCCTCGCCCGCCACGTAGAGCCCGAGGTCAATCAGGCTTTTAATCAAATCCCCGGTGAAATCGAACGACCTGAGAACGCGGCTGAAAGTTTTGGCCCAATCGCGTGTGAACTCTATGTTCTGCGCGACCGACTTGCTCTCAGGATGAAGACGATACCTGGAGAGCGTGTCCTCCACTTTCATGATCGGGTAATTGAGCGCGATTCTCGCCAGCAGATCATAATCCATGCCGTAGTGCAGCGATTCGTCCAGATAGCCCTGTTCCAGCAAGACGCTACGGCGGAAGAAAGACGAAGGCTGCGGGAAAGGCATCCCGGCCAGATAACGAAATTCCAGCTCGTGCTCGTCAGCGCCCTTGACCTGTTCCTTAAAGCCCTCGCCGAACAGCACCGTGCGCCCGTGAATGAGCGCCGCGTCCGTGGCTTCAAAATGTTCCGCGACCCTCTTTAAAGCGCCGGGCGTCAGGAGGTCGTCGCTGCCGAGCCACGTCACTATCTCTCCGGTCGCGCGGCGCAGTCCCTTATTGATGGCGTGCGACTGGCCTCTGTCGGGGACGCTCTCCCAGTAAGACAACCGCTCCTCGTATCGCCTGATGACTTCGAGCGTGGCGTCCCGGCTCGCGCCATCGATGACTATGTATTCAAGCTCCGCGTAGTCCTGCGAGAGGACGGAGTTCAACGTCTCTTCCAGGTATTGTCCCTGATTGTAAGAGGGCGTCACGACGCTGATGCGGGGAAGGCTCATGTGGCAGCCGATAGAAAGGATTGGGTCTCGTCAAAGCGCGGCTCTGCGTCCACGTCTTCGATCATGTAGAGAGGAACGCGGCCATAAAACGAGGCCCACATCGTATAGGTGCTCGGCGGGCCGAGCAGGAGGTCGCAACGCGCGAATGAATACATATCCTCGATCAGATGATCATTGCCGAAGGTGAAATTGAACCCGGCGAAGTCCGCTTCGCGCTGCCTGACGTTGGAACAGATCAGGAATCCGACCCTTTTATCCGGATAGAGCCGGACGACCCTCTTCATCACGTCGACGTACTCCTCGATCTCATAGAAATATTTTCCGTCGAGGAATCGCTTGTAATCCCCATGACGAATGTGAACTCCGACCAGCAGGTCGCAGCCCGCGCGTGCCCTCTCGATCAACGCGTCAACATTATGCTGGAAGAGTTCGAGCGGCTCAAAGTGTGCGCGGATTGCTTCGGCGTGACGCGTGAAATTTGTACGGTCACGGAATTGCCAGCCCTGCACAAAAAGGATGCCCGGACGCCGCGCCTCTTCCAGAAACGCGGGCTCGTCGAGCCGCACCTCCTCGTCCTCCCAATCTATCGCCATGGCCCGCAGCGGCCCCCTCCTGATGCCGCTCCTGACCAGTACGCGCGCCGCGTAATAGCTGAACGAGAAGAAGAGCCTTCTCGTCCAACCGTTTCCGCGAAAGAGGGAGGCGCGCGACGGGTAGCGACAGAAGAAGTCGCGCCTCGTGGTCTCGAAATACTGCGCGTACTCATCGAAAGCGGGATTGACAACCTTAAGCTTATGCTCGATAGCGCAGGCGAGAAAGTTACTGAAAAGGAAGAGACTGTTTCCCAATTGGCCGGGCTTACCCACTATCGTAATCATTCAAATCCTACCGCTCTGAGCGCCGCTCCGATGAATAGCATAGAGGTCGCCGAAATTTCCCTGCCGCGCAAGCTCGGGCAGAACCTTGGCAGACATTTCCGCGCCCGTGACGTGGCTTTCCAAAACGAATTCGAGATGCTCGCCCAGGCAGTAGTTATAAAGATAGCCGTCCGAGATAGCGTCAAGGCGGGCGACGCATCTCTCGGCTTCATCCATCAACTCCGGCGTGAACTCGAAAGAGATATAGGGCACGGCGCTGTTGAGACCCGAGAGCACCTCCGCCTCGTAGCCCTCGACATCTATCTTGATGAATTTCGGCAATCCGTACCGGGCGATCAACTGATCGAGCGTTTTCACCGCGACCGTCACCTCGCGCTCCCAGCGGCTCTCCTTGAAACGGGCCTTGCCGACCGCTTCGATAAATCTCGCAGACATGGAAGAGATGGTGTGCGAATCGCTCTCGCGCAAGACGGCCTCGCCTTCTCGCTCGCCCAGAGCGAGCTGTTCGATGATGACATTCCTGCTGAACTTAAAACGCGACCGGAGGTGTCGCACACACTCGGACTGCGGCTCGACGGCGACGACCCGCCGGCACAACTGCGAAAAGATTTGAGCGCGCTGCCCGACATTCGCGCCGACATCGAAAACCGTGTCGTCAGCCCCGATCAGGGTCGCGTAAAATGCTTTCTGTGAAGCCTCCCTCAGCCCACCCCATTCCCTGTGGCGAAAGCGATAGTCGTTGATCTTGTAATAAAGCCCGGCTTTGAGCAGAGCCTCTTTCAAACTCTCTTTGAGCATACGTTGCTTGCGCTATGACCTACTCGTGCTCGTAGAGCGCGTCGAATTCCTGTAGTCCACGGTCGGCGCGATACGTGACCACTATATCGACCAGCCTGAAGGAGTGTGCCCTCAGGAACGCGTCCACCTCGTAGTACTGGCAGGCGTTTCTGTACATCTCGTGATTATTCATCTCGGTGAGGACGAAGCGGGTTCGCTTCAATGTCTCGACGCCCCCCTGCAAGACATCCAGCTCCGTCCCCTGCGTATCCAGCTTGATCAGGAGGACGCTCTCCTGATCTTTAAACTCGTCATCGAGCGTGGAGACGCTGACCTCTTCCGCCGTTTCCTCCCTGAGCCAGCCCTGAAAGACAGAGGGCTGTTTTCCAATCTCCGTGAGGTTCAATTCGTTGATGGAAGACGAGACGTTATTGGAGGTGACGTGCAGGCGGGCCTGCCCGCGCGTGTTTCCCAGTGCCATGTGCCGAACGTGAATCCTCTGCTCTCTCGCTTCGACCTCTTTCAGCTGCGGGATCATACGGCTGTTCGGCTCGATGCAATAGACTTCCGAGTTCTGGAAATGGCGGGCGAAGTAAACGGATGTCCCGCCGTCGAAGCCGCCGACATCGATGATGATCGAGCGCTCCGTATGGAGTCCCCTCTGTTTGATGTGCCTGATCGCCCTGTAGAGATGCTCCGTATTGCCTGTGAAGAATCTGTCCTTGACGTAATGATAGAGCCTCGTATCGGGCTTGAACGGTAACAGGTACAGACCGATAACCCTGCTCAGGATGTTCTTATACATATTAAAGCATTTTAGATTTTGGATTAACGCTTCGTCCGTCCTGAAGGTTGGAACAGAGCTTTAAAGTTCCATGGCCCGCCCATCCGGAATCTAAAATCCAAAATTGTTCTGCGCTGCGTCCTCGAACCAGTTGATTGTCCGCCGCAGGCCGTCTTCGAGGGATGTCTGCGCGCGAAAGCCGAATTTTTCCAGAGCGCGCGTCACGTCCAACCCGCGCCGGGGCTGTCCGTTGGGCCGCTCCGTCTGCCAGTGGATTTGGCCCTCGAATCCCGTCAGCCGTGCGATCAATTCGACGAGGTCTCTGATCATAATCTCGCGGCCCGTGCCGATGTTGACCGGGTCTGCCTCGTCGTACATCTCTGCGGCGCGGAGGATGCCGTCGGCGCAGTCCTCGACGTAGAGAAACTCGCGCGAGACATCGCCCGAGCCCCAGACATCTATGCTCTCTCGGCCTTCGCGCCGCGCCTCTATGCACTTGCGAATCAGGGCCGGGATGACGTGCGAAGTCTCAAGGTCGAAATTGTCGAACGGGCCGTAGAGGTTTGCCGGAAGCAGGTAGATGCTGTTGAAGCCGTACTGCTCCCGATAGGATTGCGACTGCACGAGCATCATCTTCTTCGCCAGACCGTAGGGCGCGTTGGTCTCCTCCGGGTAGCCGTTCCAGATATCGTCTTCCCTGAAGGGCACGGGCGTAAATTTCGGGTACGCGCAGACCGTCCCGAGCGCGACGAACTTCTTAACCGCGCGCAGGCGCGACTGCTCTATCAGCTGCGTGCCCATCATCAGGTTTTCGTAGAAGAAGCGACCGGGGTTCTTCTGATTGTGGCCGATGCCGCCGACGACCGCCGCCAGATGAATGACCATTTCGGGCCGGGCTTCGTCGAGCAGGCGCGCGACATCCTCGGCCTTCACCAGATCGTAGTCGCGGCTGCGCGGCACGAACACGTCCGCGCCCCTGTCCTTGAGGCGTTGCACCAGATGGCGACCGAGAAAGCCCGCGCCGCCCGTGACAGTGATTTTCTTGTAGGGGAACTCTTTAATCGAAGCGTCCATCTGATCTTTCTTGGTCAAGGGTATGGATTAGAGATCGTCTCGGCGTAAGGGGAAAGCGCGGGCGGCCTCCGAGCCGGGGCGCGCGCACCCCCTTAGCTTCGCTGCTTGCTCAAAATCTTACGCTTGGTTATGGTATCAGATTCGAGAAGTGTTGCGCGAGCGCGCTTTCCAATAGTGACTTTAACTTTGGACGCCCGCTCGGCCATCAAATTACACAGGACAAGTCAACGCATGACAAAACGCGCATTAATCACAGGCATTACGGGACAGGACGGCTCTTTCCTGACCGAGCTACTGCTGGAAAAGGGCTACGAGGTGTACGGCATTATCCGTCGCTCATCCTCCTTCAACACAGACCGCATCGACCATCTCTATCAAGACCCGCACGAAAAGGGCACGCGCCTGCGACTTGTCTACGGCGACCTCAACGATTCAAGCTCGCTCAATACCATCCTGCGCCAGACAGCGCCGGACGAGATTTATAATCTGGGCGCGCAAAGCCACGTCCGCGTCAGCTTCGACGTGCCCGAGTACACGGGCGAGGTCACGGGCCTCGGCACAGTTCGTATCCTCGAAGCCATACGCGAGACGGGAATTCGCCCGAAGTTTTATCAGGCATCCTCGTCAGAGCTTTTCGGCAAGGTGTTGGAGACGCCGCAGACAGAGCGCACGCCCTTCTATCCGCGCTCGCCCTACGGCTGCGCCAAGGCTTACGCCTACTGGATCACGGTCAACTACAGAGAGTCATATGACCTGTTCGCCTGCAACGGCATATTGTTCAATCACGAATCGGAACGCCGTGGTGAGACCTTCGTCTCGCGCAAGATTACGCGCGCCGCGACGCGCATCAAGCTGGGGTTGCAGGACAAGCTCTATCTGGGGAATCTGGACGCGCGCCGCGACTGGGGCTACGCGCGCGACTACGTTGAAGCGATGTGGTTGATGATGCAGGCCGAGGAGCCGGACGATTTTGTGATCGCCACCGGCGAGACCCATTCGATACGCGAGTTTCTCGACGAGGCTTTCGGCTATCTGGATCTCGATTGGAACAAGTACGTAGAGATTGACCCGCGCTACTTTCGCCCGACCGAAGTTGACCTCCTGCTGGGCGACGCGACCAAAGCGCGCGAGGTGCTCGGCTGGAAACCGAAGGTCGGCTTTAAGGAACTGGTCAAACTGATGACCGACAGCGACCTTGAGCTTGCGCGACAGGAACGCGAAGTGCGCGCCGCACAGGGCGACGCATCCAACCGAGTCCGCTGGGGCGCTGTCTAAGACCTTATCAAATAATTTTGACGGGGCGACCGCCCTCGCGTATGGATTGCGCGGCGGCTTCGAGGAGGCGGACGACGCGCAGGCCCGCGTGACCGTCCGTCAGGGGCGGGCGCTCTTCGCGTATGGCATCGAGAAACTCTTTGCAGACGTGGCGCAGGGCTTCGGTCGAATCAAGCTTCGGAACCCACACGTCGCCCGTGCGGTAGCTGACGAGCGTGCGGTAGGCGTCCTCTTTATCCTCATCCTCTTCGATGCGGTTGGTCGTCACTCCCTTATCATAGATGCGTATCTTCTCCGTCGGCTCGATGTCGTCGTAGACGATCATCTTGCGACTCCCGGCGATCAGTGTGCGGCGAATCTTGACGGGCGCGAGCCAGTTGAAATGGAAGTGTGCAATGAACTGGTCCGGGAAACGGAACATGACGTAGGCGATGTTCTCAACGCCCGGCTCTATGTGACAACTCCCCGTCGCGGTGACGGCCTCCGGCTCCCGACCGATGATGAAGTCCATGATCGAAAGATCGTGCGGCGCTAAATCCCAGACGACGTTGATGTCGCGCTGAAAGAGCCC
Organism: Pyrinomonadaceae bacterium; assembly: GCA_036389675.1. GTDB lineage: Bacteria > Acidobacteriota > Blastocatellia > Pyrinomonadales > Pyrinomonadaceae > DASQYE01. Next base: position 61,027 of record DASVWI010000036.1, read on the forward strand.
GAGGTTGATACGCACCGAATCGAAGTAGAGCAGGTCGCCAAGCTCGCCGCTCTCGACTATCTCTTTAACCTTACGCACCGCCCCAGTGTAGATGAAGGTGTGATCCACCATCAGGGTGAGGCCCTTGCGCTCGGCCAGCTCGATCAACTGCTCGGCCTCGCGCGTGTTGGAGGTGAAGGGCTTTTCGATCAGGACGTGCTTGCCGGCTTCGAGAGCCGCCTGCGCGAAACGAAAGTGTGTGGCGACAGGGGTGGCGATGACGACCGCGTCCAGATGCGGGTCATTGAAGAGTTGTCGGCAATCGCGCGTCGTCCTCGCAGCAGGGTAACGTCGCCCGACCGTGTCAAGGCGCTTCATGTCGAGGTCGGACATCCAGACGAGCTGCGCCGCCTCGTTCTCCGCGAAGTTGCGTAACAGGTTCGGCCCCCAGTAGCCGCAACCGATCACCCCGACTGTTACAGGTGCTCTCATAATCAACCAGCAGTAAACTAAAGATTAATTGCTTTCTCAATTTCCCACGGCAGAGCGGCTTGCGAGCGATTGTTGAATCGCCTCGGCGACCTGCATAAGCTGCTCCTCGCGCAGCTCCGGGTACATCGGGAGCGAGAGGACGCGCGCCGCCTGCTGCTCGGCTTCGGGGAAATCACCGCGCTTGTAGGGAAGCGCGGCGTAGGCCCGTTGCAGGTGCACAGGGACGGGATAGTGTATGCCCGTTTGCACGCCCGCCTCGCTCAGGCTTTGTTGCAGAGAATCACGCGCCTCGGCCTGCACGACGTAGAGGTGATAGACGTGGCGCGCATACTCCATCTCTTGCGGAAGCTTGAGCGGCATCCCTCGCAGCACTTCGTTATAGCGCGCGGCGTGCGCGCGGCGCAGCTCATTCCAGCGATCAAGATGCCTGAGCTTTACGCCCAGCACCGCGCCCTGAATGCCTTCGAGCCGAAAGTTGTAACCGATGATCTCGTGATGATACTTGCGCTCCGAGCCATGGTCGCGCAGCATCCTGACCATGCGCGCGACCTCCGCGTCGTCGGTCGTGACCGCTCCGCCTTCGCCATACGCGCCCAGATTCTTGCCCGGATAAAAACTGAAGCAGCCCGCACGCGCGAGCGCGCCGACACGCCGTCCGCGATAGAGGCTGCCGTGCGCCTGCGCCGCGTCTTCGATCACAAGGAGATTATGGCGCGCGGCCAATTCGGAGATTGGGTCGAGATCGGCGGCCTGACCATAGAGGTGTACGGGGATGATGGCGCGCGTGCGCTCTGTGATGGCCGCTTCGATCTTCGTCGCATCTATCGTATAAGAGACCGAATCGGCATCAACGAAGACGGGCGTGGCCCCGGCGGTCGAGACGGCCTCGGCGGTCGCAAAGAAGGTGTTGGCCGGGACGATAACTTCGTCGCCCGCCCCTATGCCGCAGGCCATCAGTGCCAGTTGAACAGCCGCCGTGCCGTTGCTGACCCCGACACAGAATCGCGCGCCCACGTATTCCGCGAAGGCCGCTTCAAACGCTTCGACCTCACGCCCGAGCACAAAGGCCGCGCTCTCAAGCACACGCCCGATGGCCGCGTCCACCTCCGCCCTGATCTCCCCGTACTGTGCCTGCAAGTCTACAAAAGGAACCATGAAAGTAAGGATGAAGGCGGAAGGATGAAGGATGAATCGGTTGCGTCCATCAGTTGTCGAACGACTCAACCAATCTTTCCTTCATCGTTGCCGCCTTCATCCTTCATCCTTTCTCATTATTCGTGCGGGATTACCGGCCACAGTTGCGCCGGGGGGAACGTCTCTGGTGACGACCGCTCCGGCCCCGACGATGGCGCGTGTGCCGATGCGAACGCCCCCGAGGATGGTCGCACCCGTGCCGATTGACGCTCCGCGCTCGACCCGCGTGGGCTCGACCTGCCAGTCCGAGTCCGTTTGCAGCGAGCCGTCCCGGGTAGTGGCGCGCGGGTATTTGTCGTTGATGAATTGGACGCCGTGGCCGATGAAGACTTCGTCCTCGACCGTCACGCCTTCGCAGATAAAGGTGTGGCTGGAGATTTTGCAGTAGCGACCGATGCGTGCGCCTTTTTGAATCTCGACGAAAGAGCCGATCTTCGAGCCGTCGCCGATCTCGCAGCCGTAGAGATTGACGAAGTTGTAGATGGCTACATCGCGCCCGAGCACAACGTCGGGCGCGATGACGCAATACTGGCCGCGCATCAACTAGACCCGCGCGCGTCGGCAGCGCCCGGCCCGTCGTCCATCCCCTCATCGTCCGTCGTGTAGTAGCTTGAGTAGTAACCGGCGTAGTAGTACTCCTGCGTCTCAAGCTTCACGTTGTTGATGACGACGCCGAAGATGTTAGCGCCGACATCGAGCAGTTGCTGTTTGGCGCGGCGCACGACGGCGCGCGACGAGCGACCGCCGTGGACGACGAGCATCACGCCGTCCACCATCGTCGAGAGAATCGAGGCGTCGGTAAAGGAGATGCAGGGCGGCGAGTCTATGACGACGTGTGTGAAGCGCTCGCCGAGCTCGCTCAGGAGCTTACGCATCTCGTTCGAGCCGAGAAGCTCCGCCGGGTTGGGCGGAACGGGGCCGGAGGTCAGAATCTTCAGATTCGGCAGCGGCCCGTAAGACTGCAACAGAGAGTCCAGGTCCGTCTCGCCCGACAGGTAGTTGGTGATGCCGCGCACGTTCGGCACGTTGAAGTGCGAATGCAGACGCGGACGCCTCAGATCGCAGTCCACGACCAGAACTTCGACGCCCGTGTGGGCCAACATAATGCTGGTGTTCACGGCGGTCGTCGTTTTGCCTTCCGAAGGCTGGCTGGATGTCACCAGAATAGTCTTCGGCGGCTGCCCGGCGGAGGACAGGAGCAGAGAGGTACGCAGGTGTCTGTAGGCTTCAGCGATGGGCGAGCGCGTATCGTTGATCAAAGAGAGCGCCGTGCTCTCCTTGTCATAGCCTTCGACGGGCGCGCCTCCGCCCGTGCCGATCATCTTCAGCCGCAGCCGCGACTCGTTACGCAGCGCCGGAATGACGGCCAGCGCAGGCAGGTGTATGTAGCGGTCGATGTCATTGACGTTCTTCAGCGTGTCGTCAAGGTAATGGAGCAGGAAGGCCAGACCGACGCCGGCGGCCAGAGAGAGCACGAGCGCCAGAAAGATATTGCGCGTGCGCTGTGGGCCAATCGGAGCGCCGGGAACGCGCGCCGTGGTCGCGACGCTGACGTTATTGGGCCTATCGTTGCGTGTAATCTGTAGCTCGCGCTGGCGTTGAAGCAGCGTGTTGAGAATCTGCTTGTTGGTCTCAAGCTCCTGCCGGATGGCTGCGAGCGCGATCAAGTCCTGATTCTGCTGAGAAGTGACGGCGCGCTGCGCGTTGTAGGCTTGCCTGAGCATATTCTCGCGGGCCTGCGCCGCCTCGTAGCGCGACTTCATGGCCGTCACCACCTCGCGCGGAGAGTCGCGCAGCGCTTCCTCAAGCTGACTGATCTGCTTCTCGACCCTCTGGACTTCGGGCCACTCGCGCGTGTAGGTCACGAGCAGCTCGTCGCGCTTCGTGATTAAGAGATCGAGGCGGGCACGAAGCTCCTGCGTGCGTTTGTTCTCCAGAACCTCCGGTATAGAGTTGGAGTCGGTCTCTTTGGAAGCCGCATCGTAGAGCGATTTGAGATTCTTGGTAGTATTTTCCGCATCGAGAAGTTGCGAGCTAAGGGTCGCCAGTCGTTGACCTTCAAGGTCAGCCTTGGGGTCTATCGCCTGCGGAAGGTTGTGCTGCTTGGCATAGTTATACTGTTCTTCGGACGAGCGCTTGATCTTGAGCTGGAGGTCTGCAATCTCTCTTGAGAGCAGCTCGTTGGCGTTCTGCGACCCCTTGGTCTGGCGCACCAGATTATTGAGCACGAAGACATCGCCCATCGTGTTGACTATCTTCTGCGCCAGCACGGGGTCTGTGTGCGTGTAGTTGAGGTCAACGAGGTTAGTGCCGGGTCGCGGGCTGACTCTTAAATTAGCCGCGATAGTATCCTCGTAGGGCTCAAGCTGCGCGATCTCTTCGGGCGTTAGCTGTTGGCCTTCGAGGTAATCCGGGCCGACGACCTCGACGCGCTTGTTGGAGACGGGCGTGCTCGGCGGCTTCTCGCGCGAGAAGATGCGACGCAGCGAGGAATAGATGCTGGTCTGCGCCTGCGCGTCGAAAAAGGCCGGGTTGTGCTGCAAGTCGAGCGTCAGAACCACCTGGCGCGAGAGCGTCGGGTTCTTGAGCAGCTCAAGCTGTGTCTGCCAGAACTTCGGGTCTGAATCGGCATTGATGATCACGCCGCCCCCTGTTTGCAGAATGCTGCGCTGCGGCTGCTCGATTTGAATCGTCATCGCCGCCTCGTAGATGGACGGCAGGCGATACTGCTGAATCGTGACCAGAGAGGTGATGACCACGATGAGGCTCAGTATCAGCCACTTGCGCTTGAGGACGACGGCCATGTAATCGCGCAGGTTGATGGAGTCAGCCGGCGACACCCCGTAGGATTTCGGCGTCGCGACATTACGCAGCGGGCGTTCGAGAGTCTGTTCCCCGAGCGAGAGGGGGAGCAGGCGATTATCTTCAGAAATCATAACTTTTAGACCTTAAATTAAAGAGTACGGCAAACCGAGAGGCTCCGGCGACAGAGCATCATACCAAAGATGAGAGTTTAGACAAGCCCTCGGGCACATCCGGCCCAATCAAACGGCGGTCTTCAGGCCGGACGACGTATTGACGAAATCCCTCAGCGAATCGAGCCACGGGGGGAGCGGTTCGAGACCAATCGCTTCTGAGATGAGACATTTCAGGCGAGAGTTGCGCGGGCGCGGCGCTGGGCGGTTAATTGAATCCATGCCGATACTCTCTATGTCGGCCTCGCACCCGCAGAAGGCGACCGCCGCGCGCGTGAACTCTTCATAGCTCGCCCCCTCGCCGCTATTAACCACGTGATAGACGCCCGGCAGGTCGAGCTCGGCCAGCCGCCGCAGCCGCTGCGCCAGGTCTACAGCATAGGTCGGAGTGCCGTAGGCGTCGCGTATGGCCCGTAGGCGCGCGCCGCTCTGCGCCAAGTCGATGACCTGGCTCAGGAAATTTGTGCCGCCTGTGCCGAATATCCAGCCCGTGCGGATGACTATGGTGCGCGCGTTTGCCGCCTGTGCGAGCCGCTCGCCCTCAAGCTTGGCCGCGCCGTAGACGCTAACGGGGCGCGGGTCGTCGCGCTGGGTATAGAAGCCCGCCTTCGCGCCGTCGAAGACGTAGTCGGTGGAGATGGTGACGAGCGTTGCGCCTACGCGGCGGCTCTCGGCGGCGAGGTTGCGCGGCCCGCGTGCGTTGACGCTGTAGGCGTGCCCTGCGTCAGCCTCGCAGCCGTCCACATTCGTCCACGCCGCGCAATTAAAGACGACATCGGGCCTCTCAATCTCAAAGGCCGCGCGAACACGCGCTTCGTCCGTAATATCTAAGGTCTGGTGAGTGTAGGCCGAGACAGTATCGCCCAGAGAGGCACAGTAACCGGCGACGGCGCGACCGACCATCCCACCCGCTCCTGTCACCAATGCTTTCACCGAAGTGATTAGACCTCCGCCCCGCGAAATGCTTCGGAGTATAGGAATGCGCCGGAGAGGGTGTCAAGAAAGGGCTCGAAACGGGGCGGGGGCATTGATTGACTTCCTGATTTCGCGGGTATATCGTCCGTCCGCTTTTCAGAGAATGCCTGCGGCCAGAGCGTCCAGCTCCTTCAGGCGAACCTCTTGTGTACGGTTCTTGTCCGCCATCTCTCTTTTTAGCGCAATTTCTCAGCCCTCAGGGGCTCTTCTTTTAGAAACAGACGCTTGTTTCTCTTCCTCGGAACGCTGATAGCCCACAACTAACCCTTTTGACCCCTTAGAAGGAGGCTCCTCGAAATGACCAGCTTAAGATTCACACTTCAACTCGTCGCTCTACTTGCCCTCGTCACTCTCGGCGCTTCGCTCGCGCAGGCCCAGGCGACCCGCTCCTTTATTTCAGCCGTCGGCGACGACGTTAACCCCTGCAGCCGCACCGCTCCCTGCAAGACCTTCGCCGGTACGATCTCGAAGACGAACCAGAACGGCGATATGATCGTCCTCGATTCGGGCAGCTTCGGAACCGTGACGCTCACCAAATCCGTCGGTATTGACGCGGGCGGGAATGTCGCGGTCATCGGCGCTGCCGCCACCACCGGCATTTCCATCAACCTCAATCCCGCGCTCGGCAATACGGACGTTGTGCACACCGTACGTATACGCGGCATAAACATCCTGGGGGCGGGCAACAATGCCAAGACAGGAATCCGTGGCATCAACATCCCAAGCACCAACTTTACCGACATGAAAGTAGTCTTAGAGGATGTCGTCATTGACGGTTTCCTCAACGAAGGCGTTCTATTCTCTGCTGACGGCGGCGATCTGGTCGTCAGGGATTCCGTGATCAGAAACAACGACACCTCCGGCATCAAGGTTGACAGCGCTGGCGCAAACCTCGTTCACGTCAACGTGACCAACTCCGCTTTGGTGCTCAACAACGACGGCATTCTCTTTGAGGACAACGTGCGCGGGGCCATGCAGAACAGCAACGTCTCCAACAACGAATCGAACGGAATCGTGGTAACGAACGTCACGCAGGCGTCCCTGCTACAGGTTCAGCACACGCTGATCTCCGATAACAGGCTGGCGGGTGTGGTCGCGGGCGGCAACATCACCTACGGCACGGTGCAGCTCTCCGATTGCATGATTACCAACAACGCCACCGGATTGCAGATCAACGCGAACGGGCTGATTAATTCGTGGGGCAACAACCAGCTCTCGTCAAACGGCGTGGACGGAACCTTCAGCGTATCGACGCTGACGCTACAGTAGTAATCCTTCGCGGGCTTCGCGCGCGGGCTCTCGCCGGCTCAGTTCTCCCGAGCCGGCGAGAGCGATTTTTATCAATGGGAATTTCCCGCACCGAAGGTTTTACGGGCTCTGGCGTGAGGCTCTTTCGAGGGCACGCAAGTTTTGTTGCGCAAATTATCTTGCTCCGAGCGTCCTGAGCCATTGACATTTTTATTTTGTAGGTATATTGTCCGTCCGCTTTTCAAAGAATATGCCGGGTGGGCCAAGATTGGGCCAATAACAGCCGGCCAACATTTTACGAATAGCTCTTGACCCCGATCACCTTACTTCAGACTGTTTCGCTCGCCCGTCATAGGCTCGCCTGTTAGAAACAGCCGCTTGTTTTTCTGCTACCGAATGTAATAACCCGACAGTCAATATAACCATCTGACTTGAAGGAGACTCCCAAAATGACTAGCTTTAGATTTACCATGCAACTCGTGGCTCTTTTTGCGTTCGTCGCGCTCGGCGCAACGCTTGCGCAGGCACAGGCGACCCGCACATGGGTATCAGGTGTTGGCTCTGATGCTAACCCTTGCAGCCGCACCGCTCCCTGCCAGACCTTTTCCGGTGCTTTGAGCAAAACCTTCATCAACGGTGAGATCGACGCCCTAGACCCGAGCGGCTTCGGCACGGTCACAATCTCCAAGTCTATAACCATTGACGGCTCGGGAACTTTAGCCTCTATCCTCGGCAGCGGCACGACAGGCGTTACCGTCAATCTCACTTCCAGTCTCACCGACGACCCGCTCAGGATCGTGCGCCTTCGCGGCCTCTCGATTAACGGGGCGGGGCCAAGCGGCACGGTCGGAACGCGGACGGGCATTCGTGGCATCAATGTTTCGAGCGCGAATACCAGCCAGCCGAAGGTCGTGATTGAGGATAGCGTCATCGAAGGGTTCGCCAATGAAGGCATCCTGTTTGCTGCCAACGGCGGCAACCTGACGATACACAACACCTACGTCAGGAACAACGGCACTGCCGGTATCAGGGCTGATAGCGCGGGCGTCAACACAGTCTTCGTCTCTGTCAGGAACTCCTACTCGAATCTCAACGCGCAGGAAGGCATTCGTTTCGAGGACAACGTGCGCGGCACTGTCATGGAATCGAATTTCTCCAACAACACGCTGAACGGCGTGGCGATGGTGGCGACGACGACGGCCAGCGAGCTAAACATCGACCTGAGCCAAATCTCCAACAACAAGCAGTTTGGCGTGGTCTCGGCTGGCGCTCTCGGCACAACTCGCCTGACCGGCAACGAGATCACCAACAACCTGAGCAACGGCATCTCGATCACGAGCGGGTCGGTTTGCTCCAACACCAAAAACCACATCACAACTCCGACACAGGCTCCGAACTGCACCTTCACAGATCAGTAGAAACTGATCGTCACCTTTTCACGGTTGCCAGCCGGCTTCAACGGAGGCCGGCTGGCAATCGAAAGAACTCTCGAACCCCGATCACCTTACTTTAAGACTGTTTCGCTCGCCACTGCGCGGGCACACCCGGTAGAGACAGCCGCTATTGTGCTGCTATCCAATGTAACGGCCTCACGGCCAAACAAACACTCTAACCCTCTAAGGAGACTCCCAAAATGACTAGACTTAGATTTACAGTTCAACTCGTGGCGGTTCTGGCCTTCGTCGCTCTCGGCGCTTCCCTCGCTCAAGCACAGTCGGCCCGCACATGGGTCTCAGGCGTCGGCGACGACATCAACCCCTGCAGCCGCACCGCACCGTGCAAGACTTTCGCGGGCGCGATCAGCAAGACGGCGATCAACGGCGAGATTGATGCCCTCGATCCGGGCGGCTTCGGCGGCCTGACGATCACCAAATCCCTGACCGTCGACGGAAACGGAACACTGGCCGGCATTCTGGCGTCGGGACTGAGCGCCGCCATCACCGTCAACTTCAATCAGGACGACATCCACGACCCGCTCAAGACGGCGCGCATACGCAACCTGACGCTCAACGGCGGCGGCCTTTTCACCTGCCCCGACGGGACTCTTTCCTGCGGCGGCAGAACGGGCACGCGCGGCATCAACGTCTCGTCGTCCAGCCTCGGCCAGCCCAAAGTCACGATCGAAGACACGGTCATCTTCAGCTTCGTCAACGAAGGCGTTCTCTTTGCCGCCAACGGCGGCGACCTCAACGTCCGCAACAGCATCATCCGTGACAACGGCACGGCTGGCATACGCGTTGACAGCTTTGGCGCTAACAAAGTCTTCGTCTCGGTTGATAAGTCACACACGATCTTCAACGCGCAGGAAGGCGTCCGCTTTGAGGACAACGTGCGCGGCGCGATCACCAACAGCACCCTCTCCAACAACACGCTCAACGGCGCGGCGGTCGTCGCTTCAACTTCGGCCAGCGAGATGAACATCGACCTCAGCAGCGTCTCCAATAACCGCCAGTTCGGCGTGGTCACGTCGGGCGGGCTCAGCACCATCCGCCTGAGCGGCACCGAAGTCACCAACAACGTGACCAACGGTATATCGAACGCGACGGGCTCGGTCTGCTCCAACACCCGGAATCACATCACTGCTCCGACGATGGCCCCCAACTGCGCTTTCACAGATCAGTAGAAACTGCTCTGCAACTTTTTACCATAAGCGGGGGCTGCCTTCGAGTGAAGGCAGCCCCCGCTTTTGTAAAGCCTCCCGCTCCCACCCCTCGCCAACTTTCTTTGCCTCACAGCAATCACTTGTTGAACAACCGCGCGTTTGCTGTTATTGTTTTATTGGCCCCGTTCTGCTGCTGCCGAATAAAACCGGATAGTTAGTTAACCTTTAACCCTGCTACACATCCAAGGAAGCCCCAAAATGAACAAATTTACTTTTCACCTTATAGCGGTGCTCGTGTGTATCGCTTTCGGAACCTCTATTGCTCAGGCACAAGCGTTGCGCACATGGGTATCTGGCACAGGCGACGACGCCAACCCGTGCAGCCGCACCGCACCGTGCAAGACTTTTGCAGGCGCGATCAGCAAGACGGCGATCAACGGCGAGATTGATGCCATGGACCCGGGTGGATACGGCACTGTCACGATCTCCAAATCCATGACCCTCGATGGAACCGGAACATTTGCCGCGATTGCGTCCCCCATCGGCTCGGGCATCAACATCGTCTTTACAACTAACGACACTCAAGACCCGGTCAAGTCCGTTCGCATACGCGGCCTCTCAATCACCGGCGGCGGCTCAAGCACCTGCGGCGGCTTAGCTTGCGGAACCAAGACCGGCATTCGCGGCATCTTCGTCTCGCCCTCCAGTCTCGGCCAGCCGAAGGTGATCGTGCAGGACAGCGTGATTGACGGCTTCACCGGCGACGGCATTCTTTTCACTCCCAATGGCGGAGACCTCGTCGTCAGCCATACGATGATTAGAAACAATGACGGCGCAGGCATCAAGCTGGACACCGGGGGCGCTAACCTCATTCATGCCACGATTGATAATTCCATGCTGGTGCTTAACGGAGACGGCCTGCGCGTGGAAGACGCAGTGCGCGCCAATGTCAAAGACAGCTCGCTCTCGAACAATACTCAGAACGGGGTGGCGGCCATCAACGTCTCGGCCAGCTCGCAGACGCAGATATTGCATTCGATGATCGCCGAGAATCGTCAGAACGGTATTCAGGCCGGCGGCAATATTACGTTCGCGACCGTTCAGGTCGCCGAATCCATGATCATCCACAACAACGTCGGCGTCGCGTTCTCGAACGCCAACGGGCGCATCAATTCGTGGGGCAACAACTACGTGTCGCTAAACGGCTCGGACGGAACGTTCTCGACTTCCACTCTGCCGCTGCGCTAAAAACGCGGCACAGATTCTCAATGCTCCCGCCAGCTTCTTTCGATTGAAGTTGGCGGGAGCATCCCCTTTGCAGGGGTCTCGATTGTCGAAGGCAAGGGTCGCAAACGGCCTGCGCGCTCACTGTTAACAGGTTTCACTGCTTGACGAGGCAGACGGCTCTGACTAGACTGATATTTTTGGCCTGACGACCAAATTCTTCGCAGTGCAAGCTATAGCGAGCCGAAGGTCGGATGAAGGCCGACTCCGAACGACTAGGAATCCAATCGGGCAGTTAAGATTTAATGGACACGACCACCAGTAACTCAAGGGCGAATGCGCTCAGGCCCACAGCCTCCGCCGCGCCGACGCCCCTCATCAATCCTACAGCCAGTGCTTCGTCGCAAGCCTTGCCGGAAGAGCCCCTGATTACGATCAAGGCGAGTAAGGCGTGGGTGTCGATTGATTTTCGCGACCTCTGGGCCTATCGGGAATTGCTCTACCTGCTGACGTGGCGCGAGCTTAAAGCGCGCTACAAGCAGACGATCATGGGCGTCGCGTGGGTGATCATGCAGCCCCTGATGACGACCATTATCTTCACGCTCTTTTTCGGCAAGCTGGCGCAAGTCCCTTCGGACGGCATCCCCTATCCGGTCTTCGCCTACGCGGGCCTTTTGCTCTGGACGTTTTTCGCCAGCTCCGTCATCGGCAGCAGCCACAGCCTGATCGCCAACTCTCAACTGATCACCAAGATTTACTTTCCCCGCATGATTATTCCGGGCGCGACCATCGGCGGGCGTCTGGTGGATTTTCTGGTGTCGTTCGTCCTCCTGATCGGGATGATGGTTTACTACCGCGTGCCCGTCACATGGGGGCTGCTGCTGCTGCCCGCCATCATCGCACTGATCACGCTGCTGGCCCTCGGCATCGGGATGTGGATGGCGGCCTTGAACGTCAGGTACAGGGACGTGGGCGTGGGGCTTCCGGCTCTCATACAGTTCTGGTTTTTCGCCTCGCCCATTCTCTACCCGCTCAGCTTCGTGCCGGAAAGCTGGCGGCGGCTCTATCTACTGAACCCTATGGTGGGCATCATAGAGGGCTTTCGTGCGACGCTCTTCGGCCTGGACTTTAACGGTAAGGCGCTGGCTTATTCCGTCGTCTTCACACTGATCGTGCTGGTCTTTTCGGCCCTCTCCTTCCGGCGTATGGAAAGGAGCTTCGCCGACCTCGTTTGATCTCAAAGCCCATGCCACCAGTCATCAGAGTCGAGCATTTAAGCAAGCAGTACCACATCGGCGAGTTGCGCGAGCGGGCCGCCTCCCTGCGCGCTGCCCTGGGCACAACCCTGAGCGCTCCCTTCAAGCGCCTGCGCCGCCACATGAACGCCGAGGCCGAGACCGTCTGGGCGCTGAAGGACATCAGCTTCGAGGTTCAGCCGGGCGAAGTCCTCGGCGTCATCGGCTGCAACGGTGCGGGCAAATCGACGCTGCTCAAGATTCTGTCGCGCATTACAGAGCCCTCAAGTGGTCAGGTCGAGCTTTACGGGCGCATCGGAAGCATGCTCGAAGTCGGCACGGGTTTTCACCCGGAACTGACCGGGCGCGAGAACGTCTTCTTAAACGGCGCAATCCTCGGCATGCGCCGGGCTGACATCGAGCGCAAGTTTGATGACATCGTCGCCTTCGCAGAGGTCGAGCGCTTTATAGACACGCCGGTCAAACATTATTCGAGCGGCATGTACGTGCGGCTGGCCTTCTCCGTCGCCGCCCACTTCGAGCCGGACATCCTCGTTGTCGACGAGGTCTTGTCGGTCGGCGACATGGCCTTTCAGCAGAAGTGCATCGACAAGATCAACGACATGAGAAACCGTATCAAGGCTATTATCCTTGTCTCTCATAACATGATCTCTGTGAGGGCCATCTGCTCAAGAGTGATGCTGCTCGCGGGCGGGCAGATCGTCGCCTCGGGCGACACGGACACGGTCGTTCCGCTCTACGAAAAGCTGATGCTCGAAAGCCTCAGTCAGGACAGGGATCACAACCACATAGAGAGGGGTCTGGGCCAGATAGAGGTTACTGCCGTCAGGCTTCTGGACGCGGAAGGCGTCGAGAAGCAGACCTTCGAGATTGGTGAGAGCCTCAGAGTAGTGATAGAGTACAACGCCGTCGAACGCGTGGAAGACGGGGTCGCGTATGCTGCGATCAGGCGGCCCGATGGCTTCATCTGCATGGGCACGAGCACCAAACTCGAAGGGCTCGCGCTCCCCGAATTGGACGGGCCGGGCGTCATTGAAATGGAGATACCCGAGCTTCTGGTGCTGCCCGGCTACTACACCATGGATGTCAGCTTCTACGATCAGAACTTCGAGTATCGCACCTACATACTGGGCCGCAAAAGGGTCGAGCTTCAGATCAGCTCGCCCGAACAGGCGCTGGACGAGAAGTATGGCGTCTTCTACCAGAAGCAGAACTGGCGGCTGGTCAGTGGTGACGGGCGCGACCGGGCAGAGAGCTAATTAGCGCGACGCAGGCGATACTGACCTAATATAAAGTTGAAAGGCAATCAGCATGGAGTCTCAACAGGATAAGCAGTATGGGCTCAGACCCGGCGCGGAAGAGTTTCCGCTGATGGTCGTGATGTCCATCATTTATCCATGCAATTTCGGCTGCCCGATGTGCCCCTACACGGACGGCAACTCCGAGATCAGACAATTCTACCGCGAGCGCCACGGCGACCTGTTCCCCGTCAAGCTCTGGAACTCAATTGCCGACGAGTGCGGGCAGTATGATGCATGGATGCGCTGCACGGGCGGAGGCGAGCCGATGCTGCACCCGCAGATGGTCGAGATGATCGAGTACGCGAAGGCGCGCGGCGCTCGCATCTGGCTCAACACCAACGGCAGCATGTTCGGCCCGTCCGCGAGCCACCGCGAAAAGCTTGAGCGCATCATTCGCGCCAAGATCGACCTGATAGAGTTTTCCATGGACGCCGGCGATGCTGAGACCTATGCTGTGCTTCGTCCGCCGCGCGGGGGCTTAGCCAAGCCCGCCGAAGAGTGGTGGTCGCGTCAGGTCAGCAATGTTCGCGCCGCCCTTGAGATGCGTAAGCAGATGGTCGCGCCGACGCGCGTGGTCGTCTCCGTCATCCGTCAGGAGGCCATCGAGGGCAAGCTCGAAGAGGCCATCGATTTCTGGCTGCACGACGTGGGCGTGGACGAAGTCATCACGCGCAAGTTTCTCACCTGGGACGACAATACGACGATTCCGCCGGGCAAGGCTCTGGACAGGCATCTCTACGCCAGCCTGCCGACGGAAAAGAAGCAGCCCTGCGTCTGGCCCTTCGAGCGCCTGAACGTGGACACGCTTGGGCGCATCGCGCTCTGCGGTCAGGACATCTCCTTTCGCACGGCGGAAATCTTCCCCAACGCCAACGACAAATCCATACGGGACATCTGGCAGGGCGACGTGTTCAACTGGTATCGCCGTATGCATCTGGACGGGCGCGGCGCTGAGTGCTTTCCCTGTCGCGGCTGCTCCGCCTGGTTCGCCGGCATACGCGACTGGGAGCACGGCTGGCTGAAGGTCTTGAAGAACTCGGGCGATCACCTCAAGCAGGTGATGAGCGAAGATTTGGGCATGGAAGTGGAGATTTATACGCCGGAGGCTTCGGCCACCATCGTCTAAAGATGATAAAGGGGCACACCATTGTCCTCAGCCCGCTTGAGCGCCGTCACGTGGAGGAGACGCGCCGCTGGGCCAACGACCCTGAGCTGATGCGCCTGCTTGATAGAGCGCGCCCCGTCTCCGATGTCGAGCACGAACGCTGGTTCGCATCACTGCATGACAAAAGCGACTGCGCCTACTTTGCCATCGAGACCATTGAGGACGGGCGTCACATAGGCAACATCTGGCTCTGGAATATAGACGCGCGCCACCGCCGCGCAGAGCTTCGCATCCTGATCGGAAGCCCGGGCGATCACGGGCGCGGGGCGGGAACCGAAGCCATCAGGCTTTTGTGCGAATATGCCTTCGAGCGTCTGAACCTGCATAAGGTTTACGCTTACGTGCTCGGCATCAACGAGCGAGCGCGCCGCGCGTTCGAGCGGGCCGGGTTCACTCTTGAAGGGACGCTGCGCGAGGATCGCTGGACGGGTGACGCCTACACGGACGTTTACCTTTTGGGGAAGCTGAGATGAAGCTCAAGACTGTCTCGGTCATTTACGACGGACGCTGCGGATTCTGTATTCGCGCGCTCGACGTTGTCCGCCGACTCGACACGCGCGGCAAGCTCAGCTACTACGATTCGCACGACCCGCAAACCTTCGAGCGCTTTCCCGCTCTCAGAGACGCGGACGTGGACGACGCCATGTATGCTGTGGCCGAAGGTGAGCCGCCCCTTCGCGGATTCTTCGCCTTTCGCCGTTTGTTGTGGGCGAGCCCTTTGATGTGGGCGCTCGTGCCGCTCTTCTATTTTCCGGGCGCGAGCATTGTCGGCCCATGCGTTTACGGCTGGGTGGCGCGCAATCGCTCGCGGTTCGGCTGCGGCTCAGAGGTCTGCGCGCTTCCCGAATCCTCCGGGCGCGGCAGGTGAATCAGGTCATCCGGCTTTAGGTCAGTGCGCTTGTGAATTCGATTATCGCCATTCAGGATTTCCTCCATCCGCAAATCAGCGTCCACACTCAGGCCCTCTTCCGCATGGCCTACGGCGTTCTTTTGCTGGGGACGCTTCTCTGGACGCTCCCGCAGTGGCGCCGTTTTTTCATGAGCGAGCGTTGGGGCGGCTACGCGCGCTCCTCGCGCGACGTGGACTTTATTCAGAACCCTTACGTCTCACCCGTGGTCTGCCTTCTCTGGTTCGCGTGCGCCGCGCTCATCACCCTTGGGTGGTGGACGATCTGGGCGGCGCTCCTGAACCTGCTTTTGTGTCGTTACTTTTTCATTCGCATGAGATGGCGGGGCGTGCTGCGCGGGATGGGCGCGCCGGGGTTCATGTCCTACTGGATGGCGGCAGCAGTTTTCCTGCTCGAACTCACGCGCGCCTTCGTGCCCGCGCATCACCGGCTGGCGCTCCTTGTCTTGCAGGTTGATTTTAGTTTCATCATGCTCTCGGCGGGCATCTACAAGATGACGGCTGGCTACGCGCGCAATCACGGCATGGAAGGCGGGATGGTCAACCCTGAATGGGGTTACTGGTGGCGTTTCTTCGCAAGGCGCTCGCCCCACCACTGGGTCTTTAAAGTTCTCAACCAGTTGGCTTGGACGACGGAGGTGGTCGCCGGCATCCTGATGCTCATTCCGCCGACGCGCTTTGTCGGCGCTCTGCTCATCCTCTTCAGCTTCATCTTCATCGCCACGCAGATCAGGCTCGGGCTGCTGTGCGAGATGGTGATCGTCTGCTGCGTGCTCTTTTTTCATCCGGGAAGCTTTGGCGACCAGCTAGCGAGATGGATAGTGCCCGCAGGGAGCGCGCTCTTAAACGCACAGGGGGCTGTTGCGACAGTGCCCGCTTTCATCGACGTGCTGCTGGGCCTCTTTCTCTGGGCCTATCTCATTCTCCTGCCCGTCGCCCACGCGGGGCTCTTTTATAACTTCTACGGACGGCGCAGGCTGCCCGCGCCCCTGCAACGCGCGCTGGAGTTTTACACCAACTTTTTCGGCATTATTATCTGGCGCGTCTTCTCCGTCGATGTCGTCAACTTCTTCATACGCATTCACAGGCGGCCCCGCGTGCGTGAGGGCAACGAGCCGCGCACGCTCCTGACGCGTTATGGTTTGACGAACGGGCTGCGCTACGCGCATGTCGGCGAGTCAATCACCGTGACGAGCCTGTTCACGACGCTCAAGTATTATCCGAGCGACAACGAGTTGTTCCGCGAGCGCCTTCTGCGTTACGCCCGCACCGTACCGTGTCCGGAGGACTGTGTGCTGGATTTCGAGTACGTGAGCGTCTGTAAGACCGAAGACCGTTTCGAGTATTTGACCGTCGCGGAGTACGAGGTCGATCCAGTGGCCGGCAGCATCAAAGAACGCATCATTAACGAGAGCATCTCGGTGCGTGCGGCGCACGCCGCCTCGCCCGTATTCGCGGGCGCGCGCCCGGGCAGCTACGCTCCGTCGTGAGTGCTGTAAGAGGGCGGCGCTTCCGGTGAGTTTACAGTCAGTACCGCCTGCGGTAGCGGGCGGGTTGCATGTGACACTAAGACCCGCCCGCTACCGCAGGCGGTACTGACTTGGCTTATGCTAAGTTGCAAATAGTTATAATCAGCTCTGAAGCTAATCAATAATCCTGAAGCGCGGAATTTTCCTTCTATGTCGCAAGTCCAATCCGAGTTGATCGTTTCCGAGGAGATAATCGACGCCATCGTGCGTTCCGAGCAGCAGTTCTGTCTGGAGATACGCAAGTGCGACCCGCGCGAGGCGATAGATAATTTAGTCAACGGCTACAAGGGGGCTTACTTTCACATAGAGCCGTTCTTAGGCTCATACACGGAGCCGAAAATTCTTGAGATCGGCAGCGGCAACGGGTTCGGCCTCTGCTACCTGCTCAAGCAGGGTTTGGAGGTCGTCGGCATCGAGCCGGGCGAGCTCTCCTTCGACGGTCGTTTTCAGAGAGCCATTAATCTGCTTGAGCTGAACGGCATCAAACCGGCCACGGCGCGTCTCCTGAACGCCTTTGCCGAGAAGCTGCCCTTTGAAGATAACACCTTCGACATAGTCTTCAGCGTCGCCGTCCTCGAACACGTCAAGGACGTTGAGCGCAGCATGCGGGAGGCGCTGCGCGTCACGAAACCCGACGGGCTCGTCATCATGAACGTGCCGAACTACAACTCTTTCCGCGAGGGTCATTACAACATCCTCTGGCTTCCCTACCTGCTGGCGCGCAAAAGTTTGGCGAAGTGGTACGTGCGGAATATTTTTCGCCGCCCCGATTATTATATCGACGAGCTGAACTTCACCACGCCCGGACATTTCAGGAAGATGGCCGAGGCGCTGCCCGAGTGTCGAGAGATGCAGATATACAGGCTTTGCGACCCGCCCTTTGCCGCTCTGTCGGGCCGCTACTATATGCGCGGGCTCTCGCTTTTGATGGACGGAGACAAAGAGCATAAGCACTACACGGCGCGCGAGGTCAGTATCTATCGCGGGATACGCACGCTGCGCGGTCGCCTCCGTTATGGTCTTCATCTGGCGGGAAAGCGCCTCAGCTTTTCCCTGATGGGCCTGTCGCTGAAGCTGCTGAGCGCGCTCGGGCTCTCGCCTGTCTTCAACGTCGTCTGTACCAAGCGAGTGGCGTCGACGGATGCGACCACGGCGAAATAGAGGTAGGATGTTCGAGCCCTTTTGTTGGGCGCGAGCCGTAAGTTTAAGAGAGTATCGTAAATTATGTGTGGCATTGCCGGTGTTTTTGGAAGACGTGAGGACGAGACTGTCAATCGCATGACCTCTGCGCTCCTGCACAGAGGGCCTGACGACGGCTTTCTCGTCGGGGGAGAAGACTTTTCCCTTGGCGCGCGCCGCCTGTCAATCGTCGGCATTGAGGATGGACGCCAGCCGCTCTCGAACGAGACGGGCAGTGTCTGGGCGGCGCAGAACGGAGAGCTTTACAACTATCCGCGCGTGCGAACCGAATTGCTTGCGAGCGGCCACCACCTGCACACCCACTGCGACACGGAGATTCTGCCCCACCTCTACGAAGATTACGGCACGCGTATGGTCGAGCACATCGACGGCATGTTCGCCGTCGCCCTCTGGGACGCAACCAACCGCGTGGGCCTCCTGGCGCGCGACCGTATGGGCAAGAAGCCGCTCTACTATTTTCGCCAGAATGATGCGCTCTATTTCGCTTCCGAGATCAAGGCGCTGCTTCGCGTTCCCGGCTTCGAGCGCCGCATAAATATGGAAGCCCTGCATCACTTCCTTAGCTTCAAGCACGTGCCCGCGCCGCTGTCGATCTTCGAAGGCATACGGATGCTTCCCCCGGCGCACATGCTCGTCTACAGGCCCGGCGCTGAACCGGAGATTCGCCGCTACTGGGACGTGGACTTTTCGGCGACGGGCGAGATGGCCGCGTGGCCCGAGGAGGAACTGGTCGAGCATCTGCTCGTGCTGCTCCGCCGCGGCGTCGAGCGGCGGCTGATGGCCGACGTGCCGATAGGCTTTTTCCTCTCGGGCGGGATTGATTCAAGTCTTTCCACGGCGCTCGCCGCGGAGATGTCGCCCAGTAAGATTAAGACTTTCACGCTCACCTACGCGAACGATTCCACGACCGAGGGCAAGGAGCAGGACAGGCGCTGGGCGCGATGGACTGCCGAGAGATACGCGACCGAGCATTACGAGGAGACGGTCGAGTTCTCGAACTTCCCCGAAAATCTGCGCCGCATCATAGCCAGTTTCGACGAGCCTTTTTCGGGAACAGTCTCAACCTATTTTCTCGCCGGACTGATCGCCGAGCACGTCAAGGTCGCGGTCTCCGGCGACGGCGCGGACGAGTTGTTCGGCAGTTATCTTTCGCACCGGCTGGCCTTTCCCCTCTCGCGCTACGACGAGTACCGTCGGACGAACGACGCGCGGCTGGTTCGCCCCTTTGAGACGCAGCCGGATTTTCTGGCGCGCATGGCGGAGGCCGAAGACTGGCAGTGGCGCTCGAAGCTCTTCGTTTACAATGAGGAGGAGAAGGCTTCGCTCTATGCGCCGGACGTGGCCGAGAGGATGCAGGCATTTAGCTCGCGCGAGCGGCTGCGACGGGATTTCTCAAACCTGACGGCCACAGACCCGCTCAACCGAATTCTCGAAGCCGAGTGGCACACGATCTTCCCCGATCAGGTGCTGGCCTTCGTCGACCGTCTCTCGATGGCCCATTCGCTGGAGGTTCGCACCGCCTATCTGGACACGGATTTCGTGACCTTCATCACGGGCCTGCCCGGACGCTATAAGATCAGGGACGGCGAGACGAAGTACCTGCTCAAGCGCGCGGCGCTCAAGTATTTCCCCGACGAGATGGTCTTCCGAAAGAAGGAAGGCTTCATCATGCCCATCACCGAATGGCTGCTGGGGGATTTGGAAGACTACGTGCGCGAAACCCTGAGCGCCGAGCGCATGGGCCGCCACGCTCTGTTCAACCAGTCAAGAGTCGACGAGATGGTGGATGGTCTCTACAGCTCAGGCGGCGACTACAGAGAAGTCAACAGGGTCTTCTCCCTGCTGGTCTTTCAGGAGTGGTACGACCTGTATATGAATTGAAGTGATTAGCAGGGATGGAGAGGATAAACAAAATAGAGGTCAGTACCGCCTGCGGTAGCGGGCGGGCCTCAAGTGGGGCTACCCGCCCACTACCGCAGGCGGTACTGACCTGTTCAGTCTAAAAGCGTGTTGAAGACAGGAACGGGGTCAGGTTTGGTTGAAAAGGCTGTGATTCCCGCCGCAGGGCTCGGCTCGCGGATGCTGCCCGTCACCAAGAGCATCCCGAAAGAGATGCTGCCCGCAGGCCGCAAGCCGATGATTCAACATGCCGTCGAAGAGGCCGCCCGTTCCGGCGTCCATCAGGTGTGCATCGTCATCCGTGAGGGTAAAGAGATCATCAGGGACTACTTTTGTGCGCGTCAGACGAGGGAGCGCAAACGAGACGCCAGCATCGTCGAGCTTGAGAAGCTGACCGCCGAGTGCGAGTTGAGCTTCGTTTACCAGCAGCGCCCGCTGGGCCTCGGCGACGCTCTTTTGCAGGCCAGAGAGTTTGTCGCGGGCGACCCGTTCGTGCTGATGATGCCCGATCAATTCATGCGCTCGCGCGTTCCGGCGACCTTGCAGTTGATAAGACGTTGGACGGCCTCGTCTTCGCCGCACGTGCTGTCCAGCCTCGTGCGGCTCGCGAAAGACGAGCTACCTTTTTTCGCGGGAGCGCGCGGGGTCGAGCTTGAGAGCGAGGTGGGCACGGACGAATTCGTGATCGGCAGGCTACAGACCGAGGAAGAGACGCGCGCGACTTATCGCGACCAGACACATGAGCTGCGCGGCTTTGGCCGGGCTATTTACCCGCCGGAGATTTTCGATTATCTGGGCGAAGACTACGTCAACCCGGCGACCGGCGAGGTTGATTTGTGGAAGACTTTCGAGGCGAGCGCGGGACGAATAGAGCATCGTGGCGTCGTCATTGAAGGCACACCCGTGGACATGGGCACGTTCGAGGGCTATTACCATTATCTGCCACGCTTTTCGGAGACCGGGGCGTGAGCGAGCGGAAAGGGCGCACGCTGGTCGTATTGCAGCCGGGCTATCTGCCGTGGCTCGGGTTTTTCGATCAGATGCGCCGCTCCGACATCTTCGTGTTTTATGATGATGTCCAGTTTGACAAGAATGGCTGGCGCAATCGCAATCGCATCAAGTCGCCCGCAGGGCCACACTGGCTGACAGTGCCCGTGCGCGTCTCCTCCTTAAGCCAGCGCATCTACGAGACGGAGATTGATGCGCGACAGCCTTGGGCACGCAAGCACGTGGGCACGATCAAGCAGTTCTACGCGAAGGCTCCTTATTTGAAGCGCTACCTGCCGGAGCTGGAAGAGTTGTTGTTGGGACGGACGTGGGAGCGATTGATTGAGCTGGACGCAGCCGTCATAGAGCTGTTGTGCGGGTGGCTCGGTATTAAGCGCGAGATGGCGCGCTCGTCCGAGCTTGGGATTGAGGGAGAACGCAGCGAGCGGCTTTTGAACATCTGCCTCGCGATGGGGGCAAAGCGCTATTTGAGCGGCAACGCGGCTAAGGCTTATCTGGACACGGAGTTGTTAAGCCGCCACGGCATAGAAGTCTTGTGGCAGGATTATGAGCATCCGGTCTACCCGCAGCAGCACGGCGAGTTCGTCCCGTTTCTGTCGGCGCTCGATCTGGTGCTTAACTGTGGGGATGAGAGCAGGGCTATCATAAACGGCAAATAAAAGGTTTCAGGGAGGAAGTAGATGAAGACTATTCTAGTGACCGGGGGGGCTGGCTTTATCGGCAGCAACTTCGTGCGTTATCTATACAATAAATATCCGGAGTACCGCCTGCTGGTGGTGGACGCGCTGACCTACGCGGGCAATGTGCAGAACTGCCCGGAGGGCGCGCTCGGCTCAGACCGCTACGAGTTCTGGTACGGCGATGTCCGCAACGGCGAGTTGATGGAGACGCTCGTTTCTCATTCCGACATAGTGGTACACATGGCTGCGGAGTCGCACGTCACGCGCTCGATCTATGACAACAAGCTGTTTTTCGAGACGGACGTGCTGGGCACGCAGGCCGTTGCCAACGCCGTGGTCAAGCACCGCGACCGCGTCGAGCGGTTCATACACATCTCGACCTCGGAAGTTTACGGCTCGGCGGTCAGCGCGAAGATGGACGAGGAGCATCCGCTGAATCCGATGAGCCCCTATGCTTCGGCCAAGTGCGGCGCTGACCGCCTCGTCTATTCCTACTGGGCCACCTACGACATTCCGGCTGTCATCGTGCGCCCGTTCAATAACTACGGCCCGTCGCAGCATCTGGAAAAGGCCGTCCCCCGCTTCGTCACCAGCTGTATCCTGAAAGAACCGCTGACGGTGCACGGCGACGGCTCGGCGGCGCGCGACTGGCTCTTCGTCGAGGAGCATTGCGAAGCTTTGGACAGGCTGCTGCACGCCGACATGGACAAGATCAGGGGCGAGGTCATCAACATCGGCACGGGCCATCATCGCAGCGTGTTGGAAGTGGCCGAAGCGGTCTTGAAGGCGATGCAGCCGAACGACAGCCAGATAGAGTTTATCGGCGACCGCCCCGGTCAGGTCTTTCGTCACACCGCCGACGCCTCCAAGATCAAGAGCCTCGTGGGTTGGGAGTCGAGCCTCTCTTTCGAGGAAGGCCTGAACCGCACGATTCGCTGGTACAAGGATAACGAAGCATGGTGGCGACCGCAGATGTGGATGCGCCACATTTCCATCGTCACGGCCAAGGGCGAAAGGGAGATGCACTGATGAGCGCAGAGACCGTGATGAAAGTTCCCTTCTTCATGCACGACTTGGGGAAGGCCGAGTTGAAGGCCGTGGAGGAAGTGCTTTCAGGGCCGATACTGACCACCGGGGAATGGGTCGAGCGTTTCGAGGGCCGCTTCGCGGACTACGTTGGCGCGCGTCATGCCGTCGCCGTCACCAGTTGCACCGGCGCGCTGCACATCTCGCTGCTCGCGCTCGGCATAGGGCCGGGCGACGAAGTGATTACGACTCCGATGACTTTCATCGCCACCTCGACGGCCATTCTGGAGGCCGGCGCGCGCCCGGTCTTCGTCGATGTCGAGCCCGAGACCGGCAATCTGGACGCGTCGCGCGTCGAGGCGGCGATCACGCCGCGCACGCGCGCCATCATGCCCGTCCACCTCTACGGGCAGATGTGCGACATGCGGGCGCTCAGAAAACTCGCCGACAGCTACGGTCTGGCGATCATAGAGGACGCCGCGCATTGCGTGGAGGGAACGCGCGACGGCATACGCACGGGCCAACTCGGTGACACGGCCTGCTACTCCTTCTACGCGACCAAGAACCTGACCTGCGGAGAGGGCGGCGCGCTCGTCTGTAACGACGACGCGCTGGCGGAAAAGCTGCGTCTGCTGCGCCTGCACGGCATGAACAAGAATGCCAACGACAGGCACAGGGAAGGCTACAAGCACTGGGACATGACCATGCTCGGCTGGAAGTACAATATGGACAACATACAGGCCGCGCTGCTGCTGCCGCAGATGGATCGCCTCGATGAGAACTGGCGCAAGCGGCGAGAGTTGGCCCGGTACTACGGCGAACAGTTGTGGGATATTCCGAACCTGTCGCGCCCGGCCACCCTGCCCGGCGTTGATCACGCATGGCATCTCTTCTCCGTCTGGGTCGGCAACAATGAGCGCGACCGCGTCATACAGGAGATGCAGGAGGGCGGCGTCAGTGTGATGGTCAACTATCGCGCCATTCACCTGCTGACCTACTTCCGCGAGAACTTTGGTTTCCAGCCGGGTGCTTTTCCCATTGCCGAGCGCATCGGCGACGCCAGCCTCTCGCTCCCGTTTTATCCGAACATGCCGCTTGAGCATGTTGACAGGGTGGCCGAGATGCTTCGGCACACGCTCGCCCACTCCTAACCGGGCCGCATTGTCTCTTTATGTTAAGTCGCACCCGTCCCGTAAGAGTGCTGCACATCATCGACGGGTTGGGCGGCGGCGGCTCCGAACGACATGTCTGGGAGATCGTCCGCCTCTCCGACCCAGAGCAGGTGTCGCACAGGGTCGTTACCGTCTTCCCCGACGACGGGACTTACGTTTACGCCGAGAGGCTGCGCGCGGCTGGCGCGTACCTGCAACCGTCGAGGCTGGAAACTGACGGGACACAAAACGGCGGCGGCGAAGCCGGCCTTTCGTCGCTTGTCAAAGGCGGGCTCTCGGACGGCTGGAAACGACCGCTCAGGCCACTGCGGTCTGCCGCCGCAGCCGCCCGCGCCCTTCTCTCTCAAGCCTTGGCCTCGCAGCCTTCCGCGACAGGCGCGACGACATCGGCAACGGAAGAGGCGCAGAAGCACGAGCGCATAATGGAGGGCGTCTACGCGGAGGCCATGAGCCGGCTCGTGAGCGAGTACAAGGATTTTCGCCCGGACGTTATCCACGGGCACACATTTCACGGCTTCTCTCTCGGCCTCTCACTGAAGTTGATGTTTCACCGCCCCGTGGTCTACTACGTGCCGGCTCTTTTTTCGCAGCTTGCGGACGTGAATGTCGGATGGCTGCCCGAGCAGTACAAAACTTTTCATCAGGGGATTGATCGCTTCTTCACCAGTTACCCGCAAGAGTTGCTGGGGATCGGCGTGCCCGCCCAGAAGATAGTCCGCATGAATGTCGTCGTCGACCTCGCGGAGGTCGCACGCGTTCAGGCGGAGCGCCAGCGCCATCGTGCCCGCATACGTCTGGCGGCGGGCATCAGCGACGACGCGCCGGTTGCGCTCTCCGTCGGCAGGCTACATCCGTCAAAGGGCCATCTTTACGCGCTCGAAGCGATGGCCTCCCTCGTCAAACAATTCCCCGACCTGCACTGGATGGTGATAGGCAACGAGTCGGCAGAGGAACGTGCTGCGCTTGAGCGGCGTGCCCGAGAGCTGGGCGTCGAGCGTCACATGCACCTCATGGGATTCGCCGAAGAGCCGCTGCACTTCTACGCCGCCGCGGACATCTACTTTCGCACGCCCGTCTTCGAGGCGGAGAATCTTTCCAGTTGCCAGGCGATGGCGATGGGGCTGCCCGCCGTCGGCTTTGCTGCGGAAGGCCACGCGGAGCTTGAGCTGATAGGCAAAGTCGGGCACGGTCATCTGGTGCGGGCCAGAGATTCCGGGGCGCTGGCGGAAGCGGCCAGCCGTATTCTCTCGCTGCCTGATCGCGGGCGCTCTCTGGGCGAGCGCGGCGCAGAGTACGCGCGGGCGCATTTGGATTTTCAACACCTCATTAGTATGCTTGTAGACGTTTATAGCAATCTTCATCAGGAAGTGATTCGATAAGGTCTTTAATCTTGAGAGTTTCGATTGTGGGCGGAGTGTATGATGGAAAATGAAGTAATAACTTTTTCGTTTGGACAAAATTGGAGATCGTTTGTCGACACGGTCTCGGAGGATGCCGTCCAGCGCGCGATGAAGGACATAGAGGAATGGCTCGGGCGGGAATCCATCGCGGGCAAAACCGTGCTCGATATCGGCTGTGGCTCAGGGATTCACTCGCTGTGCTTTCACATGCTGGAGGCGCGCGAGGTCGTCTCCATTGATGTTGACCCGTACAGCGTGGAGTCCACGCAGCTTTTGTGGGAGAAGGCCGGTCGTCCTGCCAACTGGACTATTCGTCATGGGTCTGTGCTCGATAAGGATTTCGTCGAGAGCCTTGAGAAGAGCGACATCGTCTATTCATGGGGAGTGCTGCATCACACGGGCAAGATGTGGGAGGCCATTGAGAACGCCAGCACGCGTGTGAAGAAAGGCGGCCTCTTCTGGATTGCCATCTACGTCAAAGGGCCTAACTACCCGCAGCACCTCGCCTTGAAACAGTCTTACAACAGAGCCTCCAAGCTCGGCAAGAAGATCATCGAGCAGAAGGAGATTCTGAAGATCATGCGCGAGCGCTGGAAGAACGGGCAGGACCCGTTCGCGTGGAACGAGAAGAAAGAGCGCGGCATGGATACCTATCACGACCTGATAGACTGGCTCGGCGGCCTGCCCTACGAGGTTGCCAGCACGGACGAGATCAACGCCTTCTGTCAGGAGAGGGGCTTCGTGCTGGAAAAAATCGACGGGGCGGGCGAGGGCGGCAACGCCAAGTATCTATACTCTCTGCCTGAATAACAAAAGACAGGTCAGTGCCGCCTGAGGTCGCGGGTGGCTCTTTTTAACGTCATAACCCGCCCGGCTCAGGCAGGCGGTCATGATACGTACATTTAATAAGCTGTCATGTGTGGAATTGCAGGCATCCTTCGCTGGAACGGGGAGCACGACGAGGCCCGTCGCCGGCTTGAGATAGAGCGTATGACGAAGGCCGTCGAGCATCGCGGGCCGGACGGCGAGGGCTTTCTGTTGCGCGGCGCGGTCGCCTTCGGTCATCGCAGGCTCGCTATCATCGACCCGACGGGCGGGCATCAGCCGATGTCCAACGAGGACGAGACCCTCTGGATCACCTATAACGGCGAGCTGTACAACTTCCCTGAGCTTAAGCGCGAGTTGGAGCAGATGGGCCACCGCTTTCTGACGCGCTGCGACACGGAGGTCATCATCCACGCTTACGATGAGTGGGGGCCTGAGTGTGTGAAGAGGTTTCGCGGAATGTTCGCCTTCGGTCTGGCGGATTTCCGAAAGCGGCGGCTTCTGCTCGCGCGCGACCACTTCGGCATCAAGCCTCTCTACTATCGCAGGGGCGCTGATTATCTGGCCTTCGCCTCTGAGCTTCCGGCGCTCCGGCAGGTGGACGATCAAACGCCGGCGGGAAACTTGCAGGCCATAGACCTCTTCCTTCGCTTCCAGTACATACCGACGCCGCACACCATCTACCGCGACGTGTACAAGCTGCCGCCGGCGAGCTTCATGGTCGTCGATTTTGAAGGGCATGCCGATAAGCCCGTCAAGTACTGGGATGTCACGTTCCAAGCGAAGGACGGACTGACAGATAGCGAGTGGGAAGACCGCGCCGAGGAAGTGATACACGAGTCGGTCAACGCGCACCTCGTCTCGGACGTTCCCTTCGGCGTCTTCCTGTCCGGCGGGATTGACTCGTCGCTGGTCGCTTCGCACATGAGCCGTATATTGCAGCGCCCCGTGCAGGGATTCTCCATCGGGTTCAGGGAGAAGGAATACTCCGAGCTGGCTTATGCCGAGGAGGCCGCGCGCGCCTGCGGCATAGAGCTGCACACGGAGATAGTCGAAGACGACGCGCTCAAAATCCTGCCGGACCTCGTCGCCCATTACGGCGAGCCCTTCGGCGACAGCTCCGCCATCCCGACGTGGTACGTGTCGAGGCTTGCGCGCGCCTCTGTCCCGATGGTTCTTTCCGGCGATGGCGGCGACGAAGCCTTCGGCGGCTATAGCAGCTACGACTACTGGATGGAGACAGCCCCCTTCCTGCGTGCGGGCCGCCTGATGCGCTCTGCCCCGCGCGACGGCTTCTACCTGATGCGGCAGGCCGTCAGAAAGTATCTCGTCAATAAGACCAACAACGACCTCACACACTGGCAGAACTGCATTCTTTACGTCAGGGAGGGAGGACGGCGCGCGCTGTGGCGGCCCGAGTATCAGGGCGTCGTCGCGGAGGGCTGCGAGGTCTTCGAGGAAGCGGACAGGCGCGCGCGCCACTGGAATCGTCTCTCCTACGCACAGTATCTGGATTATCAAACCTATCTGCCGTGCGACATCCTGACGAAGGTTGACGTGGCGAGCATGTATCACGGCCTTGAGGTGCGAACGCCGCTCATCGACCTGCGCGTCGTCGAACTGGCGGCGCAACTGCCGCTGAGGCAGCGGCTCAGGCGCAACGGCTCGCAGACCAACATTCGCAAGTACCTTCTGAAGCAGGTCACGGGCAGGACGTTTCCGCACGAGTTCATCCACCGCAAAAAACAGGGGTTCGCCATCCCGCGTGCCCTGTGGTTTCTGCCCGGTCAACAGGGTCGCCGGCTTCTGGACGAAGTGCTGCTCGCGCCGGGCGCGCGCCTGCACCAGTGCTTTAATCCTTCGGAGGTGCGGGCACAGATAGAGGCCCACACCGGGGAGCACGACAATTCCGACACGCTCTGGCTGCTACTGGTGCTTGGCATCTGGCTCGAACAA
This sequence comes from Pyrinomonadaceae bacterium, assembly GCA_036389675.1. Lineage (GTDB taxonomy): Bacteria > Acidobacteriota > Blastocatellia > Pyrinomonadales > Pyrinomonadaceae > DASQYE01. The sequence continues at coordinate 89,040 of DASVWI010000036.1, forward strand.
AACCCCGAAGTGCGCTTTAGCTGAACGAGCCCCGGCCTCAAAATTTAACTATTAGATGAGCAGCTCGAAACATTTGGCGGGCACAAACCGCGTCGTCACTGGCCGGGATAAGATCAACGAAAAGGCTGAGCCCGAGGCGGCACTCAAAGGACGCCGCGTCATCATCGTCTTGACGGAGCTTGAGCTTGGAGGGGCTGAGCGGCAGGCGATGCTGCTGGCGAGGTTTCTGGCCCACGAGCAGCAGGCGCACGTAGAGGTCTGGGGTTTTCTTGGAGTGCCCGGTCGAGTCGCGAAGCTGTGCGAAGAGTACGGCATCCCATGGCGTCTGACCCCGTGGCCGTGGTCTGACAAAAGATCGGAGCGATTGAAACGCATGGCGCAGTTTGCGTGGACGTTGCGCCGCGCGCGCCCGGACATCCTCCTGCCCTATCTCATCTTCCCGAACGTCATCTGCGGTCAGGTCTGGCGGCTGACGGGCGCGCGCACCTGCATCTGGAATCAACGCGACGAAGGCATAGGACGAATGCCCAGAGCCGAGCGGCGCGCGGCCAGTCAAGTGCCTCTGTTCATCTCCAACTCGCAGGCGGGCGCAAACTTTCTGACGGAAAAGCTGGGCGCAAGGCGCGAGCGCGTGCGCGTCATCCATAATGGCGTGACGCTCGCGCCCATGAAGTCAGACCGCGCCGACTGGCGACGCGAGCTGGCGCTCGGCGATGACACGTTCGTCGCCTGCATGGTGGCGAACCTGACGCAGTATAAAGACCACGAGACGCTGCTCAGGGCATGGCGGCTCGTGCTGGATGCGATGCAGGGCGAGGGACGCTCGGCGGTGCTCCTGCTCGCGGGCCGCCTTGATAGCTCGGATTCGACGCATCACTTTGTCAAAGCATTGGCCTATGATCTTGACCTCGGCAAGAGCATTCGCTTTCTGGGACAGGTGCTTGATCTTTCGGGGCTGCTCGGCGCAATCGAGATAGGAGTCTTCAGCTCGCGCTCGGAAGGCAGCCCGAACGGCGTGCTGGAATGTATGGCCGCCGGGCTCGCCCTTGCCGGCACGGACATCATCGGCATCAGTGAGGCCGTCGGCCCGGACGGCCAGCCGTACCTCGCGCCGCCCGGAGATGCTGAAACCCTCGCCGACAAGATTTTGAAGCTGGCGGCAGACCCCGCCTTGCGCTCGCGTCTGGGCGCGGCGAATCGCTTACGAATCGAAACGGAGTTCAGCCCTGAGCACATGTGCGAGCAAGTCCTCGCGCTGATGCTTGAAGGGCTGCAAGGAAAGAGTTGAAGAGATTCATTAAAAACTTTTTGCCATGGGAGCGGCGCAAACGCATGGCGCTCCGTACGGGCAAACTGTTCGGACGACTTCTTCCTCTGCTTCCACGGCGCAACCAGAGCGGGCTCTTCTTCTTTTTTCCGTTCTACCAGATCGGTGGGGCCGAACGTGTTCATGCTGAGATCGTGGCCTGCGTCGGCGATAGAAGGCCGTGGGTGTTTTTCACTAATAAGTCCAAGGATGCGAAATTCAAGTTTCTGTTTGAAAGGAGCGCGCGCATTTTCGACCTGTCACATCTAACGCTGGGCTCGCTTCGCTATTACGCGCACGTCGGAGCGCTCGCCGCTTTCATCAACAGGCACGCGCACGCCGTGGTCTTCGGCTCTAATAATGTTCTCTTCTATCATCTGATTCCGCACCTCAAGAGAGGCGTGCGCCGCATAGACCTCCTGCACGCTTTCGGCGGGGACATAGAACACGTCAGCCTGCCGCTCGTGCCCCATTTAGACACCCGCGTGATCCTGAGCAGCCGCGCCTTCGCAGACTTGCAGGCTCAGTACGAGCAGCACAATCTGGATGCGGGCCTCCTTGATCGAATCACGTTTATTGATAATCAGGTATCAGTGCCGGATAATTACCCAGAAAAGCGCGTCAACCAACGCTTGCAGGTCTTGTATGTCGGGCGGGGGACGGAAGAGAAACGCGTTCAACTGGTCGGAAGGGTTGCCGCCGGTTGTCGTCAGAGGGGGGTCGGGGCGGAGTTCATTCTCGTCGGCGACAATATGGCGGCGGTGGAGGCCGATGATCGCGCGTCCTGCACGTTCAAGGGAGAGATCGCCGACCCGGCTCAGTTGAACAGCCTCTACGCGGATGCGGACGTGCTGCTGCTGACTTCGCGCACAGAAGGATTTCCGCTCGTGATCAAGGAAGCGATGGCGCACGGCGCAGTGCCGGTTGCGACGCGCGTCGGCGGGATTGCCGACCACGTTCATCACGGCGTCAACGGCATCCTCATCGAAGAGGTGGAAGAAGAACGAATCGTGGGCAGGATGGTCGAGACCATCGAGCAACTGGACAAATACAGGTCGCTCCTCGAAGTGCTTTCGCGCCACGCCTACGAATATGCCCGCCGGCATTTCGCCCCGTCAAAGTTCTGCGCCGCCTACCGCCAACTCCTGCTGGCGGAGACACCCTTGGAGAGATCGAGCGAAGCCGATGGAAATTGACGTTCTCATGTGCGGCTATAACGAGGCTCCGCATATCCCGCGCGCCCTTGAGAGCCTGCGCGCGCAGTCGGTCGAGCCCCGCAGCTTCCGCGTCATCTTCGTGGACAACGCTTCAAAGGACGAGACGCGAAAGATCGTCGAGGAGAATTCGCACGGCCTCGACCTCGAATACGTTTATGAGCCGCAGCCGGGCCTGAACGTAGCGCGCAACACCGGCTACGCCCACGCGCGCGCTGACTACGTGGCCCACATCGATGCCGATGCGAAGGCCGACCCGCGCTGGATCGAAACCACTTTGGAGGTCATACGGCAGGAGCGCCCGGACCTTTGCGGCGGCCCTTACTACCCTTATTACCTGACGGAGAAGCCCGACTGGTTTTTAGACAGCTATAATTCCAGTCTGGACAAGGGCACTGAGGCGCGTTACCTGCGCGAGGATGAGTTTCTCAACGGGACGAATATGATCTGGCGTCGGAGCGTCGTCGAAGAACTGGGCGGCTTTAACGCGCACGTCGGCCTGACGGAGCGCGGGCTTGCTCGCGGCGATGAGACGAACCTCATCGTTCATGCCCGCAGAACTCTGAAGAGTTTCAGGGCCTTCTATCATCCCGGCATCATCGTCTATCACTTAACGAGGCCGGAGACATTCTCGCTCTGGTACTGGGCTCGCCGCTCCTTCTCGCAGGGCCGCCACGATTACGGCATGTGGAATAAGACGACGCAAAAGCGTTCGAAGGTCTTACGCCTCGCGCAGTTTTTCAGCGCCGCCACGATGGTCGGAGCCCGCGGGGCGAAGTCTTTCGTGCAGCGCGACAGAGGTAGTTTTCCTCGCTGGGAGAACTACTGGTTTGAGACGATGATGCCGGAGATTTACCGGCTCGGGGAAGTCTGGGAGCTTGCGCGCGAGCGCGCCCCTCAGGGAAATGAAAAGCCGCGCCCGCCCGAAAGCGATTGATACCTGACGCGGCTTCGCTCGAATCAATCCCCTGCGCCGACCTATTTGTTTTCGCAGTTGAGACCCGAAGATCAGGTTTGCATGAATAACACTAGCGCGACTCCGGGCGTGTCAATCGTCACGGGTGCTTCAGGTCAGGACGGTTATTTTCTTACCGAGCGCCTGCTCGAAGAAGGATGGACGGTTCATGCCACCGTCAGGCGACCGGACGCCCTGCAAGCGCTCTCGTCATCCCGCAAGGCGGCGGGCCGCCTGCACGTTCACGAGGTCGATCTTCTCAACCCGTCCGACCTTTTTGATTTGATCGCAGGCACACAACCCGCGGAGTTCTACAATCTGGCCGGGCAGAGCAGCGTCAGCCTCTCATTCATCGACCCTCTCTACACATGGCACACGAATGCCGGGATCGTCGCGGGCCTTCTCGAACATCTTCACCAGCATAGCCCGCAGACACGTTTTTATCAGGCATCATCGACCGATATGTTCGGCTACGTTCCCGGCGGCGTGAACCTTCACAACGAGGCTTCGGCGCTTAACCCGCAAAGCCCTTACGCCAGCGCCAAGGCCGCCGCTCATCTCTTATGCCGGTTCTACCGTCAGACCTACGGCATGCGTATCGCTTGCGGCATTCTCTCGAATCACGAATCTCATCGCCGCTCCGCCCTCTTCCTCTCGCGCAAAGTCATAGATCATGTGCGCGCGCTGCGCGATTTGTCAGCCGAGGAGTTGGCGGCTAGAGCGCCGCTCGCGATGGGCAATCTCAAGATCGAGCGCGACTGGGGCTTTGCCGCCGATTATGTCAGGGGGATGATGCTGATTCTACGGCAGGTGGATGTTCGCGCCGCGCGCCGGGGCACGGCACGCGAACCGGATACGGGCGATCACTATCGCGATTATGTGCTTAGCACGGGGCAGACGCACGCCGTCTGGCAGATGGTTGATCGTGCCTTCGAGCTTGCGGGATTCGATCTCGAATGGCAGCTTGAGGGCGACGACGCCGTCCGGTGGCGCGCCTGCTTTCAGGCGACGGGAGAGCCGGCGGTCGTCGTCAACCCGCTGCTGCTGCGCCCAGCCGACCCGCTGCTCATCAAGGTTGATTCGTCGCTGGCGAAAAGAGAGCTTGGCTGGTCGCCGCGTCAGGGCGTTGATGTCTTTCTGAGCGATATGCTCGATCATGACCTGACGGCCAGCGCCGCCGCCGCTGTAGAGGCTTCGGATTAAGGGCCGATGGTCTCAGCCTGTCCAGCTTTGTTATTATCAAAGGGTGAATCAACGTAGAGCTATGAAAACTCCTGTCGCCTTCATTATCTTCAATCGCCGGGAGACCACTCAAAGGGTCTTTAGTGCAATCGCCGAGGCGAGGCCGCCGCGCCTGCTGGTGATCGCCGACGGCCCGCGCCCGGGCGTTGAGGGTGAGCGGGAGAGATGCGCGGAGACGCGCGCCGTCATTGAGCAGGTTGACTGGGACTGTGAAGTTCTGACCAACTTCGCGGAGGAAAATATGGGGCTTGAGCCACGCGTTATCTCCGGCCTCAACTGGGTCTTCGAGCATTGCGAGGAGGCCATCGTCTTTGAAGACGACTGTCTGCCACACCCGACCCTCTTTCCCTATTGCGACGACTTGCTGGAAAGATACCGCGAGGACGAGCGCGTGATGATGATCAGCGGCTGCAATTTTCATCCCCACCGCGAGCAAACCGAGTACAGCTATCATTTCACGCGCTACTCGTTTACGTGGGGGTGGGCGACGTGGCGCAGGGCTTGGCGGCACTTCGACGCCGAGATGCGATTATGGCCGCTGTTGCGCGAGACCCCCTGGCTGTCCGACATTTTGGGCGACGAAGACGCGGCCCGTTTTTTTCGCGCCATCTTCGACCGCTCGCTGGGGGGGGTTCTGGAATGGGACTACCGCTGGATGTTTGCCTGCTGGGCACAGAACGGACTGGCCGTCTCGCCCTCGGTCAACCTCCTTTCCAACATAGGTTTTGGCACGGGCGCAACCCATACGACCAACACGGCGAGCCCCGTGGCTAATCTTCCGGCCATGGAGATGAAGTTTCCGCTCGAAGGCCCGCCCTTTATGGCGCGCGACAGTGAAGCTGACCGATTCATCTTTCGTCATATCTACCCGTGGGCGATTGATAGTCCGGGCCTGTCTGCGTGGCTACGCCGCTCTCTGTCTGCTATCATGTCAGACCCGATGCGAAAGTCGCTTGCTTCTCTTCGTGCCAAGGGCAGCGCCGGGGCGTGACCGGCGCGCCACGAGAGCGGAAGTTTTGAGCATCCGCCCCGGGGCCAGAGCGGTCGGACTAAAACAGATAGGAAAAAACGTTCCGAGTAATGCAAACGCTTCGTCGTCTCGTGCCCGGCCAATTCAAGCATTGGTACAGGTGGCTCATACACTCAGACTACCGGACGAAATCTCGCGAGACCGCCAGACTCAAATCGTTGCCCCGTTACCAGCGCACACGGACGCACCTGACCGGCCACAACGTCGAGATGGTTGACGCCGCCTCGTTCCTCTTTATGCACGGAGAGATATTCGAGCAGCAAATCTACTCTTTCCGTGCCCCGACGGACGAGCCCTACATCATCGACGGCGGTGCTAACATAGGTCTCAGCGTTCTCTACTTCAAAAGCCTCTATCCGAAGAGTCGCATTCTGGCCTTCGAGCCTGACGAGGAAGTCTTCGCAGTCCTCAAGCGTAATGTCGAAGAGAGCGGCTACAGTGATATAGAGGTCGTGTGTCGTGCCCTCTGGTCGTCGGAAACCACGCTGAGCTTTATGCAGGAGGGCGCGGACGGCGGGCGCATCGCTCAGGGCAAAGACCCTGAGGGCCAGACGATACGCACCGTCCGGCTCAGGGATTACCTTCAGCGGCGCGTCGATTTTTTAAAGCTCGACATAGAGGGCGCGGAGACGGAGGTGTTGGCGGACTGCGCGGACCTGCTCGGCAACGTCGAGAACCTCTTCGTCGAGTATCACTCGTTTGTGACCAAGCCGCAGACGCTTCATACCCTGATGGAGATTCTGGCGAACGCCGGATTCCGCGTGCACATTCATCCGCCGATCACATCTCCGCAGCCGTTCCTTGAGCGGTTCGTGCATCTGGACATGGACATGCAGCTCAACATTTTCGCTTTCCGCTCATGAAATCGCTTCTCAATCTGGGCTGCGGCACGCGCTTTCATCCCGCCTGGGTCAACGTCGATTTCGACGCCCGCGCGGCGTCCGTCCTGAGCCACGATCTGCGCCGGGGCGTCCCCTTCGCGGACGAGCAGTTCGATGTCGTTTACCATTCGCACCTGCTCGAACATTTCCCCAGACCGCAGGCACGCGCTTTCCTGCGCGAGACCTACAGGGTCTTGAAGCCCGGCGGTGTGACGCGCATCGCCGTGCCCGATCTGGAACGCATAGCGCAGGTCTATTTGCAGGCGGTCGAGGAGGCCGCGCGCGGCGACCAACAGTGGCGGCGTCGCTACGAGTGGATCATTCTTGAAGTATTAGATCAGACCGTGCGCGAGCGACCGGGCGGAGAGATGGGCGACTACTTACGGCGCACCGAGTTGTCCGAGAAGGGCTTCGTGCTTGAACGGCTGGGCCGCTCGGCGCAGGAGATCATCGAAGCCGCAGAGCAGGTGCGTCGTAGTAGCGGCAATAGCAACGCGACGCAGCGAGGCGCGCAACCTGCGCCTTTGACGCAAAGGCTACAGCGCTTGAAACGCGTGCCCGCTTTCATACGGGAATCGCTGGTGCGCGCGCTGCTCGGCGCTGATTATGAATCGCTGCAACTCGGACGCTTTCGCCGTAGCGGCGACCCGCATCTGTGGATGTATGATCGCTATTCGCTGGCCGAGATTCTCAGAGACGTTGGCTTTCGCGACCCGCGCCCCCTCGGCGCGGCAGAGAGCGAGATTCCCGGCTGGGCGGATTATCATCTGGACACGGAGCCGGACGGCACGATCTATAAGCCCGACTCGTTCTATATGGAAGCGCGCAAGTCAGCTTGACGCGAGGGGTGCGGCCCGAAGTTATGAAGGAACAAGCTTTCAATCGCCTGCTGTCAAGGCTGGATATTCATCCGGTGCTGATTGATGTCGGCTCGTCGGGCGCGACTCCCGAAGTATGGGAGCCGATTGCCCCGCACTCCATATTCGTCGGCTTCGATCCAGACCTGAGAGAGATTTATGAAACGAGCGAAGGCCATTTTCACCAGTCGGTGACGATCAACGAGGCGATCACGAGCCAACCGGAGCGCGACGAGATCGCGCTTTACCTGACGAAGTTTCCCTATTGTTCGAGCACCTTGCCCCCCGACTTCAAATCGCTCTCCAACTTTCTCTTCTCCGACTTCTTCGAGGTCGAGCGCACGGAGCGTGTGCGTGCGACGACACTCGACGCCGTGCTTGAGCGTCTCTCGCTCGACCGTATAGACTGGCTCAAACTGGATACGCAGGGTACTGATCTGCGTATCTTCCGTAGCCTTCGGGATCAGGTGCGCTCGCGCGTGCTGGCCGTTGACATAGAGCCCGGGCTGATTGATGCCTATCTCGGCGAAGACCTTTTCGTGGACGCGCACAAGGCTTTAACCGGCGAGGGCTTCTGGCTTTCCAATCTCAACGTCGGCGGCGCTCTCAGGATGAGCGCGGCCACACTGGCCGAAGTGACGGCCACGCACCCGGACATCACACGCGCCTTCGTCGAAGCGCATCTTAAGAAATCTCCCGGCTGGTGCGAGGCGCGCTATCTGCGTAGCCTCGACGCCCTGCGCGAGAGCAGTGCCACGAGCCGCGAGTATCTGCTGCTCTGGGTCTTTGCGCTTCTGGACGGGCAGCTCGGCTACGCGCTCGAAGTGGCCGTTGCATACGAGCGAGCCTTCCACAGCGACGAGATATCAAGCTCAATGAAGGACGAGACCATCTCGCTCGTCAGGCACGAGCGCCGCAGGGCCGCTCGGCCTCGTCTTAATATGGCGAGCGTCAAAGCAATCGTCCCGGCCAGGACTAAACGGTGGATCAAAAAGCTGATCAAGTAGAAGACGTGCGCGCGCCTAAACCTCTGCGCGTCGCGTTTTTCAATTCGTCTGACCGCGCCAGCGGAGCGGAAGCGTTGATTTGCCAGACCGTCGAGGGCCTCCGAGCGCGGGGCGTCGACGCCCGTCTCTACGTCAAAGATCAGTTTACAGACCTGCCTTACGTCCACCGGCTGCCCTTCTTCTTCGGAGAGCGCCGCGTGGAGCGCGCGCTTCGCAAGCTCTCTGGTCGAAACAACATCTTCTTTCCTTCGACCTACACGCTCAAGCGCCACGTATGGATAAAGACGGCTGACATCTGGCACTTTCACAACCTGCACGGGCACTTCGTTTCCATACCGCTCCTGGCGGCTGAGAGCCGCCGCCGCACGGTCGTCCTCTCGCCTGTCGATCAATTTCTCGCCACCGGATACTGTCCCTATACGCTCGGCTGCGAGCGTTTCCGCGAAGGCTGCGGCATGTGCCCGCAGCTCGACCTGCCTTATCCGGGCATCAGCCGCGATACGACCCATGAGCTGTTGATGATGAAGGAGCGAGCCGTTCGTCGGTCTCGCTTTAAGCTGCTGGTGCATACAAACTATCTGGCGCGCTATTATGCTTCGACCTTCGTTGGCAGCCTGCCCATCGAGCGCCTCTACTACGGCGTGGACACAGAAGTGTTTCGCCCCATGGAGCGCGCGGAGGCGGCCACCGCTCTGGGCATCGCGCCCGTCGGCGGCTTTGTCGTCGGGCTGATTCACAGTAATGTGGCGGACAAGCGCAAAGGGCTGCTCCCTTTGCTTGACCTCGTGCGTGATCTGGGGGAGCGCCTGCCGGGCCGCATCACAGTCCTCGTCGTCGGCACGGCCAGCGAGCGAGCCATGGAGCGGGCGACGCCGAATATGAATATCGTGGCGCTCCCCTTTCTCAAGACGAGCGATGAGCTGGCGCGTGCTTTGAACCTCTGCGACGTGCTGTTGTATCCGACCCGCGCAGACAATCTGTCTTTGACCTGCCTTGATGCGCTCGCCTGCGGCGTGCCCGTCATCAGCTCCAGAGTCGGGGGGCAGGTCGAAGCCGTAGAGGACGGCGTCAACGGTTTTCTGACCGAGCCGGGCGATAACGATCAGATCATCGAGCGAGTGGCACAGATGGCAACGGACGAAGAGTTGACGGGGCGTTTATCGGAGGGCGCGCGCTCCTCCGCGCTTGAGCGTTTTCGTATCGATAGTTATATAGACAATCTGCTCGGCTACTACAACCGGGTGCTTGAGCAGGGAGTAAGCGTATGAGCGCCTCGACTCGATCAGACTCGCAAGCCTTCGGGCGCGTGGTTGTCTTAGGCGGTTTGGGCTTTATGGGCAGCCACATTTGCCGCGAGCTTCTGGCGCGCGGCTACCCCGTGCGTATCTTCGACAGGCTCTATGCCCTGCGGACGCTGGTTGAAGACATAGAGGACGCCCTTGAGATAGTCGAGGGCGACATGGCCCTCACGGATGACGTGATGAACGTGATCTCAGAGGCCGACACCGTCATCCATCTGGTTCACACGACCGTTCCCGGCTCTTCCATGAAAGACCCGGCCTATGACCTCTCAAGCAACGTCGTCGCCAGCGTCGGCTGGCTCTCGCGCCTGCACGAGACGAAGGTGCGCCGCCTCATCTACGTCTCCTCCGGCGGCACTGTCTACGGGCCGCCGCAAACCAATCCGATTAAAGAGAATCACCCGACAGAGCCCATCAGCTCCTACGGGATTACGAAGCTGACGATTGAGAAGTACGTGGCGATGTACGCAGCGATGTTCGGCATCGATTACTGCGTCGTGCGCCCTTCAAACGTCTACGGGCCGGGGCAGAAGCTGCATATAGGTCAGGGTGTGATCGGCGTACTCACGGACAGGGCGCTGCGCGGCGAGCCTCTGGAGGTCTGGGGAACGGGCGAGAGCCTGCGCGATTATCTGCACGTCGAAGACCTCGTCCAAGCCATTTCGGGGCTCGTCGCTTACACCGGCCCGCAGAGGGTCTTTAACATCTCAAGCGGCGTGGGCCATTCGGTGCTGGACATCATCAGGATTCTAAACGGCTGCCTTGGCTTTGTGCCCGCGCTCCTTTATAAGCCCGACCGCGGCTTCGACGTGCCGGTCAACGTGCTGGACTCCTCAAGGCTTCACGCCGAGACGGGCTGGCGTCCCGCGATTGGACTTGAAGACGGAATAGCGCGCACCGTCGAATGGCTCAGGCGGCTGCAAAAGCATGAGGCCGGGGCTGCGTGAGCATAGCCGGGCGCTGCCCTTCGCCGCGCGTGCTATACTTGGGCAGAGGTTCTTAGTTTACTGGCAGGGAAATCAACAGGGACGGACAGAGACTATCAGGATAAAGAAAAAGCTTTGAAGCATTCATGCTTTCAGTTTTTATCCCGATTCTGGTTTCCATCCTGACCATCTCTGTCCATCCCTGTTCATTCCTTTTCTGATTATTATGTCCTCTGAAATGATCACAACGGATTTGCTGACGGGAACGGTTAAGGGGCCGGGCGAGCTTCCGCACGAATATCTTTTCATCACGGCGGATAACGGCAGAGCGCGCATAGGCGAGTTCGTCTACTATCTGGCGCGCGACGCCGATGAAGTGCGCCACATCCTCGGCAACATTACGTCGCGCCGCCTCGTGCGTAATCTGCCGGATGCTTTTCTCTCCGACCCGCAAACGCCTCCTTCAGTCGTTTCCTCGCTCATCGGACTCAGCACCGACTGCGGCGAGCTTTACGAGATTACGGTCGAGACCATCGGCTACTTCAGCCACGCGCTCGGCGATTTCGTCAACCCGCGCATCCCGCCCCATCCCGGCGACCCTGTCTTTCTCGCATCATCCGAGACGCTCTCTGGCGTGCTATCACCGCGCCGTATGACGGACGTGGGCTCGGCGCACGTCGGCAGCCTCCTGACCAGAAGCGCGGGCGAAGTGCCGGTCGTGCTCTCGATCAAGGATGTCGTCTCGACGCATCTGGCTATCCTGGCCTCGACGGGCGCGGGCAAGTCTTACACGGCGGGCGTGCTCGTCGAAGAATTGATGATGCCCTACAACAGGGCTTCCGTGCTGATCGTTGACCCGCACGGCGAATACGATACGCTCACTTCGATTCAGGGCGACGCGCGCTTCGGCGCTGCGGACGGCTACCAGCCCGAAGTCAAAATCTTCACGCACGACCGCATCAAGGTGCGCGTCTCGTCTCTGACCGAGGCCGACATCAAGTATCTTCTGCCCGAAGGGACATCGGACAAGATGCTGCATTACCTGTCGCAGGCTTATCGCAAGGTGACGGCGGGCGAGCGCGGCGAGCGCGGCACGTGGGGCTATCACGATCTGCGCGATGCCGTGACGGCTGAAAAGTACGGCGACGAGGACGGGCGCAGCGGCTCGGGCGGCAACGTCGGCTCCATCGATGCGCTGCTGTGGCGCTTGGACAATCGCTTTGACCGCCCCGACACGATCTTCTCCGACCACGAGCATATCCCCTTAAGCGATATGTTTCAGCCCGGACGTTGCACTGTGCTGCAACTCTCCGACATCGAGCAGAACGAGCAGCAGGTCGTCGTCGCCACCCTCCTCAGGCGCGTCAACAAGGCGCGCGTCTCGACCGTGCGGCACGAGGCAGTTCCGGGCAGCGACAACGATCTTCCCTATCCAGTCTTTACGCTCCTTGAAGAGGCGCATCGCTTTGCGCCCGCCGGTCAAACGGTCGTCTCCACCAATATCCTCAAACAGATACTCTCCGAAGGGCGCAAATTCGGCGTCGGCATCGGCCTCATCACGCAGCGCCCCGGCAAGCTCGATCAGGACGTGCTCTCTCAGTGCATGACGCAGATCATCATGCGTATCGTCAACCCCATAGATCAGGACACGGTTGCCAAGTCGGTCGAGGGGGCGGGCCGTCAACTTTTGGACGAACTCCCTGCGCTCACCAAGGGTCAGGCCGTCATCTCGGGCGTCGGCGTCAACACGCCCGTCATGTGCCGCGTGCGCTCGCGCATCACACGCCACGGCGGCGAGACCTTCGACGCGCCCGCCGAGTGGGCCAAGTGGCACACCGGTGCGGAGAAGGACAAGCGCACACAGGACAACGCCGTGCTGGGCAAGCCCGAGTCAAACAGGAAGCCCGAAAAGATACGCGGGATTCGGATTTGATCATTGCCCCGGTGTACTGCAAAGCAGACATTTCCCGATTAAGACTACAGAGGCGCGCGCTTTGGGAAGGGCCGCCTGACTGGTCAGTGCGGCTTCCTTTCTGGTAGCATTCCGCGATACAAAACTCTGCCGGTCGCTGATGCCGATTGCCCCTGAATGTTATTTACCGAGCCCTTATTCCTCTTCCTGTTTCTCCCCGCGCTTTTAGGGTTATATTTCGTCTCGCCGAAGGGGGCGCGTAATTTCCTGCTCCTTTGCGCGAGCCTGCTGTTCTACGCGTGGGGCGAGAGAACCTACGTCCTCGTCTTACTGTTTTCCATCTTCCTCAACTACGTTTTCGGACTCGTCATCGGACGCGCGGAGGCTGCTCGGAGCCGACGGCTGCTTCTGCTCGGCGGAATCACCGGCAATCTCTTACTCTTGATCACGTTCAAGTACGCCCGCTTCCTCGTCGCCAATCTCAACGAGCTGTCGGCACTGGCGGGCTCGAGCGCCCTGCCACTGCCGGGCATACGCCTGCCCATAGGCATCTCTTTCTTCACCTTCATGGGCATGTCGTATCTGGTGGACATCTACCGCAAGCAGCTTCGGGCCGAAACGAACCTTAATACTTTCGCCCTGTACATTACGCTCTTCCCTCACCTGATCGCCGGGCCTATCGTGCGTTATTCCGACATCGCAAGGGAGTTGGTCGAGCGCTTTGTGAGCCGCGCAGAGTTTGCGGCGGGCGTGCGGCGCTTCATCATCGGGTTCGGAAAGAAGATGCTCATCGCCAACACGGTCGCCTTTCCGGCTGACAGCATCTTCAACGCGCCCACGGAGCAACTGACGGCGGGGCTCGCGTGGCTCGGCGTCATCTGTTACACGCTGCAAATCTATTTCGACTTCTCGGGTTATTCCGATATGGCTATCGGGCTGGCGAAGATGTTCGGCTTCCACTTCCCGGAAAATTTCGACTACCCTTACGTCGCGGATTCCATCACGAACTTCTGGCGGCGCTGGCACATCTCTCTCTCCACATGGTTTCGTGATTACCTCTTCTTTCCGCTCGGCGTGAGAGGCCCGCGCTGGCGGATTTATCTCAACCTGCTGATAGTCTTCTTTCTGTGCGGGCTCTGGCACGGGGCCAGTTGGAACTTCGTCGTGTGGGGACTCTTTCACGGGGCGTTTCTGGTTTTCGAGCGACTGGGTCTGGCGGTGTGGCTGCAAAAACGCCCGCGCGCTCTACGCCACATCTACACCATGCTGGTGGTCATGGTGGCGTGGGTGTTCTTCCGCGCAGAGACGCTCTCTCACGCGCTCTCTTTCCTTCAGGCCATGATCGGTCGCGGGCACGGGCTCGGCTTAGGCTACAGCCCGGCCATCTACCTGAACACCGAGCTTGTCCTCGCGCTGCTGGTCGGCGTGCTGGGCTCGACGGCACTCGTTCCGGCCCTGCGAAAATGGCAGGAGCAGTTAATGTCGGAGCGCGAGGGCACGCCGCGGGCTTTCGTGGAGACGGGCACGAGGCTCTTGAGCTTCGCCGTGCTGGTGCTGATCTTCGTGGCCTCAGCCGCGCTCTCGGCAGCCGGAACTTACAATCCTTTCATCTATTTCAGATTCTAGGCGAGCGAGTGAACGTTTGATGTCCGGGGGAAACGACCAGAGAATGCGGCGCATTGAAGACATCGCGTTGATTATCTTTTTCCTCGCGGCCCTCGCTCTTCCGGTCGTGGGGCTTGCACTCGGCTTCGATCCGGGCCGCGCTCATAAAGAGAATCGCGTGCTCGCTCCGTTCCCGCCCGTCTCGCTCAAACGCCATGTGCTCGGCTCGTTCCCGGAAAAGTTCCGCGCCTATTTCGAAGACCACTTCGGTTTTCGTAATATGCTGATCGAATGGCAGGCGAAAGTTAAAGTGAAGTGGCTCGGGGTCTCGTCTTCAAAAAGAGTGATACTGGGAAAGGACGGGTGGCTTTTTCAACCGCCCTACGACAATTCGCTGGAATGGTACAGAGGGCCGAGACCTTTGACCGTGGCCGAGCTTGCCCAGTGGCAGCGGGTTCTCAAGGCTCGGCGCGATTGGCTGGCCGAGCGCGGCATACGTTACATCTTCGTGATCGCGCCCGAGAAACATACTATCTACCCGGAGTACGTGCCGGAAGCTTTCAGGCGTATGCAGGAGGTCTCGCGGCTCGAACAGCTCGTCCGCTACATGAAGGAGCATTCGGACGTAGAGATTCTTGACCTGCGGCAGCCGCTCATGGAGGCGAAAGGGCGCGAGCGTCTCTATCACCGGACGGATTCGCACTGGAACGAATACGGCGCGTTCATCGGCTATCAGGCGATTGCCGCGGAGCTAATGAAAGCGAGCGCGCAGATACAACCACTCGCGGAGTCAGACTTTGAGCTGGTCAGGGAACAAAAAAAGGAGATGGATCTGGCCGCCCAGCTTGGGCTCGATGATGTCCTGAGCGAAGAGAATTTAAGAATGCGCCCGCGCCGCGCCTCTCTTGAGTTCCGGCTGAATCCGGATATCAAGTACGTGGTCTCTGACGGGAAGGAGACGCGATTGCCGCGCGTCGTCATGTTCCGCGACTCCTTCGCCAACAATCTCATCCCGTTTCTCGATCATCACTTCAGCCGTGCCGTCTACGTCTGGAATTACGGCCTCGACACCGCCCTGATCGAGACCGAGCGCCCTCAGTTCGTCATACAGGAAGTCGTGGAGCGATACCTGCTCAACGCCCCCCCGCAGAATCCACTCGTGTTACAGGAATAAGAACAAGGATGAAGGCGGAAGGCGGAAGGATGAAGTAAAAGCATTCAAGCCATTCAAGCATTTCTTTCATCCTTCATCCTTCCGCCTTCATCCTTTCTTGAGCCTCACGCCCTTTGCCATGAGTATGCGGGTGAGGTCGCGGGTGAAGGTTTCGGCCTGCCTGTAATCGAGATGGGTTGTGTCCGGCAATTCGTATTGCGAGAGTTCGGGGTAGTCTCTGAAATGAATGGTCATCGCCTTAGTCCTCGCGGCGAAGACATCCCAGTAAGCGCTCTTCGGATATCTGGCCTCCTGCGCTTCCCACAATATGCCGCTCGAAGGCATCCTGAGAAAGACGACCTGCCCGCCCCGCTCCTGAATGCGCGCGACATACTCTTCGAGCCGCGCGGTTCTCGCCAGAAACTCCTGAGCGGACAGACCGGGAGGAAGCCTCTGGCCCGAGTTGTTAGTGCCGCCTCCGTGCAGTTTCGCCGGCTCGATCATGGAGTAGTCGGCGCGGGCGTATCTGTCCGGCTGCATTTGCAGGTAGAAGGGCACGGGCAGCTGGCCGCTTCTCAGGCCCTCCCACACGTGGCCGGGGCTGATCTCCGGTTTCATAAAGACGAAGTTGGCCTGCAAGCGATGGCGCAGCCATTGCTCGATCTGGTCGGAGAGGTTTTGCTCCCTGTACTCTTGCAGGTACTTCTCTTCTTTTCCGGGCGGCGTCGTCCCGTCAATCTCCGATTCCATCAGGTCGAACAGGACTACCCCGCGAAAGCCCTCGTCCGCGGCCAGATCCCTGAGCACAGGAATGGCCTGGCTGCCGTCGATTGCCAGTTGAACGGGGCGCACGCCGCTCGTTTCAGCAAACACGGTCGGGTTGATGCCGAGCAGAGTCTTGGAAGCGCCGACGAGGACGATGCTGTCGCTGCCGACACTGCGGCGCGCGCTGGCCCACAGGCTCGCGTCGTCGATCAGCGAAGGCCTGAACCCACGGCTGCGCCAGACGCCTTCCCAGACACAGAAGAACAGCAGAAACAATAGACAGCCGAGCATCCACGTACGCACCCACGGAGCATGCAGTACGCGCGGCGCGTCAGGCACATGCTCGTCAAAACTGGAAGTAAATGAACGCACGATCATCTCCGAGGAGCAGGGCGAAAGTTACGACCACGAACATCGCGGCAAGCATGACGGAGCGCAGCCACCAAGGGATACGCGTCGCCACGTCTGCCAGATCAGAGTTACGCATCTTCCAGTGTGCGGCGAGCATCGCGCCCGTGAAGCACAGCACGAAGACGGCCTCTCTCTTCATCCTGAACTGTTCATCGCCGAAGCCGAACATCGCCGTCAAGACCTTCAGCGCGTCGGGGAAATTCGTGGCGCGAAAGAACACCCATGTGATGCACAACAGAAAATATGTCAGCAGCATGAGCGAGATCGGAACCAGCCACGCGGGCAAAAGGAGCGCTCCCTTCTCGCTCGAAGGCAGCAGCTCCGGCTCTATGCGTACGGGCTTGAGGCGCGGCTTTCTCCCGGTGAAGGCTTCGCGCAGCAGCCGCTCTGCGACGAGGTACGTCCCGTGCAGAGCGCCCCAGACGACGAAGCGCCAGGAAGCCCCGTGCCACAAGCCCCCGATGAGCATCGTTAGCATCAGGTTGCGATACAGGTTGAAGGGACGCTTTCGCAGGCCGCCGATGGAGAAGAAGACGTAATCGCGCAGCCACGTCGAAAGCGAGATGTGCCAGCGCGTCCAGAAGTCCGTGAAGCCTATGGCCGCATACGGGTAGCGGAAATTCTTCACGAGGGCGAAGCCGAAGCACATCGCCACGCCGAGCGCGCACGTCGAGTATCCGGCGAAGTCAAAGAATATCTGCGCCGAGAAAGCCAGCGTACCGGCCCAGGCGCTGACGAACCCCACCAGCTTGACCTGACCGTAGACCTTGTCGGCCAGCGGGGCAAGGATAGTGTCCGCCAGCACGACCTTCTCGAACAGCCCGACGACGAGCAGGCTCAGACCCCAGCCCAGCCGGTGCAGCGTTATCTTCTTCGGGATTTCGAGCTGCGGCAGGAAATCCTTCGCGCGCACAATCGGGCCGGCGACCAGATGCGGGAAGAAGGTGACGAACAGCGCGAAATCCAGAAAACGAGGCGCGGGCTTTCTGTCGCGCCTGTAGACATCAATCACGTATGAGAGCGACTCGAACGTGTAGAAAGAGATGCCCAGAGGCAGCACCAGATTGGGCCGGGCCGGTTGATAGTCGAGGCCGAAGAGGTGTGTGACCGCGACGAAATTATCCAGCAGGAAACCGCCGTACTTGAAGAGCCCGAGCATCCCCAGATTGCCTATCAGACTGATCGTCAGGTAGAGACGCCGAAGCCCTTGGTTATCCGTGCGATCAATCTTCGCCGCGAAGAGCCAGTCAACGAAGGTCGTCAGCATCAACAGTAGAACGAGCGGAGGATTCCAGGCCGCATAGAATAGATAACTGGCGACGAGGAGCATGATCTTTTTTGACTTCCACGCCAGAGGCAACGAATAAAGCAGGAGCACGACGGCGAAGAAGACAAAAAAGGTAAGAGAGTTGAATATCATACGCGGGGCTTGAAGCTTTTGGATCGATGTTACGGCTTCGGGGCTGGCGTCCTTGAGAGCGTGTCTGTGAATGTATCCATAAAAGGGGGCGAGCGCTTTCACCGTTCGTCCGTAAAACGGTAGCCATGAAAACATGAAACGGACACCTTTATCAAGAAAGGGTGCGGGAGAGGCGTGCCCTTAAACCTTCAAATTCCCGGCGGCATCGACGGCACTTCGATTTTAAACCGGGCGGCCACGGGTTCAAGCGTGTACGGTTGCTTTTCCCCACCGCGATGTTAAGATAATCATCTTGCTCCACTCACACGCCGCCGAGGGATTTGCCAGCGGCATAAATATCCCCCTGACAGACTATGGGGTGTGTCGGAGGCGACCCGGTTTGTCCGAGGCTCGGCCTCCAAGAGGATTCAGAGATGGCCGTTGAGAATACAGCGCAAGAGAACAGCACGCAGCAGCAGGAGACGCCGCACATCGCCAGCCTGCTCGAAAAGCGTCATGACGAGATAATCAGCCTCTGGATTAAAGACCGCCTGGAATCAGGCGAGTTTCGCGACGAGCTGATCCCGAAGAAAGACCTGCGGCGGCAGTCGCAGCAGATCGTGGATATGCTGGCACGCTCGCTCAAGGATTCCGACTACGGCGACTTTGAGTCAACCGCCTTCGACGAGCTTCGCGGCTTCCTGAATCAAATCTCGCACGCCCGCGCCGTCAAAGGCTACACGCCGCTCGAAAACGCGACCTACATTCTCTCGCTGCGCGACACTTTAATCCCTTTGATGGCCGAAGAGCTCGAAGGCAACGCCGACGTGCTCGTTAGCGAGATGATGTATTTCACCAGACTCCTCGACAAGATGGGGCTCGTCATGGTGGAAAACTACATACGCTCGCGCGAGGAGATCATTCGCCAGCAGCGGCAGGACATGCTGGAGCTGTCAACTCCCGTCATCAAGGTCTGGGACAAGATTCTGACGCTGCCCATCATCGGCACGCTGGATTCGCGCCGCGCGCAGATGATGATGGAGTCGCTGCTGCAAAAGATCGTCCAGTCGGGCTCGACCATCGCCATCCTCGACATCACAGGGGTGAAGACGATGGACACGCTCGTCGCCAACCATCTCATCAAGACCGTGACGGCGGCGCGCCTGATGGGCGCACGCTGCATTCTCACGGGGGTGTCGCCCGCGATTGCACAGACGATGGTGCAGCTCGGCATTGACCTGACGCAGATCACCACGCGCGCGCAGATGTCCGACGGCATCAAGCTCGCCTTCGAGATGATCGGTCGCACGGTCATTCCGGCCAAAGCCCTGACCCACTTGTCAAACGGCACGTCGAGCGCCGCGCAAACCTCTGCCCAGCTGGCCGCCCACGGCGCAAGCATCACCGAAGGCCAGAAGCGGCGCGAAGAATGTTAAGAGAGCAGCTGTCAGATGCCGGATGTCAGCGACAGTCTTTCGACTGGCATCCGTCATCTGACATCTATTTTTAGGGAGTAAGAATAACGATGAACGGTTCGCGCATACCTATTCTCAAGCTTGGCCGCGTGTTGATCGTGCCCATTCAGGTCGATATGGACGATCAGACCGTCATCCAGCTACAGGAGCGTATCCTCTCCGAGCTTGAGACTACGGGCGCGCGCGGCGTGTTGATAGACATCTCTCTGCTTGAGATGGTGGATTCCTTCATCGGTCGAATGCTTTCGGACATCGCGGCGATGGCGCGCATTATGGACGCGCGCACGGTGGTGGTCGGGATGCAGCCGGCGGTCGCCATCACGCTCGTCGAGCTCGGCCTCGAATTGAACGGGGTGGAGACGGTGCTGAACGTGGACGAGGGCTACAAGCTGCTGCGCGCGGAGTTCGATGCCGGCGATGAAGAAGAGGAACGGGACGGGGAGTTGACGGCGCTTGGAAAGCAAATCAATCTCTCTTGA
This sequence comes from Pyrinomonadaceae bacterium, assembly GCA_036389675.1. Classification (GTDB taxonomy): domain Bacteria; phylum Acidobacteriota; class Blastocatellia; order Pyrinomonadales; family Pyrinomonadaceae; genus DASQYE01. The sequence continues at coordinate 108,958 of DASVWI010000036.1, forward strand.
GAGCGAGCACGACATTATCATCGCGCGCAGCGAAGTGCGAAACCTGGCCGCCGCCCTCGGCTTTCGCCTGATAGATCAAACACGTCTCGCCACCGTCACCTCCGAGCTGGCTCGTAACATAGTCAAGTATGGCATGGGCGGGCGCTTGATCGCGCAGCCCACGGAAGGGACTCAGGGTCTGGGCCTGCGCCTCATCTTCGAGGACGAAGGGCCGGGCATCCCCAACCTTGAGGCCGCTATGCGCGACGGGTTTTCGACCGGGAAGGGACTGGGCAAAGGTCTCCCGGGCTCGAAACGACTGGTTCACGAATTCGAGATCGAATCGACCGCAGGCCGGGGCACGCGCGTGACCATCGTGCGCTGGCGAACATGAGAAAAGGATGAAGGCGGAAGGATGAAGGATGAAAGGAATGGTGTGATGGCTTTCCTGTCTTGAAAGCATTTACTTCATCCTTCCGCCTTCATCCTTCATCCTTGCGTTTCAGTTGCGCGAGATCAACTCCATAGAGATCAGCCACGAGGCGCAGGTCGGCACGGCACGACGCGCCGTGCATGATTATGCGAGCCGGATGGATTTCAGCGAGACGGCGCTGGCCGAGATCGATATCGTCGTGCAGGAGATAGGCACGAACGCCGTGACGTATTCGACGGGCGGCGGCTGGCTTCATTTCACCCGGACGCTGGGCTCGGCGCAGGGACTCGAACTTTTTTACTGGGACACAGGGCCGGGCATCTATAATATGGATCGCGCGATTCGCGACGGCGTCTCGACGAGCGGCAGCCTCGGCGCGGGCCTCGGCGCGATTCGTCGCCTGATGGACGACTTCGACATCTACTCGACCCTGCCGAGGACTGGGCGGCTCACCCTCGGCCAGATGCGGCGCACTTCGCACGGGACGGCGATGCTGGCGCGCAAGTGGGTAATGGAGCAGCATGATGGCGAGGACGCGACGGCGGATAGGGAGGAGGCCCGGCGGTTCGGCGTGTGGAGTCGGCCTCACCCGCACGAAGAAGTCAACGGCGATGCCTACTACATCGCCAGACGCGGCGAGCGCGAATTGCTGGCCGTGATCGACGGGCTCGGGCACGGGCGGGGCGCGAAAGAGGCAGCCGATGTCGCCTGCGACACCCTGGACGATTGGATGGGCGAGCGACCGGACGAGCTGCTGGCGGCGGCGCATCAGGCCCTGCGCGCGACGCGCGGCGCTGTCATGGGCATCGTCGTCATAGATCATCAGTCGGAAATGTTCCAGTACGCGGGCGTCGGCAATATCGCGGTGCGCGTGCTGGGCACAAGGGAACACGCCTCGCTTATCTCGATGAACGGGACGCTCGGCCTCAGATTAGGCAGCATACGCCCGTGGACTCGTCCGTGGGTCGAGGGCACGACCCTATTTATGGCGAGCGACGGCCTGAGCGAGTCGTGGGACATGCAGTCTTATCCCGGCCTGCTCAAGAGCAGCCCGCAGCTCATAGCGGGTCTTCTGATGCGCGACTACGCACGCGACGCCGATGACGCGACGGTGCTGATCGCCAGATGAGTAATTATCAGTAGTCGGCGGTCAGTCGTCAGTCGTCGCTAAGAAGATGAAGACGGATTGCTGACAACTCTCGTATGAAAGATATAACCTCCACGAGGCTCGGTGATGTCTACGTCCGGCGCGAGGCCGACATAGTGAAGGTGCGCGAGCGCGTCCGGCGTCTGGCCCGCGAGATGAACTTCGACTCGACGACGCAGATCAAGATCACGACGGCTGTGTCCGAAATCACACGCAATATCTACGAGTACGCCAAGTCGGGCGCGATCACGCTCGCTCTGGCCGAGCGCGGGCCGGACACGGGCCTGCTGGTGACGGCGCGCGACGACGGGCCGGGGATTGACGAGGCGACGCTGCGCGCCATCATGCGCGGCACTTACAGGTCGGCCTCGGGCCTCGGCGTCGGTCTCTCGGGCACGCGCAAGCTGATGGACGAATTCGATATCAAGACGAGCGAGGGCGAGGGCACACGCGTCGCCGTCGTCAAGTGGCTGCCACGCGCCATCGCCGGGGACGTTAAGAATCGCCTTGAGGAACTGCGCGAGCTTTTCGGCAAGGATGCCGACGATTCGGCAATCGAAGAGCTGCAACAGCAGAACAGAGATTTCGTCGCGGTGCTCTCCGAGCTGGAAGAGAAGCGCGAGCAGCTCGAAAGCCTCAACGCGAAGCTCAACGAAGCCAATCGCGAGCTGAACGAAGCCAACGCGAAGCTGCGCGAGCTGGCGGAGATGAAGGAGGAGTTTCTGGCCCTGACGACGCACGACCTGCGCTCGCCCCTCACGGTGATTAGCGGCGTCATCAGCTTCTTCACTTCGGGCCGTCTGGGCAAGCTCTCGCCCGAACAGCAGAATATGGTCGCGATGATGGAGCGCAACGCGCAGAGCCTCATAGAGCTGGTCAACGATCTGCTGGACGCCTCGAAGCTCGAATCGGGGACGCTGCGCCTTGACATCGCGTCCATCGACCTGCGCGGCATCTTTGACGAAATACGCGAGACCATGGAGCCGCTCGCGCGCGAGAAAGGCATCACGATTGAAGAGGAGGTTGCGTCCGGGCTTCCGCCGGTTGAGGCCGACCGTCCGAAGCTGCGGCGCGTTCTGGTCAACCTGCTCTCGAACGCCGTGAAGTTTACGGGCAAGGGCGGCACGGTGCGTCTGAAGGCCGAGCCGCTTGGCGAAGAGGTTCGCATCTCCATCTCGGACACGGGAGTCGGTATCGCGCCCGACGACGTGATGCGGCTTTTTGACAAATACGAGCAGGCTCGCAGCCGCGCCACCCGCGGCGAGAAAGGCACTGGGCTCGGGCTCTATATCACTAAACAACTGGTCGAGCTGCACGGGGGCGAGATCAAGGTCGAATCGGAGCTTGGGCGGGGCTCGACCTTCTCATTTACGCTGCGCGTGGCGCGCGCGGCGTAAAGCAGAGGAGACCGTATGATGAGTAAACATCTATCGATCAAATACGGGCTGGCGCTCGTCTTCGCCTTTGCCGTCATGCGAGGGGAGAGCGCGGCGCAAACTCCCACGCAGCAGCGCAGGCTTCCCAAACCGACGCAGACCTCTTCGCGCATCGTCGCCGTCGAAAAGTACACGGACGAGCTGGACGACTACGCCGCGCGTAACCCGCAGGCCAGGCGCTTCTTTACGAATACGGCTGAAGATCAGACGGGGAGCTGGCAGGAAGTTGGCGGCGAAGCGGAGGTGGCTAACAAAGCTTCGGCCATCGTCTGGATGAAGGACGACAAGGCCGTCATCGCGCTGCTCACGGGCAAGACGCCGCAAACGAGCCGCAAGGTCACTTACTATTTCCGCAGCAACGGCACGCTGGCGAAGGTGCATTCGGAGCTTTCCATCAGCGCCACCAACATGCAATCGAGCCGCGACCGCAGCTACGACCCGAAAGCTTTTCTCGTGCGCGACTTCTCCTATTGCAACGACATGGTGAGCGGCCAACAAAGGGCCTGCAACGACGCCGAAACGCTGGAGAAAACCATCCCGCTCTACATGAGAAGCACAGAGCTTCCCTTCCACGCGCAACTGAAAAAGCCCTGAGCGCCGAAGGCCCGGCGCGTCAGGAGCGCGGACGCCCGTATGCGAACGCTTCCATCTCTTTACGCCAAACACATGAAACGAATCTTACTCATCAACATCATCTCGCTCGTGCTGGCGGGCACACATATCTGCGGGACGGGAGCGGCCACGGCAAGCGCCCTCGTGCAGAGACGCTCCGCCGCCGCCGCCGTGCAGGCGCAGAACCCGACGAACGTTGCAGCCATCGAAGCCTATGCACGGCAGTTGGACGCCTACGCCAAACGCAACGCCAGAGGCGGGCGTCTGTTTGCTGACACGTCCGGCGCGGACGGCTCAGCCGCGCGCTGGACGGAGTTCAGAAGCAAGCGCGCGCTCGAAAAGGTCGACGAGGCTTACAGCGTCGCCACCGTCTGGACGCAGCCGACGGGCGATGTGCTTCTGGCGGATCTCAGTCTTTCGAGTCCCTCGGGCGACTGGGTACAATACGCCAACTATTACTATCGCGCCGACGGCACGCTGGCGAAGACCCGTTCGGAGCTCCGCACCTTCATGGGCGACCTGATCGTGATTCGCGACCGCTTCTACGACACACGCGGCAAGCTCTTGCAGGAAAAGACTCGTTACCTCGACCTCAAAACGCGAAAGCCAAAGAAGGTCGAAGCGGGCGGCTTCCAGGACATCCCCCTTGAGCTTTACGCCAGAACAACAGACCTCCCCTTCCACTCTCTCTTGAAAAAACGAGGACAGTAGGAAAGGATGAAGGCGGAAGGATGAAGGATGAAAAGAATGCTGTTCATTCTTGATAGCTTTTACTTCATCCTTCATCCTTCATCCTTTCTCTTAAAGCTTATGCACTATCACTTGATTGGAATCTGCGGGACGGCGATGGCTTCGCTGGCGGGAATGCTTCAGGCGCGCGGTCATCTGGTGACGGGCTCGGATGAAAACGTTTACCCGCCGATGTCCACCATGCTCGAACAACTGGGCATCAACGTCATGCAGGGTTACAGCGGGGAGCATCTCACGCCGACGCCGGATTGCGTCATCATCGGCAATGCCATCCCGCGCGGCAACCCTGAAGTCGAAGAGACCTTAAACCGCAAGCTGCTCTATCGCTCGCAGGCCGAGACGGTCAAGGAAGAGTTCATACGGGGCAGGCGTTCGCTGGTCGTCGCCGGAACACACGGCAAGACGACGACGACGAGCATCGCCTCCTGGGTGATGGATCGGGGCGGGCTCAACCCGACTTTCCTTGTCGGCGGCGTGGTGCAGAATTTCGACGCCAGCTTTCGCGTTACCGAGAGCGATTATTTCATCATCGAAGGCGACGAGTACGACACGGCCTACTTCGACAAGGGGCCGAAGTTCATGCACTACCTGCCGGAGCTTGCCATCGTCGGCAACATAGAGTTCGACCACGCAGACATCTACGCAGACCTCGCGGCTGTCAAGACCGCCTTTCGCCGCCTGATGAATCTTGTGCCCGGCAATGGCCGCCTGATCGCCGGGTGGGACAGCCCGGTCGTGCGCGAGGTGGTCGCGGAGATGGGCGAGCGGCTCTACACGCGTCTTGAAACCTTCGGGACATGCGACGACGCCAAGTGGCAGGCGCGGGCCGTTGATTATTCAGGCGAGCTGGCGAGCTTTACCGTCTTTCGCGAAGGCCGGGAGTGGGGTCAGTTTCAAACCACTCTGATCGGCGACTTCAACATATGCAACTGCCTCGCCGTGATCGTCGCCGCCGACGCCTGGGGCATAGAGCCGAAGACGATCAACGAGGCGCTCCGCTCCTTCAAGAGCGTGCGGCGTCGCATGCAGGTGCGCGGGCGGGAGCGCGGCGTCACGGTCATCGACGACTTCGCGCATCACCCGACCGCCGTGCGCGAGACGTTGCAGGCGCTCCGCACAAAATACAAGGACAACCGCCTCGTCGCCATCTTCGAGCCGCGCTCATGGTCGTCGCGCCTGGCCGTCTTTCAGGACGACTACGCGCACGCTTTCAAGTCGGCTGATTACGTCGTCATCGCCAGCGTCTTCGACAGCAGCAAAGCGACGGAGAAGGGCCGCGTGCTCGATACAGACCAACTCATCCGGGACATCGGCGCGCAGGGCAAGCCGGCCTTACGACTGGACGGCGCGGACGAGATTGTCGGCCACCTCGTGCCCGAACTGCGCCCCGACGATGTCGTCGCCATCATGTCCAACGGCGGCTTCGGCGGCATCCACGACAAGCTGCTCAGCGCGCTAAAGGAAGGATGAAGGATGAAGGATGAAGGATGAAAGGAATGCTTCTCTTTCTTGAATGCTTTTACTTCATCCTTCCGCCTTCATCCTTCATCCTTTCTTATTGTCGTGTCAGGCGATAGATGAGCAGGGCGGCGCGCTTGATCTGGATGGAGAGCGTGTCTAGCTCGGCGAATTCGTCCGCGGTGTGAGAGCCGCCGCCGCGCGCGCCGAGTCCGTCGAGCCCGCTGATGAAGGGCGCGACGAAGGAGATATCGCCCGCCCCGCGTCCGCCGGGGTCGAAGGCTTCGACACCACCCAAGCCCAGATCACGGCTCGCCTGATCCAGCGTCTTGAGCAGGGCGTAGTTCTCAGGCGTCGGCGACATGGCCGGGTAATTGTCCTCGAAAGTTATCTGCGATTTCGTCTGCGGCAAACTGCGAGAGACGATCTCCGTCATCTTCGCCTTGGCCGCCTCGCGCTGCTTCTCCGAGATAAAACGCAGGTCGCCGCGCACGACGACCGTTTGCGCGATAACATTGGTCTTGCCCGTGGCCGCCCCGCGATCATCCCTATTGTCGAAGGTGACATCCGTGCCGCCGGCAATCACGCTCGGATTGAAGGTCAGGTATTGCTCGCCTCTCAACTGCTCGTAAAAGGCGTTGATGATGCGCGCGGCCTCGAAGATCGCGCCGCTGCCGACGCCGGGCGAGAAGATACCGCTCGAATGGCCCGTGTCGGCTGTGACCTCTAAGCGCCAGTCGCTTGAGCCGCGTCGCGCCACCGTCGCGGTGTTCTCTATCCCGGCCTCGAACCCCAGCGCGACATCGCTGCGCCGCGCGGCTTCGAGCAGGTCGCGACGGCTCACCTCAAGGGGGCTTCCGACGTTCTCCTCGTCGCCCGTCAGAACGACGATGATACGGCTGCCCTTGAGTGCGCCCGCGCTGTGCAGGGCTTTCAGGGCGTAGAGCAGCACTATGTTTCCGCCCTTCATGTCGACCGTGCCGTTGCCGCGGGCTACTTTGCCGTCGCGCACAAAACGCTTGCCCTCAAGGACCGTGTCCAGATGCCCTATGAGAAGAACGCGCCGCCCGCGCGTGCCCGTATGTTCAGCGAAGAAGTGACCGGCGCGGCTCATCTGCTGAGGCATCTCTATCCACTTCGAAGTGAAGCCGAGCGAGCGAAACTCTGATTGAAAAGCGCCGCCGACGTGCCTCACTCCCTGAAGATTCTGCGTCGCGCTCTCGATATTAACGGTCTGTTCGAGAAGGCGCACGGCGTCCTCAAGGTGCGCGTCAACGTAGGCGGCTATGCGCTGCTCCTCGGCGGAAAGCGTCTGCGCGCCAGCCTTCTCCGCCTGCGCCGCACAGAAGAGCATGACCATCAAGAGCGCACGCGCGATTCGAGCCATCTGCCTGCCGGTTCTCATCATCAATCAACTCCACCTGTGTAACACCGTTTTGGCTATACAGGTCAGTACCGCCTGCGGTAGCGGGCGGGTACTACTCTACATAGAGACCCGCCCGAGACCTTTGGCGGTACTGAACTCTTTTATTAAGTTCCCGCGAAATAGCTGAGCTTAACGTCGGCCTCCGCTACCTTCCGCCCGTTCCTGTACTTGCGAAGGTTGCCGACCAGCACGGGCTTGTCCAGATCCATCTCGGCGTTGACGAAATCTGTTCTCAGGAATCTGCCGTTGAAGCTGTAGCTTATGCCCTTCACTTTGACTGTGGTGAAGACAAACTGCCTGCGCGTGATGTTGAGGGTGCGGTAACGATAATGCGCGCCTTCGTCTGCGATGACGCCCGACAGTCGCTCGGAAATATCCGGCCCGCTTTGCTCGTCCTGCTTCTGCCAGTATTGAATCGTATCGAAGTTCTTGAACCCCTTCGGGTGCGTGCCGACCAGCGAGTAGTAGCCGTAAGGGCGAAAAGCCTTCTGCATAAGGAGAGGCTGTGCCCGGGGCAACTCTCTCGCACCCTTCGCACCGGCGGGCATCACGGTCGTTGACAGTAAACAGGCGATCAATAGAGCGCCGCAAACCACGCAGAGCCGTCGTCTCATGATTATTTCCTTCATCAAAGAATCAACGAGCATTGACAGATCGGACGCAAAACCGGGCCTACGCTCTGACGAGCTGCTTTTCCAGTTCGTCCAGATATACGACCGGGGCGGAGGATTCGGCGGCCAGATCGCTTGAGAGCCCGTTGCGCCACGAGATGATCTCGACGCGCAGGCCCAAGCCTTTAACGAACTTCACCGTCTCAAGATAATCCCTGTCGCCCGAGACCAGTATGGCCGTCTCATAGGCTTTATTGATGCCGAGCATCAGCATCTTCGTCGCGAGCCCAACGTCAACGCCCTTCTCGGCGGGCAGCGTGTGCGACTGGCTACAATTCAGGCAGGTGATGGTCTTGCGACCGAGCGGGTAGGTGAACACTTCCCAGTGAAGCTGCTCCTTGAGGAACTGATAGAAGTTGGTCTCCTTTTGTGAAGGCTCGTTGTGTTCGGATGCGAAGAAGTAGACCTGCCAGATTTCGCCGTCGCGCTCAAGGAGTTTGACGAATCGCTGCCAGTCAATCCTCCAACCCTGTTCCTGCTGCCCGTGAAATATATTCGCATCGTCTATGAAGCAGATAGTTTTCCCGCGTGATACTGTCATGGATGAGAAGACCCGATCCTTTTTAATTATTTTCCGGCTGTGATCTGCTCCAATATAACATGGACGCCCGCTCTCGGGCGGGGCTTTGACGAACGCAGCGCCGCAGGGTGATGGTCTGCCGAGCCCCTTTGAGCCTATAATGAGAAGATCACAGGTCAACCGTAAAACCGGAGATTTATTATGATGATACGATTGCTGAGTCTGCTTCTCGTCTGCTGTGTGATGACGCTCGCCGCGCCCGTTCCGGCCTCTCCCCTTCGGGCCGTGACGGGCAGGAACAAGACGGCCCTTAACCAAGCTGTCGACGTTGATACGAGCGCTGTTAAAGACGTTCACTCCTACTCCAACCCGCAGGAGATCAGAGTACGTCACCTCAATCTGGATTTGGTCGTAGATTTCCCGGCGAAGGTTTTGCGGGGCACTGCCATTCTGGACTTTGAGAGACTCGTTCAGGGCAGCAGCAGCGCCCGGCTCATTCTGGATACAAGGGCGCTCGACATCTCGAAAGTTGAGGCCTCGGGCGACGGGAAGACTTTTCTTGAGACGCAGTTCGAGGTTGGCCCGTCGGATGCTGTGCTGGGCGCGCCGCTCACGATCCAGTTGCCCGCCGGGGCAAACCGCGTGCGTATCTCTTACGCGACGAGCCCCAATGCTTCAGCCGTCCAGTGGCTTGAGCCTCAGCAGACCTCCGGCAAGCGTTATCCTTTCATGTTTACGCAGTCTGAGGCGATTCACGCGCGAAGCTGGATTCCTATTCAGGACACGCCCTATGTGCGCGTGGACTATACGGCACGCGTGCGAACGCCGCGCGAGCTGCTGGCTGTGATGAGCGCCGAGAACGACGCGCGCACGCCGCGCGACGGCGATTACAGCTTCCGCATGTCGCAGCCTATCCCCGCCTACCTGATTGCGCTGGCGGTCGGTGACCTGCGCTTTCGCCCGCTCGGTCGCAGAACCGGAGTCTATGCCGAGCCCTCCGTGGTGGCGCTCGCGGCGCGAGAGTTCTCCGACACGGAGAAGATGGTCTCGGCCACTGAAAGGCTCTATGGGCCGTATCGCTGGGGGCGCTATGACCTGCTGGTGCTGCCGCCGAGTTTCCCTTACGGCGGGATGGAGAACCCGCGCCTGACCTTCGCCACGCCGACCGTGCTGGCCGGAGACAAAAGCCTCGTCGCGCTGGTCGCGCACGAGTTGGCCCACTCGTGGTCGGGCAATCTCGTGACCAACGCGACGTGGAGCGACTTCTGGCTCAACGAGGGATTCACCAACTATATCGAGCGGCGCATCATCGAGGCCGTCTATGGGCGTGCCCGCGAGGAGATGGATGCGGCGCTGGGCCGCCGCTCTCTCGAAGAAGAGTTAGCCACGCTCGAAGACAGGGACGAGATTCTTCATGTTGATCTGAACGGGCGCGACCCGGACGAGGGTTTCACAGGCGTCCCGTATGAGAAGGGCGCTCTCTTCTTACGCCACCTGGAAGAGACCTTCGGGCGCGCGCGCTTCGACCCGTTCATACGCGGCTACTTCGATCACTTCGCCTTCCGCAGTATCACGACCGCCGATTTCGTCTCTTACCTGAAGGCAAATCTTCTGGATAAGTACCCGGAGCTGGCGGCGCGTGTCCCCGTCGAGGAGTGGATTTACAAGCCGGGCATCCCGCAGAGCGCGCCGCGTCCGCAGGCGGTCGCTTTCGCGCGCATAGAGACAGAGGCGCGTCGCTGGACTGAGGGCACAATCCCGCTCGCAAACATTCGGACTGCTTCGTGGTCAACGCAGGAGTGGCTTCATTTCCTCAAGAGCCTGCCGGAGACCGGCGTGCGCGAGCGCATGGCCCAACTTGACCGCGCCTTTCACCTGACACGCACGGGCAATTCCGAGATCGAATTTCAATGGTTGATGATGGCGATACGCAACAATTACGAAGCTGCCTATCCGCGGCTCGAAGATTTCCTGACCTCGATGGGCCGCCGGAAATTCCTCAAGCCCCTCTATGAAGAACTGATCAAAACCCCACAGGGCATGGCGCGCGCCAATGCCATCTACCGTCGCGCACGCCCCACTTACCACCCCATCGCCGTCTCCACCATTGACGCGATCCTGAAGTGGAAAGGCGAAAAGCAAGGATGAAGGCGGAAGGCGGAAGGATGAAGTAAAAGCATTGAAGAATGAACGGCATTCTTTTCATCCTTCATCCTTCCGCCTTCATCCTTTCTTCAACGGGTCTTCCGGCCACGGGTGGCGCGGGTAGCGGCGCGAGAGCTCACGGCGCACCCGCGCGTAGTGCCGCTCCCAGAAGCCCGAGAGGTCTGTCGTCACCTGCACCGGGCGCTGGCTCGGCGCGAGCAGGTGCAGCACGAGCCTGACTCGGCCATCGGCCACGGTTGGCCCATCCCTCATGCCGAAAAAATCCTGTAAGCGCGAGGCAATCCATGGCGGCTGCTCGCGCTCATAATTCACAGTGAGCCTGCGACCGCCCGCGAGCGTGACGCGCTCCGGAGCCATCTTTTCCAGAAGCCGAAGCTGCTCTGCGCTCAATCGCGCGCGCAGCAGGCCGAGCAGTTGGCCCTCACGCACGGCCTCTCGCACTTCAACGAAGCTGCGCTTGCCCTCGCACAAACGTCGAAGAGAGTCTATGACCTCGGCCTCTCCGAGTTCCCCTGCGTTAGCCTCCGGAAACGTCCGCGCCAGGAAAGCCACTCGCGCCATGAAGCGGTCTATCACATCCGTCGCGACGAAAGCCCGCCAACCCTTTTCAAGCACAGCCTCTTCGAGCACGCGTGAGACTTCGGGCGCGCTCCCTTCGCCGCCGGCGCGGCTTTCGTCAAGCACGAGCCCTTCATAGAGGAGGCGCTCAAGGACTTCGACGCGCTCGCGCTCTGCGTCCCACCTGACTTCACGAGCCTCGCTGATTCTATCGGCGAACAGCTCAAGCAGCCATTCTGGTTCAATCGCGCTTGCAAGGCGCACCAGCGTCCGACCGCCGCCGCGCATGCCACCTCTGCCCGGCTCGCGCCGCTCCTCCGAATCCACCGCCACCAAAAACGCCGACGCCCTGACAACGCTCTCCGGCGCAAGCTCCGCCGCCCCGCCTCCCGCAAGCAATATCTCTAATCTGGAGGAGTCCGACTCGCCCGCAGTTGAACGTCGCTTTGCCACACGATCAGGGTATCCGGCAAGGATGGAGATCAAAAGCTCCGACTCATCATTGAGAGGCGCGTCGCTTCTCTTAGCTTTGCTTCCGGCAAGACGGATGAGTTGTCGCCGCACGCGGTCAACCGCGCGCACAGCGCCCGCGTCCAATTGCATCGCGCGCAAACGATCAGGTGACAGGCGCGCACGCTCTGCCTCCTTAAAGAGGTCTAACATCAAGAGCAGGTCTGAGGGGCTGTGCGATTTGGCGCTCGACGCTGTGCGCTCGCGCGCATTGAGCAGGGGGTTGCGTGTGCGTATGTCTCGCTCGCTGATGAGGGCGGCGACGACGCAGGCATCCGTGGCGACCCCGCGCCGTTCAGCTTCGACGATCAGGCGCGAGAGTCTGGGGTGAAGCGGAAAACGCAGCATGCGCGCGCCCGTCGCTGTCAGCCGCCCGGAGTCGTCTATCGCTTCTAATTTTCGCAGAAGGTTTTGGGCGGAACGAAGCGCAGGAAGAGGCGGCGGCTCGAACCAACCGAAGTTTTCGGGCTCGCTGATTCCCGCCCCGTAAAGCTCAAGGGCCGTTTCAGCCAGATCTAGACGCTCTATCTCTGGCCGTTCATGATCGGGCCGTGCCGCGAAATCCTGCGCCGTGTAAAGCCTCAGACAACGACCGGCCTGCGTCCGCCCCGCGCGCCCCGCGCGCTGCACGGCGGAAGCCTTGCTGATGCGCGCCACGTTAAGCGTGCGCAGGCCAGACCACGGCGAATGGCCCGCGATGCGTGCGAGCCCGGAATCGATCACCGCCCCGACGCCCTCAATCGTGATGGAACTCTCCGCGACGTTGGTCGAGAGAATAAGCTTGCGCCGCTCCGCACGGCGCACGGCCCGGTCTTGTTCCTCCGACGGCAGCTCGCCGTGTAGTGGGAGGATTAAAAGCCGCGCCTCTCTTGCCAGCTCGACGCAGGCGCTTTGTGCCCGTCTGATCTCAGCCGCGCCGGGAAGAAAGACCAGCACATCACCCTCTAAGCCTTCGGCGACGACCTTGCGCACGCCTTCGGCGACCTGTACCTCAAGAGGCTGATCATCGTGCCTGCTGATGTGCTCTATCGAGACCTCGAAGCGTTTGCCTTCGGAGCTCAGGCGTGGGCAATCATCCAGGAAGCGTGCGACGGGCGCAGCATCGAGCGTGGCCGACATGACGACGATACGCAAAGCGGGCCGCGTCTCTCGCTGCAACTTTTTGAGAAACGCGAGCGCCAGATCGCCTTGCAGATGTCGCTCGTGAAATTCGTCGAGCACGACCGCGCCTACGTTCGAGAGTGTGGGGTCAGAGAGAAGGCGTCTGGTAAAAATGCCTTCGGTGAGAAAGCGCAGGCGCGTGCCCGGCCCACCGACCTCCTCGAATCGCACCTGATAGCCGACCTCTTCGCCAACCGTCGAGCCGCGTTCTGCGGCCACGCGCTGCGCGGCCATGCGCGCCGCCAATCGTCTGGGCTCCAAGACCCAGACCTCGTGCCCGTCGGCCAGGCCGGCATCCATCAAAGCGGTCGGAACGCGCGTCGTCTTACCGGCTCCGGGCGGCGCTTCAATCACCAGACTGGGCACGGCTCTGAGCGACGCGACGATCTCCGGCAGCAGTGTGTCTATCGGCAGCGATTGCATGGGATGAGCGGGGGATGGCGTAAGGATGAAGGACGACGGTTGATTATTCAAGTCGAATCAAGGCGCTTTCATCCTCGCTGCTTTACGGTTCGCTCTTCTGCGCGGCGGAGTGTTCAGGAATCAGAACAACATTTGAGCGCGCACGGCTGCGAAGTTTTACGATTCTCCAAAAATACAGATGCGACATCTGCCTTTCGTCCAAACACGGCAAGATTTCCGCGCACCCCCGCACAACCTCGAATCGATTTAGCTCGTGAATGAAGCTGTCTCGCCCGCAGAGCGATTGTCGGCATGATCGTTGCAACTTTCCCTTTGAGAGATGACGCGCCTGATTTCCAACTGTTCCAGTTATGGAACGATTGGCTGAAGGCTACGCTTTCGAGTCGAAAAGCTGCTCTATAACATCAAGCACGGAAAGCTGAGCAACCAGAGGCCGCAACCCCGAGAATGTGCTTCCGCGCTTTGGTCGAGCAGGCTCGCGAAACGCTTCATGCGTTCGCTCGACGGCCCCAATTTTCGCGCGCACCCGATAGTTGCAGGTTCGCACTCCATTCAACTTTAGAACTTCTGGAGATAGTTATGAGGATAAAAATATTTCTATTGATGAGCCTAATGCTCTGCCTTCCCACGGCGGCGTGGGCACAGACGAGTCGTGGCACGGTCACGGGCACGGTCACGGACGTTAACGGCGCTGTCATACAGGGAGCCAACGTCGTCCTGATTAATACGCAGACGACCGTGGAGCGCTCGACCGTCACGAACAACGAAGGCTACTATCGCTTCGATGCGGTCGACCTTGGAACCTATTCGATCAGGACGACCGCCGCGAACTTCGGCGAGAGTCTCAAGACGGGCGTGCAGGTGCAGGCCAATCAGGTCTCGGACAACAACGTGCAGCTTGCCCCCGCCGGACAACAGATCACCGTCGACGTGACGGCGGATTCGGCGGCGCTGCTGCAAACGGAAGCTCCCGTCAGGGGCGGCAATATCGAAACCAAGCAGATCACGGAGTTGCCCATCGCGCTACGTAATCCCGTCGCGCTCGCGCTCACCCTTCCCGGCGTCTCGACCAATCGCTACGGCAACGGCGTCCAGAGCTTCTCGGTCAACGGCGCGCGCCAGCGCTCGAACAACTTCCTGATCGACGGCACGGAGAACAACGACATCTCGGTCGCGGGTCAGGGCTTTCAAATCACCAACCCTGACGCCGTGCAGGAAGTCTCGGTTCAGACTTCAAACTACGACGCGGAGTTCGGACGCGCGGGCGGCGCGGTCGTCAACGTCATCACCAAGGCCGGAACGAACGACTTCCACGGCTCGCTCTCTTACCTCGGCGACTCGACGCGCGACGACGCGATCACCACGGCCCAGAGCCGCGACCCGGTGGTAGTCGCCCGCGGCTATCCGCTCAAAGGCACGGAGCACTGGATGTCCGGAACCATCGGCGGGCCTGTGATACTGCCGCGCTTCGGCGAGGGCGGCTCGATGTTCGGTTACAATGGCCGCAATCGCACCTTCTTCTTCGTGGCGATACAGGATCAGCGTCAGGGGGCACAAACCGCTTCGACCGTCACGACGCTCTCCACGGCGGGACGCCTGCGCCTGCGCTCGCTCTTCCCCTTAGGCACGAACCCCAGAGTGGACACGTACCTGTCTCTGACGCAGGGCGTCGATGCCACGGCCAACCTGTTCACGACCGATCTGGGCCTCGGGCGCGGCGGCATAGAGTTCGGCGAAGCGAGCCCTTCTTTCCCGCTCACGCTCTCGGACTTTCAGACGCAGTTTCGCATAGACCACAAGATCGGCGAGAACGATCAGTTGTCCGTGCGTTATCTCTCGGACTTTAACGGAACGCCCGTCGGCGGATTCCTCGGCGGCAACTTCCCGGACGTTATCACGAGCCAGCAGAACAAGTATCAGAACGCCCTGATCACCGAAACGCACGTCTTCTCGCCGAGCATGACCAACGAGATGCGTTTGTCTTACAACCGCATCGACCTCTCTTTCCCGCTCGACCCGAAGAACCCGCTCGGGCAGACCCTGGCCTGCATTCAAATCACGAACATCTCCAACTGCGCGACCACGGGCGGAACGCAGTTGACCGTCAACTCCGTCTTTCCGCAGGGACGCGTAGCCAACAACTATGTCTTGCAGGACACGGTCACGTACGTGCGCGGCAACCATACTTTCCGCGGCGGCCTCGACATTCTCATGCAGCGCTCAAGACAGTTTGCGCCGATCAACGAGCGCGGCGATACGCGCTACGGCGATAGCTCCGTCGGCGGCGTCACCTTCTCGGCCTTCGCCAACTTCGTTGACGATTTCGGCGGCTCGGGCTCTGCCAACCGCACCTTCGGCAGCGCACGCTATTACCCCGAGCTGATTCGTCAGGCTTACTTTCTTCAGGATCGCTGGAAATATTCGCAGAGCCTGACGCTGACCTTCGGCCTGCGTTACGAGAACTTCGGTGTGCCGTTCAATACGCTTCGCACGTCGGCCTTCACCGGCCTCTTCAACATTGACCCTGTGACCTTCACAGGCCCATTCAATCAACCGAACAGCATCCCGCATGACAATAACAACTTTGCCCCGACCTTCGGCATCGCCTACTCGCCTTCGCTCGAGGGCGACGGATTCATGGCGCGCCTTGTCGGCCAGCAGAAGACCGTGATTCGCGCCGGTTATCAGATCGGCTACGACTCCTTCTTCAACAACCTTGCGTCGAATGCTTCGACCGCAGCGCCCAACGTCGTGCAGACGGTCACAACCTCGACGCCGACGGCAGCCAACCCGCGCGGCCTTGCCAACCTCTCTTCGCTGGTTCCGACCGCTCCGCGCGCCTTAACGCCGCAGGACGCGCAGAACAACCTGCTCGCTCCGAACCTCGTCAATCCTTATTACCAGCGGTGGTCGCTGAGCATTCAGCGCGCCCTGCCCTTCAACATGGTGGCCGAAGTCGCATACGTCGGCTCGAAGGGCACGAAGCTCTACGTGACGGAAGACCTCAACCCCGTCGTGCCGGCGGCCCTGCAACGCAGGCCCGCCAACTTTGCGACCATCCCGGCCTCGCGTCTCTCGCAGCGCCTCGACGTGCTGCAAGGCGCGCGCAACATCCGCACCAACGGCGGCGACTCGAATTATCATTCGGGACAATTCCAGTTGACGCGACGCTTCGCCAACAACTTTTCGGTCACGGGCGCTTACACATGGTCTAAGCTGATCGATAACGGCAGCGACACCTTTACCCTGACAGCCGTTAGCTCGCAGGGCACAGCCGCGCTTCCGAGCGCGTTCGGCGGGCTACGCTCTGATCGCGGGCTCTCGCTCTTCAATCGCGCACACCGCGCTTCGATCACCTACGTCTACGCCATCCCGTTCATGCGTGAGCAGCGTGGCTTCATTGGTCATCTGCTCGGCGGGTTCGAGGTCTCGGGCGTCACCACGTTCGAGAGCGGCGTGCCCCTGAACATCCTTAACGGCACGGACGCAGACGGCATCGGCGGCGCGGCTGACCGTCCCGTCCTTAACCCAGATGGTCAGCGCGGGGTGCGCGCCATCATCGCGACCGCCTCCAGCCCGAGCCCCACAGGCTACGTCAACCCGGAAGTCGTCATCGGGCACACGGCGGGCGGCGCTGACATCTTCCAGCCGATTGACCCGCTCACGGCGCAGTATATACAGGCCGGGGCTGGAACCAGATTCCCGGTCGGCAATCTGGGCCGCAACACGGCGCTCACGCCCGGCATCAACAACTGGAACATGAACATCACGAAGCGCACGAGAATCTCGGAGACTACGCATCTCGAGCTTCGCGCGGAGTTCTACAACCTGCTGAACCATCCGCAGTACGGAACGCCGAGCGTCAGTCCCTTCTCGGGCGGCGCAACGGGCGTCGGCTCAGTTCTTTCATCCACACCGAGCGGACAATTCCTTGACGCCCGCTTCGGCGACGGCGGCGGTCGCGTGGTTCGCTACATGATCAAGTTCGTCTTCTAAGAAAAGCTTTGGCAAGTTGGGCCTGCTCCCGGCCATGACGGCCCGGTCGCTTAAGGGGTTTTGCGACCGGGCCTTTTTTTGTCCGGCGCGGGCTGTGGAAGCTGTCTAATAAATTTGACATTTTTATCGGGCAACAAGGACGAGAGACGCACCTTTATCCAAATCCGGCAATGCGCCGCTGGGCCAATCTCCAAATACTTCAAGACTCACCGTCACACTCTCTCTTCGCGCTTACGACAATCAACAACCGTCAGGCTCTCGTGGGCCAATCAACGCCACGCTGGCACATCTGTTGCGCTCTCCGGGTGTGTACGCGGCGTTGCTAGTTCTCTTTGTCTCATATCCCAAACACTCGCCGCACAGTGAGGAATAGGTCTTCAAAGAGAGAACGAAAGCAACGCCCGGACGAAAGAGCCCTCGCGCTCATCGGCTGAAAATTTTTGGAGGTAAATTCATGTTAAGAAAAAGATCGATCTCATTTGCGGCCATCACGCTTCTGCTCGCGTTGTCTTTGGCCGCGCGCGCGCAGGTGACAGGCGGGTCTGTGACCGGAACGGTCGTTGACGCGCAGGGCGGCGTAATCGCCAACGCCACCGTCAACCTGCTCGATAAGCAGAGGGGGCAAACCCTCACCACACAGACGACCGACACGGGGCAGTTCAACTTCCCCAACGTCTCCGTCGGTGATTACAGCATCACTATCGAGCAGGCGGGCTTTGCCGCTTTGACCAGAGACATACAGGTGCAGCTCAATCAGGTCACGACCGTTGACGCGACGCTGCAAGCCGCAGGCGTCTCCGCATCCATCAACGTCGCCGCCACGAGCGATGCCGTCGTCGAAACCGATAGCTCGCAGCTGAGCCGCAGCTACGATACGCGTCAGGTGCTTAACCTGCCCGTCTTCGGCAACCAGAACGCGCTGGCGCTGCTCTCGCCCAACGTCGCGGAGCGCTCGGCGGGCGTGGTCGGCTCCGGCGGCGCAGTCGGCGGGACGCGCCCGCGCGGCAATAGCTTCAACGTTGACGGCGTGGACAATAACGATTCCGGCGTCACCGGGCCGGTCATCACCACGATTCAGGATTCGATTCAGGAATTCTCGCTCCTGACCAACAACTATAACGCGGAGTTCGGCGCGGGCTCCGGCGGACAATTCAACACGATCACCAAGGGTGGGACCAACGAGTTTCACGGCTCGGGCTTCTACTACGTGCAGAGCGAGAGATTCAACGCCGCCTCGACGACGGAAGAAGAGCTGCTGCGAACGCCCATCGCCGCCGGCGGCATCGACCGCAAACCGCTCTTTAGAGACCATCGCTTCGGCGGAACAATCGGCGGGCCGATCCTCAAAAACAAGCTCTTCTTCTTCGGCGCTTATGAGTACGAGACGAACAACAGCGCGGCGGGCTCGGCACAGTATTTCGCGCCTACTACGGCTGGGCTCACACAGATCAGTACGCTGCCGGGCGCGAGCCCTTACGTCGTCGGCCTCCTGCGCGACAATCTCACGCTCGCGCCGGCAAACGAGTTTCTCTTCGACGTGCTCGGCACGCCCGTGCCGTTCGGCAGCGTGACCATCGCGCTGCCAGCCGGGGCTAAGCAGCATCTCTTTCAGGTCAACATCGACCACCTGCCCAATTCGAGCAACCAATTCCGTTATCGCTTCAGCTTCCAGAGACTCAGGGCCGAGCAATCGGGCGGCGAGCTGGTCGGCTCAGACCCACGCTTCAATAACTTTCTGGCCTTCGACGCGCGGCTCTTTTCCGCAACGTGGGTACGCACCATCAACCCGAATCTCGTTAACGACATGCGCCTTTCATACCGGCGCAGCATCACCGACTATCCGTTGAAGAACTCGCAGTACAACACTTTCCCGAACATCGTTGACCTGACGACCAGCATTGACATAGGGCCGGGCGGAAGCCTTCCGCAGGGAACGCCCGTCGACAACTACTACCAGATGTTCGACGCCATTACTTACACGCGTGGCAATCACACCTTCAAGTTCGGCGGCGAGGCGCGCCGCCTGATTACGACGGCTGCCTTTCTGCCCCGCGTGCGCGGCGATTACATCTACACCAACTTCGACCAGTTGATCACGGACGCGCCGCCGGATTTCTCCAACCTTCGCGGCGTCGGCGAGGCAGACTTCGTCGGCAACCAGTGGAACTTCTTCGCCTTCGGTCAGGACGATTGGAAGATCACGCCTCGCCTGACGCTCAATCTGGGCCTGCGCTACGAGTATTCCACGCTCCCGCGCTCGGCCAAGTTGCAGCCTCTTAACGCCATCGCCAACGTCCCCGGCGTGATAGAGTTCGGCATGCCCAAGACGGATAAGAACAACTTTGCGCCCCGCATCGGGTTCGCATACGCGCCCGAAGGGACGAGCCGCTTGGGCCGGTTCTTCTTCGGCACGGGAGGCCAGAGCGCGCTGCGCGCTAACTTCGCCATCACCTACTACACGAACTTCCAGAACCTGCCGCAACTGGCCTTGCCGCCGCAGGTTCAGACGGAGCTGAACTTTGAATCGGCGGTCGCGGCTTTCGGCCTCGACCCGAACAGGCCCTTTCTGCAAAACGGCGGCCTTCCCGATCTTCTGCCTCCGGTTCCGACGGCTGCCGCCGCGCGCGAGGTTACGCAGGGGCGCATCCCCGACCAGATCAACCCCTACTCTATCTCCTGGACGCTCAGCTACCAGCGCGAGCTGTCCTCTAATACGACTCTGGAGCTACGCTATCTGAGCACGCGCGGTCGACACCTGCCCGTTCAGGTCCAACTCAATGCGGGCGCTGTTCCGGCCAATCTCAACATCCCGACCTTCTTCAGTACGCCGACGGCTGCTCAGCTTGCGAGCCTGACGACGACGCTGGCGGACATTCCGCGCCAGCGCACGCTCGCGCCTTACGGATTCCTCGGCGCGGTGACGGAGCACTCGCCCATCGGGAATTCACAGTATGACTCGGGCTCAGCGAGTCTCACGCGGCGCTTCACAGACGGGTTCTCTTTCACAGGGGCATACACGTGGAGCAAGACGATTGACGATTCGACCAATGAGTTGAACACGAGCGCCGTCAATCCGCGGCGCGCGCAGAACGCATTCAACATGCGAGACGAGAGAGGGCTCTCGACCTTAGACATTCCGCATCGGTTGTCCGCGTCCTTCGTCTACGATCTGCCCTTCTTTAACCGTAGCAGCAATCGCTTTCTGAAGACCGCGCTCGGCGGCTTCCAGATCAGCGCCATCTTTCAGGCACAGTCGGGCCAACCGATCACGCCCATCTCCGGCGTTGACAGTAATCGCAATCTGGATTCCGCCGGCGACCGCACGATCTTTAACCCGAGCGGCGCTCCCAACACCGGAAGCTCTGTGCGTGCGCTCAATGCGGCGGGTGTGGAGGTCGATCTCGGCGATGCCTCGACGGTCGCCTACGTGGTCAACAATCCGAACGCGCAGTACATACAGGCTGGGCCGGGCGCGCGCGCCAACGCTGGCCGCAACACGCTTCGCACGCGCGGCTTCAACCGCACGGACATGACCCTTCTCAAGGAGATAGGTCTGGTCAGCGAGCGACTCAAGCTGCAACTGGGCGCGGAGATTTACGACCTCTTCAACCAGCGCCCGCAGACGCTCGGGCTCGGCGGCGCGCCGAACCTGAACACGCTCGGCGGGCTCGGCGGCACGGGCGGTCTCTCCGGCGATACGACCTTCGCCAGCGTCGGCAGCGATCTCCAATTTCTCAACTATGATCGCGGCAACTTCTTCGGTCGCACCATACAGCTGAGGGCCAAGCTCATCTTTTAAGAGTTGCCCCGGCGGCGGCTCAACGCAGGATGGCAGGTGAATCGCTCAAAACGAGATTCACCTGCCATCTTTCTCTTTGAAGTGAAGGGCTGATTATTCAGACCGAAAATTTATGGCGTTGCAGAAACTCTTTATAGTCCGGGTCTGAGCGCAGGCTTTCGTATCTGGGGTCGGTTCTGAACCAGTGGGGCAGCTCGGGGGAGCCCGCTGCTTCGCGCTCAAGAATTTTAAATGCCTCTTTGGTTTGGCCCAGCCGCCCAAGGATGGAGACCTTGGAGAATCGCACCATCTCGTTCTCCTGCGCGAGCTGATCCAGCTCGGCCAGTATCTTCTGCGCGTCGTCGCGGCGTCCCATCGCAGCGTAAGTATAGCCGAGCCCTTCCAGGACCTGCGCGTAGAGGAGGCCGCGCGCGACCGGCTTCGCGCGATTAAATTGCGCGATGGCTTCGGCGTACTGCCCCTTCTCCTCGTAAATCATCCCGAGAATAATCTGGGGCGGGATGTAGTCTGGCTCCGTCTCGATTGCCTTGCGACAGTATTCCGCCGCATGATCGTAATCGCGCCGGTAGTAAAGCCCGATGCCGAGGTTGGAGTTGATGACGGCTGAGAGCGGGTCGAGCGAGCGTGCCCTGTGCATCTCTTGCAGACCTTCTTCGAGCCTCCCGCGCTCGTTGAGATAGACGGAATATCTCTGATGCGCCGTCGCCGAATTCGGGTTCAGCGTGACCGCCCTTTGATGTTCCCTTTCCGCTCCGGCGGAATCGGATTCATATATCTCTTTGATCATCGCCATCGCCGTGTGCGCTTCGGCAATCGAATCGTCCAGCGAGAGAGCGCGCGAGGCCGCGGCCTTAGCCTTCTCGTGCGCCTCAGAGAAGGGCAGAAGCTTGTAGCCGAAAAAGCCTATCAGGCCGTAGGCGTCCGCCAGCCCCGCGTAGGCCAAGGCGAAGTCAGGGTCTTTCTCAACTGCCCGCTGAAAGTATTCGACGGCGCGCGCGAGCCCGTCTTCCGATCTCTTGTTCCAGAAGTAGAGCCCACGGACGTAAGCCTCGTAAGCTTCCGTATTACCGGTCGAGCGTTTGGCGAGCTGCTCCTTTTCCTCGTGGCTCAAGTCCGGCTTCAATGACACGGCGACGTGCTCGGAGATAACGTCCTGCACGGAGAAGATGCTGGTAAACTGTTCGTCGTAGACCTCAGACCAGAGCGTCTTTGCGTCATCCAGTCTGATCAATTGAACGGTGACGCGTATGCGGTCGCCCGAGCGTTGAACCGTGCCGTCGAGCACGGCGTCCACGCCCAGCTCGCGCCCCGTTGTGATGGGGTCGTGCTCACGCCCCGTGTACTTGATGATGGTGCTGGTCGGAAGCACGGGGACACGCTTGAGCTTGCTCATCCTGATAATGATGGCATCGGCCATCCCGAGGCCCAGCATCTCCTTCTGGCTTTCCTCGCCGAGAGTCTTAAAGGGCAGGACGGCGATGGCCCTGCCCGTAGAAGTCACTTCATGCCGCTCCGTTCTGGACGAGCCCCAGAGGAAGGCGAGCGCGCCCGCCAGTGAAAGGACTATGACAAGGGTTATGAGCGCGGCGCGCAATCTATGCCCCGGCGTCGGGTGTGTGAATGTGAGCGAGAGGTCTAAGCGCGGTGCGTGGTCTGAAACGTGGGGTGTCGTCGTCTCCGGCTTCTCCTCTTCGACGAGCGCGAGCGACTCCTGAGTGCCCGGCGTCTCGTCTACTATCGGCTGAACGTCCTCCTGAACCTCGCGCACTTCCGCCACGAAGCGATAGCCGTGGCGCGGAACAGTCCTGATATAGACCTGACCGTTGGTATCTTCCCCGAGAGCTTTCCTGAGCAGGTATATGTTCTGCGTGAGATTGCTCTCTTCGACAAAGCTGTCGGGCCACAAGGCGCGCAGCAGCTCCTCTTTCTCAAACAGATGACCGCTTCGCTGCACGAGCATCGCCAGCAGCTCGAAGGTCTTCGGGTTGAGCGCCACGGGCTTACTCTCTCTGGTAAAGAGCTTGGCTTTGATGTTCAGACGAAACGCGCCGAACTCGTAGATATGCGCCTCTTGCTTGAGCATGATGACCAACCGGTCTGTCTCCGAATAAGCAATTGAAACAAGTCCGCGTTGAAATCACGCGGGCGATACATGACGACGGTTCTCTTGATTGTGCTTCTCTCGCAGTAGAGAGAGTGCTGGCGCATACTTTTATACGCACACCGGCCCGGTCAGGTTCGACTTTGCCCGGCGAGAATTCAGTAAATAGCCGCGAAAAGTTTCCTTCAAAAACCAAACGTCTATTATCTTTGATAATCGTTCGGATTTTCGTACGGCGTTGACGAAGAAAGGAAGATCAAGCGGATGCCGGATGTCGGATGCCGGCGGCTGCTGTCCGCTGATATCTAACATCCGGCATCCGCTCTTTCATCCTTTTTGATAGAGGGGCGATTGCGCTTTGGGGGTGGTTATCTGGATATTGAATTGCTTGATCTTGGTGTTGAGGGTGGTCGTCTTGAGGCCGAGCAAGCGCGCCGCTCTGGCCTGCCTGCCGCCTGTCAGCGCCAGCGCGCACCTGATCAATTCCACCTCGAACTGACGCAGCTCCTGATAGTAGTTCAGGCCAGCGCCGCTATAAAGCTTCTCCACATAGTTGTGCATGCCTGCGGCGGTTGATTCTTCGGAGCCGACCGCAGAGCTTAGCTCCTCCAGTAAAAGGCCGGCCAGGTCTTTGACGGCAAGCAGTCGCAGCTTGAAGTCGGCCTCCGGGCGACGCGCGAACTGGCGCAGGTTATCGACGCGCAGAGCTTTGCTGTTACTCATTAAAACTTCCTTCCGCTAAATCCCTTTTGAAGCGATACTGCATTACACTCTCATTTGGCACTCAGCAGGCCGGACGCGCCGCTCACAAGAGCGTCCGGCGAGATACCGTAGCGCTTGATCTTCGCGTTGAGCGTCGCCGCACTCATGCCGAGCATCCTCGCCGCGCGCCTCTGACGCCCGCCCGTTCTAATCAACGCGCAGCGAATCATATCCTCCTCGAAGCGCCGCACCTCTTCGTGCAGGGAGAGCTTCGCGCCCCGGTCGTCCGCACGGCTCTGCTCCAACGCCTCAAGCTCTCTCAAGAGATTGAGCGCCAGCGTTTTCAGCGCCTCAATCCTGTTATTGAGCGCGTCGTCCGAGGGCTGGCTATCGCCTGTGCCGCCCTGTGCGCTTCTCAGGTCGAAATCTAAAATCGATAAACTCATAACATCACTTCCCCCGCGAAAGCGTTAACGTTTGTCGCCCGCATCCTTCTCCGATTTCTGAGCCACGCTGTCGCCGTCCTGCAACGCCTTGATCTGCGCCATGCACCTGGACTCGACCAGTCTGGTGTTGCTCTTGCTGAGTTGATCGCTGTTGCCGTCGTCGGGCAACAGCCATTTCCCATTCGCGCCTTTGATCATATGGCCCAGCTCGTGCAGCAGCATCAGGGCGCGCGCCTCTCGCGTGTTGGGCCAAAAGCTGCCGCACCGCGGCATGGGTGAGAAGGCGTTGCCGCTGTTGTAGAAGGGGCCAGCCGTGTTGATGGTCACCTGCTTGAAAAGGCGATATTCGTAACCCGTCAGGTACGAGATAAAAGTGGTCTCGCCGCCTGACATACGTATGCCGATGAATCTGTCGGGCAGCCGCATCAACCGGATTCGACCGGCGAGCCCGTCGAGCACGGCGACGACCTCACTCGACCCGCCGAAGAAACTGCTACAGGAATTCTCACGGCTCAAAATTTCCCTGACATCCGCCAGCGCCGTATCCGCCAGCGTCAGCGGCATGGCGCTCGCGCCACGCATCGCACTCGCGCTCTCGACGGCCCTCTCTCCCCGCGCCGCGTTCGAGCCGTCGGCCATGATCGTCAGAGGCATGAGCAGGGCCATCGTGATGCAAGCCAGACCGAGCGGGTATCTCATGATCGCACCTCCGAGAACTACCGAATGGGAAGCGAGCGCGACGCGCGAATCCCAAAACCTGCGCGAGCCCGGAAAACATCGATTCCAGACCCCGGCTCTCTTCCTGTGCGAAACATGCCATAACGCCCACCTCAAAATCTTCAAGCACGCTCTCAAATTTTTATGCGGTCGAGCGCGCAGGCTGAGGCGGCAACGGACACACGAAAAACCCAGCACGAACAGTTCTTTTACAATTTATTCGGAAGTTATTAAGCCCGCCCAAATCACGAAATTCGGGCATGTTGAGGATTTTGATAGATTTGTGATGGTCTTAAAGGTGAGAGAGAGCGTCGCCCGCCCTGCTTTTGAACAGAGCGAGCGCCTGCGGGATGTGTGGGGAGGTCTGCGGGAAATCCTGTACGGCCACCCCGCGCCGGTAGCGAGAGATGGCTTTGAGGGCAGCTACAGCTAAAAGGGCGGCTCCGTATTGATTAAACGGAGCCGCCCCTCTTCTTATCCGCCTTGTGCCCACGCGCCGCGCCGTCACCGCCCGGCCCCCAGTAATACTTCTGTATGACCAGTTGATACGCGCCGATGGCGATGACGATTGCGACAACCGAGATGATGATGATGGGAAGCATGTGTTCGTCCCCTCAAACGTTAGTCAGGCAGATACCGCTTCAGGCGCTCACCTCGCTCAGATGTTTGGCGAACATCCTTGAGATGACTTCCTTTGAAACAGCTCCCACGATGCGCTCCTCTTCCCTGCCGTTCTTGAAGAGAATCAGCGTCGGCATTCCCTTGACGCCGTAACGCTGCGTAGACTCGCTGTTCTCGTCGACATCCACCTTGACGATGCGTGCGCTGCCGGCGACCTCCTCGGCGACTGCTTGCAGAGTAGGCGCAAGCAGACGACACGGAGGACACCAATCCGCCATGAAATCTACCAGCACGGGCTTCTCCGATTCCAGAACTTCTCTTTCAAAGTTAGCATCATTAATTTTCGCAATCAACTCGCTCATTGGCTCTCCTTTATCTTTCGACATCAGAACTCAGAATAAAAGCAATTTGTTTTCTCTCCTGTGTTCTGAATCCCGACTCCTGAATTCCGCTTTACCTATCGCACTTCCCGTACCACTCGCCCGTTTTGGCTAAGGGCTGCAAACAGGCCGTTTAGATCAGGTTAAGGGCAGACAAGGGGCAACGACATCTCGTCGTCCACGATTTTACGTTGTTCGAGCAACGAGTTTTCATGTAGGCTGCTGCTCATGCAGACAGACTCTTTACAGTCGATCATGCTGGCGATCACGCAGGTCCAGTCGGTCGAGACGGTCCTGAAGATGGTGGTGGAAGGCTTGAATGAGCAGCCCGAAATAGCGCTGGCGCGTATCTGGCTGATCAATAAAGATGACTCTCAGCTGCGGCTGGTGGCGAGCGTGGGCAAACCCTCCGATGACGGCGAAGACTGGTCGCGCCTTGACGGAGAATTCAGCCGCTTTCGGTTGAACGAGAAAAAGATAGGGCGCATAGGCGCTACGGGGGAGTCCATACTGCTGAAAGAGACATCGGAAAGCACCGATTGGATCGCACACCCGCAGTGGGCCGCGCGCGAGCGCATACACAGCTTCGCCGGTCATCCGTTGGTCTTCAGGGACGAGATTCTGGGAGTGCTGGCCGTCTTCAGCCGCGCGTCCTTGGGCGAGGAAGACTTTGCGTGGCTTCGCACCTATGCAGACCACGCGGCGGTGGCGATTGCCAACGCGCGCGCCTTCGAGGAGATTGACCAGTTGCGGCGCAGGCTTGAGATGGAGAACGTCTATCTGCGCGAAGAGGTCAGGGAGGCGCTCGCTTTCGGCGACATCGTAGGCGCGAGCCCGGCTCTACAGAAAGTGCTCAGACAGATTGAGCTCGTCGCGCAGACGGAGACGAGCGTGCTCATACTGGGGGAGTCCGGCACGGGCAAGGAGCTGGTCGCGCGCGCCATTCACGAGCGCAGCCTTCGGCGCACGCGACCGCTGATCAGAGTCAACTGCGGCTCGATTCCGCACGAGTTGTTTGAAAGCGAATTCTTCGGCCACGTCAGGGGCGCGTTCACGGGCGCAATCCGTGATCGCATCGGGCGCTTTCAGCTGGCCGACGGCGGCACGCTCTTTCTGGACGAAGTCGGGGAGATACCCCTCTGGCTGCAAAGCAAGCTGCTTCGCGTCCTGCAGGAGGGAGAGTTCGAGCGCGTCGGCGAAGATCGCACGCGCAGGGTTGACGTGCGAATCGTCACGGCGACCAACCGTGATCTGCGGCGCGAGATAGATCAGGGAAGATTCCGCCCGGACCTTTACTATCGCCTCAGCGTCTTTCCCATAGAAGTCCCGCCGCTCAGAGAACGCAAGGAGGACATAGGGCTTCTGGCCGCACACTTCATCAATCGCTCGTGCAGCAGATTGAACTGCGCCGAAACAAGGCTCACCACCCAGATCGTCCGGCAGTTGGAGAGTTATGATTGGCCCGGCAATATACGCGAGCTACAGAACGTCATCGAGCGCGCAGTGATTCTCTCCGGCGGCGGCCCCCTCAAGCTCGACTACACAATCCTTGATCCCGCCGCAATGAAGCGCCCCCTCGCTTCGCCTTCGCCAAAGCTCACAGCTCAGGACAAAATCCTGACGATAGAAGAGCTAAAACAGCTGGAACGAGAGAACATCATCAAGGCGCTTGAGCAGGCCGACCATAAAATCTACGGGCCGGGCGGCGCAGCCGAGTTGCTGGGAGTAAAGCCGACAACGCTCGCCTCACGCATGAAGGCGCTCGCGATCAGGCGAGCGAGAGGAGAAGAAAATTAAGAGCGATGGACAGAGAGGGTCAGGATCAAGAAAAAGTCTTGAAGCGTTCGTGCTTTCTGTATTTATCCTGACCATCACTGCTATTTTCCGCTTTAGAGGCCCATCAATTCTTTGACGTATTTGGGCGCGGGCGAGCCAAACGAGATCATCGTGTCGTGCATTCGCTTGTAGTCAACCGTGTCGCCCATCTTGGCTTCGTAAGCGCGGCGGATGTCTTTCACTTCGATGTTCCCGACGTAGTAGGTGGACAGCTGCGCCGAAGTTAACGAGGCTCGACGCCATTTGCCAGCCGCCTCGCCCTCTTCCTGAAAGCCTTCGTTCATCATCAGGGCCATGGCCTCTTTTTCCGTCATCCCGGCGGCGTGAATCTTCTGGTCAAGGATGGCGTTGATGACCGCGCGCAGGTAGAGTTTCAACTGCTGCAACCTCACTTCAGGCCCGCCGTAGCCGTGCTCTGCCATCAACTGCTCGGCGTAAACGCCCCAGCCCTCGGCGAAGGTGCTGCTCAGGAAGATGGCGCGCAAGCGTGTCGGGGCGGTGAATTTTTTGGCGTGGGCCAATTGCAGGTAGTGGCCGGGCATCGCTTCGTGAACGGTGATGTCCTGCATCATATAGTCGTTGTATTCACGAAAGAAGGAGTCCACACGTTCGGGGCTCCAATCCTTCGGCGTCGGGGAGATGGCGTAGAAGGTTTCGCCTTTCCGCTCGAATGGCCCTACGGAGTTGCAGTAGGCGACCGCCACGCCGCGCGAGAATTCCGGCATGACTATAACTTTGACGGGCTCGTCCGGCACGCTCACCAGATTCTTCGAGCGCACGAAATCCGTGGCCGCCTTCACCTGCTCGCTCGCCAGCGGCACAATCGTCTCGTTGGTCGGATGCGCTTCGGCCAGTTTGTTGAGCACGGCCTTGATGACGTGCTTACGGTCGGACAGGCGCGCGGCAGATCTCTCAGCGGGAAAATATTTTTTGTAGA
Source organism: Pyrinomonadaceae bacterium (assembly GCA_036389675.1). GTDB lineage: Bacteria > Acidobacteriota > Blastocatellia > Pyrinomonadales > Pyrinomonadaceae > DASQYE01. The sequence goes on from DASVWI010000036.1 coordinate 137,743, forward strand.
GCGGCAGCGCGATGGCGTACATGGCCTCCTGCGTGCTTTTCAAATCGGCTTCCGCTCGTTTGAGAATCTCCTCCCTTGAGATGTCGGATTCAAGCGCGTAGCGCAGCTTGCGGCGGAACTTCGCATCGCCGAGGCGAAACTCGCCGTTCGAGCGCGGCAGCAGATCCGTTTTCAGCCACGTGCCGTAATCCTCAAGCGCAAGGACTGCGGCGGCCTGCACCGGGGCCATCTCGGTCTTCAATTCCGGAGCCTGCTCTATGAACTGCTGCAACTCGTCGCGGATAAGGCTGATCGTGCCGGCGTTCTGTGTGATGGCCGTCTCCGTGAAGACGCGCGGCGGATTCTTCAAATTCGCTTTCGCATCCGCGATGACCGGAGGGATGGCTTTGAGGCGTTCCCTGACATTGTGCAGGCGGTCTTTGAGCGGGGCGAAATCCCGCGCGATCAGATCGTAGATGGCCCCGCCGATGTTGTAGCGCAGCGGATTCGATTCGTATTCGCGAAGCTCGTCAATGCGAAAGAGATTGTATTCGAGCCTGTTGTGAAGGATTCTGTAATCGACGCTATTGGCCGCGCTCAAACGTGCGACGGGGATACCGTCGAGCGCCTTCAGATATCGCTGATTAAAGGCGCGGTCGCGCTCCACTCCGGCGCGGCTGTAATCGTCAAGGCGATTGTCGAAGCGATGGTCGCCGAGCGTGGTCGCCGTCTCGGGGTTCGCCATCAGAAACTGCTCTATGTACTTTTTGGCGAGCCCCTCAAACTTCTGGTCCGCGCTCTCTGTAGTCGCGCTTCGTATAATCATCGCGCCCGGGAAATTAAGCAGGAGAATCAGAAAGATTCCAAGAATTTTGCTGCTGGTATTCATGTGATTTTGAAAGCCACCTCAGGAGGTTTGATCTAAGCATCATGGATTCTAGCAGGCCGCCAATCCACACGTCTAACGGCCCGTGACAGGTATCTTCATGTCGGCCTCCCTCATCAGCTTATCTTTCGTCTAAACCACGCGCGTCTTCCATCGCCCCTGCCTGAATGTGACGGCGCTCACGACGGCCAGCGTCGAGAAGGCGATGGTGATGGCGAAGAAGACTCCGCGCGGGCCAAGGCCGAAGACGATGGCGAGCAGGTACGCGAGCGGAATCTCCCAGAGCCAGAAGACGAAGAGGTTGATAATCGTCGGCGTGCGGGTATCGCCCGCCCCGTTGAAAGATTGCGTAATGACCATCCCGTAAGCGTAGAAGAGAAAGCCGCACGCGACCGTCCGCAGGCAGGCGACGCCGTAAGGTATGACCTCAGGGTCGTGCGTGAACAGTCCTATGATCGGCCCGGCCAGAAAGACGAAGATGAGCCCGACCGTGCCTAGAAAGCACATGTTATAGAAGCCGGCGCGCCACACCGCGCTCTCGGCCCTGTCAGGCTTACCGGCCCCGAGCGATTGCCCGACCATCGTTGCCGCCGCGTTGCCGAGTCCCCACGAGGGCAGCAGCGCAAAGAGAATGATACGCATGCCTATGGTGTAGCCCGCGAGCGCGTCGCTGCCGAAGCTTGAGAGGATGCGTATGAGGCCGATCCAGCTTGCCATCCCTATGAAGACCTGAAACGCAGCCGACGACGACAGACGCAGGAGCCTTATCATCACGGTCGGCTCAAGGCGCAGGTGGCGGCGCTCCAGATGAATGCGCCCGCCCGGACGCAGGAGTCGAGACAGGGCGTAGAGCGCGCCCGTCCCCCGCCCGATGGTCGTGGCGACGGCTGCGCCCGTCACGCCCAGCTCAGGGAACGGGCCGAGGCCGAAGATCAGGCACGGCCCGAGCGCGATATTGATGATGTTGGCGAGCCACAGCACGCGCATAGCGATGGCCGCGTCGCCCGCGCCCCGAAAGATGGCGTTGATTAAAAAGAGCATCATCACGACGACATTGCCGCCGAGCATCACTCTCGTATAGTTCGCTCCGCCCGCGATCACCCCGGGGGATGCGCCCATCAAGCCGAGGAGGCGCGGCGCGAGCGTAAAGCCCGCTATGCCGAGCAGGACACTGACGATCAGGCCGAGCGCGATAACCTGCACGGCTGATCTCGAAGCGCCCTCCGCATCGTGCTCGCCCGTGCGGCGCGCGACCATGGCCGTCGCCCCTATGCTCAAGCCTATCGCCACCGTGTAGATCAACGTCAGCAGCGATTCCGTGAGCCCGACCGTAGCCACGGCGTCTGCGCCGAGTCGTCCGACGAAGAAGACATCCACGACGGCAAAGACGCTCTCCATCATCATCTCAAGCACCATCGGAATGGCGAGCAGCATGATGGCGCGCCCGATTGGCCCACGCGTATAGTCGCGGCGCGAGCCGCGGACGGCCTCGCCGATTGCCGTCAGCAGCCGTGGCTCATCCTCGGCTGTCTCGACGGCGAGCGGGATAGCTTTTAGAGTTTCGGTCGGGTCAGACATTCGTTTATATACTTGGACAAAATTAAGTAATGGTAGAAGTGGCAGGTCAGTACCGCCTGCGGTAGCGGGCGGGTTCTGCGAGTCGAAACCCGCCCGCTACCGCAGGCGGTACTGACCTGTCTTCCGTAGCTCAACATAAACTCGCGTTATCTTACGTTGAAGTTGCCCCCGATTGTTTCGCCGCTTATAGTGGCTCGGGCTCAAACCGCGCTCTATTTTTAAATTAAACCGATGCGAAAACAAAACGCCGAGATAGAGTTGATGCAGGCGCAGGCGCGAGGCTTGATGATCGCGGCGCTGGGGCTTGAGCCCAAAGGCCCGCGGCAGGCGGCGACCAAACAGGACGTGCTGGAAATGATCAGGCGCATGTCCGCGCTTCAGATAGATACGATTCACGTCGTGGCGCGCAGCCCTTACCTTGTGCTGTGGAGTCGGCTGGGGGGATACGAGCCGCGCTGGCTGGACGAGCTGCTGGACGAAGGCCGAATCTTTGAGTACTGGTCGCACGAAGCCTGCTTTCTGCCCACGGAGGACTTCCCCCTCTACCGTCACCGGATGATTGACCCCGGCTCGCTGGGCTGGAAATACTCGCACGAGTGGCTTGAGGCTCATCGCGTGGAAGTCGAGCGAATGCTCGCGCTGATACGCGAGCGCGGCCCAGTGCGCTCCAAGGATTTTACGCGCACGGACGGCAAGAGCGGCGGCTGGTGGGAGTGGAAGCCCGAGAAGCGCGCGCTGGAGATGCTTTTTACGGCAGGCCGTTTGATGGTCGCGCGCCGCGACAAGTTCCAACGCATCTACGACCTGCGCGAGCGCGTGCTGCCCTCATGGGACGATTCTCAGCTTCCCTCGCTTGAGGAGGCGAACCGGCGGCTAGCGCTCAAGGCCGTGCGTGCCCTTGGCGTCACTAAGGCTCGTTGGGTCGGCGATTATTTCCGCACCGACAAGAGGGCGACGGCCTCGCTCGTCCGGGCGCTGGCCGACGAGGGGCGGCTGCTCAGAGCGAGCGTTGAAGGATGGGACGAGCAGGGATACGCTCACCCGGACAACCTGAGCTTGATCGAGTCGGCGGCGGCGGGCAAGCTCGTGCCCCGGCGGACGACGCTGCTCTCGCCGTTTGACCCGCTGGTGTGGGACAGGGCGAGGGCACGTGAGATGTTCGGTTTCGACTACAGGCTGGAATGCTACACGCCTGCGCCGAAGCGAATCTATGGCTATTTCACGCTGCCCGTGCTGTGCCGTGGCGCTCTCATCGGTCGGCTGGATGCGAAAGCACATCGCAAGGAGAAGCGTTTCGAGGTCAAAGCCCTCTATCTGGAATCGGGTGTGGCTGCGAGTGAAAGGGTCGCCGCAGACATCGCAGCGGCTCTCGGCGAATGTGCCCGGTGGCATCTTACGCCGGAAGTGACGATTGGAAAGACCAGCCCCGCGAAACTCCTGCCCATGCTCCGCAGGGCTTTAGCGGGCGCGTAAAAATAAATAGGGCTGCCGGCAACCTGAGAGACTCCCCCAAGTCTCGAACAGGTACGTTGACCGACAGCCTTATTTATTTATGCTCTTGCAGACCGCTTAGCTTGCAGCAACCCCGTTCCCCCGAAAGAGCCGCCGCCTGCTTTTCAAAGTGAGAGAACGCCTCCCCCAAAGCCTTCACTCACTGCCGTCCAAAGAGCCTGACCCGATTACCTTCTAAGTACCCCTCATTTTAACTGAGCTTTACTAGAGCAATGACCATGCCACTCTTCAAGCCTCAATGCGGGAGCGCGCCCCCGCGCTCAACTTCAATCGGTAAACACTATTCTTTCGTCGCTTCAAAGCAGGAATCCGGAACTCTCCGGACGCGCTCGCCCTGAACAGAGATTGAACCCTTTTCATACTTTGGGTGTGTACGGCTGAACTACAATCGTTCGTCGGTTGCCGCCCGCGAGCGTGGGCGACGGGCGCTGGTTGTGCGGCGGGACGGGTCAGACCTTCTGATGAACATCAGCCACACGGTAATCGCTCAGGACGTACTGCATGACCGCTTTCTCCTCGGTCGAGTGGCAGGTCGTATAGCTGAGAAAGTCTGACATGACACTTCTGACCACGGCCTCGTGAATACGCTCCCCGTCGGTCGTCATGAACCTTGCGCGCCAGGTTTTCTCCTGCACGCGCTCACAACCCAGATGGCGCAGATCGTCCAGACCGATGATCCCGGCCTCTCTGCGTATGAAATACTCGGCGGCCTGCACAGGGTAGGAATAGCAGGCCCTCCCTCTGTACTTTTCCAGCAGGACGTGACGCTCCTCGTACTCCTTCACGACGCGGCGGCTCATCTCCTCCGTCACGTGTGCGTAAAAGAGGCCGTGCGGAAAGCAGACGAGATTGGCCGCGAACCTGTCTCCGCCGACGTGCGACGATTGCCAGACCGAAGCGCTTCGGGCACGCAGCGATTTATATAGAGGATAGCCGAACTTGGCGCAGCATTTGTCGCGCCTGCCGTGCGTGCAGACGAGGTAGAGCGGGCTGTCCGAAAGAGAGACTGAGCCGGGCACGTCTCCCGCCGCGATTGAAGCCGTGTCGATGTCCGGCAACTGCTCGTAGTCGCTGATGCTGAGCCGCGCGACAGAAGAATTGCGCTCGCGGCAGCGAACGAAGAAGACGGAGCGCTCGGCGCTCTCTTTGCGCTCCTGCTTGATAAACAGGACACGGGCGCGCGGGACGGTCTTGAGGAATCTATTCAAATACGCCCTGACCGCGGGCGAGAGGCCGCTGTCCGTCAGCGCTTCAAAGCCCCACCCGTAAGGGTATTCGATGAGCAGCCAGACATTGCCGACCGAGGCCGTGCCGAAAGTTCTCTCGGCGACCCCGCGCGACAACTCAGAACAATAGAAGAATGGCTGGCTCATCCGTCTTGCGCCTCTTCCGGGACGATTGAGAGCAGCCCTTCCAGAATCAACTCACCCAGAAAGGCGCGCACCGTACGATCGTCCAGGGTGTCCTTTGCCGCCTCGCACAATTCTGAGATGGAGTAGACGCGCCCGGTCGAGAGCGGGCACAGGACAGCAATGGCGGCGGCGGCAAAACGCCAGCGCTTTCCCTGAGCCGAAAACTCTATGACGCCCTTTTCGCTGGCCTGATTTCGCTCGCCGTCAAGCCGAAGCTTGCGCGGCGCGGTCAACCGGACGCGCGCCTCATTTGACGCAGGCAAAATCTCCGGCGCGGCGCTCCACGGCAGGCTCAGGGCAGGGCGCGGCTGTGCCCTTGCATCGAACTCTTCGTAAAAGCGGTCGAGCGCATCCCCGCCCAACTCCGCCAGCAATTCGTCGCGCAGGCGACTTACGTGCGCCGCACGCTCCACGTGGGTCGCAAAGCGCGGCAGGTCACGGCGGAAATTCTCGCTCGCGCGCAGGCGCTCCTCCAACCACCTGAGCAGGTCTAGTCCCGTCCGGTTATGAATGCCGACCGTCAGGTGCAGCGTGGGCTCGTTTAAGGGCAGCGCGACGTGCCACCACCCGCGCGGAATGTAGAGCAGGTCTCCGTCTTCGAGCGTCTCTTCCCAGAGGGGCGAGCCCGTCGGTCTTTGCGCCGCCTCCGAATCGCGCGCCACCGGGTGCGGCCTCGTCATGCCGTAGAGACTCCAACGCTTGCGCCCCCTGACCTGTAGAATAAAAACGTCGTGGTCGTCCCAGTGCAGGTCGAAGCCGCGCGAGGTGCGCCATCCGGCGTAAGCGTTGATCTGTATGTGCTCATGAAAGGAGCGCTCAAGGCTGGCGGCCAGCTCTTCGAGCGGCGCGTAGAGCTCGTCCACGGCGTCCAGAACCAGCGTTGCTCCGCGACGAAGCTGTGCGTTTAATTCGGCGGGCATCAGTCGCGGGATAGAGACCCTCTGTCGCCCGCTCGTCACATGGCGCAGGTAAGCGGAGGCGGGCAGGCTCTTACCGTTTTCCGTGAGGCGCAGGCGCGGGTAGTCCAACCGGTGGCGGCCCAGAATCTCGTTCAGACGCTCCCACGGCAGCAGGTGCGCGAACTTCCCGGGCCGGCCCCTGACGTGCTTATACGTTCGTCCCCAGGAGGAGTTGAGGAACTCCTCCGGGAGGCATGGCTCCAAAAGTTTCGCCAGATGATCGAAGACCATGCCTTCCATCGGGTCGCCCATCAACTAACGAGCGTCTGTGCCGTCCGCGTCCGTGGTAGCATCCGAGCCGTCGGAATCTGTGGACAGAAGGCCGCCGTCGTCCGAGGCGTCGCCATCCGAGCCGTCTGTGCCGTCACCATCCGTCTCATCCGAGCCATCGGCGTCCGACTCGTCTGTGCCGTCGGCGTCCGTCGCATCAGACGTGTCCGACAGGTCTGTGTCCGTGTCCGTCGTATCGCCCGCCTGCGCGACCAGTTTCCCGCCCACCGCGAGCGGCTCAGCCGACAACAGAAGCCCGGAAGCTTCCATCTCCTCTGCCCTCGCAGAATTATCTTGTTCTGACATACCCCTTCTCCTCCTGAACATGAAATGTTTGTAAGGCGATTAGCTTATTACGGGAAAGCAGGAAGAGCAAGGATGAAGGATAAGACAGGTCAGTACCGCCTGCGGTAGCGGGCGGGTACTAACACACGATACCCGCCCGCTACCGCAGGCGGTACTGACCTCTCTTTCATCCATGCCCGTTCGTTTGGCTGGGACGCCAGAGGGCGGCGATAGCCAGACCTGCGCCGACGAGGAGCGCCGTTGTCATAACGGGGTGAAGCGATGCTTTCGTATAGAGACTGCTTTCGGCGACGTAAGCGTGACCGCCGCCGCGCTCTGCCAGCTCGCCCGCCGCTTTGTCCAGACCGTTATCTTCGAGCGGGCGCGGCGGCTCGTTGCTCTTCTGCATACGCGTCATCGTCCACTCCATGACTTTGTCCGTCAGGCGCGGCGCGTACTTCTCCGTCATGGAGATGGCTTTGCCGCCGCCGCCCGCGAACACGTCGCGCTCCGGGTGCTCGGCGCAATAGAGTATGGCATGGGCTACGACCTCGGGCGCGTAGACGGGCGGTGGCACGGTCGGCTCCGTCTCCATGTAGTTCTTGGCGTGATGCGGATAGGGCGTATCAATCGCGCCGGGCTTGATGAGCGTGACGGAGACGGGCGCGCCGTCGGCTTCCAACTCCATACGCAGCGCGTCCGTGAACCCTTTGACCGCGTGCTTGGACGCGCTGTACGTCCCCTGAATCGGTATCGCGCGATCGGAGAGGGTGCTGCCGACGTTGATGATCGCCCCGCCGCGACCGCGCAGGTGACGGGCCGCCGCCAGCGAGCCGTGAACGACGCCCCAGAAGTTAGTGTCGAACAGACGGCGCTGATCTTCGAGCGGGATTTCCAGCAGCTTTCCATAGATGGAGACCCCCGCGTTGTTGACCCAGGTGTTAAAGCCTCCGAAATGCCTGATCGCAGTATCACTGATGCGCCGCACGTCCTCTTCACGTCCCACGTCGGCGACGACGTGTATGGCCTCACCGCCGCCGCCTATGATCTCCGCGGTCAATTCACGCAGCGCCTCTTCGCTGCGCGCCGCCAGGACCAGACGCGCCCCGCGCTTTGCCGCCATCCTCGCCGTCACCAGTCCGATGCCCGATGATGCGCCCGTGATGACGATTGTCTGCTCGTTGAGTTTCCTGAGTTGTATACCCATGCTCGGTCTCCTCATTCCTGTTCGGCTTCTGCTCTTGAGACTTGCCGCTTATCTTCGCATCCAGCGATAGTCAACCATCAGGCAGCGGTTCTGCACGACCTTGATTCCGGCCCTCGCCAGATGCTCGGCGGCCTCGTCGTTGTAGATGCCGGATTGAAACCAGACCGCCTTCGGACGCTTGGCGAGGATGTCGTCCAGATGAGCCGGGATGTCTTCGGCCCGGCGAAAGACATCGACGAGGTCAACGTCGCCAGGTATGTCCGCCAGTTTCTGATAGGTCTTCTGTCCGAGAATGGAAGTGGCGTCCGGGTGATGAACCGGGACGGGGATGACTTCGAGGCCCGCTGAGTGCAGATATTGCGGAACGTAGAAGGCTGGCCTGCCGGCATGAGCCTCAGTCCTCATCCCCAGCACAGCGACGCGGCGCGTGTCGGCCAGCAGTTCTCTGATCCCTTCTTCGCTCTCGATGAGATTCTCTCGCCAGTCATGTTTGTCTTCGGCAGTGGAAGCGGTCGTGCTCATCTCTTGTCTCTCCCCTCGGAAGCAGGTAAAGGCCAAAAGCGCACGCCTTCGGTAAAGCCTGATGAGGCTCGCCCTTGAGCGTGCGCTCTATGCGGTCAGTTCTTATTCATTCTGCATCTTGTCCCAGGTATCGCCGCCCGGTCGGAATCTGGGGTCGTTGTCATTCTTGTTGCCCTGCGGGTTACGATTCTCCATCTCCTGATTGTGCGCGCCCTTTTGCGTCTCGCCGCTGATCTGGTCTGTCTGCTCGCCGCCACGCTCTGATTTAACCTCGCCCTGCCGCGCCGTTCCTCCGGCGAACGCTGCGCCCGCCGCCGCGGCCTTGCCCTTATCCCGGTTAGTATTCTCTTCGTCTGCCATCTCGAAAATCCTCCTCCGATGTTCAATAAACGAACGTGCGCGCCACAGATTCGTACGTCTGGCGGAATCAAGCCCGGTGCGCCCGCAGCCGTTTCCGTTGCCGTTTTGTGAACAGTTAGCCTGTTTGCCGGAATAGTTAGGCAATCACGATGCCAGATTTAATAGAAAAAGAGCCGGGCGGGATTATCAACCCGCCCGGCTCTTTAATTTTCGTTCTGCCGCGTGCCGCGCGTGCGGCGTGCTTTCTTAGTAAAGCTCGTTCTCGCCACGCTCGGCGCGCAGGTTGTTCGTCACCGAGAAGGAACCGACGGAGCGTGCCGCCATGTAGGCTAGCTGCTTGTCCATCTTGTTCGCCACCACGCCTTCCAGCGTCACATGGCCCCGGTTGACGATGATGTGGATTGACGGGTTGGCGCTCATCGCGTAGCGATAGAGCCCGCCCGTGTTGAAGACGCTGCGATAGGTGCGCTCGCGCAGCTCGTCGTCAAAGGGCGAGAGCGGCAAGACCTCTATCTGATTAACTACGCGCGTGACGCCCGGAATCTGCGCGACGCGTCGTGCAGCGTCGCTGCGCGTCGTCGGGCGCACGACCTGACCGTAGAGCGTCACAGTATCACCTTCAACCTTGTAAGAGAGGTTGTCAAAGACCCCGTACCACGGCAGCGTGACCAGCTCTTTGCGAACCTTCTTCACAATCTGCTCGCGGGTGAGCGGCGTTTTCTCGCCATTCTTCGTCGGGGCGGCGAAGGCGGCTGAGGCCGCTATCGCGATGACCGCAACCAGCGCGGCCAATCTGTTCTTGATGCTATTCATACTCTTTTCTTCCCCCTTGATCATTACTGATCGGATGTTTATTTACTGTCCTGCGATGTTTCTTCGCTATCTTTTGCTCGTACTCTTCCAGAGCGACGACTACCTTTTCCAGTGCCGACAAGACCTGCGCCTGCTCGACCTTATCAAGACCCTTGAGCGCCTCGTTGAAGATGTCACGGCGGCGCTGGCGAAACTGATCTACGAGGCGCTTGCCTTTGGTCGTGAGCGCAATCTCGATAGAGCGTCTGTCATGGACGCTCGCCCGTCGCTCGATCAGGTGCTTGCGCGTCAGGCGGTCAGTCAACTGCGTGATGGCCGGGGCCGAAATACCCAGCTCCTGCGCGAGCTGCCCCGTCAGCAAGGGGCTGCCCCTGAGAACCCTTAAAACCTGCGCCTGCAAGAGAGTCAGGTCGAGCGCGGCGAGCTGTTTCTGGTGCTGCTCTAAGAGCAATCTGGACATCACGTCGGCGAAACCGCTCATGACTTCCAGCACCCTCCCGTTTGTCGCTACGGCCATCCAACCCTCCTTGCTCTTTAATCCGGCTGCATATTTAAGATGCATTAAATAAACAGGAGTTGCCCGGCGCGAGCCCTGCGGCGGCGGCGGCGACGGCGCGCCCCATCTCGAATACAACTATTCCCGCCGCCCGACATCTAAACCCTTGCCTTTGAGTGGCGTAGATTTTTTGAGCGCATTAGCTCGGGCCGGGCCGCAACCCGGTTTATTAATGCAGGGGATTTAACGACAAGCTGGGAGAAAACATGTCATACACGGATATTGAACGGACGCTCGGGCAGCGGTTTCTCGTCAACCTGCCGGTGCATGCCGAGTGGGACGAAGAGAGCACGGGCCAGCACGTCGTCGCAGAGGGCACGACGGAGAATATTGGGCCGGCGGGCGCGATGGTCACGTTCGCGCAGCTTCCGGCGGTTGGCAGCCACATACGCATCAGCGTTCCGGGCGCGCGCGGTTCTCATATCGAAACGGTCGCCGAAGTCGTGCGGTTGGTGCGTGACCTGCGGCAGCCGCTCGCCTCTCTATCGATCATCAAGGCGAAGAAGGAGTGGCGCGGCATGGTCTGGGAACCGGCAAGGATTCAGGCGACGCAGGCCGCACAGAATGATACGGATGAAGAGGCCGCCGGCTAACTCGCTACATAACCGATAAAAAATAGAAGGTAAAAAAACAGAAGGCGCGCTCCCTAAAGGGAGCGCGCCTTCTTCTCTACCGTGCTTCGACCGTAACGGGCAGCAGAGCGCAGGTCTTAACTGATGCCCTGCGCTCTGCTGCTCTGACCGGCAGGTGTTTGTGGCGCAGCATCTGTGCGCACAAGCTCTGCGATCTTGCCTGTTATCGCGGGCAGGACGACCTCCTGGCCGACTCTGGACAGCTCGCTCATCAGGCGGTCTCCGAGTTTTGAGACCTCTTCCTGAAGGCGGTCGAAAGCCTGCGTGGTCTTGAACTTCTCAATCAGTCCGGGCTTGTTCGATTCTTCGGCCATGGGCCAATCCTGACGGCCACTGGCATAGAAAGCATGCTGCTCGGAAAGGTCTGATGTGTTATCAAGGGAGCGTTCCCGGCTTTCGCTACCGAATGTCCCGGCAATGCAATAGCCGACGGCAAGGCCGGCGAGCATCGCACCGGCGCTGTAGGCCAGAGGATGCTCGTTGATCTGCGCTCGCCAGTCGAGCGCGCTTGTGGCGCTCTCATCGTTTGAAGAAATTTGACTCGACATGATCTCTTTGATCTCCGTCGCTCTGTACTAGATTCTTTGCTCGCGCCGCCTCGGCGGGCTTAACTATTTATTATGATAGCGCGGGGCGCGCCCGTCACCAAACCCTCACAATCGAAACGCCCGGTAAACAGGCGCGCGCCTCCCGCTATCAACGCTGGAAAGGCTTGCCGTTAACGGCCAGCGCTCTCTTTTTTGCTGGTCTCAACCGCTGACTTCAAAGCCTGAAAAGTCGGCGGCCAGAGCCCTACGAAAATGCCCGCCTGTTTGTTGCCCGTGAAGAAAAGGGCGATTGATGCGCCGATTGAGCCAAGCGTCAGGATGTGGAAGAGGCTGATGCCCGTCGTCTTCTTGGTTGATTCGTCTATGGTGGAAAGCACCGACTCGGCTGCGTCCGGGCCTGTCTGTAAGCTGCCCGCGCCCGTGCCCGTCTGTGTTCCGCTTCCCTTAATTGCGCTCTGTGCTGTTGCCATGTCTACTATCTCCTTCTGAAAAATTAACGGTTTCCCCCTCCCACACTTAATATTTGGATAAGATAGCGAGAGATGTCCCCTTGTGGTTAATGAGCCTGCTATTTTGCGGCCCATGCTATTGCTTAGCGGGTCGGCCTGCGACGATACGTAACGCGCCGTCTGGCTGCCGGCCCTCAACTGTTCATTTTCTTAGTCTATATGACCTTTGCTGTTTAGTTATGGCAGAGAGGTCACGGATTCGTTTTCACACGAATATCGCTGGCCGTCACATCCGAGGCCGCCTGACGAGAGTTTACGGCGTCTGGAATGACCGGATAAGCCGGTCACGTGCACCTTTAATGACACACAGTTGAAGCGCGTGCCAGGACTGGGACGACCAGGGCTCGCGCGCCGCAACGGACGCTAAGCAAATCATGCTCATATGGGGAGAAGGATTGGGCCAATGCGCGCACGGCTAGCTTGCAACTATAGCCCGGATAGTGCATTATGATTAGCGATTACTCCTTCTCTCGCGCATCATACGGTGATGCGCCCCGCGCCTCGATCAGTTGGCGGCGGCGTTTGGATAGTTCGAGAGCGGGCTAATTTTCAACTTCAGAAGCCGCTCCGCAATGAGCATCCGAACGCGAGCCTTCGCTGCCGCCGTTACACCGAAGCGACCTTGATTCGAGCTTCTTTTAATTCCTCCTAATCAAGAGGAGAGGTACACAGGTATGTCTATGAAACTTTATGTCGGCAATCTGGCCTTCCAAACTTCGAGCGAAGATTTGCAGCAGTTGTTTGCTCAGGCCGGAACGGTCGAATCGGCTTCGGTCGTTGAAGATCGTGAGACGGGTCGCTCGCGCGGCTTCGGCTTTGTCGAGATGGCTTCCAAAGAGGAAGGCCAGAAGGCCATCGAGCAGTTCAACGGCAAAGAGCTCAACGGTCGCAATCTGAACGTCAACGAGGCCAGACCCCGCGAAGATCGCGGCGGCGGCGGTGGCGGTCGCGGCGGTGGCTTCGGTGGAAATCGTGGCGGCGGCGGTGGCCGTGGCGGCGGCTTTGGCGGCAATCGCGGTGGCGGCGGTGGCGGCAATCGCGAGTCGCGCTGGTAAGCTCCCTTTTTTTGGCCGGCTGACGACGGCAGTTATTTAAGAGCAGAGCGCCCCCAGCAACCCGAACATCCAAGCTGGGGGCGTCCGGTTTTCAAATTATGACAGCGTGCGCTTTTTCAAATAACAACAGTTGATTAACTGCCCCGCGAAGGGGGCACAGGGCTCGCGGCCCTTATCAAAGAACTTAAGGAGAATTTTAGTTTGTCAAAAGAAGACCTGATCCCGGCGGAGGGCATAGTCGTGGATAAGCTGCCCAACGCTTTCTTTAAAGTGCGTTTGGACGGGAGCGACCATGTCGTCATGGCCCAAATCTCCGGCAAGATGCGCAAGAACTTCATACGCATTCTGGCGGGCGACCGCGTGAGCGTCGAGTTATCCCCGTACGACCTGACGAGAGGGCGTATCACTTACCGGTATAAATAGGCCGGAAGCAGCCGCGCCCGGCCTAACTGATTGCGTGAACCGCACAGAGAGAGTGTGAGAGAGAGCGCGCGGCTGGCCGGGTCAACCTTGGCGTCGCACTTCGAGAGCGACGACTGAGAGGTAGAGAGTCATGGAAAAGCAGAGCTATACGGTCGGCGACCGTGTCGAGAAAATGTGCGACGTGTGCGGCGAAGAGCGCGGACATGTCGTCGCCTCCGTCAATAAGCGCGGCATGATCTCGCGCGTCAACTGCCCGAAATGCGGGACGCGCAGCACCTACAAAAACAAGACCGGCAGCCCCGGCGTTCGTGCGACGGCCAAATCCGGCGCGCCCTATGATCGCACACGCACCTACCGCACAGGGCAGACGATGATGCATCCCGTCTACGGCATGGGCGAAGTGACAGCCGTCATCGAGCCGCAAAAGATAGACGTGCTTTTTCCAGACCGTATGCGTAGACTGATTCATTCACGTGCTCAAATCTAAGAGAGCGAAAGCCCGCGCATTGCGGAAACATCGAAACGCCGTTTCCGCGTGGGCACGGGCCGGTATGCTTCTGACTTTTCGCGCCGAGGTGATGCCGGGACGCGACGGCAACGAACGCACCTTCACAGTATTGCGCGTGCTTTCAAACGGGCGGGTCGAATTGATCGGTTTAGTCGGTCAACACACTGCGGCAGAGTTTGAACCGGCACGCTGAGAGGACACTTTGGGGTTGACCGTGATGCCGAATTATCCCGGACGTATGAAAGAAGACGCATCTTTGAGTCGGATCGAGCTGAGAGAGCGCGGCATCTATGCGTTCCCGGATGGAGAAGAGTTCGTGGCGAGCGTCGCGCGCGGCGGCGGCTACGCGCTCTACGACCTACAGGTCTGGAAGCGATACGGCGTGCCGGACTACGAGATCGACGCCAAGGGTAAAATGACCCACGTGGGCCAATCCACCCACTGGCGCATTGAAGACCTGACCGATACGGGCCGCACGGCAGACTAAAAGTTTGCCATCCTCTTAGAATCCCCTCCCGAGAACTGGCAAACGTCCTCCCCAAGCTCTTTAAGAGCCTGCGAGCATCCCCCCGGGAAAGTTAGTTCCCCTCAATACACACGTGGACGGCGATGCGCGTCCGTCCAGTGCTTGAGACATATCAAGCGAAACTGCGAAGGGTCATCGAGCGTATAGGTCTGTGGGCTGATTATTTAAATTCTAACAGCAATACAGACGCCCGACCGCTGCATCCAAGAATTATGGCCGACGGAAAACTTAAAATCGTGGTCATCGCGCTCCTGCTGCTACTGCCTTCTCTGGCCCTCGCACAGGACTCGAAGACCCGGCGCGCCTCCGCGACCCGAAAGCCGCAGGCGGAAACGGTCGTCGTCTCGCGCGCCGACGCGCCCAAGCCGTTGAGCAAAGATCATGATGAGCTGATAAAGGCCACGGAGACCTACAAATCGAGCCTGCGAGACCTGCTCGCGCTGCGTGAGCAGAGGTTGGCCGAGGCCGCCGCAGACCTCAACAAGCTGCGAGAGCTTTACACGGACGGCATCATCTCGCGTCAGGCGTTCGAGAAGAGCGAGGCGACGATTGTCGAGCTGAAGGGGCAGGTCGAAGAGGTTCACCAGAAGCTCAAGGCCGCCGACCAGATGCTTGCCGAGGCGCTGGTCGAAGCGGAAGTCGTCGCCATGCCTCTGGCCGCAGCCGCTCCCAGAACAAGCTCCGTTAAAAGGGTCGCCTACATACGCAACATCGGCTCCGGCAACTGGTCTATCTCCGAGGCGGCAAAGATCGAAGGCTTCTTCGCCGGGCGGTTCGGTCGTCACCTGCCCGTCAGCGCCTACGGGCAATCGGAGCTGCACAACCGCTGGGGCTACGATCATCGCAACGCGATGGATGTCGCCCTGCACCCTGACAGCCCCGAAGGTCAGGCGTTGATAGCCTACCTCAGCAGCCAGCGCATACCCTTTCTGGCCTTCAGACAGGCCGTCCCCGGCTCTGCCACAGGCCCGCACATACACATCGGCAGACCTTCAAGCAAAACCTGGGCACAGTGAAAAGCAAGGATGAAGGATGAAGGATGAAGGATGAAAGCAATGCTTTCTATTCTTGAAAGCTTTTACTTCATCCTTCATCCTTTCTTAGTACCACGCCGCCTGCTTATCCATCAGAAGCTTTGATTGAGGAATGGAGATACGGTCGTTGGCCCATGCGTCTCTTTGGACGGGGCGGAAGTCCTCGGCGAGGTTCGCCGCCTCTCCGTCGATGGGAACTTTCTTCGGTGAGAGCTTGCGGTAATCGCGAGTCCGGCCTCGCAGGCCCGCGTAGTAATCTCTGAAGTGGACGGGCACGACCCGCAAGCCTTCGAGCCAGTAATAGACCCTGCCGAAATATGCCGCGTGCAGCCAGCGCTCCCAGGGGCGCGGCTGGTACAGTTCCCGCCTCAATTCTTCCGCGTAGAGAGGAAGCCAGAGCACGTAGATGCCGAGTCGCGCGTATTCAGCCGTGCGATAGCTGATCTTGTCCAGCGACAGGCTGCTCAGTTGGACTTCGATGGCGAAGGGCACTCTGTCCAGATAGGCGCTGATGTCTGGTCTGACCGTCACGAGGTTGCGCTCGATCTCGCATTTCGTGATGCGCGGGTGCGCGCTCAGGCTCTCATAAATACTGATCTTGCAGCGGCGATGTTCTTCGGATTCCCCCGCCCCGTACTCGCATGTGACCGGCGGCTGGTGTGCGAAGTGCGGCGCGCGGATTCCGCCTTTACGCAGCGTCACCACCTGGCCGCAGCAATGACAGATGAAAGGTCTCTGAGCTTTGTCTGCTTCCCATGCCGCGAGCTTGAGCCCATCCGCCTGTCTGGTTGCCGTCAGCATATCTGAAAGCTCACCGGCGCGCCGTGGAAGCCACGCCGAACTGTTCCAAATACGAGAGGTCTAACTGCCAGTCGTGACAGCTACGCCTGTGCCACTGCTCGAAACAGGCTTCCAGATAAAGCTCCGCGTCGGCCAGAGACCACCCGTTGACCTCGGCCAGATGGCGTAGTGCGCGCCCGTGATGGCCTCGTATCCCGGCGAGACCTATATGCTTGACCTCGTGGCAGGCGGGACAAAGCGCGACGAGCCTGACCAGTTTCTGCACGTGTCGCTCGTCGTCGTAGGCAAACACCTCATGACATTCCACCGCCCACTTCTTTCCCCTTCCTCCGCACACCTCGCAGGCATTGCCCGCGCGCTCAGACGTTAACCTTTTAAGACGCTCCCACGTCGTCGCCGAAACGTTCGAGCGCACGTTCGCGTACCACGAAGTCCTCGGCACAAGCTCTACGGTCAACAGCTCTTTCACGCGCGCTTCTCTCTTTCGTCGGCTGTCGAGGCCAGAGTCTTGAGCAACCGGCATGTGGCCTGTACGTCGCGCCCGGCGCGATGGTTGCCGCCCTCAAGGCCGTAAAAGGCGCAGGCTTCGCTCAAGGTCGGTGAGCGTCTTGTGCCAATGGTCTGCTTGACCAGCTGCATGGCGCAGCGCCAGCCTCGCTCCTTAGAGCTTTGATGATAACGGGAGCATTCGGCGGCGAAGGCGCGGCGATCAAACGCCGCGTTGTAGGCGACGAGCAGGCGGCCATCAATGATTGATGAGACCTCGGGCCAGATGTCCTTCCAGCAAGGCGCGTCCCCGAACTCGGAGCGCTCGAAGCGATGATGCTTGGAGAGCGGCGGCAAAGCGTTAAAGACCGGCTGGACGAGCGTTTCATAAACTATCTCGCCGTTGATTGAGCCGAACGCTATCTCGATAATCTCAACGGTCGGCCCAGCGCCGACCGTCTCCGTATCGATGATCAGCGCGCTCTCGTTCAGCTCGTAAAGCTCAAGTTGCGGCGTGTAGAGCTGTTTGACGTTAAAGTGCATGGGAGTGTCACCGCGATTAAAAAGGCATCTATCAGGTTTGGTCGCCCGCGATCAGGCGGTTCAGCTCAAGCTCGACCGAGATGGGGTCGAGCTTGCTCTTAAAGATGATGGTGTGGGGCGGAACTCTGGAGAGCGGCTCGCGGCTGCCCCGTAGCTCATCCCACGCCGCGAGGATAAAGTTTTCGACCCCCGCGTGCTCGAACTCTTTTAATCTTTCCTGCAAGTGTTGCGGCGTCCAGAATCCGAGAATCTCAAGATAGACGCGTCGGCCCTCAGGGTGCGTGAGCGAGAAGTCGGGAATAAAAGCGCTCTCGCCGAGGTCTATGACCTCGCTCGAAGGCTCAAGCGCCCAGAGGCTCTCGAACCTCATCCAGTTTTCCGTAAACTTCTCCTGCGCGGAAGTCTCGCGCGTCGCGGCGGTGATGTAGTGCGAGCGCAGCCGTGTCTGGTCGCTGGCGAGCTCGAAGAGGGCTATGCCGCCGCTGCCGGGCTTCTGCGCTATCTCGGCGCTCATGCGCCACCCCGCGCAGAGCAGCAGGGCGGGCAGAAAGACGGCCATCTGCACGCCGTACTTCTGCGAGCGATGAAAGATGGAGACTGGCCCGTCGAGACGGACTTCGTAGCCGCGAGAGGGGCTGCCCTTGATCGTGTGAATCAACCTGTAAGCCTTGATCGCGCCGAATAGCTCGCGGTAATTTTCCGTCCCCTGCGGCTCAATGGTGAGCCGCATCTCAAGGCAGCGGTAGAGCAGCGCCTGCGCCTGCGCCAGATTATATAGATCGAGCAATTCACTTTCGCCCAGACGCTCAAACTCTATGAGCTTCTGATTTGAAGGCAAGTCCGCGTAGAGCCCGGAGAGCAGGACATCGGGCGCATGGCCCAGCTCCTGCGCGGCGACTGTCAGGACTTCCAGTCGAACATTCTCTTCCGTCACAGGATGAAAGGCTCTGGCCTGAAGAAACAGTGTGCGGCGAATCAACGCCGGGTCGACGGGGCTCGCTGTTTCAAACCTGCAACGATCCATCAGCAGCTTGATGAGCCCGCGCAGGATTTTATAGTCAGTGCCGAGCCCCACGTACGCCTCAAGGGCTGTGTCCAGCTCGCCGCGCGCGCGCGCCTCGTGCTCGACGAAGAGATTGATGAGCGCCGACGCGCCAGACAGATAGTCCGCGTCATCCGTCTCTATGTAGCGTGGGCCGGTGCGCCCGCCGCGCTGCCAACTCTGTGCCAGATCAGCCGTCAACATAATCTAAACCAATCGCCGCGCGCGGCTCGACTCCTCGGTCTCGTGTCTCGCTTCGCGAAATTGTCCGGCGTCTGTTCTGCGGCGGCTGATATTCTCCTCGGTCGTCTCGCTCGTCACGACTTCATAAAGAATCGCTTCTTTCCCGGGCTGCTTGCGTAGGATGCGTCCCAGGCGCTGTATGTGCTCGCGCGATGAGCCCGAGCCGGAGAGGACTATCGCGACGGAGGCTTCGGGGATGTTGACCCCTTCGTTTAAGACCTTGGAGGTGGCGAGCGCCAGCACTTCGCCCGCGTTGAAGGCTTCGAGCCACTGGCGGCGCTCCTTGATGCCCGTCTCGTGCGTGATGGCCGGAATCAACAACTGTTCCGAGATGCGATAGACCATCTCGTTCTCCGCCGTAAAGATCAGCGTGCGCTCTCGCTTGTGCCGCGCCAGAAGTTGCGCCAGTACACGGAGCTTGCTGTCCGTGCCGAGCGCGATGCGTTTCGATTCACGATAAGCGAGCATCGCGCGACGGCCTGCTTCGCTTCGCGCGCTCGCGACGATGAACATCTGCCAGCCGCGCAAACTCCCCAGATCAATTCGCTTGTCCTGTAGAAAGCGACGAAAGATCGCTCGCTCCTCTTCGTAAAGCTCGCGCTCTTCCCTGCTCAGGCGGACGTTGATGCGGACGATGCTGTAATCCGCCAGATACTCGCCGGCCAGCTCGTGCGCCTCGCGCCGGTAAACGATTGGGCCAATCAGTTGTTCGAGGCTTCGGTCTTCGCCGTCCGCGCGCTCAGGCGTCGCCGTGAGCCCCAGACGGAAGGGAGCAATCGCCATCTCCGCCGCATAGCGATAGATGCTGCTCGGCAGATGATGGCATTCGTCGAAGATGATGAGGCCGAATTGATTGCCGAGCCTCTCCATAAAACGAAACGCCGAAGCGTAGGTCGTGACCGTCAGAGCCCCTACCTCGTAGTAGCCGCCGCCGATTAATCCCACCTCGGCCTGAAAGCAAGAGAGCAGCAGGTCGTACCACTGGTTCATCAGGTCAATGGTCGGGACGATGACGAGCGTGGAGCGCTTCGTCTGCTCAATCGCCATCTGTGCGACGAGGCTCTTGCCCGCGCCCGTCGGCAGGATAACCACGCCGCAACGATTATGCTTCCGCCATTCATTGATCGCCTGCTGCTGGTAAGGGCGCGGCTCGACCCGTAGCTCGGTGGGAAAGTCGAACGAGAGGTAAGCGCGCGCGCGGTCTTCGTAAAGGGTCTGTGAGCGAATCAAATCTTTGACGACGTGACGGTAGGCCCAAGCGGGCGCGCGCCAGCGCATCACCCTCTCGTCCCAGCGAAAGGCCGCCGGGACGACCGTGGAAGTCTGCGCGGCCCCGTCAAGCAGCAGCGTCCCCGAATCGAACCGCAGTACAATCTCACTCTGACTCATCTCGGATAGAGATTACCTCAAGCTCGCCGCTAAGCTCTAATCACTCGCAGAACGTGCGAGGGCCGCTTCAGCGCGTCGCGCGCTCAAGCGGCCCTTTCTTTGGCGATCTTGTTGTGCAGGAAGGCCAGCACTTCGCGCTTCTGCTGAAGCGAAAGCTCCTCTATGCCCGCAATCTCATACTTTCGCTTGAGCCAGTCGACAAGCTGGTCTTCGGTTTTTCCCAGTTGTCGGCACGCGGCGAGAATATCCAGGCGGATATCGCTCTCCTCAACCCTCGGGCCAACCGCCACATCGGAAGCTGAAGAAAACTTTCTGCCTCCCGCGATGCCGGTGCTGCTTCTCGCAGGCTGCTCGTCGTATGAAGCAACGGCGGCGGCGGGCGCTTCCGTGATCACCGCCGGCGTGCTGATAAAATCTTCGACATCCTGCGTGAAGAACTCGGAAGCATTGACGGCCAGCAAGGTGACGGCAACGAGGGCACGTTTCTGCCCCATTTTTTGAATCGTATTAACCTGATCTGCGATCTCAGGGTTGGGCACGCGCCCGACCTGCTGGCTCTCTATGGCCGCGTCGCCCGCAGAGAATTTAGCGCCGCAGCCTCCCTTCTTGCGAAAGCAGAGCCACCCGCCACCGTATTCTTCTTTGCCCTTGATGATGGCGGCGTGCCCGCACTCAGGGCACACGCGTTGCGCTTCGCGGTAGCGGTACTTCTGCTCGCGCGAGTTGCAGGAGCCGTCGGCCTCGGCCACCAGCAGGTCGCCGCGAAAAAGCTGGCAGCGATAAAGGTAGTAGAAGAAGGGCTCATTGTTGTGGTCTTCACCCGTCCAGTCTTCTATCCGCTCGATCAACTGAAAGCGCGTGCTGAGCCCGAAGAAGGTGGTCAACTTCTCCGCCCCCGGCTTGAGCAAAGTCAGCTTCTCAGTGCCCGGAATGATGCCGTAGTCGACATCGCGCCTCAGCACGCGGCTGACGAACTCCGTGATCGTGTTGTAACGCTCGACGGCCAGCTCAATAGACATCGCAGGCATGAACTGCGAGCGATCGACCGGCGCGAGCGCACTCGTCATCTCTCGTGTCAACTCTTCACTCATATGCTTTTAGAGGGCTCGCGTGCGCCGCCTGTCTTATGCGGGACTGGCGACGCGGCGACTTAGAATGGGATGGAATCTTCGTCAACGGTGGAAGGGCGCGGAGGAATCCTGCCTCCGGCAGGGCGCATCGCGTTCTGGCTTCTCGCATTCTCAGGCTGGCGCGCCACAGGGATGCCCTCTCGGTCTGCCGCGCCCGTCGCGCTGTCTATGAAATGTACGTCACTGGCATTGACTTCGAGCGTGTAGCGCGGCTTGCCCTCTTTGTCCATCCATTCTTCAATGTGCAGGCGGCCTTCGACGTACACGCTTCTGCCCTTTGACAGATACTTCGAAACGGTCTCGGCCTGCTTGCCCCAGACCGTCACCCTGAACCACGTCGTGATGTCCTGCTGTTCGCCCGCGCTCGTTTTACGACGCTCGTTGGACGCGATGCTGAAGGTGCAAACGGGAGTGCCCTGCGGCGTGTATCTCATCTCCGGGTCGCGCCCGAGGTTTCCGACGACGATGATCTTGTTAAATGACATGGCTTTTATCTCGCGCTCCTCTGTACGCTCTGCTACGAAGACCCTGTCTGACCGCACGCACGATAGATGTAGGCTCGCGCCCCTGCGTTTCAGACGTGAAACATTGTAGCACAGCCGCATGAAACATGCTATAATGCTTCGCATGAAAACGAGTATGAAAAAGAGAACGCCGGGCAAGGTGCATGTTTTTACGGCGGCGGAACAGCGGGCCGCGCGCTCCGAGAGGATTAAGGTCTACGAGGCCGAGCCCTACGGCTGGATCGCGCATTCCGAGACGGGCACAGAGCGCGACTATCACCTCTTCCGCGACCCGGAAACGAAACACCTTGCCTGCACCTGCGCTGACTTTATCTATCGGGGCAATGCCGAGCCGGGCTTCGAGTGTAAGCACGTCTCGGCGGTGCTCAAATTCATAGCACGCTGGTATCTGGCTAACGAGTACGACCCGGCACATCAGATGGCTCGCGTCGCTTAAAAAAACTTTTCGGAGAGCAAACGAAGATGAGCAAGGATTTCAAATGCGAAGCTTGCCGCAGGACGACGGATCGCCTGCACATGCGCGACATCGACGGCAAATGGGTGTGCGCGCCCTGTATACCGGAGCGCGAGCTGGACGCCTGCGCGGGCCTGCGCGAGCGGCTGGGATTGCAACCCAAACGCGCCGCACTTCCCCGGCGAAAAGCTGCCTGACGGCGCTCGGTGTTCCGGTAGCAGGAGCGCCCCGGACTTCAGCATGCATGGAATTGTAGAGGCTCTGGCGAGGCAGAGACTCACCGATGCGATACGTAGAGAACCCGCCCAATCCATGGCTCACAACGGATGTCGAGTGGATCGGCGAGCCGCCCGAAGCACGACTCGAAGTCTTTGAAGAGACGGCAACGCGCTCGATCATCACGCACAACAAGAGCCCGGACGTGGGCTTCGACTATTCCATCAACTGCTATCGCGGCTGCACGCATGCCTGTACCTACTGTTTTTCGCGCCCGACGCACGAGTATCTGGAGATGGGCGCGGGCACGGATTTCGAGCGCAAGATTGTCGCCAAGATAAATGCTCCCGAGCTTTTAAGGCGCGAGCTGATGAAGCCCTCCTGGCGCGGCGACGAGCTGGTCTTTTCCTTCACTTCCGACCCTTATCTTCCGCTTGAGGCGCATTACAGGCTGACGCGCCGCTGCCTTGAGGTGTGTCTGGAATTTCGCCAGCCCGTGAGCATCGTCACGAAATCGGCGCTCGTTCGCCGCGACACGGAGCTTTTGCGTGCGTTGGCCGAGGAGGCCGGCTGTGCGGTCTTCTTCACAATCCCTTTCCGCGACGACGAGACGGCGCGCGCCTTAGAGCCATTCGCGCCTCTGCCCGCGGCGCGTTTCCGCGCGATGGAGGAGTTGTCGCAAGCCGGCATCAAGACGGGGATAGGTATAGCGCCGCTCTCGCCCGGCCTGAACGATTCGGACATCCCCGGTCTTCTCAAGCGTGCGCGCGAAGCCGGAGCGACCGTCGCATGGATGACCATGCTGCGCCTGCCGGGCAGCGTCGCGCCCTATTTCGAGCAGCGCTTAAGGGAGCGCCTGCCCACCCGCGCCGAACGCATTCTCAATCACATCAAGGAAGAGCGGGGCGGGAGGCTCAACTCAAGCGAGTTCGGCGCGCGCATGAAGGGCACGAGCGAGCAATGGAGAATGGTCGAGCAGCTCTTCAAACTGCATTGCCGACGCCTGGGCTTCAACAGCCAGAGGTATGCCGAAGCCAAGCCGCCAACTTTTCGTCGCCCGACGCCGCAGGGCTCTCTCTTTTCTGAAGAATCTTAAATATCTTCGCCTTCGCCGCCGGAGACCACCTGTGCATGGTTGAGTGTGGCGACGAGCATTACTCCGCCGAGGATATTCCCGATCAAGGTCGGCACAATGTAGCGACCGAAGACCGTCAGCCATGACGCCTGACCCATCGCCGCCAGAGCGAACGTCTCGACTGCCCCGGCGATGATGTGGCTGAAGCTGCCGAGCCCGACGACATACGTGATGATGATGATAACCCAGACGCGCGCCGCCTCGGCGAAGGGCAGCAGCCAGACCATCAGCGCGATCAACCAACCGGCGAAGATGGCGCGCAGAAGCGTCGTCCCGAAACCATTCTCCATAGCCTTGTGGCCTATTTCGGCGAACGATTGCCTGATGTGCGGGTCAAAGGCATTGGTGCGGGCGGCGACCAATGCGATGAGAAAAGCGCCGATGAGATTGGCGACGAGGACGACCAGCCAGAGCCGACCGACGTTGGCAGCCGTCCTGGAATCTTTCCTCAGGAGGAGCGGCAGGATGGGGGTCAGTGTATTCTCGGTGAACAACTGCTGGCGACCGAGCACGACGATGAGAAACCCCACGCTGTAACCGAGCTTGGCGACGAGCGGGCGCCAGGAAGCGTCCGGCAGGTAAGTGTGGAGCAATCCCTCGACGACCATGGAGAAACCCATCGAGAGACCCGCCGCCAGACCCGACCAGAAGAGCGCAGACGACGGGCGACCCAGCTCGTCGTCTCCCTCCTTCAGGATCGCCCTGTAAACTATCTTCCCGCTCGGAGAGCTGCGCTGCTCGACCTCTTCCTGCTCAATATCATGTTGATGCTGCTGATCGTCCCGCCGCTTCTGTGCTGAGTCCTGTTGCGTGTCCTGTGCCTCTTGTTCGACCATAATGTGTGATGGGCCGCCCGGTTCGAGCCTGAAAGGCACGGCGAGCAGCGATGCCCATTCCCCCCTTTGTTCGTGTTAGCTAAAGCATGTTCCCGTAAGCCTGCGCGTCCCCTGCCGCGTCTTCACTGTTGGCCCAGACGCAGCCTGATACCGAAGCGCACGAGCAGGCCCGGCCCTAGTGTCAAGACCGGCGTGCGACCGATCTCATATCTTTGATTAAGGAGATTCTCAGCCGCCGCGAAAAGCTCCACACGGCGCGTGAGGCGACGTGAGGCGAGCGCGTCGAGCGTGAAGTAGCGGCCAAGCCGCAAGCGATTCTGGTCATCGTCGTACTGCGTGCCCGTGAAGCGTCCCTGCACCCCGGCGCTCAGGCGAGACTCATTCGCGTAACGCATCTGAAAAGTCAGTTGGTGTCGGGCCACCTGCGGGATAAGCAATCCTTCGAGGTCTATGTTGGCCGGAAATTTCAGAACCGTGGCATCCGAAAAAAGATAGCCGGCAGTGATATTCCAATGCTTACCCGCTCGACCCTCGGCTTCTATCTCAAGGCCGCGCGAGCGCGTGCGGCCCAGATTCTGTCGCTGCCGCGTAATGAGAGCGGGCACAACATTGAGAGTCACGTTGGCTATGGGGCGGGTCGTCTCCGTCCAGAAAATTGTGGCGCGCGTGATAAGACGGCTCTTGAAGGAAGCGATGCTCGTGCCCGCTTCTCCGCCCGTCAGGCGCTCTGCGCGCAGATTTTCGTTGGCGAGCGTCGAGACATCGCCGACGCGAAATGATCTGTACAGCTCATTTAAGGAGGGCTGGCGAAAGGCGCGGTAGAAGGCAGCCGTGAGCGAGACTCGCTCACGTGGCTTGTAGAGCACGGAGAGTTGAGGGCTCAGCGCCGTCTCGCTCCGATCAGGAAAACGATTGACCTGACCGGGGCTCGCCCCGCTGGCGGGTCTGGTCGCCTGTAGCGCAGCGTAATTGCGCCAGCGATCAAAACGCAGCCCCCCCGTTATGAACAGGTGTTCGTTCAGGCGAAAGATGTCCTCGACGTAGAGGCCGATGGTTCGCTCGTGCCCGCCCGCGCCCACGATCTGTGTCGGCCTGCCGCCGACGAAAACAAGCTCGTCGCTCATGCCGCGCACCTCACGCCCGTCCAGACCGGCAACCAGCGTATGTCTCGAACCGGCGGCGCGCGACCATTGCAACGAAAAGCCGGACACCTGCGCGGGCACGCGCTGGATGCGGGTCAGCGTCTCTGCGCTGCGGTCTGCGCTGAGGGCTGTAAAGTTTTGATCGAAAAGCTGTGTACCGGCGTAGGCCCTCAGGGAGAATGAGCCCGCCCGGGTGTTGGGCCAATCTGCGCCAGCATTGAGCTGCCTCGTGTGTGTGCGGTTGGTTTGCAGCGGCGTGCCGTTGGCTCTCGATTCGCCAAAATATGCGGCGCGTAGAAAGGCGCGCCCGTCTCTATCGAGCAGACGTTCAAGCGAGAGATCAAGCGCCGTGTGTCTTGAAGCGGCGGGCGTATCAACTGGCCCACGCTCGCGCCGATCAACAGCGATATAGCCACCCGCATGTAGATTTTCGGCGGCGAGGGTCGCGCCCCAGCGCCCCTTTCGTCCTCCCATAAAGAGCGAGGCGTCCGTTGTCTGTTGGTTGCCATAGGATGCTTCGAGCAAGAGGACGGGCGTTTGATGCGTGCGCCGCGTCAGGATATTAACGACACCGCCGAGCGCGCCGCTGCCGTAGAGATTGGAAGAGCCGCCGCGCAGGATTTCGATACTGGCGACCGACTGGCGCGGGACGCGTCCCCAGTAAACCCACCCGCCGAAGGGATCGTTGAGTGGAATACCGTCGGCGAGTACGAGAGCGCGGCTCGCCCCGCTCGCGCCGACGCCTCTTAAAGAGACTCCCTGCGAAGTCGGATTGGCCGTGCGGCTGCCGGAGCGCCGGAACAATTGAAAGCCGGGCACTTGCCTGAGCGCATCATCAATGGTCAGGGCGGCGGTCGCCGAGAACTCTCTTTCGTTAAGCACGACGACGCTGGCCGCCGTCTCCGCGAGCCGCGTCTCAGTCCGTGTCGCCGTGACCGTCACCTGTTCCTCAACGGGCGCGGGCTGAAGGACTATCCTGAGCGTTGAAGCCGCGCTCTCTTGTGCGCTCAACTTTCGCTCTGCGCTGCTGAACCCGCGCGCTTGAACTTTAAGCGTCAGGGATCGCCCCCGCATCGCTTCAAAGACGAACCGTCCGTCATCACCCGTCCTCACCTGAGCAATAACAGAGGACTCGTTGCTGATAGAGATTTGAGCTTCGGCTACGGGCGCGCCCCTTTGATCCAGCACCACGCCCTCAATGCGCGGCGATTGCGGCAAGGTACGACGAGCGGCAGCGCAAGCGGGAGCGCTCGTCAGATGAAGCTCGACGAGCACACAAACGTAGATTGAAGCGATACGCACGAGGAGCAGGAAAGCGAGAGCTACCACGCCGACCCCTTGATCTCTTACATATGAGTTCATTGCTCTCGTCGCTTCCCGCCTTCAAATCCCGCTCGGTCAGATTCCATCTCAAGCATCAAGGCTTGACGGCGATGGCCCACGGGCCGTCTCCCGCCTTGATGTTCTTGATGAGCCGGCTGGTCGCAGTGTCTATCACCGATACGTCGTTCGACAATCCGTTGGCCGTGTAAAGCTTGCTGCCGTCGGGGGAGAGCGCGATGCCCCATGGTCTCTGGCCGACCGGAACTATGTTCAGCAGTTTGTGGCTCGCGGCCTCGACGACGGCGACCGTGTTGCCGCGCCCCGTTGCGACGTAGATGCGTTGCCCGTCCGCCGAGACGACGACTCCCTTCGGCTTCATCTGCGTCTGGCCGCGCGGAAGCTCGATGGTCGCAATGACGCTGTGATCTACTGTATCGACCACCGAAAGAGAGCCGCCGTTTTCAGCCGTCACGTAGGCGCGTGTGCCGTCGGGCGAGAAGGCCGCTTCGCGTGGGCGCGCGCCGACCAGAAAAGTCTTCGTGACCTGATTCGTCTGCGTATCTATCACAGAGACGGTGCTGCTGCTTTCTGAGGTCACATAGACCCATCGCCCGTCGGGGCTGAGAGCGACGCCTTCGGGCTCAAGCCCGACGACCTGCGTGGCGATGATGCTGTTGGAGCTGAGTTCCGTGACGGATGCCGTCCCGGCATCCTCGTTGGCGATGTAGAAGCGCGTCCCGTCCAGATTGACGACGAACTCTTCCGGGTCAGTGCCAGCGTCGTACTTCGCCACAACCTTGTGCGTAGTCGTATCGATGGCTGCGATCTTGTCTTCGCCCTCGCGGCGGTTCGACGGGTAACTGAGCGCCACGTAAACCAGCCGCTTGTCCGGGCTCAGGTGAATGCCGCGCGGCCTCGCGCCCACGACTATCGTTTCGACGACCGTGTCCGTCGAGATGTCGATGACGGTGATCGTCCCGTCACGCTCGTTGCTCACATAGGCGAGCGGCCCGGACCGTTCAGGCCCACAGGACGAGGCACATTGCAGCAGCATAAGCGCTGCGATCAAGCAGCCTCGTCTATAAATCCACCTGACTGGCATCTCTGATATGAATGTCCGGATGATTCGCAGGCAATACTACTTTACTTCGACGCTTAAAGGTAGGCGATGATCGCCCTCTCTCTGCGCGCACGCGCCCTGCATCTCTTCAGCGCAGGGCGCGTGCCTCGCGCCTGCGGACGCGCCGCTCCGATTCGCGCATCCAGCCGAGCATCAATGCGAGCCCCGCTATCACATAGACGGTCGCAGCCGGAATCCACATGATCAGCCCGCCGAGTTGTTGATCTTCAAGCGGTGTGAGCCCCCATGACTGTGTTGTCTGAGCATAGGCCGGATACCAGACTTTGTTGGCGAAAGTAATCAGCGCGCCGAGCACGCCGCTATGCACGGATGTCGTGAACATATAGAGCACAGCCGCGCCGTAGCCCATCAACCCCCGCCGCCCATGAATGAGTGCCCACCAGAAGAGCAGGGCCGAGCCCAGAAAGCTCAGGTGTTGCAGAGTGTGCACGAAATCGCTGCTCAGAGTTGCCTGAAAGAGCGCGGGCGCGTGCCAGACCCAGAGCGCCACGGCGTGAATGGCCCAGGCCGCAAGCGGATTCGTCACAGCGCGCCAGCCCCCTTGCACTGCGCGATGTTTGCCCACAGCCCCTAACGATTGTCGCCAGCCCACAGGCAGTGCCCACAGGAAAGGCACGAGCGGGTGCGCCAGCACCAGAAGCGGAGCGGCGACGAGCATCAGGACTTCGTGCTGCGTCATGTGCGCGGAAAACAGAACCTCTCCCCAGGGGTGAAGCGGCGAAACGAGCGCGACGAAAAGCGCGAGCCAACCTCCTGCGAATGCCCACGCTTCGGTGAGGCTCGCGCCGTGGCCGCGCCCAGACTCTCGCCATAAGCGCCGCACGCCTCGCGTGTACAACCAACACGCCAGAGCCAGGCTCGCGATCACAAGAGGGTCGCGTCCCCACGTGAACCACAGATCATGAAACGTATGCGGCTTGCCACCGTGAAAAGCAAGGATGAAGGATGAAGGCGGAAGGATGAAAGAGGAGTTATTCAACTTGTACAACTGCATTTTCATCCTTCATCCTTCATCCTTGCCATTTATCTCTGGCACGGATTGAAGATGAACTGCGGAATCCATTGCGCGACGATGATGAGGAAACTGAGCGCGCTGATCATCACCCCAAGGCTTCCGAGGAAACGATCACGCGTGCTCGTGTCTTCCGCCTCGTCCGGCAAGCGGCGTCCGGCCCTTTCCCAGTTGCGCCAGGCGACAAGGCCGCCGGCAGCCGCGATCACCAGGAAGATAATCGTCATCAGGTGCAGCAGAGACGTGTGCCCTCCGGGGCAGAGTTTCTGCGCGAGCGTATAATTGACTTGCAGGTTGGAGAGAAAAGCCATGGGCGCGACGAGCACGCCCGCCCATAAAGCCAGCAGGCCCGCGCTCTGCCCCTGCTTCGACCGCGTCCCGCTTTCCGGACTCTCATCGGCAGACATCTTGCGACAGCCTCCCTCCTTAAAGAAAACGCGGCGCGAGATACACCAGCGCGTAACACGGAATCCAGATGAGGACTATAAAGTACCAGTAGAGCGCATTGTCGGTCGCGTCAACCATATATCTAGGTTGCGTGTGCCCGAGCGCGAGCAGCACCGTGACGACGATGGTTTCGGCCACTTCGGCTATGAGGTGAAACGTGTGAATCACCATGATTGTCCAGACAATAGAGCCGTAGGCGTTGGAATCCCAATAGACGTTCAGCGACTTGAACTCTAAAAACCTGACGGCGATAAAGACTATGCCCACCACGTCGCAGACGATGTGCCAGAGAATGACCCTCGGCGCGTCGAGCCGCTTGGCCGCTTTCTCAAGCAGGTACATCGGCAGGGCGCTCGCGAGGATGATGAAAAGATTGATGGTCGGTATCAGCAGATCAGGCAGCTCGGTCGGAGGCGGCGGCCAGTCCGTGACGCGGTCGCGCAGGTAGAAATAGGTGACGAAGCAGAGCACGAGCATCGTTCCCTCGATGGCGAGGAAACCCCACACGGCCCACCACGTCACGGCGCGACTTCCGAAGGCGAAGCCCGGCAAACGAGAAACATCAATGGCGACTCTCTCTCTCATTGTGTTCTGGCGGCCTCCCGTCTTCGCTCCTCTTCCGACATCTCTTCGACCGTAGGAGGCTCACACTTTTCTTCCTCTTCCCTCTTGGGCCAACCCCATACGAGCAGGGCGACGAAAGAGAGCACCATCCCGCCGGGCAGCGCCCACGGACTGAAGATCGAGCAGATGAAGGTCGCCGTGGCGGCCAGCGCCATCAGGAGCGGCCCGATGTTCGGCCCCGGCAGTA
Organism: Pyrinomonadaceae bacterium; assembly: GCA_036389675.1. GTDB lineage: Bacteria > Acidobacteriota > Blastocatellia > Pyrinomonadales > Pyrinomonadaceae > DASQYE01. Next base: position 167,992 of record DASVWI010000036.1, read on the forward strand.
TGAGCTTGTGATCGGGCTCGGCATCCATCGTCTGCGTTATCAAAATCTCGCGGCAGTCGCTCCTCAGTCCCCCCACGACCGGCGCTTCCTCGCTTCGTGCCCAGAGCGCTTCGCGTCCCTGAACGATGGGCAGGCGAAAGAAGTTGTAGTCGGGCGGAGGCGAGGCGGTCGCCCATTCGAGCGTGTCTGCGTTCCATGGATTCGAGCCCGCCACTTCGCCCGAGCGCAGGCTTCTAAAGGCATTGATGATAAAGACCAGAACGCCGAGCGTGAGGACGACGCCGCCCGCCGTCGCCAGCAGATTAAGACGCTCCCAGCCCGTGCCGGGCACGTAGGTATAGATGCGTCGCGGCATCCCTTCAAGCCCGAGGATGTGCATCGGGAAGAAGGTCAGGTTGAAGCCCACGAACATGAGCCAGAAGTTGAGCTTGCCCAGACCTTCACCGAGCATGCGCCCGGTCATCTTCGGAAACCAGTAATAGAAGGCTCCGAAGAGCGGAAAGACCGCGCCGCCGATCAGGACGTAGTGAAAATGCGCGACGACAAAATATGTGTCGTGCAGTTGCAGATTGACGGGCACGCTCGCCTGCATCACTCCCGTCATGCCGCCCAGAATAAAGATAAAGAAGAAGCCGAGGACGAAGAGCATGGGCGTTTTCAGCCTGAGGCGTCCCGTCCAGATCGTCGCCGTCCAGCAGAAGATTTGAATGCCTGAGGGGATGGCGATGAGCATCGTCGCCGCCGTGAAAAAACTTGAGCCCAGTTGCGGCAGCCCCGTGGCGAACATGTGGTGCACCCAGAGGCCGAAGCCTATAAAGCCGTTGGCGATGATCGCCAGGACCAGCGCCGTGTAACCGAAGACCGGGCGGCGCGTGAAGGCCGGAAGCATCGCCGAGACGAAACCCGTCGCCGGAAGAAAGATGATGTAGACCTCCGGGTGTCCGAAGAACCAGAACAGATGTTGCCAGAGCAGCACGTCGCCGCCCTCCGCAGGGTTGTAGAAGTGCGTGGCGACCAGACGATCAAGGGTCAGAAAGAGGCTGCTCGTCATCACTGCCGGCATCGCAAAGATGACCATGAAGGAGACGACCACCATCGTCCACAGGTAGATCGGAATGCGGTTTAAAGACATCCCCGGCACGCGCATCTTAAAGACCGTCACGATGGTCTCGACGGCGGCGGCGAGCGCGGCGATCTCCGTAAAATTTATCAACTGCGACCAGACATCGACACGCTTGCCGGGTGAGAAGCCCGGCCCGGCCAGCGTGACATAGCTGAACCAGCCCGTATCGGGACCCGTGTTCAGAAAGAAGAAGACGTAGAGCATCACGCCGCCCGCAAGGTATATCCAGTAGCTGAAGGCTGCGAGGCGCGGGAAGACTATATTGCGAGTGCCGACCATGAGCGGCACAAGGTAAATCGCCATCGCCTCCATGACGGGGATGGCGAAGAGGAACATCATGGTCGAGCCGTGCATCGTAAAAATCTGATTGTAGAGGTCTGGTCCCAGCAGTGAGTTTTCCGGGCGCGAAAGCTGTAGACGCATCAGCAGGGCGAGGATGCCGCCTAAGATGAAGAAGATGAAGGCCGTGATGATATAGCGCCTGCCGATGGACTTATGGTTGGTGCTCGCCAGCCATCCCCACAGGCCGGGCGGGTCGCCCCAAGCCTCTTCGAGCAGCCGCCGCTCCTGCTCAGCCGGCAGCTCATCCGGCGCTGGCGCTTTCTCTTCGACGGCCACAGAGTCCGCTGCCTGCGCGGCGTTTTGGCGGCCCTCTATTTCTTCTTCAAGTCTCATTTGAGGCTCTCCAGATAGCTCACCAGCGCCTGCAAATCCTCAGGGGGAAGCGGGACGGGCGGCATGCGATTGCCCGGCTTGACCTGCTGCGAGTCGGTAATCCAGCCCGCAAGATGATCGCGCGTGCGGGTGAGCGTCCCGGCGGCGATGGTCTTACGGCTCGCAACATGCGTCAGGTCGGGCGCGATGCTGGCCCCGGCATCCGTGCCGCGAACGGTGTGGCACATGATGCAGGGCGCGGAGAGAAAGACCTGCTGCCCGCGCGCCACCTCTGTCGCCTGTGGCGCTTGCGCGGCGGGGCGACGCTGCGCCTCCAGCCATGCGTCGAACTTCGCCTGCGACTCCGCGATGACGATAAAGCGCATGTGCGCGTGCTGGTGACCGCAGAACTCCGCGCACTGCCCGTAGAACTCGCCCTCTCTATCGGCCTTGAGCCAGATATTATTATCGTGTCCCGGCAAGAGGTCTTTCTTGCCGTCGAGGTTGGGAACCCAGAAGCTATGTATGACGTCCGTGGAAGTGAGCTGAAGCTGGACCAGTCGTCCGACGGGGATGTGAATCTCGTTCGCCGTCTTGAAGATGTTGCTGGGCATCTGATCTTCATACTCGATCTCCCACCACCATTGATGGCCGGTCACCTTGATGGATACGGGCTGTTGTTCCTGAACCGTGTAGTAGCCCCTGCCTGTTCTGAAGCTGGCGACGAGAAAGACGAAAAGGATGATGCCCGTCAAAAGGACAGCGCCGGTCACGACCCTTGCGACGCGTCGCTCAGAGCCTTCTTCGGGCGTGATGTAGGCCGCCTCGAAAGTCGTGCTCGGCTTTTGTCGCGCGCGGTAGACGGCCAGCAGAATGGAGATGATGACGAGGATGAAGACGATGGTGCAGACGTAGAACATCAGCCACCAGAGACGGCTGATGCGTCCCGATTGCGGCCCCACAGGGTTGAGCGCCGACTGAACGCCCCCACACCCCGACAACAAGGGCAAAAGTAAAAAGGCAAAAGGCAGAAGACGGAAGCGCAACAGGCGCGCGAGCATGGCGCGCATCGTCTCACTTTTGCCTTTTATCTTTTTACTTTTGCCTTCCATCATGGCAGCTCCGCAGATTTGGGAAGTGTCGAAGCTTTCGGCTCTTTCGTTTCCGTCTGTTGCTCTGGCTTCTTCGTGCTCATGTGGTCGTCGCGCCCGTTGGCCGCAGTCTTAGACGCCTGCCCGCTCAGGCTTCGCACGTAGGCGGCCAGTTGCCAGACCTGATAGTCGGGAATCTTGCCACGAAAAGACGGCATACCGTTGGGGCGTCCCTCGACGATGGTGGCGAAGATTTGATCCGGCTCGCTTCCGTAAATCCACTGGTCATCAATCAGGGGTGGTCCTATACCTCCGCCCCCGTGCGCGTGGCAACCGACACAGTTGAACCACTCGTAGAGCCTTTTGCCGTCGCTCATCGCCGGGCCGTTCTCCTCATACTCGTTCTTGACAGGCACGGGCGATGAAGGCACACCCGGCTGTAGATCACTCATCCTTTTCGTGTTGATGCGATTGGCCGATGGAGGCTGGACACGAAAGCCCCGCTCCTCGCGCTTACAGGAAGCGGCCAGAACGGTCGCCAGCGCGAGCAGGAGGCACGCCGGGAGGAAGTTCAGGTTTCTACCTTCGGTATGAAGCATTCTCGGTGCGGCCATTCTCGATTTGCGGAACGGCGTATTCGTCGAGGATGGTTCTGATCTCAGCTCGTCGGCGCGCGAGAATCTCTTCAAGCTCTTCTCTGAATGCGTCATCGCCTCTCCTCACCCCCATTGAAATGTCGTACACAAAGGGAAGAAACGGGAGATCAATCTCAGGGGAAACGGGCACTACCTCAAGCGGCACTTTCTGCCGCCGCGCAAAGTAACCGGCCAGCGGCCCCCAAGCGACGGCTGCGTCCACCTCGCCCTTCGCGACCGCCGCGATTATCCGCGCAGGAGGATCGGCCTCACTGTAGTCACCGTAGAGCGTGTAGCCGCGGACGTTCTCGACGATATGGCGATTGCTGAGCGCGTGAGCGGGCGGGGTGTTGGCGAAGTCGTCGCCGACGAGCTGCACGCCGATCTTGATCTTATGGAGGATGGGGTCGTCGAAGGAGCGTATGTTCAATCGCCTGTCTTTGCGGTAAACGAAAACATACGTGGAGCGATAGTAAGGCGAGGTCGTGAGCGCCAGCTCGAAGCTGCTCGGCACGCCCATCACAAGGTCGCACCTGCCTGCCCTGAGCGTGTTGCGAAAAAAGCCCCGGCGCTGAGCCCACCAAGTATACTCAACTTCCGTTTCCAGCTCGCGCGCGACGAGTGCCGCGATCTTATTCTCGAAACCTTCGAGACGCTCGTTGGAAAATGGAAGGTTGTTCGGGTCGGCGCAAACGCGCAAGGGTCTGTGCGCCGCGCGTGGACTCGTCGCCCGTGAAGCCGGCGCTCCCTGCTCCGTCTGAACTGATTCGGCTTTGCGCGCGCAGGCGGGAAGTAACGAGATAGATAGGAGCAGCAAGCACAGGGCTGCTGCTTCGCGCCGTCTATCGCCCAGGTTTATCCGCTTGAAAGCTTTGAGCCCGGATTCAGGGGAGCGAAAAGACATAGAGCGTCCCCCCCTTGGCGGTTTGATCGGGCAGGTCCGTCATCGCGTTGGCGAATCCGAGCGCGGCAGAGCCGTCGCGCGGGTCGAGTCCGCCAGCGACGATAGCTCCGGCCCAGCCTCCGACGCCCGATAGAATCGCCACGTACTGCTTGTTGTCAGGGCCGCGATAGGTGACGGGCTGGCCGATGATGCCTGAGCCGGTCTTAAACTGCCAGAGTAACTCGCCCGTGCGCGCGTTGACGGCCTTGAACCATCCCTCCATCGTGCCGTAAAAAACCACGTCGCCTGCGGTGACGACCGCGCCGCTCCAGACGGGAAAATTCTCCGTGATCTTCCAGACTTCGCCTCCCGTAACAGGATCCCAAGCCGTAAACTCCCCGCGATGTCCGCCCGGCCCCGGATACATCTTCACGTTCGAGCCGACGTACGGAGTGCCAGCGATATAGTTGGCCTCGACCCCCTCGTGATCCATGCAGAGATTGTTGTGCGGGATGTAGAGCAAGCCCGTGCGCGGAGAGTAGGCCGAAGGGTTCCAGTCCTTACCGCCCGGCGCGGCGGGACAGATATCGCGCACGACCTTGCCCATCCCCTGATCTTTCTCTTCGTTATAGATGAGCTTGCCGGTCTGGAGGTCAACGCCCTTGCTCGAAGTGATGTGGACGAACGGATTGGCCGAGAGCACCTGCCCGGTCGTGCGATCAAGAACGTAAACGTAGCCCGTGCGCTCGGGCCGCACCAGCACCTTACGCGTCTGACCATTGATGGGAAGGTCCAGCAGGATTTGCTCGTTGATGCCGTCGTAGTCGAAGAGGTCGTGCGGAGCCCACTGGTAGTACCAGAGGGCCTCGCCCGTGTCCGGATTGCGGGCGAAGATGCCGGATGTCCATTTGTTGTCGCCCGGACGCTGTTCTGGATTCCATGGGCCTGGATTGCCCGTGCCGTGATAGATCAAGTTAAGATCGGGGTCGTAGGAAATCCAGCCCCAGACGGTTCCGCCGCCGATCTTCCATGCGTCGGGCGGCCAGGAGGCGACGCCGAGGTCTTTGCCCTGATCCTGACTGTAAAAGGGCTTGAAGTTTGCGCCAATCCGCACGTCTGCATCGGGGCCTGTGCTGTAGGCTCGCCATGCTTCCTTTCCGCTCGCGGCATCGAGCGCCGCAATCCAGCCGCGCACGCCAAACTCCCCGCCCGAATTACCCACAAGGACTTTATCCTTGACCACGAGCGGGGCCATCGTCATCGTCTCGCCCTTGTTGATATCGCCCATCTTTGTACGCCAGAGCTCGCGGCCCGTCTCCGCGTCAACGGCGACCGTCTGTGCGTCCAGCGTGTTGTAGAAGATTTTGCCCTTTGAGAAGACCGCGCCGCGATTGACCAGATCGCAGCAGGCCACCCCCTGAGCGGAGGCCACAGGCTGAGGCTCGTACTTCCATTTCACGGGCGAGCCCTGCCGGGTGAGGTCTAAGGCGTACAAAATGTTGGGGTAAGGCGTGACCACGTACATCGTGTTGTTAACCACGATGGGCGCGGCCTCCTGCCCGCGATTCACGCCGGTCGAGAACGTCCATGCGACCTTCAGATTTTTGGCGTTCTCCGTATTGATCTGGTCGAGCCCGCTGAAACGCGTGCTCGCGTAATTCTTGGCGGGCATCAGCCACTGCCCATCTTCCGGCTCACTCGTTTGAATGCCCTGTTGCTGCGGGCCAGATGCTTGTTGCACACGCCGAGGCTCGACCGACTTCTGGTCGCGCGACTGGCGCGGCGAACAGGCCGGGGGCAAAAGAAGCGCGAAAATGATAAAGAGGAGAAGAACCGGGCCGGAGGACAAGAACGCTACGAACTTGTGTCGTTCCATCAAACCTCCTTGCTTGGAAAGTTTGCCGGGTGCTCTTAAAAAGGTCGGTCGAATGTACAGTAAGCGCGAGGCGAGTTCCGTACGTTATCGTACTGAGAGGGGACGACTTAAGAGAAAGCGGAAGCGCCCAACCGTCGCTCGCAATGAAGGTAAGATTTGCCCTGTAGCATCATTTTCATCCTGAGCATGTGGCGCAGGATGCCTCTCTTCCTCGATGGTCATTAAAGACCAGAGGGGCGCTGCCCTAATACACGAGCTGAATAAATCATATCTTGAAAGAGTGAGATCAACCTACTTTGTCTGGAATCTCACAAGAAAATGGCTGCGCGGGCGTTCTTCAGGCGAACCTCGTGGCGTCTCGGCCCGGACGGGCCGCCTGATTCGATCTTTTGACTTTCCCGACGAACCCGAAAGGGCTTGCCCGCATCAAATAAGCTTAGCAATTTCAGTTCTTTATGGTTCTGAACGGAGCGAAAGACATTAAATCGAAACATTTAAAAGGTAATAAGGAAAGTTTACCGGGATGGTTGAAACATTGCAGTATCCAGAGCGTATTGAAGCTGTCTCTTTGACAATAGCGGCAAAAAATCGTGAAATAGCCGATTTGCGTAATCAGATAGATTTGAGGCAGAGCGCGGCGACATTGGAGATTCTGAACGCCAGAGATGAGAACGCGAAACCGCTCTACTCGAACGAGACGGCAAGGAGCGCCGCGATCAAACTGGCGCTGGCCGCGAATCCCGGCTATCAGGAGCTGGAACGCAAGCTGGCGGCGGCAGAGCTTGACCGCGCCGCCTCCTTCGCCTCGCTTGAGCGCCTGCGCGGAGAATTCAAGCTCTACCTGCTAGACCGACAGCAGGAAATCGGCATCAAAGATATGGTCTCGGGTTGAGGAGAAGGTGGACAGCGCCGAACGGTTCTCCCCAACAAACGATTTAGGCGGCGCGAGAGGTTGAAAGCTGGAGCATGGCTGATAAGAACGGGGGTAATGGCGGGCTGCGCATGGATTTAACAGAGGGCGATCAGTACCTGCCTTTCAAGGGAATGGATCAGGAACAGCAGGAAGAAGCTATTTCGACAGATAGAATCGAAGAGGTCTTGCAGAAACTCGGCGGCGCGAGTCTCACCGAAGTGGATTCGGACGAGCTCTTGATCGAAGAGGTCGCCTCCGCGTCGGTTTCTGAGGACACGGACGAGTCTCTGGATGGAGAAGACGAACTGGATTTGTCCGCCGGCGTGGATGATAAGTCCAGCGATCCCGTGCGCCTGTACCTGCGCCAGATGGGAACAGTCCCGCTGCTGACGCGCGAGCAGGAAGTAGCCATCGCCAAGCGCATCGAAGGCGGCGAGATCAAGACGCATAAAACTCTCTCGCGCTCGCCCATCGCCATCCACGAGCTGATCAAGATCGGCGAGGAGTTGGAGCGCGGCGCGCTCAACGTCCGCGATGTCGTCAACTTTTCAGATCAGGCGGAGATCAGCGAGCTCGAAGAGCGCTCGGACGAGTTCCTGCGCCTCACGCTCGAAGGCATCACAAGCGTCGGCAAGCACTATGTGACGGCGCTCAGGGAGCTGGAAAAGCTTCGCGCCGAGCAGCAGCTCTCGCGCGGCAAGCGTAACAAGAAGACTCTGCGGCTGCGTCGCAAAGTCGCGCGCGCACGTCTGGACATCGCCAAGGATATACGGCAGCTCAAGTTAAAGGAGAGCGCACGCCAGCGCCTGATAGACGCCATCGCCGCCGTCCACAAAGAGGTGCGCGTTCACGAGCGCGACATTGACAAGTGGACGGAGAAGCTCAACAAGAAGCGCGTCAAGCCGGAAGATCAAAAAGAGTTTAAGCGGCACATTACAGCCGCCAAGCGTCGTCTCAAAGAGATAGAGCAGGAGACGAACGTTAACATCGTCGAGATCAAACGCTCGCATCAGGCGATTGCGCGCAGCGTCGCGCAGACCGTCGAGGCCAAGCGCGAGATGACGGAGGCCAACCTGCGTCTGGTGGTCTCCATCGCCAAAAAGTACACCAACCGCGGCCTGCAATTCCTCGATCTGATTCAGGAAGGCAACATCGGATTGATGCGCGGCGTGGACAAGTTCGAGTGGCGGCGCGGCTACAAGTTCTCGACCTACGCGACGTGGTGGATTCGTCAGGCGATCACAAGGGCGATAGCAGATCAGGCGCGCACCATCCGCATCCCCGTCCACATGATCGAGACGATCAACAAGCTGATCCGTACCTCTCGCGCTCTGGTGCAGGAGTTGGGCCGCGAGCCGACGAGCGAAGAGATAGCAGAAAGAGTGGAGATGCCTGTGGCTAAGGTTCGCAGCGTCTTCAAACTGGCGCAGCAGCCGATCTCTCTGGAAACGCCCATCGGCGAAGAGGAAGACGCTCATCTGGGCGACTTCATAGAGGATAAATCGCGGGCCAATCCGGCTGATTCGGTCGTCGCTTCTAACCTGCGCGAGATAACGGACGAAGTCTTAGCCACGCTGAGCCCGCGCGAAGAGAAGGTCATCAAGATGCGCTATGGTCTTGGGCCAATCGGCGAAGAGCACACGCTCGAAGAGGTGGGCAAGGATTTCACAGTCACGCGCGAGCGCATACGCCAGATCGAAGCCAAGGCGCTCAGAAAACTGCGTCATCCTTCGCGCTCGCGCCTGCTCAAGCCTTTCATCGATGCCGTCGAACGCTAAGACGGTAAAGCGAAAGAAGCTTAAAAAATCTGCGGCCTTTGATTAATCAAGGGCCGCAGATTTTTGTTTAGTCTTATCATCTCCAACGTTCGAAGCCTAAGCGATCAGGCTGGCCGGGCGGGGCGCGCCGCGCAGTTGAACCGGAGGCTGCGGAGCGCAGCAGGCTCTGATCAGCCGCTCGCGGTCGCGCCGCATCTCCTCGTCCTGTGCCAGCCACTCCATCACCTCGCGCATGACGCGTGCGGCGTGCGGCTCCGACGGCTCACTGATGCGATAATGTATCCACTTGCCTTCTCTGCGCGCGGAGACCACCCCGGCCCGGCGCAGGTAAGCAAGGTGACGCGATATCTTCGGCTGGTTGGTCTTCAACACTTCGACGAAGAAGCAGACGCAAACTTCATCGTTGCGTATGAGATTCAGTAGACGCAGCCGTGTGCGATCGGCCAGAGCGCTAAAGAGCGCCTCCATGTCATATCTTTTATTGCTCATTCGAGTTGTCCACCCCTATGACTTTGCTCCGGCGTTCGAGCAGGAGCGTGTCGCGCCAGACCGTCTTCATCTTACCAATACGCTCGCGGCGTCCGACTTCGCGAAAACCACATCGCATGTGTAGCGCCACGCTCGACGTGTTCTCGGGAAAGATACCGGCCTGAAGCGTCCAGATGCCGTTGCGCTCCGAAGAGAGGACTAAGGCTTCGAGCAAACGGCGGCCCACGCCTTCGCCCCTGTGATTCGCCCCGACATAGACGCTCGTTTCAGCCACCCCGGCGTAGACACACCTGCCGGAGACTGGACTGAGCGCCGCCCAGCCCTTGACCACATCAGCCGAGCGCGCGACCAGCCTGCTATGCGGCAGATGCCCTTCTGTCCACTTCACCCATGCCGGAGCTTCGGTCTCAAAGGTCGCATGGCCCGTCGCAATCCCTTCAAGATAGATTTGGCGCACCTGCTCCCAGTCCGCCTCCCTCATCTCCTCTATCACGAAACTCATCGTCCTCACCCTCGCGCGCCTTGCGCCTCACAAACGCCCCGCGAAAAAATTTTACCATCCGCAACAAATACGTCTTGACATATGTGTCGGGCAGGCGTATCCTGCGTTCATATTCGCCAACGCGAATGTGATTTTATACTGGTGAAGGAGACAAGTCAAAATGGAGAAAGAGACAACAGCAACGGTTCAGGCGTTGAAAGCGCATCTGGCCCTGAACGTCAAAAACGTCGAGCAGAGCACGGAGTTCTACAGGCGCATGCTCGGGATAGAGCCCTCTAAGGTGTGCCGTGGCTATGCCAAGTTCGATGTCCAGAACCCGCCGCTCAATCTGACGCTCAACGAAGCTCCCTTTAAAGAGCGCGGCGCTCTCTCGCACCTCGGCATTCAGTTGACCTCGACAGAGGATGTGCTGGCGATGCGCAAGGCGTGGGCCGGGCGTGGCCTTGTGACGCGCGAAGAGATGCAGACCAACTGCTGCTACGCCGTGCAGGACAAGACCTGGGTGACAGACCCTGACGGCAACCAGTGGGAAGCCTTCGTCGTCCTCGAAGATAATCTGGCGGAGACGACGACTTGCTGCGTGAGCGGCGAGCCCGAGACAGCGGAGGCCGCTTCAAGCAAGACTGAAGCCGATTCATGTTGTGCAACGTCGCCTACGGAAGCCGTTGCCGTCTCAGCGCCCGTCTCCATCACAAAGACCTGCTGCGGGTAGTGAGCATTGATGCTTTAAGAGCAGAAGACATGCCCATGAATAGAGGAAAGCGCGTGCTCATTCTCTGCACGGGAAACTCCGCGCGCAGCCAGATGGCCGAAGGGCTTCTCCGGCACGACGGCGGAGACTCGTTTGAAGTTTCGAGCGCGGGCACACATCCGGGCTATGTTCGCCCGGAAGCCGTCGAAGCGATGCGCGAGCTTGGCATAGACATCACAAGCCACCGCGCGAAATCCGTGGATGAGTTTACTAATGATGAGTTCGATTATGTGATTACGGTCTGCGACAATGCCCGGCAGCACTGTCCCGTTTTTCCGGGCACGGCACGGCGCATCCATTGGAGCTTCGACGACCCGGCAGCCGCCCCCGGTGATGAGGCGGCGCGGCTGGCGGAGTTTCGCCGCGTGCGCGACCAGATACGCGAGCGCCTCAAGGCCTTTATCTCTGAAGATACCGCACGCGACAAAGCGTAAACTCGTGCCGCGCGATTAACGCCCCACGAAAAGATCAGAGTCCGCTCCATACTCGCCAAGACAAGCCCTCCGCGCGAGCCCAACATGCCTGGGCGTCCAGCCTTGCTCAAATAAAGGTATCAATTCATTATTGAACCTATTATATTTAGAACACCGGCTAGGATTGCGAAGATTGACTCCAAAGAGGGAGCGGATGGGAATCTCACTGAAAACGGAACATCTCAAGCGCTACAAAGACATCGCGTGGCTGTTTATGAAGTACGGGCGCTCCGATCTGGTCAAACAGGCCGGGTTGGACGAGACCCTCAAGGACGATGATGGGCCAATAACAGAGACCGGGACGGCGAAGGCCGAAGACCTCGCCACAGACCTTGAGAAGATGGGGCCAACCTTCATCAAGCTGGCCCAGTTGCTCTCCACCCGCGCAGACCTTATCCCCGGGCCTTACCTTGATGCGCTCGCCCGTCTGCAGGACAACGTCGAGCCTTTCCCCTATGAGGAAGTGGAGCAGATCGTCTCGGACGAGCTCGGCGTGCGAATCTCCAAGGCGTTTACCGAGTTCGAGCAGGTTCCGATGGCCGCGGCATCGCTCGGACAGGTTCATGCCGCCACGATGCGCGACGGACGCGCGGTCGTCGTCAAGGTGCAGCGGCCAGGGATACGCGAGACCATCGTTAAAGACCTGGACGTGCTGACCGACATCGCTGCCTTTATGGACAAGCACACGGAGTCCGGGAAGCGTTACGAGTTTCAGGGCATCCTGACTGAGCTGCGTAAGAGCCTGCTGCGCGAGCTGGATTATCGCCAGGAGGCGCGCAACCTCTCTATCTTCGCCAATAACCTGCGGCAATTCGAGGTCATCGTCGTCCCTTTGCCCGTCGAAGGCTTCACGACGTCGCGCGTGCTGACGATGGATTTCGTCAAGGGCAAGAAGATTACTTCGCTCTCGCCGCTCGGCTGGATAGACATTGACGGACTGATGCTCGCCGAGCAGTTCTTCCATGCCTATCTGAAGCAGATACTGGTGGACGGCTTTTTCCACGCCGACCCGCACCCGGGCAACGTCTTCCTGACCGAGGACAGGCGAATCGCGCTGATCGATCTGGGGATGGTGGGCCGCATCGCGCCGCGCGCGCAGGAGGATATCCTGCAACAGCTTTTAGCGATCAGCGAGGGGCGCGGCGACGCCGTCGCAGAGATCACCATCAAGATGGGCGAGCCGAAAGAAGACTTTGACGAGCAGAGGTTCACGCGTCAGGTCGCAGACCTCGTCACGCAACATCACGACGCAGACCTACAGAATTTAGACGCCGGGCGGATAGTGCTTGAGATTCAACGCATCGCCGGCGAGACAGGCTTTCGCTTGCCGCCCGAGTTCACCCTGATCGCCAAATCCCTGCTCAATCTGGATCAGGTCGTGCATACGCTCGATCCTTCGTTTGACCCGAACGCCTCGATTCGCCAGCACGCCTCCGAGATCATGCAGCAGCGCCTTCTGCAAAGTCTCTCGCCCGGCAACCTCTTCAACGCCCTGCTCGAAACCAAGGGGCTGTTTGAGAAACTGCCGGGCCGTGTCAACAAGCTGCTCGACACGGTCGCCAACAACTCGCTCTCGATCAAGGTGGACGCCATTGACGAAGTGAAGCTGATGGAGGGGCTGCAAAAGGTCGCCAACCGAATCACGCTCGGGTTGATACTGGCCTCGCTCATTATCGGCGCGGCGCTGCTGATGAGAGTTGAGACCTCGTTTAAGATTTTCGGCTATCCCGGCCTCGCCATCATCTGTTTTCTGGCGGCGGCTGCCGGCGGCGTGATGCTGGTCGTCAACATTGTCTTTTATGATGAGACGCAAGGCGACAAATGACGCCTTGCGCTTCCCCCGACGACCACGACGGACGCTCGTGCCCTGACCATCGCGCGCCAACTTCGGAAAAACTTTCAATCTGGAGATCAAAGATGAATGGACGAAGGCATGCCTGTGTGATCGCACTCGCGCTGTTTGCAGCACTGCTTGTGTCCGCCGCGAGCGAGCGGCAAATTACAGTTAGCGGCGCGGATGCCAATCTGGCCGCGACGCGCGAGCAACAGATCGCGCAGGCAGCCGAGGCGATGCGCTCGCAGCTCGTCTCGCAGCGCAGAGACTTTCACATGCACCCGGAGCTGTCGAACCGTGAGGAGCGCACCTCGCGCATCGTCGCCGAACGCCTGCGCGCGCTCGGCCTCGAAGATGTCAAAACGGGGGTGGGTCGTCACGGCGTCACGGCCCTGCTCAAGGGCACGAAGCCCGGCCCGGTCGTCGCCGTGCGCGCCGACATGGACGCCCTCCCGATACAGGAGATCAACGACGTGCCGTACAAATCGCAGACGCCCGGCGTCAAGCACGCGTGCGGCCATGATGTGCATACGACTGTCGAGCTAGGCGTCGCGGAAGTCCTAAGCCGTATGCGCGGCGAGATTCAGGGGACGATTAAGTTCATCTTTCAGCCGGCGGAGGAAGGCCCGCCGACCGGCGAAGAAGGCGGCGCGGCCCTGATGATTAAAGAGGGCGCGCTTGAGAATCCGCGCCCGCAGGCCATCTTCGGTCTGCACACGGAGCCCAACTTACAGGTCGGGCAGATCGGCTATCACACGGGGCCGGCGATGGCCTCCTCCGACACCTTCGCCATCACGATTCGCGGCAAAGACGCGCACGGGGCACAGCCGCAACTGGGGATTGACGCCGTCGTCGTCGCCTCCGAATGTGTGCTCGCGCTTCAGCATATCAGGAGCAGGCGGATTGACCCGCTTGAGCCACTGGTCATCACCGTCGGCACGATTCAGGGCGGCAGGCGCTTTAACATCATCGCGGGCGAAGTGAAGATGACAGGCACTATGCGAACGCTCAACGACACGGTGCGCGAGCGCGCGCAGGCTTTGATGAGAGAGACGCTACAGAGCATCACGGCAGCTTACGGGGCGACCTTCGAGCTTACGTTTGAGAACGGCAACCCCGTCACCTACAACGAGCCGTCGCTCGTCGAGCGCACTCTGCCCACAATCCGCCGCGTCGTCGGCGACGGCAACGCCGTCACCCTCAAGCCCTTTATGCCCGCCGAAGACTTCGCACACTACCAGAAGACCATGCCCGGCTTCTTCTACTTCCTCGGGGTCGGCAATCGCGCCAAAGGCATCACGGCGGGCTGGCACACCGCCGACTTCGACGTGGATGAGGAGAGTCTGGTCATCGGCGTCAAAGTGATGAGCAACGTGCTGCTCGATTATCTTGATCAGCACAAATCGGGAGCGAGCGGCGCGGCGAGCCGTTGAGTATGACAGTTAAGCCGGGAGCAACTCCTGATCGTCAACCGTAGCGAGCGCGCCCATCGGTATTAAGATGTCCCCAATCCACACTTTCACAGATGATGTGTTTATCAGCTATCGGCATCTTGATAACAAGTCGCAGGACGATCAGGGCAGCAAAGGCTGGATAAACAACTTTCACGAGCGCTTCGAGATCAAACTCGTAGAGCAGCTCGGTTATGAGCCGAAGATATGGCGCGACGTGAGGCTCTCGGGCAGCTCTTACTTCGCGGGCGTTCTCCATGAACGAATCAAAAACACCGCGGTTTTAATCTCCATCCTCTCGCCCGGCTACATACAATCGGCATGGTGCATGGGCGAGCTGCGAGAGTTTTGTCGTCTGGCAGAGGAAACGGGCGGCCTCGTCGTCGGCGAGAGGCTGCGCATTTTTAAGGTCGTCAAGACGCACATCGAGCGCGACCAGCACCCGCCGGAGTTTCAGAAGCAACTGGGCTACGAGTTTTACGAGATGGACATGATGACGCAGAGGCCCGTTGAGTTCCGGCAGGAGCTGGGACGAGATCGAGACCAGCGATACTGGGACAAGCTGGGCGACCTCGCATGGGATGTCAAACAGGTTCTCTACGCGATCAACCCGCGCGCCGTCACCCCGTCCTTCGCTTCGGTCTTTCCACAGTCGAAAGGGACAATCTATCTGGCGCAGACGACGAGCGATCTGGGCGAGGAGCGAGATCAGATCAAACGCGAATTGCAGACGCGCGGCTACGACATTCTTCCAAACAAAGAGCTGCCATTGCTCTCGCCGCGCTACGAAGAGGCCGTGAGCGAATATGTCTCGCGCTCGAAGCTTTCGGTTCACCTCATCGGCGGCAGCTACGGCATCGTCCCCGAAGGTGCAGAGGGCCGCTCGATTGTGCGCCTGCAAAATGATATCGCCGCCGAGCGCAGCCGCCGCGAGTCCTTCTCAAGACTGTTGTGGATGCCTGTGGGCCTGGTGGCGCGCGAGGAAGAGCAGGCGCAGTTCATAGATCACCTGCGGACGGACGCGATGGCGCAACAGGGCGCTGAATTTCTACAGACGCCGCTCGAAGACCTGAAGACTCTCCTCAAGCTTCGCCTCGATCGCAGCAACGGGCACAAACCCGAAGCGGCTGCCAAAGAGTCGCCGCCGAAAATCTATTTTATTTTTGCCAATCGCGACTTCGACGCCATCGGCCCTTTGTATGATCACCTTCTGGACGGGAATCACTATGACGTGCTGTTGCCTCTTCTGGAAGAAGAGAGCGATGACGCGGCGAAGGGATTCGACATACACAAGGCAAACCTGATGGACTGTGACGCGGTCCTGATCTATTACGGCACGGCCAATCAGGCATGGTTCGAAGGCAAGCGCCGGGACGTATGGAAGACCGTGGGTCTTAATCGCCAGCGTCCGCTCAGGGCCGAAGCCGTCTATATCGCCCCGCCCAGGACGGCGCACAAGCAGCTCTTTAATAGTCCCGGCGCAATCGTCATCAAGAACTACGAGAATTTTTCACCCGCAGAGCTGGACTCTTTCCTCGCGCTCGTCCGGGGCGAAAAGAAAGGAGAAGACGATGCAGGAGATTGAAGGCAGCGTCAATCCTTTCCCGGGGCTGCGGCCCTTTGAATCCAGCGAGACGCATCTCTTCTTCGGGCGCGACGGCCAGAGCGAGGAGCTGCTCAGGCGGCTCAGGCGGACGCGCTTTCTGGCGGTCGTCGGCACGTCTGGCAGCGGCAAGTCGTCGCTCGTGCGCGCCGGACTTCTGCCCGCGCTGCAAGGCGGGCTGATGGCGGGCGCGGGCGCGGACTGGCGCATCGCCATCCTTCGCCCCGGCGACGACCCCATCGGCAATCTGGCGAGCGCGCTCGCCTCCCCGCTCGTGCTCGGCGACGACGAAAAGAGCGCGGACATACAGACGGCGCTCGCCGAGACGACGCTCCGCCGCAGCAGTCTGGGGCTGGTCGAGTTCGTCAGCCGCGCACGCACGAACCCACACACGGACGGCCAGCCGCTCTTACGCGACTATGAAAACCTGCTCATCGTCGTCGATCAGTTCGAGGAGCTTTTTCGTTTCAAAGAGCTGATCGAAGAGGAGAATTCGCGCGAGGACGCTGCCGCCTTCGTCAAGCTGCTGCTGGAGGCCGCCGGACAGTCGAAGGAAAGAATCTACATCGTGCTGACGATGCGCTCGGACTTTCTGGGCGACTGCTCGCAGTTCTGGGGATTGCCGGAGGCGATCAACGACGGGCAGTACCTCATACCGCGCATGACGCGCGACGAGCGGCGCGAAGCCATCACCGGCCCCGTCGCCGTCGGCGGGGGCACGATCAGCGACCCGCTCGTCAATCAACTCTTAAACGACGTGGGCGACAACCCGGATCAGCTACCCATCCTGCAACACGCGCTGATGCGCACGTGGGATTACTGGATAAACCATCGCCGGAACGGCAAGGCGATGGACATACAGGACTACGACGATATAGGCGGCATGGGCCGTGCCCTCTCGCTCCATGCCGACAAGGCCTACGACGAGCTCGACGACGCACAGAAAGTGATCGCCGAAAAGCTGTTCAAAGGACTGACCGAGCGGGGCGCGGACAACCGCGAGATACGGCGTCCGATGGAGGTGGGAAAGATTTGCGAGTTGACGGGTGCATCGGAAGCGGAGGTCATCTCGGTCATCGAAGTGTTCCGCCGCAAGGGGAGGTCTTTCCTCATGCCGCCATCGGAAGACCCGCTCACCGGCGCTCACATCCCTCTAACGGCAGAATCGCTGATAGACATCTCCCACGAGAGCCTGATACGCAACTGGGAGCGTTTGAAGAAGTGGGTTGAGGCCGAGCGCGAGTCGGCGGGCAACTACAGGCGGCTGGCCGAGACCGCCGTGCTCCACAGTGAAAAGGGAGCCGGTCTCTGGCGCGACCCTGACCTGCAAATCGCCCTGAGGTGGAAGGAAAAAAACAAGCCGAACATAACATGGGCGAGGCGTTACCATCCGGAGTTCGAGCTGGCGATGGACTTTCTGGATGAGAGCGTCAGGGCGCGCGACAAGCAGCTCGCGGCGGACGAAGCGCGACGCAAGACCACACGCCTCTTCGTACTGATTCTGGCGCTGGCTTTAGCCGCTTCGCTGTTCATGTTCTACGATGCTTATAAATCAAGGAACAAGGCCGAAGTAGAAGCGCAAAGGAGTAAGCAGCTACTTTACGTCGCTGATATCAATCTCGCGTGGCAGGCCTTTGAGAGCAACAATCTGGGGCGCGGTCTGGAATTACTGAAGGCCCATCTGCCCAACCCCAGAGAGGGCGACGCGCCGGGCTTCGAGTGGTACTACCTCTATCACCTCTATCATCAAGACCGCGCCACACTCGGCGGGCACAAGGATAAGGTTCTCGCCGTGGCATACTCTCGTGACGGCAAGATCGCCACGGGC
Source organism: Pyrinomonadaceae bacterium (assembly GCA_036389675.1). Classification (GTDB taxonomy): domain Bacteria; phylum Acidobacteriota; class Blastocatellia; order Pyrinomonadales; family Pyrinomonadaceae; genus DASQYE01. The sequence continues at coordinate 185,876 of DASVWI010000036.1, forward strand.
AGCCGTGATAGTACGGTCAAGCTATGGGACGCCGCCTCATATCATGAGCTGGCTACGCTCAGGGGTCATGCGGATGCTGTCACTTCTCTGGCATTTTCTCCTGACCGAAATATACTCGCCACAGGCAGTCGTGATACTACGGTCAAGCTATGGGACACGGCCTCATATCACGAGCTGACTTCGCTCCACGGTCACGCTAAAAGTGTCACTTCTCTGGCGTATTCTCGCGACGGGAAGATACTCGCCACCGGTAGCAGTGATGGTACGGTGAAGCTGTGGGACACTACCTCGAATCAGGAACTGCCCCCGCTCAGGGATCGGGCAGGCGCTGTCGCTTCCGTAGCATTTTCTCCCGACGGCAGCACACTCTTTACCATTACTGATAACGGTACGGTGATGGTGTGGGACGTGGCTTCGCGTGAGGGAATAATCAAGCCGCCCGCATTCGCGAATGCTCTCACCCCCATGGCATTGTCTCGCGACGGCAAAACACTCGCCACGGGCGACGACGGCAATACGGTGAAGCTGTGGGACACTACTACGCGTCAGGCGTTAGCCACTCTCAGAGGCCACACAGGTTTGATCACGTCCGTGGCATATTCTCCCACCGGCGAGTATCTCGCCACAGGTAGCGGTGATAATACGGTGAAGCTGTGGCACGTGGCATCTCGTCAGGAAGTCGCCATGTTTAAGGGTCACGCGGGTGATATCACTTCCATAACCTTTTCTCCTGACGGCAAAACCATCGTTACCGGCAGTGATGATGAAACGGCGAAGGTGTGGGACATTCCTCCTCACTGGGAGCCGACAATGCTCACGGGCCACACGAATGCTGTCACCTCTGTAGCATTTTCTCCCCGCGGGAGGATGCTCGCCACGGCTGGCCGTGATAATACGGTGAGGCTGTGGGATACCACCTCGAATCAGGCATTAGCCATTCTCAGGGATCACAATGACCTCGTCTTTGCGGTCGCATTTTCTCCCGACGGGAAGATGCTCGCCACCGCCAGCAGTGATAAAACGGCTTTGCTGTGGGACACCGCGTCGGGTCAGCTATCAGGCGCGCTCAAGGGTCACACGGACGCTGTCACCTCAGTAGCATTTTCTCCCGACGGCAAGATACTCGCCACTGGTAGCAACGATGATACGGTCAGGCTGTGGGACGCGGCTTCGTATCGTCAACTAGCCACGCTCACGAGTCGCATAGGTGATGTCACTTGCTTAGCATATTCTCCTGACGGCAGGATACTCGCCATGGGGGGTATTGATAAAAGGGTGGTGCTGTGGGATACCACGTCGCATCAGGAATTAGGCACGCTCACGGGTCCCGGAGGTGCTGCCTATCCCATGGCATTTTCTCCCGACGGCAAGATACTCGCCACGGGTAGCAGCAATAATACGGTGAAGCTGTGGGATATCGCATCGAGGAAGGAAGCGACCACGCTTGAGGGTCACACGGACGAGATACTCTCGATAGCATATTCTCCCGATGGGAAGACGCTGGCAATTGCGAGCTGGGACGGAACTGTCAAGCTTTGGGCCGCCACTTCGCATCAGGAACTGATCGTACTGAAGGGTCACAATGGTGGCGTCTTTTCCGTAGCTTTCTCTCCCGACAGCCGTATGCTCGCCACCGGCGGGAATGATAATAATGTGGGATTATGGCGTGGAGCTACGGATGCGGAAGTAGCCGCCGGGCGGAAGTAGAAACCGGGATTTCCGGCCTGAAATCGAGAGTTTCCCCGTCAGAATCGCAATTCCAGCTTAAGGAATCGTGATTCCGTGCCTCGGAATCACGATTCCCGACCTCGGAATCGCGATTCCAGGCCTTGGGAACGCGATTCCGAGGCTTGGAATCATGAATTCCCTGCCATGGAATGGCGATTCCAGCTTACGGGAACGCGCAACCTTGCCTTGGGATCGCGATCCCAAGGCACGGTTGCGCGATTCCAAGGCAAAGTTGCGCGTTACCGGGCCTCAGTATCGCGGAACTTTGCCTTGGTAATGGGTAACTTTGCTTCAGGAATACACAACTTGACCCCGGTTACGCGTTACCGAGACCCGGTAACGCGCAACTTTACTCCCGTTGAGCGATACAGGGCTTCGGTTATGCAATCCTATGTTCGGGTTACGTGTTACCGAAGCTCTGCATCGCGCTCCTTAAGTCCTTTATTTCCTTCAAAAAGCTCACTTCTCGCTTCCCTTCCTGTCCCTGCCGCCCAAACATCTCAAGAATTCCTCAAGTGGTATTTCTTACATTTAGACTGGTTTTGCGGCGCGTGAGGGCCGGAGGCGCGCGACCCATTTTTACGGTGAGAGGAAGGTTTCAGCCGTTGTTGGAAGATTTCGCAGGACGTTCGGCTGAGACGAGTCCTCACGGGCCGGCATCGGGCCGGTCAGGGTTAGGGACAAAAAGCATGCAACTCATCCTCGATAAAATTACGCCACCCGCGGAATTACCGCGTATCTCGCGCGTGCGCCTGCTGAACACGCTTCACGGAAGCCTCGCATCCTGCACCTCGACGATCATTAACGGTCGGGCCGGGACGGGCAAGACCATGCTGGCGACGGATTTCGCGCGACATTCGGGGCGGCGCGTCGCATGGTACAAGGTTGACGCGGCGGACGGCGACCTGAGAGTCTTCTTTCAATACCTGATCGAGTCAGTCCGCCGAGAGCGCCCGCGCTTCGGTTACGAGATGCTCCAGCGCCTTCTGGCGGAAACGGACGCGCCCGAAGACGTTCCGCTGCTGGCGGAGTCTTTCGTCTACGAGCTGATCGAATCGGGCAGCGAACCGCTCCTGATCATCGTGGACGACCTGCATCTGGTCTACGACGCCGAATGGGTCGTGCCGTTCTTCAGGCGACTGCTGCCGCTCTTGCCGCCCGAAGCGCACATGCTGATTACGGGGCGAGGCTTGCCGCCCGCGCCACTCTGGCGTATGCGGTCGAAACAGACGCTCTGCGTGATCGAAGAGTCGGACATGGCGTTTACGGAGAGCGAGGCGAAGAAGCTCTTTGCCAGCTACGGTCTCAGCGAAGGGCAGGCTTTATCCGCACAGGCGCAGACGCGCGGGCGCGCCGCGTCGCTCGACAGGGCGGCAGCCCTGTTGAGCGCTCCCGGAGCGTCAAGCCCTAAGGCGGCGAGAGGCAGGCGGCGCAGGACACGTGCGGCCACTGTGCTACAGATTCACGGCTATCTGATTTAGGAGGACATGCAGGTCAGTACCGCCTGCGGTAGCGGGCGGGTTGTGACAGCGTAAAGACCCGCCCGCTACCGCAGGCGGTACTGACCTGCTGGGCCAGAGCGGCTGCATTTAATCGCAAACCGCTATAAAGCGTCAGAAGTATCCTCGCATCGATCTTTCGTCCGGCAGCTTGCGCGGTGAGAACCAGTATGCTAAACCCCCATGGCAGGCACGCCGTTGTTGCTTACAGCGCTGCTTCCCATCCGCACAGTAGAAAGATAGTTGCGAGGCCAGGGCTGATGGTAGAAAGACCCCCGCAGGAAAACCTTAGCCAAGCTTTACAGCCGCCGCCACCCCTAAAGGAGAAGCGCGCGAGCGCTGCGGCGCTGCCCGCCTTCTTTCTGCGAACCAAGCTGCTGCCGCCGCGCCCCGCGCCCGCGCTGCTTCCACGCCCGCGTTTGACCGAACGGCTGCTCGCCAACCTCGCCCACCCCGTCACGCTCGTCACAGCCGCCGCCGGCTCCGGCAAGACCACGCTCGTCGCGGACTTCGTACGCTCGCACGCGCAAAGATTCGTCTGGTATCAGTTGGAGCATTCGGACGCTGACCCCCTGGTCTTTCTGGGCTACGTGACGCACGGCATCAAGCAGGCCGTTCCGGGCTTCGGCGAAGTGATGCTCTCTTACATGCACGAGTCGGCGGCAGAGTTGGCCCAGGCCCCCGAGCGTGCCGTCGACGTGCTGCTCAACGAAGTTCTCGAACATGTCGATCAGCAGTTCATACTCGTCCTCGACGACTATCATCACCTCGGCGCTGACACCGCCGTGCATGCGGTGGTCGACCGCCTGCTCGCCTACCTGCCGGACGTGATGCACATCATCATCATCTCGCGCGACGTGCCGCCGCTTTCACTGGCGCGGCTTCGCAGCCAGGCTTCGCTCGCCATCATCGACCGCAACGAGCTGCTCTTTACCGACGATGAGACGCAGGAGCTTTTCCGAAAGGTCTTCGATCTTGAATTGACGCCCGCGCAATTGAGCGAGTATCGCGAAAGGACGCACGGGTGGATTACGGCGCTGCAACTCGTGCGACAGGTCGCGCAGCGTCAGGCCATGGCGCACAACGCCGGCGCTCCCGATCTGGTGGAGATTCTCAGGCAATCCGAGCGCGACATCTTCGACTATTTCGCCGAAGAGGTTTTCGCAGACGAACCCGCAGACGTGCAACAACTGCTCCTGCGTATCTCGCTGCTCGACCGCCTCGATCTGGAAACGTGCGGGCGTCTTTATCCCGGCGAGAGCTGCTCGTCTGTGCTGCCCGCGCTCGTGCGGCGCAACGTCTTCATCACGGTCGCGTCCGACGAGCGCGGGGAGGAGTATCGCCTGCACCCGCTCTTTCAGGGTTTCTTAAGGCGACGCCTGCGCTCCGACATAGGCCAGTCGGGGGTCGTCGCCGAACACTCTCGCATCGCGGATCATTTCCTGGAGCGCGGCTCTTGGGAGCAGGCCGTCAACTACCTGCTCGCGGCTGAAGATTTCGAGCGCGCGGCGAGCATCATCAGCGATAAGGGCGGAGCATGGATAGCTTCCGGCGCTCTCTCCTCGCTCGTCTCCACCGCCTCGGCGCTGCCCGACGATGTCCTGGCGAGATACCCGCGCGCATTGGCCCACCGCGCGGAAGTCGCACGCCTGCGCGGCCATTACGACGCGGCACAGATGCTCTTTAGCCGCGCCGTGACCTTGCTCAGGGAGCAGAACGACCGTGAGGGCGAGGCAGAGGCTCTGCATTCACTGGCGACCATAGCCCGCCGCCGGGGCGAATGCGGAACTGCCTTCACCTATCTTGACCGGGCCGTGGAACTCACAGACGAGCGCTCGGTCGTTCGCATCAAGTGCGGCAATACGCGCGGGCTGTGCCTGATGGCGACTGGCGAGCTTTCTGCCGCTGAGCGAGAGTTTCGCGCCGCCCTGCAATTCGCCGAAGAGCAGGGCAACGAGCATTACATGCGCCTGATCGCGCACAATCTGGGATTGCCCGCCGCCATTCGCGGCGATTTCGGCGAGGCGCTCCGCTGGTCGCGTCGCATGCTCCGCCAGACGGACAATCTTCCGCCCATGCCGCAGGAAGCGACGGGTCATCTGAACGTCGCGCGTTTCAATTCCTATCGCGGCGAGCTTATTGATTGCGAACAGCATCTCGACCGCGCGCTGGAAATATGCCAGCTCTTTAACCTCATAGCCCTGCGCGCGGAGGTCTTTGAGACCTACGGCAATCTCTATCGCGAGCGCGGTGACGCGGCGCGCGCCACGGAGTTTTATGAACGCGCCGCTCGCGCCTACGACGAAGCGGGAGTCGATCTGGCGCGCACGGAGCTGCTTGAAGAGCAGGCGCTGCTTTTCCTGCAGGTGGGAAACGTCGGGGCGGCGCGCGCGCAACTGGACAGGCTGGTGGGCGCGCGCACAGGGGCGGGCGACGAGCTGCGTTATCACACGGCTGCGCTGGCTCGCGGTCGGGTCATCTACGCTCAGGGCGACGCGGAAGGCGCGCGCGCCGATCTTGAGCCCGCGCGCGCTTACTTTCATTCGCACCAGCTCTACTACTTCGAGGCGCAGGCCTGTCTGGCCCTCGCCTACTGCGAGCTGGCGGCGGGCCGCGACGCGGAGATGCTCGAACACCTGCGGCGCACGCTGGATTTGACCGCCCGTTATGACTACGAGAACTGGTTGCAGCGCGAGCTGGTGCGTAATCCGCGCCTGCTGGCACACCGTGATGCAGCCGAGCTGCTTCCCTTAGACGTGCGCGAGCAGACAGCCGCCGCGGCAGCTCCGGCCCCGCCCGCCGAGGCCGTCCAAGCCCGGCAGGTCTCGGTCGCCTCCGGGCCGGTCACGGATTTGACCCTCAACGTCTTAGGCCCTGTGGAGATCACGCGCGACCCCGTGAGACCGCTCGCCGCAGATGCGTGGACGACAAAGCGCGCGCGCGACATTCTCTGCTTCATCGCAACCCGCAGGCATCGTCGCGCCTCCAAGGACACCATCATTGACACCTTCTGGGGCGAAGCCGATTTCGATGTGGTCGAGAAGAACTTTCACCCGACCGTTTCTCACATTCGCAAGGCGCTCAACAGCAACCAGTCGCTCAAGCAGAATTTTCTGCTCTACCGCGACGGAGATTACCTGCTCAACCCCGAGTTCTCTTACCGCATAGACACGGAGGAGTTTGATCGCCTGGTGACTGAAGGCGAAGCGGCGCGCCGCGCCAGAGACTTCGAGCGCTGCATACAGGCTTACGAAGAGGCTGTCTCCCTCTACCGCGGCGATTTTATGCAGGGCAGCTATGACGATTGGGTCGAAGAGCAGCGTTCCTATTACCGCGAGCAGCACCTCAGAATGCTTGAGGCTCTCGCGGCGGTGGCGCAAAAGATGCAGGAATGGCAGCGGTCGCTGCACCTCGCCCAGCAAATCCTGCACGTAGACCCCTTCCGCGAAGATATTCATTGCATGAGCATGCGCGCTCATGCGGCGCTCGGCAATCGCGTCGCGGTCAGGGAACAGTATGAGAATTTAAGCCGCCTCCTGCGTAAAGAACTGGGAGTTGAGCCGGCGGCTGATACACAGAAGGTTTATCAGGAACTGATACGCTAAACGCCGAGCGGGCTGAAGCGATCAGGGCCATGAATCTTTGGACACCTCGCTAAACAGGCAACCGTTTACACGGGCCGAGAGACGAAGTAATGAAATTAGAACACGAATGTAATGAATACATGCGGAGACTCTGATATCCTGCCCTGTCTTTTTGCGCGGATATCTCGCCTGTGCATCCCTTTTAACAAGTCGGCCCGGTTGGTTAAGCGTTAATACACACATGCAAGCAGGGTAGCAAGAAACGATTTCCCTAACTATGACCATAGCTCATACCTATAAACAAGCGCAGCAGTTCCTCGCCCTGGCTCTCATATGCTTACTTGTCGCAGGCCCTGTCCTCGGCGGCGTGACCGTGACGGGCGCTGACGGTGTGACGGTCACTGGCGCGGACGGGGTGAACTACGTTCGCACTTCGGGCCTGACCATGACGGGCGCGGACAATCTGCTCGCCTTCAAGGTCAACGGCATCTCGCCGCTGGCGGCTGACGGAGTGACCGTGACGGGTGCTGACGGTGTGACGGTCACGGGCGCTGACGGCAGCACCTACGTCGGGACGAATCGCGTCATGGCGACGAACCCGAACGGCGTCACTGTGACGGGCGCTGACGGCGTGACCGTGACGGGTGCGGACGGTGTGACGGTCACGGGCGCGGACGGCAAAACCTATCGCGCGGATGCCGTGACGTTCAGGCGTGGCAACGGCGTGACGGTGACGGGCGCTGACGGTGTAACGGTGACGGGCGCGGACGGCACGACGAAGATGGGCTCAGACGGTGTCACTGTCACGGGCGCTGACGGTGTGACTGTCACGGGTGCGGACGGCGTGACGGTGACGGGTGCGGACGGTGTGACTGTGACGGGCGCGGACGGCCAGACCTTTTCCATCGCGCCTAACGGTGTGACTGTGACCGGCGCGGATATGATCTCTATGCTCAAGGCCAACGGCGTCACGGTCACGGGCGCTGATAGTGTGACGCTTCCCGTCTCCTACGGCTTAACCAGCAGCACGCGCAACGACACCGGACGCGGATTGCAGAGCATTGACCCAGAGCTTGCGCTGTGGCTGAGCGACCCGACCGACGACAGCAACATCAACGCCGTCGTCGTCTATCATCAGATGCCGACGGACGCAGACATAGCAGAGCTTCAACGCATAGGCGTGCTCGGCGGGACGCGCTACAACGCCCTTCCGATGATCTCCATCACGGCCAAGCGCACAGATATTATAGACATCTCTCATCTCTCGACCGTGCGCTCCATCTACGGCAATCGCACGCTGAAATCGACGGCGGACACGCGCACTCTGGCGATCGGCGTTGACCGCGTGCGCGGCGACGCAGACCTGACGCGAAAGAATCTGGGGCTTCCCCTGTCTGGTCGCGGCACGACCGTGGCCGTCCTCGATACGGGTCTCGACGGCACTCATAACGACCTTTCCGGCCACGTCGTGCAGAACGTAAAGCTTGCCGACACGCAGAGCATCAGCGCCGGATTCACGCGCCCGGTCTACGTCGAGGGTTTGCAGAATACGGATCAAATTTACGGGCACGGCACGTTTGTCGCGGGGCTGATCGCCGGAAGCGGCCTGCAATCAAACGGCAAGTACGCGGGCGTAGCTCCCGGCGCGAAGCTCCTTGGCTTGAGCGCGGGCGACCTCACGCTCTCTTTCGTACTCTCAGGGTTCGATTATCTTCTGTCGTCGGGCGCGCGCTACAACACGCGCGTCGTCAATTGCAGCTTCTCCGCCGATACGGTCTTCGATCTCAACGACCCGGTCAACGTGGCGACGAAGATGCTCACGGATAAGGGCATCAACGTCGTCGTCTCTGCGGGCAACACTGGCGAGGGTCTGCATTCGCTGAATCCTTACGCGGTTGCGCCATGGGTGGTGAGCGTCGGCGCGATTGACGGGCAGGGTCGGCTGGCTGATTTCTCTTCGCGCGGCGAGTTTGGAAGCGACCTCTTTCGACCGACGATAGTCGCGCCCGGTGTCGATGTCGTCAGCCTGCGCTCGACCGTCTCGGTCGAAGGCGTCAACGGTCTGGTGGTTGCCGACACAACCCAGCTCGCTCCGGCTGAGCTGCCTTACTATACGACCGGGCGCGGGACGAGCTTTTCCGCGCCGCAGGTGGCCGGGGCCATCGCCCTCATGCTTGAGGCCAATCCACAGCTAACGCCTGCGGAAGTGCGCGACATCCTGCAACGCTCGGCGACCGCGCTGCCAAACTATTACCAGCACGAAGTCGGCGCGGGCCTCTTGAATGCCCACGCGGCTGTGCTCGAAGCGGCATTCTCGGCGCGCCGTATGGGCGTGTGGCGTGCGACGCTTGATCGCGGGCAGGCACAGTTTTTCACAGACCCGGCACAGCAGTTCAGCGGTACGGCATCGCCGAACGGCTCCTCCGATTCGCCCCTCAACGTTCCTCAGAATGCGCTGCTCGCTTCTCTGGAAGTAGCCTGGGGGCCGATGGCGAGCGCAAACGATCTGAGCCTTTCCCTGATTGATACTGTCGGCAAGCGACGCGATGTGCCCAACGCCCCGAACAGCGCCGGACTGACGGGCAGGCGCGAGCGCGCGCTTGTCAGGATGCCGGCAGCCGGAACGTGGCGCGCGCGCGTCAATAACATCCTTGGCCCGATGGCGACCAGTCAATCCTTCACCGGCATTATGGAAGTGACGCGCGTGGAGTATGCGCCGCTTGCAGACCTTGGCGGACTCAGCGCGGAGTCTCGCTCGGATATTTATCAGGCGCTCAGAACATTCGTGATGACGCCCTACGGCCAGAATTTCCGCCCGGGCTTTGCCGTCTCGCGCGCAGAGCTTGCGGCGGCGCTCGTCATAGGCGCGCGCGTGCCGCAATACCTGCCGGCGAGCCCGACCTATACGGACGTGACGGACGCCGGCATGAGCCTCTTCGTCGAAAGCGCTCAGGCAGCGCCCGGCGGTGCGCTCTTTATCAACACGCCCGCGGGCGGCCCATTTCGTCCGCTCGAAGCGGTTGATCGCCTGACGGCTGCGGTCGCGCTGGTGCGCGCGGCGGGGCTGCGCTCAGAGGCCGAAGCGAAAAACTCCGCCCCCCTGATGCTCACCGATGCGAGCGCGATACCCGCCAACCTGCGCGGCTATGTGGCGGTGGCAATGGCGCGCGGGCTGGTCACAGCCGATGGCACGAGTTTCCGTCCCAGAAGCGCTCTGACACGACTGGAGCTTGCACACGCGCTCGCCTCCTTCTCTAAGATCGGCGCTTAATAGAGTCTGTAACATTAGAAACCGCCCGTGGGTCGTTAACGATCCACGGGCGGTCTGCTTTTTAACTCAGGTCAGTACCGCCTGCGGTAGCGGGCGGGTCTTTACGCTGTCACAACCCGCCCGCTACAGCAGGCGGTACTGACCTGACTATTCTTGGCTCTCGTTATTTACGCACGAACAGCTCTTCGGCATTCCATAGCGAGTAGGGGAAGAGCGGGCTCGGACGATAGTTGCCTATGCGTGCGTTTGCCGCCGAAGCGATGTGGCGCGTGACTACGGGGACGACCGGCATCTGCTCGACCAGTATTTGCTGCGCCTCGCGAAAGATGGCTGCGCGGCGCTGCGGGTCGCGCTCGCGCGCCTGCCGCGTGATCAAATCGTCAATGCGCGCCTCCCATTCGGTCGCGGGTTTTTCCTGCTTCGGATACCACTGGTGAGTGGGGCTGCTGCTACGCAGAAAATTGTTGTAGCCCGAAGGGTCTGGCTCCGTCACGGACGTGCCGAAGAGAATGGCATCATATTCAAAACTCTGCGAGAGGCGGGCCGTGACCTGACTGTTCTCTATGGCCGCGATCTGCACATTCATGCCGAGCCGCGCGAGGTCTTCCTGAATGACGACGGCCATCGCCACGCGCGGCTCGCTCTCGGCGGGCACGATCAGCGTCCACGCCACGCGATTGCCCTTCGCATCATATAGCTCCGGCGCATCCTCAGACCCGCGCACCTGAAAACCGGCTTCAGTCAGCAGCGTGCGCGCGCGCCCCATGTCATATTCGGTGCGCGGCAAATCCGTTGCGGCCCATGCGCGATTGCCCGGCGAGACGAAGCCATAAAGCGGCGTCGCCAGTCCCTGCAAAGTCGAGCTTGCGATTGATGCCCGATCAATCGCATAGGAGACGGCGCGACGAAAACGCACCTCTTTAAACCATTCGCCCTTCACAGGGTCAACAACGGGCTTGCCGTTTTGTTGGCCCGTGTTCTGATTGAAAACGATGTGGTCTGTGAGCAGGCCCGGGCCAAGGTCGTAGGCGCGCACCGGCCCGGCGGACGAGCGCAGGGCGGCGTAGTCGGTCGGGCGTATGCGGTCGATGATGTCGAGCGTGCCCTGCCCGGCCCGCGCCATCGCGTTATTGGCGTCGCTCGTGATCTCTATGACCAGCTCGTCTAGATACGGAAGCGGCCCGCCCGCCTGATCTTTCTTCCAGTAGTTTGGGTTGCGCCTGAGCGTGACGGAAGCGCCGGGCGTGACGGACTGCGCGGTGAACGCGCCTGCGACGACTATCTGCTGCGGGTTTGAAGTGATCGCGTAAGCGTCCTTGAAAGTGCCCTGATCAAGCTCGGCTTCGAGTATGTGGCGCGGCAGCACGGCGACGTTCGACAGGTAGTTTTCCGGCGCGGCGACGGGCTCGGGAAAGATCAATCTGAGGTGGCGCGCGTCGCCGACGGCGACCTCTATCGGGCGACCGCCGATAGTCATCGCATCGCGAAAGACGGGAGAGCGAGTCCGCTCATCATAGATCGCGCGAAAGGTGAACTTCACATCGTCAGCCGTCAGAGCGTGGCCGTCGGAAAAGCGCAGGCCGTCGCGCAGGGTGACTTCGAGCGTGCGCTCGTCGCCCGCCCATTGCCAGCTTTCGGCCAGCGCCCCGGCGTAACGCTGCGCGTCGTGATCAAACTCGGCGAGGCGTCCGCCCATCAGGTAAAGCGTCAGGACGAGCGTGTCGGCGTCCGCCGCCATCACGTAGTTGAAGGTTTTCGGAGACGTGACGACGCGATAACTGAGCGAGCCGCCGGGCGTGCCCACGACGCGCTCGCGCTGCGGCGCTGACGGTTGCGGCGGCGCGCCCGTCTTCGTCTGGTTGAGACAGCCGCAGGTCAAAGCGGCTATGAGCAGCAGGAGGATGAATAGTCGGCTGGGTATCAGGTATCTCATTCTTTTGTGCGGGCGCTCCGGGGCGAATCGTGCCTTCCGTCTACATGTTTTCCGAGTGTCTCTGTATGCGCGAGCGATGCGGATTCAATCACGTTGCCGGGGCGAATGTCCAGAGCCGTGTGCCGGGCGGCCTCGTTCACAATTCGTTAAGACCTATTATGTCCTTCTCTCGTCTTCGATCAAGCCCTTCGTAATCTGTTTTGAGGTTGATGGAAAATCCGATAAGCTTCCGTCTAAGATGCTGAAGCTGATCTTCGGGAGACTGCTGCAAGGGCTGCTCGTGTTGCTGATCGTCTCGGCCCTGACCTTTACCCTGCTGGCGCAAGCCGGAGGCGATGCGCTGACGGCGCTCGGCAGCGATCCACTGGTCTCCGAGCAGGCCATCAATGAATTGCGTCACACCTACGGTCTGGACAGGCCGCTTCACACGCGCTACCTGCGCTGGCTGGGCGAGATCGCGCGCGGTCGCATGGGCCAATCGTTCTACTACCACGCCCCCGTCGGCGACCTCGTCCTCTCAAGACTCGTCAACACGCTCATGCTGGCCGCGTTCGCTCTCTCGTTCGCATGGGCCGTCGCGCTCTCCCTGGGGGCGCTGGCGGCGCGGCGCGCCAACGTCTGGGCCGACCACCTGTGTTCGGCCATTATCCTGCTCGCGGCCTCGACGCCGCGCATCGTGCTGGCCCTCGTCGCGCTGGCCTTCGCCGTTCGCACTTCTTTAAGCATCGGCCCGTCTTCAGCGCCCACCGGGAACGGCGTCTCCTCGCTCATCATGCGCTTGATACTGCCGGGGCTGGTGCTGGGCGTTCCACTGATCGCGCTCTTTCTCGCACAGGTGCGCGACGGCTTGGGCACGGCGCTCGGCGAAGAGTTTGTGCGGGTGGCGCGCGCCAAGGGCCTGACGGAGAGGGCCGTCGTCTTCAAACACGCGCTGCGCTCAGCGCTCAATCCGTTGATCACGATCTTCGGTTATTCGCTGGGCGGACTGGTCAGCGGTTCAGTGATCGTCGAGACGGTGCTCGGGTGGCCGGGGTTGGGCCAATTGAGCGTCGTCGCGGTACGCAATCGCGACGTGCCGCTGTTGATGGGGGTGGTGCTCGTGACGGCAACAGCGGTCTTCGTCGGCAATCTGATCGCAGACATACTGCTGCGCCTCAATGACCCGCGCCTGCGGCGCGACGCCGAAGTCACGACCGCGAAAGCATCCAGCGCCGCGACCACTACTACTGCGGCGCACGCCGGATGACGCTTTGATGCCGCGATGAAAGCCGACGTGCAACAGATGGAGGCAACCGCCGCCCTCGAAGAGAGGCGCGATGAGCGTGAGTTGCGCGCGCGCCTGCGCTCAAGGGTGCGAGGCCGTGCCCGCTTTTATACCGGCTTCTCGATCATGTGCCTTTTCTATGCGACGGCCATCTTCGCGGACTTGCTCGCGCCCTATGATTACCGCGCGCAATCGCGCGGCGAGCCGCTCGCGCCGCAGACCTCGATTCACTTTCGCGACGCGGAGGGCAGATTTTCCGCGCGCCCGTTCATCTACGCGCGCCGCCTCGTCGACCCGCTCGAACGTCGCTATGAGGAACAGGCTGGCAAGGCTTACCCGCTTGAATTGTTCGCGCGCGGCTACACCTACAGGCTTTTCGGAATGTGGAGTACAGACCTGCATCTTTTCGGCGTGCGCGGCGACGGCGACGGCGAGCGTGGCGCGCCGCGCCTCAACCTGTTAGGGACGGATGCCCTTGGCCGCGACCGCCTGTCCAGACTCCTGATCGCCTCGCGCTTCTCGCTGCTCGTTGGCCCACTGGGCACGCTCGCCGCAAGCTGCTTCGGCATCTTTCTCGGCTGCGTGGCCGGCTACGCGCGCGGTCTCTTCGAGACGCTGTTGATGCGCGCCGCCGACGTGATGATGTCGCTCCCCGTGCTGGTGCTGATACTGGCGGCGCGCGCCGCATTCCCCCTCGAGCTGCCGCCGCTCAGAGCAGCTTCGCTTTTGATCTTAATCTTTCTGGCCGTCGGCTGGGCCGAGATGGCGCGACTGGCGCGCGGACTCGTGACCGCACTGCGCCGACGCGAGTACGTGTTGGCGGCGGAAAGCCTCGGGCTCACGCAAACGCGCATACTGTTTCGTCATATCCTGCCGAACGCCCTGCGCCCTCTCATCATACAGGTGACGCTGATGCTGCCGGCCTTTCTGCTGGCCGAGACGGCGCTCTCGTTTCTGGGCGTCGGGTTGCAGGAGCCGGAGGCCAGCTGGGGCAATATGCTGGCCTCGGCGGCAGACCCGACCTTACTGCGCGAGCATGCGCTCGTGCTGCTCTCTCCGGCCATCAGCATCTTTCTCTTCGTACTCGGCGTCCGACTCGTCGGCGACGGGCTCAAACCGAAAGGCGCTTAAAATCTATGCTAGAATCACCCGCTCGGTTTTCAAACGATAAATCATCATGAGAGATCAGGACATCAACGTAATCATCTGGCGCACGCTTGCGCTCGTGCTCATCTGCCTGGCGCTTATCTCCTGCCAGAAGAGCACGCCGTCGCAGACCGGCAACTCGACCGACGGCGGTCTTCCGCCCGTCGTCGCGACCGTTAACGGTCGTCCGATTCAGACCCGCCTCTACGAGATGTATTTGAAGAACGGGCGCGAGGCGCTCGGGCTTGAGCTGGACAAGGAAGAGGGCCGTCGCAAGTACGAGCAGCTCAAGGAAGGCATCGTCGAGGAGTTGATTGATCGCATGCTCATCTCGCAGGAGGCGGAGCGGCGCGGTCTACAGATCACGCCCGAGAGGATGGCCGAGGCAGAGCGCAGGGCAATCGCTCAGTTCGGCGGCGATAAGAAGTATGACGAGTATCTGTCCGCGCACCGCCTGACGCGAGACGAATACGGCGAGACCCTCAAGGCGGAGATTTACGGCGAGTTGATGCGCGCCGAGTTGAGCAAAGGCATCACGGCTTCTGACGAAGACGTTAAAGCTTACTACGACGCCCACCTCAAAGATCAGGACATGCAACAGCCCGAGCGCGTGACCGCCTCTCACATACTCGTTGCGGCGCGGCCCAACCTGATCAGGCAGGAGCTGGAAAGAGATAAGAACCTCTCGGGCGACGCGCTCGCAAAGGCCGTGCGCGAAGAGATGGAGCGAAGGCGTCAGCGCGCCGAAGAGCTGCGTCGTCAGGCCACGGGCGGCGCTGATTTCTCGACGCTCGCTCGCAACTCTTCCGACGACCCCTCATCACGCGAGCGCGGCGGCGATCTCGGAACCTTCACGCGCGACTCTCACCCGCGCGCCTTCGATGATGCTGCGTTCGCCCTCAAGCCCGGCACTGTCAGCGCCGTCGTGCAAACGGACTTCGGCTATCACGTCATCAAGGTCTCATCGCACGAGCAGGCGCGAGCGATGACGCTGGAGGAAGCCGCGCCGCAGATACGCCAGCGCCTTGTGGCCCAGCGCGAAGCGGCACGTCTGACAGAATGGCTCAGCGAGATACGCCGTAAGGCCACGGTTCGCATCAACGAGCCCTTCCGCTTCGGCAAGCTCAGGGATGAATTCCCTCCCATGTGAGCGCACGCCCGCGCGAGAACGCTTTAGCCTCCGCAGCGGCTTTGTTTCATCGGGACGGGCCTGACTCTACTGCCGAAACGAGGATCGAGTTTGTTTCAAAAAGCCCCCGATCTTCTTGCAAAAGATTTTGCATGGCTGAAAATTCTTTCACCACATGCAAGCTTTCTTGCTATCATACGCGGGCACACTTATCCTGTGCCGCCAACTACAGCAGCCAATCTCCCACTTGATCAGAGGTATTACCGGAGCATCAGCGTAAGCAGGAATAGCAAATCAAGGCCGTTCGGGATGTCGTCCGCAGCCGTGACATTGTTCGGGGTCTCGCCTGCGGATGTAATACCGTTAGGTATATAGCCTGCCGATTCAATACCGTTCGGGATATCATCTGCGAAAGTAGAGACGGCTAAAGCCATAACCAGCAAGAGTGCTCTAATTATTTTCATGGTTTTTCCTTTATGGGATTTATTGGACTGACCAGCGCGTGCCGCTATAGGATGCGGTGATTTCCCTGTACATGCAAATGTTTTTGCATTTCCGAAAGAAAGGCAACCCCCAAATGAACCTAGCGACCATCGATCTTGAGAAGCGATATAGTAGAACCTCTGAACTGATCTACGCCGGACAATATGAAGAGGCCAGAGAGGAGTTAGGCGAGTTGTGGGCGGGCATAGGGGAACGTCCGCAGTTAGACTTCACGCCGCAGATAAATGCGGAAATCCTGTTGCAGTGCGGCACGCTCTCGGGCTGGCTCGCCAGCGCCAAACAGCTCGACGCTCAGGAAAGAGCCAAAGACCTGCTCAGCGAAGCGCTTCGTATATTTCAGACTCTCGACCTGAAAACCAAGGTCTCCGAGGCGCGCTATGAGCTCGGCATGTGCTACTTCCGCAAGGGCGCGTACGATGAGGCGCGAGTCGTTTTAGAGGCAGCGATAAACGGACTTGAGGATGAAGAGCTGCGGGCGAAAATCTTAATCAGACAAACTATTGTCGAAATCTGGGTCGGCAAATATCACGAAGCATGGGCGATGCTTGAGAAGGCGCAACCCACTTTTGAACACTTCAGCGATGCGCTCAAGGGCAGATGGCACGGCCAGATGGCTCTGGTCTTGAGGAAGCTGGCGACCGCCGAAGGGCGCGCCGATTATGCCGACAGAGCGATCATCGAATTCACAGCAGCCATCTATCACTACGAAGAGGCAGGGCACGAGAGATACTGCGCCATCAATCTCAACAACCTCGCCATGCTTCTGCATAAGATGGAGCGATACGACGAAGCGCACGAGCATTTAGACCGTGCCCGCACGTTTTTGGAGAAGCTTAAAGACGTTGGGCTGCTGACACAGGTGGAAGAAACGCGCTCACGCGTGCTCGTCGCCGAAGAACGCTACGTGGAAGCGCGGCGGGTTATTCATGAGGTGGTAGAGACTTTTGAGAAGGGCGGCGAGCAGGCACTCTTAGCCAACGCGCTCACTCTACAGGCCACCGTCGAAGCGAGGCTCGCCGATTACGAGCGCTCGATCGAGACGTTTCGCCGCGCCATCAATGCGGCGGAACAGGCCGGCGCGCTCTCCAATGCCGGGCGTGCCGTCATCTCTATGATCGAGGAACAGGGCGAGCGCCTGTCTGATGTTGAGCTCTATCACGCCTATCATCGCGCCGACGAGTGGCTCGCGGTCACGCAGGATGCCGAGGACATAGCACGCTTGCGCGCCTGCGCTCGCCTTGTCACCGGAAAATTGTACGGGCCTGCCGAGTTGTATGAGGGCTTCTCGCTGCCCGAGACGGTCTTGAAGTATGAGGCGCGGTTTATCGAGAAGGCGCTCAAAGAGGAGCGTGGCAGCATCTCCAGAGCGGCTCGTCGGCTGGGGCTGTCGCATCAAACGCTGGGCGCTATTATCAAGACGCGCCATCAAAACCTGAGCAGTAAAAGAAGCCCCGAGATTAAACGCAGAAGAAGCATCATCCCCAAAGGCAGATGATTTTCAGTCAGCCTCACCCACGGGCCTCCTCAGGGGCGATTGCCAGACTGAGCCCGCCCCAGGAAATCTTTCCTGAAATTTTGAGCGGCTTCGGCCCGTCAGTGAACCTGACGGGCCGAAGCCATGCCCTGTCGCGGAATAGTACATCAATTTGATTGGGGGCGAAGCGTCCGTCGTTCTTCTTCAGCGGCTTGAGGGGACGGGCGGCAAGGGGCTTCTCTGTCGATCTCAAGTTTTCCTCAACCGCGCGGGCCGTCTCGTTCAACTCGAAAGCAGCCGATTTTCTTAGGAAAATCAGCTGCTTTTCTCTTTCCCCGCCTCCTCAAGTTTTTCTCAGGTCTCTAAGGCTATTTTGCCCGTGTCAGTTACGGTTCACACCTCGCTTATTCGGATAACCGCAAAAATTTAGAGACTTGAAGGGTCGTACAGACTGCCACCGGAGGTCGAAAATGATTAGAAGAATAGCCACCACATTGATCGCGATATTGATGATCTCGTCCGTCATCGGCGCTGTTACGGCGAGCGCAGCCACCTTGAGCCCAACGCTTCAATCCCAGCTGGGCACGCTGTCAAGCACGACCAGCGTCGGCGTCGTCATCGTTTCCTTCAAGACGAGCGAGGGTCTGAAGGATTCACACCTGAACATGCTGCGCGCGCTCGGCATCAATGGGGGCGTGACGTTTCCGAACCTCGGCATGGTGGGCGTCCACGCGACCGCCGGACAGGTCAAGGCGCTTGCGTCCAACGCGGCGGTGCGCTCCGTCTGGTCTAACGACAAGCTCGAATACTATCTGGATCAGGCGCGAGTGCTGGCGGGCGTCAACCGTATTCGCACCGACGCGCGTATGACGCAAGCCAACGGCGGACTCCCCATCTCGGGCCGCGGCGACTTCTCAGTGCTCATCATCGACTCGGGCATCGACGCCACGCACAACGACCTGAAGCTCGGACAGAACGTCATCCAGAACGTGCAAATCCTGACGCACGAGGGCGGGATAGCCACTGTCGCCGGCAACGAGATCAACGATACGGCGTTTCTCCCCCTCCTCTACGCCGAGAACGTTCCGAATACGGATCAATCGGTGGGCCACGGCACGCACTGCGCCGGCATAGTCGGCGGCACGGGCTTGCAGTCGGGCGGGCGTTACGCGGGCGTTGCGCCCGGGGCGAAGATCATCGGCGCAGGATTAGGCGCGGGCCTGCTCGTCCTGAACGCGATCGGCGCGTGGGAATGGGCCATGGCGAACCAGTTCCGCTACAACATTCGCATCATCTCTAACTCTTACGGCAGCTTCGCCGCCTTCGACCCGGATGATCCCATCAACATCGCCAGCCGCACCCTGTACGAGCGCAACGTCGTCATACTCTTCGCCGGTGCAAACTCCGGCCCCGGCAAATCAACGTGGAATCGCTATGCGAAGGCCGCATGGGTGATCGGTGTGGCGAACGGTCATAAGGAAGGCGGTCTGGTGGTCGGCAGCTCGCGCGGCACACCGGCTGACGAGCGCCTGAGCAACAATGATATTTTGGACGACTACGCCGCGCCGACCATCACTGCGCCGGGACACGGGCGCGAGTTTGCCAGCAACACGAAATTCAGCGCCGCCCTCGTCTCGACACGCGCGATCACGAATCTGGTCACCAACGGCGGCGCAAACGATACGGAGATTCCAGCGGCTTACCTGCCGTTCTACACGCAGATTGAAGGCACTTCGATGGCGACTCCGTTCGTCGCCGGAACGGTCGCGCTGATGCTCGACGCCGATCCCCATCTCTCCAACGATATGACGCTGCCCGCCGATTGGCTGAGCGGCTCTCTGGACAGGAACAGGATGGACGAGATCAAGAGCATCCTCATGTCAACGGCGACGCGCATGCCGGGTCGCGAAGAATGGGAAGTCGGCGCGGGCTATCTGAACTCTTACGCAGCCGTCGACAAGGTGCTCAATCGCTCGAAGAACTACGGCTCTTTCCTCAACCCGACGTTCAACGCGCATTTCGATGTCAGCGCGAAGAACGAGCCCTTCAGCATTCCGTTCAACCCTGCGGCCACGCCCGGGCCGACTTCGAGCAACGCCCGGACGTTCAAGGTCGAGGCGGGAATCGATGTGCTTGATGTTTTCGCCAACGTAGCGTTTGCGGGCGTCACCAATCCGATTGGTATTATCCTGACCGACCCGAACAACAAGACCTATTCGAGCGGCGTCGGCCTGCCCCTTCTGAACGCGCCGAGCCGTCAGGTTCTCGTCAAGAATCCCGTTCCCGGCGATTGGATTATGGAAGTGCGCGGCGTTCGCGGCGTAACCTATAGTGGCGTCAGCACGCCGCTTCTACCGACCTCCGGCGCTGCGCCGCCGAGCACAGTGACCGGCACGATCACCAAAAAGAGCATCACCATCTCGCCAGCCGTCACGGACATTCAGAACCATCCGGCGAAGGCCGACATCCAACTCGCCATACTCAATCGTCGGATCGACACGCTGGCCGACAACTCTTTCCAACCCGACGCAGCCGTTACGCGCGAAGACTTCGCACGCGCGCTCGTGCTGAACACGCCCCTGCGCCAGTCGCCCGATGATGAGCCGAGGTTCACGGACGTTTCGGGCGATCTGGAAGCGATAGCCGAAGCCGTCACTTCGAGGGGAGCGACGCTGCGCGACTTCTACACGAGCGAGAACTCGCTTGCGCCGGGCGCACTGATGAGCGCTTCGGGCTCAAGCTTCAACCCGACGGGCATCGTCAGCCGTGTCGAGATGGCCGTCGCCTTCGTGCGCGCTCTGGGCCTCGATGCGGAGGCCAAAGCGAAAGCGGGCGTGCCCGTCATCGACCCGACCACGGGGCAGGCCGTGATAGATAACGGGCAGATTCCGGGCGAGCTGCGGGGCTACGTGCAGATCGCCATCGATAAGGGTCTGCTGGAAACCTATCAGGCTTCCGTCGAGGAGACGCCGCTCGGGCTTGTCGCCAAGCCCGGCCCGCGCTTTGAGCCGAACGCCTCAGTTACGCGTGCCGCGCTCGCCGCGAAGCTCAACACCTTCGCGCAGCGCTTCATCGCAGGCAATTAGCCGCCGGTAAGACTTGACGCCGCCCCTTCCGCAAAGGGCGGCGTCAAGACCTTTACGGCCACCGGGATAGTAAAGCTTCAAAAGTTATTCCTTGCCCGATTCCGAAATTATCTAAATCTTAAGTGGAGACGACAACAATGCCGAACAAAATTTCCCGATCCAGATTGATTCTCATGCTCTCGATCATCGCCGCCTTAAGCTTCGCGCTTCTGCGAAATACGGCCCCCGTAGCCACCGCGAGCGGCGGCGACAATATGGTTTCCGTTATCGTTGAGCTTCGCGATGAGCCGGCGGCGGTCTATAAAGCAAGAACAGAAAAGTCCGGCGGCCATGTCACGGACGAAGCGCTCTCAAGCTATCGCAGCCAGCTGCGCGCACGTCAGGACGATTTTCTGAAAGCCCTCGCCGCGCAGGGCACGACCTTCGCCGTCAAATCGCACGACATTAAAAACTTCGACGGCAGCCCCGCTTCCAAAATCGAGCTTCGTTACACGCTCGTCTATAACGGCATGACGCTGCTCGTGCCCTCCTCAGCCGTCAAGAGCATCAGCAATATGCCGCAGGTCAAGAAGGTTCATCCGGACGCGATGCTTCAGACGATGCTTAACCGGAGCGTCGGCTATATCAATGCGCCGCAGGTCTACGGCAAGTCGCAGGAGTTGTCGCAGTTCGACGATCTGCGCGAGGGTTACGAAGGTCAGGGCATGTACGTTTCCATCATAGACACCGGCGTGGATTGGACGCACCCGATGTTCGGTGGCGACCCAACTCCGCCCCGCCTCGGCGTCGCGCCCGTCTCGACCGCCGTGCCGACGAATCAGAAGGTTGTCTACTACCTGCCGCTCACAGACCTGGCCGTCGAAGACGGTTTCGGTCACGGCACGCACGTCGCCTCGACAGCCGCCGGCTATCTGGCACAGGCTCCCGGCGCGGATGGCCTGCCCAACACGGCTGACGACATACGCCTCCACGGCGTCGCGCCGCAGGCCAAGATCATGTCCTACAAAGTCTGTAGCGACATCAAGTCAACCGTCAGTCAGGTACAGTCCGTCGGCGGCTGCGCGAGCTCCGACACGATCATGGGTCTGGAAGATTCCGTCTCGCCCTTCACGCTGACGGGCTTTCCGAAGCCGGTCGCGCACGTCATCAACATGAGCCTTGGAGGCTCGGGCGGCCCTGACAATCCGACGGCGGTTGCCGCCAGCAACGCCGCCCTGACAGGCACGACCGTCGTTGCCGCTTCCGGCAACTCCGGCCCCGGCGAAGGCACGACGGGCTCGCCCGCCGCCGGCACGCACGTCATCTCCGTCGGTGCGACGACGCACCCCGGTGCGGCTGGCTCTATCGCCTCCGTCGACTTGCTGCAAGCATCCGCCGTCAGCCAGAGCACGACCGGCGCGGTCACGCCCGCGAAGAATCTACCGGCGGCTTCCGGCTTCAACCGCCTCAAGCTCTATCCGATGGCGGGCACGCCCGCTCCGCCCGCCGGCTCGCTCGCCCAGCGCTACGTCTTGATCAATAACCCGACGGTCGCATGGCCCGCCGCCGTATCCGGACGCATCGCACTGGTGAAAGACCCCGGGTTAACCTCAGCGACCTTCTTCGATGTCTCGAACATGGCCGCAGCTTCGGGCGCTATCGCCGTCATCAATATCAGCGACTTGCAGAACCCAACGGCTGTGCGCGGCAGTATCCCTTCGGCCAACATCTCCGTCGCCGACGGCGAAGTGCTGATCGACGCCATCTCTTCGACGGATAACAACAACGTAGACCCAATCGACGGCACTTTGTCTGAACTCCCGATTCGCATGAACCCCAGCTTCAGCGATAGCTTCATGGGCGAGATGGCGGGCTTCAGCTCGCGCGGGCCTGTGCAGGGACTCGGACAGATCAAGCCTGATGTGAGCGCGCCCGGCGTGCAGGTGCTGGCGGCTGTCCCGCCCGCATCCCTGCTCGGCGCTCTGGCCGCCGCCGCTTCTCCCACCTCTCCGAACTATGGTTATCTGGACGGCACTTCGATGGCCTCGCCGCACACGGCGGGCGCGGCTGTCCTCGTCAGGCAGGCCCACATAGACTGGACGCCGGACGTGGTTCGCACCGTGCTTATCAATACGGCGACGAACATGCGTAACGAGTCGAACGCGCCGAAGGCGGATGGCCCGACGACCGCCGACTCGATCATCGCGCAGGGCGGCGGCTTGATTGACGTTAAAGAAGCGATCAACGCCAAGGCTTTGATGGGTGTGGCGGGCGACGGCATCGAGAAGCCCGGCATCCTCGGCAGCCACTCTTTCGGTGAAGTGCCTGTGGTCAATACCCGCACGACGCACACCTCGCCCGTCACCGTCACGATTCGTGACCTTTCGGGTGAAGGCGGAACATATAATCTGGCGGTCGCCAACAACCGTGACCTGCAAATCGCCGGCATCAGCGTGACGGTCTCGCAGCCGAGCGTCACCTTGCAGCCGAACGGCACGGCCACCTTCACCGTCAACGCCACCTTCGACGGCGACAAGATTCGCGATGTCGTCGCCGACAAGGGCAACGGCGTCGTCGAGAAGATTCAAATGCAGTGGTACGTCACAGCCAAACGGAGCGACAACGCCGAATCGCTGCGTATGCCGTTCTACTTCAAGCCTTCGACTTCCCTGCCCGCCAACACCGCGACGGAGACCCTCACGCAGGAGGGCACAGTCCCGGTCGGCGATCAGGGCTTAAAGCTCTCGTCGGGCCTGACCTACGTCGACGTGCCCTTTGATGTCAGCTCGTCCGTGATCAAGATCGAAGCGTCGACCGAATGGTTCGCGCGTCCGACGGGTTCGCAGGAAGATCTGGACTACGAATTGCTCGACCCGGATGGGAACGTGATCGCCAGCTCCGGCGGCCCTGCGGGAGCTTCCGAGTACGTCAGCGTGACGCCGACGAAGGCCGGCACTTACACGCACCGCATCGTCGGCTTCCAGAACGCGGCGACGGATTTCACCGTCACCACCACCTTTACCAAGGGCAGCGCGCCGCCCGCGCTTCAGGCCATCGCGGGAGAGTTCACGGACGCGCAGGGCAGGGCCGTGGACTTCGACGGCAGCTACACGCTCTCCTGGCAGGGCACTGGCACAGAGACGGGCTACGAGGTCGAGCGCTCGACAGACGGCACGAACTACGTGGTCATCGCCGCCCTGAGCGGCAACCAGACCTCTCTGGCGCTCAACAATCAGCCGAACGGGCAGGTCTCTTACCGCGTGCGTTCGCTCATACCGGGACGCATAGGTTCTTACGTCACTCCGTCAAGCAACGCAGCGAGCATACTGGTTGACCTGCGCGGCAAGGTGGACATCACCGACCGGGTAGAGAAGGCCATCTCGAACGTCTCATTCGCTAATGGTGTCTTCAAGCTCGACCTCAACTTCAAGAACATCTCCGCGTCCAACTACGTTCCGCTGGTCGAAGCCAATGTCCTGAGCATCAGCTCCACCTCCGGCACTGTCAGCGTGAAGAACGCGGACAACGGCGGCGACGGCAAGAGCGCGGCGACGGCGGCGCTCTACCGCTACTCGAACCTGCTCGGAGCAGATCAGGTCTTTACGGCAGGAGAGACGACCGGGAATCGTAGCCTTGAGTTCAACGACCCGTCGGCAGAGATGTTCAACTTCTTCGTGCAGGTGACGGCATTCGAGACCGGGGCCGCAGGGATAACAGCCCCCGGCGGCGGCGCTGCACAGGGCACAAGCTCCACCGGCGGCTCTTCCGGCTCTGGCACGTCCGTACAATCCCTGACGAAGGTGCTGCGCTTTACGGTCAACCCGCTGACCCGAACGGTCACAGCGCAGCTAATCCGTTAACAAAAGGGCACTCGGCCAACAGAAACAAGGCGCGTGCGGGCTTCGTCGAAGCCCACACGCGCTTTGTCGAGAATACAGGTCAGTACCGCCTGCGGTAGCGGGCGGGTCTGCAATGTTGAGTACCCGCCCGCTACCGCAGGCGGTACTGACCTCTCTCTGTACCGAATCGTGACAAACGGGTCGTTCCCTCTGCGGGGAAGCCAAACTCAAGTTTTCCTCAAGTCTGCACGCAAGCGTAAAAGTCCCGTTTTTACCGCCATTTTCACAGGTTTTTCTTTTCCCCTATGCCTCAAGCTTTTCTCAAGCCCGGTTCGCTATCTTCACACCGTCAGTTAACGGGAAACAGTTACCTCGCATCGCTTGAAAAACCACAGACGGGGCTGCCGCTTCCACTTCAGCAATGAGATGAGAGCCCCCGGTCGCCATTATTCGAGAAACTACAACAACTTTTGGAGGTCGCCTACATGCTCGGCAAATTCTTTCAGCTTCGTATAGCTTTCGCGCTTCTGGTGATCGTCGCCTGCGGCGCTTTACTGCTTAATCACGTCCGAACGACTTCGGCCAGCTCCACGGCTGGTCTTTCTTCCGTCATTGTCGAGCTGCGCGACGACCCGGCGGCTGTCTATAAAGCCAAGGCCGAAAAGTCCGGCGCTAAGATCACGGACGAGGCGCTGCAATCTTATCGCGACACACTGCGCGTCAAACAGGATCAGTTTTTGGACGCGCTGCGCGCTCAGGGCGTAAACTTTAACGTCGAGTCCGTCAACATCAACGACTTCACCGGCCAGCTCGCCGCCAAGATAGATTATCGCTTCACGCTCGTCTATAACGGCATGACCCTGGCCGTCCCGTCCTCGGCCATCCCCGTCATCAAGAGCATGCCGCAGGTCAAGGACGTGCAGCAGAACGGTATGCTGCACATCGCGCTTGAGCGCAGCGTCGACTACATACAGGCCCCGCCGGTCTACGGAAAGACGCAGGAGCTGACGGCCTTTGACGACCTGCGCGAGGGCTACGAAGGGCAGGGCATGAACATCGCCGTGCTCGACACTGGCATCGAGTGGGCACACGAGATGTTCGGCGGCGACCCGACCCCGCCGCGTCTGGGCGTTGCGCCGCCCACCGCCGCCGTCAACACCAACAAGAAGGTGATCTATTACCTGCCGATAGTGGGAACGAAGGACGGCTACGGTCACGGCACGGCTGCCGCGTCTAACTCCGCAGGCTATCTGGGCATCGCTCCCGGCGCGGACAAGATTCCGGGCACAGCCGACGACATTAAGATTCACGGCGTCGCTCCGCAGGCCCGCCTAATGGGCTACAAGGTTTGCGCCGACGTGGGCCGCTGTCCCGAAGCGGCGACGATTCTCGCCGTCGAGGATGCTGTCTCGCCCTTCACGCTGACAGGCTCTCCGAAGCCCGTCGCGCACGTCATCAATCTTTCATTGGGCGGCGCGGGCGGCCCGGACGACGCGTCGGCTGTCGCCTGCGACAACGCCGTCAAGCTCGGCACAATCGTCGTCGCCTCCGCCGGTAACGAAGGCCCCGGCGACGGGACGGTCGGCTCTCCCGCCGCAGGCAGGCGCGTCATCGGCGTCGGCGCTAACACAGACCCCGGCACGGGCGTCAACACAGCCGACGTGATCGGCGGCACGACCGGCATGAAGGCCATCGCCATGGACGGCTCGCCCGCAGTGCTGACAGACATCGCACAGAATTTCGTCTACTGCGGTCTGGGCGAAACGCCCGACACTATCCCTGATTCCGTGCGCGGCAAGATCGCTCTGATCATGCGCGGAAGCACCGTTAACACTCCCGAGCTGCCGGCGGCTGGAAGCCTCGGCACGGGGCTCTTCCAGACCAAGACCTACTGGGCGACGGCCAAGGGCGCGATTGCCGTCATCTTCATCAACAATGTGGACGGCGAGCTCGGCTCTACGACCGTTCGCGCTTCGGCGATTCCTGTGTTCGGCATGTCGCAGACGAATGGCCGCTACCTGCTCTCGCTGCTCGGCGCACCGGCCAGCAATCCTGACAACGCACCCGTCGGAACAGTCTCGACACAGGTGCTTCGCATCAACAAAACGCTCGTCTTTTCGCCCGACATGGCCGACTTCAGCTCGCGCGGCCCCGTTCAGGGACTCGGGCAGATCAAGCCGGATGTGACCGCGCCCGGCGTCGCCATTCTTTCCGCGACAGTGCGCGCGGGCTCTGCGGATTCAAACACCGGAACGATGTTCGACCCGACCGGCTACATTCACGCCAGCGGCACGAGCTTCTCCGGCCCGCACGTCACGGGCGCAGCCGCCATCGTCAAGCAGGCGCATCTTGACTGGAATCCTGACATGGTACGCACGGCGCTCATCAACACGGCGACCAACCTGCGTAGCGCGGGCGGCACGCCGAAGGCCGACGGGCTCGCCGCCGACTCGATCATCGCGCAGGGCGGCGGTCTGATCAGCGTCGCCGGGGCCGTCAACGCGAAGGCTTTGATGGGTGTGGCGGGCGACGGCATCGACCAGCCTAGCATCCTCGGCAGCCACTCTTTCGGCGCAGTCCCTGTCATCAACTCGCGCGTCACGCACACGGAGACCAAGACCGTCACCATTCAGGACGTTTCCGGTCAGGGCGGAACCTACACGCTCTCGGTCATCAACAATCGTGGGCTTGAGCGCAACGGAATCTCTGCGACGACCAGCACGCAGACCATCAACGTGCCCGCGGGCGGAACGGCCACCTTCGACGTCAGCGCCATTGTTGACGGCAACGTGGTTCGCGACACGACCGAGCCCATACAAATGCAGTGGTACGTCGTGGCGAAGAATGCCAGCGGTCAGGTGCATATGCCCTTCTTCATGGTGCTGACGCCGACGCTTCCGGCGGGCGCAGCCGCGAGCGAGCCGCTCAATTTCGCGGGCAACATACCGGCGAGCGATGGCGGCCTCCAACTGCTCGAAGGCACGACCTATCAGGACTACACCTTTACGACCGATTCGCCCGCCGCTCAGCTTGATGTCACGCTCGATTGGGCCGAGCAGGTTGACGACGTGTTCGCAGATCTGGACTTCTACCTTTACGGCCCGGACGGCGCTGAGGTCACGAACTCGGCTGAAGCGGGCGGCCCGGAACATATCGAAACTCAGATCAATACACCCGGCACGTACACTCTGCGCGTGGTCGGCTTCGCCAATGGCCCTACGGACTACACCATCTCCGGCAGCGTCTCGAAGGGCGGCGCAGCGCCGAACGTGCAGGCCATCGCAGGAGAGTTTACGGATGCCGCGGGCAAGGCCGTGGACTTCGACGGCAGCTACACGCTCTCCTGGCAGCCGGTCGGCAACGCCGACAAGTTCGAGATCGAGCATTCGACCGACGGCACGAACTACGAGGTCGTCGGGCAGGTCGCCGGTAACGTCACCAGCCAGACCTTCGCGAATCAGGCGAATGGCACGCATTCCTATCGTGTACGCGCGCTCACGCCCGGACAGATTGGCGCTTACGTCACTCCGCCGAGCAACGCGACGAGCATACTGGTTGACCTGCGCGGCAAGGTGGACATCACCACGCAGATAGAGAAAGCCATCTCGAACGTCTCATTCGCTAATGGGGTCTTCAAGCTCGACCTCGCCTTTAAGAATATGTCGGCCAACGCCTACGTGCCCATCGTCGACCTTCAGGTCGTGAGCATCAGCGCCACGTCCAACACCGTCACGGTCAAGAACGCGGAGAACGGCGGCGACGGCAAGAGCACGGCGACGGCGGCGCTCTTCGGATACTCGAACCGGCTCGGGGCGGATCAGGTGTTGAGCGCGGGCGAGACGACTGGAACGAGGACGCTTGAGTTCAACGACCCGGCAGCCGAGATGTTCAACTTCTACGTGCAGGTGACGGCCTACGAGAACGGGGCGACACCGGCAGCATCGGGCGGCGCTGCTGCGTCGAGCCCCGCCGCGGGCGGCTCATCCACGAGTCCCACCGGCTCTTTACCGAAACTGACGGGATTGCTGCGTATCACTGCCAATCCGTTGACGAAGACGGTCACGGCGCAGCTAGTCCGTTAATCGAGCGAGTCGCGGCGTCGCTTTGTCGGGGAGCGACGCTGCGGCTTCCGCCGGTTCAGGGCGCGGCCTGTCAAACTACGGGCAGCGCTCTGAGCCGGCAGGAGAGAATACTTTCAGGCCCTTGACGAGAAGGAGACAGCAATGAAAAAGGCGCTCACAGCAATCTCGATATTCGTCCTCGCGCTCATGCTTCAAACGGCTGGCAGGGCGACGGCGACCACCTCTTCCGCGCAGGTAGACCCGCTCATCGCAAGGTATCTATCGACACGGGCGCTCGGCACAAAGATGCCTGTGATCATCACCTACAGGAGCACGCCGACCTCCACGGAGCTCGGCAGGCTGCAAGCCGTCGGCATCACGAAGGGTTTCGCGCTGCGAGAGCTTCCGATGGTCATCGCCGATCTGAATCTGGCGCAGGTCGAGGCCGTGAAAAGACAGCCGGGCGTGCGCTCCGTCTGGGCCAACCGCGTGATGAAGAATTTTACGAGCTCAAGCCGCCGCTTCATCGGCGTGCCGCAGATGATGGCCGACGGCGCTGTGACGAGAGCGAACACGGCCAATCCTGGCATGCCCATCTCGGGCAAGGGCGTCGGCATTGGCTACGTCGACACGGGCATTGACGGCACGCAGGAAGACCTCAAGTTCGGCTTCAAGACGAGACAGAACGTGATTCAGCCGCTCGCGCAGGGCGTGGTCTCCGATGCCGGGCTCGTCCTCGGCGTCGGCATCTCCATCTCCGATCTGGTCGCGGGCACAGGATTTGTGCCGCCCATCTACATTGAGAACGCGCCGACCTCCGACCTCGAATCCGGCCACGGTACGCACGGTGCGGGCGTCGCGGCGGGCACTGGCGCAAACTCCGGCGGCTTCTTCGGCGGAGTCGCGGCGGGCGCTCACCTGGTCGGCGTCGACACGGGCGACGATAAGGGCCTGCCACTGGTCGCCATCCTCGGCGCTTTCGATTACATGCTCGTCAAACAGTTCGACTACAACATTCGCGTCGTCAACAACTCTTGGGGAGACATCTACTCGGCGGAGGCCGTGAGCGCAAACGACCCCGTCAACATCTCCACGCGCATGATGCACGACCGCAACATGACGGTCGTGTTCGCCGCCGGTAACGACGGAAGCACAGACGATGCGATCAATCCTTACTCGACGATGCCATGGACGATATCGGTCGCGGCAGGCGAGAAGGAAGGCTACGGCTCGCCGGCAGATTTCAGCTCGCGCGGCAAGAACAACGGCACGGACGCGGACGTGGCCGGCATGCCCGCGGATGAAACGGCACAGCCCAACCTGCGCCCGGACATCACAGCGCCCGGTGTTGCGATCATCTCGGTGCGCGCTCACGGCGCTTCGCCTCTGATGGCCGCCAGCGGACAACTCAACGGCGATGCGGTCAATATCCCCGTCGCCTTTCAACCCAACTACCTTTCGTCGCAGGGCACTAGCTTCGCCTGCCCGCACGTCTCGGGCGTCGTCGCGCTTCTGATGGAAGCCGACTCGACGCTGACGCCCGATCAGGTCATCACCATTCTCAGGGAGACGGCCAATCCCATGCCCTACGAAGAGAGGGTCGTCGGCGCTGGCTACGTCGACGCGCACAACGCCGTCCGCCGCGTGCTGGGTCTTACGGCTGTCGCGCACACGGCCAATCTGTTCCCGCCCGAGAATCTTGAGATCGTTGATCTGGCGGGCGATAACCTCGGCACGGCGGCGCAGGACATACGCAGCGTCGATTACTACTATGACGCCGCGAAGAGCGAGCTTGTCTACACGATGGAGGTCACAGACCTTTCGGCTCGCACGGTCAATAATGCATGGAACATCTCATCGGTCTTCGTCACAGACGTTAACCCGACCACCGGAGCGGTCACGAGTAAGACGCTCTTCGTCTCGGCGTTAACGACCGAGACGGGCGGCATGGCCTACAGCTACGGCACGATCTCCAAGCTGCCGAACGGCTCGAACTCGCAGGACGATATAGGTGCTCCAACGGGCACGATCAACGGCAATCAGATCGTTATCCGGCTCACGCTGAAACAGATCAACGAAGCGCTGTGGGGAGCGAACACGACGAAGACGGCGCTCGGCCACACCTCCACCTCGACGAGCGCCATCGGGCAAATCGTGGTCGGTGCTCTGGGCTCCGGGCTGCTCTACCCGGCTGACACGGCGAGCGGGCGCGACTTCGTATTGCAGTAAGCGGCTCAAGCCCATCAAGGAAGAGCGCTCGCGCTCTTCCTTGATGGGCGTTGGCCCAATGATTTAGACCAATTATCAACCTTGAGAGCTTTTTTCGAACGTCCTCGCAGACTGTTGGCTTCCAGTCGAGCGGTCTCTCCCCGATCTTGAAGATTTCTTTGGGGGAGGAAATCTTCAAGGTAATCAACACGGTACGGTGGGCTGCCTTTGGGGGAAGGCGACTCACCGTACCGCTGGCGACCGAAAGGAACACTTTGCGATGAGATACCGGCTTCTTGTTTTCGGATTGATCCTGACCACGACCATCGTGGCTGGCCGAGTCGTGGCCGCGCCGAAGGTGGATGCGGAGTTGGCCGCGCGACTGGCCGGAAGCGCGCAGCAGCAGCAGCAACAACCGCTCGGCGTCATCCTGACCTTTCATGGCGATCAGATTACGGACGCGCACGCGAGCGCAGTCAACGCGCTCGGCATTACGACCGGCGTGCGTATGCGGAATTTCCCGATCATGGCGGTCAACGCGACGCCCACACAAATCCGTCAGATGATGCGCTGGGACTCGCTGCGCTCGATCTATCTGAACGCACCGCTACAGCTTAATCTCAACCAGACGAAGCCGCTCATTGGCGTGACGCGTCTGCTTGAGGACGCAGAGCTGACGCGGCGCATGGGCGCTCCCATCACTGGCCGTGGCATCACCATCGCCATCAGCGACACCGGCGTTGACGGCACGCATCAAGACCTCAAATACGACCCTGTGAATCCCTCCGGCGGCAAGACTATTCAGAACGTCATCATCAATCCCAACGATCAGGACGGGCTCGTCTTACGCACGGACTCGACGGGCAATCCCTTGAATGGAATCCTGCCGCCAACCTATGTCGAGAACACAATCGACAGTGATACCAACGGGGGTCACGGCACACACGTGGCTTCAATTGCGGCGGGAACGGGTCAGGCAAGCAACGGGCTCTACGCCGGAGTGGCGTCGGGCGCAAGCATTCTGGGGCTCGGCTCCGGCGGCGCTCTCTTCGTTCTGGGGCAGATAGCGGCCTTCGACTACGCCTTCACACACCAGTTTCAGTACAACACGCGCGTCATCAATTGCTCGTGGGGGAATTCGGCGGTCGCCGTTGACCCTGATCATCCGATCAACGTGGCGACGAAGCGGCTTCACGATCAGGCGCAGATCATCGTCGTCTTCGCCAACGGCAACGACGGCGCGGCTGGCCCCAATTCGCAGAACCGCTGGGCATCAGTGCCGTGGGTTTTCGCCACGGGTGCGACCACCAAGCAGGGACGCCTCGCCGACTTCTCTTCGCGCGGCATCTTCGGCGACCCCGTCATTCATCCGACTATCCTCGTGCCCGGCACTGGCGGGCCGACCAGCGAGGGCTTCACTTCGTCGGTCGTCGCCGCGCGTGGCAGAACCAACGCGGCGCAGAACGGGCTGCACGAAGACGCCCAGATTCCGGCAGCCTTCCTGCCAAACTATACGCAGATCAGCGGCACTTCGATGGCCGCGCCGCACCTCTCCGGCGTCGTCGCTACCATCCTCTCCGTCAACCCCGCGCTTCAACCCGAGGATGTCCGAAGCATACTCAGGCAGACGGCGACTCCGCTCGGCGTCTATGACGAGTTCGAGGCCGGCGCTGGGCTGGCGAATGTCCACGCGGCTGTCGATCTGGCGCTCAACCCGCAAAAGCCTTACGGCGATTTCGGCTTTACGGGCAAAGGTCT
Organism: Pyrinomonadaceae bacterium; assembly: GCA_036389675.1. Classification (GTDB taxonomy): domain Bacteria; phylum Acidobacteriota; class Blastocatellia; order Pyrinomonadales; family Pyrinomonadaceae; genus DASQYE01. Next base: position 218,339 of record DASVWI010000036.1, read on the forward strand.
CACGCTCATTAAACAGGATGGCGGGACGATAGAGGCGACAGTGGCCCAGGGCGCGATCAACCGTCACAACTTCACCATCCCGGCCAACGCGTGCATGACCTTTGTGCAGCTTGAGTGGGGAGCAGCCGTCAATGAGGACAAGTTGATCGTCGATAATACAAGGCTTGTGCTCAACGATCTGACGCTCACCGTCACTTATCGCGACGCGCGCTCCTCGCCGCAGAACCGAACGGCTCAGGCCAATCAGATAAATCTCGGCGGGCTCTTCGGCTCGCGCGAGACTGTGAAGGTAGAGTTTCCATCCTCCGGCACGGCGACAGCCGAGATCAGCGGCGGGCTCATCGGCGAAGGCACGCTCACAGACCAGCCCTATCGTCTGGTCGTCACTCATTATCTCTTCGACCCGAACGAGGCGGGCGACCTGACGGGTCTGGACGCGGGTTTGCGCCTGAGGGCCTATCGCCTTCTCTACGACCGCATGATGTTCGCCGAGGGCGGAGCTTTTCGCCCCACCGAGCCGCTCACTCGTATGGAGCTTGCGCGCGCTCTCATGTTCGGCGCTCGCGTCATGCAGTACATCCCGACTGAGCCGAGCTTCACGGACATCGCGGCGGGCAGTCCTGATGCGCTCGTCGTCGAATCGCTCAAGCGTGAGGGCTTGATGGGCACAAGCGGGCAGACCTTTGGCCCGGGCGTTTCCGTCAACAGGTTGGAGCAGGCCGTGGCGCTCGTGCGCGCGCTGCGCCTCACGGCTCAGGCCGATGCTTTGAAGAACACGGACGTGAAGTTCGGCGGCCAGACGCTCGTGGACAACGCGAAGATTCCCGGCCCGCTGCGCGGCTACGTGCAGCTCGCCATCGATAAGGGATTGATGGAGGCGTTTCCGGCGGAGACGCGCATAGGCCCGCTCGGTCAGGTGATCGCCCTTCCCGGCCCGCGCTTCGAGCCTGACCGCACAGTCAATCGTGCGGAGCTCGTCAATCCCATGACGCGTCTGCTCAACCTTATGTTCGGAGAATAATATGCTAGCGCAGGCTGCACTGGCCTGACGCTTTGCTGCCACACTATCAAAGGATTTCCCGGAGAGGGGCCGGGAAAAACAACAGTCGGGCTTATGATGTTAAGGATCATAGGCCCGGCTGTCGTTTCGGGCTCAAAATCAGTTCCGGTCAATCTTCGGCGGCGGAAATTGTATTGCCATCGGCGAAGGTCTGCTGATATATCTATCCGGCGAGATTTAGGAATAGAAACCCTTCGGCATAAGGAGCCGACGCACCTCCCGCGGCCTCGGAGACTCTTTTTTTAGCAGACTCCGAAGATCGGCTGCTCTCTTATCGAAATCATTATGCAAGCACCCCCACCGCAAACTGCACCCGCGCAGAAAGTTCATCGCTACCCGTGCCCCGCGTGCGGCGCGAACCTTGTCTTTGAGCCCATAGACGGTTGTTTGACCTGTCCTTATTGCGGCCATAAGGAGTTGATACCAATGAGCGCCGAGCAGGTGCAGGAGCGCTCCTACGAGGAATACCTGCGCCCGCGCTCTGGTCAATTGCAGGTTCTGGCCCAGAACGCGCTAGAAGTGCAATGCACCAGCTGCGGCGCGATTGTGACGTTTGTGCCGCCGGAGGTGGCGCGCGAGTGTGATTTCTGCGGCGCGAAGATCGTCGCGCAGCCGAAGAGCGCCGACCCTACGGTCGCCCCCGAAGGCGTCCTGCCCTTTCGCATCACGCACCAGCAGGCGACCGCCGCCGTCCGGCAGTGGCTCTCATCCCGCTGGTTCGCGCCCAACGCGCTCAAACGCTTCGCCAGCCCCGAAGCCATAGACGGCATCTACCTGCCCTACTGGACTTACGACGCGCACACGACCAGCCATTACACGGGCCAGCGCGGCGAGCATTACTACGAGACCGAATACTATACGGAGACCGACGCGCAGGGTAATCGAGTGCAGAAGTCCAGACAGGTGCAGAAGACGAACTGGTATTCGGCATCTGGCACAGTCACGCGCTGGTTCGACGACATTCTTGTTCCGGCGACGCGCTCGCTCCCTCCGAATCGTCTGTTCGCGCTTGAGCCTTGGGATTTGGGCGAGCTCAAAGCCTACGAGCCAGCTTTTCTATCCGGCTACAAGGCGCAGCGCTATCAGGTGGAGCTGCCTGAAGGATTCGAGCAGGCCAAAACCCTTGCGGCCCGCGTCATCGAAGCGGACGTGCGTAAAGACATCGGCGGCGACGCGCAACGCATCAACAACGTCCAGACGCATTACTCCGGCATTACTTTCAAGCACCTGCTGCTGCCCGTCTACGCTGGGGCATACAGGTTGAATCAGAAGGTCTACCAGATAGTCATCAACGGGCGCACGGGCGAGGTACAGGGCGACCGCCCCTATAGCGCCGTGAAGATCGCGCTTCTGGTCATCACCATTCTCTTCATCGTGCTCTTCATTTTACTGATTATGGCGCTCCTCAAAAGCTGATCGTGGACAAAGGAGCGATGGCGGGCGTTTAAGCGTGAGGGGCACGGCGGAAGATTTCAAGGTGCGACGGCTTTAGCCTGCGGAGTCGTCATCTATCAGCTCGGGCCACACCTCTTCATCTGGTTCGCCCCTTTGTTCGAGAGCGGCCTCCATGCCTTGCAGCTCTCTTTCCAGCTCGGCGTTGCGTCGTTCCAGCTCACTGATGCGGCGCTTGTGCTGGCGATTGATCGCCTCCATAAACTTCAGATAGACGAACTCCATCCCGGCCACGCAAGCCAGCGTGAGAGCGAAAATGTAGGCCACGTATTCCATACTCGTTGAGGCCTCCCGGCGAGTCAGATGGTTGCGGTTGTCGGCTGCGAAAGGCCGCCTCACGTCACTATCTGTCGGGGAGAGTGCCGCGTAGTTTATAGGCTCAGGGCATGTTCGATCAATAGCTGTCCGCCCACGAGCGAGACCCTTTTCGACGCACTCTTCACCATCGTTCTTTGACGAGAGGATTTAGCGGGCGGGCGTCTGTTCTTCCTCCAGCCAGTCGCGCGTCATGTCGCACCAGAGCGCAAGGCCGCGCCATCTCTTAAAGCGCGAGTAAAAGCGCGCGATCTTTGCGTCAAGGCTGCCGCCCCGTGCCCCTTTGCCGCGCGTGCGGGCAAACTTGGCCCGCACCCATGAGTCCAGCGCAAGGCAATCATAACGCCCGACCAGCTTCAGTAGATTTTCGGCGGCATAGTCGCCAATTCCCTTCACGCGCTTCATCTCGCGTCTCAGCTCGTCCGTTGTGGCCTCGCTTGTGAGCCACGATTCAACGTCCAACTCGCCTGCGGCCACACGCTCGGCCAGCTCCTTGAGGTAAGGCGCGCGATAACCTGCGCGCACCGTGTCCCGATAGAATCCTTCGGGCACAAGCGCCATCGCTTCCGGCGTCGGGAAGCTGCGGCGACCGTCCGTCGTTTCGCGCCCAAGCCCTCTGACCAGCCCCGTCACCATTTTTTCCGTCAGCGCCCAAGAGCAGTTTGTCGTGCAGAGCGATTTGACCAAATCTTCGTAGACGGTCGGCGAGCGCAGCAGCCTCCCTGCTCCCTCCCGCATAATCCATGCGAAGGCCGGCTCGTCCGCGACGGCAGCGTAGAACTCCGCCATCTCCTCGTCCAGCCTGAGCATGTGTCGCACATCGCGCGTGACTTTATCCGTTGCCTTCCGGCCCATACGGCGCGGAAGGCGCACGCTCAGGCCCTGACGAGAGCCGCTGATGACGACCGTGACGGGCTGTTCCCGTCCGGCATCGAGCACGCGCACGAGTTGCCAGCGGCTCTCGTCAAACTCGAAAGGCAAAAGCTCGCACCAGCCGTGGCTGCGAACCGTTCGCTTGAAGCTGAAATCCTTCGGCACTTTGATAGTCAGTTCCATTTCCACAAAGGTCTCCCGACCGATTGACTTCCCCGCTCGAACCTACCAGCTTTTTACGATCAAGACCACGGTGCTGTTCGGTCGCGCCGCCCAATCATTTCCACAAAGGCTGAACGGCCATGAGCAGCATGATTGATGATATGGGATTATGGACGACACCATATCGGGTAGCTACTGAAAGCCTGCCCGGATGCCCCTGCCACGGAAATATTATAATTTGCTTGCGGAGGATCGATTCGATTGCATGGTTGCTGGAAAAACGTATGATTGATGACGGGAGGCCCGGGACGGGCCGGTGGTAGAAGCAGAGAGGAACAGTAGTTGCCACGAGAGAGACGGCAGATTTTTAAACGGGAGATGCAGAGATGATAACATTACAGAATAAGATATTACCGGTCGCGCTGGTGGCTGCCCTTCTGGGCGGCGGTGTCGGCGCGTTTGTGACCCGTTCGGGCAACCCCTCGACGGCCTCGACGACGGCCACACAGCCCTCGTCCCTCGCGACGACTGAGACGGCCACGACGCCCGCGACCACCGAGCAGGCGAAGCTGAACACGACGACCGCCGCGGGCGAAGATCAGGATGCATTCCGCGACGGTTTCGCGGAAGGCTACCGCGCAGCGGCGGACAGAAGCGGCACGGCAGCCGTGCGTCGCTCGGTAGCAGCCACGCCGGTCGTTTACCGCACGACCAGCGGCAGGCGCGCACGCTCTTCGAGCGCGAGCAATTCCCGTCGCGTTTACTACGATTACAACACTGAGCCCCGCAAGAGGTCTTTCTGGCAGAAGCACCGCGATAAGCTGACGGTGGCGATGGGCACGGGCGGCGGTGCTATCCTCGGCGGCCTGATCGGCGGCAAGAAGGGCGCGGCCATAGGCGCGCTGGCGGGCGCGGGCGGCTCGGCGCTCTACACCTACAAGATTCGCAACCGCAGCCGTCGCTACTAAATCGCTGGACTAGAGGGGCGTGATGGTTCAAAGCCTGAAGAGACTTGCGCTCGGCGCGGTCTCGGCTTTCCTGATCGCTTTCATCTCAATCACTTGGGCAGCACCTCTCAACGGGGCTGCCCATTTGTATGAGCGGGAAGCGGGAGAGACGAGCAGCGCTGGCCCACAATACACGACGCGGGCCGCTACTTCCGGGAAGCATCAGAGGGTAGAGCCTGCGGCGAGGTTGCCGCGGGTCGCCCGCTTTCGCGAGAGCAGTGGCCGTGGCCTGATGGTTTCCGTCTGGGTCAACGGCACAGGGGTCTACACTTTCGCCGTCGATACGGGTGCGGGCGCGACCATCATCTCCGAGCGCGTGGCGCGCGAGGCGCGCGTGACTTTCCAGCGCGGGCGCGCAACCGTGATGAGCGGCATGAGCGGCGCGGGCTCTGTCCCCGGTCGTGAGGCTTCAGTGCGTAGCATGGCGATTGGCGACGAGAGCAACCTGCTTCCGTCTCAAAGCAGTGTCGTCGTCACGGGCGGCTTGCCGCCGGACGTGGACGGGGTGCTGGACCCGACGGAGGCGTTCTGGCCGCTCGGCTATTCGATTGATATGCGTCGCGGCGAGCTCAGCGCCTTTGACCCGCGTGTGGCTCCGCTTCGCGCGGGCGACGCGCCCGCGGGCGGGGTGGTTGTTCCATGGGTATTCGAGAGAGGCAGCCGCCGTCCGTTCGTCATGCTCGAAGGTGGACGACGAGCGCTGCTCGACACGGGCTCGGAGTTCGGGCTGGCGGTCAGCGAGAGCGCGGCGCGGAGCATAGGCATTACAGATCGCCTCGGTAGGGATAAAGGCAGCGTGCGCGACATCTCGGGCGGAAGGATAGCGGCACGCAGGGTCGCGCCCGCAACCGTGCGTATAGGCTCTCTGGTCTTGCGCTCAGTGCCGACAGATGTGCTCTCAGGAGTTGTTGACGGCTCGCCCATCCTGCTCGGGCGCGACGCCCTGCAACCCTTCTATCTCTCCTTCGACCCCATCAACAAACTAATCCTGATCACACCGTAAAAGAAAAGGATGAAGGCGGAAGGATGAAGGATGAAGTAAAAGCTTTAAAGAAAGAGCAGCTCTTATTTCATCCTTCATCCTTCATCCTTCATCCTTGCTCTTACGCTGCTCTTTCGTGGCTGAGACCTGTGCGGTGTAGCTCTTCCTTCATTTTCAGTTTGGCGAGCTCGTTTCTGACGAAGTGCGGTAGCTCGTCCATGATGAAGGCGGGTTTGGGGCGAGCCTCTTTTCTGGCGGGCGAGTGATGATGCAGTATCTTCCACTCTTCACGCGGGACGCGCTCGAAGGCTTTGACGACTTCGGGGTCGAACTGCTCGCCGGCATGGGCCTGCAATTCCGCGAGCGCCACGTCGTAGGATTTGCCGTTGCGATAGACGCGATTGCTGACGACGGCGTCGAAGGTGTCGGCGACGGCGAAGATGCGCGCGTTAAGATCGATCTCCTGACCTCTTAAGCCGAGCGGGTAGCCGGAGCCGTTCCACTTCTCGTGATGCTCGGCGACGACGCGCGCCGCTCCCTCCAAAAACTCTATCCCGCGAAGTATCTTCTGTCCGAGCACTGGATGCTGGCGCATCCTGCTCCATTCCTCTTCGGTCAGTGGACCGGGCTTACGCAGGATTGCATCGGGCACACCGATCTTGCCTATGTCGTGCAGGAGCGCGCCGAATTCCAGAGCGCGCATCTTATCCTGTGCCAGCCCCAGTTCCTGTCCGAGGCGCAGGCTGAAGCGGACGACGCGCTCGGAATGGCCGTGCGTTTCGGCGTCGCGCGTCTCAAGCGATGCTGCCAGTGCCTTGAGCGTCATCCGGTAGTTGTCCTCAAGGGCGTTGAAGGCGCGGTGCAGCTCTTCTGTCCGCTGGCGGACGAGGTCTTCAAGGTAGTTCTCGTAATGTCGCTTGGCGGAGCGCAGCGCGTGATGTTCGAGCGCGCGCCTGACGACCGCCTCGACGTGACGGATGTCGAACGGCTTCATGACGTAGTCGAACGCCCCGACGCGCAGAGACTCCACGGCGCTCTCGATGGTCTGTGCCCCGCTGATCATAATGATGAGGGCTTCGGGCACAAGCTCTTTGACGTGCGGAACCATCTCCAGCCCGCTCATGCCCTTCATCATGATATCGCTGATCACCAGATCGAAGCGCTCTCTGCTCAAACGGGCGAGCGCCTCGCTGGCCGAACAGACCGCCGCGCATTCGTAGCTCCTGTTTAAAAGATCACACAGTATGGCTCTCACTTCCGGCTCGTCGTCCGTGATCAGAATACGGCATCGCCTCTTCATCCCTTCCTCCATGGTTCGGCCACCTTTTTTGTCTAATTTGAATGAAAAGCAATGTGAACGTTTTCAGGGAAGAGAGCGCTCCGGCTGAAAAAAAGTCTCTCCCTGCCAGAAGAAACTATTTGCCGGAGCTGACTGCGCTCTCGGCAACTGTTATGCCAGTACAGGGCGCGCTCCGGCTGCATGAGCGACATGGGCCTCGACAGCGTGCCCCTCTCGCAAGGCCAAAAGGACAGGATAAGCCCCCGTCAAAGCCCCTTGCGCCAGCATTACCCGGCGCAATGTCAGGGAATAGTCTGAGGCTAAGGCGTGCGGCTGCCGGGCCACGAACGAAGGGCCGGGCCAGTCCGTTCAAAGACCGCCCTGTGAGGCATAAAACCACGGCGTAATCACAGCCTCATGCTGCAATATGCGGCGATATCTTTTTGCGCGGCTGCTGTGGTCGGGTGGCGGTCGGCTCGCTTTCAGGGGCAAGTATAAGGGCTCGTATGAGCGGGATTCGCGCCCGCCGCCTGTTCGCCTACGGTAGCCGCCGGGAGGGCGCTTCTCTTTCTCTATCAACGACATCAGGCGCTCCTAGGCGCTCAGCTTTTGACGCACGGAGGTTTTGCGTAGGGGCGCGCCGGGCCGCGCGACCGCGCCGGTGTGGGGCGCTGAGGGGCGCGTGGGCGTACGGGTACGGTTATTGCGGTAATGAGCCGGGCCGGCTAGCACATCTCTCAAGCCCGACAGCAACAAACCAGAATTAAGCCCTAAGCAGTACGGAAGGAGTCGCAAGTTGAAAAACCCAAAAAGGCCATTGGTTTTAGCAGGGGTTGCGCTCCTCTCGTTTCTGCTCCCGCTCTGCGCCGGAAACCCTGCGAGCCGTGTGGTCGGGTCACAGGCCGCCGCCGACGCGCCCGCGCTCAAAGTTTCTCCGGCACTGCTCGCACAGCTCGGAGATGCACAGGCCGGTTCTCGCGTCAGAGCCATCGTCCAGCCCGGCAACTCGTCGCTCTCAGGGCTGGATGTTCTTGTGCGTAGCCTCGGCGGTCGGATTAAGAGCCAGTTGCCGCGTCTGGGCTTGCGCGTCATCGAGCTGCCAGCCGATACGTTGATGAAACTGGCTGCGCGCAGCGAGGTGCGCTACATCTCGCCGGACAGCGAGGTGAGGACGTTCGGGCACGTCACGACGACGAGCGGCGCGGAGGCAATCAACAATACCGGGCTGCTCTCGCTCGGCGGGCTCGACGGCACAGGCATCGGCATCGCCATCCTCGATTCCGGCATCGACGGCAACCATCGTTCGTTTGTCAACGCGCTCGGTCTGAGCCGTATCTCCGTCAGTCAGGATTTCACGGGAGAGAACCGCACGGACGACCCCTACGGGCACGGCACGCACGTGGCTTCGGCGGCGGCTGGCAACGGGCAGGTCGCCAGCGGACAGTATCAGGGCATAGCACCCAACGCGCAGCTCATCAACCTGCGTGTGTTGAGCGCGCAGGGCACGGGCACGACCTCTGCGCTGCTCGCCGCGCTCGACTGGGTGATTGCTAATCGCACGACCTACAAGATACGCGTCGTCAACATGAGCCTCGGCACGACCGCCGTCGATTCATATCGCAACGACCCGGTCTGCCTCGCCGTGAGACGCCTTGCCGATGCAGGCATAGTCGTCGTCGCGGCGGCGGGCAATAACGGCAAAGACGGCTCGGGCAATAAAATCTACGGGCAGATTCACTCGCCCGGCAACGAGCCTTCGGCCATCACGGTCGGCGCGGCAAACAGCTTCGGCACTGACTTCAGAAGCGATGACGGCGTCGCCTCCTACAGCTCTCGCGGC
>DASVWI010000037.1:0-306869 GCA_036389675.1 Pyrinomonadaceae bacterium
GATCGAGGGAGCTATTGAGATCGCCGTCTCTGACACGGGCATGGGGATGAGCGAAGAGGTGCGCTCCAGAATATTCGACCCGTTCTTTACGACGAAGGGGAAGGCCGGGCTGGGGTTGGGATTGGCTGTGAGCTACGGCATCATCCGCAGGCACGAGGGGACGGTGGAGGCGGAGTCGGAAGTGGGCAGGGGCACGACCTTCAAGATCAGATTGCCCATTGCCAGGGGTGTCCTGAAGCCGCAGGGGACGGGCGAACTGATTCTCACCGAAACCATCCCCGCGCACTCTAACCAAACGAAGATCCTCGTCGTCGACGATGAAGAGTATGTGAGGGAGCTTCTGCGCGACATCCTTGAGAACGAAGGATGTCAGGTAGTTGTGGCCGACGGCGGGCACGAGGCGCTCGCCCTCTTCGACGTGATGAGATTCGATGCCGTCTTCACGGACGTGGGCCTGCCGGGAATGAGCGGCTGGGAGCTTGCCCGCGCCATACGCGAGCGCGACGCCGAGCTTCCGCTGGCCGTCGTGACGGGATGGGGCGAGGCCGTCGGCTCTAATGAGCAGAAGGCCGCGCAGGTGGACTGGGTGGTCGCCAAGCCCTTCACCATTGACCGCATTATCAGTATTGCCAATGAAGTCTCGCACCGCCGGGAGGACTCCCTTGAGAGCGTTACAGCAAGCGTGGCGGCATAGGCCGAGCGCGCGGGAGCGAGAGCGCCGTTCCGCCCCGCGATGCGAAGCTCATCTGGATGCGCGCCTTATGTTCAGCCTCTCGTTGCAGGGGGCGGAGGAGCGTGCAGCCTCGCTTCCGTCGCTGCTCGCAGGCTACACGCGCAACCTCAGTGAGACGGGGCTGGCGCTCGTCGTGCCGTCGCTACATTTCGGCGGCCATTACCTGAACGTCGTCGGCAGCACGCTCCACATCATGCTTGAGCTTCCGACCGGGACTGTGCCGATACGCGCCACCCCCGTCCGTTGCGAGAGGCTCGACGGTAAGGAGACAGGTTATCTGATCGGCGTGCGTATTACTGAGATGAACGACAGCGAGTGGGTCAGGCTCGTGCAGTACGTGCGTAGTCTTCGTTGAGCTTAAGTTTCTTTATTTTTCCGGCTTGCGCGTCGGCCCGGCCCCGTCGCCGCCTTCCAGATTGTGACGCTTGACCATGCGCTGAAGGGTGGTGCGGTCAATACCGAGCAGGCGTGCTGCGGCCTGCTTGTTGCCACCCGTGCGCGCCAGCACGCGCTCGACGTGGCGACGCTCGACGACCGCCAGCGGGAGCAACTCTTCGTCGGCTTCGCTTGCAGGCAGGGCGTCGCTCTCCTGCCCTGTTTGCAGGGGGGTCGCGTTCTGGCAGTTGCGTATGCGCTCGGGCAAATCCTCCGGGCGCACGATGCGGTCACAGAGCGCGACGGCGCGCACGACCGCGTTCTCAAGCTCGCGTATGTTGCCGGGCCATGAATATTGTTCGAGAAGCTGTAGGGCCTCGCGCGAGAAGCTAACGGGACTCCCGCCCGGACGCACGACCCTTTCGGCGAAGTGTTGGGCCAAGGGCAAAATGTCTTCGCGGCGCTCGCGAAGTGGCGGCAGGTGAATCGTGACGGCGTTGAGCCTGTAGAGCAGGTCTTGACGAAAGCGGCCCTCGCGCTGCTCCTGTTCGGCGTCGCGATTGGTGGCGGCGATGACGCGCACGTCGACACGCACGAGGCGGTTCGAGCCGACCCGTCGCAGCTCGCCCTCTTGCAGCGCACGCAACAGCTTGACCTGAAAAGCCGAGGTGGTTTCCGTAATCTCGTCCAGAAAGACAGTGCCGCCGTCGGCTTCTTCCCAGAGGCCGCGACGGTCGCGCTCCGCGCCCGTGAAGGAGCCGCGCACGTGGCCGAACAATTCGGATTCGATCAGCTCCGCAGGGATAGCTCCGCAGTTGACGGCGACGAACGAGGCATCCGCGCGCGGGCTGCGGCGATGTATGGCGCGGGCGACGACCTCTTTGCCCGTGCCCGATTCGCCCGTGATGAGGACAGGCAGATTCGTGATCGCGACGCGCCCGACCAGCTTCATCACCTCGACGAAAGCCGCGCTGCGGCCAACGAGGGCTATGTCCGACTTGTAGACGAGCGCGCGCGCAGCCGGATCATTCGCGCCGTCGTGGGCCAAGGCTTTCTCCATCCGACCGGCGCGCACGGACTGGGCAAGGGCCAGGATATGTTTGACGTTGAAGGGCTTGAAAAGATAGTCGTAAGCGCCGAGCGCCGCCGCGTCGAGCGCGCCGACGGCAGACCCGTGCCCGGTCATGAGGACGATCTGCGCCTCCGGCTGCTCCTCTTTAAAGCGACGCAGCACGCTGAAGCCGTCCTCCCCGCCGAGCACGACATCGCAGAAGACGAGCGACCAGTTGTCGTCGCTCAAAAGCTCGAAGGCGCGCTCGGCGGTCGCGGCCTCGCTCACAGTCCAGCCGTCAGCGCGCAGCACATCGGCTACGATGTCGCGTATCACCGCTTCATCATCTACCACGAGGGCTTTCATAGCTTCGATTTCCAGGGCCGAGATAATACCATGCTCACCGAACTGCTGTGCAAGATGTCTTTCGCATCCAAGGGGCTGGGCCAGAGCCTGCGCGGGGGCGGCGGCGTCGTCGTTGGCCCGCCCGCGCGAGTTGACATAAGATTTCGAGAGCCGGGCGAGCGATGCGCCGGGAGAGTTTTATGAGAATACTGATCGCCGAAGATGATCCCGAGACCGCTCGCCTCTTGAAGGCGCTGCTGGTCAAGTGGGGATACGAAGTCATGACGACGCGCGACGGCGCGCAGGCGTGGGAGGCGCTGCAATCACCGGGAGCGCCCCCGCTGGTCATCCTCGATCTGATGATGCCTTACATGTCGGGCATAGAGGTCTGCCAGCGGTTCAGGGAAACACCCGCCTGCCAATCCTGCTACATCATCCTGCTAACGGCCAAGACCAGCAAGGAAGATGTGGTCGCGGGCCTTGCCGCAGGGGCTGACGATTATATAACCAAGCCTTTCGACATACAGGAGCTGCGAGCGCGCGTCGCCGTCGGCGCTCGCATCGTCGAGCTGCAAGAGAGTCTGGCCGAACGAGTCCGCGAGCTTGAGGACGCCCTCTCGCAGGTCAAGCAGCTACGCGGGCTGCTGCCCATCTGCTCCTACTGCAAGAAGATTCGCGACGACCAGAACTACTGGCAGAAGGTCGAAAACTATCTCAGCCAGCATTCCGACGCCCAGATCAGCCATAGCGTTTGCCCCGACTGCTACGCGGATTTCGTCAAGCCTCAGCTTGAGAAGCTGCATCGCCGCAACGAGCCACATTGAGAGGGGCAAGCCCTGTCAGGCTTGCCCCTCTCAATGCTTACACGGGCGATCAGTCGTCCGATCAGACCGCTGCTGCTACTACTACTGCCCGAATCTTGAGCGATACTCGGCGGCATTGATGAAGGCGTTGGCGAGGTCACCCAGATTGATCTCTCCGCTATCAAGGCGCTGCAAGTAGTTCAGGTATGCTCCGTCAGGATTTCGTGTGAAGAATCCATAATAAGCTGAGATCACCTGCGCCTCGTGTGCGTACCTGGCGCTTACCTCCTGACGCTCCGAGATGTCTCGGAAAACCTTTGCCCGCGACTTCGTGGCAAGGTCTGCTATCCAACCCAGCCGCACATCCGCCGGCACGCTGACGCCCGCCGTCTGCAACAGGGTGTCCACGAATTGTGTGTTGTCCAATCCATTGTAGCGATTGACGAACTCAGGTCTGGCGACAAACTCGTCCACCAAATCCTGCTTATTGAGCTCTAATTGCTCAGTCGTCAGGAATCCGCTGACGTAAGCCAGATCGCCGACATCCTCATAACGAAGAATGCGACCTAAGCCAGTGCGATAGAGGCGAATCACAAAGAACTGTCTATCGAAGAACTCTCCAGAGCGGAGGAAGCCGTCGCCAGCGACTGTCACACGGTCGCACGGTGGTGGTGCTTGCCCGGGCAGACCGCAGAGATCGATGCGATTAGTCCAACCCGTCCAGCCCGCAGGGTCTGGCTCGCGCGAGAGCAAGTCCACATAAAGCTGGCGGACGAAGAAGCTGGTGTTGTCTATCGGGTTGGGCTGTCCATACGTGTCGTTGTCATTGATCGTCACGGTGGCGGTGCTGTTTTGGCCCACTGCCGTGTTCGACGGGTTACTCAGCGTGAGAGTGAATGTCTCGGGGATTTCGACATAGGCGTCATCCACTAAGCTGAGGGTGAATTGTTTAGTGCCTTCACCGGCGGCGAAGCGTAGCGTGCCGACCGCGATGTGATAGTCGCATTTCCTCGAAGCGTAGATGGTCGCCTGCCCCGGAGTAGTCGGGTCACACCTGAAGTTGGCATCCGTTTGATCGCCGGTCGCGTATTTGATCGAAGCGGGAGCGGAGATGTCGCCGTTGCGCGTGACGGTGATTTTAAGAAAGCCTGCGCCTTCGGCCACCGTATAGCTGCTCTGGCTGAACTCGACTCCCTGAACCTGTGGGTCATTCTCCAGAATGGTCAGGACAGCAGTGCTGCGCCCGAGGGTTGCTCCGCCCGTTATGCTGCTGAGCGTCAGGGTCAGAGTCTCGTCCCCCTCGTAGGTGCTGTCATCGCTGACGGGGACGCTAAAGCTCTTGGTCGTCTCGCCCTCGGCAAAGGAGAGCGTGCCGGAAGTGGTCGTGTAATCGCTTCCAGCCGTGGCCGTGCCGTTGCTGGTCGCGTAGTTGACGGAGACTGCTCCGCTCATGCCGCCCGTGCGTGTGACGAGGATGTTGGCCGAGCCCGCGCCTTCATTCACCGCGAAGGTGGGCGCGCTCAACTGCAAAGTGCCGGGCGCGTCGTCATTAACAATCGTGCCCGTACTCTGACTGCTGGAAATGAAGAAAGTATTGGTCGAGCTGTTGAGCTTCATCAGGAAGGTCTCGTCCGGCTCGACCGTCAGGTCACCATTAACCTGAACGCTGATCGTGCCGGAGGTCGCTCCCGCCGGAATGGTTAAAGTTCCGGCAGCACCAACGTAATCGGTTCCGGCTTTGGCCGTGCCGTCGATGGTCGTGTAATCAACCGTCACCACCTGAACGCTCGGGTTTGAGAGCGATACTGTAAAGACGGCGTTCGTCGTTCCGGCGTTCCCTTCCGTGACGCGCACTGTTGGGTTGATCGTCACAGTAGGCTTCGACTCGCTGTCGTTGATCGTCACGACAGCGACGTTCGGCGTCTCAAGCAGCACGCCGCTCGTCGGGTTGCTCAAGGTGACATTGAAGGTCTCGTTGCCTTCATAGAGATTGTCGTCCTTGAGCGGGATGCTGATGGTCTTGGTCAGCTCTCCGGGGGCAAAGGTGACGGTGGCGGTCGTGGCCGTGTAATCGAGTCCAGCCGTGGCCGTGCCGTCGCTGGTCGTGTAGGTCACGGTGGTCGCCGCAGAGACATCGCCCGTTCGCGTCAGCGTGAGCGTCCCCCCCGTAATACTCTCGAAGAGGCTGTACGTGCCGGCGCTGAACTGTACGCCTGTGGGAATGGGGGCAGCCGTCGAGACCAGCGCGCTCTGCATGAGATAGACCTGGCTGACGACTCCCGGGCTGGAAAAGAAGTTGCGCGTGCTGAAGGCCAGCCCGTTCGTGCCCCAGCGGACGAGGTTTGTCGGCGTCCCGCTGATACCGGTGAGCGTCACCGAGCCTAAGGGCAGGAATGTGTTGAGGTCATAAGCGCTCAAGGTCAGGATGGAGTTGAAGCCGTCGCCCTGTAGAAAGAAGATTCGGCCAAGGACGGGGTCAACGGCGATGGCCGTGCCGCTCGCCGGGAAAGTCCCGATCAGTTTTTGCGCTTCCGGGTCAGCCACGCGGCCACCCGAAGAATAGAGCAGCCCGTTGGCGAACTTTATATCGACGCCGTAGCCGGAGATCAGCGCGCTGGCCCAACTGCCGGACTTAACGCCGTCAGCGTCCAGTATCAGGTTGACCAGCTCGAATCCGCTGGACTCGCTATCGTAACCATATAGCTTCGTCGGAGATGTGCCGAACTCGATGCGATTGATCGCATAAGCGCCGCCTGAGCCGGTCTTCGAGCGCTGCACGCCGTCATCATAGATGGCGACACCATTGAAACCAGCGGCGATGGCGAGCGATTGGGGATTGCCCGGAAGCACCGCCATGTCCTGCGGCTTCTGGAAGCTTACGTTTGGCACAAACTGTAGGCCGGGCGTAAGGGTTGAAAGGTCGAAGCG
This sequence comes from Pyrinomonadaceae bacterium, assembly GCA_036389675.1. GTDB lineage: Bacteria > Acidobacteriota > Blastocatellia > Pyrinomonadales > Pyrinomonadaceae > DASQYE01. The sequence goes on from DASVWI010000037.1 coordinate 6,236, forward strand.
GCGTATGGCGTTGGCCCCGTCGAGCGAGACGTACATCGTCTGCCCGTCGTCGGAGACGGCGAGCTTGTTGGGCTCGCTGCCGATGAAGACGGGTGTGCCGATGGTTCCCGCCTGCGGGTTGATGGGAGTGATGCTATTGCCGCCCGCGCCCGCGCTGCTCGGCACGCTCGCATAGAGCGATTGGCTCGACTGCTGATAGACGAGGTCGTTGGCCGGAAGGTTCAGCCTTCTCACGAAGGTCGGCACATAAGCCGGTGAAGGCGACGGAGTGGGCGAAGGAGTCGGCGTCGCCGCCGGCACAGGGTCAGTCGCGTTGACGAGCGCCGTCTGAATAAGAAAGACTTTCTTATCGCCCGTGCGGAAAGCCAGCCCGTTCGTCCCCCAGCGAAGCAGCCTCGACGGCCCGTCGCTGATGAAGCCACCGATGCCCGAGATGGTCACTGATCCGATGGGCAGGAATGTGTTGATGTCGTAGGCGCGTAATACCCAGTTCGATGAGAAAGCATTCGAGATGAAGAACACCCGGCCATTGGGGGCATCAACCGCCACCGAGCTGCCGGAAGCGCCGGAAAAAGTTCCCTTGACGACCCCCGCCTCCGGGTCAACCACCACCCCGCTCGCGAGGTAAACCAGCCCGTTATGGTAGACGAAATCGCCCGCGTATCCGCCTGTGACGGTGCTTTTCCCCAGCGTGAGCCCGTTCACACCGACCGTGTATTTGTAAACCTGCCCGCTACTGACGTAGAGCGTCGTCGGAGAGGCGAATTCGTTCTGGCCCGGATTGCCCGTCTGTGCCCGCTGGACGCCGTCGTCATAGATTGCGACATCCTTGAGCGATCTCGAAACGGCGACAGTTCCGGGGCTTCCGGGCATGACGCTGATATCAGTCGCCCTGTTCGGGCCATCGAAACTACTGTTGCCGAGGTAGAACTGCAAGCCCGCCGTTTGCGTGGCGATATCAAAGCGGCGGACGGAGGCCGCGCCGTCCAGCCCCGTATACATCGTCTGCCCGTCATCGGAGAGCGCCAGCCTGTTGGGCTCGCTGCCGACGAAAACCGAAGTGCCTATGTCGCCCGTCGCCGGATTGATCGCCGTGATGCTGTTGCCCTTGCTGCCCCCGCTGCTCGGCACGCTCGCATAGAGCATCTTCGTCGTCTGGCTGTAGGCCAGATCATTGGTGGCGATAGAAACCTGTTTGATAAAAGTATCATAAGGCGTTGGGGTGGGCGACGGAGTCGGCGAGGGCGTCGGCGTCGGGTCGGGAATCGGCTCGGCTGAAGGAATCAGAGAGGTTTGAATGACGTAGAGCTGATTGCCCGTGGTGCGAAACGCCAAGCCATTCGCGCCCCAGCGGACGAGGGTCGTCGGTTCGCCGACGATGCCCGAAATCGACATCGAGCCGACCGGCAGAAACGTAGTGGTGTCAAAAGCCTTCAACGTCGCCGTGCCGCCACCGCTGACCAGATAATAGGCGCGACCGACCGAAGAGTCCGGCACGAAAGCGTAGGAGGCGGCGTTGGAGAAAGTGCCGAGCAGCGTTCCCGTATCAGGATTGATGACCTGACCCGAAGAGCTATAGACCAGCCCATTATCGAATTTAATACGTGCGCCGACGGAAAACGAGGTCTTTCCATCAACCGTCACGCCCAGACTGTCAATCGTCATCGTCCTCAGCCCGTAGTTATAGCCGCCGCCATAGAGCTTGGAAGCCGAAGCCGAAAAAGCCAGAAAATCGCTGCCCTCGATATGACTCGGGCCTGTCTTCGAGCGCTGCACGCCGTTATCGAAGATGGCGACCCCTGCTTCGGGCGGGCTCAAGCCACGGTAATATCTTGCGACCGCCAACAGGTTGGGATTGCCCGGCGCGACCGCAAAATCATTGAGGCTGTAGGGCTGGGAGAATGAGTCGCTGCCGAGGTAGAACTGATCGCCCGGAGTCTGCGTCGCCGTATTGAAGCGGCGGATCGCACTGGCCCCGTCGAGCGAGACATACATCGTCTGCCCGTCATCGGAGAGCGCCAGCCTGTTGGGCTCGCTGCCGACGAAAACCGAAGTGCCTATGTCGCCTGTCGCCGGATTGATCGCCGTGATGCTGTTGCCCTTGCTGCCCCCGCTGCTCGGCACGCTCGCATAGAGCATCTTCGTCGTCGGGTTATAGACGATGTCATTCGTCGTCAAAGGTATTTGTCTGACGAAATCGGTCGCCGCAGCGGCGGCGGCAACAGCCGTCGTCGCCGGGCTGGCGAAGGCCAAAGGGGCGAGCAGGTTTGCTAAGATGGCGAGGGTCGTCAACCATGCTAATTTCCGCCGGGTGGGGCGATGCGGACTAAGGATGCGAGGCACTGCTTTTTCTCCTGTAAAGTGTAAGGGGCTCGGGGAATTCGCTTCGAGGCGTCCGTCTAACATAGATTTAAGACAGACCTACCCCGTCGTGAGTAAACTGAATAACTTCTTTTCCGGCGATTGAGTTGCGGTGAAAGCAGGGAATAATGCGGTCGGGAATTAAAGTCGGCTTTTGTTTTGTATTCCTGCCTTTGTTTGCCGTCAAACGACGATAAGCGGCTTCTCCGAAGTGAGACAAACCGCGCCTTTATCGAAGTCCACTTAGATTAGCCCATGATAGGTCGCGTTGCCTAGCGCGGACGGAGATTTTCAGAGATTTTATTGAGCGTCCGCGCCCCCACCGGGCGGGCCATACGGCCTGCCGAGCCCGAATGTTGTATGCTTTTTGTGCCCGGCGGGTGAATCAGGGGTTGCGGGGCGCGGGGTTTTCCTTTTGAGGTACGCATAACATGATAAAGTCGACGCTGCTTTTCATCACACTTGCGCTTCTTTCCCATGGGCCGGCACGCCCGCAAGATCAAAAAGATGTCCTCGGCGACATAGAGCGTGCGATAACGAGCAATGGGTCGGACTGGGATTGCACGCGGCTCTATGAGAGCGTCGGCGTACCCGCAAAGGATGCTCCTCGCGGTGTCTCCTATCATTTTCAATGTAAGCGGCGGAAGCAGATCATCCACGGCGAAATCTTCTATGGCGAATCCAAACGAGAGGCCGTGAGAATGCTTGAGTGGTCGCAGAGCATCTTACAGATCAACGAAAGCAAAGCGCTTGAGGGGGTCGGCGACGGCGCTTACCGTTACGCTAAAAACGGGGCGGCGTGGATCACCTTCTGTAAGGCCAACGTCTTCGGGCAACTGAATGTCAGCTTGGTTGACCCGCGTAAAGTCGATGCCGACGCGCCGGAGACGGAGGGCTACACGACGGAAGCGGCGGAGGTCGCCCATTGGTTCGCGCAACAGATCGCGGAGCAGATACCGGCCTCTTAAGAGGCTTCGGGCGCGCCGGATGTAAAGACTCATGACGCACTCATCAGGCTTCAGTGAAATTCAGTTGACGTGTAATAGCCTGAAAAAGCACCTCGGGAATCGCATAGACGGTTAATCACGATGGTCTTCAGCGCCGGAACTCTATTTGGCCGCTATGAGATTCGCTCCCCGCTCGGCGCGGGCGGTATGGGCGAGGTCTATCTGGCTGAGGACACGCACCTGCGCCGTCAGGTCGCGCTCAAGCTTCTCCCGCCGCAGTTCACCGATGATGAAGATCGCCTGCGTCGATTCAAGCAGGAGGCGCGCGCCACCTCCGCCCTGAACCATCCGAATATCATCACCATCTTTGAGATAGGCGAGGCCAACGGCGCGCACTTTATGGCGACAGAGTTCATAGACGGCGCGAACCTGCGTCAGTACATGGCGCGCAAAGCATTGCCGGCCAATGAAGCGCTCGACATCGCCCTGCAAGTCGCAGGCGCGCTCGATGCGGCGCACACGGCAGGCATAGTGCACCGCGACATCAAGCCGGAAAACATCATGGTACGCCCGGATGGCTATATCAAGGTGTTGGACTTCGGGCTGGCGAAGCTGGCGGAGCGCGCCGGGGGTGAGACGGACACGCAGACGGAGCCGGGGCTGGTCATCGGCACGGTCATTTACATGTCGCCCGAGCAGGCGCGCGGGCTGCCCGTGGATGCGCGCACGGATATCTTCAGCATGGGCGTGGTGCTGTATGAGATGGTCACGGGCCACGCGCCCTTCGGCGGAGAGACCCCGAGCGACGTGATCGTCTCGATTCTGGATAGAGAGCCCCAGCCGCTCTGGCGATACCTGCCCACGGCGTCGCCAGAGATTCAGCGAGTCATCTCAAGAGCGCTCGCCAAGGAGAAAGACGCGCGTTACCAGACGGTCAGAGAGATGGCCGCAGACCTGCGCCGCCTCAAGCAGCGCGCCGAGTTCGAGGCCGAGATGGGACGCACGACTCAGGCCGTTGAAGCCTCACCGGCCTTTATGAATCAGACCTTGCCGCACAAGGAGGAGCATAACCTGCAAACGCGCATCGAGAGCGCAGGGGTGGGCCAACAGCTCATGATGGAGGCGACGCTGACGGAATCGGGCGGGGATTCGACGCCGGAAATAGCGCACGTCCTCTTCATGGATCTGGTCGGCTATTCAAAGAGGGTTTCGGGACGCCAGCGACAGATGCTGCAACAACTGAACCTCATCGTTCGCAGCACGGACGACTTTCGACGCGCGCAGGCCGCCAACCAATTAATCAGCCGCGCTGCCGGCGACGGCATGGCCCTGGCCTTCTTCGGCGACCCGGAGGCTCCCGCGCGCTGCGCGCTTCAGATCAGCCGGGCGCTCGGCGCGTATCCCGATATAGAACTGCGTATGGGCATTCATAGCGGGATAGTCTATCGAGACATCAACATTGCCGGCGAGAAGGATGTCACGGGCCGTGGCATCAACTACGCGCAGCGTGTGATGGATTGCGGCGACGCGGGCCACATACTTATCTCGAAGGAGATGGCGGAGCTGCTGTGCGAGCTTGGCGATTGGGAAGGGCATCTGCACGACCTGGGCGAAGCAGAAGTCAAGCACGGCGTGCTGATACACTTGTACAATCTCTATACGGACGAAGTGGGCAACGCCGAAGTGCCGCAGAAGCTGGAGGCCGCGCGCGGGAAGAAAACGTCTCGCCAGTCTGGAAAGCGTAAGAGGCCGCGCCCCGAAGAGACCCCGGCGCGCGACAAGCCCTCGCCGTCCTCGCTGCGTAAAACCGTGCGGCGCAAGCCAAGGCCCGCGGCGGATGGGCCGATAGACTCTCTGGCCGTGCTGCCGCTCGCCAACGCCGCCAACGACCCGAACGCCGAATATCTTTCCGACGGCATCACGGAGAGCATCATCAACACGCTCTCTCAATTGCCGCAGCTCAAGGTGATGGCGCGCTCGACCGTCTTTCGCTACAAGGGGCGCGAGGTTGAGGCGCGCGAGGTGGGCGCTGATCTGGGCGTGCGCGCCGTGCTGATGGGAAGGGTGCTGCAACTCGGCGGTGATCTGATTATCAAGGCCGAGCTGGTCGATGTCGCCGAAGGCACGCACCTGTGGGGCGAGCAGTACAGGCGCAAGCCCGCAGACATTTTTGAAGTGCAGGAAGAGATAGCGCGCGAGATTTCGCGCAACCTGCAAATCAAGCTCTCGGGCACGGAGAAGCGGCTGCTCACCAAGCGCTACACGGAGAACGCCGAAGCCTACAAGCTCTACCTCAAGGGGCGCTACTGCCTGAGCAAGATGACCAAAGAGAGTCTCACGAGCGGCATCAGGTTCTTTAACCGGGCCGTCGAGATTGACCCCGGTTACGCATTGGCCCACGCCGGGCTGGCCGATGCCTACTACAGGCTTTCGGGCACGTACCTGCCGCCCCGCGAAGCCATGCCGCAGGCGAAGGCCGCCGCCGTCCGTGCCCTTGAGATAGACGAGACGCTCTCGGAAGCTCACGCCTCCTTAGCCGTCATCAAAGCCTTTTACGATTGGGAATGGGCCGAGGCGGAGAGGGAGTACCAGCGGGCCATCGAATACAATCCCGGCTACGCGTCGGCACATCACTGGTACGGCTGGTATCTGGCCCTGATGGGCCAACTCGATCAGGCCATCGCGGAGATCAAGCAGGCTTACGAGCTGGATCCCGGCTCGCTCGAAATCAACACAGACCTCGGCCTCTCTTTCTTCCTCGCGCGACAGTACGATCAGGCCATCGAACAGTTTCGCAAGTCGATCGAGATGGATCAGAGCTTCATCAACGGCCACTTTTTTCTCGGCTGGGCCTATGAGCAGAAGGGGGAGGCGGAGAAGGCCATAGAGGAATTTCAGAAGGTGCTGCAAATCGACGACGCGCCGCTTTATCTTGCGGCGCTGGGCCACGTCTATGCGTCGTCGGGCCGACGCGCGGAAGCCGAGCGAGTGCTGGCCGAACTGAAAGAGCGCCAGCAGCACGCGCACGTCTCGCCTTACGATTTTACGATCATCTATACGGCTGTGGGCGAACGCGACTTGGCGTTCGAGTGTCTGGAAAAGGCTTTCGAGGCACGTTCCGAGGCGCTCGTCTGGCTCAAGGTTGACCCGCGCCTCGACCAGATTCGCACAGACCCGCGCTTCATCAGCATCCAACGCAGGGTCGGTCTCGCGCTCTGAGATCTACTGCAAACTAGTAAGGAGAAAGAATCATGCGCCGAATCCTAGCCTTCTCAGCCATTCTCGCCGTCGCGGCACTTTCGGGCGGCTGCTCTTCATTGCACGATAGGGGCAGCTCGACCAGCACGAACAGCAACACCGCCACGACCGGCGCTGCCCCGAAGAGCGCGCCCGCGTCTTCCGCCCCGGCGGTCGGAGGCGCACAGCCTCAGCAGGCCAAGCCCTCGCCGACAAGCGAAGCTGGAATCAAACCGCCGACGAAGAACCAACACTAAACCGTACTGACCGTCGAGCGCTCTGTAACACTCGTGCTTACTTCGTCGTGCGAGCGGGCGCGGTGCGGGTCTTTGCCAGAGCGCGCTCAAGGCCGGCGCGCAAGCCTTCGGGGCTCAGGTCGCGCTGGCGCACGCCGTTGATGAAGATGGTCGGCGTGCTGTCCACCCCGTATTCCTCGCCGTCCGCGACATCCTTTTGCACTTCGGCGGCGTAAGTTCCGCCATCCAGCGCCGTGTTGAAGCGCGCCTGATCAAGGCCCAGCTCGGCGGCGTATTTTTTGAGCGAGGCGACATCGAGCGCCTCCTGATTTTTAAAGAGCAGCGCCGCGTACTCGAAGAACTTGCCCTGAGCGTTGGCGGCGTTGGCGGCTTCGGCTGCCTTGCGCGCCTGCTGGTGTTGCTCCAACGGAAAATCTCTGACGACGAAGCGCACGCGATCCGGGTAAGACTTCAACAACTCTTCGAGCGCCGGGTGGATGGCGCGGCACGCGGGACACTGGAAATCCGTGAACTCGACGACGGTTACGGGCGCGCTCGCCGACCCTCTCGACGGGTCGTCGTCCACACTGATCTTCTCCACGAGCGCTTCCGGCTCAGTCAGCATCAATCGAATCTGCGCGCCGGCGCGCAGGCGGTCTACGAGCGCCTGTTCGAGTTTCTCCCGGCTCGGCTGTTCGAGGTAAGTGACGATGTCTGCGCGCACCGTCGCCAGCTCAGCGCCGTTCATGCGCGCCTTGTTCTCTTCATAAAACTTCGTCACGTCGGCGTCGGTCGGATGCGTCACCTTGTCGGCCACCTCCGTCTTGAGCAAAGCCTCAGAGGTCGTGTTGCGCCGCTTGGCTTCGGCCTCAAGCAGAAGGTTATTGATCTTGACTTCGACCGCCCGCCGCTCCGCGTCGTAGGTCTGCATGCGTATCTCGTTGATGTAACGCTTGATGCGAATGTCGTCGTTGATGGCCGAGGCCGAGATGGTCTGCCCGGCCACGGTGGCGAGCATGGTGGTCGGCGTCAGGTTCGTCGCGTTGACATCCGCCCCTAGCACGACCGGGTAAGTCTTGCGAAGGCTCGCCAGGTAATCGTCAAGAAGCTGTTGCCCGCGCTGGTTGCGTACCTGCTGGATGATTACGGGGCGCGCCTGCGTCAGGTCGGCTGTGCCGAAGTAGTTGCGATTAGACTCATAGATAGTCTTGATCTCTTCTTCCGTCGGATTGACAACCTTGCTCGATATCTCGGTTTTGACCAGCTGCTCTGTGGTCACGCCGCGCTTCTTCGCCTCGGCTGCGAGCAGGATTTGACCGATCTGCAAATCCAGAATACGGCGGCGCACGTCCCCCACATCCTTCTCCAGATTCTCTATGCTGGCGCGCAGCTCCGGCGGAAGGTCGGCCAGAGTAATCTGCTGGTTATTGACGACGGCGAGCGTGCGCGACGTAGCCTGAGCAGCCGTTTGTCCGGCTGCGGGCGACTGGGCTCGGGCGGCCAGAGCACAGGCAAAGGTAATCAACAGGACGGCCAGAAGGTTTCGACAGTTCATCAAAATTCTCTCTCTCACGGGTAAGACTCGAAACACGAATGATTGATAGCAGAAGAATGATATTTGATTCCCAGCCTTGGATACAAACGGCGTCCACCCTGTTGCCCGGGAAAAGCAAGGATGAAGGCGGAAGGATGAAGGATGAAGGCGGAAGGATGAAAAGAACGCTGACGTGTCTTGAAAGCTTTTACTTCATCCTTCATCCTTCCGCCTTCATCCTTTCTATCATCCTTGTCCTTCGAACAGCTTACGCACGGTTTCGACCGTATCTATTTCCTCGACCCGTTTATCGTCGCGCAGGCGCAGGATGCGTGGGAAGCGCAGGGCATAGCCGCTCTTGTGCCGGGGCGATTCCTGCACGCGATCAAAGGTCACTTCGAGGATGATGCGGGGCTCAACGATGCGGACTTTGCCGTGCGCGAATTCCTGCAGGGTGTGGGCGCGAAACCATTCGGTCATCTCGGCCAGCTCCACATCTGTGAGCCCCGAATATGCTTTGCCGACGTTCAGAAGCTCCGCGTCCTCTTCCGAGCGGCGCACGGCGAAGGTGTAATCCGAGAGCAGGTGACGACGCTTGCCGTGTCCGACCTCGACGCTCGTGACGACGACATCCAGCGTCGCCATGGCGCGTTTGAGTTTCAGCCATTCCCGCCCGCGCCTGCCCGGCTTATAGGACGAGCGCGGGTCTTTAATCATCAATCCTTCGTTGCCGCGAGCGCGCGCCGCGTCGAACTCGGCGTCGAGGGCGGACACGTCGCGCACGCGCTTGAGGTGTGACAGGCGCAGCGTCCCCATCGGCGGCACAAGCTTTTCCAGTCGGCTGCGACGCTCATCGAACGGTTCATCGATCAGCACCTTCCCCTGCGCGTAGAGTAGATCGTAGGCGACGAACGCGACGGGCGTGGCCGACAGAAGCTCCTCGCTCACAGTCTTGCGGCCCAGACGTTTTTGCAGATCGGCGAAGGGCAGCACACGTTCGCCCTCGACGGGAACTATCTCGCCGTCGATGATCGCGTCAACGCGAAGCCCTTTGAGCGGTGCGACCAACTCGGGGAAGCGATGCGTTATCTCATCCATCGTGCGCGAATAGACGGCGACGCGATCATCCTGCACGTGTGCCTGCGCGCGTATGCCGTCAAACTTGTCTTCGACGTAGAACTCTTCGGGCATCGTGCGCGCAATGTCCGCGAGGTCTGCGGCTGCCGTGGCGAGCATGAACTTGAGCGGGTGAAACAAACGCATCGCCACGCCGCCGAGTTGGCCCAGGCGTGCGCGCACAGCCGTCTCGCCGATATCGCCCATCAACATGTTGGCCTGCGCGACGCGGGAGAGCGGCTGCCCGAACGCTCGCGCGATGGCGTCTTCGACCAATCCTTCTTTGAGACCGATCCGCAGGTCGCCCACCAGCAGCTTGACCAGATACTTGGCTTCGAGCGGGGTGGCGCGCGCGAGCACGCCCGTCAGAAGCGCCTTCTTATTCTTCGTGCCGCGCATCTCGCTCAGGCGCTCGATCAATGTTTCGGTTTCGGCGAGCGTGATGGTGGGCACACCTTCATCTTTATCCGGCCTCGCTTCGCGCACGGCCTCCTCGGCAACCTCTCCGGCATCACCCAGACGCACATATCGCGGGCGCAGGTCTTCGACGCTGATGCCCGTCACGTCGCTCAGGGCATCGCGCAGAAGGCTATTGCCGACGTTGGTCGTGCGCATGTCGTTTAAGGCGAACTGATGCCCGGCGAAATAGCGCGCCGCGCGCAGGAGGTCTGCGTCACTTAAATCATGCAGGTACGCGCCCAGAAGCGCCGCCTTCTCAAGCTTCTTCGTCGTCGCCCCGACAGCTTCCGCCGCCGACGCGAAACGCTCAAGCATCCCGCTTGAAACCGGGGCTGCCTGTGTGGTGATTGCCTCTGCGCTCTTCTTTTTCTGCGGGGACATAAGGACTGACGCCGACTCGTGCCCGATGCTAATGCGGGCACGCATCGCACTTCAAATTTGATTGACCGAAATGCACAGGGAGAGAGTCATTTATCCTCGTTCTTGAATCCCAGAATCTGAGTCTCCTGCCCATCGACGTAGACGGTTGACGGAGAATCGAAGACGGGTCTTTTACCCTGAGATTGCTGCGCTCTGACGACGGCTTCGGGCGATTGCCCCTGCGGGACGACGACCAGATGAAGACCACTCTCATCCCTCTCCGTGCTCGTATTAAACCGGGCGCGATTGAGTTTCCTCTCCCCGCTATCTTCCTCCTTGGCGTACTCGACCAGCTCGGCCTGTTCGTTCTGCTCAATCGCCGTCAATTGATCTCTTTGATTTTCCAGCGGACTATGCCCGTCAACAAATCGCTCTTTCATTTGCCATGCGCCTCCTGAACGCCCACCGTCCAGCATAGTTTTGCACATCGGATGCCATGAACATAAATGCTCCGGTTTTAATAGCTTTAATGATGGCACGGCGGGGGGAAAAGTTGCAGGACGCATTGTTACCATTCAATTGCATCTCGCTTCAATACAGGCGGCGGAGAGCAAAGAATGAACAGGCATGGACAGAGATGGTCAGGATGAAAACTTAAAGGCATTACTGCATGAATGATCGATGGACGAATATTTTCTTTGCTTTCCTGAGCCTGTCCATCTCTGTCCATGCCTGTCAACTTTTGCTTTCATCCTTGCTTTTCATCAACTCCGAAGGGACGCGCACGGCTTCATGTGGACGCGGGTGGCCGAAGACTTCCGGGTGAAGAATGCGCGCGAGTATCTCTGCGCCGTCAACGACGCGCGGGCCGGGGCGGCTAAAGTAGGAGGTGGCGTCTACGGCCCAGACGTTGCCGGTTCTCGTGGCGGGGAGGTCATTCCAGCCTTCGGGCAGGGATGATTGCGGCAACTGTCGCAGTATATCCTCCTTGTAGTAGCCGCAGGGGATCAGCACGATCACTTCGGGCGCGTAATCGCGTATCTCGCGCGCGGTGGTCGTCTGCGAAGCTTCGCCCGCGCGTCCGAAACCATGCTCGCCGCCCGCAATCCGTACCTGTTCGGGAACCCAGTGGCCCGGCGCAAACGCCGGCTCCAACCATTCGAGCATCAGCGTGCGCGGGCGCGCCGGTACACCTTCGAGCGCGGCGCTGATCTTATCCAGACGCGCGCGCAGCCCTTCGACCAGCGCAGCCGCCGCCCGAGCGCTCCCCGTCAGTTGGCCCACAGTTCGTATGTTCGCAAAGATGTCTTCGATGGTGTTGGGCTCAAGCGAGATGACGCGCACATCCGTTTCAAACATTCGCGCTGCCTGCTCGACGATTCCGTAACTGACGGCGCACACGTCGCACAGCTCCTGCGTAATAATCAGGTCGGGCGCGAGCGCGCGCAATCGTTCTTCGTCCAGCTCATAGATAGAGCCGTGTCCGTCCAGTTGCGAGCGCACGGCATGGTCTATCTCTGCGCTCGTCATGGTTTCGTGCGAAATCCTGCTCGCCGTCAGTCTGGGCTTCGCGGCCACTCCCGGCGGGAAGTCGCATTCATGCGTGATGCCGACGAGCGCGTCTTCGAGGCCGAGCGCGCAGACTATCTCCGTCGCCGACGGCAAAAGCGAAACGATGCGCGGTGTTTGTTCATTCATAAAATTTCAGCTCCGTCCGGTGCGTTCAATCATGATACCTTGAGCATAACACTATCGCCCGGGTTCGCCTTTTTCCTTTTGCCTTGAGGAGCGTTACAATCCTTGCTGTTCAAGCATAACAGTCAGGGGGAGAAAATCTAAGATGCAGGAGAAACCGACCGACCTTCCGAACGCGCAGCCGAGCGGTGAGCCGCTGAAGCCTATCACCGAGGTCGTGCTCGAACGCCGCGCCACCATTCATTTCAGGGAAGGCGAAGAGATTCCCGAAAGCATCCTGCGCGCGATCTTACAACTGGGCGCGCAAGCGCCTTCGGGTTATAACCTGCAACCGTGGCGCTTCGTCGTCGTGCGTGACGAGGCGAATCGCAAGCGGCTGCAACAGGTCGCCTTCAACCAACCGAAGGTGGCGGAAGCTCCGGTCGTGATCATCTGCCTCGGGATGACGGAAGAATGGAAGCAGCGCGCCGACGAGGTTTTCGCCGAGGGCGCGGAGCGTGGCCTTGGCGCTCCCGGCGCTTGGAAGCAGGCGAGGGACGGGGCTGTCCAGTTCGTCTCAAGCTTTTCGCCGCCGGTCTGGGTCAATCGCCATACGATGATCGCCGTCACAACGATGATGCTCGTGGCGGAAGCTTACGGCTTCGACACAGCGCCGATGGAGGGCTTTGACGCCGCCGGCGTCAAACGCGAGTTCGGCATCCCGGACGAGGCAGAGGTCGTCGCCCTGCTCGCCATCGGTCGCGCCGCCGAACCGGACAAGGCCTACCCCGGACGCTTCGAGCTTGAGCGCATCGTCTACAGCGAGCGCTACGGCGAAGCGTGGCGGGAAAGTAATTAACAGGATGGACAGAATGAACATGATTGAGCCGCGTTTTGAGGCGGTGATGGATCACATCGCCGTCGAATCGGAAGACCTTCAACGCGACGTGAGGGAGTACGAGAGAATAGGATTTCGGCTGGAAACCATGTACGAGGACTGGGCCATGCTGCGAGACGCGCGCGGCTTCGGTCTCGCGCTGCTGCCGCCCAACTCTAAACACCCGCCGCACCTTGGCCTGCGCGTGGAAACTCGCGAGGCTCTCGACAGGGCCGCGGCCAGCGAGGGCCGCCCCATCAAAGAACACCGCGACCGCTCGGTCTCCTTCTATACGAAGGGCGTCGGCGGGCGCGCCGTCGAGGTCATCTATTACCCGCCCGACTACGGCGGCGGTCAGGGGAAGTGAAAGCTGCCAGACCTGCTTGACGCACCGTAGAAGCGACGCGTAGAATTTTTTCGCGCTCCTCTCTTTTCCTTCCACGCGTCGCTCAATATTTGGAGGCATGAGACGGAAACAGGCATCCCTTTGGTCTCGCGGAAGAAAGCTGGTCAGTCATGATGTTCGCATTTATCCTGGAAGGTCTGGGAACGACGGAGCTGCTCGTGATCGTGGTGGTGGCGCTTATACTTTTCGGCCCGCGCAAGCTGCCGCAATTGAGCCGCTCGCTCGGAAAGAGCCTCGGCGAGTTCAAGCGCGCATCCGAAGAGTTCAAGACCCAGTGGGAGAAGGAAGTGGCGCTGGAGGAGCGCCAGAAGGAGGCGCGCATTGAGCAGGCCATACTGCCCGAAGACAACTCCATCCTCGGCGACGCGGACGCGCGCCGCCGTGCTATCAGCGCAGCGGCGGACGAGAGCGCGCCGGACACGTGGAATGCCGGCGCATCCGTAACCCGAGCCGCGGACTCTGCCTATCACCAATCCGAGCAGGCCACAAACGACGAGGCGAACACCAGCGCTTCCCTGCCCAAGCGCGACTGGCTCTAAAGAGGTCGCAACGCGTAAGAGCAAGCTCCCGGTTGTAATGTCCACTCTCTTAGAATCAGGCTCAAAGCAGAATCGCGAGGAAGAACTCGGCGGCCAGATGTCTTTTCTGGATCATCTGGACGAGCTGCGGAGCCGATTGATTCGCTCCGCCGCCTACATCTTCGTCGCGCTCTGCCTCTGCTGGTTCGTCTCAGACCACATCTATAATTTTCTGGCGCTGCCCGTCAAGCAGGCGCTCGCCGAGGCGCAGCGACGCGAATTGCCCGTCGGCGGCATCACGGGACAGGAGACGGTGCTGCCGCTCAGCGCCTTGAAGGAGAATGAGGCGGGCCGCTACGTTTTCGGAGAGACGACCAAGCTCGGGCAGAGCATGATTCCGGCGGGCACGAGCGTGATGGCGCGCGTCCTGCGCGACCAATCGGGCCAGTTGGGATTGTTCACGGACGAAACCCTGCTGGCGGGCAATACGGTGATTCCGAAGGGCGTGCGCCTGCCACTTGATTTTCAGGCGAGCCCCGAAGCGCTGCCCGGCATTGATGATAAGCTGATCGTGACGACGGCGATGGAGCCCTTCTCGCTCTACGTCAAGGTCTCGCTCTACGCGGCGGTGGTGCTGGCCGTTCCCTTTCTGCTCTGGCAAATCTGGGCCTTCATCTCGCCCGGCCTCTACCCGCACGAGCGCACCTACGCATGGCCTTTCATCATCCTGTCCACCACCTCTTTCGTCATCGGCGCAGGTTTCGCCTACCGTATAATTTTCCCACCGGCGGCCAAGTACCTGCTCGGACTGGGCTCGGATTTCCGGCTGCTCCTGAAGGCCGACGACTACTTCGATTTCATCATTCTGGTCATGCTGGCGATGGGCATCGTCTTCCAGATGCCCGCCATCACCTATGTGCTGGCGCGCATAGGGATCGTCTCGGCGCGGCTGCTGCTGCGGGTCTGGAAGACCTCCCTGATCGTGATATTGATCGCGGCGGCAGTGCTCTCGCCCACCAACGACATCCCGAACATGATGCTTTTTGCCGCGCCCATGATCGTCCTCTACATGGTCTCAATCTTCATCGCATGGATATTCGGCAGGCAGCGACAGAGGGAAGGATGAAGGTGGAAGGACGAAGGATGAAGAAAGCGCAAAACGTCGTTATTTCATCCTTCACGTTGCCGCCTTCATCCTTGCTTTCTCAGGCAACTTTTGACCCATTTTCCAGCATCTTGACTCTGTTCCGATTGAGGCTCTAAAATTACGAGTTATTCGGTCGGTCACACCATGAGCTGTGATCTTTCAGCCTGATATTTTAGCCCTGGCAGCCGTGCTTCCCCGTTCTTGTTAAAAACTGACAAGCTTTCAATCCGGGCGGGCGCTGCTGCTTCCCTGAAGTTTTTCTACAGGAGTCGTTGAGTTATGTCTCATCACAAATCCGTCCGCCCCTTGCTTTTGGCTCTCGCGCTGCTGGTCATGGCCGTGCCCGCCGTCCTGGCGCAGAACAGGCAGCAGCAGCCGAGCCAAGACCCCATGAGCAACCCCCGCAACGTCAAGAAGGAGCTGCCCAAAGCCTATAAGGACTGGCTCGAAAAGGACGTGGCTTACGTCATCACGGATGAAGAGCGCAGGGCGTTCAAGAAGCTTCAGACAGACGAGGAGCGCGAGCAGTTTATCGAAGGCTTCTGGCGCAGGCGTGACCCTGACCCGGACACGGACGAAAACGAGTTTCGCGAGGAATATTACGAGCGCATCGCGTATGCTAACGAGCATTTCGCTTCCGGTATCCCGGGCTGGAAAACCGACCGCGGTCGCATCTACATCATGTACGGCAAGGCCGACGAGATAGACTCTCACCCTTCGGGCGGCACTTACGACCGCCCCTCCTATGAGGGCGGCGGCTCGACCACGACCTACCCCTTCGAGGTCTGGTTCTATCGCTACATTCCGGGCGTGGGCTCCGGCGTCGAGATAGAGTTCGTTGACCCGACAGGCTCCGGCGAATACCGCATCGCTCGCTCGCCCAACGAGAAGGACGCGCTGCTCTACATTCCCGGCGCTGGCCTGACGCTTTCTGAGCAGCTTGGGCTCTCGTCCAAAGGCGACAGAATCTCCGGCATAACCACGAATGGCCCCAACTACTCGCGCGAGCAGGACAATCCCTTCACGCGCCTCCAATTGCTGGCCGACCTCAATCGGCCTCCGCAGGTGCAGTTCAAAGACCTTGAGACGGCGCTCGGCGTAACCAACCGGGGCGTCCTCGATGATAACCCGCTCAACTTCGACCTGCGCGTTGATTTCTTCCGGCAATCGGACGAACGCGTCATCACGGCCTTTACCATTCAGGCGGAGAACGGCGCGCTCAGCTTCACGGACAGCGGCGGCGTGCAGACGGCCCGCATGAACATCTTCGGTCGCATCACGTCCGTCTCAGGGCGTCGCGCCGGAATCTTTGAAGACCCGGTGATTACGACCGCGACGGTTTCGGAGCTGACCGAGGCGAAGTCTCGCAAGTCCGCTTACCAGAAGGCGCTGGCGCTCGCGCCCGGAACCTACAAGGTTGACGTGATCGTGCGCGATGTCCAGTCTGGTGCGACCGGCATACGCCACTTAGGGTTCACCGTTCCCAAGTATGACCAGAAGCAGCTCTCGACCTCGACGCTTGTGCTGGCTGCGCGTCTGGAAGGGATGGGCGATCAGCCCGCTGTCGGGCAGTTCGTCATCGGTCAGGTCAAGGTGATTCCGAACATCGCCGCCACCTATCATCGCGGTGCGCCGCTCGGCCTCTACATGCAGGTCTACAACTCCGGGATCGATCAGACGACGCTTCGTCCTTCGGTTGACGTGGAGTACGTCTTTACGCAGAACGGCAAGGAGATCAGCAAGATTCCGGAGACGTGGCAGGGCTTGAGCGACGCCGGTCAGCGCCTGACGCTCGCAAAGCTCTTTAGCACCGACAAGCTTACTCCCGGCAAATATCAGGTCACAGTCCGCATACGCGACCGCGTCTCGGCCCAGACGCTTTCGCCTTCGGCTGAATTCACCATCGTCGAATAAGAAAGGTTAGTCGGAAGATAAAAGAGAAGGGATGAGCTTGCCGGCTCATCCCTTCTCTTTTATTTGATGCCGTAGGTTTCATGAGGGCACGCGTTCGCCGCGCCTGAGCGAGTTGACCAGATGATGAGCGCGCCGCGTCGGCTCAGGCTGGCGGTAGCCGCCGTCGCACTCAAGCGTCAACCGGATTGCTCCGGGCAGGTCGATCATATGGCCGGGCGAGACGAAGATCGGCTGGACACGATTTTTTGTCCGCACGGCAGCGCCGACCGTCTCGCCCTTATCAATCATCGGCGACCACTCTCCGCGCTCCTCGGGCGGTTCTTCATACTTTCCGACGAGGACGGATTTCGCGCACCCCAAAGTGGGCCGCTCGATCAGCAGACCGACGTGACAGGCTATGCCGACGCGACGCGGGTGGGCCAACCCCTGCCCGTCGAACATCACCGCGTCCGGCTCACACTTCAACTTGGCCCATGCTTCCAGAACAGACGGCGTCTCGCGAAACGAGAGCAGCCCCGGCACATAAGGGAAACGCGTCTCGCTCACGACGCCCACCTCCTCGACGACTTCGAGCGAGGGCAGCCTAAGCACGACAATGCCCGCGTAAACGGTCGGCTCGAATTTATTGAAAGAGATATCAGTCCCGGCGATGGTCTCTACGGGGCGCGTGAGCGGTGCGAGCCTGACGCGCTCGCGCAAGCTCTTCTGAAGCTCTACGGCCTCGCGCGGCGTCACGTCCCAATCATGTAATTGTGTGTATCTCGCCATCGCTGCTAGTTTCTTCCTCCAACCTCTACACTCATCCCGTCTATCTTTTCGCTCGAAGTGATGTCTGCTCCGGCGCGTATGATCGAATGCCTGCGCCAGTGTTGGTCGTCCGTCTGTGGATAATCGAGTCGGAAATGTGCGCCGCGCGATTCTTCACGCCAGAGCGCGGAGCGTGCGACTAGCGTGGCGACCGTCAGAAAGTTGCGCGATGTCAGGGAGAGGGGCGCGCGCCCGATCTGCTCAAACTCTAAGAGGGCACGGCTTAAACCCTCGCGCCGGCGGAGCAGCCCGACGCGCTCCCACATCAACCGCCTCACGCGCTTGCGTACGGCGAGCGCGATGCCTTCGGCGTGGCGCGGCCTGAAGCCTGCGCCGCCCGGTTCGACTATTGCCTCGGCGCTCCTTTGCGGGCTCACAACCTCTCCGGCGTGATCGCGGGCCGCGGCGCGCCCCGCACGTGCCCCGAAGACCAGCCCTTCCAGCAGCGAATTCGAGGCGAGACGGTTCGCGCCGTGTACGCCCGTACAGGCCACCTCTCCCGCAGCATAAAGCCCCGGCAGGCTCGCGTGCCCGTCGAGGTCTGTGCGGACGCCGCCCATGCAGTAGTGCGCGGCGGGAGACACCGGCAGCAGGTCAGTCGCTATATCGAGCCCGTAGCGCAGGCAGGTGTCATAAATCTTCGGGAAACGCGCTCTGAGAAAACGCGTCTCCAGCGCCGTCATATCCAGATAGACGGTCTTGGTGGCCGTCCTGTCCATTTCGGCTATGATCGCACGGCTGACGATGTCGCGCGGCGCGAGCTCTGCGCGCTCGTGGTAACGCGACATAAATCTTTTACCCAGCTCGTTGCGCAGCACACCGCCTTCGCCGCGCATCGCCTCCGAGAGCAGAAAGCGCGGCGCGCCCTCTATGTTCAGGGCCGTCGGGTGAAACTGCACGAACTCCATATCGGACAGCTCCGCCCCGGCGGCATACGCCATAGCCATGCCGTCGCCGGTCGCAACCGGCGGATTCGTCGTGTGCAGGAAAACCTGGCCCGCCCCGCCCGAAGCCAGCACGACCGCTCGTGCCCACAATTCGCGCGGCGAGCGCACCAGAGGGTCCAGATAGCGCACGCCGCAGCAGCGCCCGTCCACCGTGAGCAGAGATTCCGTCGCGGCGTGGGCGACGAAAGAGATTTCGCGCTCGATGCGAGCCCGCGCGATCAGTGCGCGGACTATCTCTTTTCCAGTCGAGTCGCCGTGCGCGTGAAGGATGCGGCGGCGCGAATGTGCTGCCTCTCGCGTGAATGTCAATCGCCCGCCCTCGCGGTCAAACTCCGTCCCCCACTCTATCAACTCCTGTATCAGCGCCGGCCCGTCTTCGACCATCAAGGCGACCGCTTCTTCGTCGCAGAGCCCCGCCCCGGCGCGCATCGTGTCCTCTTCGTGCAGGGCGACCTCGTCGTCCTCCGAGAGGGCGACGGCGATGCCGCCTTGTGCATACTCGGTGTTGGATTCGTCCGTGCGATCTTTGGTGAGAACTGTGACGCGCGCACCCGCGTGCGCTAATTCGATGGCAGCGCGCAATCCTGCGATGCCGCTGCCGACCACTATGAAATCCGTGACAAGAGTCATTTCGCCTGTTTATCGTTTCGGGTCTCGGGATTCTAACAACTCGGAGAGTGCGCGGGCAACATTGCGCGCCTCTTCGGCCACACGTTAGAATGACTTTCCGAAATAAAGAAAAACATCCGAATTGAGGAGAGACGCGCCGCGCCTTCCGCTTCCGTTTTTATATTTCAGTATATTCCGATTGTGCCCGGCGTTTCCGCAACCCATAGTGCTGCCACCAATCAATTTCACAGAGACAAGGCTCGCCAACGGCCTGCGCGTCATCCTGCACGAAGATCATTCGACGCCGATTGTCGCCGTCAACGTCTGGTATCACGTCGGCTCGAAGAACGAAGTGCCGGGCCGCACCGGCTTCGCGCACCTCTTCGAGCACATGATGTTTCAGGGCTCGAAGCATTACGACAACGATTTTTTCATCCCGTTGCAGGAAGCCGGGGGCATTTTGAACGGCTCGACCAACTCCGACCGCACCAATTACTGGGAGGTCGTGCCGTCGAACTTTCTTGAGCTGGCGCTGTGGCTCGAATCAGACCGGATGGGCTATCTGCTGGACGCGCTGACGGAAGAGAAATTGACGAACCAGCGCGACGTGGTCAAGAACGAGAAGCGGCAGAACTACGACAATCGCCCGTACGGGCTCGTCAGCGAGCGTCTGGCTTCCACGATGTACCCGTCCGGTCATCCTTACCGCTGGCTGACCATCGGCTCTATGGAAGACCTCGACGCGGCCTCGCTCGAAGATGTCTCGGACTTTTTCCGGCGCTTCTACACGCCGAACAACGCGAGCCTCGTCATCGCCGGAGACTTCGACGCCGGCGAGGCGCTCTCGCTGGTCGAAAAATATTTTGGGCCTATCCGCCGCGGCCCCGTGCCCGAGCCCGTTGTCGCTCCCGCGCCGCGCATGGAGCGCGAGATCAGGGTGACGATGGAAGACCGCGTCTCGCTGCCGCGCATATACATGTCATGGCACGGTGTCCCGGCGTGGGCCGCGGATGATTCCGAGCTCGATGTGCTCTCGACAGTGCTGGCGGGCGGCAAGGGCTCGCGTCTCTACAAGGCCCTCGTCTACGAGCAGCAGATCGCGCAGGACGTGACCGCCTTCAACAACTCGCGCGAGATAGCCGGACAGTTTCAGATCGTGGCGACGGCAAGGCCAGGCAAGTCCGGTGAGGAGTTGGAGCAGGCCATCAACGAGCAGCTTGAGCGTCTCAAGCGAGATGCGCCGCCGACCCCCGAGGAGATGGAGCGCGCCTACAATGCACGCGAATCCTCTTTCGTCTACAGCCTGCAAACCATCGGCGGCTTCGGGGGTCGCAGCGACCAGTTGAACCAGTACGCGGTCTTTCTGGGCGACCCCGGTTATTTTCAGCAAGACCTTTCGCGTTACGCTGGCGTCACCTCCGAGGACTTGAGCCGCGTCGCGAATAGTTATCTGACCGACGGGCGATTGATACTGACGGTTGTGCCGGGCACGCGTGCCGCGAGCGAGACGACTACGGGCGCGCCCGCACCGGCTGGCCCATCAAACGCCATCGCGCCGCCCGCGCAGCAAACTTCCGGCCCGTTGATTCCCGGCTCACAGAGCGCGGCAGCGCCAGCCGCCGCCACCACGGGCGCGGTCATAGAAGGTGGTAGTGGGCCAATCGTCGCGGGAGGACAGCCTGCGCAGGGTGACAAGGCGGCTGGCGTTCGACAGCAAACCAAAGCGGAAGCCTCAGCCACCACGCCCGCCGGCGCAGCGCCGCCGGCGACCACGGCGCACGCAGCGCCACACGAAAAGCAGGACGAGCAGGAGGCACAACCCGTCGGACTCTACGCCCCGCCGCAGGCTAAGCCCGACCCGCCCTTCGCCCTGCCGTCAATTCAGAGACGCACGCTCTCGAACGGGTTAGAGCTGGTCATCGTTGAGCATCACGACCTGCCCGTCGTCACGCTCAACATGGTCTTGAGAACCGGCGCGGCCTCAGACCCAACCGAAGCTTCCGGCCTTGCCAGCATCACCTCTGCTCTTCTGGATGAAGGCACACAGACGCGCTCGGCGCTCGACATCTCAAACGAGCTGGCGGCCATCGGCGCGCGGCTTGGCACGGGCGCGGACTGGGACTTGAGCGGCGTGAGCATTCTCACCGTCGCGCGTCATCTTGATCGCGCGCTTGAGATTTTCACGGATGTTCTGACCAACCCTGCCTTTCCCGAGCGTGAGCTTGAGCTGCAACGCAATTCGCGTCTGACGACGATCATGCAGCGCCGCGACAACCCGCAGGACATCGCCGGGGTGGCCTATGCCTCGCTCCTCTACGGTCGCCAGCATCCCTACGGTCACGCGATCATCGGCGATGAGGAGAGCGTGCGCGCCATTACCAACCACGATATCAAGAGCTTTTACGAAACCTATTATCGACCGAATAACGCGACGCTCATCGTCGTCGGCGATGTCAGCCCGGACAGCCTCGCGCCCCGCCTTGAGAGCGCCTTCGCCCGCTGGGAGCGCGCTCCTGTGCCCGCCGCCAGCATCGCAACGCCGTCCGCGCCGGAGCACGCCGCGCTCTACCTTATCGATAAGCCGGGGGCGGCCCAGTCCACGCTCGTCATCGGTCAGGTCGGGCCGATGCGCTCGACGCCAGATTATTTCCCGCTGCTGCTGATGAACATGATGCTCGGCGGCCAGTTCACTTCGCGTCTTAACCTGAACCTGCGCGAAGACAAGGGCTATACCTACGGCGCGCGCACGTTCTTCGATTACCGTCGTGGGCCGGGGCCGTTCGCCGCCAGCACGAGCGTGCAGACAGACGTGACGAAGGAAGCGATTGAGGAGATTTTAAAGGAGCTGCGCGGCATACGCGGCGAGATTCCGATCACGGATGCCGAGCTGGATTTTTCCAAGCAGGCGGTCATCCGTGGCTTTCCCCGCAGCTTCGAGACGCCCGAACAGATCGCCAATCGCCTCGCCGACGTTGTCCTCTACGGGCTGCCGGACGATTACTTCAACCACTATATCGACAACATTCGCAGCGTCAGCCGCGAAGCCGTCGCCGATGTCGCCCGACGCTACCTCGATCCATCGAAGATGATTATCCTCGTCGTCGGCGACCGCGAAGCGATTGAACCCGGCCTGCGCTCGCTGGATGAAGTCGGCCCAACTCTTATAGTGCAGGAACAGAGATGAAAGCAGGAAAGATAGACAGAGAGGGTCAGGATAAAAACTGAAAGCATTAAGGCATGAATCTGTCTTGGCTTTTTCTTTATCCTGACCATCTCCGTCCGTCCCTATTGGATCTGCTTTATTCCGGCTTTATGTCGAGAGTGCGATGAGCCACTGGGCCATGAAGTATGTAGTCATGATGTAGAGTTGCGCGGACGGAAATCTTCGCTTGAAGCGATTGAGGGCGAGGATGGAATCCGAGACGACGAACAGCATCGCGCCCGTGAAGGCCAGCGCGCTCCCCTCCTGACCCGTCTGCATCCATCTATTCAACGCGCCACAGGCCATCAGGATAATCACCAGCGTGTAAATGATGACGGGCGTTTTCATGCTCCCCACACCGGGCAGCAGGACGCGCAGCATGACGCCTCCGTAAAGGAGGAAAGGAATCACATAAGGCCACGCGAAGACGTGCGTGCCTTCGTGGATGAACGCGGCGATGTAGAACAGGTGGGCCAATAGAAAACTGAACAGGCCCGCGATGAAACGCTCGCGTGGCAGCATTAAAAAGATATCGCCCGCGAGAGAGCAGACGAGGCCCGCAAGGACTGCATAGCCGTAGAATTCCGAGACCGGATTTTTCGACCTCGCCGCGATCAGGATGATCAGCAGCATCGTCAGCGGCTTGAAAAGATAGACGTTTCGCTTCGGCCCGTAATACTCCGCCCTCAGATGCATCAGCGCCGAGATGATGACGAGCATTGAGATAATGGCAAGCCCCGACGAGGCGATGACAGTCATATACGCTTCAACGTCCAGCCCTGTAAGGGATGCTGTGGGGCATCCGGCAAGAATGAGTTGTCATGTGGACATGGCATCTTTCACATTCTCCAATCGCCCCCTCGCCTGACGCCGGGATTATAACGCAACGGGGGCGGCGCAAACGGCTTCGTGGCGGAACTCTGCGGCCCGAGCGCGGCTCGTGTGATGGGGCGGGCGATGTTAAAATGTAAGGGCAATGAATAATGAATTACATCTGACGGGGCTCTCGGAGGTGGAGTTGACGGCCTTCGTGGAAGGGCTGAACGAGCCGTCTTACAGGGGTCGGCAAATCTTCGCGGCTGTGCAGGCGAGGCGTCTGGGCTCGTTCGAGGAGATGACGGACTTGCCTAAGGCTTTGCGCGCGAGCCTCGCCGAGAGAGCAGCCGTTCGGACGCTCAGTGTCGAGTCACGTTATATCTCTGAGGACGGCACGCGCCGCTACCTGATGAAGACGCACGACAACCTGCCGGTCGAGACAGTTTTTATCCCCGAAGAGCGACGCGACACCATCTGTTTCTCTTCGCAATCGGGCTGCCCGCTCCAATGCGACTTTTGCTTGACGGCGAAGCTCGGACTGCTCAGAACCCTGACGGCGGGCGAGATCGTCGAGCAGATCATCATCGCCTTAAACGACGCTTACGGCGCTGGCGTGCGTACGCCGCACGGGACGAATCTGGTGGCGATGGGCGCGGGCGAGCCCTTTCTTGCTTTCGAGCCGTTGATGAAGGCGCTACGCGTTATGGCCGAGCCCGACGGCCTGCATATCGTGCCCAATCGTGTGACGGTATCGACGGCAGGGATAGTGCCGCGCATACGCGAGCTGGCGGGCGTGCCTGATCGCCCGCACCTCGCCATCTCGCTGGCTGCTCCGACCGACGAGCTGCGCGACGTGCTGATGCCGATCAACAGGAAGTGGCCGCTCGAAGAGTTGATGGCCGCGTGCAAGGAGTTTGAAAGGTCGCTTAAGGCTGGCGAGCGCTTTACCTTCGAGTACGTGATGCTTGCGGGCGTTAACGACCGCGACGAGCAGGCGCGGCAGCTCGCCAATCTGCTCAACCGTCATGGCCTGAGCGCGAAGGTCAACCTGATACCGCACAACCCCGCAGACCCGCTTCCCTACCGTCCTTCCTCGCCGGAAAGGGTCGAGAGTTTTAAGCAGATACTGGAATCCAAAGGCGTTCGTGCCTTCGTGCGGCGTCCGCGCGGGCGCGACATCTATGCCGCGTGCGGGCAACTGGCGGCGCGTCGCACCACGAACCCGCTCACGCAAACGCTCGTCGAGTTGAGTTGAATGACGGGCGGGCTCGAACCCGCGCATGATCGGACAAGCCCGAAAGCGACCCGGCCCTTTCTTTTACAAACGGCTGACGCGCACGAAAGCTTCTGAGGGACACATGCTTTATGTTAATTGCCGAGAGGACTCGCAGATTATTACTACTCTTCCCGATCATTCTGCTCTTTAGCTTTTCCTCCGCGGCCTTCGCCCAGAATCGGCGCAACGAGAAGCAGGCCGTGCCGAGAGGCAGGCCGGTTCTCTGGCGAAACCCGGCGAACCTCCGGTCGCGCGACCTCTTCCTCGGGCCGGGCGGCGCGCAGATGAAGCCGCGCACAAACCAATTCATATTTATTAAAGAAGAGAAGGGCGGCTATTCGCCTAAGTTTCGCGTGCGCGACGCCGAAGGTCACGAGTGGGTGGCGAAGCTCGGCAAAGAGGCGCAAAGCGAGACGGCGGCTGTCCGCTTGCTCTGGGCCATAGGCTACCCGACGGAGATCAACTACCTCGTCCCCTGTGCCCATATCAACGGCGCTCCCAGACCCAGAAAAAAAGTGGACAGGTGCGAGGGTCAGGGTTTCGCCAACGTCAGGGTCGAGGCGAGGCCGGAGATGGTCGAGCGCACGGGCGAATGGAAGTGGAAACGCAACCCTTTCGTCGGCAGGCGAGAGCTACAGGGCCTGATCGTTATGATGGCCCTCTTAAACAACTGGGACATCAAGGACTCGAACAACATCGTGCTCTACGTGCCCGGCGGAACGAACAGGAGCGGCATCGCCGAATCGCAGTACGTCATCAGCGACCTCGGCGCGACGTTCGGGAAAACGGGCAGCCTGCCCCTGCTGTGGCGCATCACGCGCAGCCGGAACGAGCCGAAAGATTACGCCAGGGCGAGGTTCGTCGATAAGGTCAAAGGCCCAAGGGTCGCCTTCCGCTACGGCGGAAAGAATCGCGGTCTCTTTAAGAACATCACGCTCGCCGACGCGAAGTGGCTGGGCGACCTGCTCTCGCGCCTGAGCGACGAGCAGATCGGGGACGCATTCCGCGCGGCCAATTATCTTCCGGCGGAGGTGATGATGCTGACGCAGGCCGTGCGTCGTCGAATCAACGAGCTGGTCAGCCTGCCGGAGCCGGGCATCGCTCTGTATGAGCGTGAGTGAAAGAGTATGAATAAACAGAACGTAAGGATGCTGATCGTAAGCGTCGTGGTCTTTGTCGTAAGCGCGCTCGCCGTCTACCTTCTGTTCAGCAGGACGGCTGCCCCCTCGCAGGGACAGAACGTGCCCGCGGCCACTACGGCAAATCAGGGCACAAGGCCCGGCGAGCAGAACCCTCAAAGACCAGCAAACGGAGGCGACGACTCGTTTCTCTCGGAGGTCTTCGGGACGGGGGAGGCCGGTCGCGAAGGGGCACGGGCCGAGAGCCCGGGCGTGGTGCTGGTCAGGGTGACGCTGCGGCTGACGCTGGCCGCGCTGCTGACGGCTATCTTAGCCTTTCGCCCGCGCAAATTTTCCGTCCTCTTCAAACGCAACCTGTTCGTCGCGCAGACGCAGATACTGCTCGCCGTGGTCGCGTCCGCCCTGATGATGATCGTCGGCGACAGCGCCGCTCGCGCTTTCGGCATTTTCGCAGCCGCCTCGCTCGTGCGCTTCCGCACGAATATCAAAGACCCTAAGGAGATCACGGTGCTGCTGGTGAGCCTCGCTGTCGGTCTGGCGACGGGGGTGGGCCGTTGGGAGCTGGCCGCCATTCTCAGCCTCTTCGTGCTCCTGCTGCTCTGGGCCTTGGAATACCGCGAGCCGCAGATGGTATTCCGTGCGCTGGATTTGAAGGTGAGGACGCGCAATCTGGACGAGACGCATCGAGCCATCAAGGATATCTTCGAGCGCTACGATTTCGGGTCGGAGCTAAGGGCGCTGAACCGCGATGACGAGAACGGCCCGCTCGGAAACATAGTCTTTCACGTCCAGATCAGTCCCCTTATCAGCACGGACAAGCTGAGCGAAGAGATACTCTCTTCCGATCAAAATAATATAGACAGCATAGAGTGGAGTCAGCAGAAGAACTCCGCCAACGTCTTCCAGTAGCCGTACTCTCCGGCCACGAAAAAAAAAGCGGCCACCCCCCGACGGGATGGCCGCTTTTTACTGGTCGCTCCTAATTTTAATGGCTGCCCGCCGAAGCCGCAGCGCCCGCATGACTCGCGGCCTGTATGTTCTCCCAGTAGTTCTCCACGAACTTCTTAAAATCGCCGTGCCCCCAGCGCGTGTAGAAGTCGTATTGCTTCATCTCCGCGTAAACCTGCTCAAAGTTCCACCCGTATTTCGTAAAGCGATAGGCCGCGCCCATCGCGCCCGTGCGGTGGCGTCCGCCCGCGCAGTGAACGTAGAACTTACCGGTCTCGGGATCATTCGCCAGATTCAGGAACTGCCGCACGTCCTCGTCCTTCGGATACTTCTTGTCCACCATGGGAATGTTGACGTAGCGCATCCCGAGGGCTTCGACCATGGGCCTTTCGTAGTCTTCCGGGTCGGCGCGCAGATCTATCACGGTCTTGATGCCGAGGGCGGCCAGCGCCTGATAGTCTTCCTTCCTGGGCTGCGCGCCACGGTAGAAGCGCTCGTCCATGCGCCCGAAATTCTTGATCCTGATATTTGAAAAATCGTTTTCCGGCTTACTCTGTGCGAAGGCGATGACCGAGAAAAGAAGAAGGGTTACGAATGCTCCTGAAACGACGCTCAAAGGGGAACGCTGCACACGCATCATCAGTATATTCTCCAATAAGAAAAAGGGACGAGAATGCTAATCGGGATTAGGACTGTTTGTTTCTTGGGTGAAAGGGGGGGCCAACCGTCTGCTCTACGGAAAATAAAGCATTAAACATAAGATGCGCGCAAGCCCCCGCCGGTTGTGCACATTTTATAGCCTTCCATCCATCTTTCAAGGCCCGGCGGAGGACTCCGTAAGCCCCGCCGAAAAGGCGGGCTCTATTATAGCCGCAGGCTGACTACTTCGTCAGCCTGACCAGCTCCGTTATTCTTTCCCGCACCGCCCGCGTAAGCATACGGA
The DNA here is from genome assembly GCA_036389675.1 of Pyrinomonadaceae bacterium. Lineage (GTDB taxonomy): Bacteria > Acidobacteriota > Blastocatellia > Pyrinomonadales > Pyrinomonadaceae > DASQYE01. The sequence continues at coordinate 33,709 of DASVWI010000037.1, forward strand.
CTTCCGACTGTGTATAGTTGGCCGCGCGGAATGCGTCCGCGATCTGGCGGTCGCTCAGGCGCGCGAGCCAGCCACCTATCCACCTTGCTTCTTCGATCTTGATATCATCGAACAAATCCTGCCTCTTACCCTTGTAAAAAAAGTAGACCTGCCCGTTTTTCACGTCCTCGACGAAGCCGGAGCGTCGATAATCGCCCGGCTCGTTGCGTGTGCGCGCGATGCGCCAGAATCCGGGCACGTCCAGCTTGACCTTGCCAAAGGTCGCGCCGAGATCGCTGATGATGTAGCGCAGCTCGTTCCTGCCCGTCCGGTCGCTACGCACTTGCAGAATCTTGTTGTTCGTATCCTTGATGTCCCAGTTGTTTAAGAGGGCCATCATGACGATCAGGCCCTGCAACTGCTTCGTCCAGACGAAAGGGTTTTTCTTCCACTTCCATTCGTCAAGGCGTTTGACGTAATCGGGCCGGGCTTCAAATCTGACGTTTTCAAAAGTCCCTTTGCCCGGAATCGTCACGCGCGGGGCAAGGTAGTTGATCTCCGTGTAGTAGCCGACGGCCCAGAGCAGGCGCACGGCAGCCGTCTCGCTTTGGGCCTCCTTGCCGACCTTCACCACCCACTCGCGCCCCGCGCCGTCGCGCACGCGAAACTTGGTCGAATAGCCGCCCTTCTCTTCTTTGAGGAACGTGAGGCTGCTCAGGTCTGGCCGCATCGCCTCGCCGCCGGGGCCGAGAAACAGATCGCGCGATGCTATGTCCACTGGCTCCTGCCACAGGACGGGAGTGCCGTTCGGCGACTCCGCATCCCTCTCCTGCGGCCTGCTTTGCGCGGACGCTGGAAGCGCGGTCGCAAGACCGTAGACGACAAGGATACTGAGCGCCGCCAACTGGCGGATGATTTGCCGTAGACGCATGGCTTACTGCTTTCCGGGAGAGTTTAAGACCATGAAATTGACGCTGCTCTCAAAGTACTGCTGGCTATCGAGCCTCTCTTCACCGGGAACTGCCTGTACACGCTCGTAGCTGCCGTCGGGCCGCAACACGCGCGCCTTCACATTGTCGCGCAGGTATGCGGCCAGCACCACTTCCTTCAGGTACTTCTTCAATTGGGAATCATGTATGGGGGCGACGACCTCTACGCGGCGGTCGAAGTTGCGGTGCATCCAGTCGGCTGAGCCGACGTAGACCTCTTCCTCACCATTGTTGGCAAAGTAAAAGATGCGGCTGTGTTCGAGAAGCCGCCCGACGATGCTCCTGACGCTGATATTCTCGGAAAGCCCCTCGACGCCGGGCCGCAGCATGCAGACGCCGCGCACGACGAGCTCAATGCGTACACCGGCCATGGACGCTTCGTAGAGGGCACGTATGATGGGCGTATCGGCCAGACGATTGATCTTGGCGATGATGTGCGCGGGGCGACCCTCGCGCGCGTGCGTGGTCTCGCGCTCAATGAGCGCAAGCATTCGCTCGCGCAGGTTGACGGGCGCGACGAACAGTTGGCGATACTCTTTCTGCCTCGAATAACCCGTCAGGAAATTGAAGAGGTCTGTGGCGTCCGCGCCGATCTCTTCGTTTGAAGTTATCAATCCAAGGTCTGTGTAGACGCGCGCGGTCGCCGGATTGTAGTTGCCCGTCGCGATATGCACATAACTTCTGAGGCCGTCGCCCTCACGGCGCACCACCTGCGTTACCTTGCAGTGCGTCTTGAGCCCGAGCACGCCGTAGACGACGTGAACGCCGGCCTGTTCCAGCCGCCTCGCCCACTCTATATTGTTCTCTTCGTCAAAGCGTGCCTTAAGCTCCACGATGGCCGTGACCTGCTTGCCGCGCTCGCTGGCTTCGATCAGGGCCTGCGGGATCGGCGATTGCTGGCCCGTGCGGTAAAGGCACATCTTGATCGCCAGCACTGCGGGGTCGCGCGCTGCCGTCCGGATAAAATCGGTGACGGTCGAATAGGAGGTGTAAGGATGATGCAGGAGGACATCCTGCTGCCTCACAATCTCAAAGATCGAGACGGTTTTGAGCCACGCCGGTGTGCTCGTCCGCAACGGCCTGTCCTTCAGCTCCTCCCTGTCCAGCTCATAGAGCGACATCAAATCCGGGATGTTGAGCGGCCCGTCAACTACGTAAACGTCCTCCGCCTTGAGCCCCAGTGAATCCGTCAGGAATAGAACCATATCATCGGGCATCGTCGAAGAGACTTCGAGCCTGACGGCTGTGCCGAAACGTCGCTTGCTCAACGATTGCTCGATGGATTGCAGGATGTCGTCGGCTTCATCCTCTCTCACGTCGATATCGGCGTCGCGCGTGACGCGGAAGGCATGCCCCTGTCCGACACTCATCCTCGGAAAGAGAGACGCGGCGTTGGCGACGATCAATTCTTCAAGCAGCGTAAATCTCGTCCCCGAATCATCGACCGGAACGAGGCGCGGCACGACCGTCGGAACCTTGATGCGGACGAATCTCGGCGCGACCTTTCCCGTCAGAGACCTCGTAATCCCATGTTCCGGCACGGGCTCCACCATCAACCCCAGATTAATGCTCAGGTTCGAGATGTAGGGAAACGGATGGGCCGGATCGACCGCCAGCGGCGCGAGCACAGGAAAGACATTCTTTATAAAGTAGGAGTTGAGCGATTGTTGTTCTTCTTCCGAGAGAGAGCCGAAGGGCACGACCACGATGCCCTGCGCTCTAAGCTGTGGAAGTATCTCCTCTTGAAGGCAACGCATCTGCTCGGCAATAAGTGGCAGCAGTCGCTCCCTGATCGCCCGTAGCTGCTCGTCCGGCCTCATCCCGTCGTGCGACGGTTTTTCCTCTTCGTAGTCCAATTTCTCCTTGAGCCCGGAGACGCGAATCATGAAGAACTCGTCCAGATTCGAGTAGAAGATCGAAAGGAATTTGAGCCGCTCCAAAAGCGGCTGCGTTGGGTCGAGCGCTTCCTCAAGCACGCGCCCGAAGAACTCCACAAGGCTCAGCTCACGATTGAACAAAAACTGTTGCGAGGGCTTTGACGGCACTGGAGAAGGAGCATCGCTCCGTACCTTATCCGTCAGGGGTTGTGTGTTTCTGCTTTCGGTCATTTAAAATCCCGATCTGGAAAGCGTATAGATCGCTTCTATCGCCCTCGTTGTGCGAACGGCCCGCACAAAAATTTGCTGCGACAGGTCTTCCGCAGACCTGTTTTCAGGGGAGAAAATTGGCGGGAGAGAGAAAAGATTCAGGGAATATACTAATCAAGATACGTAGCTAAGACAAATACCGGGGTGAAATAGTTGCCTCTTTGAATATCATATAAAGCCTGAACGAGGGCCGTGTGCATCAAACGCGTATGACCACGAAAAGTCAGATTGACCTGTTGTCAAACCGCCGTGCGTTTCGGTTTTGGCGCGCGCTTCATGTACAATCCGCTCAACTCTTAAATTCCAAGCAAGGCAAAAAGATTCATCACCGATGAGACGAACGACTTTTATACGCCCCATAGCTCTCTTTCTTCTAACAGTCACGCTGCTGTTTATTCCCGCGAGCCTCTCGGCTGGGCCAACACTTCCCCCCGCTCAGGCCAACATCGGCCTCAACGGCTTCTTCGCAGCCGACAAGGCGCAGCGCGGGCGTACTCTACAGGCCGCCGTCGTCGTCGATATCCCGTCGGGCTATCACGTCAATGCCAACAAGCCTCTGGGTAAGTACGCCGTGCCGACAGTCCTACGCATAGAGGCTCCGGGCGGCGTCAGGATCAGCCCCGTCAGTTACCCGCGCCCGAGCGTGCGTAGCTTCAGCTTCTCGAACGAACAGCTGGCCGTTTACGAGGGCCGGGTCGTGATGCGCTTTAACGTCACCATCCCGGCCAATTTCGATCAGGGCGTCACGGAGCTGCGTGTTCGCCTCCGATATCAGAGCTGCACGGACGACACCTGCTTCCAGCCCGAGACACGCGAGATCACAATGCCCATCGGCATCGTCGGAGCGAACCAATCCGTCAAACGCATCAACGGCCAAATCTTCGGCGGCAGAAGAAGATAGGTCGAAGGAATGAAAGGAATGCGATAACGGCTTTAATGCTTTTACTTCATCCTTCATCCTTCCGCCTTCATCCTTTTCCTATGACGGACATCAGGCGACCGACGCGACCGTGCAGATGTTTTTCGCGGCGGTAGGAGAAGAAAAGGTCTGTGCGGCACATGGTGCAGAGGGGCGCGAGGTGTATGCGTTCCGCGGGGACGCCTTCTGCGATCAGTTGGTTGCGGTTCGCTCTTTGCAGATCAACAAGGGCGTGGCCCTCGCGCGTCGGCGTGAACAGCTCATCGGCCTCGGCTGTGAAGCCTGATCGAAAGGCTTCGATGACCTCGCCGCCGACTTCGTAGCAGCAGGCCAGAGCCGACGGGCCAATCGCGGCACGCACGTCTTCGGGCCGCGTGTCGTATTCGCGGCGCATCCGCGCTATCGTGCGCGCGACGATTCGTGCGAGCGTGCCGCGCCACCCGGCGTGTATGGCGGCGACGGCCTTCTGTCGCGCATCGCCCAGAAGAACAGGCACGCAATCCGCCGTCTTGACGCCGACGAGCACTTGCGGCACATTCGTCACGAGGGCATCGCAATACTCGGTCTCGCCGCGCGCGCCCTTTGGCCCGCGAGCGTCCCGCGCGTCGTGGACGACACGCACGTCCGCGCCGTGTACCTGCCAGCCAGCCGCGAGCGTGTATTGACCATCGAAGAGTTGCAGAAAGCGGCGGCGGTTTTCGTAAATGTTTTCGGCGGCATCGTCGTCGAAGCCCGCCAGATTGAGAGCATCTTTCGGCATGGGGCTCGTGCCCCCGAGCCGCGTTGAAAAGCCATTAGCGAAGCCGTCCTGTTCCAGCGGCGCGCACACCAGAGCACGCACGCCGGCTCTTTCGCGCCAATGGAATCCGGCGCGTGTTAACTCTGCTTCGTCCGTGATTATCTCTATCGGTATAGACATTATCGAAGTGGCCCGCGTGCGCGAAGTCCTGCTCCGCACGCCGCGCTTCGCCGAGCGCGTGTATACGGAGCGCGAGCGCGCTTACTGCGAAACCCGTGGCGCGGTCGCGGCCCAGCATTACGCCGCTCGCTTCGCCGCCAAGGAAGCCATGCTCAAGGCTCTGCAAACGGGCTGGTCGGGCGGCATCGCGTGGCAGGACATAGAGATCGCTGCGCTTGCGACGGGCGCGCCCGTCCTGCTTTTCACGGGTCGCGTGCGCGAGCTTTACAATCAGACGGGCGCGACCGCAGCCCACCTTTCCATGTCGCACACCAGCCAGCACGCCATCGCCGAAGTCGTCCTCGAACGCTAAACCATTGTACAAGATTTTCGGAAAGCGGGAAGCGGACACCATAAAGGGCCGCGAGGGGCGGGGCGTTGTGCTTATAGGTTAGGGCGTGCCCGAGTGTTCAGCCCTTCGATAGCCTGAGCCGCCTCCCATTTCGTTGACGAGCGTGGAGCGCCCGCGCGCGCTTCTTTCCACGGTCGTACGTTGTGGGTAAAGCTCGTTTGATTCGATGGAGGCGGCGGGCCGCGTTTGCCACGTGCGAGGTCTAATGAAAGCTGTCTCGCGCACGTCCGTGTCGTCGGCGACGAGCGATGACGAATCGCCCAGCTCCGTCTCATCCACCGAGGCTATGAGCGGAAACTCCTCGGCGTGAAAACATTCGAGCGTGGGCATGAAGGCGTGCGTCAGGGCGATGCGTTCGCGCTCCCTGCAATGCTCCGTGGCGCGCAGTCCTGTTTCAGGGTCTATCTCGGCGTAAGTGATGCCAGCCGGGCGCTCGAACGCTTCGCCGCCGAGGTCGGGTCTGAGCGCGACCGCCTCACGTATAAAATCCGTCCACGCGGGCAGCGCGGCCTCCGCGCCCGTCAGGCCCAGCTGCTTGTTATCGTCGAAGCCTATCCAGACGGCACAGACGAGGTTCGGAGTGTAGCCGACGAACCATCCGTCGCGCGACGTGCCGGTCTTGCCGGCAATCGCCGTCTTCTTCACAGAGCCACGGGCAGAGCGCGCCGTGCCGTGTTCTATCACACCAGAGAGCATGTCCGTAATCATGTAGGCGGTGGTCGGCCTGATGACCTGCCGCGCCTGAATGCTTCCGCCCAGAAGATCAACGCCGCTCGAATCCGTGGCGTGAGCGATGACGTTCGGCTCGACGCGCTGGCCCTCGTTGGCAAAGGCCGTGTAGGCCGCGGCCAGTTCGAGCGGTGTCGCTTCCGTCGTGCCCAGAGCGAGCGACGGATAAGGCTCTGGCTTCTGAAGGCCGAACCCCGCGGCCAGAGCTGCTATGCGTTGCAGGCCCGTTCGCATGGCGATATCAACCGTCACGACGTTGAGCGATTTGATAAGACCCGTGCGCATCGTCACTTCGCGCATCGAATAAGCGCCGCCGTAATTCGCCGGGCGATACTTGGCGCGGCGGTCATAGATGAATTCCTGCGGCGCGTCCGCGTACATGCTGAGCGGCGAGAGGCCGCTCTCAAGCGCCGCCGAATAAACAAAGGGCTTGAAGACGGAGCCGGGTTGGCGGCGTGCGTCCGTGGCACGATTCAGCTGTGTGTCGGCGTAGTCGCGCCCGCCGACCATCGCCAGCACGTTACCCGTCTTCGGGTCGAGCGCGACGAGCGCCGCCTGCGGCATCACGCCGCGGCCCTTGTAAATCTTGTCGAGTCGTTCAAGCTGCCGCTTGATGCTCGCCTCGGCTGACTGCTGCAAGTCCGGGTCAATCGTCGTATAGATGCGAAGCCCGCGCTCGTCGCCGTCGCCCGCGCTGGCGAGGCGGGCTTCGACCATACGGTTGACGTAGTCTATGAAGTAAGGCGCGACCGAGCCCTCAGCGTCGCGTGCGGGCGCGACGACGAGCGGCTCACTGGCCGCCGCCTGTGCCTCTTCGTTCGTGATCGCTCCGTCGCGTGCCATCGCGCCGAGCACGATGTTGCGCCGCGCTCTGGCCGCCTCCGGGTGACGATCAGGCGCATAGCGGCTGGGGCTTTGAATCATGCCCGCAATGGTCGCCGCTTCCCCGAGCGACAGCTGCTTCAATTCTTTTCCGAAGAAGACCTGCGCCGCCTGCTCCACCCCGCGCACGGCGACGGCGTGGCGTTGGCCCAGGTAAACCTCGTTGCAGTAGAGCGCCAGAATGTCCTGCTTGGAGAGACGGCGTTCGAGCGTGAATGAGATCATCGCCTCGGCGAACTTACGGCGCAGCGTGCGCTCCGGCGAAAGATACGTGTTTTTGACGAGTTGCTGCGTAATGGTCGAGCCGCCCTGCCCTATGCGCTCGTCGCCGGCGTTGCGTAGCAGAGCGCGGCCTACGCCAAGGAAGTCCAGCCCGTTGTGCTCGAAGAAGCGGTGATCTTCAATGGAGAGAATTGAGCGCACGACGAGCGGCGGAATATCCTGATAGGAGAGCGACGTGTGCTTGCCGCCCTTCATCGAAGCGTCAACCGTCAGCAGCTCCGGCTCAAGCGTGTAGGAGGCGAGCGGGCCGGACTCGCTCGTCAACCTGCTGATTCGCTCCTGCTTGTTGAAGCCGACCAGAACGTATGAGCGCTCGTCGCGTCCCTCCGTGCGGCGCGGGTGTATCTCAACCGCATGCTCCTGCACGTTGAAGCTCCCGCTCCAGACATTGCTCGCGCTGGTTTCTACGTAGCCCGCGCGACGCAGCAGCCCCACCAACCCGTCCATCGAGAGCGATTGGCCCACGCGAAGAGTGCGAGGCGCGGCGTATATCCCGGCGCGGCTCGTCAGATAGCCCGAGGCCAGCCGCTCGTCAACAAGCTTCGCGTACGAGATATAAGAGTAGATGAAAAAAACGATGACCGCCCCGAGGATGAAGACGAGCGAGGCGGCGATAGAGTGGTAAACGAGTCTCTTCTTACGTTGGTGTGCGGCGCGCGCGCCGTGTCTGACAGCGCGCCCGATTCTTTTGACGACGCGCACCCTTGGCCGCTCGTTGATGGATGTCACTTCGATAGCCATAGCTCTCACTCACCAACGGCGTCCGCTTTGGGGCCAAAAGCCTTAGTCCGCTGCCTCTCCTTTTGTGTGCATTACATAAAAGGCTAATCGGAGGCGGATTCTTTATCTGGCGTCGAGAGAGAGCGGCATGGCTCGCTGCGTGGTGGCCGCGGCGCTCGTCGTCGTCGCCGAAACGTCCTGCCCTCCCCATTGCGAAATCGCCGCTGTCGAGACGGCGAGCGTGATCAGCACCATGATGATGGCCGCCAGTTGCGCGAAGCTGTTTGCAAGTTCTTTCATTGCCCTTGTTTCCTTCTAAAATCAACGGTTGTTGGTTGGATGGACTTCCCAGCCAGCCTTTCAGCAATGCTTATGCCACCTGCGACATGCCATCTCTAGCGCGTCGTCTGACCCCACCAACACACGCGCAGACAACGACTTAAGCCCTTGAACGCGCGCCCACGCGACTCTTTAGAAGCACACGGACGAATGCCGGCGTCTCGCTTTAGTACGAGCCCGCGAGCCCAAAGCTCGTGGAATGTGTTTTGAAATAGGGCAGGGGAAATTTCGGGCAGATTATCGCAGGGGCGAGAACCGTCGTTTATCTTCGAGGCGCGGGACGGGGGCGCGGCGTCTGAGTTGATACCACTTGAGGGGAGGCTCCTGGAGGGGGGCGATCAGGTGCTTGATTCTTTCTATGGTGGAGAGCGTGGCCTGACGGCCCGCGGCGATCAAATCGCCGGAGCGCCCGAGCTCGTCCCAGCGTATGTGCCCGACCTTGGGCATGATGACGACATCGGCGTCCTGCCACTGGTGCATGGCAGCCGTGCGCTGGACGACCATCATGGCCTGCAACATCACGCCGATGGCGGAATGCGGCGGGCCGAGGAATTTCGCGCCCTCGGAGTTTACGTCAACCGCGATCACAATATCAGCGCCGAGCGAGCGCGCAGCCGCAGTGGGCACATTAGCCACGAGCCCGCCGTCAACGAGCTGTCGGCCACGCTCGTCCGTCACGGGCACGTACCAGCCGGGGATGGCCGAGCTGGCGCGGATGGCGAAGGCGACATCGCCCTCGCCGCTCATGACGATGGCCGAACCGGCGCGCAGGTCTGTGGCGACCGCCGCGAACGGAATCCGCATGTCTTCAAAACGGGTGGCGGGAAAGCGCGCGCGTATGTAGCCCTCCATGCGCGCGTTTGATTGTACGCCGAGAGGCGAAAGGGTCGTGCGCCCCACGTCGCGCCAGCGCATGCTTCGACCGATCTTTTCGATCTCGTCAAGGGTCATCCCGGCGGCAAGCGCTCCGCCGACGAGCGCCCCGGCGCTTGTGCCCGCGATGTAGTCGATGGGAATGCCGTGTTCGGCCAGAACCCTCAGGACGCCGACGTGCGCGAGCCCGCGCGCCGCGCCGCCCGAGAGCGCGAGCCCGACCTTTGGTCTCTCGTTGCTGTTCAACTCCTTAGTCCGCATAAAACCCCGCAAGTTAGATGATAAAGGATGAAAGCTGGATGTCAGTCGTTACCATGGGTTCTGAAAGAGGCCGAGCACGCCTCTGCCCCATTCCCATAAGTAGCGAACATTTTCCGGCGGGACGCTGACCTGCGACTTGTAAATGAAGAGCTGGTTTCCTCCACCTTCGGTCGATAAGCCGGAGTTCGCCTCGTAGAAGGAGAGGACGCGGTCTGTGAAGGCGCGGCGAATACTGTTTTCGTCCGGCCCTCTGAGCAGGTACTTGCTTGAGAACTCCGGCCTGTTGCCGAAGTCTATGTCCTGATAACCGAACGCGCCGATGAATTTATGAAATAAGCTCTCCGGGGACAACGAGAAGAAAGGAAGGCTCAGTTTGCCGGATTGATAATAGGCCACCGTTTGATAATAACGGTGGCGATTCTTGCCGTGCCCGACGACGTAAGCGTAGTCGAAGACAGCCGCGCGCATGCCCTCCACCTCCCCGTACAGCATGTTCAGAATCTCTTTGGAATGACCATGAGAGAAGAGCTGAAACTGCTCTAAGCCGGGGAACATGGAAAAAGAGGCTGTGGGCGCGAAGCTCCATCCGGCCTGAGTGGCGGCCATCTGCATCAGGCGCGTGCGCTCCTCGGCCTTTCGTTTCGCCCTGAGGTAGAGAAAGATGACAAGGCTGATGAAAAGAAAAGGTATCACGAGCATCATCGCCGTGATGAACAGCGGGGAAAGCTGTGGCGGCAATATAATCATCAGTTGTGCTCCCGGTAAAGCGTGCGGCTTGTAGGCTTCATACTTCGGATGATCTCTTGACGACCTCGAATTCAAAGCGCAGCTCTTTGCCGCGAAGAATAAAGTTCAGATAGAACTCCCAGAACTTGCGCGTGAAGCGCATCGCGGGCCAGCGCCGATCCAGATTGACGATGAACTCTAGCCCTAGCGCGCGCCACAGATTAGCCAGCGAGACGTAGGTGCTGACGGGCCTTAGCTCAACGTCCGTGTAGAAGGGAAAGAGCCGGCGATCCTGCATGAAGCAGTTGAAGGAATAGCTGTTGAAATGGTTGCGGTGCGTCGGGTCTGTGGGCCAATCCGGGTTGGAGTAGTGAGGCGTGACCAGTCGGATGTGCCCGCCGGGTTTGCTGATGCGGTGCAGCTCTGAGATGAAGGCCATCACATCTGGCACATGCTCGATGACGTGGCGGCTGACGATGAGGTCAAATTCGTTATCGGCGAAAGGATAGGGGACGACGCCCAGGTCATGTATGACATCGGCGTGGGTGCGCGGGTTATAGTCCATGCCGACGGCGTTCGGATACTTGTTAGTCCCACAACCGACATCGAGTATACGCTTTTCTCCCTCTACAGTTTTCACGGCCTCGGGTGACATCGGCGGATTCGCGCCCCTCGCTTGCCCTGATCAAACAGGACTCAGGATGATGATCTCGGCGGTCTCGCGCGCGCTGTCCAGAAAGGCGTCCGTTTCGGATTCGATCTTGCTTTCCGTGAGCCTTTGATTGATCTGGGCGCGCACCTGTTCCAGCGTCGGCACGATTGCGCCGGGATTTCGGGTCTTGAAGCGCGGCACGTAGACCTTCGCGTAGAAGCTTGATTCTTCTTCCGCGGTGACGACGGTGAAGGAGCGAAAACGAAAATTCAGATAATTTTCGATGGCGAGGCGGCGGCGAATGATCTCCTTAAACTGCTCGTCGTCCACGGATTGGAATCCTACTTTTCGCAGGCGCTCGACGAACTCGGCGCTCGACGGGAAAAGCTTGACCAGCTCCGAAATAGCAGCCCGTACATCCGCGTCGCTCGGAGCAATGGCCGGAAGCTTTTCCGCCTCTTGCAGGATGAGCCGCTGGTTGATCAGGGATTGCAGCGCGGCGTTCAGGTCTTCGGAACGCGGATTGGCGAGGGGTGTGCCGGGCTGAAGCGCCAACTGCCAGAGCAGGTCGGAATAGGTGATCAGGTCTGTGCGTACCCCTCCGTTGACGGTCGCGACCATCCTGTCCGTTATCTCCTGCCCGCGCGCGGTAGCGGTCGTCATGGCGAGGAGCATCAGGCAGAGAACGGAGACGAGGACGACCGAGCGGAGCAATGGCGCGCACCGCTTGTCTTCAACTCTTAAGTATCTTCTTTCTTCTGCCCTGTGCATCTTGCTTCCCATCATCTTATACCAAGTTGCAGTACAAAGGTCAGTACCGCCTGCGGTAGCGGGCGGGTGATGCCTTGACTAGAAACCCGCCCGCTACCGCAGGCGGTACTGACCTTCTGATATCAGAAAGTCTGCGTAAACCTGAAATGAAGCTGGCTCGGCTTCAAGCGAATAATCTGCTGCTCGCGCGCCGCAGGGTCTAAGGTGAACTCCGGCGGGTTGAGCAGGTAGCCGTAATCAATGGCGAGCGCCCCACCGATCGGCGTCTTGATTCTGAGGCCGAGGCCGACCGTGTGCGTCCATTTGACAAGCAGGTTGGGGTCTTCGCCCGGCTTCAATTCGCGGCCAAAGATATCGCCGATGCGGCGGAACACGTTGCCGCCGTCGTAGAAGGGCACGACCTGAAAAGCCTTCGTCAGCGCCGTGCGCGCTTCGAGGTTGACGACCGCCAGAGCGTTTCCGCCGACGGGCACGAGGAAAGGCTGAAGCGTGATGGGGTCGCCCTGCTGGTTGCGGAAGATGCCGCCCTGTATGACGCGGCGCGGCCCGGCCTCTTCGTAACCGAAACCGCGCAGGGTCGTCGAGCCGCCCGAAAAGAAACGCTCGCTAATGGGCAGCGTGCGGTCAATATCATCTATCACGCCGTTATCGTTGCGGTCGCGCGGGTTGAACAGGTTCGCCAGCCCGAGCGTGACGTTGCCCGCCAGCACGGTGCTGCGGCGTATGCGCTCTCCGATCTTGTAATAGCGGCGATAGTTGACCTGAAACTTGTTGAAGGAGAGGTTGCCGCCCAGTTGCCTGAGCGCGAGCCCGTAGTCGAGCGTCAGGTATTCGCCGCGCGTCGCATCGAACTGGCTATCGCGCGTGTCGCGCACGAAGGTCGCGCCGAGGCGCGAGAGACGGATGGCGCGATCCGGGCGAAGGATGGGCTCGATCAAAAGGCTGTTGATGTGGAAGAGACGCACGTCCTCGTAGTTGTAGCGCAGGAAGAGTGTGCTGCGCGTGTCGCGCGAGAAGCTGCGCTGCGTCTCGGCGTTGAAGGTGAAGCGATTGATCGTCGGCTCGCCCGTGCGACACTGCGTCTCGTCCGCCAGGGTACAGTTGATGTCTATCGGTTTGCCTTCCGAGTCGAGGCGCTGCACGATGCCGAAGTTGCCGCGATCAATGGTCGAGCGGAAGAAGCGCGTCACGGTCGAGTCGCGTTGATATTGCAGCGAGAGCGCGAGCGGCATAAAGCGGCGCGTCTCGCCCGCGCCGTACTGTCTGAAGCGCGGGTCGAAGTATTCAAAGCGCAGCAATTGCTGACGACGGCTGGCGCGCAGCCGCACAGCGCCCTGACGAAGCTGGCCGAAGAGATTCGAGTTTCGCAGCTCTATAAAGCCGAGCGGGCCGTTGTCGGTCGAATACCCGCCGCCGTAATCGAGTATGCGCGGGCGAGTCTCCTCCACATCGATGATGACATCGCGCTTGCGAAAGCCCGAGGCGGTCTCGCCGGCATTCTCCGTGCGAATGATGACCTGCCGGAAAGCGTCCGTCGCATAGAGCAAGCGCTCGCTCTCCGTTATCCTGTCGGCGCGCAGGACATCGCCCTCGACCAGCGTGATGGTTTTAAGGATGGCCTCGCGCTTGGTGATGACGTAGCCGTTAATCACAATCCGGTTGATAAAGACCTTGTCGCCCTCGTTGCTGATCGTGTAGACGACGCGCACCTGTTCATCATCGCCTTTGCGCGGCAGCTCGACGATGGAGAAATCCAGTTGGGCGTCGATGTAGCCGTCGCGCGCGTAGAGGTTCAGGATACAGTCGCCGTCGGCGCGCGCGCTCGTGCGCGAGAACGGAGCGCCGACGACGGTGCGAAACTCCTGCATGAGCCGCAGGTTCGTGTCCGGGTCTTTGGAGCGCAGACGGTCGCGGCACTGCGCGGAGTTGATCTCTTCGCGCAGGCGCGACTCCGTGTAAATCTGGTTGCCGCGAATCTCTATGCCGGCTACGCGCGTGAGCGGCCCTTCGGTGACGGCGAAGGTGATGACCAGATTTTCGCCTTCGAGCGAGACGCCCTGCCGGACTTCGACCTCCGCGCTCCTGTAGCCCAAGTCACGCATTCGCGCCCGGATCGTCCTCCGGTCGTCTTCCAGACGCTCGCGGCTCGTATAGCCGCGACCGTAGCCCAGGAGTGGGATGAAGCCGAGCACGTTGGCCTTCTGCGTCTTCAGATCATCCTCCACGTCGTCCAGAGTGAGTTGGTCTGTGCCCGTGATGCGGATTTCCGTGAGCTTGAAACGGCGACCGCGCTCGACGTTGTAGACGACGGCGACGCTGTTTCCGCTCAGGTCCGCCGGGTTCAGGTTCTCGCACGTCTCGCTCGTGCCGTTCGGCACTCCGGCGGGCGTCTTAGGCGTGACGGTGCAGACGGCCTCCACGTCGGCGAAGAACCAGCCGTCCTGCTGCAAGCGGTTACGCAGGCGGCGCGAGCCCTCTTCGATGGCAGACCAGTCTATCGTTCCCTCGCGCAGGATGGGCAGCAGCTCGCGCTGGGTCTTCTCTTTCAGCTCGTAATCCTTAAGCGTGACCGTGACCTTTGGGCCAATGCTCCCTTTGAGGGTGATGTTGACGAGCTTGCCCGTCGCGTCGAGCGTGACTTCCGGGTCTTCGAGCTGCGGCGCGAGATAGCCCAGCTTGATGATCGCCGCGCGAACACGCTGTATGTCGTGGCCCAGCACTTCGCGCGTGAAGGGCGCTCCCGGCGTGAGCCTCAGCGTCGGACGGACTGCCGAAGGGTCGAAGCCGCCCTTGATGTCTATGTTGAAGGCGGCGACGGTCGCCTGCTCGCCGGGCGTGATGTTGAAGGTGATGGCGGCGCGCGTGCCCGTCTGATCAAGCTCCTGCGTGTAGTCAACCTCCGCACGATAGAACCCACGGTCGCGCAGGTAGGCTTGAATCAGGTCGGCATTGCTGCGAAGCGTCTGGACGGAGAGGCGCGCGCCCGGCTCAAGCATGTTCAGGCGTGCGCGCAATTCATCTTCGGAGATGAGCGAGCCCGGCGGAATCGGGCCGAGAGCGAGCCTCACATCTCCGACCTTCACCTGACGCCGCACGATGAAGCGCAGGTGCAGGGGGCCGCCGCTTGTGCCCGTCTCGCGCACTTCCAGACGCGCGCAGGCTACCTGTCCTTCTCGGAACAGCGCCTCTAAAGACTCGCGCACGCGGATGGTCGAATACTCCGAGTTGGGCGCGACGCGCAACAGCGTCAACAGTTCCGCTTCGACCGACGGGTCACTCGAAGTCGAGCCATTTGCAGCAGCGACGACGCCGTTACGTGTCGCAGTAGCAGCAGCGGGTATCGCCGCCGTTCCCGCGCAGGGATTCGCCGGGTCGCTCGCCGGGCCTTCAATGATGATCTGGACATCGGAGACGATCCGCCCGTCGTATTCACCGATCTCGCTGCTGCTGGCCCAAGCCGCACGCACACGTCTACCCGGCGCTGCCGCGAAAGCAGCCGCCAGCACGACGATCAAGACAAAGAAGCGAAGCCTCACCCGTGTTCTCTTAACAGTAATCGGTAATCAGTGATCGACAGTCGGTCAAAAGTGTTTAGCCGATGGCCGACCGCTCTTCAAAACCTTTTTCTAAATCGAATCTCGAAACTGAAATTATCATTCCTTGAGCTAAAGCCGCTGACAGACCCCTGCTCGTAGCGCGCGACGAAGGAGAGACGGTTCGAGACGCGGTATTCGAGCGCAAGCACCTGATTCTGATCCGAAGTCACGTTGGTCGAATACGTGATGGACAGGTTCTTATTGATCTGGCGACCGACCGTGAGCCTTGCGGTCGGGCTCTCGCCGCCGCGCCCCGCGATGAGCGGGTCGATCTCAAAGCGATTGAGGCCGAAGAGACGGTCGGTCGCGCGCTGCGCCGGGGCATTGATCAGAGTGTCTGTCAAGAGGCTCGCCGCCGTGCCGAGCCCGGTCTGCGCGAGCGTCGAAGCGCTCGACTCGCTGGAGGAAAGATTGCCGGTCGTGATCAGCGAGACGATGTCTCCCTGCGGGAGCGACGGGTCGGAGCGAACGGTCGCCTGCGGCTGCGACAGCGGCCCCGTCAGGCTGACGATCACAGTGTAGCCGCGTATCTCGGATTCGGCCTGAATGTTTAGGATGGGGTCAACGTCGCGGCGCGCCGGGAGGTCTATGAAGGCGCGCGTCAGCTCATAGCGGTCGTTGCGAAAATTGAGCGTGCCGCGCGTGGCCGAGATGCGCCCCGAAATGACAGGGTCTTCGAGCGGGCCGACGACGCGCAGGGAAACGGAGCCGACCACGTCTGCCAGATTGTTACGCACGACGAGCGCGTCGCGGCCCTCGACTCTTAAGTCAAGCTGAGTGGTCGCGCTCAGCCCGCCGCCGCCAGAGCCCTCCGACAGAGAGCCCTCGCCACGACGGTTGATCAGGTCGGCCAGCTCTATGTCCTGCGTGTATTCGGCCCGCCGCAGGTTGATCGTGCCCGTGACGATCTGCTCGCGCGCAGTGCCGCTGATGTCCACGTCCGCGTCGGCGGTCGAGCGGAAGCCTTCCGGGTACGGCACGCTGACATCATCGCCGTGGACGCTCAAGCGAAAGCGTGCGAGCGTGAAGCCTTCGAGCAACGCGCCGCCGGAAGCGGTCAGGCGACCGCCGCCAAGCGTCGCCGTCAGAGAATCTATCGAAGCCTGATTCGAGTTGAAGCGCACCAGCCCCTTGACGTTGGTGAGCGTCAGGCGCTCCGCGCCGACAAGGGTGGCGATAGAGCCGCCGTTGATGCTGGCCGTGCCCATCAGGTTCGGCTTCTCAAAAGTTCCGCCGACGCGCACAGCCGCTTCCGCCGTGCCCGACAGGATGACGTTCGGAGAGAGGCTGTTCAGGACGCGCAGGTTCAACTGTCCGTCAATCGAAAGCTCCTGCCTGCCGCCGTGACCCAGAGCCGCGCGGCCTCCGAACGTGATATTCGTGCCGGGGCCTGTGAACTGCGTCCGCTCGAAGTAGACTTCGTTGGAAGAGAATTGCACCAGGAGCGGCGAGACAGCCGCCAGTTGAATATCCTCTATCTGTAGCACGAGGTCTGTGAAGTTGGCCGTGCCGCGCAAGCCCGCGAGCGAGACCTCTTCCTCGCCCTCTTCATTTTCGGTGCGGAGGTCTCCGACCGCGCGCAGGGTTCCGGTGGCGCGCCCCGTTACCCTGACGTTGGATTGCGGCAGGAGAATGGAGAAGAGCTGCGTGAGGTCAACGCTCGTCAGCGTCGTCTCGACGGTCGTTCGCAGTTTCGGGTCGCCGAGGTTGATCTGCGCGGCGACGACCTGCGGTTGGCCCAAGAGCCCCGTCGTCAAGCGCAGATCGAAGATTCTGTTCTGGGTGCGCCCGACGAGCGTGAGCGTTCCGGCGTCGCGCCCGTTGACGGTCACGTCGCGCCCCTCGCCGTCTATGTTGACCTCGTAGGTGGAGAAGTCCGTGAATTTATCTCCGCGGGCAGTGATGTTCAGATTGGCCGTCCCCGTCAGGCGCGGCAGCGTGCCGAAGTTCCCGGCCAAACTCTCAAGGCGCTCAAGCTGGACGTTGGTGGCGCGCCCCTGAATGTTGAAAGCCTCGCTCCTGCGATCAATCGTGCCGCTGGCGTTGATGACACCGGCGTTGAGTCGCGCTTCCAGATTATCCAAGGTGATGAGCGAGCCGTTGAAGGTCGCGTGCGCCACCATGCTCTCGAAGGGCTCGCCCTTAATTCGGCCAGCGCCGACGCGCAGGTCGGCCACACCGCTCATAGCATCCGGCAAGCCCGTGACGTTGATCGTGCCCGAAAGGTCGCCCTCAAAATCGCCGGGCATGAGGCCCAGGCCCTGCTTGCCCTGCGGCAGCACGGCCAGCAGATTCCCGGCGTTCGCGCGATCGAGCGTCGCCTTAAACTCTATGTTGTTCGTGCCCGTGCGCGGCGCGTTGAGTGTGAACAGAAGGCCGCCGCCGTCGGTTTCGGTCAATCGCCCGTCCGTCAGATTAATCACCTGCGGCGTGACGTTCAGAGCGGTGGAGAGCGCGCCCAGCTCGTGGCCCTGCATCTTAAAGCGGTCAATGGATGCGCGCCCGTCAATCGACGGATTATCCAACCGGCCACGCACCGTGCCGTTGAAAGCGAGCCGCCCGCCGAGCTCTATGCCGTAGCGCTCAAGCTCATCATCGACGGCGGGGAAAATGCCGGAAGAACTCAGAACGCTTTGCAGCTCGGAGGCGTCCGCGGAGGCAAGGTCGAGCTTGAGGTCTGTATCTTCACGCTCGAACGAGAACTGGCCGGAGGCTGTCAACTCGGTCGCGCCCGTGCGAAGGCTGCCCTGCTCTATCTTGAAGAGGCCGCGGTCGGCGCGCAGCGCGACAGAGCCCGTCAGGGGCGTGCGCCCGCCAGCATCACCCGCCGTGTCCGCCTCAAACGTCGCGCGTACGTCTCCGGTCGCAGCCTTCACGTTCGTGCCCGGAAAGGCAAGGTCAACCGTGCCCGTGGCGCGGCCAGAGACGGGCACGACGCGACCCGAAAGCGCGATCAGCCCGCCGATATCCAGATCATTGAAGCTGGCGTTGACGCGAGACGAGCCGCCGCGCGCTGTGCTGACAACGGCGTTGCCGCTGGCGCGTCCCTTGAACAGCTCGGCGGTAAAGTTATTAAGCTGGATTTGATTGTTGGTGGCGACGAGCGCGCCGCGCGCAGGGCCTAAGTTGAATTGGCCCAGCACACCGCCGCCGAGGCTCAGGTCTGCGCTCGCCCGATAGCGACCCGAAGGCTCGACCACGAAGACAGGGCGCGCGAGCCTGACGTTCTCGACGCGTCCGTCGTCGAGCGCGACCGTCCCGGCATTAACATCGCCGGACGTGCCCTCTATGCGACCGCCGCGAACGGAGAGGCGCACGCCCGCGATGTTGAGGCTGCCGACCTTCGCGCCCTGTGCCGTGATGCCGCCGACGCGCACACTGCTGATCTGAGCACTCGTCGTCTCGCCGCGCGACTCGAACTCGACGCCGCTTGCCACAACCCCGTCAACACGCGTGCCCGAGGCCGTCACGCTGCCCGCCTGCACGCTCGCAACTGAGCCAGTGGTGACGCCGTTCTCCGAGCGCATGCGAAAGTCCGAAGCGTTGAGGCCCGCGGCGTTAGCGTCAGCCGAAGCGAACCCGGCGGCCCCGGCGCGACCGGCATTGACGGTCAGCGCATCGCCGCTCTTCTCCGCGCGCACGTCGCTGAGGATAAGCCCCGTGATCGTGCGTCCGCCGGTGCGGGCGGCGGCGGCGCGCAGGTCGCCGACCCAGCGAAAGTCCGTGCCCGTGCCCATCACGTTGCCAGCGACCTGAACCGCGTTCAACTGAAAATCGCCCGCCGTCAAAAGGTCTGCGACCACGCGCCCCGTCGCTTCGTAGTTTTTACCGTCGCCGGAGACGCGGGCGTTGGCATTGAGGGCTTGCAGGCGAATATTGTCGGCGGCGAGCGCGTCCGATTTGACCTGCCCGTCGAAGGTATAGCGCGTGCCCTCGCCCGAAACAGTGCCGGACAGATTGCCAGTGCCACGCAGCGCCGTGCCGGTTTGGAGAATGTCGGAAGTCTGCGTCAGGTCAACCATGGAGGTGACCTGCAACTGGTAGCGCAGCGCGCGCCAGTCGTCCATAGTCCCCTGCAGATGAGCTTCGGCCACGGGCGAGCGCAAGACCAGTTCCTGAATCTCTGCGCGCGTCTGGTTGATGCGCCCGCGCGCCTCCACGTCAATATCGTTGATGGGGCGTCCGTCGTAAACGAAGGTCGAATCGGTGGCCGCCAGCGTGACCGTATTCATCCAGCTTTCGGCGGGCGCGCTGGGGTCGTCCGGCTGAATGGTGGCGCGAATGTTGCGCGCTTCGCCGGAGAGGCGGTGCTGTTCGTCGCCGTAGTGAACGAGGCCGTTGTTGAGCTTGATGCTGGCCGTCGAGTAGGAAAACAGTATGCGCTGGTTGGGGTCTGGCGGCGGAAGCCGTATGTTGCGAAAGTTCGAGCGGCCCTCCGAGTCAAACTTGACCCACACTTCCAGATTGTCGATTTCGAGCGCTTCCAGATTGACGTTGCGGCGCAGGTTCAGGGCGTACATGTCTTCGACGCGCACGGTGGCGAGCATGCGACCGATCTTGCCTAAGGGCTCTCCGGTCACGGCGTCGTAAAGCTCTATGTCACGCATCTCGACGGTGCGCGGGCCAAGGGCCGTATGAAACTCCCTGATCTCGGCGCGGATGCCGTACTCCGCCAGAGTGGTCTTGATCTGGTTCGCCACGTAGCGGTCGACGTAGCCGAGCCTGTAGGTGAGAATGCCCGCGAGGATGAGGACGACGATGATGGCGGCAATCGCGATGGTGGCGATAAAGGCGTTGCGGCGCGTCAGCCAGCGGCGGCGTTGCCCCTGCGGCGTTATGGGCTCCGGGCGGTCAGCGTCGCGCTCGGCGATGCGCTCGGCGGCGGGCGGCAGTGGCTCGTCCGTCTCCGATTGGAGCGCGGCTCTGATCTCGCTCTTTTTCGTCTCTTCGGGCGGCCCGGCCTGCGAAGGCTGAGCGTCGTCCCTGTCATCAACGGGCATAACACATACACAGGGGCCGACCCGCGGGGGAGGCCCGTATCAAATCTGTTTGAGAAAGGGAGAGCCGAAAGAGTCTCAAGTTTCGAGCAAGCGTGATGAACTCAATCCTGCCTTGTGCGCGCTCGCTCTCGCAGGCGCGCCCCGGTCAGCTGCGACGAGTCTCGCCGGGCCGAAGCGGCGTGGACTTTTGCGCCGCCGCCGTTTCCTTCTCGGTCGCGGGGAAGCCCAGCGGGACGTTGCCGACGACCTCCAGCTCGAAGCCTTCGAGCGCCGCCACCTTCGGCGGATTATTCGTTAACAGCATAATGCGACGCAGGCCCAGCTCGTGAAGAATCTGCGCGCCCACACCATAATCACGATTCGCGCCGTATCCCGTGATGACGCTCGCGTCCTGCAGGCTGATCTCTTTCTCCTGCATCAGGGCGTAGGTGCGAAGTTGATGAACGAGGTCTAGCCCGTGCTCGCGCTGTCGCAGGTAGAGCACGACGCCGCGCCCCTTTGCGGCGATCTTTTCCAGAGCGGTCTGAAGCTGAAAGCCGGTGTCCCCGATGAGCGAGCCGAACATGGCGAAGGTCACGTTCTCCGTATGGACTCTGACCAGCACGGGCTCATCCGTCCGCACGTCGCCCATCACCATCGCAAGGTGAGTCTCGCCGTTGATGATATTTTCAAACGCGACGGCGCGGAAATGGCCGTAGACGGTCGGCAGCTCCGTCTCGGCGGCGCGACGGACGAGCACCTCCTTACGCATGCGATAGCGCACGAGGTCTGCGACCGAGATGATCTTTAGATCGTGAAGCTCGGCGAAGGCTTCCAGCTGCGGCAGGCGGGCCATCGTCCCGTCCTCGTTCATGATCTCGCAGACGACGCCCGCCGGATAGAGCCCGGCGATGCGCGCTATGTCCACGCTCGCCTCCGTCTGTCCGGGCCTGACCAGCACGCCGCCCTTTCGGGCACGCAGAGGAAAGATATGGCCGGGGCGCGCCAAATCCTGCGGGCGCGTCTTCGGGTCGACGGCTGTCAGGATGGTCGTGGCGCGGTCGGAGGCGGAGATGCCGGTCGTCACGCCCTTGCGCGCCTCTATCGAGACGGTGAAGGCCGTGCCCAGAAAAGAGGTGTTGTCGGCGACCTGCATCGTCAGGTGCAACTCGTCGCAGCGCTCCTCTGTGAGCGGCATACAGATGAGGCCGCGCGCGTGCGTCGCCATGAAGTTGATCAGCTCGGGCGTCACCTTCTCAGCCGCGCAGACGAGGTCGCCCTCGTTCTCGCGATCCTCGTCGTCAACGATGATAATCATGCGACCGTCGCGGATGTCTGCGGCGGCGTCTTCAATGGAGGCGAAAGGCATGACAGTTAACTCAACAGATGTTCAGGAGAGTTCAGGTTGCAACGCGGCTATGTTACCCGAAAGCTACTATTTTTGCGACTCGTCTTCCATCAGGTCTGAGCCGGAAAGACCTGTCGGTAGGCCACGGCCCACGCCGCGAAGCTGACCGGCATCACCAGAAACGCGCCCACGTAGCACAGCAGCATCCCCGCGAGCCCGAGCAGGACGCTTAAGGCCATGAGCCCCATCACGCCGCCCAGATTCCCGATCACGGCCCTCGCGCTTGCTCTGAGCGCATCGATGGCCGTCAGCCGCCGGTCAACGATCAACGGGTAGGTAAAGATGAAGAACGCGCCGATCACTGTGGCGATAATGACCACCAGGAGCATCATCCCGAACATCAGGAGAAAGATCGAATAAAATTCCGAAGCGTCGGGCGGCCTGCCGCGCGGATACCTGCCAACCTTCTGCATCTTGCTCATGAACATGACGAAATAGACGACGTAGACGGGAATCATCAGCAGCATCACCGGCACGACCTGTATGAGCGAGGCGATCAGGCTCTGCATAAAATAGTCGAAGCCTTTAAACAGCAGCTCGAAGCTCACGGCCTCGCCGCGATAGCGAGCGAGCAGGCACAGGTAGATGCCGCACATCATTGGCCCAAGCAGAATCGCCATTGGCCCAACGCTTCCGATCAGCAGGCCCACCGCCGTGATGCCAAGGAAGAGCCAGTACTGGCCCTTGATCATGTTCCAGCCCATCTGCAAACACTCGACCGGCCTGACCACGCCCCTGTTGAATGCTATTGGATTTGCACTCACGCCTTCTCCTCTCTGCCCGTTAATTGAATCCTACCTGTAGCCGAGCTCCGCCAGTTTCTCCATCGTGAGCGAGGAGGCGGACGCAGCCGCCTGATCCTGCCTGCCGACGGTCAGGATGCGCTCGACGTATTTGGCGATGATGTCCGCTTCGAGGTTGACTTCATCGCCCGCGCGCAGGTGCGAGAGATTCGTCACGGCCCACGTCTTCGGGATGATGGCGATCTCGAAATAGTCGTCGGCGAGCGCGGCGACCGTCAGGCTGATGCCTTCGACCGTGACTGAGCCTTTGAAGACCAGATAGCGCGCAAGCTCCTTCGGATAACCGATACGCAGCGTCCACGAGCCGCCGTGTTCTTCGGCGCTGAGGAAGCGCCCGCGCCCGTCCACGTGGCCCTGTACAATGTGGCCGCCGAGTCGTGTCGAAGGAGTGACGGCGCGCTCAAGGTTGACCACAGACCCGGCGCGCAGGCGTCCGAGGGTCGAGCGCTGCAAGGTCTCGCGCGAGCCGTCGGCGGCGAAGGAATCCGAGCGCACGTCAATCGCCGTCAGGCAAACGCCGTTGACCGAGATGGAATCGCCTTCCTGCGTCTCCGCCGTGACCGTCCCGGCTTCGATGACGAGGCGCGCGCCCTCGCCGCGCCGCTCAAGGCTGCGGACGCGACCGAGTTCTTCTATGATGCCCGTGAACATAGCTTCTCTGGAGTTAACTTACTAAATACTTACACTCCACAGCAATCGCCGCAGCACTAGCATGATGAGCAGGAAGAGGAGGCCCAGAACCGGGAACGCAACCTGAAAGAGCAAGGTGAAGATGGCTTCCCGCTTAAAGAAGGATTTCGTGGCTCTCATGTGTAAGCGTTCCTTTCAGAAACGATGCTCTTAATCTGATGGTTCGGTCAGGTCTGTTCCCGGCTCGTTTGCCTCTGGCGTATGACTTCCATCATGCGCTCGAAGACATCTTCAATCGAAAGCTCTGTGGAATCTATGACGACGGCATCCTCGGCGATGGCGAGCGGTGAGTCTGCGCGCGTCGAATCGCGCTGGTCGCGCGTATTGATGTCGGCGAGCGTCTCTTCAAACGTCACGTCGCGCTCCCTCAGCCGATCCTCTTCGTAGCGGCGGGAGGCGCGTTCTTCGGGGGCAGCCGTCAGAAAAAACTTGATCTCGGCTTCGGGGAAAACGACCGTGCCGATGTCGCGCCCGTCGAGCACGACGCTGCCGCGACGACCCATCTCGCGCTGTCGCTCGACGAGCGCCCGCCGCACTTCGCTAATGACGGAGATGACCGACGCCGCGTGGCTCACCTCTTCGGAGCGAATCTTATCCGAGATGTCGCGGCCACCCAGCGTCACGCGCAGCGAGTCAGGGTCGCCCGCCAGATTAATCTCGGCGCTCTCGGCCACGCGCGCCACCGCCTCCTTGTCCGCAGTGCTCACGCCTGACTCCATGACGGCGAGCGCAACGGCCCTGTACATTGCGCCCGTGTCGAGGTAGAGCATATTCAACTCGCGCGCGATCATGCGCCCGAGCGTTGATTTGCCCGCACCCGATGGGCCGTCAATGGCGATAATCATTGGTCTGGTCATAAAAGGTCAGTGACGAGTGATAAGCTGAGAGCGATGAAAAGCCGATTACTGATCGCCGAGAATTGCGCGTAGCTCTGCGAGCGCGGTTTCGATGTCTTCGGACGAGACATCGTAGTGCGTCACCATGCGTATCGACGAGCCGAAGCCGGAGGCCAGCACGCCGCGCGTCGCTAAGCGAGCGCAAATCTCATCCGCCGTGCGGCGCGTGCCCGTCACGTCGAAGATGACTATGTTGGTCGCGACACGCTCGGGGTCAATCTGTATGCCGGGCAGCTCCGCCAAACCTTCGGCCAGCCGCCGCGCCTTCGAGTGATCTTCGTGCAGGCGCTCGGGCGTTTCTTCGAGCGCGACGAGTCCGGCTGCCGCCAGCACGCCAGCCTGTCGCATGCCGCCCCCGAGAAGCTTTCGCCAGCGCCGCGCCTCCTCGATAAACCCGCGCGGGCCAAGCAGCATCGAGCCGACGGGCGCGCCCAGCCCCTTCGACAAACAGAACATCACAGAGTCGACAGGGCGCGCGAGGTCTGCGACCCGCTCACCGAGAGCCACCGCCGCGTTGAAGATGCGCGCGCCGTCCAGATGCACCGGAAGCCCGAGCTCGTGCGCGCGCTCGGCTATCTCTTCGGTTCGGGCACGCGGAAGCAGCGAGCCCCCGGCGAGGTTGTGCGAGTTTTCGAGCGAGATGAGCGCTGTCGGCGCGACGTAGTAAGCGCCGCCGACGTGGATCGCGGCTTCTATCTCCGCCCAGTTGAGAATGCCGCTTCCGTCCTCGCTCCTCACCGGGCGCGCGAGCGTGCCGCTGATGGCCGACATCGCCGCCATCTCGAAATTGAAGATGTGCCCGCGCTCTTCGATGACGACTTCCGTGCCGGGCCGCGTGTGCAGCTTGATGGCGATCTGGTTGCCCATCGAGCCGGTCGGCACAAAGAGCGCGGCTTCCTTCTCGAAGATTTCCGCCGCGCGCTCCTGCAAGCGATTCACGGTCGGGTCTTCACCATAAACGTCATCGCCCACTTCGGCCTCAGCCATCGCGCGCCGCATGGCCGGCGTCGGTCGGGTAACAGTATCACTCCTAAGATCAATCATTGTTTTAATCGTTGGTAATCAGCAGTCAGTCAAACGCGTTGTCTTCCGATAATTGATAGCTCTTAAACAAAAGCGGCGAAGACCTCGTTGGAGAGCAGTGCGCCGTGGGGCGTTAATCTCAGGAGGTCATCTTCCAGGGAGATCAATCCGGCCTCGCTCAGACGCGCCATGTCGTCCGCGTGGCGCTCGCGCAAGTCCGTGCCGAAGCGCGAGCGGTAGCCGCTCAGGCTGAGGCCGCGCTGCAAGAGACGCAGGCCGAGGAATACTGCTTCCGCCCGCGCATCCGCTTCGTCCAGCTCCGTGATCGAGACGACGGGTGTCGCGCCCGCCTCGACCAGCTCAGTGTAGCGCGCGGCGTCGCGCTCGTTGGCCCAGCGACGGCGCGCGCCGTCGTATGAATGAGCGGAGCAGCCGAAGCCGTAGACGGGCTCTCCCGTCCAGTACTTGGTGTTGTGCCGCGACTCGTAGCCGCGCAGGCAGAGATTGGAAATCTCGTAATGCTCGTAGCCCGCCGCACAAGCCTTCTCGATCATCAACTCGTACATCAGCGCCGCCACGTCATCATCCGGCAGAGGCAAAGCGCCACGCCTGATCTGTTCGGCGAGCGGCGTGCCCTCATGGACTTCAAGCAGATAGAGCGAGAGATGCGCGGGGCGAAGCTTTAGCGCTTCGTCTAAATTGCGCGACCACGCGTCGAGCGTCTGGCCCGGAAGACCCGCGATGAGATCAAAGCTGACGTTGTCGAACCCGGCCCGCCCAAGGTCTTCGATGGTACGACGGACATCGTCTGCCGTGTGCTGGCGTCCGAGGCGGCGCAGCTCGCGGTCGTCGAAGGTCTGCGCGCCAAAGCTCGCGCGGTTGATGCCGAGGCGGCGAAACTCGCAGAGCACGTCGAGCGTCAACGTCCCCGGATTCATCTCCATCGTCACTTCCGCGTCCGTAGAGACGCTGAACCTCGCACGCACGGCTTCGAGAATACGCGCCGCCTGCGCGGGCTTGAGCAGGGACGGCGTGCCGCCGCCCAGATAGATCGTGTCAACCTCCACGGGCGCGCCGCCAGAGTTGTACGCAGCTATCTCAGAGCACAGCGCATCAACGTAGCGCGCGGCCAGCGCGCCGTCGTAAGCCCCTGTTGCGAAGTCGCAGTAGGAGCAGCGTGAACGACAGAACGGGATATGTATGTAGATACCGGCTTGCATCATGACGAAGCGGTGATTATAGCATGCGTAAGCCTGTGACAGGCTTTCCGAGCCTTCATCACACGGGGCATCTTTTGCGATTTTCGAGAGAAAATTTTATAGCGGGAATGTACGTTTGCGTACGAGGGAGTTCGATCCGGCTGCGCTAGAATATGGGAACTAAACCAAAGCCCGAAAAGTGAGTTCTCACGTAAGTCTATTTCCCCCACGGCTGAAGTCTTCAGGCAGCGGATGCATTCTTGTCTGCCCTTTTTAAAGCGAAAAGCGTATGGATTCTGACGCATGAGCGTGCCACGATTTCGCGGGGCATGGTCTGCGTTTCCGATGAGCGAAGAAATACCTAAACCTGAAGGGAGATATCCGATGGCAAAGAACAATTTGATGGACGATGATACGCAAGGTGGAGGCAGCGGAGGCGGCTCTGGGTCCGGCGGCTCGGGCGGTGGTTCCGGCTCGGGCGGAGGCTCGGGCAGCGGCAGCGGCGGTAGCGGCGGAGGCTCCGGTGGCGGCTCCGGCTCGGGCAGCGGCGGCTCAGGTGGAGGCGGCTCTAGCTCTGGCGGTTCTGGCGGCGGCTCCGGCGGCGGCGGTGAAACTGGCGGCGGCTCGGGCGGCAGTGGCGGCTCCGGGGGTGGTGGAGGCGGAGGTGGCTCCAGCTCCGGCGGCTCGGGTGGTGGTTCCGGCTCGGGTGGAGGCTCTGGCAGCGGCGGCGGTAGCGGCAGCGGCTCCGGTGGCGGTTCCGGCTCTGGCAGCGGCGGCTCGGGTGGAGGCGGCTCCAGTTCCGGCGGCTCCGGCGGCGGAGGCGGGGGTCAATAGAGTCGGGAGGCTCTGTCTCCTGACCGAAAGCAAGCTTGTGTGTCCGTTCTGGTCACGCGAGCAAAAAATAACCGGGCACGCGGCGTTGATTTGAAGATCGACGCCGCGCGCCCGGTTATTTTAACCCGCCCTCTATTTTGGCGACGACTCGATGCGTCGGAGGCTGCCCTCGCCGCTGATCGTGCGTCCTCCTGCTGCTCCGGTGCGTGCGACCCTTTCGGCCTCACCGAAAACGCGCAGGAGATTTTCGCCGAGCACCTTGCGAATGTCTTTCTCACTATAACCGCGCCGCAACAGCTCATAGGTGATATTGGGAAGCTCCGAGACATCCTTCATCCCTTCGGGCAGAGAAGGCACGCCGTCGAAATCCGAGCCGAGGCCGACGTGGTCTATGCCGGCGACGCGCGCGATGTGGTCTATGTGATCGATCAGCACGGAGAGGGGCGGCGAGGGCGGCAAAGGCTCAGTGGCTTCCAGCTTCTCGGTCTCCTGCGCGAGTCGCTTCGGATCATTTTTGAACTGCTCTGCGAGCGCGTCGAGTTGCGGCTTGAGTCGCGCGTCGCGCGCCTTGTCGGCCTCGGCGTATTTGCGGTCGATGAAGCCCGGATAGAAGTTGACCATCACGACGCCGCCGTTTTTACTGATGCGGCGCAGCAGCTCGTCTGGGATATTGCGCGGCTGGTCGTTAAGGGCACGGGCCGAAGAGTGCGAGGCGATGATCGGCGCTTTCGAGATGTCCAGCACATCGCTCATCGTCTTATCCGAGACGTGCGAGACATCGACGAGCATGCCGATGCGGTTCATCTCGCGCACGACCTCCCGGCCAAACTCCGTCAGCCCGTTATGCCGCGCCTCGTCGCGCGCCGCGTCGGCCCAGTCGTTCGTGTTGTTATGCGTCAGCGTCATGTAGCGTATGCCCAGACGGTAAAAGTCGCGCAGGGCCATCAGGGAATTTTCAATCGCGTGCCCGCCCTCTATGCCCATCAGCGCCGCCACTTTCCCCTCCTTCTTGGCGCGCCGAATGTCTGACACGGACGTGGCGAAGAGCAGCTCATCAGGGTGACGCTCGACGGCGCGATAGACCATGTCGATCATATCCATCGCGCGGCGCGCAGAGCCTCCGGCTGTCGCATACTGCTTGTCCACGTAGATCGAGAAGAATTCCGCCGTCAATCCGCCCGCCTTCATGCGCGCGATGTCCGTATGGTACTTGCCCGCCGAAGGCGTCGCGATATCATAGCCCTCGTCGACCATCGGTGAAGTGATATCGTTATGCGTGTCAACGACAATCGCCCTGCGATGAAGGCCGAGCGCCTGACGCCATAAACGTTCGTCGCGCGCGGGCGTCGGAGCTGCGGCGGGCTGAGCTGCCGACGGTTGTTGAAGGGACTGCGCCTGAGCGCTCGTCACCTGTGCGTCAGGAGAAAAGAGTATGACGAGCGCGCCGGTCGCCGCCAGACACAGCATTTTCCGTTTATTCATCGTTCACCTGTCCGAATCCGAAGATGTCAGCGTATCATCGACCAGCCCAGTCTTTATTTCAAGCCATGGCAGAGGCCGCGGCGCGAATAGTTTTCAACCTCTGCGGGGGCTCGATTTTCCCTCTCCCCCATCCGCGCGGAACTTTTCAGCCCAATGCGCGTCTAAAGCAGTTAACGGCCCGATTCGTCTTCAGCTTTTACTTTTAACAGGGAGGAGTTAAAACCTATGCGCCGACTGATATTCCGTCCCCTCTCGATGCTCCTCGCGTTCCTGACGGGACTCTTCCTGACCTTTCTCATAACCTTCATGGGTGACGGGCTCGCCTCGTTGCTGGACGAGCCGTCGGAGTCCATCCCGGCGCTCTGCCGGGGCGATTCGCGCGAGCTCTCGGCCTACTGCCCGCGAACGGGAGAGCGGGAATCGGAAGAGGCGGCGATCTACTCCGCGTTGATTATGCAGATGGAGGATGACGAAAGAGGCACTCTCGTCGTCGTACAGGATCGGACGGTGTCGGGCAATAACACTCTCTTCGATGCTTCGGAAGACGAACACTTCAACCGGATTTTTGAATCTTTGCGGCAAAATTTTCCGGGAGCCGAGAGGGGAACGCTCGAAAGCTTTCGCGCCAGCAACCTACAGTGCTACCCGATGACTGAACCCTTCCTCGCGGGCATCAAGACGGAGCTCATCGGCCAGCATGAGATTGAAAGCTTCTCTTACAGAGAGTCGGGCAGTTGGTGGGAGGCGTTTTATCGAAAGCATCCGGGCGCGACGGGCTTCTTCTTGATGTCTAAGGTCGGCTTCAACGGCGAGATGAATCAGGCTCTGGTCTACAGGGCATTCGCCTGCGGCAGCACGTGCGGCTACGGCTCTTACGTTCTTCTTGTCAAAGAAGCTGGCGTTTGGAAAATCAGAGCGGAGGCCGGAACCTGGATTTCCTAGTCATACAGAGCGCCATGTCCCTTTGTTCGAAGAATGCTCAACGGCGAGGCTTTTCCTTTAAAGCTTTCGGCAAGAGCGGCGGGGCTGGTGCGTCCATGCTCTGAGAATAGCTGGCGCGATTGCATGACGGTTCGTTATATTACCCGAGATGATCAGCACATTTGACCTGACCAAGTATTACGACACGAAGCCGGCGGTGCGTGACGTTGACCTCTACGTCTCGCACGGCGAGATTTGCGGCTTGATCGGCCCGAACGGCGCGGGCAAGACTACTCTGTTGAAGATGCTGGCCGGGCTTCTGCGCCCAACGAGCGGGAAGATAGAGGTTGACCGGATAGAGGTCGGGGCAGAGCCCAAGCTGCTGCACGAGATTGTCGGCTACGTGCCGGACACCTTCGGCCTCTACGACGAGCTATCAGTCCGGCAATTCCTCGAATACTTCGCGCGCGCTCACGGCGTGGCCGCCTCCCTCATCAGGAAACGCATCGCGAGCGTGCTTGAGCTGACGAATCTGACCTCGAAGCTCGAAGCTGCGGTCGGCTCGCTCTCGCGCGGCATGCGCCAGCGGCTGGTGATCGCCAAAACTCTGCTTCACGCGCCTAAAGTCCTGCTGCTGGATGAGCCTGCCTCCGGCTTAGACCCGTTGGCGCGCATAGAGCTGCGGGATTTGATCAGCGAGCTCGGGAGACTGGGCACAACGCTCGTCGTCAGCTCGCATATCCTGACGGAGCTGGAGGACTTCTGCACCTCGGTCGTCATCATGGAACAGGGCCACGTTATTCGCGCGGGCCGGATAGAGGAGTTGATCGAAACCATTCGCGGCGGCCTGCACGTTCGCATAGAGACGGTGGACGAAGCGGCGGCTCAGCGACTCTCCAAGGAGCTTGGCGGGCGCGCCGACCTGAAAAATATCAGCGTCAACCAGTTGACCCTCGATTGCATTTTCGACGGAGACCGCGCCGCGCTCGCCCGCCTTCACCGCGAGCTGGTCACGACCGAGGAGGGCGTGGTCTCGTTCTACGAGCGGCGCTTAACCATTGAGGACGTTTTCATGGCTGTCGGCAGCCATAAGGTTTCTTGAGTTTTTTTGTAAGGAGAAGGCGATGGACAGGAATTGGACGATCAAGATGAACCCGGAAATCCTCAGAAGCCTGCGTGTCACGCTGCCGCCGCGAAGGGTTCTCTTCATCACTATATCTACGATCATCCTGCTGCACATCGCGGGGGGCATCTTCTGGAACGACGCCGCCAGCCGAAAGAGCCTGACCGTGGCCGAGCAGCTCGCACGCGCTGGTTCCGGCATGTACTGGCTGCTCATGCTCGTGCTCTTCGCGCTACTCTTCGTGCTCGTGCCTGCGACCGCCGCCCTCTCCTTCATACAGGAGAAGATACGCGGCACCTCCATCTTTCAGCAGATGATGCTGTTGTCGCCCTTTAATCTGGCGGTCGGAAAATTCATCGGCAGCGGCCTGATCGGCTATTACGTTGCGGCCCTCATCTTCCCGTTTTTCGTGGTCTCGGCCTTTATCGGCGAGGTCAACTTTGAGCAGTTTGTGCGGGTCAGCCTCTTTCTGTTGGTCGGCGGGTTATGCAGCCAGTCGGTCGGGCTCTTTATCTCATCGGCGCTCTCCGGGCCGGGCGAGAGATTCCTGCGCGGCGGGCTGCTGGTCGGCCCTGTGGTCGGCGGCCTCGGCGCGCTCCTCGCCTTCGCGCTCTACGGCTTATCCTTCCCCGACAATCTGGCGAGCAACTATGACCGCTGGCATTTTTACGGGGTCGGGCTGAGGCCTTATAAAGTCGTTCTGGCCCTGATGATTTTCACCGGCGTCTGGGCCTTCGTCGGAACGGTCAGGCGCATCAAGGTGAGCCAGCTCATCCCGCTGCGCCCATGGCCCACGTGGCTCTTCTTCGCTTCCTCCGAAGCCGTCCTCATTGGGCTGCTCTGGGCCGGGTTCAGCCGTTATAACGAGGGAAGATTATTTCTGTTTCCGCCCATCGCGCGCCTCGTCTTCTACCTTCTTCTGAACTGGGCCGCGCTGATGATACTGGCCGGAAGCTCGGCGCTCAGCCGCGGACGCCTGCGCGAATGGTGGAGCGCCGGCTGCGACCAGCTGGCCCTTCTTCAGCGACAGGAGATCAGGGATGCCCTGATCACATTCGTCGTGGCGCTCGGCATCTCGCTCACGGGCCTGACGGCGCTCTGGGCCGGTTTTCACACTTACATCCATCCCTTACCGCAACACTTGCCGGACATCGTGCAACTGCTGGCTATTGCCGCCTCCTTCACTTTGACCGTGGCGGGGATGGTCGTCTTCATACAGTATTGCGCGATGCAGCGCTTTCGCATCGGCGCGTGGGCCGGAGTCGCCCTGACCATCACCTTCTACATCGTTATGGGCATCGTCGCCGCTTCGCTCGAAAATAAGAAGAACACCGCCGCGCTGCTTAACCCGCTGGTCTACGCCGCGACCATTACGGCAGGAGACCCTTACATGGACAGGCACGACACGTTTGACGAGACGGACGGGCCGAATCCGCGTGAAGCCTGGAGCGCTTTGGCCCACGGGCTCATCGCGCAGGGCGTACTGGCAATCGGTTGCTTCGGGCTGGCCTACGTCAAGTGGAGGCAGACCGAAGAAGATATACTCCGGGAAAGCACATAGAGCGCGATTCCCTGAAGGGCGTCGGGCATCATCACGCGCCCCGTCGAATCAACGAGCCCCGCGCGAGGCGAAAGAGATCTTATATGATTATCTTTCGCCTCGCGCGGGGCTTCTACGTTATTGCCCCACGCCTGAGGCGCTTCAACTCATTGTCGCGTTGAGCCGTTCTGTGGTACACAGAGAATCATCTTTTACAGGTCACGGCTCAATCTTTCCGGGCTGAGGGGGACGCGGCTCGTATTCCTATCCACAGGGAGCTACGAAAAGGGTTATGTCATCCGTCACACCAAACATTGAATCGCTGCAACACGAGAAGCGTGTCTTTCCGCCGCCCGAGACTTTTTCCGAGGGCGCGCATATACGCTCGATGGAAGAGTATGAGCGCTTGTGCGAGGAGGCCGCCGCGTCGCCGGAGGATTTCTGGGCGCGCATGGCTTTGGAGCTGGATTGGTTCAAGAAGTGGGAGACGGTTCTCAAGTGGGAGCCGCCGCACGCCGAATGGTTCACCGGAGGCCGCATCAATCTTTCGTATAACTGTCTGGACAGGCATCTTGCGACGTGGCGGCGCAACAAGGCCGCCATCATCTGGGAGGGCGAGCCGGGCGACCAGCGCACGCTCACCTACCAGCAGCTTCATCGCGAAGTGTGCCGCTTCGGTAATGTGCTCAAGCGCTTGAACGTGGCGAAGGGCGACCGCGTCGCGCTCTACATGCCGATGGTTCCGGAACTGGCGATCGCCATGCTCGCCTGTGCGCGCATAGGCGCGACGCACTCCATTATCTTCGGCGGCTTTTCCGCCGATTCCCTGAAAGACCGCATCAACGATGCCGGGTGCAAGCTGGTCGTCACGGCAGACGGCTCATGGCGCAGGGGCTCTGAGATCAAATTGAAGCCCGCCGTTGACGAGGCCCTCAAGCAGACGCCGACCGTGACGGGCTGCGTCGTGGTGCGCCGCACGGGCACGCGCGTCCAGATGCAGGCCGGGCGCGATCACTGGTGGCACGAGCTTATCGAGACGGTCAACGCCGATTGCCCCGCCGAAGAAC
Organism: Pyrinomonadaceae bacterium; assembly: GCA_036389675.1. GTDB lineage: Bacteria > Acidobacteriota > Blastocatellia > Pyrinomonadales > Pyrinomonadaceae > DASQYE01. Next base: position 66,849 of record DASVWI010000037.1, read on the forward strand.
TCGACAGCGAACACCCGCTCTTTATCCTTTACACATCGGGGACGACCGGAAAACCTAAAGGCATACTTCATACTACGGGCGGCTATCTCCTGCAGGCGCACCTGACGACCAAGTGGGTCTTCGATCTCAAGGACGAAGACCTCTACTGGTGTACGGCTGACATCGGGTGGGTGACGGGCCACTCCTACGTCGTCTACGGCCCGCTCTCGAACGGCGCGACGACGCTGATGTACGAGGGCGCGCCGAACCACCCTGAGCCAGATCGTTTCTGGCAGATCATCGAGCGCCATCGCGTCAATATTCTTTACACTGCGCCGACAGCCATACGCGCCTTCATCAAGTGGGGCGAGCAGTGGCCGCTCAAGCATGACCTCTCAAGCCTAAGGCTGCTGGGCAGCGTCGGCGAGCCCATCAACCCGGAGGTATGGATGTGGTACAGGGAGATCATAGGCAAGGGTCGCTGCCCCATCGTAGACACGTGGTGGCAGACCGAGACGGGGGCGATTATGATCTCGCCTCTGCCGGGCGCGACGCCTACGAAGCCCGGCTCGGCGACGCGCCCGCTGCCCGGCATAGAGGTGGACGTGATGACCAAAGGGGGCGAGCCCGTCGAAGCAGGCGCGGGCGGCTATCTGGTGATCAGGCGTCCGTGGCCCGCCATGCTGCGTACCATCTGGGGCGACGACGAGCGGTATCGCAAGACCTACTGGTCTGAGATTGAGGGGATGTATTTCGCAGGCGACGGGGCGAGGCGTGACGCCGACGGTTATTTCTGGATCATGGGCCGCGTTGACGACGTGATCAACGTCAGCGGCCACCGCCTCGGGACAGCCGAGATAGAGAGCGCGCTCGTCTCGCACGAAGCGGTCGCCGAGGCGGCGGTCGTCGCCCGCCCGGACGAGCTTAAAGGCTCCGGGATCGTCGCCTTCGTCACGCTCGAAGGGACGCACACGGCGACCGACACGCTCAAGGAGGAGTTGCGCCGCCACGTCGCCCGCGAGATAGGAGCGCTCGCCCGGCCCGACGAGATACGCTTTACGGACACGCTGCCCAAGACGAGATCGGGTAAGATCATGCGCCGCCTTCTGCGCGAGATAGCCTCCGGCAGCGGGGCCGTTTCCGGCGACGTGACGACGCTCGAAGACTTTTCCGTCCTCGAAAAGCTACGCGCGGAGGAAGAGTGATGAAGACGGTGACGAGTGACGAGTTGAATGCTTGTCTTTAATCTTGCCCGGGCTCGTCACTCATTACTGTATTTTTGCTGCGATTGGTCATTTATTTAACTGAAAGCCGTCAAAATGGTGCGGAATTTTTCGGCAGCTTCTGCTTTGCAAGGGAGTGAGTGATTTTATGCCCCGATACCAAACTACGGAAAACAGGACAGGCCCGCGTTATCTGGCATCGCTGCCGGTGCAGGTGGAGTGGGATACTGAGGACGGCGCGCACATCGTCGCCGAAGGAACGACGGAGAATGTCGGCCCCGAAGGCACGCTCATACATTTGCAGCGCGACTTGCCGGATGTCGGCAGCCGCGTTCAACTGCGCGTGCTCGGCGGAGAAGGACAGAAGTTGCAGGTCGTCACCGAAGTCCTGCGGCTTGAGCGCAATGCGGCACATCCGCAGGCGGCACTGCAACTGCTGGACGCGATGGACGAATGGCGCGGGCTGGTCTGGGAGCCCGCCGCGCCGCGCGTCTCCGAGCCAGCCGCCTCAGCCGAGGACGAAGAAGAGGACGAAGTCGAACACTGAAGCGATGCACTTCCCGGCCCCGTGCGGTCTCAAGCGGTCTGGCATTTCGCGCGTCGGAAATCGTCGAGGCGGCGCTCGGCCCCTGCGCCACTTTTGGCGCGCGCCTGCCAGCTGATCTGTGATAAATAGAGAGGAGCGTCTATGCAGGATGTTCAATCGGATTCCGGGCTCTCCTGGCAGGAGCGTCGCCGTTACCCGCGCTTTGAGATGACGCCGCGCATGAGTCTGGCCGTTCAGGACTTGAGCGCGAACGAGTCCATAGGCTTCGGTGAGGCGTGCGACATCAGCCTCGGCGGCCTGCGCGTGCGCCACCTTCCGCCACACACCAACGTGCGGGCCGGAGACCGTTTGGGCCTGTTGCTGATGGGCACGGAGCATGCGCTCTCTCTGCACGGCGAGGTGGTTCATCACGGCACGCAGGACAGCTTCGGCATAGAGTTTCGCGATCTGTCGGCCATCGAGCAGCAGCAGGTCAAAAATTTCGTCGAGCGCCTGCAACACTGAAAGGCGCGGGAGCAGAGAGAGAGAGAACGTTTGAGCGAGAAGAAGGAAATGAAACAGGTCGCGGAGACGGCAGCGGTGGCCGCCGCCGAAGCGTCGTGGCCGCAGACGCGCGCCATCCTGCGTATCATCTTCATCGTGCTCGCGGTCGGGGCGACGCTCTGGATTCTGCGCGCCGTCACGGGCGTTATCCTGCTCATCGTGCTGGCGATCTTCTTCGCCTACCTGATCGCGCCGCTGGTGGAGTTCGTGCATCGCCCCTTCAAGGTGCGCGGGCGCGAGCACATCATGCCGCGCGTGGTCGCTATCGCCATCGTTTATCTGGTTCTCTTCGGCTCGTTCGGCATCGCGCTCTATTTTCTGCTGCCGCGCCTGAGCAACCAGATCACGCAGTTCGCGAGTCAGGCCCCGGCCTATTTCACCTCTGCGCGCGCGCGCACGGCAAGCCTCCAGAATTTCTACGAGCGATACCAGATTCCCGCCAGAATGCGCGAGGCGATCAATGACAACGTTACGCATGTCATCCAGACGGTCGGCAATTACGCGACCCAGGGGATAGGCGACATCTTCATCGGGTCGCTCAGCTATGTGCCGTGGCTCGTGTTGATTCCGATACTGGCGTTTTTCCTCTTGAAGGATGCGGACAGTTTTCGCCGCTCGGCCTTGCAGATGTTGCCGCGCGGGCGCTGGCGCTGGCGCGGCGACGAGTTCTTTCAGGATGTGAACTCGACGCTTGCGGCCTACATCCGCGCGCAATTGGTGGCCTGCCTGTTGATCGGCATCATCTGCACGGTCGGCTTCCTTTTGATGGGCGTGCCGTATCCGCTCATCCTCGGCATCCTCGCCGGACTGTTCGAGTTCATCCCGCTCGTCGGCCCACTGACTTTGGCGATCATCGCCACCCTGATCGCCAGCTTCTACTCCGTCAATCTGGCAATCGGAGTTCTGATCTTTCTCGGAGTCCTGCGTATCGCTCAGGATTACGTCATCTACCCGCGCATCATCGGGCAGGGCATACACCTTCATCCGCTGGCGGTTATTCTGGCTATACTGGCGGGCGCTGAGCTGGCGGGCATCGCCGGGATATTTCTGGCGATTCCCGTCATCGCCATCGCGACCGTCAGCTACCGCCACTGGCTTGAGCATAAGGGCAGCGAGGGCCTTGTGGCCGATCTGCTCAAACCCGCTGAGGAAGCCGTCACAGCACCCGCACCTTCGGATGTGCCCGCCGCCACGGCCCCGCGGCAGCAGCAGCCGCCAGCGCCAGCGCCGCAGGCTCATCCTTCCAACAGCACGACGCCCGAAGAGATGGAGCGAGCGCGCCCAGACCTTCTCTCCGGCGAGCTAAAGCTGTAGAGAACGGATTGATACGAGGCGGCTGAAAACGAAATTCTTCCTGACCGCCGGTTAATGAATAGAGATGACAGAACAGAGTCTTCAGGAGAGGTACGCGCCGCACAACCGCTGCTTCGGCTGCGGCCCGGCCAGCGAAGGCGGCCTACGCATACGAAGCTTTGCGCGCGGAGATGAAGTCGTCGCCGAGTGGATGCCCGAAACTGTTCACGAAGCGTTTCCGGGCATGCTCAACGGCGGCATCATCGGCACGCTGCTGGATTGCCACTCTAACTGGGCGGCCACATACCACTTGATGCGGCAGGGCGGACTGGACCACCCGCCGTGCACCGTCACGGCTGATTACAGTATCAAGCTCCTGCGCCCGACCCCGACCGACGCGCCCCTGCAACTTAAGGCCAGAGTGGTCGAATCAACCGACGACCGCGCCATAGTCGAAGCCGAGCTGATCGCACACGGCAAAGTCTGCGCCACCTGCCGCGGCACTTTCGTCGCCGTCAAGCCCGGTCATCCCGCCTATCATCGATGGTAGAGAGAAGAAGAATGGACAGGGACGGACAGAGATGGTCAGGATAAAGAAAATGCTTTGAAGCCTTCATGCTCTCGGCTTTTATCCTGTCTGTCCCTGTCAATTTATTTTCCGTCTCACAATTTCACTTTCAGGATTAGAGGATCGCGAAGTTTGTCGGCGGGCACGAGTTGGCCCTTGTCGTTGACAGCGCCCCACTGGCTGTTGGCAACGTAATAGAATGTATCACGGACGCGCACGCCGAGCGTGGGCTCATCAAAGAGCGGGTTATTGGCTTCGAGGATTTCGAGGCGCTCGACCGCCTTCCGGCCCCTGTCGAGGTGAAGCCGTATGATGCGGTTCGGGTTTGTGCCGTTCTGCGTGGCGATCAGGCTCTGCCGGTAATAATAGAGGCCGTCGATGCCAAGCAGGGTTGAGCCGGGCGTGGGCGTGAGATTGAAATACTTTTTGGTGACGAGATCGATGACGAAAATGCCGCGGGAATAGTCCGCGACGAAAAGCTGCTTTTCATCTTCGGAAAAATCCAGCCCCTGTGCCGAGACGAAAGGCTCGCCGCTCATGAACACCTCAAGCTCATCTTTCCTGCGATCAATCACGTAGAGGGTCGGGCTGGTGCTATCGGTCGCAAAGACATCGCCGCGCGAGCTGACGACCAGATCGCCGAGCATATGCCGCTCAGGCTTGCCGGGAAGCGTGTATTTTTTCAGCAGCTTGCCGGTCGCGAGATCGAACTTAAAAATTGCTGAGCGCCCGGCATCTGCTTCCGTGTAATTTATCATCTGCGGAATCGCCGCGGTCGTGACCCACAGGTGACGGCGGCGCGCATCAACCTTCATCCCCAGAACGCTCCATAAGCCATCGCGCTCGGTGGCGAAATCCAGCACCGCACCGTCACGGCCTACGCTCACTATTTTTCGTTGATGCACACTGCTGACGTAGAAGGTCTCTGTTGCCGGGTCATACGCGATGCCTTCCGTGATGAGCCCCTTTTGATGGATGGTGAAGGCGGTCGCGCTCCTGTTGACGGGAGCCCTGTTGTTTTCAAACTTCCTGAGGACGGCCCTGAACTCGTCGCTCTCCCTGATGGAATCGAAGTCGCTATCCTTGTCGGCGGCGTAGATCAATCCCATCTCGGCCACGCGCGTGAGCAGCGCCACGGCTTCCGTCTTGTTTCCGGAGAGCGCGTGCGCGCTCGCGAGGTTATACATCAACCTCGGATGATCCGGCCTGAGCTTGAGCGCCATCTTCATATTTTCAAGATAGGCGCTGTAATCTTTCGCTTCGTAAGCTTTGATCGCCTGCTCCGAGTAGTACCTGGAATCTCTGGCCTGCACGCCTTGAGCGAAGACCATCGGCGCAAGCTGAGACTGCTCGGTTACAGGCAGGCCGGACAGCGTCAACACGGATAAGGTCAGGAGGAAAGCAATCTGTCGTCTCATAGAAGTTTTTCAAGGGGCAGCGGTGTCGGCGCGCCGCATCAGGTCTATGAAGCGTTGGAAGTGGTGCGCGGCGTCGTGCGGGCCGGGGGCTGCCTCCGGGTGATACTGCACGGAGAAGATCGGCAGCGTGCGATGTCGCATTCCTTCCACGCAGTTGTCGTTGAGGTTGATGTGCGTGACTTCAACGTCCGCCGGTAAGCTGTCGGCGCTGACGGCGAAGCCGTGGTTGTGCGAGGTGATTTCCACGGAGCCTTCCCGTAAATCTTTGACGGGCTGGTTGCCGCCGCGATGACCGAACACGAGCTTGTAGGTATTGCCGCCGAAGGCGCGGCCCAGCAGTTGGTGGCCGAAGCAGATGCCGAAGGTGGGCACGCCCGCCTCGACGACGCGGCGGACTTCCTCAACCACTCTCGTCATCGAAGCCGGGTCGCCTGGCCCGTTCGAGAGAAAGATGCCGTCGGGTTTGAGGGCCAGCACTTCGGCGGCTGGCGTCTGGGCGGGCACGACCGTCACGCGGCAATGCATGCGCGCCAGTTCTCTGAGGCTGTTGGTCTTGACGCCGAAGTCGTAGCAGACGACGTGGAAACGTTCTTCGCCCACGGCCTCGACCGTGTAAGGCTCTTTGCACGTCACGAGGCTCGCCAGTTCCCTGTTCTCCATGGCGGGCGAGCGCCGCGCTTTCTCCACTAGGCTCTCGGCGTCCAGATCAACAGTCGAAAGACAGCCGCGCATCGCGCCCTTATCCCTGATGTGACGCACCAGTGCGCGCGTATCTATGTGGTCGATGGCGACGACGTTCCATCTTTTCAGGTAAGCATCGAGCGTCTCCTCGGCGCGCCAGTTAGAGATGGTGCGGCTCGCCTCGCGCACGACGAAGCCCTCAACCCACGGACGCGCCGATTCCGAGTCCGCGCCTGTGACGCCGTAGTTGCCGATCAACGGATAAGTCATACACACGATCTGACCGGCATAAGACGGATCAGTCAGGACTTCCTGATAGCCGGACATAGATGTGTTGAAGACCATCTCGCCGCAGACTTCGCCGTCCGCGCCCCATGAGCGCCCGCGAAATGAGCGCCCATCTTCGAGCGCCAGCAAAGCAGCTTTTATTTCATCCATAATAAAGCAGTGACAAGTGACGAGTGACGAGCAAAACCACAAACAGTGACGAGAGATGAGTGATATGTGATGAGAGCGATGCCGTCTTTAACCTCTCACTCCTCACTCGTCACTGTCTTAAGAACTGTTGCGCCTCGTTGAGCCAGCGCTTTTCCGTACGGTACTTGTAGGCGGGCGCTGTCTTAACGGCTTCGATGCAGGCCTGCATGGAGCTGGCTGCTTCGCGCTGGTGGCCGAGCCCTGCGTAGGCGCGCCCCATCAGGTAAAGCCCCTCGGGGTCGTTCGGGCGATGCTCCAGAAAGCGCTCAAGCGCGTCGCGCGCATCACTGAACTGACCGGCGGCGAGGTAGGCCGCGCCGATTTCACGCCAGATTTCGTGCTGGGCGTGCGTCTGGTCGCGTGCGACGACCTGCTCGAAATGCTTAATGGCGTCGGGGAGGCGCGCCTCGATGCGAGCGATGCGGCCCAACTGGTAATGCGCGTCCAACTCCTCCGGGTCAATCTCTATGGCACGAGTGAAGCGAGCGCGCGCTTCCTCAAGCTCGTTGCGCTGCTGGTGTATGAGGCCGAGGTTGTAATGCGCCGAGGCGTCCGCCGGATTGAGCGTCGCCGCTTCCAGATTCTGCCGGAAGGAAGCGCGTGCGCGATGTGCGCGCGTCAGGTCTCCGGCGTAACCGCGCAGCAGCAGGAAAAGCAACAGCAAGAGGAAAGGCGAAACGAATATCCAGCCGAAGAGCGTCATCAAAAGATACGTGACGGGCAGCATCAGCAGGCCGCTCAGGAGAATGATCGCCACCGAGCGCCACCAGGAGAGACGGAATACCTGCCGGACGGCGACCACAGCCCACCCGACGAAGATTGGCACCGGCGACATCAGAAACAGCGCGGGCACGACCCTGACCATGTGATAGATCATCTGGCTGACGAGGCGCTCGGCTTCAGCCTGCGGCAGCCCCCCCTGCTCTATGCTCGCCTGCAAAGGCTTGAGCTGTTCCAGAGAGTCGAGCGCCGTGGCCTCCACGCCGCTCCAACGGCTGATGACCGCCAGAGGGAACGCCAGAACGCTCGCCACCGCCCATGCGTAAAAGAAGACGTTGATGACCGTCACATATTCCTGCTGCATGACGAGGGCGAAGGTGGCGCGGCGCTCGAACATGTTCGCCACGAAGATCGTGACGGGCGAGAAGATGAAGGCGATGAAGAGGAGCGAAAAGCCCGCGCCGATGAGGGCGACAAAGACGCGCAGCGCGGGCGAGCCCTCAAGATGCGGCCACTGCATGTAGAGAGCGTAGAGCGCCTGAACCGTGAGCGCAAGGAGCAGTGCTCGCCACACTGGCGCGCGCTCGCGCAACTCGTCCATTCCCCGCGCAGGCGCGTAGAACAACTTTAATAATGGACGCAGCCACTCAATCATCTTTTCACGGGCCAAGGGTAAAAATAGTAAATGGTGTAGAAGACCCAAACCGGCTCGCCTGCAAGAACCCCCAGCCATTTATCAAGCCTGGCGACTACTGTTGCGCGTCGTTCGTGTTCGGCTGATCGGTCGTCTGCGCGGGGCTGCTGCTGTTGCTGCTGTCGTCGTCAGGCGTCTGCGGCGCGCTCTTGTAGTTCGTATCGTGCGAGATCATGCTCGCGCTGCCAATCGGCCAGTAACGAAACAAAGCTTTGCCGTAAATATATTTCTCCGGCACCAGCCCCCAGAAGCGCGAGTCCGACGAATGATCGCGGTTGTCGCCCATCACGAAATAGTAGTGATCCTTCACCAGCACCGGCTGATGATTCATGTGCGAGAGATTGAGCTGCGGGTCAAGATACGTCTCCTCGATCACGCGGCCATTGATCATGACGCGGCCTTCACGGACTTCGACGGTTTCGCCCGGCAAGCCGACGACACGCTTGATGTAGCTCTTCGACGGGTCGTTCGGATACCAGAAGACGACTATGTCGCCGCGCTCCAGTTTGGGCACGCCGTAGTAGACCAGCTTGTTGACGAAAATCCTCTCGCCGTCGTGCAGGCGCGGGAGCATCGAAGTGCCTTCGACCTTGACGGGCTGGACGATGAAGACGACCATCAGGGCCGTCGCCATCAGGACGACGATCAGATCGCGCAGCAGCAGCCGCGACTCGGCCCAGAAATTATTGCGCGCCGCGACCTGCGGCCTTTGCACTTCGATATCGGGGTCGTCTTCGGCTGTGATCGAGCCGAAGCGCGGCGCGCGCGTCTCTTTCTTCAATCCAAACATAGCAATCAAATGATGAAGGATGCCTTGCCCTACGGCCTTGAGCCCTGAGAGCCGCCGTCTCCTTCATTCATCACTCGTAACCGCCTCATTCATCATTATGGTTGAGGTTAGCCGCGCCCCGCGCGCTTTGTCAACGTGGGGGAATCTTACAGGGATGGACGGAAGATTGTCAGGATGAAAATACAAAAGCATCAAGGCATGACTGCTTCAAAGCATTTTCTTTATCCTGACAGTTTTCTGTCCATCCCCGTTCATTCCTTTTCCCCTTCAACTGAAACCCTGCTGACTATAAGGGCCACCTCCCTTCGGCCTCAAGCTTGACAGTCTCTCCTGAGCATCTCTATCATCGCTCGTGGCTCAAGTCAGACTTAACAGTTTGGATTGAAACTCATCCCTTCCCGCAGATACGACGAAGAAGAAGATTGACGGAGGCCCTAACGAACGTGATCAAACTCGACATAGTGAACCGCGTCGCCGAGCGCACGGGCGTTCCCAAGATGAAGGCCGAGCAGGCCGTGGATGCCCTTTTCCATTCGATGAAGGAAGCATTGACGCGCGGCGAGCGCATTGAGCTGCGCGGCTTCGGCGTCTTTGTCGTCAAGCCCAGAAAGCGCGGGGTGGGTCGCAATCCACGCACCGGCGAAGAGGTCGCCATCCCGTCGGGCAAGACCATACGCTTCAAGCCCGGCAAGGAATTGCAGGCCCACGGCTTCGGCACGGAGGACGACGGCGATCACGCTTCGGACGAAGCGGAGACGACGCCCGAGCGCCTGCCCGATGCCGAATATTAATCCGGAGGCCCGCAGGCCATGCGGGCCTTTTACGCATCCAAGAGATATGGCGACCGCCCAACTAAAGCTCCAGCGGGTGCGGTCGCCAATTTTGTCTGTCCGAGGGAAGAAGAGCCGAACGTGTCAGAATCAATTCGCCCGGCCCCTTTATTCATCGACGCGCCGGCGGCGCGCGACCGTCGCCGCCGCGCCGCACGCCCGACCGCCCGTGAATGGCGACGCCACACGGCGCTTTTCCTCCTGACGACGCTGACGGCGACCATCGCCGGGGTCATGCTTCTGGGCTCGTCGCAGCTGCCGGAGCCGAACATGCCGCTGCCCGCACACTGGGCCGGTTACATTCTCTACGTGCCCGAATACTATCTGCGCCAGGTCGGGCTGCTTGTCCATGAGGCGCTCGCGCACCCCTCTTTGCTCGCGCAGGGATTGACGTTCGCCTGCGCGCTGCTCAGTATCCTGACCGCGCACGAGGCCGGTCACTACGTAGCCTGTCGCCGCTACGGAGTTGATGCGACGCTGCCCTTCTTCATTCCTGCGCCGCCGCTTTTCATGGCGGGCACATTCGGCGCATTCATCAAGATCAAATCGCCCATCCCGTCGCGCCGCGCTCTCTTCGACATCGGAGTGGCAGGCCCGCTCGCGGGCTTTATCGTCGCCCTGCCCATCGCTCTGGCGGGAGTGCTGACGCTTGAGCCCTCACGCGCGCCGATGCTGGACGGGGCCATCATCCTCAACGACCCGCCGCTGTTTCGACTGATGGCGCACGCTTTCGGCGTCAATCTGATGAACACTCAGGGTGGCCCCTTTTACTTCGCGGCGTGGATCGGCCTTCTGGTGACGAGCCTCAATCTAATGCCCGTGGGCCAACTCGACGGCGGGCACGCCACCTACTCCGTCTTCGGCCTACGCTTACACAGGTGGATGGGCCATGCGGCCTTTCTCATCGTCGCCTCGCTCGCCATCCTTGGCTGGCACTGGCACAGCAGCCCCAGCGGATTCCTCTACGCCGTACTGCTCGCCGTCATGCTGCGCCTGCGCCACCCGCAGCCCGAAGACGACCGCCCGCTCGACCGCTCGCGGCTGATCGTCGCCCTCCTTACGCTGCTGGTCTTCGCGCTTTCCTTCACGCCCTTCCCGATCACCATCGTGTAGAGCGACAAACTATCCTCGATCAGAATGAAATGCTGTAGCTGCCGCCGGGGTTGCGCCCGCGCTCGAAGATCAGGCCGAACTGGTGACGGCTGCGCGTGTAATTCACTGTCGGATGCACGCGCACGCCGTCAAAGAGAATCGTCGAAGTCCAGCGCTCATTAAAGGTGATGTTCAGCCCGCCGATAACTCTCGCCCGATCTTCAAACGTCCCGTAAGCGAGGCCGACGTAGGGCGCGACGGGGAGGCCCGTTTGATGCTTCAGGCTCTTGCTGAAAGTCGCATAGAAGGATTGACCGTAGGGCGTGCCGATACGGTCGGAGCTTGTGCCCAAGATCAATGCCGGACGCCTGTGTGTTTCCGTCAGCGCGACGATGTTGGCGAGAGGCGAGACTTTCCCGGCGAGCGGGTTGTACTCAACTCCGGCAGTGATGCGTGGATGCAATCTGTAGGTGAGCGTGTTGCGCCACGTCGCGCGGTCTATCTGATTCGCTATCAGGCGCACGCCGTACGTCCACTTGTTCGCGTCCCTTTGTCCTGTCCCGCTCACGGCGCGACCTTCTCCCGGTCAAAGCGGTCAGGAGGGAACGGAGGACGCAGCGCTCGTCTTCTCTTTAGCGGCAGCCGTCTGCTCAAGCTTTCGCTCCGTCGCCGCAGTCTTTTCGGCCACGGCGAGCATCTGATCAATCTGCCTTTTCAAATCGGCCTGATTGACGATGCCGGAAATAATTTTCGCGATGCGCCCGTCTCTCCCGATGATGACCGTTCCCGGCAAGGCCGCGCCCAGACCGAAGCGCATCATGTCGGCTGTGGTCGCGCCCATCCAGATGGGAAAGTTAATGCGCGTCTCCTTAACGAACTGCAAGACTTTGGCGCGGTCTCCGGCTTCGTCTGCCGAAGCCCCGACAACCTGCACGCCCAAAGCGGCATATTCGTTTTGAATCGCCGCGAGGTCGGGCATCTCTTTTCGGCAAGGCACACAGTAGGTCGCCCAGAAGTTGAGGACGACGATGCGCCCCTTTAGTGCGCTTAAGCGTTGCTCCGCCCCGAACAAATCTTTGAGCGTCAAATCAACTTCCTGTCCCAGTGCGTTGGCCGCTTCCCTTTCCGCGAGACTCGCCGCAAGCACCTCTAGATGATCGACGCGGATGGCGATCATTTCTCTCCTCTTATGAATCGTGCCCGTCACGGCGATGCGCTTGCCGACATACTCAAGCCAGTTTTTGCCCGGCAGTCGAAACTTCCCCTGTTCCAATTCATAGAGCGTGAACTCATCTCCCTCACGAACAGCGATGAGTGTCGGGTCGCCGCCGGCAACGCAGGATTGCGCCTTCAGTAAGTCCGCTGCCGTTCCGTATTCGACTTTTGTGCGGTCGGCCTCGGCCCAGCACTCCGCACAGCACACGACCTGCCCTTCGAGCTTGACGGATGAATTTTGAGCCGGGGCGATTCCGGCCAAGGAAACCAGCAGGAGAAAGGCTGTGAGCAGACAATGCTTCGTCTTTATCATAATGAAAGAATACATCCATTCAATGAATAGCGCGGGGCACGCGAAAGTTTTAACCTGATGCTGAAGGATGCGGGGACGCTCCTGTGAACGTCCCCGCTCGTATTCGGGCGTGGGCCTTACTTCTTATGTATAGTTCGGCATGAAACGCTTGTGCGACAGCCGGGCAGGCATCAAGCCGCCTCGCCTGCGGGTAGCAGGCCCTTGATTTCCTTGACGACGCGCGCGACCTCTTCCTGATCTGCCAGAGCCATCATGAAGAACTTGTAGCCCTGATGGAAACAGATGACGCCGTTACTAAAGAGCCAGACGCCTTCGAGTAAGGGATTGCCGCCGAGGAGCCAGCTGATGGGCGCGCCCGCGATGTGACCGGGCTGGAAAATCTGTGCCCACATGACGGCCCCCGCCGCACAACTGAATGCTCCGAGCAGCGGCGCGCCGACGTACTTGACTATCTTGCGCTCGAACTCTACGCGCTCGCGCTCGGATTCCTCAAGACTGCCTGAGGCCGCGAGCGCTTCCTGACGGCTAAGGTATTCTTCAAACTTTTCGCTGGCCTTACGCAGGCCGTAGACGGGCAGCGCCGAATGGGTGAACCAGTGCGGGTGCGAGCCCAGCAGCACTGCGTCGAGGCCGGGGAACGAGCGGCCCAGATACGTGCCCGTGACGAGGGAGAAGGTGACGAGCGCGGCCTTGCCGGGGTTCTCTTTGAGCCAGCCGCCGGCCTTGTAGATTCCGCGTGTGGCGGCTGTCGAAGCGCGCGTCACGCGAGCGCCGCAGTCATAAGCCTTAGAGGCGCGCTCGTAATAACTCTTCGCGCCCTTGAAGGCCTCGCCGGCTTTTCCTCCGGCACTCTCGGCGGCGCGACGCGCGGACTCTCCCGCTTCGCGCGCACGCCGCGCGGCCTCTTCGGCAGCATGACGCGCGCGGTCGCGCACCTCCTGCTCATCGCCGACAAGGCGTTCGGCTTCGGAGCGAGCCCGCTCGGCTTCGCGCGCAAGGGTTTCAGCGCCGCGTCTGGCTGCGTCCTGCGCCACGCGCGCGCCCTCCTCGACCCGACCCTTGATGTCATACTTCTCGTCCAGCTCGCGTGCCTTGCGCCGCGCCGCGCGCTGCCACTCGTCCAGCTTGTCTTTGTAATCTGTCATCGCTTACCTCAAAAAAAAGTGGTCAGTAATCAGTCGTCAGCGACCAGTCAAAGCAGGAAAGCTGAGTACTGACGACTGACGGCTGACTACCACCTCATCATACGTCAAGCGCGGGCGAAGTGTTCGGCTCGGCGTGCGAGCGTGCGCGCTCGACGCGGTCGCGTCCCTGCCGCTTGGCCTCGTACATCGCCGCGTCCGCGACCGTCAGCAGCTCGCGCCCCGTGGGCGCGCACGAGGGAAACTCCGCCACGCCGAAGCTCGCCGTGATGCGCCCCACGGTGGGAATCTCATCCTGCCTGATCGCCTGCCGCAGGCGTTCGGCGACTTCCGCTCCGCCCTCGAAACCGGTCTCGGTCAGGAGCACCGCGAACTCTTCGCCGCCGATGCGCGCCGCAGAGTCTATGCCGCGCGTGCCCGCTTGCAGCGTCTTCGCCAATCTCCTGATGGCTTCGTCGCCGGCCTCGTGGCCGTAATTGTCGTTGACCTGCTTGAAGTGGTCTATGTCGAGCAGGAGCAGGCAAAAAGGTCTGCCGTAACGGAGCGTGCGCGTCACCTCGCGCTCCAACTGCCGCTCGAAGCGGCGGCGGTTGGCGAGGCCCGTCAGATGATCCGTGAAAGCCTGTTCCTCGCAGGTGTCCAGATAGCCCTTGAAATCCAGAAGGGTTCGCACGCGCGCCAGCAGCAGATCGATGTCGAGCGGGTCTGTGATATAGCCCAGAGCGCCAACCTCCGCGCCGCGCCGCGCATCCTGCGCCTCGCTGCGGGCGGCTGTCTGGATGATAATGGGAATGAAACGCGTCAGCGGGTTGGCGCGAACCCTTCGGGCCAGCTCGTAGCCGTCCATCCGTGGCATCATCACGTCCGTCACGATGAGGTCTGGTTGATAAGACTCGACAGCCGCGAGCCCTGCCTCGCCATCGTTGGCGGTGCGAACATTATACCCGGCCATTTGCAGTGCGACGGTCAGAATCATCCGCTTGTCAGGGTCGTCGTCCACGACCAGCACGTCGAAATTTCCTACCATAAAATTAATTTATCGGGCTCAAAAGATAGCGCTTGCGCGCGCGCGCGGCTTCATGCTAGAGTGACGCTTCATCAGTTGTTGTTCGCTCTTGAGACTTACCCATTCAACTCCAAAACAAGAACTGAAAAGAATTTTACCTCGTACGGACTGCGACCGAAGGTCTTCTTCACATTTTCTATCTCTAACTTCAGCGCACGGATGCCGGTAGCTTTCTCCTGCTACATCAGATCAGGCAGCGATGGTGAATTGCAAACTATTTTTTCAATCCCCCATGAGGAGCAGTAAGTAACCCCCAATGCAGCATAAACGCGCATGCGATCTCTCCGTCGAAGATCGCGCTGATATTATACGGCAACTCGACTTCGGGGCGGCACTGAGCGACACGCTTCTGATGCGGCTGGCCGCCAGCTCGACCGCCATCGATTTCCGCCGTCGCCGCTTTATCTTTCGTGCCGGGGACGAAGCCAACGCGCTCTATACAATCGCGCGCGGTCGCGTCAAGCTCTGCCGCGTCGAAAAAAGCTCCGGGCGCGAAGCCGTCATAGACCTTCTCTCCGTCGGCGCTCTGTTCGGTGAGTCGGCGCTCTATTCGGCTGCCGGTTTGCGCGAAAACTGCGCCGTCGCTTACGAGAATTCGCGTCTCCTGCGGATTCCTGTCGGGGAGTTCAAAAGGGGGATGGTTGAAAACCGCGAGCTTTATGATTACACCTTCCGCCTGATCGGTCAACGCCGGGCTCAGGCCGAGACCCGCGTCGCCGACTTTGCGCTCGATGCGATTCCGGCCCGTCTGGAAAAAATGCTGATCGAATATTCCGGGCGCTACGGCGTGCGCGAAACCGGCGGCGTTCTTATAGACATTCCCCTGCCGCATCGCGAAATCGCTTCCATCGTCGGCTCGACGCGCGAGAGCGTGACCGTGCGCCTGAACGCTCTGCGGCGCGAAGGTATCATCGACTTCGTCAATAGACGGATTCTCATCAAGCGTCCCGAATCGCTGGCCGTTGCCTGAAACAGTGCCGGGGCAAAGGGCTCAGAGGGTATAAAGGTTAAATGTCAAAGGGCTGTCACAAAGCCAACACTCTACGCCTTCTTAATTCTTCCGATCTTTTCCTATGAAGTGTCCAACCTGCGATAAGCCTGTCGAGTGGCAGGACAATCCGAACCGTCCCTTCTGCTCCGAACGATGCAAGCTCATAGATTTTGGCAAGTGGGCCAACGAGGAATACCGCGTCCCGGACGAGAGGACGCCGCTCGCCGAAAGTCCGGATGACGCATCCACGCTCACGCCCGAGACCCACACGGAAACCTGAAGGCGGACTCCGGCGCGCCTCCCTTTCGCTTTTACTTTTAGAGCTGCGCGTCGTGTAGAATACCCCTGTGAATTCCCCTCCCCGGTTTCAAGAGGAGCTTTTCAGGATGCATCCGGATTGTCGCAGACCTACGGTCGCCGGCCCGCGCCCCTTGAGGCGCTTGACCTCGACGTTGACTCTATTCTGCCTGCTGGCCTTCGCGGCTTGCGGCGGCGGCGACGCTCCGCAGGTGAGTTCCGAGACGGGCACGCCGACCGGCCCTGCGCCTCCGCGCACGATGTACCCCATGCCGCCCGTCAACAGCTCCGGCAGCGCCACCCTCAACGCTCAGACCTTCACGATGCTCGATAACCGCCGCGCGAGAGTCTCGGATTACATGGGCAAGGTCGTGGTGCTGGACTTTTACGCGACGTGGTGCGGGCCGTGTCGTGTGGCGACCCCGCACCTCGTAGAGCTTGACCGTCGCTACGGCCCGCGAGGGCTGCAAATCATCGGCCTCAACGTCGGCGGCCCGGAAGATCGCCAACAAGTTCCCGACTATGTCAAAGAGTTCAGGATCGCCTACACGCTCGGCTATCCAGACCCGGCGATGTCCGACCTCTATCTCTCCGACGACAATAGTATTCCGCAAGCATTCGTCTTTGACCGCAAGGGCCGTCTGGTCAAACGCTTCATCAGCTACAACGACGCGATGCCCGCCGAGCTGGAACGCATCATTCAGGAATCCCTCGCCGAATGAAAAGCAAGGATGAAGGATGAAGGCGGAAGGATGAAGTAAAAGCTTTCAAGAACGTGAAGCTCTTATTTCATCCTTCATCCTTCATCCTTCATCCTTCGTCCTTTCGCCCGCCTCCTTGCTTTTGCTAACTTTTCGCCTTACCTTTTATGAAAATGGAAAAGGTGGAGCTACCGTGAGAAGAGCAAAAATTCTTGCCACGCTTGGCCCGGCGTCGCGCGAGCCCGTCGTGCTTGAGGCGTTGCTTGCCGCCGGCATCAACGGCGTCCGCATCAATATGTCGCACGGCACACAGGACGAGCACGCGGAAAACATACGGCGCGCGCGCCTCGCGGCGGAGACCATGAAGCGCCCGCTCGCCGTGCTCGTTGATCTGTCCGGGCCGAAGATCAGAACCGGCGTGCTCAAGGGCGGCCAGCCCGTGCAGCTTGAGGCCAACGCGCTCTTTACCATCACGACCCGCTCCGTGGCCGGTGATACGCGCGAAGTCTCCACGAACTACGCGAGCATGGCGCGCGACGTTAAGCCGGGCGCGCGCCTGCTACTGGACGACGGCGCGATAGAGCTTCGCGTCGAGCGCACGACCGATACGGATGTCGTCTGTCGCGTCATCAACGGCGGCACTCTGGGCGAGCGCAAAGGGATCAACCTGCCCGGCATCATCCTTCCGATTCCATCGCTTACGGACAAAGACCGTCGTGATTTGCAGTGGGCCGTGCGCCAGAACGCCGACTACATCGCGCTCTCGTTCGTGCGCCGCGCTGAGGATTGCACGGAAGCGAAGTCGCTCATCCAGAGCGCCGGAGGCCGCGCGCCCCTGATCGCCAAGATCGAGAAGGCCGAGGCCATAGATCATCTGGACGAGATTATCGCCGCCGCCGACGGCCTGATGGTCGCGCGCGGAGATTTGGGCGTGGAAACCAGCGTCGAGCTCGTGCCCGTCTACCAGAAAAGAATCATCGAGCAGGCTAACCTCAAAGGCAAAGTCGTCATCACCGCCACACAGATGTTGCAGTCGATGGTCACAAACCCGCGCCCGACGCGCGCCGAAGCCTCGGACGTAGCCAACGCCGTGTGGGACGGGACGGACACGCTGATGCTCTCGAACGAGACGGCGATGGGCCAGAACGTGGTCGCCGCTGTCGCGACGATGGCGCGCATTATCGAATCGGCGGAGACGGGCAGGAAAACGGAATCCATGGACATCAGCCGCTGGGCTGGCCGACAGTCAGGCAGTTTCAGCCGTGCCCTGTGCGAGGCCGCTGCCTTTGCCGCCGAGGAGTTGAACACAAAGACGACCGCTGTTTTTACGGAATCCGGCATCATGGCGCGCCGTCTCTCGACCCTCAGACCGGAGCAGCGCATCGTCGCCCTGACACCGTCGAAGAACGTCTACAACGAGCTGGCGCTGATCTGGGGAGTAGAGCCGACGATGCATCCGGCCTGCGAAAAGACCGAAGACCTCGTGCGTGTCGGCGAAAGAGTTTTGATCGAATCCGGCATCGCGCAGCAGGGCGAGATGGTCGTGCTGATGGCGGGCAAGCTGTCGGGCCTCGGCCTCTCAAGGACTGTCAAGCTGCACAATATCGGCGAGGCGGATTCGCAAGCATAAACCGTGAGCCCGAAATGGCAAATCTCCGCCGCCGAGCTGTTTGAATTCCTACGACCGGCAGCATGGGCGCTCTCGGCCATCATCTCCACATGTGTGCTCGCGAGCGCACGCCGTCGCCGCTTCAAGCCTTACTGGGTAGCAAGCTGGACGCTCGGCACGCTCCTTTTCCCGCTCATAGTCCTGCCGCTTTACCTCATCGCGCTCGTGCGCGAGAGACGGCGCGAGCGAGAAGCAAGACAAAAGAAGCGCGCCGCAAGCGAGCAGGACAATGCGCCGGCGGCATCCTCCTCGCTCGCATGGAGACGAAGACTTCCAGCGCTCTATCTGCTGGTTGTGTTGGGCGGCGTCGCTCTCTTTTTTTATAGAGATTACCGAAGCCTCGACGCGCACCTGTGGCGCGCGAATAATGCCAAGCTGCGCGGGCCGCATGAAAAAGTGATCGCGGAATACAGGGCCGCGCTCGCCCTGGAAGATAACGCGCACACGCACAAGCTGCTGGCGATTGAGCTGGCGGCGGCGGGAATGAGCGAGGAAGCGCTCGCGGAGTTTCGCACCGCGGAGCGAATGGGCGAGCCCGATGGTCAGATTCCTTACTACATGGGGCTGGCGCTAGACGCGCTCGGTCGCCCCCTTGAAGCGGCGCGCGAATACGACAGATTCCTCAGCGGCCAGCTCTGCACGCAATCCTTGCCGGATGCGAATTGCGCGACGGCACGCACGCGTGTGCAGGCCTCCGTACAGAAGGCTTCCGATTGAGCGCGGGCACGTGTTGACAATTTTCAGTGAAGTCAGCGGGGACTGGCAGCGGGAGCTTCATACCCCTCACGGGTTCTCGCAGACAGGCGCTGCATCTCGCGCGGCGCATTCGCGGGCGGCGTCACCTTGACCTTTACGCTATGCCACTTGCCGTCACTCGAAGGAGTAAAGCCAATCGTATACTGGCGGCGCAGTTCCAGCGCAATCTGTTCAAAGGCAGCGTTCAAGGCGGCTTTACTCTGGGGGACGAGTACCTTGCCGCCGGAGAGCGATGCCAGCTGATCGAGAACGTATTGTCCTTCCACCATCGGCGACGAATAGTCCTGCGAAAACTCGACCGGCGCAATGGCTACGGCGTAGACCAGCACGTCCTCCGGCTTCAGGCGGCGGCGCACGTCCTTCAAACTGTGGCGCGATTCGTTGTCCTCACCGTCCGCGATTATAAGAAGCACACGCTTACGGTGCGTGCCGCGCACGACCTGCTCAATGCCGACATAACAGGCGTCATAGAGGGCCGTGTTCTTTCTCGCCTTGACGTTGGAAAGCGATTCTAAAACCACCCGACCGTCGCGCGTCCAGTCCGACAGGATGTACGGACTTTCGTTGAAGCCTATAACAAAGTATTCATTCATCTTGGGGCTCAGGTTGATAAAGCGCGCGAGCCCTTCTCTGATGAGCTTAAATCTAGTGTCGCCGGGTCCCATAGAGCTGGACGTATCGAGCAAGATACCAACGCTTGCCGGGGCATCCTCGGCCTTAAAGAAAGCGATCTCCTGCTGCACCTTATTGTCGTAGACGGTGAAGGCGCTTCTATCCAAACCCCACGCGTAACCATCCTTACCGTCAGTCACGGTAACGGTCAGCCACGTCAGCTTAGACTGTTGCTGAGGCGTCGCTATGGGAGCGTCAGGCTTTTGTTGAGCAGTGCCGGTGGGCGTTGCAGCAAGTTGGAACAGGATAAGGACGAGGCAGGCTAGACGGGCAATCGTGCGCGCGTGGTGAGGCCGTCTTTTCATACGCGGAACCTCAAGGGGGGTTCTCTGGCCGGGAGCGCCGCCGGGCCATGCTCTCTTACGAAGCTCAGTCGGTACGCAATATCTCTCTGAAACGCTTTTTCTTCTCGCTGGATTCATCAGGCGTCGCGCCCGGCGCTTTCTGCGGGTCGCGCCAGTTGTCCAGAATGCCAACCTGATGCACGCATTGCAGAGTACAGGTCGGCGCGCACCATTTTTCCGTGCTGTACTCTCGCTTGAAATCTTCCATCGTGTAGTTCTCAAGCGGGATGCCCGGATAGCCGCGCTGCTGCGAACACCAGTGGACGAGCCCGTCTTCGCAGATGTAGAGGTAGCGCGCGCCCGCGCGGCAGCGCCATTCGTAAGGCTTGCCTTCGGCGATGCTGTCCTGAAACCAGTTGAGGCGCGCGTGATCTTTATTGCCCAGCTTCTTGACGGCCTGAAATATCTCTTTCTCTCTGTCGGAGAGCGGCTTCAACGTGCCGTCGTGGTCGTGAATGACGCCGACCGTGGTGGAGAATCCAAGCTCCACGGCGCGGCGCGCCACCGTCAAAGCATCCTCGGGAGTCTTGATGCCGCCGCCGATCACTGAGTTGATGTTGACGTGGAAGTCCGCGTACTCGGACAGCGCCTGCAACTTCTTATCAAGATTCTTGAGGCTCTTCTTAGAGACCTCGTCCGGCTCGACGTTGTCTATGCTGATTTGCAGGTATTCGAGCCCGGCCTCGTTCAAGCGCTCTATGCGCTCGGGCGTGAAGTAGTAGCCGTTGGAGATGAGGCCCGCGATCATGCCGTGCGCGCGCGCGTGCCGGATAATCTCATCCAGCTCTGGATGCATCAGGGGCTCGCCGCCCGAGATGGTGAGCACGGACGTGCCGAGCGCGGCCAGTTTATCGAGGCGGCGCTTCATCAGCTCAAGCGGCACAGGGTCGGAAACCTTATCGTACTCGTTGCAATAGCCGCAGGCCAGATTGCAGCGGCGCATGGGTATGATGTGCGCCAGCACGACATGATTGCTCGACAGGAGCGCCCGCGCGATGAAGCTGGTCTGGCGGAATTTACGGCTGAGAAAATTGCTTCTTTTCATCTATTCCCTAACGAAAACCGAACCACTTGTTGGATGCTTGCAAGTAGAAGGGCGCGCCCGTGTTCTGCCGAACCGTGAAAGAATATGCGAGATACGCATGCAAAGGCAAGAGGACACAACCGGCGGGTGGCCGAAGCGTCGTCAGCGTCAAATAGCGAAGGGGCTCCGGTCTTTCAGGCCAGAGCCCCTTCGCTCCCGCTGTAATTGTCCGGCGGCTGCTCTTTAGCCTTTGACTATCTTGACGCTGCCGTCAAGTTGCAGCTTGAACTGATCGAGCGAGATGCCGGCGTTGCGCTCTACGTTCATCAGGCGAACCGTAGTGGCATCGTCGTTCTTCTCGACGACCTTGGTCTGGACGGGCATGCCGCTGCCGTCAATCCAGACCTCGGCATACTTGTAGCTTGCGCCGCCTTTGGGCACGAGCTTGATGTGGGTGGTGTGAACGCCGCCCCCCAGATTCTCTTCATAGATGTCCTGCAAGGGCTCGAATCTGGTGCGAATCTGCTGGCCCGACATGCTCAGGAAATCGAAGACGCCACCGGCTTTGGCGCGGCTCGACCCGGCAGTGCCGCGATAGGCCATATTCAGGCGCGGGCGAAACAGCGTGTACTGTCCATCTGCCACGGCGAGCGTCTCTTTGGCCGGGTACTGCCAATCAATTCTGACGTAGGCGTTGCGTCCCTGTCCCGGCATGTAGAGCACCTGCCCGCCGCGCGTATCTTTGTCACGCAGATGTGCATCGTACTTTTCCATACTGATGCCGGCGCGCAACGATTTAAGATCCCGTCTATTCTTCTCCATCCGATTGATTAAGGCGCTGACAAGGCCGGCGCTCTGTGCATCAACTGTTGTGGGGGAACTGACGGCTACGGCGGCCACCAAAATCGCCACGGCGAGGCCGAGTGTAGCAAATCTCTTCATACAATCTCCTTCAAGATAGTAAGACTCCGTGCCCGGAGACCAAAAATTCCGGGCAATTATAAGTAATGATTATTGGATGTCAACCTCATAGGCGACCCCGTGGCCTGCCTCGTCCCTGACGGGGCGAACGGCTATGACCTGAGTGTCGGGGCGGCCTGTGCGGGCTCGAACTCTCCGCTCTATCTCACCCATATCTAAGTAATCAGAGGGACTTACGGGTTCAATGAGCACTGAGTCGAACCGGTTTTGATGCGAGCGCGTGTTGCGAGGTTCGCTGGTTTCAAACCAGGATCGAGGAGTCAGGAAAATAAAGGCCAGGATAAGCGCACACAGAACATCGTATTGCCATGTGGTGCGCCCGTAAGACCAAAAGAAAACGGACTTGATGGTGCGTAAAATAGAGCCCACGTGTAATCGTTGCAGATGTCCTTTACCGGCTGAGACTTCGCGTTCAATTCCCGCGCGGCTTTAAAAACGCTCCCCAGGCACGCCCCGAATTCTAGCCTGAGGGCGCGCGCCTTGTCTACCCCTTAAATGACTTCACATCTGCACGTTTCCCGTCGGCTGGACGATCTGCCCGTCGCGCATCTGTATGATATGACGGCACATGGCGGCGGCCTCCGGGTTATGCGTGATCATGATGATGGTCTGGTTGAGCCGGAAGTTCAACTCCTGGAACATGTTGAGGACGATGGCCGAGTTTTCCGAGTCGAGATTGCCGGTCGGCTCGTCGGCGAGGATGATGGCCGGGCGTGTGACGACGGCGCGCGCCAGGGCCACGCGCTGCTGCTCGCCGCCCGAAAGCTCAAGCGGCTTGTGGTGCATCTTGTCTTCGAGGCGCAGGAGGCGCAGGACTTCGCGCCTTCTTTCGGGGTCATCCGCGCCGTTGCCGCCGTGAATGCGCTCGGCCAGACGCAGGTTGCCTTCAGCCGTGAGCGTCGGAAAGAGGTTGAAGCGTTGGAAGACGAAGCCGATCTTGCGGCGGCGTATGTCTGTGCGGCGTGCGTCCGTGGCGGCTGTCAGGTCTTCGTCGTCAATGACTATGCGCCCGCTCGTCGGCGTCAGCAGGCCGCCCAGGAGATGGAGCATCGTTGATTTGCCGCAACCCGACGGCCCCATGATCGCCAGAAACTCGCCCTCCTGCACGTCCAGAGAGACGCCGCGCAGCGCCGGCACATCGACGCGGCCCACGCGATAAACTTTTTCCAGATTCTCGGCTTTTAGAATCGTTCTCATAAAACAGTGACAAGTGACGAGTGACGGGTGACAAGCAAGAATAAGCCATTAACTCGCCACTTGTCACTCGTCACTCGCCACCGTCTTAAAGTCAGTCATAAGAGAGGGCGCTCACGGGGTCTAAATTTGCGGCTCTGACGGCGGGGTAAAGCGCTCCGAGAGCGCCGCCGATGAGTCCGATGGCGGCGGCGGCGGCGGCCCAGACCCAGCCGTACTCGAAGATCAGACCGTAGGTGCGATGAATCAATGTGCCCGCGACGAGCGCGACCGCGAAGCCGACGACGAGACCGAGCGCGCTGATAAGGATCGCTTCTTTCTCTATGACGCCGATGATGTAGCCGCGCGAAGCGCCCATCGCCTTGAGCATCCCTATCTCGCGCGTGCGCTCCGTTATCGTCGTGTACATCGCCAGCATGACGACGAGCGCGCTGACCACCGCCGCCAAAAGAACCAGCACGCGCAGGAACAGGCCCAGATAAGGGATGCTCTTCTCGATGCTGGTGAACACGTCGCGCGTGAACTGAATCTTGTTGCCGGGCAGCTCTTCCCTGATGCGCGTGGCGACCTCGACCTCGCCCGCGGCCTCCTTGCACTTGATCAGAATCCACGTGCATTTGCCCGGCGCTTCGAGCGCATCCTGCATGGCGGCGAGCGTCATCTTGACGCGCGCACCAGATTCCGGCGTGTAGATGCCTGTGACGCGATACGGTTTATCGCCGAAGAGCTTCAAGGTGCTGCCGACCTGAAGAGAGCCGTTGCGCGCTTTGGTCTCATCAATGATGACTTCGTCGAGGGCTTCGGGCGGGCGGCCTTCTGTTATGCGCATCTCGTTCATCTTCGCAAACGGAGCCCAGTCCACGCCCTCCACCTGCTCGAAGCCGAACCCCCGCCCGCCCTGATAGATATAACGAATGACGGGCACAGCCGCCTCGACGCCCTCTATCCTTTGCAACTGCTCGGCGTACTTCGTGCTCAGGTTGGCCGTCGAGCTCGTCAGGCTGTCTCCGGAGCCCGGACGCGTAAAGATAATCTCGGCGCGCACGTTAGACGAGCGCCGCTGTAGATCATTCGACATCCCGCGAGCCAGACCCGTAAAGAGCATCACCAGCGCGACGCCCAGCGCCACACCCGCGATGCTCACCAGCGAGCGAATAGGGCGCTGTCTTATATTTGCCGTGACAAGACTATCCATTGAAAATCGTTAACGAGTGACGAGTGGCAAGCGACGAGCAGGAACAAGTTTCAACTTGCCGCTCGGCATTTGTCACTCATCATTGTCTTCTTGCATCGAGGTCGAGCTCGGGCAGTTGCCATTTGTTTTCGAGGGTGAATACGTCCGCGGGGATTTCGCGGTCTATGACGACGGCCTCGGGCGATTGATAAGTGACGCTCAGCTTATAGCGGTCTTGCGGGCGAGTGATTTCGACGCGCGACGACATCATCACACTACCGCTCTCGCCGAAATTTTTCGACTCCGTGTAGGTGACATCCGTGATGAGCGCGCCCGAGTTGTCGAAGGTTTGCAGCCTCGCCAGTTTGACTGTGCCGACGCGGTCGAACCAGAAGCGACGGAGCAGGCGCGCGCCCGTGGGGCCGCCCGGCGATAGCTCATCGAGCAGATAGTAGCCGCGCACGACGCGGCCCGGAGTTCGCCCTCTCGACGCCTTCGTCGTGTCCGCCTCCTCCTGATAAAACTCGCTCTGCGCGTAGACCAGTCCGGAATCCGTGCGCGCCGGGATGGGGCGAATCAGGAGCGCGTCGGTCAAATGCTGCGGGCGCAGGTTGGAGAGAGCGCTGCGCGCGCGCTGCTCGCTGATGGTCTTGCTGCGCGAATTATTATTGCGATCTGCGGCGGGCTCGTCCATCTCAAGCTTCGGGTAGGTGGCGTTGTTCGTGCCGCGCACGAAGCGGCGATACTTCTCGTCGCCCTGCAAGACCGCGACGCGAAAATGCTCGCCGTCGGAGGTCATCTCGGCGATGTTCGTCCCGACGAAAGGCGCTTGAATCTTGAGATAGATCTGTCCCGGGCGCTGCAAAAAAAGCGTCCCGTCGGCAGTCCTGTATTTCTCGGCGATGCCGGATTCCGCGAACGACGTATCCTGAAACTGTATATCGACCTTGCCGCGAATCGAGCGCACGGTCGCCCTCGCATTGATCTCGTCAATGAGCTGCGCCGCGCTGGCATTGGCGAGCGGCGTCAGAAGCGGCGGCACGCCGACCGTCCGGCTGACACCGAAGAGACCCTTGCAGCCGCTCGTGCAGAGCAAGAGAAGGACTGAAAGGAGGATGACGGGCAGGCGCGAGAGCGCGTTCCTTTGCACGGGGAATGAATTAAGCATTAACGAAAACGAGTGACCGCTTTGACGGCGACAAATACTCTCTCTCCGCTACTAAACATGGCACATAAATAAAGGAAGCTAACAAAGCGGTTCGCCATTGTCAACGCGCGCCTCTAATCGAGGACGAGCGGCGGCTTGCCGAATTTTCCGCGCAGACCGTTGATCGTTTGCAGGACTTTCGGGCGTCTCACAAGCTTCTGCTCCCAACCTCGCTTGCCGGGCAAATCCAGCAGCATGAGCCCCAGCAGGATGGTCAGAATACCCTGACCCGGCACGCCCGGCAGCGACATGATGATACCCAGAATAACCAGCGCCGCGCCCAGCAGATTCTTTACCACCAGCCCGCTCCAACGCACCGCGCGATGACGGTCGACGAGAAAGTCTCGGTCATGAGACGAATGAAAATAGGTGGCCGGTATCCTGACCAGCATGAACGAGACCATCCCGAGGCTTCCCGCAAAGGTGACGGCGAAGAGCACCAGCCCGATGATCACATCGCGCAGGGTCATGGAGTGTATAAGCTGCGTTATCCAATCCCACATACAATCTCGAATCAGCCCTCGCGTGGCCGGGCCGGCGGCGCGCGGCGAGACTTCTCTACTCGCTTCATCCGATCTCGGCGCGCGCCGCGAATAAAAGGCGCAAGACCTCGTTAAAAACCTCCTGAGCCGCGCCTTCGAGTCCGAAGTCGCGTTCCGCGACTCCGTTCCAGAACTCGTCAAGGCCGCGCACGCCGGCCCTCTCGAAGGCGAGCGCCTGTATAAGCAAGTCTATGATGTCCGCCGCCTTCACCAGCCGCGCTTCGAGTCCGGCGCGCTGTTCGTAAGCCTCGTGCAGCTCGCTATAGTGGGCCTCAATCTTTGTGCCCAGCCCCCGCACGATATCGTCAAAGGCGGCGCGCTCGGCGCGTCTTCTGGCCTCCGCGCCGAAATACTCGCCGCCCGTGCGCGGCATATCCCCGACGCGAGCCTCTGCCCAATCGTGCAGCAGGGCCATCCTCAGCAATCGCTCCGTATCAACGCTCTCGCCGCGCGCTCTCAATTCGTCGGCCATCATCATCGCCGCAACCGTCACTCCGAAAGAGTGTGCTGCGACGGACTCTGCGCCCGGCGCGAGCCCGCGCAGCGTCCAGCCCGTTCGCTCCAAACGCTTCAAACGCTGTAGCTCTATCAGTGTCGAGATCATAAGTAATCAGCAATCAGCTCTCAGTTTTTCAGTTTCAGCTTTCAACCGATGACCGACTACTGAAAACTTTTCCCGGATTAAGAATGCCGAGCGGGTCAAGGGCACGCTTGATTCGCCTCATCGCTTCCAGAGTCGTCTGTGTGACGGCCATCTCCATGTAGGGAGCTTTGACGTAGCCTATGCCATGCTCGCCGCTGATCGTGCCCTGAAGCTCAATGGCTGCGGCGAAAGTGTCGCGGACGGCGGCGCGGGCACGCGCTACGGCCTGCGGGTCTGCGCGGTCGCACATAAAGTTGACGTGGATGTTACCGTCTCCGGCATGGCCGAAGTTGACGACGAAGGTTTCGTGGCGACGACCGATCTCAAGGACACGCTCGACCAGCTCCGGCACGCGCGAGCGCGGCACGACCACGTCTTCGTTGAGCTTCAGCGTCCCATACTTCTTGATCGCTGGCGAGAGAGCGCGGCGCACATCCCAGAGGCGCTCCTCCTCCTCGCGCGTCCTTGAGCGTAGGAGGTCGAACCCTCCGCCCTCGCGCATCACCTCTTCGACGATGAGCGAAGTGCGCTCGACCTCTTCGCTTGAGCCGTCAACCGAGACGATCAGGAGCGCGCCCGCGTCCATCGGCAGCCCGAAGGCGAATTCCAGCTCGACGGCCCTGATAGAGTTTTGATCGAGGACTTCGACGGCGACGGGCGTGACGCGCGCGCGCGTGAAGCGAGGCACGCAGGCGCAGGCCGCGCTCATCGTGTGAAAGGTCGCGCGCACGGTGCGCGTCGCTTCCGGCAGCGGCAGAAGCCTGAGCGTGGCCTCTGTGATAATGCCGAGCATGCCTTCGGAGCCGCAGATGAGGCCCGTCAGATCGAACCCGACGACGTTCTTGCTCGTGCGCCCGCCGGTCGTGATGATCTCGCCCGTCGGTGTGACGACTTCGAGGCCGAGCACGTAATGCTTGGTCACGCCGTACTTGGCCGAGCGCATGCCGCCGGCGTTCTCGGCGATGTTGCCGCCGATGAAAGAGTTCTTGTAAGAGGCAGGGTCGGGCGGGTAGAAAAGCCCGTGCGCCTCGACCGATTGCTGAAGCGCGTAAGTCGTCACGCCCGGCTCCGTCACGACGTATAGATCATCGGCGTTAATCTCTTTGATATGATTCATGCGATCCGTGCCGATGACTATGCCGCCCTCTACGGGCACAGCGCCGCCCGTGTAGCCCACGCCGCCGCCGCGCGCCGTGACGGGAAAGCGCGCCTCGTTGGCGAGCCGCAGTATCGCCGCAATCTCTTCGGCAGAGCGGGGTAAGACCACTGCTTCGGGCGGAAACTTCTCCTTCACAGCGTCCTGCGCGTAAGGCTCTACCCGTTCGGCATCGACGAGCACGAACTCCCCGCCGACCAGCTCGCGCAGGCGCGCAAGCACCGTCTCGCTCGACGCCGCAGTGCGCGCACGCCCCCCTGCGGCCTTTGTCTCTGTTGAGCTACTCATACGCGGTCAGATTTAAGCTGCCACTACTTTAACGCGCGCCAGCGGCCACGGGCAATGAAGAAAAGCGGCGCTTGTGTGTTTGCGTAAACACAAGCGCCGCTTTCGTTTCCTTCAGTCTTTTGTGAACCCGGTTCAGGCTCTCGCTTAGCGACACGCCGGATGCTCGCAGCCGCAGCCGATCTCCGTTAAGTCCTTTGCATCCGTGCAGTATTCGCTGCAATACTTGTCGTCGCCTGAGACCGTGCAGCTACAGCTCGGATGCGCGCACTTTTTAGCGTTCGTTTCGTCTGCCATCACATCACCCTTCCTTCCCTGAAATGATTCGGAATAAGTTGGAGGCTCTTTTGAAGCTTATGCTAGGACGCGATGGCTCAAGCGTCAAGCGAGCGCAGCATTAGAAGTCAGGAAGCAGGGAATCTTCAGGGCGCGGCGCTGATGTTGATATTGATCTTCCTCTTGCTCACCGGAACAGAGACGGTGCTGCCGAGCGGCACGCGGTAGACGACTCCGTCTATGTTCAGGTTGACGAATTGCAAGGGCTGCGGCGGCATCTGTTCCGCCTCGCCCGCGGACGCTGCCGGCCCGGTCGTCGTCGTCTCTGCGGGCGCGGGCGTCGGCTCGCCCGGCTTGGCCGTATCGCTCGTGCGCGTGAGCAGGTTCGTGGCGACGATGCGCCAGGTGGCGGGCACGCATCTCAGCCTGAGGCCCGGCGTGTCCGTCTCGGCCTGCTCGCGCGGCGCAAGCACGTCGAACTTGAATAAGCCCTCGCCGCAGCGCACGCCCTGCCCGTCGTAGAAGGTCACGCGCCCCGCGACGTACTCATAGAAGAAGGGGCTGATGTTCTCGATCACAAGGCGTATGTTCGGAACGGGTGAATCCGCTGAGCCTTGAAGCGCAGGCGTCAGCAGACGACCGCTGAGCGCGTCGCGCCCCTTCGCATCGAGCGCGACGGGTCGCGCCGTCAGCGCCACGGGCTGTTCGATGACCGGGCCGCCTGCCGTTTGCTGTGCATGAGCGCCCAGAGCGCTCGATAGGATAAGCGCGCCACACGCCAGGATGATTTTAACTCTCACACTTTGCCTCCTCTTCGTTCTCGCTGCCATGTCACAAAGCGTCCGGGGATTGTAAGCCAGTGGACGTGCGTGAGCAATAGACGCGAAAACAGTTCATGCGCGCCGAGAGTCGCTCACTGGCAGCAGGCTTGAGCCGCGCGGCATGATATAGCCCGGCGCGCCTTGCCCGGCTCGGGTCAACGCTTCGTCAAGACTTCGCGCCGGAATCATACGCATGCGCCTGACATCTTCATCCGCGAGAGCGGAGACGAGATATACGCGAAAGCTTTCGGCTTTGACCAGCAGCGACCACGCCGTCTGGCCGTTGACCTCGTAAGCATCTTGCAGCCGGGCTTCCAAAGCGCGTGAATTCTCCGCCTCGAACCATTTCAGGAAATCTGGCCGCCCGAAACCGTCCGCGCATTCGGCAACCAGTATGATCGCGCCGCCCTCAAGGCAGGCGTGCGCGGCCATGTCCAGCGTCTTATGCGCCTGAATAAGATTGATGTCGTAAGGCGCGCCGCCGCAGCTGGCGACGACGACGGCGCGCCTCTCGTCAATCGGCAGAGAATGCTCGCGTCTATAATCTTCGCAGCCCGCGCGATGCGCCGCGCGCCAGTCGCCGCAGTAAATGCGCGCAGCGCGCCCGCGCTCGTCCGTCACAGTATTGATCAGAAAGGAGGGCGCAGCCTCCGCCGCGATGCGCTCGCACTCCTCATGCACGGCGTTGCCTTCCAGAAGGCCAGCGCCGACGCCTGCGCGCCGCCCGCCACGCTCGAAATCGAGCGCGAGCATGTGCGTGGCCTCGACCGTTCGCGCCGAAGCGAGACCGGGGCAGACCGATTTGCGCCCGCCCGTAAAGCCGGCGAAGTAGTGAAAGTTGATCGCGCCCGTCAGTATTAACTGGTCGTGTTCCCTGAGCGCACGGTTAAGCTCGATGGGCGTTCCGCGCTCGGTCGTGCCGAGGCTCACCATCTGCGAAGCATCCCCCGCATCGTGGTTGAGCGTCATCACACGCTGTACGATGAAGGGCGTCAGCAGCTCGCGCTTCTCTTCCGCAGTGACAGGGCGATGAATCCCCGTGGCGAAGATGATGCGCGCGTCGCGCGGGCTCACGCCGAGCGCGACCAGACGGCGCACGAGCAGGTGAACGATCTGCGCGGAGGCGGTCGCGCGCGTCCCGTCCGAAACGACGATCAGCACGCTCTCACCCGGCGAGACGATCTCTTCGAGCGTCGGCGAGGCGATAGGCTTATCAAACGCTTCACTGATGTCCGCGTCCGAGAGCGGAGCAGCAGCAGCAGCATTCGAATCGTCGTGCCCGTCGGGCACGAGTAACCTGTAGCGCCCCTCGTCATACGAGAAAGAGAGCGAACCGTGCCCATAGCCCAGCTCTATTTTCATGAAAGCGAATCCGAGCCCCCGAGAGTTTTAGACGCCGAAGCGTATGAGATTGCGCTCGATCACGTTGAGCGAGGCGAAATCGGTCGCTCCGCCCGCGCGCGCGTCCGCCAGCCAGCGCCGCAGCTTACGCGCTTCGTCCAGCGTCTGTATGCGGCAAGCACCCGTCAGCGCCAGCGTCACGAGGCTATCGGGCGCGCCGTGCGTGACCAGCGCCGCCTGCAGCGCCGCCTGTTCGCGTAGATCGAGCGTGAGCAAAAGACTTATCTCCATAAAAATCAGATGTCAGATGTTAGATATCAGTTGAATGCTTTCAACAGCATCTGACATCTGCTCTCTAGTCTCTGACGGAGCGAAAGCAGGCCGTGCCCGCGTGGCAGAAATGAAACGTGTCGTCCTCGAAGTCCGCCGTCTCCATCTGGATCGTCAGGTGGTCTACGCCGAAGCGGTCGTGCAGCTTGGTTCGCAGCTCCTTCAAGAGATCGGGCTGCGAGATGGTCTCTATATGAATGACGTGCGCGCTCAGGGCTTCGCGCCCGGAGGTGATCGTCCAGATGTGCAGGTCATGCACGTCCTGCACGCCGTCGGTTTGCAGTATCGCATCCTCGACGGCGGCGAGGTTGATGTGCGCGGGCGTGCCCTCAAGCAGCACGTTGGTTGATTCGCGTATCAGATTCCATGAGCTCCAGACGATCAGGAGCGCGATGATAAAGCTGAAGAGCGGGTCGGCTGTGTACCAGCCGTAAAGAGACATCAGGACACCGGCGGCAATCGCTCCGACAGAGCCGAGCGCATCGCCCATGATGTGCAGCCAGGCCCCGCGCACATTCAAATCTTCCTCGTGGTCGCCGTGCAGCAGCCAGGCGCACAGGAGATTTACGCAGAGCCCGCCGATTGCCACCACCATCATCATCGTGCTCTTAACCTGCGGGGGCGCGGCCAGCCGGTGGTAAGCTTCGTAGAAGATCAGGAACGAGATCAGAACCAGCGCCACTCCGTTGATGAGCGCGGCCAGAATTTCCAGACGGTAATAGCCGAACGTCTTGCTGGATGTCGCCGGGCGCGCGCTGAACCACATCGCGACGAGCGCCAGCGCGAGCGCCGCCACGTCCGCCAGCATGTGCCCCGCGTCCGCAAGGAGCGCCAGCGAGCCGGACCACCAGCCGCCCAGCGCCTCCGCGACCATATACAGGGCCGTCAGGATCAGCACCAATCGCAGGCGGCGGCGGCTGCGCGAAGCGCGGCCATGCGCGTGAGCGTGCTCACCGTGTTGATGCGTCTCGCCTATCGCATGCGACTGTGCCATCTCAAATCTTATCGAGCGCCTGCGTGATGTCGGCGATGATGTCGTCCGCCGATTCGATGCCGACGGCGAAACGCACCGTCGCCGCCGAGACGCCTGCCGCCCTCAGCTGCTCGTCGGAAAAGCCGAAGTGCGACGAGTAGAGCGGGTAGCTGACGAGGGTTTCCACGCCGCCGAGACTGGGCGCGCTGCGCACGAGCCGCAGCCGGTCAAACATTCTTTCGACTTCCGCCTCGCCCCCGACCAGATCAACGGCCAGCACTCCGCCGAAGGCGCTCATCTGGCGACGCGCAAGCTGGTGATCAGGATTGTCCTCAAGGCCCGGATAATAGACGCGCGCCACCTTCTCGTGCTCGCTCAGAGCGCGCGCCACTCTCAGAGCATTCTCGCAAGAGACGCGCACGCGTATGTCCAGCGTCTTGAGCCCTCGGCCCAGAAGATAAGCGGCTGCCGGGTCGAGCGTTGCGCCGATGAGAATCGCCAGATGACGCACGCGCTCGATGAACTCGCGGCTGCCGACGACGACGCCCGCCGTCAAATCCGAATGGCCGCCGAAATACTTCGTCGCGCTGTGAACGACCGAATCCACCCCGAGTGCGAGCGGGCGCTGTAGGATGGGCGTGGCGAAAGTATTATCCGTGATCGAAAAGAGCGAGGCCGCGCGCACGGCCCTCACCGTCTGCTCTATGTCGACGAGCCGGTTGGTCGGGTTGGTCGGCGTCTCGAACCAGAAGGCGCGTGTGCGCTCTCCCCTGATCTCCGGCAGGCGCGGAATGTCGCCGATGCTGATGAAGCGCGAGCTGATTCCGAAGCGGCTCATCACCTCCGTCATGACCTTAATCGTGCCGCCGTAGATGGTTTCGCACGCCATGATCTCGTCGCCCGCTTCACATGTCGCGGCGAGGACGGCGAAGGTCGCAGCCGACCCCGAAGCCGTCAGGACGGCGCTCTCCGCCCCCTCAAGCTCGGCGATCTTTCGCTCGACTTCGGCGACGGTCGGATTGGCATAGCGCGAATAGAAGTAGCCCTCGGTCACTTCGCCGCGCACGTAGCGACGCATCTCGCCAAAACTCTCGAAGCCGTAGATCGTCGAGTGAAAAACGGGCGAGACAATCGCGCCGAAGGGTTGCTCTCGGGTGCGCTCGCCGCCATGCACGGCGATGGTGGCGGGCGCATGAAATCCGTTTTTACCGTTGTCCTTAGCAGCAGCCATAAGTACCCCTCTTGTTTTGCGACCCCAGTGATAAAACGCTCGCGCATGTCCTGTCCCGTGAGCCCTAAGATTACCAGATTAGTGGTGACACTGATAGCCGGAGGCCCGCCGCGCCGCCCAATATAAGCGGAGGCGCGCGCGACGCGAAAGATCAAGCGCCCGGTTTTATGGATAGAGAAAAGGGCACAAGAGCCTGTAGCTCATGTGCCCTGCGGTAAAAGTATGGACGACGGGAAACCCGCGCCGCGAAAGTTTAAGAGGCGGCTGTGGCCCTGAAGACGTTGTTGAAATCGCGATACAGCTCGTTGAAATCCCGCTGGGCGCGTTCGAGCGCCTGCGGCAGGATTTCAATGTCCGCCGGATTCACTACCAGATTGACGTTGTTGACGAAGGCCGCGTGAGCGTCCAGCGTGCGCGATGAAGCGACCAGATGAACGAAGAAGAGTCGGCGGCGCTCGCCCGGTCTCATGATGCTGACCTCGCGCGTCACAAAGGCCGCGCCCTGTTCCACAGCGTCAAAGGTCGGCTCCAGGATAACGACATCCATGTGATCTTCGCGCATGCGTTCGATGGCCTGCGTCGTGTCGTCGGCGACGAAGACCTGATAGTTGTCCGAGGCCAGAGCGCGCGCCACCTGCTCGCGATGCTGCGGCGTGACGCAAACCAGCGCGCGCTGTCTCTGCCACGCGAGGCGCGCCGCACCCGTCGGCCCTTCTCTTTCCGGCAAGCCCCGCTGCAAGAGCGCCGCCAGCATCTGCACCACGTCGCTGCTACCGATGGCGGCGGGGGACTGTGCATAGGCCTGCACTTCGGTCGGCTCATCGGCAGCCTCCGGGTTATAGGCAGGGGCGGGCGAGGGCTGCTTGTATCGCGGCTGCTCTAACACTGTAGAGCTCGTGCTGGCAGACGCACCCTGCTCATTGCCGTTGGCAACCGGCGGCTGCGCGTTAATAACGTTCTGGCATTTCGGACACCGTATCGTGAAGGCGCGCGACGGAAGCTTCGCGTCATCCAGCTGCAAACGGGTCGTACATTGGGAACAGACAACGATCATATGTTTTCTCGCAAAGAAGATGAAAAGCAAGGATGAAGGCGGCAACGATGAAGGATGAAAAGAATGCTGTAATGGCTTTAATGCTTTTACTTCATCCTTCCGCCTTCCGCCTTCATCCTTTTATTCGATCATGCTCAGCATTGAGTTGCCGGATAGAGCGCCGAGGGGGGCGCTCTGGTTTTCGGAGCGAATGTACTCCTCGGAGGTGGAGAGGCCCTTTAAGGCGAGCAGCAGGTTGTTCTGGTTGGTGGCGAAGGCGAGGCCGTCCTCTTTCGTGATGATCTTTTGCTCGATCATGCGCCTGATCTCGGCATCGAAGTCCTGCATGCCTTCGAGCTTGCCGTCGCGCATCGCGTCGAGCAGGGATTTGCCCTCGGACTCGCCCTCTTCTATGTACTCGCGCGTGCGCGGGGTTGAGCGGAGAATCTCGACGGCGGCGACGCGCCCGCGCCCGTCGGCGCGCGGGATCAAACGCTGCGAAACGATATAGCGGAAGGTCTGGGCCAGCCGCGTCCTGATCACCGCCTCCTCATTCTTCGGATAGAGGCCGATGATACGGTCAATCGATTTCGAGGCATCAATCGTGTGCAGGGTGGATAGCACGAGGTGGCCCGTCTCCGCCGCCTCAAGCGCAATCTCCGTCGTCTCGTAGTCGCGCATCTCGCCGACCAGAATCACCTTCGGAGCCTGACGCAGCGCCGCGCGCAGGGCCGAGGAGAAGTCTTTCGTATCCGAGCCCACTTCCCGCTGGTTGATCGTCGAGCACTTGTGCTGGTGCAGAAACTCTATAGGGTCTTCGATGGTCACGACGTGGTAATACTTCGTCTCGTTGATGATGTCTATGATGGCGGCGAGCGTGGAGCTTTTGCCTGAGCCGGTCGGGCCGGTGAGCAGGACTATGCCGTTACGCATCTCGGCAATCTCGGCCAGCTGAGGCGGAAGCCCGAGGGATTTGAGCGTCGGGATGTCTGTCGGGATGACGCGCATGACGATGGAGTAGGAGCCGCGCTGCTGAAAGACGTTGACGCGAAAGCGCGTGCGCGACGGAAGGCTGTAGCTCAGGTCGGCTGTGCCCGTGCGTGCAAGGCGGTCGGCGGCGTCCGGGTTGCCCTGCATGAGCGTCATCGCAATCACTTCCGTCTGGTAGGGCGAGAGCTTTTGCAGGCCGAGCGGCGAGACGGGCGTTAGCTTGCCGTTGATCTCAACCTGCGGCGGTTGGCCCACGGTGAAGTTGAGATCGCTGATTTTGTCCGAGACGAGCAACATGCGCTCGATGATAGGCGGCAGATCGAAGAAGCTCATGCCTGTTGAATGCTCCGTTTCGCTGATTAAGGGAAGACAATTTTGAGTCTGAGGGCAGGTATGGAAAGCGCTGAAGATTCGTTGAACCGAGAGAGCCCTGACCAGGCTCCCCGAAAGACAGTTTCATTGTCGCGTAAAACTTGGACAAACGCAACAGAAAACTGATTTCCCCTCGCTTTTATTCGGGTTTCTGCGTTTGAAGCCTGTGGATGAACTCCCGCGTGCGGTCTGCGATCTCGGCTGGGCGGGCCAGTAAATCGCTGATACAGGCGACCGATTCCGCCCCGGCTGAGAGGGCCGCGCGCGCGTTCAGGCGCGTGATTCCCCCTATGGCGACCAGCGGGGTTGGGCCTATCGCGCGTCTGATGCGCCGCAGTTCTTCCACACCGACGACAGGGTCTGGATTCTCTTTCGATGAGGTGGGGTAGACGGGGCCGATGGCTATGTAATCGACGGGCAGGCGCGCGGCCTCCTTGGCCTGCTCTATGTTGTGTGTGGAGAAACCGATGATGGCATCGTCGCCCAGCAGGCGGCGCGCGGCCTCAGGCCCCAGATCGTCCTGTCCCAGATGAACGCCGTCGGCCCCGAGCGCAAGCGCGATATCCACGCGGTCATTGATAATAAGACGCACGCCCCGCTCACGCGCGACGCGCAAAGCCGCTCTCGCTTCCAGATAGAACTCACGCGGCGAGAGATGCTTCTCGCGCAGTTGCACAAGGGTTGCGCCGCCCGCGCCCAAACGCGCAACCTGCTCCGCGTGCGACAGGCCCGAGACCCGCACATCCGTGATCGGATAAAGCCCTGATAAAGAGAGTGACCAGCGACGGGTGACGGGTGACGAGATAAAAACTCCTTCCTGCTCGTCACTCATCACTTGTCACTCGTCCCTGTCTTTAAGTGCTGGTCGAAGAAGCGCAGGATACGCTCGTACTCATCCGTCCAGCTTTCGGGGCGTGTGAAGGCGTGGCTCTCCTTCGGGTAGAACATCACGTCAAAATAGTCTGTCTTCCCCAGCTCGATCAGCTTCTGTATGAGTTGCACGCTGTCCTGAAAATGCACGTTGTCGTCCACCATGCCGTGCAGTATAAGCAGCGGGCGGCGCAAGCCCTCGGCGTAAGTGATAGGGGAGCTGCGGCGGTAGGCTTCCCTGTTTTTGTCCGGGAAGCCGAGGCGCTCGGTCGTGTAGACGGGCGATGAGGCGTAATAGTTTTTCCAGTCAGCGACGGGACGAAGGGCCGCCGCGCAGGCGATGCGGTCGGGCGCGCGCATGGCGGCCATCTCCGCCATAAAGCCGCCGTAGCTTCCGCCGTACATCCCCACGCGCGCCGGGTCAACCGCATGATTTTTGACGATGTAGTCTATGCCGTCCAGATGGTCTTGAAAGTCCAGCCCGCCCAGAAAATCGTAAACGTCCGTGCGCCAGTCGCGACCGTATCCGGCTGAGCCTCTGTAATCCACGTCGAGCACGACGTAGCCGCGCTCCGTCAGGATGTGATTGAACATCTGCTCGCGGTAATAGTTGTTCCAGCCGTTGATGACGTTTTGCAGGTAGCCAGCGCCATGAACGAAAAGAACAGCCGGGTGCTTTCTGGTCTTATCAAACCGCGCGGGCAGATAGAGGCGGGCGCGCACGGTCTTGCCGTCCCTGGCCTTGTACTCTATGAACTGAGGGCGAGCCCAGGCGGTCTGCCTGAAGCGCGCGGGCACAGTGTCGGTCAGGCGCACGGGCGTATCGCGACACCCCGCGCAGAGGCGCAGCGCGTAGAGATCGTTTGGCACGTTCCACTCGGAATGCTCGTAGAGAACGGTCTCACCGTCTTTGGAGAGCTGCGGGTCTGTGTTCATGCCCTTGTCCGTGGGCAGCCGTCTGGTCTTGCCGTCGCGCACATTGAGTACGTAGAGGTGTCGCTCGGCGGTAGAGTCTTTGGTGGAAGAATAAATGATGCGCTCGCCGTCGGGATGCCACTTGGCCCAGCTTACCTCCCAGGGGCCTTCGGTGATCTGTCGCAGGGCTGTAGCTGTGCTGCCGCTCCTGGCCTTGAGCGAGGTCAGGTAGAGATGATTAAAGCCGTCGCGTTCGGAGGCGACGAGAAGTTGGTCGCCTTTGGGCGAAACCTCGACGATGCGCGACAGCGGCGCAATCCACTTATCGTCGACATCCATATCAATTAGAGTTGCCGCGCCGTTCGCCGCCGAGACTAAGAAGATTTGACGGCGCTTCGTATCGCGGTCGATACGATCCACGACGAGCGATGCGTTGTCGGGCGTCCAGTCAATGCTGCGAATGTAGGAGACGCCTTCGGGCACAGGCAGCTTAACGACGACCGTGCGCTCGGGGTTGCCCGTGGCGTCGCTGATCTGCACGCGCTGTTCCGTCCAGCCGCGACGCACCGTCGGCGCGGTGACGAACTCTCCCGTGTAATCCGCGACGACCAGAGCGCGCTGCTTTGAAGTGTCGGAGACGAGGTAGGCCACGCGCGTGCCGTCTTCTGACGCCTCGACGCCGGAGACCGACTGGCCCGTCGGAATCAATGCGCCGCCCGTAGCCTGCGGGTTGTTGTTGCTGCTGCTGCCGCTGCCGCCACCCTCGCGCGTCAACTGAATGATCGCGGCCTGATCAACGTCAATGATGAAGAGATGCCCGCCTGACTGGTAAAGAATGCGGCGCGAATCACTGAGCCAGCGCGCGCCGCCCTCGACCGCCGCCGTGCTCGTCAATCGACGCGGAGCGGATGCGCCGTCGCTCGCGACGATGTAGAGGTCGCCGCTTTTCGAGAAGAGCAGGCGTTTACTGTCGGGCGACCATTCGATGCCGCTGACGCTCTGCTCGCGCGCCTGCTGCGCGGCGTCGCGCTGCATGGTGCGTTCCTCACGGCGCTCGCCCGTGCGCGCCTCGTCGCGCGTCGCGGCAGACTCGGGCCGCGTTTCCTGAGGCTTGTCCACGGCGCGCACGAGCAGTTTCGGCTCGCCGCCTTCGGTCGAGACTATGTAAAGGTCGCGCGGCTCGCGCCCGGCGGCGCTCCAAAGGTAAGCGGCGGCGCGCCCGTCCGGCGAAAGCTTCTCCCCCTCGGCCCGCATTCCTGCAATCGAAGGCTCCGCCATAATGTCACGCACGGTCGGAGTAGTCGTTGCAGTCCCCTGCCCGAGCGCAAAGACGAATTGATTGATTACCAGAATGGTGATGGCGAAGATTAACGGCGTGCGTGTTTTTTTTGTCATATGCTTAAGGCAAAATCGAACAGGAATTGCTTTTCCACTCTATAAATTAATTTTCTCCAGACTGATCTGTAAGTCCGGGGATACAGTGACGGTGTGATTGTCCGGCACATCCATCCAGTCCGAAGGGTCGTCCGTGAGCCGCTCGCTGGCGATGATGACGGCCTTCGCCTCTGCGTCCTGCGGGACGGTGTGCATATCACAGATGCCTCCGGGCAGGCATTCAAAGCGATGGCCGCGCGAGTAGTGCAGCGAAGCACCTTCGACGCCCTCGCCAGAGGAGTAGCGCGAAACCACCGTCACCTGCCCGTCCGTCACGGCGAAGTTGCAGAAAGACGGCTCGGTTACACCCGCGTCGCGCTCCCACTCATGCAGGCTCGCGATAGTCTCAACGAGCGCTCGTCGCATCTCGCTTGCGTCCACTTCGCCAAACGGCATCCGCAGGCTATTGAGAAAAAGCGCGAAGGCGTGCTCCGAGTCGGTCGTCCCCTGAATCATGTCGTAGAATTCATCTTTGAGGCCGTCGCGCAGCCGCCGCTTGATACGGTGAAAGCCTGTGATGACTCCGTTGTGCATCCACATAAAGCGGTCGTAAGCGAACGGATGCACGTTGGCCTCCGTCACGGCCATGCCCGGCGATGCGGCGCGCACGTGCGCGAAGAGATTCGTGGCGCGCGTCTTCGCGGCGAGGTTCTGCAAGTTGCGATTAGACCAGGCGGGCGTGACGGAGCGCTGCACGCACGGCGCTGGGTCAACGTCGTGAACGTACCAGCCGACGCCGAAGCCGTCGCCGTTCAGCGGCTCAGCCCTTTCGCGTGCCCTGTAGCTCTGCATGATTAGAGAGTTGACGGGACGATACAACAAGTCGGCCAGCAGGAGCGGTGCGCCCGTGTAAGTTAGGAAACGACACATGGTATTTGTTTGGGAGAATGAAATGAGCGAACAGAGAGATGATACAACGGACGGGGGCACGCCGTCGCCCGCCGGAAGCGAACCTCGGCCCGCGGGCAGCTACTACTACGACGACGCGACCGGCTACGAGATTTACGACCCGTCCGATGAGGATGAAGAAGATGCTGAAGAACCGGCAGATCGTGAGGAGGACGTGAGCCGCTAGTCTATCAATCGTGCGTGTCGTTGTTTCCGATCTCCAGCGGGAAACTGTAGATACGCTCGAACAGCCTGCGCTTGAACTCGTCGGGCGGAAGATTCTCCGGCAGAGACGCGATGACAAGCTCGCGTGCGGCGTCGAACATCAGCGCCCCCATCACGAATCTCTCCTCGCCCGAGCGCGCCATCATCAACTCGCGCACCATTGCTTCAACTTCAGGCGGCGTGTCATTCATCCAAGCACTCCTGCCATAAATCATAGAGCCCTAATTCCCGTGTCCACTTTACCACGTAGTTGTTATCATAACCTGTCGCCAGCAAATTCCTCACGTCTCTAAGCTGTATTTCGGAGCGCGAATCTCGTGCCCAATCAAGCTTAGAAATAATCAAATCCTCTTTGCTCGCAACCCAGATAGTCGAATTATGAACATTGACCACCCTGCGCCGCTCGAACTCCAAGCGCCGGTAGTCGCTGCTTTTTCGGATAATACAATCCACCTTGATAATTGTTTCCTGGTGAATCAGGTTAAAAACAGATTCGTGAGCGATGGCGTTAATGATAGCTTCGCGCGCGACATAGTAGTCGGGATTGAGCAGCCCGATGATTATATCTACGTCTTTTGCATCCAGAGCTACAACCAGATCAATGTCACGCGTCATGCGCGGCTGCGCGTAGTAATTCATAGCCAGTGAGCCGGTCAGCATGTAGTCAATATTACTCTGCGAGAACTTGCTCGCGAGATCGCGTATAACATCAAGCTCATTCTTCATAGCGCGCACCAGCTCCCGGCTGACCTTAAGACTCTTTCTTCTTCGGGCGCTCGTTGGCGCGCAGGACGCGCTTACGCAATCTGATAGTCTGCGGCGTGACCTCGACCAGCTCGTCGTCGGCGATGAACTCAAGCGCCAGTTCGAGCGAGAGCTCTTTGACCGGCACGAGCCGCATCGCTTCGTCGGCGCTCGCGGCGCGCATGTTCGTCAGCTTCTTCTCCTTGACCGCGTTGACATCCAGATCGACGGCGCGCGCGTTCTCGCCGATAATCATCCCTTCGTAAACCTTCTGACCGGGACGCGCAAACATCGTCCCGCGCTCCTGCAGGTTGAAGAGCGCGTAGGTCGTCGTCTCGCCCGCGCGGTCGGAGACGAGCGAGCCCGTGGAGCGGCCACGGATCGTGCCCTGCCACTCGCCGAAGCGGAGGAAGAGTGTATTGAGCAGGCCCGTCCCCTTCGTCTCCGTCAGAAACTCGTTGCGAAAGCCTATGAGGCCGCGCGAGGGCGTTTCAAATTCCAGCCGCACGCGCCCTGTGCCGTGATTGACCATCTTCATCATCTGCCCTTTGCGCCGCCCCATCGCCTCCGTGACTACGCCGATAAACTCATCCGGACAATCAATGACGACCTGCTCGATGGGCTCCATCGTCTTGCCGTTCTCCGTGCGCGTGATGACCTCCGGTTTGGAGACCTGTAGCTCGTAGCCTTCGCGACGCATCATCTCTATAAGGATGGCTAGCTGTAGCTCGCCGCGCCCCGATACCTTGAACTGATCGGGCGACTCCGTTGTCTCGACACGGATGGCGACGTTGCCGAGCGTCTCCCTG
Organism: Pyrinomonadaceae bacterium; assembly: GCA_036389675.1. Lineage (GTDB taxonomy): Bacteria > Acidobacteriota > Blastocatellia > Pyrinomonadales > Pyrinomonadaceae > DASQYE01. The sequence goes on from DASVWI010000037.1 coordinate 108,328, forward strand.
TCGAGCCGCTCCTTGATCTGGCGGGAGGTGACGTAGCGCCCCTCGCGACCGGCAAACGGCGAGTTGTTGACGCCGAAGATCATGGAGATGGTCGGCTCGTCAACCGCGATGACGGGGAGCGGCTGCGGGTTGAGCGCGTTCGTAATCGTCTCGCCGATCTCTATGTTCTCAATCCCTGCGAGCGCAACGATGTCGCCGACGCGCGCTCTCTCCACAGCCTCGCGCTTGAGTCCCTCGAAGACGTAGAGCTGCGAACAACGCGTCTTCTCAAGTGTGCCGTCGCGCCTGACGATGGCGATCTGATCGCCGACCGCTATCTCGCCGGAGAAGATACGACCGATGGCGAGCCGCCCCACGTACGGATCGTAATCGAGATTGGCGACCAGTAGCTGCAAAGTGTCGTCGCGCAGGGCGACCGGCGTCGGTATGGTCTCAACAATCTGATCGAAGAGCGGTCGCAAAGACTTCGACTCTTCCTCCAAACTCTTTTTTGCTATCCCGTCGCGCGAGATGGCATAGAGGATGGGAAACTCTATCTGCTCGTCGGTCGCATCCAGATCGAGGAAGAGCTCGTAAATCTCATCCACGACTTCCGCCGGTCGCGCGTCATGACGATCTATCTTATTGACGACGGCGATGGTCGGCAGTCTCGCTTCGAGCGCCTTGCGCAACACGAAGCGCGTCTGCGGCAGGCAGCCCTCAGCCGCGTCCACCAAGAGCATCACGCCGTCAACCATCTTGAGAACGCGCTCGACCTCGCCACCGAAATCGGCGTGGCCCGGCGTGTCCACGATATTGATCTTCACATCGCCGTAGCGCACGGCTGTGTTCTTCGCCATGATGGTGATGCCGCGCTCACGCTCCAAATCGAGCGAATCCATGACGCGGTCTCTGACCTGCTCATTATCACGAAACGTGCCAGACTGCTTGAGCATCGCATCAACGAGCGTCGTCTTGCCGTGGTCGACGTGGGCGATGATGGCAATGTTACGTATATCTTTTCTTTCCTCAGTCATACTTCTCCTGCATAGTTAAGGACGACGCGTAATCTCGCGCGAATTGCAAACGAGTATCTTAACATGCGTTTGACGAAAGGATGAAGGAGAGAGGGGCGAGGCTGAGATATGCAGGCGAGAGGATGAAGAAAAAGCCCTTAACGCATGGCAGCATATCTCTCATCCTTCGTCGTTGACGACGACATCATCATCATCCTCGCTCTTTAAATCCGCCGGTCTGCCGCATCGCCTCCGCGAGCACGATGGCGACGGCGGTTGCCAGGTTGAGGCTGCGCACCTTCGGATTAAGCATCGGAATGGTCAGACATCTTTCCCAGTTGGCGCGCAGCAGTTCTTCCGGCAACCCCCGCGTCTCGCGGCCAAAGATCAGACAATCATCCGGCTCAAACAGCCAGTCCGTATACGCCCTTTCGGCCTTCGTCGTGAGATAGAGGAAGCGCGTGCCCGCCAGCGCAAGGTTAAGCGCCGACAGATCGCGATGACGATGGAGCGAGACTTCAGGCCAGTAATCCAATCCGGCGCGGCGCACGGCGCGGTCGTCGAGTCGAAAGCCCGTTACGCCGACGATGTGCAACGGCACGCGCATCGCCGCGCATAGCCGCGCGATGTTGCCCGTGTTCGGCGGAATCTCCGGCTCAACCAGTGCGACCGAAAGCATGATGTGTAAATAGTAAACCGGAATCGGTGAATAGACGAACGCATTTCACTACCCGGGATGACAATCCTCGCGCGACGCGCGCTAGATCATCTTCGCGACCGCGAGCATAGAGTAAGGAGCGCGCGGATACCTTATCGTAAAAGTGAAGGAACGGCGCGCTTCGCTTGAAGCATTCGCCGTTCCTTGGTTAAAGGCCGCGTAGGCCGAAAGTTTTGTGTGCGCCGATGAAAGGTTGTAGTTGTTGTTCCTTGTACGGTCGAGCCGAAGCTATTTCTTCTTGGAGCCGCCCTTCTTGGAGCCGCCCTTCTTCGAACCGCCCTTTGAACCGCCCTTCGAGCCACCCTTTGAGCCGCCCTTCGAGCCGCCCTTCTTTGAACCGCCTTTGCTTCCACCTTTTTTAGTTGCCATAAGTTGTTGCTGCTCCTTTTCAGTTAGTGGTTGCGACCACAAGATGCTGTGTCAAGTTTTTTCTTGTGGCCTAGAGTAAACGGCGCACAACATGTTGGTATATAAACTCAAAGCGCGCAGATGTCAATAACTTATTCATCTTATGCAATATTTTTTTTGCGCGCACTCTTCATCTCATCTTCAATCAGTGCGTGATAGATTTCAAAATCATGCTGGCGGACGAGGTGATTATCAAACCATGAGGCGTCGTGAGCATGAGCGATCATTGCTCACGATCGAGCGTGCAGTGGTCGAGAGAGTTTGATGATTAATAAAAAGAGGTGACGCCGTCAACAGGCGTATCAGCGGAAGAGAGGAGTGAAGACCCACTGATCGTGGCGATTTATTCCGTAGTAATTGATGACCGAATCGCTTCGGCTGCGACTGGTGACGCCGATGAAGGGGCCGGTGCTGTTGTCTGAACTGCTTTCGACGCTTGGGCCGGAATCGTTTGAGCCTGTGTTGACGAGGCTGGTCATTTGCACGATGTACCTTTGCAAGGTTGGCTCGCGCGTCGGTGGAATATTGCCGTTGGCATAGAGCATGACCTTGCGCTGAAATTCCAGAATCGTCTCCGTGCCCGGCCTGACGAGACGCCATTCTTCATTCGTGAGCGGGTCACGCGCGGCTGCCGGGCGCAGGATTTGAATTTTCTGCGTACCACGCGGGATGCCTTCCAGCAGTTGATCCATGGAGGTCGGCAGTTGTCCGCCGCTGTATCGCGCGTAGAGACGTATGGCCTGTGCGACCTCTTCACCGCGAAAGATGGCTTCTATCTCGCGCTCGCGCTGCGATTGCTGACGGATGTTGGGCGCGGCGGTAATGAGCATGAGCGCGATGATCGTCATCAAGGCGATGAGCGCGACCAGCATGTAGCCCTCTTCGCCGCGCCGACGCGGGTTATCCTGCGGGCGTTGTCGCTGTGGTCTGCGATGCGAGCTTGCCGTGCTCCTCATAAGAGACTCAGGGCTGTTCATCGGGTTCTTCTGGTTCTTCGGGGCTTCTCTGTACGGGGCCTGGTTGTGGTTGATAAGGCGGCGACTGCTGCGCGCCGCGCCCTTCGCCGCCCTCGAAATTCAGAGTGTGCTTGATGCGTAGCGACGTATCGGTGAGCCACACCTCGCGCTCGGAGATGCTTGTGACGCGGAAGCGCCCGCCGACGAGATCGCCGCGCTGCACGTTGAGCAGTTGCTTGCTGTTCTTATCTTTGAGGATGGCCGTGTCGCTGTAGCGCTTATCGCCGATGATGCCGACGAAGCTGTAGTTGGGCACGGGCGCGGCCATGACATTGAGCGTCACGGTGTTTGAGAAAAGCTTGCCGTCGCTGGTGCGCACGCTGATCTGTCGCGCGCCTTCGTAGCCGATGAGCGGGGCGGGCACATTCGCAGAGAGTTGCTGCGGGCTGACGAAGCGCGTGGCAAGCTCGGCATCGCCGAAGTAGATACGCACGGGCGGCGTGAACTTGTCGCCCGTCACCTGAATCGTAAAGTCGCCGGTGCGCGCATAGACATTAGTGGGCGAGATGGACGAGAGTACCAGCGGCGGTTGCGGCGGCGGAGATGGAGACGGCAGGGCGGTCGGAATCGGGGACGGCGTAGGCGGCGGCACGTAGTAAGCGAAGATGTTACGTCCGGCTTCGGGCACGACCGGCAGCGTGATCTCATAGTTAATAGGACGCGGCGGGGCGAGCTCAGACTCCTGGCGAACTTCGTTCGGCGTACGCACAGTCCCGTTGCCGGCAGTCGTTGTCGTCGTGGTTTGCGTCGTGGTCGTTCTTCGATTGCTATTGTTTGCCGTGCGCGGGGTCGGGGATGATGAAGAAGAGCCGAAGAACATGTAAGAGAGAGCGGCGAGCGCCAACACGCCGAGCACTATGGCCGCGATCAGCTTATTACGCTCGGATGGAGTTTTACCTTCGAGTAAAGCCATAAAAGTCACTCCGGGGTGGGGCGGGCTGAGCGATTTTCAGTTTCGGGGGGCGCTGCTGCTTCGCCCGCCGAGTCGCGCCGAAAGTAAGCGGCCAGATCAACGCGCAGGCTGACGAGCGTCCCGCGCGCGGCGGCTCTGGGCGCAGCGCCGGGGACGGCGGCCAAAGCTGCCGCCGCATCTTCCGTGTTGGTGGCCTTCTCCAGCTCCACGTCGTTGATGACGATGAATTGATTGCTCGCTTCCAGATCGCGCATGAAGCGCCGCAGGTTGGCGTACTGTCCTTCGACCGTGACGCTGACGCCGATGCCGGGGAAGAGGCTCTGCCACTTGGCGTTGCCCTGCTTGTTGGCGGTTGTCGTCGTTCTGATTTGTCCCTGTGCGTTTGTGACAAGCGGGTCGAGCGCAATGTAGGTCGGGCCTGACGTATTACGCACGCCGTTGCTGCGTATGATCTGATTCAGAGCGTTGTAGAGGCTCATGCGGCCTTCGTTGCGCGAAGGCAGGCGTTCATGCTCGAAGCTCTCCACGCTTGAGTTGATCTCCTCGACGGTGGCCTGCGCGTCCGTGTTGCGCGTCATGCCCTCCTGCGCGCCCCGCAGTTGCTCCTGTAAGACTGTGCGCTCGCGTTGCAGGTTGGAGAGACGCAAATAAGCAGGGACGAGAAAATACAGATAGGCGAAGACGGCGCAGATTAAGATGAGCAGGCTGGCGGCAAAGCCCGCCAGCTCCGGCAGGCCGAACATGCTGCGCTGGCGAGACTGGCGCAGTTTGTCGACGCGCATGCGTACCTGTGCGCGCCGCGCTCCCGGCACTCGCTTCGCCTGTGCTTTAGGGTCTGCCACCTTACCTGAAACCTTCGGGTCGTTCACTGCTGCTATTGCGCCTCCCCGCCGTGGGCTGTCGAAGCTGCTGCTGTTGTCGAGGCGATATTGCTGCCGGCGCGCGGGCCGACGGGTGTGCCGGCGCGCGGTCTGTAGAGGACGCGCAGGATTGATTCCGTCCCCGTTTCGTTTCTGCCCTTCTGAAGATTCTGCGCCACCAGGCTGGCTTCAAAGATTCCCGTGCGGCTCATGTCCGCCATCATGTCTGTCACGTCGTTGGGACTTCTGCTGACCACGGACAGTTCCAGATCAGCGGAAGTTTGCCCGCCGCGCGAAGCCACGTCGCGGACGCTGATGCGCGCCACGCGAACATCTCCGGGCAGAGAGGCTTCAAGGTCTGCGAAGAGCCTTGACCATGAGAATCGTTTGCGCTCGACTAGGACTTCGGCGGCGTCGCGTAGCTGTCGCTGCTCGGGCGTGAGCGCGGCCCTCACCTCCTCCGCACGCTTTTTCAGCGCGTTGGCCTGCAAGTTCAGATTGTTTACGTCGTTGGCGACGATGGCGGCCTGCCGGTTGGTCTCATTCGCCCTGACGATGATTAAGACCAGCGCGAGCAAAGAGACAAGGGTGATGAGCGCCGTGATCGTCCACGGAAACGCGCGATTGCGAAAAGGCTGGCTGGCTAAATTGAGATTTGCGCTCACGGCGATTAAGACTTCTTCTCTTCTGATACGTTTGCGATGAAGCGCGACCCCTGACGGCTTCGATGGATAGTGAAAGCATACACGCCAGCACCAAACAGGCGCAACCGGACGTGAGCGCGCCAGCCACCTCTTCGCCCGGCATCAATTACACGCACGCACTAGCGGCGAGTTGCAGATTTTAAATGGATGTTGACGGTTAAATCCGAGGCGAGCGCGAAGACAGAGATGTTAATGAGCTTTCGAGAGCAATTTTTGAAGAGCGCGCGCCAGCAAGCCCCGCAGGGGGCGACAGGATGTAGCCTCTGCGGGGCTCGGCTGAATATGCACGGACAGCGATGCGCCTCTGGTCTTATCTCGGCCTCGCCTGGCTGACGACGCGCGAGTTGACTACTTTTCCCGCGGCGTCCAGCGTCAATTCGATAATCGCGCCCGAGGTGTCTGTGACGCGACGCAGGATTTGCCCGGCGGCGTTGGTCGTCTCGTTTAAGACGTTGAGGCTTGAGACATCTCCGACCGTTCGCTGACTGAGCACTGTGCCGCTCTTATCGAGCGTGCGCTCGACCAGATTGCCGGTGGTGTCCACGGTGCGCTGGACGGTCTGGCCCAGTTGGTTGACGGTCTGACTGAGCAGCCCGTTTGGCTGCGTGACATTATTTAATGTCTGGCCGACAGCGCCGACGGCTTGACTGGCGACGCCGCCCGGTTGCAGCGCCGTGTTGGCTACGCCTCCGACCGTGCCGACGGTTTTGTCCACGCTTTGCAGGAGGCGTTCGAGGATTTGCGGATTGCGGTCGATGGTCGTCAGCGTGCGATCAATGATGGCGGCGACGTTATCCAGCCGGACTTTAAGCAGCACTTCGGCGCGCACGCCTTTGATCGTCAGCTTGACCTTGTCAATCCCGACATCCGCCCCGGCTGTCAGCGCCAGTATGTTGGCGAGCCGCGCGTCGAGCGAGACACGAGCGCGCAGATTTTCCACCTCCAGATTGATCTCATCAACTGTCAGATTGGGCACGTCCAGCAGCACGTCTGGGTCGCCCGTGGCTGCTTCCTGACGACGGCGCGCGCTGGCCGCCTCCTGTCGCTGCCTGTCTTCCTGCGAGAGCGGGCGCACGGGCGTGACGGGCGTTGGCGAGGGACGCGGCTGCTGACCGGCACGAGTATTCGTCGCGCGCGTTCCGGTCGTTGAGCCTGCCGTGATCGAGGCGTCGTTTGAGCCGGTCGTCGTCGTGTTGGTATTCGTATCCTGCGCCGTGGCGGTGGCGGCGCAAGCAAAGAGCGCGAGCGCCATTACTCCAAATCGCGAAACAGTTCTCACAGTGGTCTTCCTCCCAAAGAAGTTGATGAATCGTGCGTAAGCTTTCTGTCGAAAGATCGGGTTTACGGGTAATGCATCGTCGTCGTTCGGGGGCACGACTCTATTGATCGCCGGTTCGTAAGTTTTAAATATTCACGCGAGGTTGGCTGTCAGGGGGCGGCTTCGGTCGTGCGCCGCGCGTTGAGACGTTCTAGCACGCGTTCGAGCGTCGCGCGAAAGCGCACGCTCCCGCGCACGTTTCGCAGGAGCAGATCAATCTCGCTCGCCCCGACCTCGACGCCGACCCTCAGCCGCAAGCCCCGAGCGCTCTCTTCACCAGCCTCGACTGAAGTTGAGGCGGCGAAGTCGCGCTCCGTGATGCGTCGTTCCGCGATGTTCAGCTCGAAGTTCTCGTCGGCGTCGGTTCGCCGCGCTGGGTCGGACGCCGCTGCCGCCGGTTGCTGCTGCTCGATTACTGCTCCCTGCGCGGGCCGCGTGCCCCAGCCTTCCTGCGCCGTGGCGAGCGAAGTAGACATGCTTATCAGCGAGAGGACGATTGCCGCTCGAAAAAGTTTGAGCCTCATAAGGGATTACCTTCGCTCTCTTGCTGCGCCGGCACACTAGATGGCGGCGCGGCCTCCGGCTGCGGCATACTCTGCGGCGTGCTTTCCGGCTGCGGCGTGGGCGGTTGTGTAGCCGGCGTAGTCGTGTCGCTCGCGGGCACTTCGCCAAGGGCTTCGGCGACGATGCGGTCAATGTCCGCGAAGACGCTCGTGATCTTTAGCTGAATGCCGATGTTGCGATAGGTGACGCCGGGCTCGACGGGTCGCGGGAGATTCTGGCGCTCGGCTTCCCAGACAGTAGTGCGCTCGGGCTTTCCCGGAAACTCCACCTTCGGATCGGGCACGGCCTCGAACCGAAGCTCGCGCGCCGTCACGTTAGCCGTGATCGAGAGGTCAAGGGAATCTGACTGTGATGCGCTCTGTTGGTTGGCGGGCGGCGCGGCCTGTGGTGTGGCTGACTGATCGCCAGCCTGTGCCCGGACGCTCACCGAACCATAACAGCATAAGACCAGAAGTGCGGCGACGATGACAGGAGCTGTTTTTCTCATCACACTCTTAAAACCCTTCGCGTACGCGGTCGGGCAGTTCAATGGCCGATGGCTTGAGCCGGGAGTCTAAGGGGAAAGATAATGAAGGGGAACTGTTCGCCGTATGTTAGCAGATATTGCCTCAGGCGCAAGATTTATTCCGGGCGTGAGGGCAGCACGGTTTTTCCTTCTTCGCCGACGGGCTGTAGGCTGTAAGCGCAGACGCGATTGCGTCCGCTGCGTTTGGCGCGGTAGAGCGCCGAGTCGGCCAGCTCGACCAGTTGCACGGGGTCGCGCGCGTCCGACGGGAAGGCGGCGATGCCTATGCTGATCGTCATGTGATGCTTTCGCTCCACCTCTGTCGAGCCGCGACGCGTCGCGGGGAAAGCGTGTTGCTCGACGGCGGCGCGGACGCGCTCGGCGGCGACGCCGGCCTGCGCGTAGTCTGCGTCGAGCAGGAAGGCCGCAAACTCTTCGCCGCCGAAGCGCGCCGCCACGTCGCCCGCCCTGAGCGCGCTCGTAATCACCGCGCCGAGCTCTTCCAAAGTCTCGTTGCCCGCAAGGTGGCCGTATGTATCGTTGACCTCTTTGAAATGATCTACGTCCATCATCAACACGCAGAAGGGACGCGTCTCCGCCTCGGCGCGCGCAGCTTCTCGTCTGAGTTCCGAGAAGAAAGACTTGCTCGTTAAGAGCCCTGTCAGCTCGTCGTGCACGAGCAGGCGATGAATCTGTCGCTGGTACTCGCGGTCAATCTCGTCCAGCATATCGAAACGCAGCAGATGCTCGCCGATGACCAGCTTGTCCCCGTCTTCAAGGAAATCCTCGCTGATCATCTTGCCGTTGAGAAGCGTGCCGTTGGTCGAGGCCAGATCGGTGATGCGATAGCGTACCTTGCCGGCCAGAGCGTCGCGCTCGGTCGTAATGCGCGCGTGCAGGCGCGAGGCGCGCGGGTCGTTGACTCTCACGTCGGCTTCGAGAGCGCGGCCCAGAATCACTTCGTCGCGGTCCAGAGGGATCGGAACGGCGAACAGCTCACCGCGCAAAAACACGAGCGCCGGTCTGCGCTCGCGTAATTGAACCGAGTGCTCCAACGTATCTTCATTCGCGCTGTTGCGTTCCATAATGGAGTCCGTGCGTTCAGGAGAGTTAGGCGCTCAACGCTGCCGGTTCGCGACCCATTGCTTTCGTGGAGACTGATGACAATGATCGGAGATGGTTTTATCTTCCGAGCACAAATTTTATAGCGACAGTCGCAAAACCTTCGCGGCCATCTTAACGCGCAGAGGGGTGTGGCAGCAACAGCCTTGGCTGAGGTCGCCGGAAAGGTGCGCCGGGCGAGCGCTTAAACGGGAGGGAGGGGGTTTGAGATACTTGTCGGCGCTCGTTATTGCTTCTATAATTATGACTCCTCGTTGAAAGCATAGGGCGCGACGACCGCGAAGCCACGAGATGCTTCTCGTGACGGCGAGGGGAAGGCAAAAGGGCGGGCTTCGGCGTCGCGGGCCGTATCGTTTGAAAGGTCAACGGGTAAGGTTCAAGGGAGTAATTAAAATTGAAGGAAGAAGCCACAGTCGCGTGCCCCTGGGGGCAACAGGAAATCTCGGTTGAGAGGGTCGCGGAGGCGCGGCTGCCGACAGAGGTGGGCGAGTTTCGCATCGCCGGTTATCGCTCGCTCAAGAGCGATGAAGAGTTCGTCGTGCTCTACAAGGGCGAGTTGCGCCCGGATATTCCGACTCTCGTTCGCATCCACTCGCAATGCCTGACGGGCGACGTGTTCGGCTCGAAGAAGTGCGACTGCGGGCGACAGCTAACGCGCGCCATGCAGATGATCGAAGAGGAAGGGCGGGGCGCAATCGTCTACCAGCAGCAGGAGGGGCGCGGCATCGGCATTATTAATAAGATTCGCGCCTACGCCCTTCAGGACGAAGGCGCGGACACGGTCGAGGCCAACGAGATGCTCGGCCTCGGCGTCGATCTCAGGGAGTATCGCCAGTGCGCCGAAGTCCTCTTCGACATGGGGCTCTGCCATGTGCGCGTGATGTCGAACAACCCGCTGAAGCTGCAGGCTCTGGAAGAGGCCGGTCTGAAAATCGTTGACCGAGTGGCAATCGAAATCGAGTCGGCGGAGTGCGCCAAGCGTTACCTGCGGACAAAAAAGGAGAAGATGGGCCACTTGTTGGAGGAGTTCTCTATCTGAGCTGATCCGCATCCCCGCAGGAATCTCCTTCACACGCTGGCCGGTTAGTTTCGGTGCCTGCCTCAACCGGGCGCTCCTGGTTGCCTAAACCCCAACTGACTTTTATTTACATTTAGCCGGAGGCTCAAATCATGAAACGACAACTCGCATGTCTTGCCCTTCTCTTGCTACTGCTCGGGTTTTCCATCAGTCCGGCGGCTGCCGACGATAAGAAGCCACTGCCTTCGGCTGAAGAGATTATCAGTAAGCATCTGGCCGCCGTCGGCGGCAAGGATGCGCTCGCCCGCTTCAAAACTCGCATCGCCATCGGCACGGTCAAAAAAGAGAGCGAGGCGGAGGCGCGGATGGCTATCGTGTCCGAGATGCCCAATCGCGTTTCGGCCATCTATGTCTTTAAGGATTACGACTGGCAGTTGAGTTACGACGGCAAAAGCTCTGTCTTCCGTCCGACCTTCACGCGCGCCACCGCTCTGATCGAAGCCAAGTATCGCGAGATACTCGCCTCCGGCCTGATGTTCAATAACATCTCGCTCTACAACCTGCTCACGAACGAGCTGCCCGCTGATATGAAATTCGAGGCGAAAGGGATTAAGAAGATCAAAGGGCAGGAGGCTTACATCCTTGAGGTCAAACGGGGCAAAGATGTCATGCGCCTCTACTTCGACACGAAAGATTTCATGTGGCTACGCACCGATTACGGTCGCCTGACCGTGCAGAAGAACATGGGAACGTTCACGAACGATGTCGTCCCGCACGCCGAGGATGAAACGACCGTGGACTTCTACTTCGAGACTTCGGACTTCCGGGAAGTGGACGGCGTCAAGCTGCCCTTCAGGTTTGTGCAGGTCGCGACGTTTCCCATCCTGCGACAAAGCACCGTCGGCACAATCGTGGGCACGATCAGCGAATACCGACACAACGTTGAGATTGACCCGAAGATGTTCAAGTAAGCGCACACGAAGAGTTCCCCTCCTGTGGCAGGAGGCCGAGCGCTCGGCCTCCAGCCACAGGAGGGGAACTCTAATTTACGGGTTCGTCTATTTCTGTGCGCGCAGTTGTTTGACGATCTCGCGAAGCTGTTCGGCATCCTTGGCCTTCGGGACCATGCTCAGGTATTTTTCCAGCGAATCCACGGCCAGCGCGTTCTTCTTCTGCTCTATATAAATCGCCCCCAAGTACCTGTGCGCCATGGCCGCGTCCGCGCCACCCAGACTTATCACACGCTGTAACTCTTTCTCTCCGTCGGCCAGCTTGCCCAGCTTGATGAGGGCTTTTCCTCTGTAGAGGTGCGCCATCGACGAGGAATCTTTCAACTCGGTCGCGCGCAGGAACTGCGCCTCGGCTTCGACAAACTCTCGCTTCTGCATCAGCACGAAACCATAATTAAGGTGAAGGACGAAAGCATCGGGCGCGAGCTTGAGCGCCGTGCGAAAGGTCTCGACCGATTTATCGAGCTCGCCCGTCTTCTGATACTGCACGCCGAGCTCGTTAAGCGCCACCACGAATTCCGGGTACAAAGCGAGCGCGCTCTTTAGCTGCTCGATGGCCTTCTTTGAATCGCCGGCCTGCGACGATGCGAGCGCCTGCTTGTAAAACTCAAGCGACGGTTTCGGAACGCCCGCGAGCGCGGCGTTGACGACCCCCGACTGGTTTCTATCCGGCGTCTTAAATTTCAGGTCGATTTGCACAGAGAGGATTTGCCCGCGATTATCAAAGAACGTGACCGTCTCGCTGGCAAGCTGATACTCCTTCCCGGCATCCACCGTCAGGAAATAGGTTCCATCCCTTAGTCTGCGAAAAGCGAACGCGCCGTTCACGTCCGTCATGGTGGAGAACTCGCCGACGTTCACGCTGCTGAGCCTGACCCTGACACGTTTGTCTACCGCCTGCCCGGAAGGATAAGCGACGCGCCCGTCAATGATGTTAGTGCCCCTCCTCATGCCGATGCCGGGGTCGGAGTCAATCCCGCTGTTTGCAGTTTGAGCCCGAGCCGATGCTGAAAGAAGTAGCACGATGACCAATAGAGAGCAGAAAAGCGAGAGCGAGCGCTGCACGCAAAGAGCGTGGGCTGATGCGGGAATCATATTTAATGCTCCTTTCCCAGAGTCGCAGCTGGCAGATTGTTGTGGTTTAGCGATGGGGTTCCTGACGACAAGCAGTATAGCGCAAAATCCGCCGCGCGACACGCGAATTTTTGGCACGCAGAGCCGCTGACCCGCAGCTGATTTGTAAACCGTCGAGCCCCACCCGAGCGCCGCGGGAACTGAACACGAAAGCGTCCCCGTGCGTCAATTCAGCTTACACTTTATCGAGCCTAATCCGCGCCACGCTGATACCACACGATGTGGTCGCCGTCGTCCGGGCGGTCTGAATAAACGACCGTCGCATAGCCGACCGAGTGGACGCGGGAGAAGGGCAGCTCAAGCAGCGCGTTATTGGAGAGCATGAAGCCGCCGGGCCGCAGCATGCGCTCGACGTTCGCCATCGCAAGGCTCTGATCGAGAATGTCGTAGTAGACGAAGATGTTGGTGGCGATGATGAGATCGAAGCGCTCCGCCGGAGCAAGGTCTGGCCGCTGCAAGACAATGTTGGTGTCGACGGGTGTGACCTGTGAAACGACGCCGGGACGGATGCGAACCGCACGGATTTTAAGCTCGCCCGCGCTGGCCGGAACAGGGACGGGCGCGACCGGCACGCCGATACGGTCGCCGAACCGTTCCCAGTAGCGCACGGCCTCGGGCTTCCACTGTGCGGAGGGGTCGCGCGGCAGTTGCACTGTGTAGCTCTGACCGCGCTGAGCGCTCACCTTCGCACGCTCAAGATGATCGTTGACTCGCGGGCTCAGATCAAAGGTGGTGATTTGCAGGGCATCGGCCTTGGAGAGTCCCAACCGCAGGAGCGTGTCAATGATGGCGAAAGGCTGAATGGTCTGCTGCGGGTAGAAATCATAGCCGGATTGTTTGTCAGTGAAATCCAGTCCCGGCCCGATGATCGCCACGCGGCGCACGCTGCCCGCCGCCAGCATGTTACGGCTGAGCATTTTGGCGAGCGATTCTTCGATTGCGAAATTAGGAAGCAAAGAGGTATCCGAAGAGAGCCCGCGGTCGCGGTAGAGGCGCGAGCGCTCGGCAAACTCCTCGACGGTATTGCCCAGCAACCGCGCCGATTCCAGCGCGCTCAGGTAACTGCTCTGCTCGCTCAGCACGCGCGCCAGCGCACCCAGCAAGTACTCTCTGACGCGCGACTGGCTGGCGGCTGTGCCGGGGCTGTATCGCTTTCGCTCAATGAGCAGGCGACGCGCGAAGAGCAGGCGCTCGTTGTTGCCGGGCGCGGCCAGTGCCTTTGCAAGGTCTTCGGCACGCGCCTCTATCAGGGCGTGCTTTCCCTGCTTGATCTCTTCTATCTGCTGGGCGGTGATGCGCGGCTGTCGGGTGTAGGTAGTTCCGAACAGGAGGAAGTTGACCAGAGAGTCTTCATCGCCCTGGGCAAGGCGGGCGCGGATTTCCGAGTCGCGGCGTCTGACCCATTCGGGCCACGCCGCCGCCTGCTCGCTCGCGCTCTTGCCTTTCAGCTCCGGCGGCAGAATCTCGTCGGCGGCCTGTAGGATTTGCCGCGCGTCGTCGTAGGGCATGTAGACGGCTTTGCGTGCGGGCGTCTGGGCCAAGAGCGAGAACGCGAGCAGGAGGAGCGAGAGGAGAGAGGCTGAAAAGTAGCGACGATTACGTTTCAAAAGCATGTTGCACCTGATGAGCTGAAATTCCGTGAGCTTCCTCATTATTGATGTTCGGTCATGCAGAGCTTTTAAAGCTTGCGTTGAATTTAATGGAAGAGCGTGCGCTCGCGCTTGGCTAATGTAGCCGCACGCCGACGTTCAGCGCATCCAGAACGCGGACGGCTGCCTCGCGCCCGGCTTTCCTGAGCGTGTAGTCGACCGGAAGGCGTCTTGAGCCCGGCAGCGAAGTGGGCAGCGGCGAGGGCCTGCTCGGGACGCCTGTGCAGACGGACTGGTAGCCATCCTGATAGACCTTCCCCTGCGCTTTCGCTTTCCCCGTGCGGGGCGAGTAGAGATAATAGTTGATGTACAGGCAGCCGGGATTGATCGAACCGATGCCGACCCCCTCTGTGTCTCCGTTATAAACGTCCATCTCCAACTGTAGCCATACCACGTAGCTCTCCTCGCCCTCCTGTTTCTTCGCCAGCTCGATGGCCTCCTTGCGATTCATCTCCTTCCCTTCAACCACATCAAGGCTGGAGGATTCCTTCAAACGTTCGACGAAGCTCCTGTAAGCCATGCTTGTCCAGAAAGAGACGTTCGCGCTCGGGACATTCTTAACGACGATGATGTGCTGGCGCGGCGTCGTTGGTGTCGTCGTCGCCGGTTTGGATTCCGATTCGGCGGGAGGCGCGGGCGCTGGCTGCTGCTGCTGTTGCCCCTGCTTTGACCTGCGGCCCGACTGGGCCTCAGCCAGACCGCAGGCGGTCAGAGCGATCAAAGTATAAAGGAGCAGGACGGCGAGTCGCTCGCTACGGATAGTCAACAGCATGCATCCCAGCTGCCTCATAGTTCCTCCCTGCTAAATACTTTTTGAGACTGGAAAAGACGGATTCACTTCGGGCGAACGGTTCTTTATCTGCCATTCGGGCCGAAAAATCAAACCGTCCTGATGGTCATCTGATGCTGGCGCACGGCGACGCGATTGCCATCGAAAGATAAAAAAAGGGGAGCCCGGAGGCTCCCCTTACAGACCATTAAAGTTCTCTTCCAGAGACTAGAAGATGAACTTGATGGCTAATTGAATGTTACGCCTCTCGTTGATGCTGACAGGCGGAAAACCCTTCTTCACTGTAACGGATGTTTGCGCGCTGACATCAGGCAGCGACGGAATCACGTACAGGTTCGAGTGGTTGAAGATGTTGTAGAACTCGCTGCGGAACTGAAGCGTGTACTTCTCACCGAATCTGAAGTTCTTATAGACACCGGCGTCGAAGTTCCAGTAACCAGGCGCACGGAACGCATTGCGCTTGGTCATGTTCTCCGGGTAGGGGCCAAACTCCGAAGTTCCAGTGATCGGGTCGACGTAGTTGCCAGCGTTGGCAGCTTCGTTGGTCAGATCAATGTACACGAACTCGTTGGCATTGCCCGTGTCAGCGCCGAGCGTGCCGTTGAAGTTGACGGGGCCTGTCGGAATCAGGCGCGGGCAGACTTCAAAGAACGCGTTGGTGCAATCGAAGACGGAGAAGGGATTACCAGTCCGAGCATTGAAGATGCCGGTCAGGACCCACCCGTCAAGGATTTGCTTGGCAATGCCGGTGGTGTTCTTGGCAAAGGGAACTTCCCAGTTGAAGCTGCCGACAAACCTGTGACGAGCGTCGAATTCCGCGTAACCGTAATCGAGATCAGGGTTGAACGGATCGAGCACGCCGACGTTGTTGGAACCGTAAGCACCCTCACTGAAAGTGGTGCTCAGATTGTCCTTCGCGCTTGAGAGCGTGTAACGGGCGGTGAACTGCAATCCCCAGTTACGCAGATTGTTGCTGTCGAGCGAAAGGATCAAAGCATTGTAGTCAGACTTCCCGTTGTTACCACGCGTGTTGAGCGGGTAGAACTGGTTGTTAAGTCTGGAGAAGGGGTCGGCGTCGCCGAAGTAGACGGCACCGGCACCACGACGGTTCGAGTTGGTCAGATCGTAGAGGCTGCGGCCCGCCGAGCCTGTGTATTCGGCGGAAGCAACCGTGCCCGGCACGATCTCGCGCTCGAAGGCAGCGCTCCAGAAGTGCGCGTAAGCGTTACGGATGTTCTCGTTGACGTGACGCGCATTGAAGATGCCCGGCAGCGTCGCCGTTCCGGACGAACCCGACAGCGGCCCGAGGTTGCTGGGCGTGATCGGAATGGTCGGGAAACCGGGAGTGCCGGCGTCAACTGTGACCACCGCGTAGTTCGGTGCATTCTGGATGATGTTGAAGGTCACGTTTCCGAAGTTGCGTTCGTAAGCGACGCCGTAACCACCGCGGACGCTCGTCTTGCCATCACCGAACACGTCCCATGCGAATCCGAGACGCGGGGCGAAGTTGTTCAAGTCCTTGCGCCACAGTGCTCCAACCGGGCTCTCCGGCGCGCGGAAGATTCTTCCGTTGCGGATACGCTCCTGAATGGTCGCACCCGGGCCGTAGTAGAAGTTAGAGTCGAGGTTCGGGTCCTTGTTCTTCTGGACGCCGTAGAACTCATAGCGCAGACCGAGGTTGAGGGTCACACGCGGATGAATACGCCAGGCATCGTTGAAGTACATGGCCCACTCGTGATAGCGATTGTAACGAGTGAAGGAAGGCGACGAGACGGGCAGTTTGACGGTCGAGCCGGGGAAGAAATTGCCCTGCGGATCAACAGCCACCTGCAAACGCGCGACGTTGCCAGCGACAAAGTTGTTCAGCGCGAGCCTGGTGGTCGTCGTGTGCAGCGTCTGCACAGCGTTCTGGTAAGCGCCGAAAGTGCGGTTGTCCTGCATGTACACGTAAGTGCCACCGAAGCGGAACTGGTGGTTGCCACGAACGTAGTTCATGTCCTGGTAAAACTGTCCGACGTTCTGCGGGCCGCCGAACGGGATGGCGCTGCCGGGATTGAACGGCAGGTAGCCGGGAAGGGCGACCAGCGAACCGAAGAGGCTCGTCTGTGCGCTACGCAGATAGAGAGTCGGCTGCACGGGAGCTTCGCCGAGAGGCTGAACGTTGGTCAGACGGTTGAAGACCAGCTTGGTCTGCGAAACGAAATTCGACGAAAAAGAATGCGTGAAGTTAAGCAGCGCATTCTGGTTGAAGGCGAGCGCTCCCGTGTTAAAGCCCTTGTACGGGCTGGAGGCGTTCGACCCTTCGAGGAAATTCTGGCTCTCCAACGCATACCGACCGTAAATCTGCGTCTTCTCGCTCATGTTGTAGTCAACGCGAATGACGGTCTGGTAGGTGTTCTGCGGCGTGCCCGCACCGGCATTGGACGGAACCGTGTACTTCACTTCACCGAAGGCCGGTGTGTTATCAGGCAAGGTAAAGAAAGCGCCGGTGAAGAAGTTCGCGTTGGTGCAGGGGTTGCCGCACAGGTTCGTCCTCACATCAGCGACGGTGAATACTTTCCCGTTGATCGGGAAGGCCAGCGCCTGACCGGCGAAGAAGGACTGCGTCGAAGCAGCAGAGGCTGCCAGCAACTGCTGGGTCGGAACCAGATTGGTCGTGTTAGCTGAGCTGCGAACGCGCGTCCACTCAGTGCTGTTGAAGAAGAACAGCTTGTTCTTCAGGATCGGGCCGCCAATCGAGTAGCCGAACTGGTTACGAACGAACTGGCTGCGCGGTTGACTTCTGGCGTTACTTTCAAAATCATTCGAGGCGAGACGCGACACGCGGTTGAATTCATAGAGCGTGCCGTGAAACTCGTTCGTGCCGGGACGCGTCGTCACGTTGACGATGCCGCCCGAAGCGCGACCGTACTCAGCCGAGAAGTTGCTCGTGATGACGCGAAACTCCTGAACCGAATCCAGAGGCACGCTCTGGCCGACGGTTGCGCTGAAGTTGTCAACGTTCTCACCGCCGTCGAGCAGGATGTTCGTGCTCGCCGAGCGCTGACCGTTGAGGGAGAAACCCGTTCCGCGTGCAGACCCCTCGGAGTCTGAGATCGCGTTGCCGGAGAGCTGAACCAGCGAGTAGGGGTTACGTGTGAGGGTCGGCAACTCGCGAAGCTGCGTTCCCGTGACCACGTCCGACAACTCCTGATTTGTCGTGTTGACCTCAGCCCCGCCGCCGGTCGTGACGTTGACGGTCGCGCCGACGCCTGCCAGACCGAGCTGAACGTCAGCCGTGTGCTTACCACCGGTCGAGACTTCGACGCGCTGGGTGGTCGGAGCAAAGCTGCCGCTTTCCACAGTCACATCGTACGTGCCGGGCTGTAGGTTAGTGATGGTGTAGACACCTTCCGAGCTAACCGTCGCAGAGCGCGTCGCCCCTGTATTCACTGACTTTACAGTGACGGTTGCGCCGGGGACGATAGCGCCGGTCGGGTCTGTCACCGTTCCTGTAATCTGGCCGGTCTCAGTCTGGCCGAAGGTCAGGGCTGAAAACAGGGCCAGTACAAACAAGGCTGAGACGGCTCTTAAAAAGCCGCGTCCAGCCAAGCGTTGTATTGAAGAGATTTTCATGCTGGCGAATCCTTTCTGTTGTCCTTACATTACTAATGAGGAAGAACGACTAATTGGCCCCATAGTCTGGTTGGGAACTCGTCCGTCGTAATAATCTGATGGGGCTTACTTTCTCTTACAAACATCGAAGAAATTGCTTAAGTCTCTTACCTGCGCCTACGATTTAGCAACTCTTATACCATTTCCGGCAATATACATAATCTCTGCCTTTTCAAGCATTTAACTATAAACCGCGGGTGCTTTCGGGCCTTTTAAAATCCAAAAAAATGGTAACTAATCCATAAATCTAGGAAGTTCAGTTACGCCGCAGCCGCGCACTATGGCGTGGCCGTGAGCGATCAGGGAGAGCCTTGGCCCAGAGAGAGGGCACGCCGCGTCCCCTGGCCTCCATCGGGCCTGCTCGTCTCCGGCGGCTACGGGCTCTACTCTTTTAAGGAGAGGGGCTGCCGCCTGTGAGAAGCTATACAGAAACCCTCCTGGCTGAGGCCCGGGATTATCCAAAAATCGAAACGGAATTCAGTGTTTTGGATTCTCTTTGCCACTTTGGCTTTCATATCCCATGTGGATATATGGTTTTAGCAAAGATTTTTAGCCATTGCGGCCCGGGCGGGAATTATGGAATATCAGTTGCCTGAAATTTGTCGTTATTCCTTATCAGCTCTTCTGCATCTGCATTTTCTCTATAAAATTTAGGAGGCAGTAATGAAAGGCCACTACAGAATTCTCATCCACCTTACAGTAGTTTTAGCGTTAAGTATGCTGTTGGCCGGCGGCGCGCTGGCGCAGCAGACGACGGGCGATATCACGGGCCGCGTGACAGACGCGCTCGGAAACATCGTGCCCAACGCGACCGTCTCGGCGCACAACGTCGGCACGGGTCTGACCCGCACGGCGACGACGGACGAAGCCGGCGAGTTCACCCTCACACAGTTGCCCGCAGGACGCTACGATGTGACGGTAGAGGCGGCGAGTTTCAGCAAAGCCCTGCTCAAGGAGTTGGAGCTGAACGTCGGCGCTACGCAGTCGCTCAAGATCGAGCTTAAGCCCGGAGAGATATCCGAAACCGTCGAGGTGGCTTCCGATATCGCGACGGTCGAGACCACGACCTCCGAGCTCGGCAGAAACATCACCCCGGCGGAAGTTCAAAATCTGCCGCTGATCAATCGCACCTTCGCCAACCTCTCCATCATCGCGCCCGAAGCCCGCCCCGTCGGCAGCTTCGACCCGACCAAAACACGCGTCGGCAACATAGCCTTCAGCGGCGGCGATGGTCGGCAGGTGGACGTTAACGTTGACGGCGGCAATAATAAGGACAACGTCGTCGGCTCACTGCTACAGAATTTCGCCTACGAGTCGATTCAGGAGTTTCAGGTCTTGCAGCATCGCTGGACGGCTGAGAGCGGGCGCTCCGTGGGCGGCGTCGTCAACGTCGTGACCAAGTCGGGCAGCAATGATTTTCACGGCTCAGCCTTCTACAACTTCCGCAACCAGTCTTTGCGCGCTCGCGACTTCTTTGAAAAAGAGAGCAATAGCGAGAAGCCGGATTTCAGCCGTCAGGAGTTTGGCGGCTCATTCGGCGGACGCATCATCAGGGATAAGCTCTTCTTCTTCGGAGCCATCGAGCGCTTCCGCGAGCGGCAGAACCTTCTGGTTCAGGATCAGCAGCTCGTGCAGATCGCGGCGATCCCCGGCGTGACGGCATCGCAGATCATCCCGACCCCCTACAACGACACGCTCCTGAGCATTAAGATCGACAACCAGATCAGCGATAAGCAGTCGATGTTCTATCGCTACTCGTACCAGAAGAACGATTCGCCGAACGACCAGTTCGACATCACTTTGCCAGCCGACCTGCTCGGCGGCAACACCAACAACAACCAGCTTCACAGTTTCGTCATCAACCACTCTTACACGCTGAGCCCGACGAAGCTCAACCAGTTTTCGTTCCAGTTTCAGGATTTCAAGAACTCCATCCTCGGCGTGACCAACGAGCCGAACCTGCTCTTCCCGTCCGTGCAGTCGGGGGCAAATGCGAACGTGCCGCAGGTGACGACCGAGCGCAAGTGGCAGTTTCGCGACGACTTCTCCGTGCTCGCAGGCGATCACGGCCTGAAGTTCGGCGTCAACTACATCAGGACGCGTCTGGGCGGCAACTTCTTCTTCGGCGCAAACGGTTATCAGATCACCTTCTTCGATGACCCGCTCACCATCAAGAATAATCTGAATGGCCGTTATCCGAACGGATTCGCTACCCCGGGCGCGGTCGCGCAGATAGACTTCAGCGCGGGCGACGGCGACACCAGCCAGCCCACTATTCATCAACTGGCCTTCTATGCTCAGGACGACTGGAAAGTCACGCCGCGCCTGACCCTGAACCTCGGCCTGCGCTGGGATGCCAACATCAACATTCTGATCGATCAAACACAGAACCGCACGATGCGGATTCTGAGCCAGCTCAATGAAGCGCGCGCACGCGCCCTCACCACGGATGATTTGTCGCGCACGACTCCGAGCTACAGGGAATTCCAGCCACGCGTCGGGTTCGCTTATGATCTGAAGGGTGATGGCCGGACGGTGATTCGTGGAGGCTACGGTATCTTCTACGATCAGGTCTTTTCAAATCTGACCGTCTTCTCGCTGCAACAAACGCACCCGCTCATCTATCAAACGCTGCTCTCGCTGGTGAACAGCGATGTCGGCGTCGGGCAGCTTGCCACGTTCCGCTTCGGCGTTGACCCGCTCCCGGCTGCCGTGGGAGCAACCGGCACTGATCTCGAAGTCGGCGCTTTCGGTCGTATCAATGACCCGCGCATGCGTGACCCCTACGTCCAGAAGTTCTCGCTCGGGTTCGAGACGCAACTGGGCACGCAGTACATTCTTTCCAGCGACTACGTGCATACGCTCGGCCTGCACGAACCGCGCGTGCTCAACATCAATCCGCGAATCAGTGAAATCTGCAATCCGGATTTTCCGGGCTCAACACCTGCGTCGCCGCGTTGCGTGCGCGGTGCGACCACGCGTTATTTCGATCAGGCGTTTGTGGCGGCGGGCCTCGGCGCAGGTCGGCTTGAGCAGATCAACATGTTCACCTCGACCAATCGTTCAGTGTTTGACAGTTGGACGACGACGCTTCGCAGGCGCACTCGCCGCACGCTCTTCTCGGCCAGCTACGTCCTTTCGAGCGCGCGTTCATGGGGCGGACTGCCGACGGCCTCTTACAGCGGCAACGGCGCGGCGGTCACACCTGAGATTCAGTTCCGTCCGAACGAGTTTGGCCCGTCGCGCATTGACGAGCGCCATCGCATAGTTGCCAGCGGCGTCTTCGATCTACCGCACGGCTTCCAGCTCGCGCCCATCGTTCAATTTGCCACCGCTCGCCCCTTCTCGCTCAATTCCGGTTTGGATATTGACGGCGACGGTCGCGGCGGCCCGCCACAGGGCGTCGATCGTATCTGCGTCGGCGTAGACCCGGCGGCGGTCTTTGCAGCGCGCGGGAATTCGGGGACACTCAGGACGCTGAATCCGCTGGGCTGCCAGCAGATTGATGTGAACACCGAGCGCGAAGGCTTCATCACGGATGCCGCGGGCAACATCATAGGGCGGCGCAGCGGTCGCTACTTCAACGTCGACCTGCGCTTGCAGAAGACCTTCACCATCGCGGAGAAGTACAACCTCCGTGCTTATATGAACTTCTTCAACCTGTTCAATACGAAGAACCTCTCGTTCGGTGATCGCCTCGGCCACACTTACGCCACCTCGGCTGGAAACTTCCTGCAACCGGCTTCTCTCTACGGGCCGGGCTTTGGGCCGCCGGTTGGCATTCCTTTCACGCTTCAGCTCGGCGCGCGCTTCGACTTCTAAAGTCAACGCGGGTCGCGCAGGGCACAGAGAGCCTCAAGCGGGCGCTCGGACTTCGGTTCGAGCGCCCGTTTTTTTCTGATGGATGATAGAATGTCGCCCGACTGGCAGGAACACCCGACAGATAAAGGTTGGCGAGCGCGCTTGTCCGAACGCATCTACCGCGATCCGGTTCACAATATTATTCGTCTTCGCACGGACACGGACGAAGGCGACCTGATGGTGCGTCTCATCGACGCGCGCGAATTCCAGCGCCTGCGCCGTATCAAGCAGCTGGGCCTCGCGCTCTACACCTATCAGGGCGCGGAGCATTCGCGCTTCACGCACTCTCTGGGCGTGCTTCACCTGATGACCAGAGTGCTTGACCGCCTCGGCGAGAGTTTCCTTATCTCGACGGAAGATCGAGCGGCGGCGCGTGCGGCGGCTCTCCTGCACGACATAGGCCACGGCTCTTTCTCGCACGTCATGGAGAAGGTCTTGAGCTATCACCACGAAGCGTGGACGGTGCGCGCAGTCCTCAGCGAAGAGACAGAGATCGGGCAGGTCTTGCGCTCCTACTCCGAAGAGTTGCCCGCCCGCGTCGCCTCCATCATCGAGGGGACGTTTCAGCCCGCGGCGTTGGCCCAGCTCGTCTCTTCGCAGCTGGACGTTGACCGCATGGACTATCTACTGCGCGACTCTCTGATGACGGGCGCGAAGTACGGCATCTACGATCTGGAATGGATCATCAACGCGCTTCAGGTGGATGAGGGCGGCGAGCGTATTTACGTCGCGGCGCGCGGGCTCTACGCGGTCGAGGAATATTTGCAGGCGCGCTACTACATGTTCCGTCAGGTCTATTTCCATCGCACGCTCAGAAGCGCCGAGGCCGTGCTGCGCTCTGCCCTGCGCCGCGCGCTTGAGCTTCTGGAAGCGGGCGTTGAGGTCTGGTGCGCGCCCGGCACGGCCTTCGAGAAGGTCTTGCGTCGCCTTCCGCTCTCGCTCGAAGAGCATCTGGAGATGGACGACTCCGACGTGATCTTTCACATCAAGCAGTGGCAGCGCTCCGCCGACACGGTGCTGAGCGACCTCAGCAGCCGCTTCATCGGTCGCCGTCTCTTCAAAGCGATTGATCTGGACATGCCCGAGCCGGAGCGCCAGACCTTCCTCGCGGCTGCGCGGCGGGCGGTCGAGGGCGCGGGCTTCGCTTCCGAATACTATTTCATCGAAGACCACGCCGGCGACATTCCCTACTACAACTACTACACGGCGGAGGGCGCGGCTGAGCCCAAGGCGCGCATCTACGTCGAGGACGGCTACGCGCACCCGCGCATACGCGAGATCAGCGAAGTGAGCGATGCCGTGCGCGGCCTGCAACGCGGCTACCAGCTCCATCGCATCTGCTTCCCGCCCGAGGTCAAAGCGGAAGTCTACGCCCTCTATCACAGCACCTCACCGTCTCAGGCAATCGCTCGCAGCGGAGATTAAAGACTCATGGCACGCATTGACGACGTAGACCCCGACCGCGTTGATAAATACACCCGGCAGGTCTTGGAGGCACAGGCGAAGCGTTGGGGCGCGCCGCTCTTAAACCATCTGGTCTACGCGCGGCGTCCGACAATCTTTCGCGCCGTGCGCGGCATGTGGGCTGGGATTGAGGCGTCCGGCCTGATCGAAGGCCGGCTTCAGGCGCTCCTTAATCGTCGCGTCGCGTCCCTGAACGGCTGCGAGTTTTGACAGGACATCAACGCTGCCGTGGGCAGCGAGCTGGGCCTCACGGACGAGAAGATCGAAGCGCTGGCCGAATACGGCGCGAGCCCGCTCTACACCGAAGAGGAGCGCACGGCGCTCGAATACGCCGACGCCATGACGATCACCGGGCGCGAGGTTACAGACGAGTTGTTTGAGAGACTACGCCGCCACTTCAGCGATGATGCGCTGATCGAGCTGACGGAGATCATCGCCTGGGAGAACGCTTCCAGCAAGTTCAATCGCGCGCTCGGTATCCCTTCACAAAAACTCTGGAAGCGCGAGGGGGCACAGGCCGGCGGTTAATCTCTTTGCATTGTCAGACGGGCCTGCGCGGTAGTATAAGTTCATTATCATAATTTTTTTAGGATGCGCGCTGTGCCGCTCATCTCTGCATCTCCGGCATAACCAAAAATCCCAAAGGCATTACGAGGTGTCCATCGCCATCAATATTCGTTGGGCCTTTCTTCTCGTCGTCGCGTTGACGTGCGCGCTTTCGGTGGGCTCGTCTGCGCAGGAGCAGGGCATGGCGCGCGCGCGCGTGGCGGTGCTCGACTTCGGCGCGACGCCGGAGGGACGCCGGACGGCTGAGAGAGTCGCCTCCTCGCTCGCTCGCGACGAGCGGCTTTCGATTATGGATCGCGACCTGAGCCGCGCCGCCTCGCAGGGTGCGGGCTATGCCGGCTCGCTCAACATGACGCTTGAGGAAGCGCGCAACCTGGGCGCGGTCATCGATTGCGACTTTTTTGTGACGGGCGACGCGCAGACGCTCAGGCGCTCGCCCTCCGTCGGCCCAATCTACTATGAAGCATACGTCGCCGTCTTCATCGTGAGCGCGCGTACGGGCCGTCTAATCATGTGGGAGCGCCCAAGCTTTGAGGCGGCGACGCCAGCCGAGGCCGAGCGGCGTTTATTCGCAGAGTTGGACGGCGGCGGGATGAGACAACGATACGCCGCCGCGATTCGCCGCGCGCAGGAGGACGAGCGCAACGCACGCGCTCTGGCCCAATCACACAGCACGCCCGTCATCGAAGACGCGCCCGCCGAAGAGGAAGCCGAAGCGCACGGCTTGCGCCTGCCGCAACCCTACAGGCGACAGCGTCCGCCTTACCCGGAAGAGGCCGCGCGCATCGAAGCGGAGGCGACCGTTGACGTAGAGGTAGAGATAGGGGCTGACGGCGAAGTGATGCGCGTGGATGTCGTGCGCTGGGCCGGGTTCGGTCTGGATGAAGCGACTGTTCAGACAGTCCGCCAACTGCATTTTCGCCCGGCGATGCGAGGCCGCACGCCCGTGCCCATGCGCGTCCTCCTGCGCTATAATTTCCGCAAGCCACCGAAACAATGAAGCTCTTGGAGAGGAAAAGAGGAAAGAAGGAGACCACTGCCTTTGACCGGGCTCGCACGTCTGCGCTCGCCCTTCTTCTGCTCCTCTGTATCTTCCCGACGCTTCCCTGCCGCGCCTTTCCCCTCGGCTCATCGAGCATTGATTCGCACACCGCTTCGACAGAGACGCGCGAAGGTCGGCTGGCCGTCTTCGATGATGTCTGGGAGACCATCCGCGACCGTTATTATGACCCCTCGTTTCACGGCATAGACTGGCGGCGTGAGCGCGAAGAGTTTCGCCCGCTGGCCGCCGGTGCGCGCTCGCCCGCAGAGTTCTACGCCGTCTTGCGCCGCATGGTCGGCCTCCTGCGGGACGCGCACACGCGCGTCTATGCGCCGGATGAAAAGTTTGACTGGCAGCACCCGCACGTCATCAGCGTCGGTCTCTCCGTGCGCGAAGTTGGAGGCGAGCCGGTCGTCGTCCGTGTGGAGGAAGGGTCGGAAGCCGAAGGCAAAGGCTTGCGCCCCGGCGACATCATCACCAGCGTCAACGGTGAAGCAGCGCTCACGATCTTTACGCGGCGGCTTGCCGAGCAGGCCGGCTCGTCTACGGTCGCGGCGGCGCGGCTGCGCGCGATGGCGACCCTCTTTGACGGCGAGCGCGACACGAAGGTCACGGTCGGATGGCGCGGCGACGATGACCGTGAGAGATTCGCTACGCTGCGCCGCCAGCGGCTTGATCGAACCGCGCTCCTCAGAGTGCGGCGCGTGCGCGGCCAGATAGGATTGGTAGAGTTCGATGCTTTCACGCAGGCGGTGGCGCTGGATTTCATGCGCGCGCTCAGAGAGAAGCTGCGCGGCGTGCGCGGACTCGTCGTTGACCTGCGCAATAACGGCGGCGGCGAGGCCGAAGCGATGACCGAGATCGCCTCCGCTTTTCTCCCCAGGGGCAGCAGCCTTGGCCGCTTCATGGATCGCGCCGGGCGCACGGCCTTTGAGCCGCAAACGCGCTCCGCCATGCTCTTTGCCGCCGAGGCGGTCGCGCTCCTCAGAGTCCCGGTCATCATCCTCACCAGCGAAAAGACCTCCAGCGCCGCGGAGATATTCGTCGCCACGGTCAGGGAGCGCAATCGCGCCGTCGTCATCGGCAGGCCCACCTGCGGCTGCGTCCTCGCCATCCGGCGACGCCATACGCTCCCCGACGGTGGCGCGCTCGACATAAGCGAGATGGATTATCGCACCGCCGCGGGCAAGCGCCTCGAAGGCTCTGGCATCATGCCCGACGAGCAGGTCTCGCTCGACCGCTCAGACCTGCGCGCACGCCGCGACCGCGCCATGGAGCGTGCCCTTGAGCGCCTGAAGATAGAGACCCGCGATTAAAAGAGAGAGACACACCGAGCCCGCATGAGCCAAGCATTCCGAGTCAGCTTCAATAGTCCGCAAAGCGGTTTTATGTCTCTGAGCCTTGAGACGGACGAGCAACAGTTCGTCAACGCCGTCTCGTCCGTGCCCTATGATTCGCTGCGCGAGCTGATCGAAGGTCTCACCACTCTTCTGGCCGCAGGCCGTGGCTTCAAGGTTAAGTGGAACTGCGAGCCGGACGAGCTTGATTTCGAAGCCGAGGCCGAACGCGACGAGCGCGTCTCTTTCAAGGTCATACACTACACGGATCATCGCAGGCTGCCCGAAACGGGCCGGGTTCTACTGACGCACACGGGCTCAAGGCTGGAAATCTGTCAGAGCTTCTGGCTGGCGCTGCGCGACCTCCGCAGGCACATCACGACCGACGAGTTCGATAGAAACTGGCGACGCCCCTTCCCCCAGACCGAGATGCAACAACTGACCGAAGCCTTACGCTCTTTCAAGCGCCGTCAGAACAGTGCCGAGTGAGAAGTGACGAGTGACTGGTTAAAGACAGTATCACCCTCATCGCTCGATGCCTGATACGGCTTTCGGTTTTGCTCGTCACTCGTCACTTCTCACTGCTTTTGTTATGATGCCCGCCGAAGCGCCCTTTTGGTGGGCGCGCAACATTAACATGCT
This sequence comes from Pyrinomonadaceae bacterium, assembly GCA_036389675.1. GTDB lineage: Bacteria > Acidobacteriota > Blastocatellia > Pyrinomonadales > Pyrinomonadaceae > DASQYE01. The sequence continues at coordinate 135,619 of DASVWI010000037.1, forward strand.
GTATCTATCGCAAGTATTGGGTCGTCCCGTGCGTGACCTTGAGGGCGAGCGTGTGGCGACGATCAAGGATGTCATCGTGCGCCTGCGCGAGGAAGATCACCCGCCGGTGATAGGCTTTGTCGCGCGCTATCGCCGCCGCGACTTCTTTGTGCCGCGCTGGCGCATCACCCATTTTTCCGAGCAGGGCATTCGCCTCAACTCGGACATTTTAGACCTCCGCCCGTTTGTCCGGCGCGAGCCGGAGGTGCTGCTGGCGCGCAACGTGCTCGACAAGCAGTTGATAGACGTGGACGGCAAGCGCGTGGTGCGCGTCAATGATGTGCAGATCATAGAGGCCGCGGGAGAGTGGAGAGTGACGGGCGCTGACGTGAGCTTGCAGGGGCTCTGGCGCAGGCTCGTCCCGGCGGGGTTCGTCTGGACAGATCGCCCGGTCGAAGTCATAGACTGGGCGGACGTGGGCTACCTTGCGACCGATGCCGCGACCGTGCAGTTGAAGTCTTCGAGCGACAAGCTGGCGCGCCTTCACCCGGTAGAGATAGCCCGTCTCGCCGAAGCTCTCTCGTATCATCACGGCTCGGAGATAGTCGAGGCTCTCGATGACGAGACGGCTGCCGAGACCCTCGAAGAGATGCCTGCGTCGGCACAGGCGCGCATCATCGGCGATATGGACGAGGAGCGCGCCGCGGACATTCTGGAATGGATGTCGCCGGACGAAGCGGCGGACGTGCTGGGCGATCTTCCGGAAGCGAAGGCCGAGGAGCTGCTGGGTTTGATGGAGGGCGAGGAGCAGGCGGACGTGGCCGAGCTTCTGCCTTACGAGGATGACACGGCGGGCGGGTTGATGACGACGGAGTTCGTCACGCTGCCGCGCGATTTGACTGTCGGGGCAGCTCTGGCGCGGCTGCGCGAGATGGCCGAGACCCCGAACATGATCTATTACCTCTACGTCGTCGAACGCGAAACGTCATGGAAGCTTCTGGGCGTGATCGCGCTGCGCAGCCTGATTCTGGCAGACCCGTCAGTTCCGCTCGAAGAAGTCATGCGCGAAGACTTTCAGACGGCGAACCCGGACGATTCGGCGCGCGAAGTGGCGCAGAAGATAGCGGAGTATAATCTGCTCGCGCTCCCTGTCCTCGACGATGCGGGCGACATCCTTGGCATCGTGACCGTGGACGATGCGATGGAGATACTGCTGCCCAAGGGCTGGCGGCAGCGCCTGCCCAAGTTGTTCGGATAGAAGAAGGCCAAAGTAAAAAGGCAAGAGTCAGGCTGCGAGCCACTTTAATGGAGATGCTTTTGTCCGCACTTTTACCTTTTTACTTTTACCTTTTGACTTTATGAACGGAGAGCCTCCTGATTATGGCCGAGTCACGCGCAGCAGTGCGAGCTGCCGGGCGTCGCTTATTGCGGCGCGGGGCTCGTGGCGTGCGGCGAACGATGGACAGCCGCAGGGGGCTCATCGCGTATCTTGCTGTCCTCGGGCCGGGGATGATCGCGGCCAACGCCGGCAATGATGCCGGCGGGATCGCCACCTACGCGACCGTCGGCGCAGATCACGGCTACGGCCTCCTGTGGGTACTCGTGCCCATCACGATCAGCCTCGGGATTGTGCAGGAGATGTGCGCGCGTATGGGCGCGGTGACGGGCAAGGGGCTGGCCGATCTGGTGCGCGAGCGTTTCGGCGTGCGCTGGACGGCTCTGGTGATGCTGGCGCTTCTTGTCGCCAACGGCGGCGTGACCGTCTCGGAGTTCGTAGGCATCGCGGCGGCGACGGAGATTTTCGGCGTGCCGCGTTACGTCTCTGTCCCGCTGGCCGCGATGAGCGTGTGGTGGCTCGTCGTCAAGGGCTCATACAAGCGCGTCGAGCGTGTCTTTCTCGTCATGTCGCTGGTCTTTCTGGGCTACATCATCTCCGCTTTCCTCGCGCGCCCCGTTTGGGGCGACATCGCGCGCGCGGTGGTGCATCCCACGTGGAGCTTTGCCCCGGCTTACCTCTTCACTTTCGTCGCCGTCGTCGGAACCACCATCTCGCCCTACATGCAGGTCTACGTTCAATCGTCCGTGGTTGAGAAGGGCGTTACCGCCGAAGACTACGGGCTGACGCGCGCGGACGTGTGGGTCGGAACGGCGTTCGCCATCTCTATAGTCTTCTTTATCATCATCTCGACGGCGGCCACGCTTCACGGTCACGGCATAAGGATAGAGTCTGCGGCGGACGCGGCGCGTGCGCTTGAGCCGCTCGCGGGCCGTTATGCCGGGCTGCTCTTTGCGGTCGGACTGTTCGGCGCTTCGATGCTCGCGGCGGGCGTGCTGCCGCTGGCGACCGCCTACTCCATCAGCGAGGCGCTCGGGTTTGAGAAGGGCGTCTCGCGCAGCTTCCGCGAAGCCCCTATCTTTATCGGCATCTTCACGTTTCTGGTCGTGACCGGCGCGCTCGTCGCGGTCATTCCCGGGCTACCATTAATACGCGTGCTGCTCGTCACGCAGGTCATGAACGGGCTGCTGCTGCCCGTGCTGCTCTTCGCCATCCTGCGCCTCGTTAACGACAGGGAGTTGATGGGCGATTACGTCAACGGGACGATCTACAACATCGCGGCATGGCTGACGGCCATAGTGGTCTCCCTGCTCTCGCTGCTGCTGCTTGTGACGACCATTTTTCCGAACCTGATTCATTCATGAGAGGCGAGGTGAGCGTGCTCTCGGCTGCGGGCGGGAGGCGTCGGCGCGGGCGAATAAATTTGCACTCGCCAACGCGCCCTTGTTGATGGTAAAAGAATAGGCTGCCGGGAGCACACCTTTTGACCCTTTCTCTGCAAGGGGGAAAGCTGACCGTGAATCCTTCTCAACGCAGAAACAAGATCGCGTTTTTCTTCATAGCGCTGGCAATCGCCACCCTGCTGGTCATCTCCGTCTACGCTTTCGACGAGGCGTTGCGGGCATATCTGGGCCATTTCATGTTAAGGAATGAGACCCATGAGACCATTCTCGGCGTCACGAAGTTAGTGCTCTGGGGCTTCCTCTTCATCGTCATCATTCGTGGTCTCAACGAATTCATCTTCGGTTTCATTTTCCGCATACGCCGTGGCTACGAAGCGCCCAATCTGGTGCGTAATATCTTTTCGATCATCGCGTATGTCATCGTCTTTACCATTCTCTCCAAGATATTCATCACGGGTGTTGACCTGACGACCGTTCTGGCGACCTCGACGGCCTTCGGTCTGATCATCGGTCTCGCGTTGCAGGAGACGCTCGGCAATCTCTTCGCCGGAGCGTCGCTTCACGCCGACAAGCCCTTTCAGGTCGGGGATGTCATAACGGTGGGCCAGCACACGGGCGTGGTCGAGAGCGTCACATGGCGAGCCGTCAAGATCAGGACGTTCACCAACCACATCGTGCTCATCAGCAACAGCAACGCCTCCAAGGAATACATACAGGTCTTCCCTCGCGACAATCTGAACGCGCGGCTCGTCTTCTTCAATACCGTTTACAGCAACCTGCCAGCGCGAGCCATTCATGTCGTGCGCGAGGCCGTCCGCGATGTGCCCAACGTCTCGCCAAGGATGACGCCCATCGTCCGCATCAAGAATCTGGGCGATAACGGCGTGGACTACGAGGTCAAGTATTGGCTCGAAGATTACGCGAAGTATAACGACACGGACGCGCTCATACGCCAGCGCATCTGGTACGCCTTCCAGCGCGAGGGACTCGGACTCGACTTCGCTTTCCCGACGCGCACAGTCCTGATGCAGCAGGTCGAGCAGAACAGCGAGCCCCCGGATGATCACGCTGTTTTTGAAAGACTCTCAGCCGTGCCTATCTTCCGTCCGCTCACGGACGAAGAGACCGCCACACTCTCGGAAGCGACCGTCTGCCACGGCTTCGCGCCGGGCGAGCTGGTCATACGCGCGGGCGCGCAGGGGTCTTCAATGTTCGTCGTGCATCGGGGTCGCGTCGACGTGCAGGTCGCCGATAATGGTCGGCCACGCACCGTCGCCACGCTCAACGAGGGCGACTTCTTCGGCGAGATGGCATTGTTTACGGGCGAGCCGCGCACCGCCAACGTCGTCGCTAAAGAGGAGACGGAGGTGCTGGAGATAGGTCATCTGGCGATCAAGCGCCTGTTCGAGACCAACCCCGCTCTGGTCGAGGCCCTGAGCCGCACCATAGCCGAGCGACGTGCCGGTCTGAAAGCCAAACAGGATGATACGGAGATGATTAAGAAAGAGTCTGCGGGCGTGCTGGCCTCTATCAAGAGCTTCTTCGGGATTAGCTGATAGGGAAGTTAACAGGGATGGACGGAGATTGTCAGGATAAGAAAAGCTAAAGAGAACACTCCTTTATTAATGCTCCTAAGTTTTCCTTCTGCTTTTAGTTTTACCCTGCTTTATCCTGTCCATCCCTGTTTGAATCGAGCTTAGTGCGTGGTGACGGAGCAAGCTTTCGGCGTCGGTCGCAGGACTTCCGCGCGCTCTGCTGTCTCACCCTTGATCGCCTGCGGCGCTGTAGAGCTTAAGGTTCGTTTCGTCGCCGTCTTCACCAGCGCGACGCCGCCCAAGATAATCAGCATCGCTGTGATCATTCGCCAGCCCAGAGGCTCTGAGAGCACTACCCACCCGAGCAGCACAGCGATGACCGGATTGACGTATGAGTAAGTGGAAACGACGGAGAGCGGCAGCTTCTGCACGGCGTAGGTGTAAGACCCGTAGGCCACGATTGAGCCGAACAGAATCAGGTACACCAGCGCCGAGAGTGATCGCCCGCTGAAATGAAGCACACGCCACTCGCCCAAACCCGTGCCGATCAGCGTCAGCGCTGCCCCGGCGAAGAGCATCTGCACGGCGGCCCCCATCAACGGCGCAACCCTCGCTTCGTGATGCTTGATGAAAATCGAACCGCCCGACCATGAAGCACACCCGACCTGTATCGCCACCATCCCCAGCAGGTAACGTATGCCAAGAGGCTCACCGAAAAGGCCCGGCGCAACCAGCAGCACGAGTCCCCCGAAGCCGATCAGCATCCCTACGAGAGCCCGCAAAGAGACGCGCTCGCCGTCGCTCCTGAGTCTCTCGAAGCCCGCGACCCAGAAAGGGGAGGTCGCCACCAGCAGCGCAGCCATGCCGCTCGAAATCCAGACCTCTGCCCACACGACCAGCCCGTTTCCGACCCCCAGCAGCATCAAACCCACAATCGCCTGATGCAGCCACTCTTTGCCCACGGGCATTCTCTCCCCGCGCCAGATGCGCAGGAAAGCGAAGAGCAGCGACCCAGCCGTGATAAAACGAATCCCCGCAAAGAGCGTCGGCGGCAGCGTCTCCAGCCCTATGCGTATCGCTAAGTAGGTCGTTCCCCAGAAGAAAAAGACCGCGGCCAGCGCACAGTAAGCGATAATCCGCTCTCTTCTTGCCATGATTTAAGCCCTCCCCTTGTCGCTGATTTTCAGGCGCGGGGTCTCCTTCACAGTCTTTAAGACAATAGTCGTGCGCGTCGAGCGTATGGTCTTAAAGCGCCCGAACTCTTCCTTAAGGATTCGATAGAGATCGTCCGTATCGCGTGCGCGCACCTTGATCAGAAAGCAGTCCTCGCCCGCCAGGTGGTGCAACTCCTGAACGGAGGGCAGCGCCGCCAGGGCTTCCGCCGTGCTTTCGGCCTGACCCAGCACGTCGTCCCTGTCGTCAACACGCACGAAGATAAAGGCCAGCAGCCCCAATTCCAGCGCCTGCGGGTCTAAAAGCGCCATGTAGCCCTTGATGAGCCCGCGCTCCTCCAGCTTTCTGACACGCTCAAGCGTCGCCGAGGGGGTCAATTCGGCGACCCTCGCAAGCTCCACATTGCTCGTGCGCCCCTCTTTCTGAAGCGCCTCAAGGATTCTGGCGTCTTTTTCGTCGATCATTCGGTAATTTCCCCTTATGAGCAAATAATCTACTGCTATTTGATTGTTTTGTCAAACTATATTTTCCTGGCCTTGCCCTCGCCAGAATGATTGGCGGTTCAGGCTGGCGGCCAGAGATGATAAAAATGGGGCTTGACAAAGAGACACTCAACCTTTATTATATGCCCATACTCAGCAGCCGAAATCTCCATACATTTACGGCTTTCGGCAAGATTTGCGAACTTTGCTGAAAAATAAGGAACCGTTTTAAGGAGGAAGTTGAGATGAGCATCGTACGCTACGACCCGTTCCGTGATTTACGAACTCTTCAGGACGAGGTCAATCGTCTGTTTTCGACCAATCTGACGCGCGCCTTCGGCGACGAGGGGATTGCGCGCGGAGCCTGGAACCCGAGCGTAGATATTTATGAGAATAAAGACCAGATCGTCCTCGAAGCCGAGCTGCCGGGGATGAATCGTGAGGACTTCGATCTCACAGTTGAGAACAACGTCATCACGCTTCGCGGCGAGCGGCGCTTTGAGAAGAAGGACGACGGCGACAACTATCATCGGGTGGAGCGTTCCTACGGCTCTTTCACGCGCTCGTTTACGCTGCCGCAAACCGTCTCGGCGGAGGGCGCGCAGGCCGAATATCGTAACGGCGTCTTGCGCGTGACGCTGCCCAAGCGCGAAGAGGTCAAGGCGCGCCGCATAGAGATCAGCGGCGAGGGCACAAAGAGCAATCGCACGATTGAAGGGCAGGCCGAGAACGTCCAGACCAGCGGCGAGAAGTCGCAAAAAGCGGCTGGCCGCTAAAGCTTGACGCGCGCTTCGGTAGGGGACGGAGCGGCTCGGGCGTGGATAGCTTCGAGCCGCCCGACCCTTATATTTTCAAAGACTGTGGACGGATTCCAGTATTTGATTTTTGAGCAATAATCTTCAGATTTTTTAAGAGACGATATGCGTTTAGATAAATTTACATTGCGTGGTCAGGAGGCCATTCAATCGGCCATAGAGGTGGCCGAGCGTAATCAGAACCAGCAGGTCGAGCCGGAGCATCTGCTGCTGGTCATGCTCGAGCAGGCCGAAGGGATCGTGCGTCCCGTGCTCGGCAAGCTGGGGGCCAACGTGCAGGTTATCCTCAACGACATACAGGCGGCGGTCGCGCGCTTCCCCCGTGTGCAGGGCGGGCAACAGTATTTCAGCCCGCGCCTGAGCCAGCTTTTCATCGCCGCGCAGACGCAGGCCGAATCGATGCAGGACGAGTACATCTCGACGGAGCATCTACTGCTGGCGATTGCGGACGAGAAGGACGGGCAGGCCGGAAAAATCTTGCGCCAGCACGGCATCAACCGCGACGACCTGATGAAAGTCATAGAGCAAACGCGTGGCGGCGTGCGCATTACAGACCAGAACGCGGAGGCCAACTATCAGGCGCTCTCCAAGTACGCGAAAGACCTGACAGACCTCGCGCGTCAGGGCAAGCTCGATCCAGTCATTGGACGCGACGATGAGATTCGCCGCACCATACAGGTGCTCTCGCGTCGCACTAAGAACAACCCCGTGCTGATAGGCGAGCCCGGCGTCGGCAAGACCGCTATTGTCGAAGGCATCGCGCAGAGAATCATCTCGGGCGATGTGCCGGAGAGCCTGCGTAACAAGCGGCTGGTCGGCCTTGATTTGGGCTCTATGCTGGCGGGCGCGAAATACCGTGGCGAGTTTGAAGACAGGCTCAAGGCTGTGCTCAAAGAGATTGAGAACGCGCAGGGCCAGATTATCCTTTTTATAGATGAGCTGCATACCTTAGTCGGCGCGGGCGCGGCTGAAGGCGCGATTGATGCGTCGAACATGTTAAAGCCGGCGCTGGCGCGCGGCGAGTTGCGATGCATCGGCGCGACCACGCTCGCCGAGTATAAGAAGCACATCGAAAAGGATGCTGCGCTGGAGCGTCGCTTCCAGCAGGTTTACGTTGGCGAGCCGACGGTCGAGGACACGATTGCCATCCTGCGTGGGTTGAGAGATCGCTATGAGCAGCACCACGGCGTGCGTATCAAAGATTCTGCGATTGTGGCTGCGGCGACCCTCTCGAACCGTTACATCACGGATCGTTTCCTGCCCGACAAGGCCATTGATTTAATTGATGAAGCAGCATCACGCCTGCGTATAGAGATTGATTCTCTGCCGCAGGAGATAGATCAACTCGAACGCGAAATCTTGCAGCTTGAGATTGAGAAACAGGCTTTGCAACGTGAAGAGGACGAGCGCGCGCAAGCTCGTTTGAAGGATATTGAGCAGCGCATTGCCGATCTCAAAGAGCGCTCCGGCGGGATGAAGGCCAAGTGGCAGTCGGAGAAGGAAGAGATCGAACGCATGCGCCAGGCTAAAGAGGAACTCGGCAAACTGAAAATACAGTTAGAGCAGGCGCGCAACGCCGGTGATCTGGCGACCGCAGCGGAGCTTCAATACGGCAGGATTCCTGAGCTTGAGAGACAGCTTGCGGTCGAGCAGTCCAAGCTCGCAGAGCTTCAGGCCGACGGCGTCATGCTCAAGGAAGAGGTTGATGAAGAGGACGTGGCGGAAGTGGTCGCCAAGTGGACTGGCGTGCCGGTCTCGAAGATGCTCGAAGGCGAGATGCACAAGCTCGTGACGATGGAGGAGCGGCTGCGCCTGCGCGTCATCGGTCAGGACGAGGCTCTGACGGCTGTTGCCAACGCCGTGCGCCGCGCCCGCGCAGGATTGCAAGACCCGCATCGTCCCATCGGCTCTTTCATCTTCCTTGGGCCAACGGGTGTGGGCAAGACCGAGACGGCTCGCGCGCTCGCGGAGTTTCTCTTTGACGACGAGCGCGCGATGATACGCCTTGACATGTCCGAGTATATGGAGAAGCACGCCGTCGCGCGCATGATCGGCGCTCCTCCGGGCTACGTCGGCTACGAGGAGGGCGGGCAATTGACCGAGGCCGTGCGCCGTCGTCCGTACTCCGTCATCCTTTTCGACGAGATCGAAAAGGCGCATCCGGATGTCTTCAACATCCTGCTGCAAATCCTCGATGACGGTCGCCTGACGGACTCGAAGGGTCGCACGGTTGATTTCAAGAACACGGTCATGATTATGACCTCAAACCTCGGCTCGCGCGAGATACAGGCGGCGGAAGGCGACGAGGAGCAGGTGCGCGAAGCCGTCGTGCAGGAGCTGCGTCTTAACTTCAAGCCGGAGTTTCTCAACCGCATTGATGATATAGTCATCTTCCATCAACTGTCGCGCGAGCAGATAGCGCAGATCATAGACGTGCAGCTTGAGCGCCTGCGCGCGATGTTGAATGAGCGCGACATCACGCTCTCGCTCGACGATTCCGCACGTCAGCTACTGGCGCGCGAAGGCTATGACCCGAACTACGGCGCGCGTCCTCTGAAGCGGGCGATACAAACGCTCATACAGAACCCGCTCGCGGTCAAGCTGCTGCGCGGCGAGATCGGTTCAGGGCAGACCGTGCGCCTCTCGGCGGACGGAGACGAGATGAAATTCAGCACCGAAGCCGCTGCGGCGGCAGCATAAGGGAGGGATGAAGGATGAGGGATGCGTGATGAAAAGGCTGGGTGATTGATTCAACCGGGATTTCGATTCAATCAGCTTATCCTTCATCGCTCGCGGCCCTCATCGCTTGCTTACGACCATGTCAAAGAATTGGAATCCGATGGGTGATCTGATGGGGCTACAGGATCGTATGAACCGTCTGTTTGAGGAGGCGTCGGAGCGGCGCTCGCGGGCGGGCGAGGGTTCGGGCGAGCAGGAGATAGAGCGCGCCGACTGGTATCCGGCGGCGGATGTTTACGAGAACGAAACGGCGTTCGTCATCGCGCTCGACCTGCCGGGCATTAAGCGCTCGGCCCTGGAGATTGATCTGGACAACGATCGGCTCTCGATTCGGGGCGCGCGCGTGATCGACGAAGAGAACCAGCACCGCGCCGAGTGCCCGCGCGGGCGTTTTCTGAGAAGGTTCGGTGTGCCCTCCGTGGTCGATCAAAAAGGGATTGCGGCGCAATACAAAGACGGCGTGCTGCGCGTGACGCTGCCCAAGCGCAAGGAACAGAAGAGCCGCCGCGTCGAAATCAAAGTACAGTGACGAGCGACGAGTGACAGGATAAGAACTTGTCTTTAACTCGTCACTTGCCACTCGTCACTCATCACTGTCTTTATGGTATCTTTTCGTAGGGAGAAAAAGAGAAGCAGTATGAAGGAAAAAGGGGCGGCTGAAGGAGCACGCGCCGAAGATGGCGCGACCCCGGCAGCCGAAGAGATTCGTGTCACTGATCGTCGTCGCATCAACCTCAATCAGGAGCAGGCGGGGGCGGCGGCGGGCGAGAGTGTTGAGGGCGCTTCGCCTTCGACGCTTGAGCCGAGCTATGTCGAGCAATTGAAGGAGAGGGCACGCGGAGCCGAGCAGAAACTATCGGACGTGCAAACGCGCTTCGAGCAATTACGCGCGCAGATGCAGCGCGAGACCGACGAAACGCGCCAGCGCCTTAACCGCGCGGCAGAGGAAAGGGCGCGCCGCGAGAAAGCGGATTTCATCACGGCTCTCTTGCCCGTCTCCGACAATCTACGGCGCGCGCTTGAAGCGGCTGAGCAGGGCAGCTCCTTTGACTCTCTGCTGGAGGGCGTGCGCGGCACGGCCACCAATTTCGAGAACGCGCTCGCGAGTCTGGGCGTCGAGCCTGTGCCCGCCGTGGGCCAACCGTTTGACCCTGAGCTTCACGAGGCAGTCGATACCGTCCCGGTTGAAGATGAGCGCGACGGCATTGTGACGGCTGAGTACGGTCGCGGTTACAGGATTGGCGAGCGCCTGCTTCGTCCCGCGCGCGTGCAGGTCGGAAGGGCACAGGGCCGCAAGCAAATGGGTGCGGAATGATAACAGCAGTCAGTTGTCAGTAATCTGCGTATAAGCGAAAGTCATTACTGACTGTTGATTACTGATTTACTATTTTTCAGGAGAAAACAAAGTGGCAGCGAAACAATTGAAGTTCAGGGAAGATGCGCGAAGCGCTATGCTTCAGGGCGTGAATGTGCTGGCGAATGCCGTGCGCGTCACGCTCGGGCCGAAGGGCCGTAACGTCGTGATCGGTAAAAAGTACGGCTCGCCCGTCATCACGAAGGACGGCGTGACGGTCGCCAAAGAGATCGATCTGGAAGACAAGTACCAGAACATGGGCGCGCAGATGGTCAGAGAGGTGGCGACCAAGACCAACGACACGGCGGGCGATGGGACGACGACGGCGACCGTCCTCGCGCAGGCCATCTTTCGCGAGGGCGTGAAGAACGTGACGGCGGGTGCGAACCCCATGGCTTTGCAGCGCGGCATACAGATAGCGACTGCGGCTGCGGTCGCAGAGCTTGAACGGCTGTCGAAGAAGGTCAAGGGCAAAGAGGAGCTGGCGAACGTCGCTTCTGTTTCGGCGAACAACGACCGGCAGATCGGCGAGCTGGTTTCCGAGGCGATGGAGCAGGTCGGGAAAGACGGCGTCGTGACGGTCGAAGAGTCCAGGACGATGCAGACGGAGCTGGACATAGTCGAGGGCATGCAGTTTGATCGCGGCTATCTCTCGCCCTACTTCATCACCAATCCGGACCGCATGGAGGCCGTCCTCGAAGACCCTTTGATCCTGCTCCACGAGAAGAAGATTTCGGCGATGCGCGATCTTCTGCCGGTGCTTGAGCAATCGGCTGGACAGGGACGCTCGCTGCTGATCATCTCGGAGGATGTCGAGGGCGATGCTTTGGCGACGCTCGTGGTTAATAAGCTGCGCGGCACGATCAAGGTTTGCGCCGTCAAAGCCCCGGCGTTCGGCGACCGCCGCAAAGCCATACTCGAAGACTTGGCGATACTGACGGGCGGACGCCTCATCACGGAAGACCTCGGCATCAAGCTGGAAAACGTGCAGGTCACAGACCTCGGCTCGGCCAAGCGCGTGATCGTTGACAAGGACACGACGACCATCGTTGAAGGCGCGGGCGAGGCCAAGGCCATTCAGGGCCGCGTCGCCACCATTCGCAATCAGATAGAAGATACGACCTCTGATTACGACCGCGAGAAGTTGCAGGAGCGTCTGGCGAAGCTCGCCGGCGGCGTCGCCGTCATCAAGGTCGGCGCGGCCACGGAGACGGCCATGAAAGAGATCAAGATGCGCGTCGAGGACGCTTTGAATGCGACCCGTGCAGCCGCGCAGGAGGGCATTGTGCCGGGCGGCGGCGTGGCCCTGATGCGCGCAGCCAAAGCGCTGGACAAGCTGGAGGAAGAGGACGGCGACGTGCAGACGGGCATTCGTATCGTGCGGCGCGCGATGGAAGAACCGCTCAGGCGCATAGCCGAGAATGCAGGCATCGAAGGCGCGATTGCCGCCGGCAGGATAGAGGCGTCGAAGGGCTCTTCGGGACTCAACGCGGCGACCGGTGAGTATGAAGACCTTGTCGCGGCGGGGATTATTGACCCGACCAAAGTGGTGCGAACCGCGCTGCAAAATGCCGCATCGATCGCCGGGCTAATGCTGACCACGGACGCCGCCGTCACGGACGCGCCCGAGCCCAAGAAGGCAGCGCCCCAGATGGGGGGCGGCGAAGATTACGATTACTAAGAAGTAAAAGGGTGAAAGTAAAAAGGCAAAAGCGAAGAGGCGGCCATCAATTAAGCGTTCAGCCTGCTCTTCCTTTTGCCTTTTGCCTTATTTTATTTGGCTAGATATTTGCAGGGGGAATGTATGTTATGATCGTTGCCGCATGGAAACGCAACGGTGTTTCCGCCCCTCGCATCTAAAAGAAGGCTTGAACCCGAGGGCCTTATATCGGAGTCTAAACCGAGCCGAAAACTTGCCGCCAAACATTTGGCACATGATTGACTTTTAATTGTTAAGCGCAAGCTAAAAGTTGTTGTCGGTTAAAACAGTCGAGAAAAAGTAAATGATAGATCTTGGGGCATACAAAGATAAATTTTCGGAGAGCGGCCAGCGTATTCTGGAAAGCGCTTTGAGCGAATCACGCCGCCGCGATCAAAACTACGTTTCCGTCGAGCACATTCTGAATGCTCTCGTCGCTGAGGAGTCAGACCTCTTCAACGCCACCATGCGCGACCTGCGGCTTGATCCGCTCGCGGTTAAGATGCTGATCGAAAAGCGTCTCGAAATGAGTCGGCAGCATGTGGGCAAGGGTTTCAAGATTGCGCCCGACACAACCGATCTCTTCAAACGCGCGATGGAGCGCGCCCGCGCACAGGGACGCAAGACCATCGAGGCGACGGATATTTTCACAGCACTCTCTCAATACGATTCTCTTTTTGTCGAGGTCTGCCGAAATCTCGGCGCAAGCCCGGAGGCCGTCGTGGAAAACGTACGCGCTCGTGTTCACATACGCGAACAGGAGGAGGAGCAGTACAAGAAGAAATTCGAGCTGCCTCCCTACCTCAAACACTTCGGCGTCTCCCTGAACCGCCTGGCGCGCGCAGACCGCCTGCCGCCGACCATCGGGCGCGAGACGGAGATTCAGCAGATGGTGGAGATTCTCTGCCATCGTGAGCGCGCCAACTCGCCCATGCTCGTCGGAGAGCCGGGCGTCGGCAAAACGGCTGTCGTCGAGGGACTCGCGCGTCTGGTCGAGCTTGAGCCGGAAAAGGTTCCGGCCCGCCTTCGCGGCTCGCACATCGTTCAGCTTCAGATGGGCGGGCTCGTTGCGGGCACTATGCTGCGCGGCATGTTCGAGGAACGCATCAAGGGCATTATCGACGAGGTCAAAGAGCGCGACAACCTGATTCTCTTTATTGACGAGGCGCACACGATCATCGGCGCGGGCGCGGCGCTCGGCACATCGTCTGATGCCGCCAACATGTTCAAGACCGCTCTGGCGCGCGGCGAGATGCGTATCATCGGCGCGACCACCATCACGGAGTACAAGGAGTACATCGGCGAAGACGAGGCGCTCGCGCGTCGCTTCCGCATGGTCAAAGTCGCTGAGCCTTCTTTGACGGAGACGAGAGAGATACTGTTGGGCCTTCGTCCCCGTTTGGAGAAGAACTACTCCGTCACCATCTCCGACGACGCGATCAACACCGCGCTTGAGATGGCTCCGAAGTACATACGCAATCTTCACCTGCCTGACAAGGCAATCGGCTGGCTGGACACGGCTGCCGTCAAGGTCGAGATCAACGAGCCGCAGACGATGATCGTCAAGCCGGAGCACGTCATCGAGGTCATCTCGCAGGAATCACGCATCCCGCGCGACATGATCTTCCGCGACACCAACGACCGCTTCGCGCACATGGAAGCCGAGCTCGCCAAGCGCGTCATCGGTCAGAAGGAATCCATTAAAGGTGTCGCGCAGCGCCTGCGTCTGAACAAAGGGCCGCTCAAGGAGAACCACTACAAGCCTGACGGTGTGCTGCTCTTTCTAGGCCCGACCGGCGTGGGTAAGACTGAATTAGCGAAGGCCGTCGCCGAGTTCATGTTCGGCGACGAAGAGAAGATGGTTCGCATAGACATGTCGGAGTATGGCGACGGAACCATCGGGATCGAGAAGCTGATCGGCATGCCGCGCGGCATCGTCGGCTCGGAGCGCGGCGGGATCCTGACGGAGCAGTTGCGCGAGAACCCTTACACGGTGCTTCTCCTGGACGAGGTCGAAAAGGCTTCGCCCTACCTGATGAACCTCTTCCTGCAGGGTTTCGACGAGGGCTGGATGACGGACGGTCGAGGCAAGAAGGTCTATCTCTCGGACGCCATCGTTATCATGACCTCTAACCTGGGGTCTGAGAGCTTTAAGAAGTACGAAAAGCCCTTAGGCTTCGGTCAGAAGACTCTGGGCGACGTTCGCGCCATCAAGAATGAGGTGATGAAGGCCGCGGAGCAGCGATTCTCGCCGGAGTTTCGCAACCGCATTGACGAGATAGTCGTCTTCTCGCCCTTGACGATGGACGAAGTCCGTCAGATCGCGCAGATATATCTCAACAAGCTGCGTCGCCAGATGGAGCATCAGGGCAAAGAGGTTGAAGTGACCGACCGCGCCATCGACCTGCTCACGGAGAAGGGCTTCAGCCCGGCATACGGCGCGCGCTTCCTCAAGCGTCATATCGACGAGAAGGTGAAGCTGCCGATCACAACCATGTGGAAGGGCGCGACGCGCTTCCGTGTGGATGCCGAAGAAGGCGAGATCACGATCAAGGCGATTGACGACATGGTTTCAGAGTAACTCATCCTACTATCGCGGATGAGCATGTACCGGAGAGGGTTTCAGTGATAAATTCATTGAGGCCCTTTCATTTTGTCCCGTCACAGGCGAGTTTGTTTCATCCTGTGACGCTTCCAATCCTCTACCATGATGAAGCTAACAAACCACTCGATCATTAAGTCGGCGCGGGCCGTCTCGCTCCTGCTCATTTTCGTCTGTCTCGCCTCGCCTGACATACAGGCGCAGAGCGGCGTGAGAGAGACGGGCAGCCCGCCTCCGTCACAGTCGCCCACGCCGACGACGCCGACTCCTCCGCCGCCTCAGCAGGCGACGGACGACAAGGCCGAGCAGATTCTAAAGCGTGCCGTCGAGGCGCTCGGCGGCGCGAGCTACATGAACATTCGCACGGTCATCGGGCGCGGCCAGTTCACGCCCTTCAAAGACGGCATCTCGCAACTGCCGCTCACCTTCATTGACTACATCGTCTACCCCGATCACGAGCGCACGGAATTTAAGGGCGGCGGCGTGCGAAACATTCAGACCAACGCGGGCGCGACCGGCTGGATTTACGACGGCGCGGGGCGCACCATTAAGGACATGACGCCCGAACAGGTGGAAGACTTCCGTTTCTCTCTGCGGACGAGCGTGGAGAATCTGCTGCGCGGCGGGTGGCGCGCGGGTGGGGCGCGTCTCAGCTATGTCGGGCGGCGCGAAGCCGGCATCGGGCGGCGCAATGAGACGGTTCGATTGACCTACCCGGACGGCATGATTGTGGACTTTGAATTCGGAGCGAAGGATAGCTTACCCGCCAAGGTCATCTACCAGCGCAAGGACGCCGAAGGCAAGGAGCTGCCGGAAGAAGACCGCATGGCCCAGTATATCGCCGTCGGCGGAATCCTTGTGCCCTACGTGATAGATCATTTCCGCGCGGGCGTGCAAACGAGCCGCATCAACTACGAGTCGGTCGAATTCAACGCGCCCGTCGCCGACGCCCTCTTCACACGACCCGCCAACGCCAAGGCCGTCAAGTAAGCGGCGAAAAGATCGTAAGGCAGACAGCAAAAAGCGTAGGGGATGAAATTGTCCCCTACGCTTTTTACTAACCTTAACCGGTTGGCCCAATCACTGCCCGAATCTCTGGCGATACTCTTGTGCATTGATGAAGGCGTTGGCGAGGTCTCCGAGATTAATCTCTCCCGAATCGAGTCGCTGCAAGTAGTTCAGGTAAGCCCCGTCAGGATTCCTTGAGAAGAATCCATAGTAGGCAGAGACAACCTGCGCCTCATGAGCAAACTTTGCGCTCACTTCTTGACGCTCCGAAATCTCTCTGAAGATTTGTGCCCGCTGCCCCGGATTGGCATTGAGGCTTGTTACCCAGTCACTCTGTACGCTTGGCGGAACCGTCACGCCTGCCGTCTGCAATAGATTGGCGACAAAAGCGGTGTTCGACAACGAGCCGTAGAGATTTGTGAATTCAGTTCTGGTGACAAACTCATTCACCAAATCCTGCTTGTTCAGCTCAAGGTCTGTATCCGTCAGAAATCCGCTGACCAGGGCCAGATCACCAACTTCGTCGTAGTGAAGAATGCGTCCCAATCCTGTCCGGTACAGTCTTAACACGAAGAACTGGCGATCAAAGAACTCGCCCGAGCGTAGGAATCCGTCGCCGCCGACCGTAACACGATCACAGGGAGGAGGAGGCTGACCGGGCAGACCGCAGAAGTTGATGCGATCAGTCCAGCCGTTCCATCCCGCGGGGTCAGGCTCACGCGAGAGCAAGTCAACGTAAAGTTGACGAACATAGAAGCTCGTGTTGTCTATCGGATTGGCCGTCAGCGCTGTGTCATCACTCGTGATAATGACAGGCACAGCACTGTTCGTGCCCAATGTCGCACCGGACGGATTGCTCAGGGTCAGTGTCAGTGTCTCCTGTCCTTCCACGTAAACGTCATTGATGATGCTCAGGGTGATTTGCTTTGAGGTCTCGCCGGGAGCAAAGCGGAGTTTGCCGACGGCTATGTGGTAGTCGCATTTACGTGACGCGACGCCTGTGACCTGACCGGGAGTGTTGGGGTCGCACTTGAAGTTGGCGTCCGTCGAATCCGAGGTCGCATATTTGACCGTCGCCGGGCCTGTCAGGTCGCTGCCCGCGCGCGTGACCGTGATCGAGGCAAAGCTCCCGCTCTCGTTCACCGCGTAGCTCGCGGCACTGAACTGCACGGTCGTAGGCGTCGTCGCAACGCAATTGGTTGCGTTCCAGTTGAGAACGATGTTGCCCGTGTCACCGCCCGAGTTGTTGTCATAGCCGTCAACCGCGATACGATAAGTTACGCCCGAGGTGGCGTTGAAGGTGACGGAGCTGCTGACCACGTGTGGAGTGGCGCTCGCGTCATCGTTCCGCTGTATGAGCGATAGGCTGCTGACGCTGTTTCCCGTATAGACCGCGAGCAGCGTGTCGTAGTTGCTGCCAGCGGTGGTGATGGTCACGCTGCCCGAGGAGGGCGCTTGCCACTGATACCAGACGGACGCGCCGCCGGGATTGTTGTCGGGCGAATGGCTGGGCTCTCCCGGCTCTTTAGTGGCCGAGATGTTGGTTCCGGTAACACTGCCGGAGCAGCCTGTGATGACCTGCGCGCTTGAGAAGTTATTGTTGGCCGGAGCGGGCGGTGGTGGCGGCGGCGGCGGCGGCGGCACACTGCCCTCCATGTTATAGCCCATGAAGTTAAGGGTGTTGATATCGTTGGCCGTTATCTGCTCACGCCTGTTCGGCCCGATGGTCGGGTCCATGATGCCGATATAAGCGAGCGTGCTGTTATTGTCATCGCGCCAGTGGCTTGATTGCTCGCCGTCACCGTCGCCGACATCAGGATCAGGCCCGCCCGTAGACAGTCCCAGTTCAGCGCCGCCCGCGTAATATATTTGAAGACCGCCGCCGATGGTCGAGATGCGCTGGGTGTTGGTGAAATCTGTGACACCGGGACGAAAGCGAAATAAGTCCCACATAGCCAGACGCGGCGGTGTCCCGCCCTCGCCGTTGGTCGAGACGAAGCCGAGCGCGTGGCCTATCTCGTGTGTGGCGACCGCTACGAAATCCGTGCCGCCGGTAATCCCATCATCCGGGTTGAAGTCGTAAGCACGGACACTAAACCCGATCCGGGGCATTGCGTTTTGGTTGTTCGGGTCGGCATTAGCAGGGAGGAAGCCGAGCGCCCGCGCGATTGAAGTATTAACAGTCATCGTCCCGCTGCTGCCCGAGTCGGTTGGAACCGATGACTGTGGGAGCAGAGCATAAAGGGATGACTCGCTGCCGTTAGAGGCCGCCGTGATGAGAGTGTTACGAACAGTCGGATAGCCGACTGATGTATCAAATGAGGTGGTTGAACCGATAACGCCTGGTGACCATGGAGCACCGAAATTCGTTGAGCCGTAATCAACCCTCAGATAAATGGTGATGGGTGATTTGATGATTGCTTCCCAATCCGCCGCCGCCCTGATGAAAGCCGCCTTGGCCTGAGCATTATTGTCGAGCTGCGCGGTTGCCAGCAGGAAGATTTTCAAGCCCGGTAAGCTGGGGTCATTGACGTTTGCAGACGGGCCTTTCTCCGTGTCCTTGAGATGGTTGATCAGATGCAGGGGCTGAGTCCCCTGATCGCGCATCTCTTTTCTCTCCTGCGCGGTGGCGAGACGGCAGGTGGTTGAGCCGTCCGGGGCTTGAACGAGGGTGTAAACATGCTCGTTCGGGTTGAGCTTGTAATCGGCGGTCTGAGCAAAGACGCTCGAACTAAATGATATGAGGCCGAAGAGGGCGACGAAGCTTAAGACCTGCGAAAGCAGACGAATGCGGCTCAGGAAGCGGGGAACGAGGGTCATTCGGATAACTCCTTAAAAGGCACGGCGCTTAAGGCGGCTCGCTCTCTACGGACAGGGGTTTTGCGAGACGCAACCGTATAGGTAACAGTCAGAACAACGAGGTTTGGGGGTTAAAAGGGAAAAGGCCGGTTCGGCAACGCACTGAAACCGTTACCTTTGACGCAAAATCTCCCACAAAAGCTGCTTGGCGTCGGGACTCTTTTACAGAAAAAATCGAAGCTAAATCAGGAGAGAAGTCTCTTCGATGATCGGTAGCAGCATGGCCTGTAGGAAAGCCATCGTTTGAGGCGCTCCTGCCAGCCACGGCGCAGCATTATACAGTTTAGCGCTACTGCTATTCAATAACGAAGTGGCAAAGGCGCGAGAGGCGAGTACGGCCAAAGGTCTCGGGCGGGTCTGAAGCCGCACCAGAGCCCGCCCGACTTAAGCGTGCGGTGCTGACCAGCTTTATCCATCTTCTTTCTTTACCTTGTCTGTGGCACGCGCTCTGAGGCTTCCGTATAAGTGGCATCGCGCTCGAAGGTCAGGCGCTCGTCGTGCGGCAGTGGATGGCCTGCCATGCCGGCGAAGAGGTTTTCGTAGCGGTCGACGACGTGTTCCCAGTCGTAATGCTTCTCGACGCGGGCCTGCGCGCGTTGACGATAGGAGCTGACGAGCGAGCCGTCTCTGAGGACGCGTTGAAGCTGCTCGGCGAGTTCCTGCTCGTCGCGGTAAGGGATACCGGCTTCGCCGACGACTTCTAGGTTTTCCGGGGTCGCCAGCGTCAGGACGCAGTTGCCGTAGCCCATCGCTTCCAGAAGCGCCGGGTGCGTGCCGCCGACCTCCGTGGCGTGAACGTAGCAATAGGCGTTCTGCTGCAAAACCCTGTAATCCTTGCCGAAGACAAAGCCCGTGAAGATGATTCTGCGGTCGCGGCGCGCAAGCAGTCTCAGCTCGTTGATGTAGTCGTGTGCGTAGGGCGCGTCGCCGACAATCAGCAGCTTGTGCGCGGTGCGTACCTTTTTGAAAGCCTCTATGACCAGATGAGCGTTGTTTTCCGGCTCAAGCCGCGAGACATAGAGCACGTAGCGATTGGGCTCGACGCGCCACTGCCGGACGGAGGCACGATCAGGTCTGCGCTCGACCTCCGCGCCGTAGGCGATCATGGTCGACGACGCCTTGTGATGAGCGAGGTAGTATTCCTGTATGACGCGCGCGTCCGTCACCGTCACGTTCGGCAGGATGGTGGCGAGCCGTTCCGCCAGCAGGTAGTATCTACGCCCCAGCCAGTTCCATTTCTTGCGTTTGTGTTCGAGCCCGTCGACGTTGATGGCGACGGGCGTTCCCGTCCACCTCAGCAGCGGGATGAAAGGAGCGTTGGCGGCATTACAGATGAGCGCGGCATCGTAGCGGCGCGGGGCTGCATGCAGGGCCGAGAGGAAGGCGTGGGCCACCGTGTCGAAATACTTATGCCGGATGGTGGGCAGGACTTCGAGGCGCACGCCGTGGTATTCGAGCTGGCGCGGGGAGACATAGTGTGCGCGGCAATAGACGGTCACTTCATGACCGCGCGCCACGAGCCGCGTCGAGAGGTGTTCGGCGAAAGTCTCAAAGCCGCCGTAGCTGGCCGGAATCCCCCTTGTTCCCAGAATGGCTATACGCATGCAAAAGATTTATGCGCCGCTAGGGGGCGCTCAAAGGACGCTCACAGGGCATGACCCATTCGTCCGAAATTATTAGCGCGATATAACGTACAGTCTCTCCGCATCGCCTTTAAATACTTCAGGCGAGACGCCGCCGGGAATTATTACGTGCCTGACGCGCGGCCTCTTCATAGACTTCCAGAGTCATGCGCGCCGTCTCGCGCCAACTGAAGGCGCGTGCGCGCTCCAAGCCCCGTTCCCTTAACCGCTGCCGCAGCCCGCCGTCATCAATCACGCGACCGAGCGCGCAGGAGAGCGCCGCGCTGTCAAAAGGATCAAAGAGTAGACCGGCCTCGCCGACCACTTCCGGCAAACTGGTGCGGTTGCCCGCGATAACGGGCGCACCGCACGCCATCGCTTCGAGAAGAGGCAGCCCGAACCCCTCGAAGTATGAAGGGTAGACGAACGCCATAGCATCCGTGTAGAGCGCAGGCAGATCACGCTCGCGCACGTATCCGGCGAAGTGTATGTCGCCGTCTCTCGTGTGCCGACGCGCCGCGCTGAGCGTCTCGGTGTAGAGCCAGCCTCGTTTACCGACCAGAACCAGTTGCGGAAGCTTAGCCTGTGGGCGTTGACGGCGCAAGTCGGCGTATGCCTCTACGAGGCGGACTAGATTTTTACGCGGCTGGATTGCGCCGACCGCGAGGATGTACTCGCCGCTGATACCGTAAAGCTCTTTGACCCGCCGCCGCTCGGCTTCATCCCTGACGGGCACAAAGTGCGGCGCGGCTGCCAGCGGCGTACACTTCACGCGCCCCGGCGCGAGTTGATAGGTCTCTATCAGGTCGCGGCGGGAGAACTCGGACGGCGCGATCACGGCGCTCGCCATGCGGGCCGTGCGGCGCACGGTCAGGCGAAGCTGCGCGCGGCTGCGGCGCTTGAAGGTCTCCGGCAGATGCTCGAACGAGAGATCGTGTATGGTGGCGACGACCGGACAGGGCGCGAGCGGCGGCGCTGTGTACTGCACGTGGAGAAGGTCTACGGGGCGGCGGCGCAATTCAGCCGAGAGCGTCAGGGGGATGCGAAGCAGCGGCGTGTGCGGCAGCGTCAGGCGAATGGAGACGTGCGGCCAGCGTCCCTCGAAACGCTCGACCGCTTCGCGGCGGGTCACATACAGCGTGTAACGATTGACAGCATCTATCTCAGCCAGCGCCTCGATCAGGTTCGTCGCATAGCTCTCGTTACCGGCCAGACCGGCCCCGACCGAGTGCGCGTCTATGGCGATATGCAAGACAGCCCGTTGCTCCCGTACGTGGTTTCGAATTATCGGGGTTAGAGAAACCTTCGCCCGGCGAGTTTACTCGAAAGGCTCTGTGTTTGGAAGGACACCGCGAAAGCTCCTGCGATGGATGGGACACGGCCCATGTTGACGAAGCGCTTGGTGGTGAGCGCGCGTGCCGTAGCCGACGTGACGAGCGAAATCGTACTGGGGGTAGGTGTCGTGCAGAGCGCGCATCAGCGCGTCACGATATGTCTTGGCGATGCAACTGGCGGCGGCGATTGAGGCCGAGACGGAGTCGCCGCGAATGATCGCCTTCTGCGGAATCTCGCACTCTTTAAGAGAGACGGCGTCTATCAGCAGATGATCGGCGCAGGGCGCTAGACCCTCCACGGCCATAGTCATCGCGCGCCGTGTCGCCTCAAGAATATTGATGCGGTCTATCTCTTCCGGCTCGACGAGGCCGACCGCATAGCAGAGCGCCCTTTCTTTCAACTCGTCCGCGATGCGCTCGCGCGCTTTACGCGTCAGTTTCTTCGAGTCGTCCAGCCCCTCTGGCAACGGCTGCTCCGGGTCGAGGATGACGGCGGCGGCCACAACCGGCCCGGCCAGCGCCCCACGCCCCACTTCATCCACGCCCGCCACAAGACGAAAGCCGCGGGCGCGCGCCTCCTCTTCAAAGGCTGTGCCGACGGCTGATACTCGCTTGCGAACCATAAGAACGAGTGACGTGTGACAAGTGGCGAGTGACGAGAGAAAAGCTTTTAACCTGTGACTCGTCGCTCGCCGCTTGTCGCTGTTCTTATCCCTTTTTGCCCGATGCGGCGGCGGCCTGTTCCGAGCTGGTGCGTGTGTCGCGCTCGCGTATGCGTGCGGCCTTGCCGCGCAGGTTACGCAGGTAGTAGAGCTTGGCGCGGCGCACTCGTCCGCGCTTGACGACATCGATGTGATCAACGATGGTCGCGTGCAGCGGGAAGATTCTCTCGACGCCGACGCCGAAGCTGGTCTTGCGAACGGTGATCGTCTCGCGAATGCCGCCGTGCTTGCGCGCGATGACTATGCCTTCAAACACCTGAAGGCGTTCTTTGGTCTCCGATTCCTTAATACGCACGTGGACGCGTACGGTATCGCCCGGCTGGAAATCCGGGATCGACTCGCGTAGCTGCGCTTTTTCAATCGTATCTAAGCGGTTCATGATCTCAACTCCATAATCTAAAATTACTCTTCATCGAGCCCGGCGCGTTCGCGCTCCTCAAGCTCCAATCTTTCAAACAAGTCAGGGCGATTGCGCCGCGTCTTACTCAAAGCACGCCGTCTTCGCCAACCGGCGATCTCTCCGTGGTGGCCGCCGAGAAGCACTTCCGGCACGCGCATCCCTCTGAACTCCGGCGGGCGCGTGTAGTGCGGAAAATCCAGCATCCCCTCGGAGAATGAATCGTGCCGCGCGGAGGTCTCGCTGCCCAGAGCGCCCGGCAGAAGCCTCGTGACCGCGTCGACCAGGACGATTGCCGCCGCCTCCCCGCCCGACAGAATATAATCCCCAATCGAGATTTCATCCGTCACCAGATGCTCGGCCACGCGCTCGTCAACGCCCTCATAGCGCCCACAGATCAGGACGATCTGCCTGGAGCGCGCAAGGTCTTCCGCCATGCCCTGCGTCAGGGTGCGACCCTGCGGCGAAAGGAGCACGACGCGAATACCTTCCGGGTACGCCTCGCGCGCGCTCGTGCCCGTCAAATTTTCAACTGCCGCAAACACCGGCTCAGGCTTTAAGACCATTCCGTCGCCGCCGCCGAAGGGGCGATCATCAACGATGTGGTGCTTATCGCTCGTCCAGCCGCGCAGGTCGTGCGTGCCTATCTCGACGAGGCCCGCCGCGCGTGCCCGCCGGACGATCCCATAATCGAAGACCTCTCCAAAGAAGCCCGGAAAGATCGTGATGATGTCAAACTTCATTTCGGATTTTAGATTTTAGACTGACGCATCCCGCCAACCCAAAATCCATAATCTAAAATTCCAACAGTCCTTCGGGGGCATCAATGCGGATCAGCTTCTGCTCGACGTTGATCTCGACGCATATCTCTTCCGCCAGCGGGATAAGATGCTCGCGCTCAGTCCGGGGGTTCAAGACGATGAGCGTTTCAACCCCGCCAGTCTTCAATACTTCGCGCACGACCCCTATGTTCTCCCCCTCGACGGTTAAGACCGCGCAGCCCTCCAACTCCCAATCGTAAAACTCGTCTTCCGGAAGCTCTACGCGCTCGGCCTCGGGGACGGCGAACTCGTGGCCCACGAGCGCGCTCGCCGCCTCTATGGAATCATAACCGGCGAACTTGAGCACGATGCGCCCCGATTGAAACCAGTGTTCCTCAAGCGTCAACGCCTGACGCTCACCGTCGGGGGCGACCGCGATCAGGCGTTCCAGCTTTTCAAACCGCTCCGGGAAATCCGTCAAAAGCTCTGCGACCACTTCGCCGCGCAATCCACGAGTCCTGACCGCGCGCGCAACCGCCACCAAATCTTCCGCGGACAAGCTCGCGCCGCTCTCTTCCCCCGCGCTCATTCGACGATTTCCAGCAGAAAGCGCTGGTTCTTTTTCGCGCTCGCGGCCTGAACTATCGCCCGCAGAGCGCGCACTGTTCTTCCCTGCCGACCGATCAGCTTGCCCATGTCGCTTTCGGCGACGCGCACTTCGATCAAGGTCGAGCCCTTGTGCTCCACTTCGCGCACGTCAACCGCAGACGCGTCGTCCACCAGAGCCTTCACGATCATCTCAACGGTGTCTCTCATAAGCGAAGCCCTTTGAAAGCAAAAGCGTCTGGCGAGAGTTGCGCGCCGGCGTCCCTTACTATCTCTCAGGCGGAAGCGGTCGTCGTCGTCGTGCTGGCCGTATCCGCCGGGGTTTGCGCCTGAGCTTTCTGATTGGCTTTGATAATGCGTCGCACAGTCTCGGTCGGCTGCGCGCCTCGTTCGAGCCAGTACTGCGTGCGCTCGGCATTGAGGCGAATCTCCGCCGGGTCCTGCGTCGGGTTGTAAATGCCCAGGTTCTCCAAATAAGAGCCGTCGCGTTTGGAAAGCTTTTCCTTCACCACGATGCGGTATGAAGGTCTCTTCTTCGCGCCCATGCGCATTAATCTAATCGCTAACAAATCTTCTTCCTCCCTTAAAAACAGTGGCAAGTGGCGAGCAAGAGCCAAGCTTTTCAGCTTGTCACTCGTCGCTGCCTTCTCATCTTTTCTTCCAGCGTTTCTTCTTCCCAGTCTTCTTGCGTGAAGGCCCGGCGGGCAGCGTCGGCAGGCTGCCCGTATCGTCGTCGCCGCCGTTGCCTCCCATCATGCCGGAGAGGTCAGGCATGCCTGCCATCCCGGCCATGCGGCGCATCATCTTGCCCTTGAGGCCGCCGCCACCGCCGCCCATGCCGCCGAAGAGGCCCGAGCCCGATAGCTGGCGCATCATCTGGCGCATCTCCGTATACTGCTTAATGAGCGCGTTGACCTCTGCGACGGAGCTGCCCGAGCCGCGCGCGATGCGACGGCGGCGATTGGCATTCAGAATCTTGTGATCGTTGCGCTCTTCCTTCGTCATCGAATCGATAATCGCCTCTGTGCGTTTAAGCTCGCGCTCCATCTCCTTCGACTGCTCTTCGCTCAGCTCCGGCATGCCCATGCCGCCCAGAAGCTGATCGGGCAGGAGCTTCATGATCTTTGAGAAAGAGCCGAGCCGCTTGACCTGCCGAAGCTGCCCGCGAAAATCGTCGAGCGTGAACTGGTTCTTCTGTAGCTTCTTGAGCTGCTCTTCGGCCTCCGACTGGTCGACCTTCGACTGCACCTCTTCGATTAAAGAGAGCACGTCGCCCATGCCGAGGATGCGCTGCGCGATGCGATCAGGATAGAAGGGCTCAAGCGCGTCATACTTTTCGCCGACGCCGACGAACTTGACGGGCTGACCCGTGACCTGCTTGATCGAAAGCGCCGCGCCGCCGCGCGCATCGCCGTCCATCTTCGTCAGAATCACTCCCGTAATCCCAACCTGCCGATGAAACTCTTCGGCTGAGCGGACGGCGTCCTGTCCCGTCATGGCATCGGCGACAAAGAGCGTCTCGACGGGCCGCGTCTCCGTCTTGATGCGAACCAGCTCCGTCATCAGCTCGTCGTCGATGTGCAGGCGTCCGGCTGTGTCTATCAGGAGCGTGTCATAGCCTGTCTGCTGCGCGTGCTTGTGCGCTTCGCGCACGAGCGTGAGCGGGTCGTTCGTCTCCGGCATCTCGAAGATCGCCTGACCCGTAGCGCGCGCGATGACCTTCAACTGCTCGCGCGCCGCCGGGCGATACACGTCGACGGAGAGCAGCAGGGGCTTGCGCTCCTGATTCTGCGAGAGCCAGCGCGCGATCTTTCCCGTCGAAGTGGTCTTGCCGGAGCCCTGTAGGCCGACGATCATGACGACGTTCGGAATAGTCTTGGTAAAGACGAGGCGGGAAGACTGGCCGCCCAGTAGCTCCACCAGCTCGTCAAAGACGATCTTGACGACCTGCTCCGAAGGCTTCAGCTCCTGCCAGACCTGCTGCCCCTCTGCCTTCTCTTTGACGGACGCGATGAAATCCTTCGCCACCTTGTAGTTGACATCTGCTTCGAGCAGGGCGAGGCGAATCTCGCGCAGCGCGGCGTCCACGTGCTCAGGCGTCAGGACGCCCTCGCCGCGCAGGTTCTTCAGCGTACGTTTCAGCTTATCGGATAAAGACTCGAACATATAGGTACAGTTCCGCGCTCTAAACGGAAACGAAGATGATAACGGGGGCTTCGGTAACGTGTCAAGGCAAGCGATTAGTAAGGGATGAGGGCGGCGGTGCGAGGGATGAAAGCGCTGCCATTCGACCCGAATCATCCTGCTTTCATCCTTCACACTGCCGCCCTCCGCGCTGCCGCCCTTTTCATATAGACGCTCGGCGCGCGCGTGTGTTAAATTCACTGGCGTTAACTCTCGACGAGCGCATAAAGGTCTGTGGGAGGACTTGCATGCGCGAAAGCCCCTCCGCCCGACCCGGAACCGCAACGTAACTGAAATGAGACGGGGATTCGCCGTTTATACTAATCCGCGATGAATAGACGTACGCGCACACCCGGCAATCAGACGATCAAAGACGCACCCGCGCGAGAAGCGGGCGTGGTTGATCTGGCGAGCGCGCGCCTGCACTCGCGTAAAGCGGCGACGCGCGAATCGCTCGCCGGCGAGCTGGAGGAAATCCGCCTGCTGCTCGATCAGGGACGCTCGACCGAGGTTCAATCACGTATCACGCCGCTGATCGTGGCCGCCCGTCAGGACGCGTCGCTTCTGGCTCAGGCGCGCTGTGCCCTCTCCATGGCGCTTGAGATGCAGGGACGCTACAAGGAATCGCTCGAAGCCGTGCGGATGTACGAGACGCCGGAGACGCGCGCGCGCGTGGATGCCGAAACCATCACGCGTCTCAACGTCCAGATCGGGCTCGCCTACAACTACACGGGCGATCATCCGAAGGCGATTGCGCTGCTGAACTCGGCCCTGCGCGAAAGCTCCGACGACGGCTCGGACACGCAGATGGGTGCGATCTACGTCGCGCTGGCGCGCATCTACCGCAGCATCAACGAGCATCCGATTGCGCGCGATTACGCGCAGCGGGCGCTAGAGCATTACCGCAATTCCGGCGACTGGCGCGGCCTTGCCGAAAGCTACTTCGGCATCGCGCTCGCAGACATGCTGGAAGGCAACTACGAAGCGGCGCTGGATAATTACGAGCAGGCACTTAATCTTGTTGGCGATTACCCAGCGCCCTACCTGCTCGCCAAGATTTACAACAACATGGCCGGGGCATGCTGGTTTCTCAAGCGCCCGCAGGAGGGGATTCGCAATCTTGAGAAATCCATCAGCTATTACGAGCGCACCGAGCACAAGGCCAACGCGACGGACGGCTACAACAACTTAGGCATCAACTTTATTCTCGTCGGCGACTGGACCAGGGCACAGGCGGCTCTTGAGCGCGCGCTCGCGCTGGCCTCCGAGGTTCACGCCAACAGTCCGAAGCTCTCGATGCCGCTGGATTCGCTCGGCGAGCTCTACATGTTGCGCGGTGATCTGCTGATGGCGCAGGGCTACCTTGAACGCGCCGTGGCGGTCGCCACAGAGCATAATCACAAGTGGTATGCGGGGCAGGCCATACGTACGATGGGCCGTTGTCTGCTGGCGATGAAC
The DNA here is from genome assembly GCA_036389675.1 of Pyrinomonadaceae bacterium. Classification (GTDB taxonomy): domain Bacteria; phylum Acidobacteriota; class Blastocatellia; order Pyrinomonadales; family Pyrinomonadaceae; genus DASQYE01. The sequence continues at coordinate 163,687 of DASVWI010000037.1, forward strand.
AATGCTGCGGGCGCGCGCGAGCATGGTCGTCAGGCGCTAGGGTTCGCCAATGCGATTGGCGACCGGCAGGCGATCTGCGAATCGCGCCTCCTGCTGGCCGAAGCCGACCTGATGTGCGGCGATCTTGAAGAGTGCGCCGCTGAGCTTGAGAAAGTTGCGGAGCAGACGACCGACTCCGTCACAGATCTTGGCTTCGCCGGAGAGGCGCAGCGCATGCAGGGGCTGCTCGCTATTGCTCACGAGGATGTGACTCTGGCCTCGCAGCACTTTAGCCGCAGCGTCACGATCTTCGACATTCTGGGCGACCGCTATCGCGGCGCGCGGGCTCATTACGAGTTGGGCCGCGCCTACGCCAGCGCCTCGCCCGAACGCGCCGCCGAGCATCTCTCGCGCGCCGCTCATACTTTCCGCGAGCTTGGCGCACGCCTTGATCTTGCTCGCGCGGAAGAGGCTCTCGCCGCTCTCGATCGCAACGCGCCGCAACTGCACGACGAGCGCTCGGCCCTGACGCAGCTTCTCACCCTTAGACTGGCCGAAGCGGTCGCCTCGCGCGAGTTGCTGTTGCGCGAGCTGGCCGCTGTGATTTATCAGGAGACGGATGCTCAACGCGTCCTCGTGCTGGAGCCGGGCGAGGACAATCAAACGAGGGTCGTCGTCGCGCACGGCTGCACGCCGGAGCAGGCCACGCGCTCGGCGGAAGAGGTCGGATTGGCCCAGGATCAGGATGTGCGCGAGCAGTTGTCCTCGAAGCATGATGCGTTGCTCATCCCCCTGCGCGCCACCAACGCCGCGCCCGCCCTGCTTTTCATCGCGCCGCGCGCTTCGGCAATGCTTCCGGGGGGAATCGCCATCGAGCCGCTGCTGCGTATCGTGGAGCTGGGCATGAATGTTTGCGCTCTGCGCGCAGGCGCGCAGTCGGGGCGCGCACATCAGGAGGACGGAGCGCTCGCCGGCACGAGCCTGATGCCGGGCTTTATTCATTCCAGCCCGGCGATGACGCGTCTCGTCGAAGAGGTTCACAAGATACGTTCTTCGGACGTGACGGTGCTGGTGACGGGCGAATCCGGGACGGGCAAAGAGCTGGTCGCGCGCGCGATTCACGCCATCTCTTCGCGCCGCGCCAAGGTCTTTGTGCCGTTTAACTGCACAGCCGTCCCGAAGGAGCTTTCGGAAGGCTACCTCTTCGGCTATCGTCGCGGCTCGTTCACGGGCGCTGTTCACGATTCGCCCGGGGTCATCCGCGCAGCCGAAGGCGGCACGCTCTTCCTCGACGAGATCGGCGACCTGCCGCTTGACGTTCAGCCGAAGCTGCTCAGGTTTTTGCAGGAGGGCGAGATTCAGCCCCTCGGCGAGCAGCGTCCCGTCAAGGTCGACGTTCGCATCATCGCCGCCACCAATACTGATCTGGAAGAGATGGTCGCCGGAGGGCGCTTTCGTGAAGACCTCTATTATCGCCTCAACGTCATACGCCTGCGCGTCCCGCCCCTCAGAGAGCGCCGCTCAGAGATTCCGACCATCGTCAACTACTACATCAATCATTACTCGGCCAAGTTCGGTCGCCGCGACATAGAGATTACGCCGCAGGCCGTTGACCTCCTGATGGTCTGCGACTGGCCGGGCAATGTGCGGCAACTCACCAACGAGATACAGCGCATCGTCGCGCGCGCCGAAGACGGCACGCTGATTACGCCGGATCATCTCTCGCCTGAGCTGCGCCGCACCTCCACGGTCATCACGCCGCCCGCGCTCGTCACACCTATCAACGCCGCCTCTGCTCCGCCCGAAGGCACGACCCTTGCGGACGCGCTCGCCGAGCTGGAAAGACGCATGATCGCCGAAGCCATGCGTAAGCACGGCGGCAACATCTCTCGCGCCGCACGCGAGCTCGGGCTCACACGTCGCGGCCTCTACCTCAAGCTCGAACGCCACGACATGAGCGCCAGCGCCTGAAACTAAGGATGAAGGCGGAAGGATGAAGGATGAAAGGGTTGAGTCAATGCTTGATTGAACCATTCAATCAAAGCTTTTTATTCATCGTTGCCGCCTTCATCCTTTCACTCGTACCGTAGCGCGATCATGGGGTCTACTTTTGTCGCTCTGCGGGCGGGGATGTAGCAGGCCAGCAGCGCGACGGCGGCCATGATGAGGGGGATGGTGGCGAACATGAAGGGGTCTGTGGCGCTTACCCCGAACAAGAGGCTGGACATCACGCGTGTTAAGAGGAGCGCACCGACCAGTCCCAGCCCCACGCCTATGAGCGCAAGCAAGAGTCCCTGTCCGACCACCATCTTGAGCACATCGCGGGCCTGCGCGCCGAGGGCCATGCGTATGCCTATCTCGTGCGTGCGCTGGCTGACGCCGTAAGACATCACGCCGTAGAGCCCGACGATGGCTAGTGCGACGGCGACGACGGCGAAGAGCGTGAGCAGGAGCATGGAGAAACGCCTCTGCGCGACAGATTCGTTGAGCATCGTCTCCATCGTCATCACCCTGTACACGGGCTGATCTTTGTCCACAGCCTGAATAGCGGAGCGCACCATTCCAGCCATGCTCGCGGGCTCGTTCATCGTGCGTACGACCAGATACATACCGTTCCAGGGATTCTGCGCGTGCGGGAAGTAGAGCTGACCGCGATAGTCCGCATCGAGCGCCTTATGCTTGACCGCGCCGACCACGCCCACTATCTCGCGCCAGACCTGCGTGCCCTCCCTTCGATTGAAAGAGATGCGTTTGCCTATCGGGTCTTCATTGGGCCAATAGCGGCGTGCCAGTGTCTCGTCGATAATGGCGACGTAGGGCGACGAGTCAGTGTCTCGCTCGTTGAAGTAGCGGCCTCGCGTCAGGGGAATGCCCATCGTCTGTAAATATTCGGAGCTGGACGCGCGCATGTCCGTGTGCGGGAGCTGTTCCCCCTGCTGATATTGCTGCCCCTCTATAGCGAAGAAGCCGCTCGCAACCGCGCCGCTCAGCGGCAGCTGAGAAACCGCGCCCACAGAGCGCACTCCCGGCAGGGTCTTTATCTTCTCCAGCGCCTGCTGGTAGAAATCTGCCCGCTGCCTGGGCTCGCGGTACTTGGTTGAGGGCAAAGCGACCTGCATCGTCAAAAGGTTCTGCGGATCAAAGCCGGGGTTGACGTGCGAGAGCCGCGCGAAGCTCTTGACCATGAGGCCCGCGCCGATCAGTAGGACGAGCGCGAGCGCTATTTCGGTAACTACCAGAACGTTGCGAAAGCGCCCGCGAATTGGGCCGCCCGAAGTTCTGCCGCCTTCCTTGAGGGCATCGGTCAGCTCGGTCTTTGAAGCCTGAAGCGCCGGGACGAGCCCGAACAGTATCCCCGTTAACAACGAGAGGCCAAAGGTGAAAGCCAGCACGCGTCCATCTATGCCCACCTCCTGCGCGCGTGGAATGTTATTCTGGTTGAGCTTGATCAGCACATCCACGCCCCACACGGCCAACACCAATCCGAGGCCGCCGCCCAACACTGAGAGCAATACGCTCTCGGTCAGCAATTGACGAACGAGGCGCAGACGGCCCGCTCCGAGCGCCGTGCGGATGGCGATCTCCCTTCGCCGCCCGCTCGCACGCGCAAGCAGCAGGTTGGCGACATTGGCACAGGCGATCAGCAACACAAACCCTACCGCCCCGAGCAGCACCAGAAGCGCCAGACGAATATCTCCGACCACCTCTTCGTAAACCGACTTGACCTTGACGCCCCAACTGCCGTCGTTCGCAACACTCTGCGGATTGTTCTGCTGAATCTGAGCGGCGACATTGTCCATCGCGGCCTGAGCCTGCTCAAGGCTGACGCCCGCTTTGAGACGCGCGGTCATCAACAGGAACTCTGAGCCACGCCGGTTGGGCGCGAGTTGTTCCGCAGTGAGCCCCAGAGGAACCCACACATCATCTTGTCCGAACCCTTTGAAACTCGCGGGCATCACGCCGACCACGTTGTAGCCCTCTCCGTCGAGCGTGATCGTCTTGCCGATGATGGCCGGGTCTGCGCCGAAGCGTCGTTGCCACAGGCCGTTGCTCAGGATGACGACGTGATCGTGGCCGGGCTGGTCTTCCTCCTGTACAAACGTGCGACCGAGCGCGGCTTCGACGCCGTAAGTCGGGAAAAAACTGGCCGTCACGGCCCTCGCCTGAATACGCTCAGGCTCGCCCTCTCCCGTCAGGTTGGCACTCCCGCCGGCGGCGGCTGCGGAATTCTCAAAGACATCCGTACGCGCGCGGTAATCCATAAACCCCGGCGGAGAAACCGGAGCCATCAGGTCTAGCTTAGGGTAGGCGTGCCAGACCATGACCAGCCGTTCCGGGTCTTTGAAAGGCAGAGGACGCAGCAGTATCGAGTTGACGACTGAGAAGATGGCCGTGTTGGCCCCTATGCCCAGAGCGAGCGCGACGACGGCGACGACCGTAAAGGCAGGATTCTTCCACATCGTGCGTATCCCATAACGCAGGTCTTGTCCCACATCTCCGAGCATATGGCTTCTCCCTTTGCCTCCTAAAATGATGGTCTCAACGGCAGGCCGTCGCTCGACGCGCGCCAACTCCTCCGCCAGCAACTCTACATTACTCAATTCCCTGAGCGTCGCGCTCAAGGCTTCTTCAGCGCTTTTGCCCTCCGAGAGCAGCTCCTCATAGCGGTCATCCAGATGCTGGGCCAACTCCTCCACGATCTCAGCCTCGCGCGTCGGCTCAAGCTTCAGGCGCTCCAACCGCCCGGATATTTCTCGCTTCCACTCAGGCATGTTCAGTTCCGGTGATTCGATTGATCGCTTCGACGAAGGCTTCCCAGCCGCTGCGCTGCGCCGCCAGCACCTTCCTGCCCTCCGACGTCAACTTGTAATAACGACGACGGCGCTGTCCCGCTTTCTCCACCCATCGGCCCTGAATCCAGCCACGCTTCTCCAACCTGTACAACAGCGGGTACAGCGAAGCGACGTTAAAACGCAGCACGCCGTCCGAACGGGCCTCTATCAGCTTGCTGATCTCGTAGCCGTGCCGCGGGCGCGCCTCGACCAGCGAGAGGATCAACAGCTCTGCGCTCCCCTTCTTCAGTTCACGATCAAGCATTCTGGAATGTATATGTGACATAGAAACATATTACTAGGGAACACATGTCACGTCAAAGATTTTTTCGGATTGCTGATTGCGGAAGGAACTAACGCCGCCCCCGAACGGCTGCCGCTAATCCGGCCACCCCTCGGGCACTCTCGGCGTGTGCTGATAAAGCGGCGTGAAGTTTTTTCGCTAACCGAAGCCCTGATCTGGAAATAAAGGCTTGGCAACTGAGCCCGCTTTTTGGTATTACGTGAGAGTCATGGGAAACAAAATCTTTACCACCATCTCCGTCATCCTCTTCCTACTGGCCCTCGGCCTGCTCGTCTTCGGCATACTCGTCATGCTCGGCAAAGTCCAGTAACAATTCCCCCGAGCCCATTCACCCCCCAGAGCGAAGCATTCCCCAACCCCTGGAGCAAAACGATAAGGGACAGGCGCGCCCTGCCCACGCCTCGCATGACAGCCCTCTCATCCCCGGCGTATCAAGAGATTGCCGGGCACGGCCTACTCAAGACGTGCCCTTTTCCCCTCAGCCGCAGCCGCCCCCACCACCACAACATCCCCCACAGTGCGATGATGGACACGGCGATACTCCATATACCTTGCCCTCGCCCTGTAGTAGTCATAGTTGAAAGCAACATCAGCCGACACACCACCAAGAAAAGTAAGCAGCACGGCAATCACGTAGAGCAACATTCTTTTCATACAAAAAACCTCGCCCTCTTACACGGAGCCGCCCCTGAAAAGTTGCATTAAGTTCCTCACTCTGGAAACGTATGTCTCATCTCTAGAGCTACAATGAAGAAAGCTTCATGCAGCATTATCACAAACGCTCAAATGTTGAATCTACATTCCACATGATAAAGAGTAAGTTCGGGGATGGATTGAGAAGTAGAACCAAAGTCGCGCAGATCGACGAGGCGCTGTGCAAGTTCAGTCTTTGTGTGAGCCAGGCATCGACGTTGACTTTGGCGCGCAGTGAAGCCGTAAGGCGTAAGCTATAATCTCTCACATGGAATATCAGAGCCCCATCCTCATCCTTATAGCGTGGCTGGTAATGTGCTGCGCCGCCACCGCAACCATATGTAGAGCCATTGGAATAGAGAGCAACAAAGGCGTGTTGTTGGCTTGGCTCTTCCCTTTCTCATATCCTTTCTTAGTATTTCTAGCTTTGGCTCTGCTTTTCCTGCTTGCCGCCGTCATGGCTGCTTCCACATCTGATTAAACTTCACTGGTTTGATTAGCCTTGCCAGAAAAGTCCGTTCAAGTTATTTCCCATACAGGATAGGGTCGGGTTGATTCTGGGGTTGCTTCATTCGGACGAACCGCTCCCATAAAACACTTCCTATAACGATGATGAGTAGAATAATGACTGCCAGAATAACGTCTCTTCTATTCAGACCTTTTGGCTCTTTATATTGCGTCATGTTATGAACCATCCTTGCTTGCCTGTCCGATTTCCAGAACCTCATAAAACGCTGCTTCATGGCCTAGCACAAAAGGTGTCTCCTGCACAAAAAGTCAGTGTCTGGGCGCAAGTGGCGTAAAGGGGAAACTCTGGCGGGAAAGGCTTAGGGCGGTATCTAATACAAGATGCCGCCCTAAGGAATTAAAGTCTGGCCGTTTCGTCTACTTACAGCTTGAGATACAACCCTGATAAGCCGCGTTGCAACTGGGCGGGTTGTTACCGCGATTGATGCAAGCCTGATAGGCGCGATTGCACTTGCCCTGACATGATTGTACGGTATTCGCCGTCGTAACGTACGAAGCGGACAAAGTGGCGGCAAGGGAAATGGTCATCGCGGCCATGAAGTAAGCTAGTTTTCTTCTCATCGTTTAGATTCCTCTCAAATAGGTCTAGCATTCAGGAAAGTCAAGCCGCACCCGGCGCATCCCTGAAGCGGGCAAGATTGTAGAACTTTTGACTTAATATACTTCTAACTGCCGCTAGATTCCATGAAGTCCAGCGCCGTCTTGAGCGAATATCAAAATACTTCCGATGGGCAAGTTTCCGTCCAGTCGGGCAAAAGTGTCCCGTCAGGCAAAGCCGTTGTTAGCGCAAGTGAAGGATAGTCCATTATGCTTGCTCTGTATCTTCACTTAGGAGACATAGACCTTAAAATACCTTGTCGCACTTGCCATAGCCGCTATAGCTGCGGCCCTGCTATTGAACAACGTCTTTAAGCCGCCAGATAAGAAGTAAGACCTTTGAGCCAAGCTACTTACTTTTGAGGCAAATCGGACTTATGAGGCAAAGCCCCTAACTTAATAAGGAAAAGAGAGATGGCAAATCTAGTATCGGTTTTAGAGGAAGTGATAAAGCGATTCGATGGCGAGTTATCACAAACGCTCTAACGTGGAATCTACATTCCACATGATAAAGAGTAAGTTCGGTGATGGTCTGAGAAGTAGAACCAAAGTTGCACAGATCAATAAGGCTTTGTGCAAGGTGCTCTGCCATAACATCTGTTGCTTGATTCAGAGTATGTACGAGTTGAATCTAAAGCCTAAGTTCTGGGCGCAAGTGGCGTAGAACTTAATGCAACTTTTCAGAGGAAGCCCCGTGTAAGCGAGCGGGGCTTTCAATATGAAACGCATCACTCTTCAACTCATAATTGCGCTTCTCTCGTTTGCTCTTGGGGTGCTTTCCCATACAACTGCCCGTTTCCTTTTTGGCTGTGGCGCTCTTGGCGAGTGTTATTATTCAGCCAGAACACCTAGATCATCGCCAGAAATAGACCAACCCTCCCGACCTTTTGCGTATATCATCACGCTCAAATATAAAGACCACGCCAGAGTAATCAGAGACATCACGAAATACGCTCCCGCCTGTAATATGCGCCGCCCCTATCAGTCTGCCAAAAAGCTACCCCTTAAATAATTGTTGGGCAAGCTTCCATCCCGTTGGGCAAAACCCTCCCGTTAGGCAAAGCCTCCATCATGTATACCCCGTTACCACTGTATACTTCATTATCACTTTGGTGAATCTTCGAATTCCTTAGGGAAATGCGTGAAGAGGCGGGTTGGGGATTGGAAGTGGATACCTGGTATTCATTTTGTGTGGCTGGGTGGGGGTGTCGGCGGGGCGCTGGGTGGTGGGTGTTAAGTGTTGTGGTTAAAGATATTGGGGGCATTTGCAAGTTTTGTGCGGGTGTGGCATGAGGGTTGTAATGGGGAAGGGCAGATCGTTGACAGGAATGCTGGTTCAGGGAGAAAGCGGCCTTGATCTTTGAACCGGTGATGGCGTGCCTCACACGCCGATGCGACCCCTGTTAACGATCTGCTCTTTAGAATCACTTATAAATTTTGGCAAGTGCCGGTTTCCCCTAGCCCTGATGGCTTAGAAGGCACAAAGAAAGGTTCCACCCATCATGTTACGCAAAATCACAGCCCAAATAATTCTGATCAGCCTGGTACTGGTTTCCATAGCTCCCCTGACAATCTTCGCCGGCGTCGCCGGTAAGAGCAGCAAGGGTCAAGAGCAGGCTCATAAGAAGTTGTCGGTTGAATTGGAAAATGGTAATGCCACGGGCACAGTGCGCGTCATTATTCAGACCAATGGCCGCCCCTCAGTGGATCAGGACGCGGCGGTCGCCAAGGCTGGCGGCTCGAAGCGCGGCAGCTACGAGGCGCTCAATGCGATGGTGGCGGACGTACCGGCCAGCTCGCTCTCAAGCCTCGCGGCGCGCGACGACATCGCTTACATCTCGCCTGATCGCGCCGTGAAGTCGCAGGGGAATTTCACGACCGAGACGACAGGGGCATCGCTGGTGCAGGCTGGCGCGGCGGGCGCTCCCGGCCTGTCCGGCAAGGGCATCACCATCGCCGTCCTCGACAGCGGCATCAGCGCAAAGCATCCTGACTTTAACCAGAACGGAAAGTCGCGCATCCTGACGGCGGTCGATTTTACGGGCAGCGCACGCACGGGCGATTCGTTCGGTCACGGCACAGGCGTGGCGAGCGTGGCGGCTGGCAACGGTGCGGCCTCGACCGGTTATGCTGGCAACTACGCCGGCATCGCGCCGGGAGCGAGCCTCGTCGACGTGCGCGTGCTGGATGAGAAGGGTGCGGCGCGCACGAGCACGGTGCTGGCAGCGATCAACTGGGTCATAACGAACAGCGCGCGCTACCAGATTCGCATCATCAATATGAGCCTGGGCACGCCGGTTCGCGAGTCTTACAAGAATGATCCCTTGTGCCAGGCTGTCGAGCGCGCGGTGCGTGCGGGCATCGTCGTCGTCGCCAGCGCAGGCAACTACGGCCACACGGATCGCGTCGTCGGTTACGACAATCAGGGCAAGCCGATCTACCAGTTGGCCTACGGCTCGATCAGCAGCCCGGCCAACGATCCGCTGGTCATCACAGTGGGTGCGACCGACACGCGCTCGACCGTCAAGCGCTCGGACGATTTCGTCGCGCAGTACTCCTCCAAAGGCCCGACGCCGATTGATCATCTCGCGAAGCCTGATGTCGTCGCCACCGGCTCGCGCATCATCGCCGCGATGTCGCAGGAATCGAACCCGACCTTCAATTCGCTGCTTCCGCAGAACGTGCAGCAGCCGATGACGGCTCTTGGAAAGCAGAACGTTTACTTCAAATACTCGGGCACTTCGTTCGCCGCGCCGGTCGTTGCCGGAACAGTCGCCCTGATGCTTGAGGCCAACAAATCCCTGACCCCGAATCTGGTCAAGGCTTCTCTCATGCGCACGGCTGAGTCGCTGCCCGGCGTGAAGTTCGGCAACAACGCGCAGAGCGTAGTGACGCAGGGTGCGGGCCAGATCAACGCGGCGGGCGCAGTCGCAATGGCGCGCGCCATCGTCCCCAATGCCAACAAGCTCGTCGCGGGCAACTTCCTGTTCAACTCCAACATGACGATGAGCAAGCTCGGCAACACGAGCATCGGCGGCGAGACGGTCAAGGCGAACGCACACGTGATCTACTCCGAAGGCGTGCTGTTCGGCGATCATCCGCTGGTCGTCAACGGCATTCTGGTGGGCGACGGTATGGTGCTCAGCAATGGATGGATACTCAGCAACGGCATCCTCGTCGGTGACGGCATTCTCCTGAGCGACGGTATCCTTCTGAGCGACGGCATCCTGCTCAGTGACGGCATTCTGGTCGGCGACGGCATCCTCTTAAGCGACGGGATTCTCCTGAGCGACGGCATCCTCCTGAGCGACGGAATTCTGCTCAGTGACGGTATCCTTCTGAGCGATGGAATTCTCCTGAGCGACGGCATCCTCTTAAGCGATGGCATCCTCTTGAGCGACGGGATTCTGCTGAGCGACGGTATCCTGCTGAGTGATGGAATCCTTTTAAGTGACGGCATCCTGCTCAGTGACGGAATCCTTCTGAGCGACGGTATCCTCCTGAGCGATGGCATCCTCTTAAGCGACGGCATTCTGGTCGGCGACGGGATTTTGCTGAGCGACTAATTCCTCCGTGGGAACCTCACGAATATAAAAGCGGGTGGAGATGATGGGCTCCACCCGCTTCTTTTTCTGTTAAGACACACCGCTCGCGGCAACGAGAAAGCCTTCGCGGTCAAGCACTGCGCGCTGCTACTGTCCGGTCTTTAAATCTCGCTTCTCTTTCCACGACCAGGGCGAGCCCCATGATCAGGTAGAAGATCATCGCCACTTCGGAATCACCGAAGTTATAGTGGACTAATCCGCTCGCGAAGAACCCGACAAGCCCGCCGAGCGCGCCGAGCATAATGCCGCGCTCGACCCAACCGTCAACCTCGGCGCGACGCCGCAGCCCTCGCCAGAGCGTGCGCGCGTAGAGCCCAAGGAGCACGAGCCACATGATAAGCGTCGGTACGCCACGCTCCAGCGCCAGCTGCAAAGGCGTTGAATGCATGTGGCCCATGGGAATCCGACCGTTCTCGAAAAGCCCCCACTCGCGCCAGTGACGTTTGATCGAGTCCATGCCGACGCCGACCAGCATGTGTCTCGGCTTGCTCGTGAGCAGTTGCAAGCCCTCGCGCTGAACGGTCTTGCGCCAGTTGATCGAATCGTCCTTCGGGTCAAAGAAGCTGACGTTGCGCTTCTGCTGCAGGACGAAGAGCCCTGTCAGGACTAAGGGCAGCGCGCAGGCGGCGAGTATCAGGGCAGTCCGGCGGCTCGCGCCCAAAAGGACAATCACGGAGGCGGAAAGGAGGAACGCCAGCCAGGACGCGCGCGTGACCGTTAAAAGCAGCGCGAGGGAGAGTCCTGCCAGCGCTATCATGAGAAGCGCCGCGCTCTTTGTCTTCCAACGCCCGAGCGCGATCAAAAGACCGAGCGCGAGCGACGCGATCAACTGCAAAGCTTCGGCGTAGGTCGTGTAGTGGCCGTAGAAACCGGCAGCGCGCCAGTCGCGCCCGCGCGACCAGCCTCCGACACCAAGCCGCGCAAGCGTCGTCGTGCCCTCAAGCAGCTTTGCGCGCGGCACATCGAACGTGGGCATCCACTCGTAACGATAAATCCTGACCTTCGCCGGTCGTGCCTCCTCCGCCGCCGCCTCACCGGCGAGCGCCCTCAACAGTTCTTCAGGGTTATGCAGAGCGCGCCCGTCGACTTCCAGCAGCGTGTCGCCGTCCCGAACGCCGGCGGCATAAAGCGGGCTCGCATGGCTCAAGCCTTCGACTTTGACGCCGCGCCCGACGGCGCGCTCGCCCAGTACGTAGACGACATTAATCATGCATGAAGCTATCAGCGTGAAAGCCAGAAAGCGCAGCACGCGCTTCGAGGTGACGTTTTCCGCCACGAGGTAAACGATGGTAAAGAGGCTCGCGCCGCGCAGCTTCCCTATGGAAACATCCTGATCATAGGAGGCCAGCGAAGAGATCATCGTGAGAATAAAGAAACCGAGCAGCGCATAATCGAGCGGCGTGCGGTAGAGGGGCGGGCGCGGGCGCATCATCAGACGGACGACCCAGACCAGCAACCCGCAGGCCCATGCGATCTGCGTCGCCGCAATCGAATGCGGCGCAGCCAACGCCAGCGCGAACACCCAGAAGCAAGGATGAAGGATGAAGGCGGAAGGCGGAAGGAAACCCTTCGATTTGAGCAGCCAGTCTTTCATCCTTCCGCCTTCATCCTTCATCCCTTCTCAGTAGGCGTCGTCGCCGCGCAGCATGACGGGCAGGGTACGCAGGATGATTTTGAGGTCCAGGAGAAGCGACCAGTTCTCTATGTAGTAGAGGTCGAGGCGCACCATCTCTTCAAAGGAGAGGCGGTTGCGCCCAGAGACCTGCCAGAGGCCGGTCAGCCCCGGCTTCATGTCGAGGCGCTTGCGATGCCATAGATCGTAGGCTTCGACCTCGTATGGAATCGGCGGTCTCGGGCCGACGACGCTCATGTCGCCGCGCAGGACGTTTAAGAGCTGCGGCAGCTCGTCAAGGCTGAGCCGCCTGAGCACGCGGCCCACGCGCGTCACGCGCGAGTCCGTCACCAGCTTGTAGACGGGCTGCTCCTGATCGCCGAGGTTCGCTTCAGGGCTTCCGGCGATGTATCGCTGCTGGTACTCGCGATGCGGCGCGTCGTCGCTGCCCATACGCATCGAGCGGAATTTGTAGAAGAGGAAGACGCGCCCGTCCATCCCGACGCGCTCCTGTTTGTAGAAGACCGGCCCTTTCGAGTCGAGCTTGATGAGCAGCGCGATGATAAGCCAAAGCGGCGAGAGAATCGTCAGGGCAGCCGAGGCGATGACGAGGTCGGAGAGGCGCTTGAGGATTCGCGCGGCGCTTGAGAGCGGCTCGCGAAAGAGCGTGATCATCGGCAGCGCGCCGATCTGGTCGATCTCGGTCTTGCGCGGCAGGAAATTGAAGAGGCTCGGGGCAATCCGAAACTCTACGCCGCGTCTGCGCCCGCTTCGCATCATGACCTCAAAGAGCGCATCGCCCGGAACGTTCGGGTCTGTGATGATGACTTCGTTCGCGCCTGATTCGCGAATCGCCTCGGGCAGGCCCTTGAAGTCGCTGATGACCGGCACGCCCTCAAAGGAGGCTGCGGCCTGCGGGTCAATCGGGCCGCTCTCGACCACGCCGATAACGCGATAGCCCAGTTCGGGGCGCTCGCGCATCTCCGTAATGCAGAGTACGGCTTCAGGCCCACGCCCGACCACCAGCGTCGGAATCAGGTTGATGTCCTTTCGCCGCGCAAGCGTCTGCGCGCTACGCACGATGAGGCGCAAGAGCCCGAGCGAAAAGAGGGCGAGCAGGAAATCGAGTATGAAAACTACGCGCGCGTAAGAGAAGGCGCGGTATTCGTAGACGCCGCGATAGAGGAAGGCCGCCGCCACGATGAGCAGCGAACCGATGGCCGTCGCCTTAAAGATACGCAGGCTGTCTTCGACCAGAGAGAATTCGCCGCGCAGGCGATAGAGGTCATAGTAACCGAGCGTCAGCAACCTGATCGGCAGGACGAGCAGCAGGATGGCTCCGTAAGGCGCAAACTCTTCGCTCCACCCGAAGACGCCGCCCGAGGGCTGAAAGATTGGCCCACCCTCACGCAGGTAAAAGGCCATGAAGAAAGAGGCGAGCGTAAGCGCCGCATCGGCCAGCACCAGCGCGGTCTTGACGACGGGCACGGCCCAGCGGGGCGCGCGCGCGGGAACGCGCACCTCCCGCGCCTCGCTCAACCTTTCTTTGAACCGCTCAGCTCTCATCAAAATCAATCAGGGGTTGAATAGTAATCGGCGATCAGTATCCGTTAAAGGCGCTTTGCTGCTGATAGTGGAAAACAGCTTATCACCATTTGGCGTTTACTATTCACTCCAATATCAGGTCGGCGACCTCTGCGCGTACGCGCAGCGCGCGGCGCGGCGTGGCGCTCCCCTTCTTCTCTAAGGGTAAAGCCTCCAACTCCCGGCGCGTGCCGATGCGCCTGAGCCTTTGTTCGCGCACGAGCGCTTCATCAATGGCGGCCCAGCGCCCGGCGTAAATAGTCGCGGCTGGCACGCCGAGCGCCGCCGCCTCTCGATTCATCGTGCCGCCTGCGCTGACGACCAGATCGGCTGCGGCCAACAGGTTCGCCCCGTCCAGCGCCGCGCGCGGCAAGATCATATTCGCTCCGGCTCGCCCTGTGTATGCGGCTCGCTGCGCGTCCGTGCGCGCCAGCAGTATGACCCTGACATCAGCGCGCGCCGAGAGACGATTGAGAAGCTCGTCGAACAGCTCGTTATCGAAACGATGATAGAGCGCCTCACGCGCGGGCGGACGGACGACGACCAGTATGTCCTCAGGATTGATGCCCAAGTTAAGAAGCGTCTCTGCAAAGCCGGGGTCGGGCACAAAGTCAGCCAGATAGACATCCTCTTTCGTGCCGTCATAGCGTCGCACCTTTTCGCTTCCTGCTCCGTAGCGGCGCAGTGCCTCTTCGGGGAAGGCGCGCGGAACGATCACACGCGAGGCGAGCCTGAAGGCCAGATGATTCGCGGGCTGGTGTTCGTAATCCATCAAGGTCACGCTCCTGATGCCGAGAGCGCGCGCCGCCGCCACCTGCGCGTAAGAGTTATGACTGACGGCCAGCTCGAAGCCGCGACCGTTGGCCCAACGGGCGAGAGATGCCGCGCGCCCGATCAGATTCCCGGCCTTGCCCGCGAGCCCGCCTCCGCCGTGGCCGCCGATCACGGCGGGCACAAGTCCGGCGCTCCGGGCCATCTCGACCGTCTGCGCGAAATCTCTCGCCGTCGCCACAACCTCATACCCGCGCTCGGCAAACTCACGCCCGAGCGCGCGAAAGAAAGGGACATGCGGCGAGTTCGCCAGATCAATCCAGATACGCATAAAAGCAAGGATGAAGGATGAAGGCGGAAGGATGAAAAGAATGCTTCTCTGTCTTGAATGCTTTTACTTCATCCTTCATCCTTCCGCCTTCATCCTTTCTCTAACAGGCGCGCGAGCGCGTAGAGCATCCACGCCTGCGACCAGCGCATGTAGGGCGTGCGTATGGTGTAGAAGCGGCGGCGCTGGTAATAGAAGTAGCCGCGCTCGTCCTGTAGATTGCGTATCGCCCAGAGCGCAATCGTTTCGGCGATCCGTGGTGCGTCCCTGTCCAGCCACCGGAGTTCGCAGAGGGCTGCAACGGCAGCGCCCGCCGAATGCGCGTCAGCCGGATAGAGTTGGTTATGGTAGTATTTCGGCCACCCGTCTACAAGAAAGAATGAATCGCGCCAGAACTCGTAACCGCGCCGCACAGTCAAAGCCAACTCGTCGCGGCATTCTTCGCCGCAGCTTTCCATAATGCGCGAGAGGCTCACGAGCACATAGGCCGTGTGAAAGCTGTCGGCCCAGGATTGATAACCGTCAGCGCCATAGGCCCACGAGCCGTCATCGCGCTGTCGTCGCGCAACGTAGCGCGCCCCGCGCTCGGCCAACCGAAGCAACTCACTCTCGTTTGTCTCTCGGCCCACCGCCGCGAGCGTTTCAGCCGCCAGCAACGAAGCGTTAAAGACGCGCGTGCGGTCGAGCGGCGAATAGCTCCAACACACTTCCGTTTCCGACTCTTCCGTGCGATGCAGATCGCGCAGGATAAAGTCGCAGGCGCTTCGAGCCGTCTGTAAATAGGATTGATCGTCGAAGGCGCGCGCGGCTTCCAGAAGGGCACGGACACTGAACGCCGTGGGCACAATGGTCGGCGTGCCGCGCGGCGCAAAGAAGGCCCGCCCCTGCCAGTCGAAATTGTATCCCCAGGCCGCACCGCTCCCTCCATCCAGACGCGCCGCCAGAAGATCGTTCAGAAGTGCGCGCGCCTCCCGGGCGGAATCCGCGTTTTTCTCGCGGCGAAAGCGTGCGAGCGCCGCGAGCGCGAACAGCGCCGTGCCCTTCGGGTTTCTTTCGGCAGGCACACGCGCCAGCCCGCGCAGGTTGAGGGGCGAGCGTTTGAAGAGCTGCGTCCACAAGAGCCGCGCCGTGCGCGAGCGCGCGAGCGGAGTAGCCTGAAACACAGCGCTGTTCAAGGCGTCGAACGGATCATAACCGGCATACTCATGCCGGCGACACCATGCGGCCAGACGCTCGTAAGCGCGCACGATCAGCATAACTTTCGTCGCGGGCTGCGCTTCTCGGGAGGTCATCCGCTCTTATCAACTCGATTGATTATCTTGTTTCGCTCTATTGACTACTGCTCACGGAGGTCTCTATGCGCTGTGCCGTGGCGATGAAGCTTTCGTACCATAGCTCGAACATGAGAAGCGTCCAGAGCAGCTTGCGATGATTGGCCTGACCCCGCTCGTGCTCGTCCTGCAAGCGCGTCACGTAGTCCGGATTGAAGAGGCCGCTCTTGCGTATGCGCTCGGGCGACAGGAGGTCGCGCGCCAGCGGGCGCAGGCGGCCCTTGAGCCATTCGGCGACCGGGACGCCGAAACCCTTCTTGCTGCGACGGGTGACGAAGCGCGGCAGGAGCGGCTCGACGGCGCGCTTCAGGATGTACTTCGATTTGCGCCCGCGCAGTTTATAGTCGGCGGGCAGGGAGGCGGCGAACTCCGCGACGCGCGGGTCGAGGAAGGGCGCGCGCACCTCAAGAGAGACGGCCATGCTCGCGCGATCAACCTTCGTCAGAATGTCTTCGGCCAGATAGAGCCGCGTATCAAGGCTCTGCATGCACTCGACCGTGTTGTCGGCGTCGCACTCTTCTTCCAGAAGGCGGCGCGCATCGCTGTAAATGTCTTCGCCGCTCGCGCCGCTCGCTTCCGGGGTCAGAAGCCTATCCTGCTCGTCGGGCGTGAAGGAGCCGAACCAGATGTGGTGGCGCGCGACCGCGTCATAGGGTGCTCCGGCGATAAAGCGGCGCGCCTTGAAATCGAAAGAGAGATTATTAGTCTTGACGGGGAGGCGATGCACCGCGGGCTCGATCAGCGCGCGGCGGGCGAAGCGCGGCACGCGCTCGTAGATTTGGGCCAAGCGGTGTCCCCAGTACATAGGGTAGCCGGCGAACAGCTCATCACCGCCGTCGCCGCCGAGCGCGACCGTCACATGACGGCGGGTGAAACGCGATAGCAGGTAGGTCGGCACGAGCGACGGGTCGCTCAGAGGCTCGTCCATCCATGAGCCTATCTCGCCGACGAGGTTGGCCGCTAAGTCAACGCTCAACCGCTCTTCATGATGATCCGTGCCGAGGTAGGAAGCGACGGCGCGCGCATACCCGGACTCGTCGAAAGAGCTTTCGGCGAAAGAGATGGAGAAGGTTTTGACCGTCTCCGACGAGGAGCGCACGGCCATGGCGGCGATAGCGGAAGAGTCCACGCCGCCGGAGAGCAGCACGCCGAGCGGCACGTCCGAGACCAGACGCATTCGTACGGCATCCGACAGTAAACTCTCCAGGCGCTCAGCGGCTTCACGCTCGGAAGGAACAGGCTCGCGCGTCTTATAGCTCAGACGCCAGTACTGGCTGACCTCAACGCGCCCGTTCTCAACTAAGAGGTAGTGGCCCGCCGTCAGCTTATGTATGCCCTCGTAAATCGAAAGGGGCGCGGGCACGTAATCGAAAGAGAGATACTGTCGCAGCGCTTTTGTATTCAGGCGCGGGCGCACAGCAGGGTGCGCGAGCAGGACTTTCGGCTCGGAGGCGAAGAGCAGCGTGTCGTCAAAGACGCCCCAGTAGAGAGGCTTTTCGCCGAAACGGTCGCGCGCGATAAACAGTCTGCGACGGCGCGCATCCCACAAGGCGAAGGCGAACATGCCGTTCATGTGCTCCAGCATCTCCGTGCCGTACTCTTCGTAGAGATGCGGCAGCACTTCCGTATCCGAGGCGGAGCGAAACTGGTGGCCGCGCTCTTCCAGCCGCGCGCGCAGCTCCCTGTAGTTATAAATCTCGCCGTTTAAGATGACAGAGACCGCGCCGTCCTCGCTCGTCGCCGGCTGCTCGCCCGTCTGCAAATCAATGATCGCCAGCCGCCGCATCCCCAAAGCCACTCCGGTCGAGACCATCAGCCCCTCGGAGTCCGGCCCGCGATGCGTCATCCGCTCGCACATGGCGTGCAGCAACGGGCGCGTGCCCTCCACGGGCGGCGTCCGCGCATCAAGATTGGCCCATCCGGTTATTCCACACATAAGAGCAAGGCGTAAGGATGAAGGATGAAGGATGAAGGATGAAGTAAAGCATTCAAGTCATTGAAGCTCTCATTTCATCCT
This sequence comes from Pyrinomonadaceae bacterium, assembly GCA_036389675.1. Lineage (GTDB taxonomy): Bacteria > Acidobacteriota > Blastocatellia > Pyrinomonadales > Pyrinomonadaceae > DASQYE01. Next base: position 181,868 of record DASVWI010000037.1, read on the forward strand.
TCATCCTTCATCCTTGCTTTTCCATTCCGATCTTCTCGCGCACGGCGTAGATGCGCTTGGCCTGAGATTCGTGATAGGTGCGAACGAGCATTTCGGCCAGCAGGCCCATCAGCAGGAACTGGACGCCGACGGCGAAGAGCACTATCGCCAGAATAGGCAGCGGCGTCTGGACGAAATCCGCCTTGTGAAACAGTTTCAGAAAGAGCGCGTAGAGGCCCGCCAGTATGGAGACGGCGAAGGCGATCATGCCGAACGTGCCGAAGACGTAGATGGGCTTGGTCTGATAGGAGGCCATGAACTTGATGGTCATCAGATCAAAGACGACCTTGAGCGTGCGCGAAAGGCCGTACTTGGATTTGCCCATCGTGCGCGGGTGATGCTCGACGGGAATCTCCGTCACTCTCGCACCTGCCCACGAAGCGTAGATCGGTATGAAGCGGTGCATCTCGCCATAGAGCCGCACGTCTTCGAGAGATTCCCTGCGATAGGCTTTCAATGAGCAGCCGTAATCGTGCAGCGGCACACCGCCGATCCATGAGATCAAACGATTGGCGAGCATCGAAGGCAGCTTGCGCGTCACCATCTTATCCTTGCGATTCTTGCGCCAGCCCGAAACCACGTCGTAGCCTTCGTCCAGCTTATTCAACAATCTGATAATGTCCGCCGGGTCGTTCTGCAAGTCCGCGTCCATCGGAATCAGCACGCGCCCGCGCGCAGCATCAATGCCTGCCGCCATCGCCGCCGTCTGCCCGTAGTTGCGCCTGAGCGCGACGACGCGCACGCGCGCGTCCGCGTGGGCCAACCCACGCAAGACCTCAAGGCTTCCGTCCGTCGAGCCGTCGTCAACGTAGATGATCTCCGCCGTGCGACCGAGCTTGGCTAAAGCCTCGTCCATCTTCGCGTGCAGCGGGCGAAGGTTGGGCTCTTCGTTATAGACGGGCAGAAAGACGGAGATGTCCGGCACGTCGCCATCACCACCACCGGCGGCGTTAACCTCTGCGCGCTCGCGCATGAGTGTCTCTTCCTGTTCGTCGTAAGTCTTCATTTAATCAAAGGCGGCGCGCAACGCAGATGGCCGAGACGCCGAACGGAAAATTCATGCGACGCAGGAGGGAGCTTTCCGCTCCGAACAAGCGACCCAGCACGCCGTTCAGGGCCGAGACGTTGATGTTGTTCTCCGAAGCGGGGCGCAGGCCCGTCGCGCGCATCAAGAGGCGTCCCAGAAGTATTGGCCCAAAGAAACTGATATTGGCATAGGTCGCGCGCTCGACCTCGAAGCCCGCCGCGCCGACAGCCGCGCGCAGAGTGGAGAGCGTATAGCGCCGCCTGTGATGGCTGACATCATCCTGCACACCCCACAGGAACATGAAAGCCGGAACGAACAACATCGCGCGCCCGCCGGGCCTGAGCACGCGTCGCATCTCCTGCAAGCCCGCCGTATCATCATCCAGATGCTCGACGACATCAAGCGCCGTCACAAGATCAAACGAAGAGTCCTCGTAAGGCAGCCGCTCCGCCGCACCCAACCTGACATTACGGAGGCCGCGCTCACGACAGAAATCGAGAGCCTCCGGCGAGACATCCACGCCCTCTGCCTCACCGAACTCGGCCAGCATCTCAAGATTAGCACCCGTCCCGCATCCGACATCGAGTATGCGCGGGCGCGTCTCGCCCAGATCGCGGACTATCTTTTCGATAAAGCTGCGGATGATGCGGCGGCGGCCCACGAACCACCAGTGCGAGCCCTCGACCTCGTACATGATCGCGTAGGTGTGCCGCTGCATCTCCTGCGGCAAAGCTTCGCTCACGCTCTTAACAGTGCTGGACATTTAATATTTCGATGAATCAACTACCTATGCGCCCAAACCCGCGCCAGCTATTCTTATTGTGCCAGCTTATCTCGACCTCTTCCGCTCCCACGTCGCGCCACCACTCTTCAAATTCCTCGCGCCGGATGTAGAAGGCCGTCGGCGCGACCAGATGATCGAAGACTATAGTGTGCTGCTCGCGCCAGCCGAAACCCGAGATGGCATTCAGGTAGTCATTGTAGAACAAATGGCGCGCGAGTGCAGCGCCGCCGGCCCGTCTGTTGAGCGGGCCGTAGACCAGCTTCGTCGCGGCGAAGAGCGCGGCGGTCGGCAGCTTCGACAGCTGCAACAGGCTCTGACGCCTGATGCGCGAAGTCAGGCGCTCGCGCAGAGGGTTGACGAAACGCGTAATCCATTCGTTATTCTCAGCGCCGTAGACCCATGCCGAGAGGTGTCCACCGGCCTTAACCTTCGAAGCCAGCGAGCGAAAGCCCGCGCGCGGGTCTGGCAGGTGATGCAGCACGCCGACGGAGAAAGCATAGTCGAAGGCCGCCTTGAGCGGCAGGTGGTAAATATCGGCCTGAACGATATGGGCGTTCTCAAGCTCGCGCGTCGCCTCGAAAGCGGATTCGACCGCCTCACTCAGGTCAATACTGACCACATCGCGTGTGCCCCAGAGCGCGGCCAGACGCGTGTGCCTGCCCTTACCGCAGCCGCCCTCCAGCACGACCTTATCACGAAAAAACTCCGGCTTGACGGGCACAATCCAGCCTAAGAATTGCTCTGTATACCGCTCGTCTTCCTGCGTGAAATGTTTCCACTGCCACCCGAAATTTTCAGCCGTCGCAGCCTTGTCCTTCTCCACATCTGCGAGGTCTGCGAAGCGCGGCACGCCGCGCACCACCGGAAAGCGGCGCGCGCATGAGAGGCAGCCCAGCTCCCCTTCTAGAACTTCGCCGGCCTCGCTTTTGGCTTCGGACAGCAACTCGATCTCGCCCGCGCAGGCGGGACACGCGAGGTATTGCAACAATCTCTGCTTCATCTCTGGAAACGCTCGGCCCGCACCGTAGCCTTAGCCGCAGACTCCTTTTTTCCGCTCAACGCCACGCGCGGCTTGCGGCTCGACACTAATCTCTCAAGACTCGCACAGCTTACGCCCGCGAAGATAAAGAGCAGCGCGTGCATGGGCAAACCGTATCGCAGCTCCGTATGAATGACTGAGCCGACGATCCAGTAGTAGAGGACGGTTGCCAGAATTATTCCCGTCATACGCCGATCACGTCTAAGCGCGAGCCAGATGCCGCAGAGCATCAGCGGCAGCGCGAGATACCTGAGCACGCTCTGAATCATTCCTAAAATATTTACGCCGAGGCCGAGGACGCCCCCCTGCCATTCGAGCGGCAGACATTTCCTGCTCGTCACGTTGATACCTGCGCTGCCGTAGCGCGGCACGGGCTCGCCCGCGTACTTCAAGACCGCAGCCATCCGTCTGAGCATCACGCCCGCGTACCACAGGGGATGCGAAGCGATGATCTGTAGGGCCTTCCTTGAGCGCGCGCGATCACGCTCGATGCCGTTGGGCCAATAGAGGCGCAGCGGCTCATCCTTCGAGAGCCCCATCGCCGCGCGCTCCTGCTCGACCACTTCGTCGTCGCTGCGCGGTGCGCCGAACTCTGCGGCACGCTCCGTCTCGCCGATGCTCTCCCACAGGTTCGTTCCCGTCCCTAAGCCCGTCGGCACAAACTCGTGAAAGACAAGAGCGTTGCGCGCAAGGATGGGTGCGATCAGAAGCGACGCGCCGAGCAGGACCGCGCCGCCGAGCGACGCTCGCCTGCGCCATGATGCGCGCACAAATAGAAATAACGCGACGGCCCACCACACGGCCAGTAGCAGCGCGTTGGCCCGCAGCCAGCAGGACGCTCCCGTCATCATGCCCGCCGCAAGAGCCCAGCCAAGGCTCTCGCGCTTTGCAGCCAGAAGCAGCATCCATGCTCCGCCCAGCACAATCCAACTCGTCGGCGCATCGGCCAGCGGCGTTGCGCCCGCCAGCGCCAGCAAAGGAGAGAGCGCCGCGAGCCCACCCGCCCACAGGCCGACACGCCAGCCGAAGGCCGTCATGCCAGCGCCGACAACGAGCAGCACCGACAACGCATCGAGCACACATTGCACGCTCTGCACGGTATAAGCAGACCGCGCACCGCTGATCGCATAAACGAAGCTGAGCCACGCCGGATAACCGGGCGCGTAGACGGCGGCCTCCGTATTGGACGCGTCGTTAATCCAGAACAGGGGCTCGCGCCCGTCCAGAAACCCTTGCGCCTTCACGTCAAAGATCGCGTAGATACCCGACGCGAACCAGGCAGGGTTTGTCAGGTGTGCTTTGATGAACTGTACGGTCAAAGCACGCACCGCGAGCGCCGCCGCGAGAATCAGCAGAAGGGCCAGAGCGCGCCTTCTCTCCACGGTCGAAACATTTACAAGCGGCCAACGCATCTCTAATTAGAAGCTAAGGTCAGTAGCGCCTGCGGTAGCGGGCGGGTACTCAATGTTAGACACCCGCCCGCTACCGCAGGCGGTACTGACCTGTCTCATCCTGACGATCTGCGGTCCATCCCTGTTAATTCTCTTGCTCAGCGACTCCCACGCTCTTCTTCCCGGCGGAACCACCGGACGAACCGGTGTATGCCGTCTTCGATCTGTGTTTGCGGGTTGTAGCCGAGCAGCCGCCGGGCCTTTGAAATATCGGCGTAGGTTTGCGGCACGTCGCCCGGCTGTGTAGGCTGGCGATCAATGACGGCCTGTTGGCCCAGCTCTTTTTCCAGCAGCGCAATCAGCTCACGGAGTTCTACCGTACGCGACTCGCCCAGATTAATCACCTCGTATGGGCTCTCCCTATAATCGACGGCGGCGCGCACGCCCGCGATGATGTCGTCAACGAACGTGTAATCGCGCCGCGTCAGACCATCGCCGAAGACTGGGATGGGCTGGCCGCGACTGATGAGACGCGCGAATTTGTGAATCGCCAGATCGGGCCGCTGGCGCGCACCGTAGACCGTAAAGAAACGCAGGCACACGCACCGAAGGCCGTACAGGTGCGAGTAGGTATGACAGAGCAGCTCGCCCGCCGCTTTGGTCGCGGCATAGGGCGAGATCGGCTGGCGAATCGGATCGTCCTCACTGAATGGAACCTTGGCGTTAATGCCGTAGACGGACGAGGACGAGCCGAAGACGAACTGCCCCACGTTGTGTGCCCGCGCCAGCTCAAGCAGGTTGATCGTTCCGGTGATATTCGTCTCCGTATAGAGCAGCGGCTCGGTCAAAGAGGGGCGCACGCCCGCACGCGCCGCCAGATGAACTATGCAATCGAACTGCGTCTCGTCAAAAACCCGCTGCAAGGCTTGACGGTCGCGTATGTCGGCTTCGACCAGACGATAAGAATCGCTTTCGAGATGCGCGCGCACGTTTTCACGCTTGCGCGCGGGCGCATAAAAGTCATTGAAGTCGTCCAGAGCCGTGACGCGCCAGCGCCCTTCGGCCAGCAACCTGTCCACGAGGTTCGAGCCGATGAAGCCCGCCCCTCCCGTCACCAGTATATTTTGCATAATCAGTTATCGGTTAGCAGTAGTCAGTCATCAGTAGCCAGCTTTTGTTTTGGCTGAATACTGATAACTGATCGCCGACTACTTCTTTCTACTTCTTAGCGTAAATCCAGAGATGCCAGCCCCAGCGCGAAGCGAGCCTGGATTCAAGAGAGCGCGGCAGCAGGTTTCCCAGCACGGGCAACCAGCGCTTGTTCAGAAAGTATGTGCGAAGCTCCACCTCTTTGAAGTCTCTGAAAAGCTCAAGGGCTTCGCGCCGCGAGTAGACGCGTGCGAGCGGATTGCCCGCCCCGTCCGTGTGCTGGCTCAAAAACTCGCCCGGCGCAAGATAGCTCTCTGCGTCCTCCTTGATGTGGCGCGCATGCTCGCGCAGCGAATCCATGGGCTCGCCCGTCAGGCGATGAACCAGTCTCAATCCGGCTTCCGTCTTAAGCAGGTGCGCCCCGGCCCGACGCAGCATACGAATATTGACACGATAGTTGTATGAATCGCGATGATAGAGCATGACCTTACTGATTCCGCCCCTGCGTAGCACGCGATGGGCTTCGCGCACGGCCCGCTCCGTATCCGGCGTGTGATGCAGCACGCCGTGGGAATAGACGAGGTCGAAAGACTCGTCGGCGAAGTCCAGATTCTCGGCGTCGGCGGTGCGAAACTGCCCAGTGAGCCCGAACAGCTCGAAGCGCCTGCGCGCCAGCTCGACCGCCGCCTCCGTCAAATCGACGCCCGTATAATCGGCCCCGGCGCGCGCAAACTGTGCCCCGTCTGTCCCCAGCCCGCAACCTATCTCCAACACCTTGAGCCCGCGCGCCGCGTCGAAGCCCGCCGCCTGCGGTATATGCCACTCCTTCGTATAGCGATGCTCTTCGACGCGCTCATAGAAAAGGCGTGTCCCCGGCGCAGCGTCCGTAAACTTCGTCCCGCACGGATTCGCCTGCCAGAAGGCGCGCACGCGCTCTTTCAATGTCGAAGCAGCTTCAGCCATAAAACAGAACCGCGACTCTTAAAACCTCACGCACGCCTCGCGCGGAATCATACCCTGCACGCATAGAGCGATACTTATCCGTCCACGCGAAACTTAAGAAATTATCACGCCCTCAGAGCCCCCGACAAGCAGCGCGCATGGCCCAGGAGCGTCAGGAGCTTTGAAGCCGAGCGCCCAAGGGGGTTAGATAAAGGGCCGAGTCTCAGGCGCGGACTGTAGGCTACCTGCGGGTTCCGAGGGCTATTTGAAGTATGCCGCTGATGATTCCGCTCAGGATGCCGACGACGGCGGCGATGATGAACCACATTTTCGCTTTCTGTGAAGCGGCAATCGCGCCCTGTATGTCGCCCGCACCGGCCTTGCTGTTGACCCGCATGGCGTAGATGATCGAGACGATGCCGAAGGGCAGACCGCAGCCACAGCACAGGGAGAGGATTGCCGGGACAAGATAATTGGGGACACTCACCGGCGGAGCATCGAAAGGCGGCGGCGGTGTCCTCCCTAAGGAAGGTTGCTGCATCTTATCTCTCCTATTTTTATCCCGGACTCTTTAACCCGTCGCGCGGTAACGGATAACTAGCAAAGTGATAGGAATGTTGTCAAACGGCATTCTCCTGCCCGGCACAGCCACGGAAAAAGGTCTCGCTTGAGGGGAACGAGCGCGAGGAGCAGCGCGCGCTCGCCGACGCCGGATCGAGCGACCCTCATTGACGGAGTCAGCGCAGAGAAGATAGTCTCTCATCTTTAATCAGCTATCCGAATAAATCTTCTATATGAAACAGATTCTACAGGATTCAAAGACGGGCGAAGTGAAGGTCGCGGACGTGCCCATGCCAGCCGCACAGCGCGGGCGCGTGCTGGTGCGCGCCGCAGCTTCCCTGATCAGCGCGGGCACGGAGCGCATGACGGTTGACTCTGGCCGAAAAAGCCTTCTGGGCAGGGCCAGAGAAAATCCCGAAAAGGTCAAAGAGGTAATTCAAAAGGCCCGCAGCGAAGGCGTCATTAGCACCGTTAACGCAGTGCTTTCGCGGCTCGGTTCTTCGACCGCGCTCGGCTACAGCGCTTCCGGCATTGTCATCGGGGTGGGCGAAGCTGTGACGGAGTTTCGCGTGGGCGACCGCGTGGCATGCGCCGGCGTCGGCTATGCTTCGCACGCCGAAGTCCTTTCGGTTCCGAAGAATCTATGCGTCGGTCTGCCCGCGGAAGCGACGTTTGAGGCGGGCGCGTTCGGCACGCTCGGCGCAATCGCCTTGCAGGGCGTGAGGCTCGCCGAGCCGACGCTCGGCGAATCAATAGTCGTCATCGGACTGGGCCTGTTGGGCCAACTCACCGTGCAGCTCTTGAAGGCCAACGGCTGCCGCGTCTTCGGACTTGACCTCGACCCGCAGAAGGTCGAGCTGGCGCTCTCTTTAGGCGCTGACCGCGCCGCGATTAATAACGATGACGCGAAGCGCGCCGTGATGGATTGGTCGCGCGGGCGCGGCGCTGATGCCGTCCTGATTACGGCGGCCACGCCCTCTAACGGGCCTGTCGAGCTGGCGGGCGAGATATCACGCCTGAAGGGACGCGTCGTCGCGGTCGGGCTGGTCGGCCTGGACGTGCCGCGCGATCTATATTTCAAGCGCGAGCTGACGCTTAAGATTTCCATGTCGTATGGGCCGGGCCGCTATGACCCTGAATATGAGGAGCGCGGCCACGATTATCCTTTCGCCTACGTCCGCTGGACTGAGGGGCGCAACATCGAAGCCTTCCTCGATCTGGTGGCCGCAGGCCGCGTCCGTGTAGAGCCTTTAATCACACATCGATTCCCAATAGAAGAGGGCGAGCGCGCTTACCAATTGCTGACGGGCGAAGTCCCAGAGCCTTACCTTGGCGTCATCCTGCGCTACGATACGGAGCGCGAGCTTGAGCGTAACGTCGAAATGAGCGCTGCGGCGGCGGCGAGGAAGCCGCAGGCTGCGCGGCCCGAAAGCGTGCGGCTCGGACTGATCGGCGCGGGCGCTTACGCCCGTGCCATGCTCCTGCCTCAGCTGAAAGCCGCGGGCGTCGAGTTTCAGTCGATAGCCACCGCGACGGGCGTGACGGCGCGCGATACAGCCCTGAAGTATGGCTTTCGTCGCTCGGTCTCAAGCGCCGATGAAGTGCTTGCTGACGGCGATGCAAACCTGATCATGATAGCGACGCGCCATGATATGCACGCGGAGTTGGCCCGGCGCGGGCTTGAGAGCGGGCGGCACGTTTTTGTGGAAAAGCCTCTCGCGCTCAGCGATGAAGAGTTGGAGAGCGTGATGGAGGCGGCCACGCGCTCAGGCGATGCCCGATTGATGGTCGGTTATAACCGCCGCTTCGCGCCGCTCGCAATTGCCGCCCGCGAATTCTTCAACAATCGGAGCGCGCCGCTCTCCATCTCTTACCGCGTCAACGCGGGGCGCATCCCGCGCGAGCACTGGCTGCAAGACCCGCGTGAGGGCGGCGGGCGCATCATCGGCGAGGTCTGCCACTTCATAGACTTTATGCAGTTCCTCACAGGCGCAGCGGTCGTTCGCGTCTACTGCGAAGCGATTACGAGCCGCAACCAGCAGATCGTTGAAGAAGATTCGGTCTTTATCACGCTGCGCTTCGCCGACGGCTCAAACGGCTCAATCGCTTATCTGGCCGAAGGCGACAAGGCCATGCCGAAAGAGCGCGTGGAGATTTTCGGCGAGGGCAAGGTCTTCGTGCTCGATGACTTTCGCAGCGCGACGAGCTACAAACAGGGGCGCGAAGAAGTGACGAAGCTGCGCGGGCAGGATAAGGGCCAACGAGACGAAGTGCGTGCCCTCTGCGCCATGGTGCTCGAAGGCGGACGAGCGCCCATCGCTCTTGATGATCTGGCTAACACCTCCCGCGCCACTTTTCGCATACGGGAATCCCTGCGTACAGGACAAGCCCTCGAAGTATGATTCGAGCCCTCCTGCTCTAGCCTCCAATCAATGAGGACTGCCCGTCAATAAAGATGCGCTGCCAGAGTTCGAGCGTCATCAATTGAAAGACCTGCAGGTTGTAATCCTCCCGGCCAGAGAGATTGGCGGCGATGAGGCGGCGGACTTCTTCCGGGCGAAAGAGGCCGCGTCGCCTGACGGTCTCTTCGGAGAGCAAATCTTCGACGAGAGGGCACAGGGGGCCGCGCAGCCATGAGCGTATGGGCGCGCCGAAGCCGGCCTTTTTACGCCACACCACGTCGCGGGGCAAAAGCGTTTCGGCGGCGCGCTTAAGAATATATTTGCGTTTCAATCCGCGCAGCTTTAAATCAGTCGGCATACGCGCCGCCAGCTCGACCAGCTCGTGATTAAGCAGGGGCACGCGCACTTCCAGCGTCGCCGCCATCGAGGTCTTATCGGTCGTCTCAAGATTCAGGCAGGGCAGAAACGTCTTCAGATCGACGTAGAGCAGGCGGTTGAGCGGCGCGGCATTTGCTACGCGCGCGAAGTAGCGACGATGCTCGCTGTAGGCATCCATGCCGCGCGTCGCTTCCCTCAAATCATCGGTGTAAAGCTGCTCCTTCGCGCCGTTCGTAAAATACGTGCCGTAGCCCAGATAGCGGTCTTCAAACTCAAGCCCGGCGCTGCGCGCGAACTTCTTGGCGTTACGCAGCGGCGCGGTCAATTTTCCGGGCAGGCCGCCGGGCAGCGCCGCCGCCATCGCACCGATTAACGGGCGACGCACGAAGCCCGGCACAGTGTCCAGCACGCCCGCTATCTTCATCGCCAGCTTGCGCGGGTAGCCCGCGAACACCTCGTCGCCGCCCATCCCCGACAGCAGCACCGTGAGGCGTTCGCGCGCCGCACGCGAGACCAGATAACTCGGAATCGCCATATCGATGACGGGCGCGTCCATGTGATAGACGAGCTTCGGCAGCAACTCCGCGACATCCGGCTTGAGCATCGTCTCGTGATAATCCGTGCCCAAGAGTTGGCCCACACGCCGTGCCCACACGACATCGTCCGGGATAATGTCGTAGCGCAGATCATCCGACTCTATGCCGATGGTGTAAGTCTGTATGCGTCGCCCTGAGGAATGGTTCTTCATCAGCGCCGCGATGACGGACGAATCAATGCCGCCCGAGAGAAACGAGCCGAGCGGCACGTCCGAGACCATCTCCATACCGACGACGCGGTTCATCACGTCAAGCACGCGCTCGCGCCACCAGTCTTCGCTTCTCCCTTCCTCGATCTCGTCAAACGATACGTCCCACCACTCGCTCACTCTCATGCTTTCGGCATCGCGCAGCGTGAGCACATGAGCGGGCGCGAGCTTTCCTATGCCCTTAAAGAGCGTGAAGGGGTCTGGCGTCCAGAGGAAAGTCAGATATTGATTGAGCCCTTCGAGGTCAAGGGCGGGTTTGATCAGACCGCTCGCGAGGATGGCTTTCGCCTCGGAAGCGAATATGAAAGCGCCGCTCTCAGGCTCTCGCGCATAGTAGAGCGGCTTGACGCCGAGACGGTCGCGCGCGAGCGTGAGCGTGCGCTGCTCGTCGTCCCAGATGGCGAAGGCGAACATGCCGTTTAAGCGCGGCAGGCACTCTGTGCCCCACTCGGCAAATGCCGCGAGCAGGACTTCCGTGTCCGTGTCGGTGCTAAACGAGCGGCCCTTCGCTTCCAGCTCGCGGCGCAGCTCGCGATAGTTATAGATTTCGCCGTTGAAGCTCAGCGCGTAGCGCCCGTCCTCCGAGAGCATCGGCTGATGACCGGCGGCGCTCGTGTCAATGATCGAGAGACGGCGATGGCCGAGGCACGCGCGCCGTCCGCGCTCGTCCATGCTCGCCGACGACCACACGCCTTCGTCGTCGCGCCCGCGATGCGCGATGCTTTCGAGCATCGCACCGATGCGCGCTTCAGGATTAACTGCGATGAGTCCGGCGATGCCACACATATTTCGTTCGTTTGCGGAGTCGGCCTGCCCCTTTACGTCCGGTCGCCTCCGGTCTCTTTCAAGAGAGCCGATTGTGCGCCGATGATTGATGAGGAGTAATATAGCAGATGCCTGTATTATCAAGCCGGATTCAAAGAGGCGATTGGCGGACGCTGCGCTCGCGCGCCGCGCCGCGACGCCGCTTCGCTGCCCACTCATTATTTGACCGATGAAAACAGATCGAGCAAAGGATAGTGCGGAGATGAGCCCCGAGCTTTCGACCGTTGAGGAGGCAGACCCGAGCGCCGGTCAGGCGCGCCTTGGGCCAATGAAGGACGCGCGCCGCCGGCAGATTATTATTCTAAGTCTCGTCATCTTCATGGTCGCTGTGGGCGTGCGCCTCTTATCCTGGCACGATACGCGAGGGGAGGTCTGGAACGTACAGACGGTCGTTGTTGATGATTACCGCAACATCGCGCGGCTGTTCAGGCAGGGCGGCATCAACTCTTTTCTGAGCCGCTCGTCGCCGCTCGCCAATCCCAATACGCTGAACCACCCGCCCGGCTACTCCATACTGATGGCGCTCCTGTTCAGCATCTTCGGCGAGGCGGATGCGGTGATACAGTTTTTTCAAATCGCGTGTGATGCGCTGGCCGCCGTCATCATCTTTCTGCTCGTCTCGCTGCTACTGCCCAGAAGCACGGCCCTCATCAGTGGGCTACTCGTCGCGCTCTCTCCGCAGTTCGCATGGAACTGCGTTCTGCTGTTGCCGGACTCTCTCTGTGTGCTGCCTCTGCTGCTGGCCGTCTATTGTCTGGCGCGCTCGTACAGGCATCCTCGGATGACGACATTGATGCTGGCGGGCGCGCTCGTCGGCCTGTCCTGCTGGCTGCGGGCCAACGCTATGCTGCTCGCGCCTTTTATGGCGATAGCCGTCGCGCTTCTCGCCGCGCGTGGCAGGCGAATGGCTTCGGCGGCGGCTCTCCTGGGCGGCGCGCTCCTGATCATCGTGCCCTTAACCATTCGCAACGCCATCGTCTTCGGCCACTTCATTCCCATCTCGCTCGGAGCGGGGCAGACTTTTCTTGAGGGCATAGCCGACTATGACGAGCAGAAGAGATTCGGGATTCCAGAGACCGACATGGGAATCATGAAATGGGAATCGGAGATATATAACCGGCCCGATTACTACGGCACGCTCTTCAACCCTGACGGAATTGCGCGCGAGCGTATGCGTCTTAGGACGGGCTTTAAGATAGTTCGCTCAAATCCCGTCTGGTTCTTCGGAGTGATGGTCAGGCGCGGCGCTTCTATGCTCAGGCTTGAGCGTGTTCGTCTCACTTCAAGAGAGCCGCCCGTCACACACTCGCTCGCCCTCGCAGAGGCAGGCGCGCCTGCATGGTCATTTGCGCCGGCGCAGTGGCTGGCGAGCGGCGCTCTCCTGTCGGCGCAGGCGAAGGCCACGCTCGCGCCCGCTGGCGAGTCGCTCTGGCTCACGGGCGATGATTCAAAGTACGGAGTCCAGTTGGCTTCTGCTCCCGCGCCCGTCCGCGGAGATACGGACTACGTGCTCCTGCTCCCGGTCAAGATCGAGCGTGGCCGCGCAATCATTAATCTCGTCAGCGCGGATGAAAGCAACTCTATCTATGCGTCGGCAATCGTCGAGACCGTAGAGGCCAAGACGCCCGAAGAGCAGCCCGTCAGGCTGCTGCGCCTGCCCTTCGTCAGCCGTAGCCGTGCAGACCGCATACAAGTCACCATAGCCAACGGAGCATCGAAGCCCGCCTCGCCCGTCATTCAGCTCGGCCACGTCCGTCTCGTCGAGCTTGGCCCGGCGTCTTACGTGTGGACGCGCGCGCCTCGCTTCCTTCTACGCGGCGCGCAGAAACTATTCCTGACGGCGATCATGCTCCCGCTCACCATCATCGGTATCATACTGCTGACCGTAGCCCGGCGGGGGCACACCCTGCTTATCCTGCTCGTCGTTCCCGCCTACTATCTGTGCGTGCAATCGGCGACGCACACGGAGTATCGCTACGTCCTTGCCGTACACTACCTTCTTTTCAGTATGCCAGCCGTGACCCTCTCATGGCTCGGCGGCACGCTCTGGAAGGGCTTGCGAAAGTCAGGGGCTTTCCGACGCTTCGCCAATTGATCGAGCGCCGTTTGCTTCAATCTTCACCGGCGACATAATATATTGCCCGGATAAAGCGCAAGCGAAGGGAATCGTTTTTATGTTAGGGGCTATCGCAAAGCTCTTGCACGGCTCGCGGGCGGTCAACGAAGATCGTCAGGCGCATCCGAGCGCCAGCCCGCGTTCATCGACGCCGGAGCGCGCCCTCGATTTCCTGACGCCGGAGCAGGTTGATTTCTATCAAGAGCACGGTTATCTGCGGATACAGGGAGTTTTCACGACGGCTGAGACCGATCAACTGGAAAGCGAGCTGGATCGCCTGATACAGGAATGGGCCTTTACGGATAAGGGTTGGACAGGGCCTTGGCGTCAGGTCTACATGGATGCCGAGACCGAGGAGAGATCGAAGCTCGTCGCCATGCACGATCTGCAATTCTACTCCGAGGCATGGTGTCGCGCGGTCACGAATTCAAATCTGACGCTGGCGATGGGCGACCTCCTTGGCCCAAACGTCGAGCTGCACCATAGCACGCTGCACGTCAAACCGCCGGAGACGGGCCATCCCTTTCCCATGCATCAGGATTGGGCCTTTTATCATCACGAGGACGGACGCTACATTGATGCGCTCATACACCTGACCGACACCTCGCACGAGAACGGAGAGATTCGCTTCCTCGACGGCTCGCATAAAGCCGGGCCGCTGGAGCATATTACTGAGACGCCCGCAGGCCCATGCACGCCTCATTTGCCGACTGATAAATACAGGCTGGAAGAGACGGTGGCCATCCCGGCGCGGCGCGGCGACGTGGTCTGTTTCAACATCCATACGATTCACGGCTCTTTTATCAACCAGACGAAAGAGCCGCGACAGATCGTGCGCGTGGGCTATCGTGACCCGCTCAACCTGCAGACGTTCGGCCAGAGTTTGGGACGCCCCGGCTTGATGGTTCGCGGCTACCGCACGCGCCTTAAAGACCAGCCGCTCCTGAAACAGGAATAGAGCGCTTCATTCGGTCTCATCCTTCTGTGCCCCCGCCGCTGTTCATCAAAAAACATCAGCTGAGCGCTTTTTCAATCAACCCGCTGACCCATTCCGCCCGCGCGTCCCACGTGCCATGAACGACAGAAGCCTGTCGTGCGCGTGCTCGCTCTTCGCCGCGCTCCTCTAATGCGTCCTCGACGAGTCGCAGGAAATCGTCGCGGCTTCGCGCGATGCGGAGCACGTCCTTCATCGGCTCGTATTCGGGAAGCGGGGCGATGACCACTGGCTTGCCCGTCGCCAGGTACTCGCGCACCTTGATCGCCGAGCCATAATTGGTAAACGCCTGCTCCGTCTCCCACGGCAGCACGCAAACGTCAAAGCCGGCGGCGTAGCGCGGAAGCTCCTCGTAAGCGACCGGCGACAGGAAATGGACGTTCGGCAAATTCTCTATCTCAAGCCCGCGCGAGCGATTGCCGATAAAGACCCAGTGCCAGTGTGGGCGCTCGCGCGACGCGCGCTTGATTAATTCCTGATCGACGAGCCACGGCTCTATCGCGCCGAAATAACCCAGACGCGGGCACGGGATACTCTCTATCTCCGGCGGAAGCGTGAGCGCGCCAGTCGCCACCTGTGACCAGTGGTCGTAATCAACCGCCTGTTCGAGCAGGTGTGAGCGCGCGCGACCGCGCGTCGCTTCCGCCATCAGCTTTCTTCCTGAGTAGAGGATGAGGTCTGCCCTATCGAGCGCCCGCTCGTGCATGCGCCGAATCAACAAGGGGTCGGTCGCGTGATCCATAGTATTCGCGTCGTACTTGTCCGACACCTGATAGACCACCAGCTGCTCGTTGAACTGTCCGATCATCTCCACGGCGGTCGGAATGGCTATCCACAGAATCGGTCGCGAGAGGCCGCGATGACGCGCCAGCGCACCGACCTGCGCGCCGAGCAGGCGACGGTTCACGGCGCGCGCTGCGCGGCTGCCGAAGAATGGCAACGCCGCCGGGCTTACGACCGTGATGCCCTCGCTCGTCGTCCGCGCCAGCTTGGCATAGCTCAGCATCTTTCGCTTGAGGCGCGGCAGAAAATCCTTGTTGGTGACTGAGGCCAGCCCCATTGAAATCGAGTTGACGAAGATGACCTTGTTGCCGGCGCTCGCAAAGCGCCGCATCAGGTGGTTCTTCGAATGCGGGTGGTGATACCACCAGTCTTCGCCGCCGAAGCAGATGATCGATTTTCCTGTGAAAATTGGCAACTTGGAGAGCTTTCTAAGCTGATTTCGGGTTCGAGTAGCTCAAGGCGCTTGAAATAATCATTGAATACTAACACGCGAAGGGAAACCGTAATATGTCGCAAAAAGCTTTTTGAGGAATATGCTGCCGGCATGGCATGCGAATCGCTTTCTCCTCTGGTGTAAGCCTCTGGCCGTATCAGCTTGATACATTCAGGCTGCCCGGCGTGGGCTGAAATCCGAAGAAGGAGACTCCAAACGATGAATAAACCTTGCCTGGCACACATTACTTTGCTGCTCGCCGTCTGCTTAATCTTTGCGCCGCTCGCCGCGACGACACCGGCACAGAACAGCAGCACGACGACTTCGACGCAGACCAGCAGCAGTCCGGCTCAAACCACCAGCACGCAGAGCAGTAGCCGACAGACGACATCAACGACGACCACGCAGACCGCCCCGACGCAGACCCAGACGACCTCCGTCGATCCTTTGTGGATCGCGGCTGGCGTGATCGGCCTGCTGGCGCTACTGGCAATCGCGCTGCTGGCGATGCGCGGGCGCTCGCGCGACAGCGTAGCCACCGTGCGTGAGAGTACGACCGTCATCAAGAAGGATTAGTAGAGGAGCAGGCAGCCGATCAGTTAAGGGCAGCGCTTGAACTGAGCTGCCAACCACTGCCTTACTTTTTAGCGGTGATGATGACGTTCCAGCCTGCGGTGCGGCGCAGGCGGCGAAAGAGGCTTTCGGGGATGAGGTGGCCGAAGAGGCTCAATTCCTGTCGAATCATCTGCTCGACCTCGATGTTGATTTCGCTGAAGGGTGAAAAGAGCGCACGCGCTTCCCGGCGGCTGTAAACTTTGACGAGCGGGCGACCGCCATGCTCGGAGTATTCGACGTAGCGGCTCATGATCTCTTCGGGCGAGCGCCCTCGCAGCAACTCGCCCCTGAGCAAACCGCGATGCAGAATCATCTCGCCCCAGTAGTTGAGCGAGTGCCTGTGATAAAGCATGACCCTCGCCACCCCGCCCGCGCGCAGCACGCGATGCACTTCGCGCACGGCGCGCTCCGTATCCGGCGTGTGATGCAGCACCCCGTTTGAATAGACGACATCAAAGCTACTGTCCGCGAAAGGCAGATGCTCTCCGTCGGCGAGCATGAAATCTCCGGGCAAACCGTAGAGCGCGAAGCGATGACGCGTAATCTCGACGGAGCGCGGCGTCAGGTCAACGCCCGTGCAGCGTGCGCCGCCGCGCGCAAACTGCAAGAGGTCTGTGCCCATCCCGCAGCCAATCTCCAACAGCCGCGCGCCGCTGAAACTGTCAAACCCCATCACCGAACGCATCCACGGCGCATACTCCTCGTAACGATGCCTCTCAACCTCGTCAAAGAATTCGCGCGTGCCAAGCTCCTCGCCGCGCGCGTAATGCGAGCCGCAGGGGTCTTCGCTCCACTGCTCGCGCGCCCGCTGCTTCTCTTCGGCGAGGCCCGCATCATTCTTTGTCTCAACTGCGTCTTTCACTTCTTCTTCAATCCAATCCGTTCGTTGATTCCCGCCAGTTGCGATAAGCGTCCAGCACGCGAGCAGCATTATGAGCCCACGTGTGATGCGCCGTCGCCTCGCGTCTGGCCGCCGCTCCGAGCCTTGTGCGAAGCTCAGGCTCTCGGGCGAGTCTCAGGACAGCATCGCTCAAAGCGCGCGCGTCGGCGGGCTCAACCAATAGCGCCGTCTCTTCGTCTGTGAGCACATCCCCGATCTGGCCCAATCGGCTGGCGACGATTGCCTTGCCCATCGCCATATACTCGAAGAGCTTGGTGGGCGAGCCGAAGAACTCGCTTCCGTCTGCGAGCGGAATGTGCGGCGAGACGAGTATGTCGCACGCATCCAGCATCGCCGGCACACGCTCGTGCCCGACCACGCCCGTGAAGATAGCACGTTCCCCGGCTCCGCCCTCACGGATGATCGCGGCGGCCTCGTCGCGCAGGCTGCCAGCGCCGACAAGCAGAAAGCGTATGCGCGCATCCGAAGGCATCAGAGCGATGGCGTGGGCCAACACGAGCACGCCGTGCCACGGGCCGAACGTGCCGATAAACCCGACCAGCGTTTCATCCGGCTCGACGCCAAGCTGCCGACGCACGTTTATGCCCCCGACATCGGGGCGAAACATCTCCGCATCGACGCCGTTCGGGTTGACTACTATCTTATCTTCGGCCACCCCGGCCCGCAGCAGACTACGGCGCTCGACCTCCGAGACGACAAAGATACGCGCGGCGGCTTCAAGGTTCAAACGCTCGAATCGCGCCAACAGTTCGAGCATATCAACGCGATCCCAGTATCGTCCAACCCAGACTTCCGAGCCGTTGAACTCCAGAAAGAGCGGTCTTCCGGTACGCAGCGTCGCCTCGACTCCGGCGGAAGTAAAACGACTGTAACGCTGGTAGATAAATGTCGGGCGCGCTCGCTCTATCTCGTCGAGCGCGCCGCGCGTGAAAAGCATGTCGTTGTAAAGCTCAAAGGCGACGCGCATTGACCCGACCGGCTCAGGCTCGATGAGCTTTAAAGGCACTTTAGATTCGTCCAGCCCGGCGATGCGGTCGTTGCTGACGAGCCGCACGCGCGCACCCTGCCTGAGCGCGGCGTTGATAAAGCCGTTGATGTGGCTCGACGCGCCGCCGACCTGTGTACCGGCCCCGGGTGTGGTGCGAAGGTAAACAATATCCGGCGCATCATTGGAAGAGAAAGCCAGTGCCCGGCGACGCTCTTTTAAATCTCCCTTCATGACTTCACGCTCAAGGCGGCGCACGCGCGCGCGCGCGCGCACGATTGCCGCCAAGCTGGCAGCCATCTCGAAGGCTGTTCGCGCGGGCGCGCTCAGCATGATTCGGGCACGCGTCTCTTCGCGCCGAGCGCCGTGGTTATCGAGCAGGAGAGAGCGCTCGGCCCCGGCTAGCGCGCCGACCAGCAGCAGAGTGTTTTGTCCGCGCTGCCACTGTAGCCGCTCTGTAGAGACGGCGAAGATGTCCGGGCGACGAGCGCGCAGGTGCGCGAGGCGACGGGCGGGGCTGCCCGTTTCGATCTCGACTCGAGCAATCTCTTCGATCTCCGCCGCCGGGTAAAGCTCGCGCAGTTGCTCGCGGGCACGCTCTCGGTCGCCGTCAAGTGCGAGTAAGATTACTTTCATAGAGCGGCACTATCCGGCTCGCGTGTGTCACGGGAGAGTTCCCGCCGGAGAGCGAAATACCAGCCGCTCGATAAGACCAGCGGCAATTTGTCCGTGATGCGCGCGTTCCACTCTATAAAGCGCTCGGAGCGCGCCAGTGTGTGACCGACCAGTGGCCCACTGAAAAGCACGGAGGCTTCCCGTCGAACGATTTCGAGGCGGCACTGCCTGAAGAGGCGCAAGAGCCGACCGAGAGTGAAGAACTGCACGTGGCCGCACTCGTGATTGTCTGTCGCCGCGATCACCTCTCTGTCGTTTCTGGCAAGCGCGTCCACGGCTTTCTGCAAACGCAGAGCGCGAAACATCTTTGAATCAAGCTCAAACTCGCCGTAGCCGTTCGGCACAGTGACGATCAAAATGGCGTTTGCCGCCATGCGAGCGGCGCTCGCCTCAAGCAGAACGGCGGGCTCAGTCATGTGCTCAAGCACCTCCGAGAGGATGACCACATCGAACAGCTCCGCAGGCGAAACATCCTCCACGCTCCCACATATGAATTCGGCGTTAGCCGCTTCAAGGCTCAGCCGCCTCGCATGCTCAATCGAGCGCTCGTCCGTGTCTACGCCCGTTAGACGAAAGCCGTCACGCACGAGCGGCAGGGCCAGCTGCGTGCCGTTCCCGCAACCGACATCCAGCACACGCAACGAGGACGCAGCGCGTCCGGGGAAGCCTTCGGCAATCACGCGCCTGACAAAACGCAGTCGCTTGGCGTATCCCCACAAATTTTCGCGCTCCGTTTGGCCCTCTCCGTTCATCCGTCTCAACCCTTAAAGATGCTCACCGCGCGCGAGCCATTGTCAGCAGGTCGCGTAACTCAGCCTTGCGTAGCACGAGCGTTGCCGAAAGGCGATTGCCCGTCCTCATGCGAAAGAGTGAGGCGACCAGTATGAAGATCAAAGTATAGCTGATGGTCGAGGCGAGGGCTGCGCCGCGCGCGCCCCACGAGGGCACGAGCGCCAGATTGAGCGCGACGTTTACGACCAGCGCCGCTAACCAGAAGACGGGAATCGCGACCGGCAGACCCGTACTGTTGAAGTGCTGAACCAGCACAGCTTCGATGCCGACCAGATAGACACCCGGCAACAGTATCAAGAGTTGTATGGTCGCATCTCGAAAGGGCGCGCCGTAGAGCAAAGGCAGAAGGAGCGAGGCGGGTGCAGCCGACAGGCAGATAAACATCATCACAAAAGCGGTGTGGCGTGTGGCGCGCATCGTAAACTCGCCGCGCCCATCGCCTTCGGAAGTGACGCGCGGCATCAGCAGCGTGCCGATCACGCCCGGCAACAGCATCAACATCATCGCCACCTGCGACGCCACGGCATAGACGCCCGCCTCAGCCGCCCCGCGAAAGTGATTGACGATCATCAGGTCTGCGCGAAAGATGAGCATCGCCGCGACAATCGCGATGTGAATCTTAATCCCGTAGCGCCCCATGCGTTTGAAGAGCCCGAAGTCCGGGCGCAGGCTCACCCTGTCCGCTTGCTCCCTGAGCATCCGACCGATCATCCACACGATTATGACGCTTACCAAAATCGCCGCCGCAGTATTAAGAGAGACGAGCAAAGTCAAACCTCTGCCCATGAGGACGAGCGCCGCAATGGCATTGACGAGTGTGAAAACCTGCGCCGCCGCGTCTAAGAGATTGAAGCGACCGATGCGGTTGAGGCCGAGAAAAAGGTTCAGCCCGAGCAGCGTGATGAGTTGAAACGGGATGGAGGCTGATGCGATGGCGACGAGCCCCCACGGAATATAGCCGAACAACTCCGGACGAAGCTTCGCCAGTGCGGTGATGACGAGCGCGAGAGCGCCGCCCGCCGCGAGGGCGAAAAAGAGCGCGTTGATTGATGCGGGCGTTAAATGCCGCCGATCCTGCGCGATGAAATACGTGTTCGCAGATGGGAGTCCCGCGCTCCCGATTTGCAGGGCCAGAGCGACCGCGACGTTCAGCACGGCGAGCGCACCTAAACCTTCCGCCCCGAGCCAGCGCGCGACTATGACGCCGGCGACGACGCTGTTCGCGGTCATCAAAAGACGCGCCGCCACAGTCCATGCCACGTGCGTCGAGAAACGACGAAGACGCGCCTGTCCGGCGTCCCCTTTGATGGCTGTCTCCTTTTCGGCCTGACTCAACATCTCTTGAGCGAAGGGCGCGCCCCCTCTTTAGGGCTTTGTGCCCTTTGCGACCAGATAAAATCCCGCGAGCGGGGCCAGGACGGGCAGAGGGCCGCAATGGAATTTCTCGACAGTCAGCCGTGATGGGGCGAACAATTCTCTGAGCCTGCGGGCAGTGTAGAAGTCTATGTGAACGGGGTCGCGGCTGTTCTCAATCCAGAGCTTCCAATCGCGCCCGTGCTGTAGCCTGCGCAGCAGCGTAAAGTAAGACCAGAGCGCATAGACATGCACGTTGAAGCGCCCGCCCGGACGCAGCACGCGAAAGATTTC
Source organism: Pyrinomonadaceae bacterium (assembly GCA_036389675.1). Taxonomy (GTDB): domain Bacteria; phylum Acidobacteriota; class Blastocatellia; order Pyrinomonadales; family Pyrinomonadaceae; genus DASQYE01. The sequence goes on from DASVWI010000037.1 coordinate 203,151, forward strand.
CTCGACCGCTCGGCGCGGCGTGTCAATGTGATGAAGGACGCCGTGCGAATAAACGTAATCAAAAGAGTTATCGGGGAAAGGCAGGTTTGTCGCTTCCGCCTGTCGAACTTCGGCCAGTTGGCCCACCCGCTCGCGAGCCAGACGCAGGTGTTCCGGCGTGATGTCCACACCGACGGCGCGGGCTCCGTGCCTGGCGAATTGCAGCAGGTCGCATCCGGTTCCGCAACCGATCTCAAGCACCTGCTCGCCCTCGTGATGCTTGAATTCCGCCGCCTCGTATAGCCAGGGATAGGTGGAATAGCGCTCCTCTTCAGAGATAAACAGAGGAGTCCTGTTCCAGTGATCAATCGCCAGCCTTGAAGAGGAAGACATTATCTTTACGCAAACTCAAACTTGATTTACGAGCCTCGCCAAATGTGCGTCCGTTCTTAAAACATTGTGGCAGTCCGGGGAGCGCAATTCAACCCGACACTCTCAGGCGCGCCTGCGATCAGACTAATGCTCGCACGCGCATTCCCTTCTCATACCGGCTCAATCCAGCGCTCGTACCAGAGGCTCAGGTTGAGCAGGCACCACAGATGAAAGCTCCAATCATGCGCGCCGCGACGGTGCTCATCGAGCATGCGCTCGATGTATGCGTAGTCGAAGAACTCGCGCTTACGCATGCGCGAGTTCAGCAGGTGCGAGTCGAACCACTCGCCCAGACCGTCGCGGAACCACGCGCGGATGGGCGCGCCGAATCCACGCTTGGGGCTGTAGAGCAGATCGTGCGGCAGGACATCTTCGAGCGCGCGTTTGAGGATGTGCTTGCCGCTTCGGCCCTCGACCTTCAAAGAGCGCGGCACGCCCATCGCATACTCAACCAGATGATGATCGAGAAAGGGCACGCGCGCCTCCACGGAAGTCGCCATCGTGATCTTGTCCACGCGCATCAGGAGCAACTCCGGCAAGCGTAGCTTGAGTTCCAGATAGGTCATGCGCGCCAGGAAATCCGAATCGGGGCGCTCGCGCTCTATATGCTCAAGCAGGGGACGGACGACTTCGAGCGAAGACCGCTCGCCCCACTCGCGCCGCATACGCTCAGATAGCACGCGCGGCTTGGACGTTTCATCGTAGACGACGACGCCGCCCCAGAATAGCGGCTCGTTTGCGCCCAGCCGACGCAGCAGCTCGTTGGCCGTCTGCATTCGTCCGGTCTTTTCAATCGTGGGATGCGCGACGGCGCTCGCCGCCCGGCGCAAGCCTTTCGGCACACGCTCGGCGTGCTGCCAGAAGCGCTCGTAGATCCGCAGAACGCGCACGTACTTATCGTAGCCGCTGAAGATTTCATCCGAGCCCTCGCCCACCTGCACGACGATAGTGCCGGAATCGCGCGCAAGCTTTGAGACGTAATAGAGCGGGACACAGACCGGGTCGGCGATGGGCTCGTCCTGATGAAAGACCAGATCGGGCAGGAACTTTCGCATCTCCTCTTCGGCGATGATGACTTCGTGATGATTCGTCTCGAAGTCGCGCGCGATGCGTCGCGCCGATTCCAGCTCGTTGAATTCTTCGTGGTCGCGAAAGCCTACGGTGAAGGTCTGTACGGGTCGCGCCATCTGCTCGGCCATCAGGGCGACGTTGGCCGATGAATCGACGCCGCCCGACAGAAAGACGCCGAACGGCACATCCGACATCATGCGCTTTGTGATTGAGGCGCGCAGCAGTCGTAGTATTTCCGTCTTGTGCTCCTCTTCCGTGCGCGGCGCTGTGCCGGTTTGCGCGGGCGGCAGTGCATCCCAGTATTGTCTGAGGTCGAGCGAGCCGTCGCGCCCGATGATGAGCATGTGCCCGGCGGGAATCTTCTGTATGTGCCGGAAGAGCGTGTGCGGCGCGGGCGTCGTCAAAAACGTCAGGTAGTGATAGAGCGATTGCTCGTCAACGTCGGGCGTGACAGCCGGGTGCTGTAGGATGGCCTTGATCTCGGAGGCGAAGATAAAGCGCCCTTCTCTATGATAAAAGTAGAGCGGCTTGACGCCGACGCGGTCGCGCACGAGCACCAACCGCTCGCGCTCGGCGTCCCACAGCGCGATGGCGTAATCGCCCTCTATGTCGTGTACGAAATCGAGCCCGCGCTCTTCGTAAAGGTGCAGGATGGTCTCGGAATCGGTGCGCGAAGCGTAGACGTGCCCGCGCTCTTCCAAGCCCTCGCGCAACGAGGCGTGGTTATAAATCTCGCCGTTGAAAACGAGCCACACAAGAGCGTCGCAGCCGCGCATGGGCTGGTGTCCGGCCTCCGACAGATCGATGATCGAGAGGCGGCGAAAGCCGAGGCCGCCGCGCCCTTCGTCAAAGATCAGCTCGCCCGAGTCGTCCGGCCCGCGATGCGTCATCTGGTCGCGCATGCGTTCTATTAACGACGCTTGGACGCGCCCGCCCGCCGCAGCACCGTACTCCCACACTCCGCAGATTCCGCACATCAGTCGTTTGCCTTTATCAATTCTTCAACCACGTTCTGAAATAGACGAGACATCACGTAATACCTGCGACCCGAGCCGTCGTTGAGCTTGAAAGAGAAGTCTTCGGCGCGAAGCAGTTCGAGCCCGCGGCGAAAGAATATGGCATTGAGATTGAACAGGTACGCCTTCGCGCTCTCGACCGAGCCGCAATGCGAGATATCGACTTCCTCTCTGAGCACTATGCGCGGGCCGGTGTCTATGCCGGAGTCTATGAAAAAGAGCGTGATGCCGGCGGGCTGGCCTTCCAAGAGCGACCACTCCATCACGCTGCGCCCGCGATAGCGTGGGAGCAGGCCTATGTGCGGGTTCAGAATGCCTGTGCGGAATGCCTTGATGGTCTCGTCGCGGTAGATCGCGCCGAGGTTGTGCAGCCCCATGTCCAACTGCAATCGCTTGAGACGCGCGAGCGTGCGCGGATCGTCGAGCGGATGCCCGAACAAATGGACGCACCCGCCCGCCAGCAACCTGAGCGCCCGACCTCTCCCTTTTTTAAGCACGAATCGCGCCGCATGCTTGAAGAGACTTCTGACGCGCGTTTCGTCCGGCGCGCGGCACAGCAGGATGTATGCCTGACAGTCCGGAACGGCCCTGACTTCGCTGTGAATTTTCAATGCCGCCGGAAGTGAGCCGGACAGGATACCTATACGCATTCGCGTTCTTCTCTGATCTGTGCCGCCAGCGCATGAGCATAGAGCATCAAATACGAGACCAACAGCCAGGGATGTTCCCCCGCTGGCTCCCACTCTGTCGGCAACAGCTCGTAATAGTAGTTCAGCGCATCAAGATACCTCAAATCAGCCGCAAGCGCAGCATGCAGCGCCACGAGGCTCAGCTTCAAAAGCAGCTCGTCAGTATCCATCTCATTCACCGTGCGCTTCAAAAGGCGCGCGCGATCCTGAACCATCAGCCGCATTAAGAGGTACTCGCGAACATCTTCTTCGCCTTCGAGCGTGATATTGAGCGGATACGAGTATCGCTCCGTCAGCAATTGAAAACGCTCGAGAGGTGGCCCTCCCCTGCGCTCCTCAAGAAGCGCGACGAAAGCCCTCGCCTCGATCACACTTGAATCTGCCACTGGCCGCGCGTCAAGATGTTGGCCCATGCAGAGAGCGCGTAAAGAGACGAGGCAATCCGTCTCAGTCTCCATCCACGCGCGCGGCCTTGCCCAGCCCGGCAACGCGCCGACGAGATGACCGTTACTGTTTGTGCCCGCGATCAACTGTTGCGCCTGCGCGACAAACGGCGACATCGAGCCGAATCGCTCCGGCACGAGCGCCTGTAGACGCGCGGCGCACAGCTCACGTAGACGCAGGCCGAGCGCGGTTCTGATGAGTCTTTTTCGCACTGCTAATGGGCGGAGGTTCTGACGTGAAATCTCCCGCGCTCAAGCTCACGCGCCAGCTCCGTCAGAGTCAGGCAACGAATGTCGTCGGCGTGCGAGACATCATCGATGAAGCGCTCGATGTGCGAGAAATCATGCAGGTCTTTCGTGTGATTCTCAAGAATCACGGGGACTTCACTGAGGCCCGACTGGCTCGCGCGCCGTCGTATCGACTGAAGCATCTCTCCGAGCAGCGCGTAGTCCAGTTGAGCTATGTCGGAGATCAGGTGCTTGCCCTTGAGATAGGGCACAACTCCCTTTTCATAAATGCGCGTCCATCTGGAGGCATGCGCGGTCTGAGCCCACTCGTGGCCGTAAGCCTCACGGCTGCGGCTGCCGCCCCGGGCGGGCGCGGGCCGGATGTGCCCCTTCGCCTTCTGCCATGCGAGGCCCACGTGATGCTTGAAGACCTGTCGGCGCGACCCGTAGAAATGGTTCGTCGGGACGCAGATGATCTTCTCGGGATGGCTTGAGAGCCTGCGCGCGTCCTCCATGTCCGGATAGTAGGGCAGGAAATCCTCCTCACAATTCGTATAGTCGAGCTTGATGTTTTTGGTGTCGTAGCGCACGCCGCCCACTATGCTCATGTCGAAGACAATGCCGAGCTCCGCCAGCAGGCCCAGCATATGTTTTGAGGGCGCGATGCACCACGCGCCGGAGCGAAACGAAACGCAGGCGTAGCCGGGCTCAACGGGGCGCAGCAGATTTTCCAGATACTCTTTGCCCGCGCGTATCATCTCGCGGGCAGATTGCGCGTCGTGATTGAGAATATTCCAGTCGGCTGTGAGCCGCCACGCGCCGTTTTCGTAGAGCGCGCCGCTCCACTGCGGATGAATGTGCAACTGTACATCGTGGCCCTGCTTGAAGGTCTCAAGCACGTGAAAGTCCCAGAGGTCTGCGAGCGTTTTAAGCTCCGGATACTGGTGCTGGAATTTCCTGAACGTCAACTGCTGCATCATCTCGGCGTTGAAAGAGCCGCGAATCCCGTGCGCGTTATAGATTTTAACCAGCTCGCGCATCGGACGAAACTGAAGCTCCTCAGGGTCGCCCGAGCCGTTGCCGCTCAGCTCCCAATCGTCAACAAATGCGAGAAAGATTGTCGGCTTCATATTCTAAAGCAAGGATGAAGGCGGAAGGCGGAAGGATGAAAGGAATGCTGATCCTTCTTGAATGTTTTTACTTCAGCCTTCATCCTTCCGCCTTCATCCTTTCTTCTCATCCCTGTTCATTCTTTTTCCTGACCAACTCCAAACGAGCGCCCTCATCTTCGCCGACGCAAACGGGGACGATTAACCAGCGCGTGATGAGCGGGACGTGAGCGCGGCGCGTCCAGCAGACGGCGACGGTCGGGTGCTTTGCGCCGTAGTCGCGCGAGGCGTAGCGCGGCTCAAGCGACGCAGCTTCGGCATCATCCGGGGCGACGACCAGCAGGCGCGCTCCCGTTATCTTATCGCAGGCGCGCACGATTCGGTCAGCGCCCACGCTCACCTCCAACGCCTCCGCGAAATGGTAACGAAACCGAAACTCGTGCTCGCCCCCGCCAGCCAGCGTGTCCTCGACCGCCCAGTATCTCTCAGGCTTGAAGAACGCCACGGAGCGGCGATGAGTAACGGGCGCGGCCCGCAGGCGGGCATAGCCGTCGTGCTCGGCCACAAGATAATCACGTTCAGGGCCGGTATCCCAAGTGATGACGCGCGGGTGCGCCTCGTCGCCGATCACAAAGGGCATCAGCTCGGTGGTGTTGTTCTGTTCCGCGCCGTCCACTTCAACCGTCGAATGATAAGCCGTCGAGCGAAACAGGTTTCGCTCATGCAGGTCTGAGGTGTAGACGTAAGTGCCCGGATCAATGATGAAGCTACGCCCGCAGGCTGAGACTTCGAGCGAGAGCGCATCGTTGTGGCCGTGCGAGCCGCGCCCGCCGAGGCCGTTGCCGCTCGCATTCAAGAGCAGATACAGATCGTGCTCGCGCATGACGTATGTTCCGGCATCAGTGAAGGCCTGCGACGACTGGCCTTCGTTCAGGTTCGGCAGGCGCTCGTAATCGCGCACGCCCTCGCTGCCCGTAAACCAGAGCAGCTCCTCCGGCATGGGCCAACGCTCGGACTTGAAGCGCGGCTCATTGAAGACCGCAGCGCCGAGCGCCAGCACGTAAGCGTGGTCGTCTCCGGCTCGCTGATTGACGGGCAACACCTGCCCGCCGTCTGTATCGCCTATGAGCGGTGCGCGCCCGTCCGGTCGAACGATGGCGCGCAAGTATTCGAGCATCGCGCGCAAGCGTTGCCAGTATCGCTCCTCAATCTCCACGCCGTTTGCGCGGGCCAGGATGAAGGAGTAGAGGAACAGCTCAAGCACGAAGCGGTGATAGCCTGTCGAGGCTTCGTAATCCGCGCCGTCCGGGAGTATCTGCTTGTCCATCTCGCGCAGCATCTCGCGCAGGGCAAACTCGCGCCAGGCGCGGGCCTCCCGCAGCTCCGGCAGCATCAGGCCGAGCCAGAAGAGGCCCACCACGTCCGACAGATAATGATTGCTCGTCGAGACGTAGGAGAATTCCAGATTGCGACGGATATGCTCGCCGTGATGAGCGAAGAGTTGTAGGACGAGCCTCAACCGCTCCGCATCGAGCATCGGCGAATGACGGAAAAGCTCAAAGGCGACGAGCAGGTTCATGGCGCGCAGCGCCACCTCCATCGCGCAGGCCCAGTTTGGCCCGAGGCCGGTCGGATTCTGTTCACGCCAGCCCATCACCTGCGCGAAAAATTCTGCGGCTAAGCTTTCCTGCTTCGTCAGCGCGTAAGCACGACCGAGCGTGATCAGGTGGCCGAGGCGATTTAATTCCCATAGCACGCGCGCGTCCGAGCCGTCCGTACGCGCAAGCCGTATGTCGCAGTGGTAATCGAGCGGCCAGTCAGCCCCGGACAGAGGGTCGCGCAGCCAGTTGATCTTTTCACCGAAACACTTTTCGGGATAGCCGAGCAATGACCAGCGGTGCTCGTTTGCGATGAGCGAGGCGCGCACGAGCAGTTGCTCTGTTTCACGGGGGAAAAGCTCGCGCTGAAGACGCGCCGCGCTCTCTCCATTGGAAGCGTCAAAGCCCGGCGGGAATTTCGGGGAGGTGCGGCGGCGAAAATGTTCCAGCAGCTCCGAAGAAGAAAGGCGCGCATACAGGGCACGAAGGCGCGCGGGCTGCTCGTCCAGATGCTTGAGGCTTGAGCGCTCGCGACGGCGCGCAAGCGAAGCCCGCCCTCGTCTCAAGGTCTCAAGAGCGACGGCGCGCGCATCGACCTCCCCGCGCAGAGCGCGCCGTAGTTTAGGCATAAGGGCGGAAGGATGAAGGCGGAAGGATGAAGGATGAAGGCGTGATGATTCAACTTGAGCAATCACGCTTTCGTCTTTCATCCTTCCGCCTTCATCCTTCATCCTTGCTCTTTCATCCCTTCCAGAAGCGCATCGAGGATGCGCGGGGCCGTGTGGCCGTCCCAGAGCGGCGGGACGCGACGAAGCGTCTCGGCTCGCGGCCCAAGGTCGAGCGCGGCGTAGGCCGCCTCCGTAATCTTTCGGCTGTCCGTGCCGACGATTTTGTTCGTGCCCAGTTCAACTGTAATGGGCCGTTCGGTATTCTCGCGCAGCGTCAGGCATGGAATAGAGAGAGCGGTCGTCTCCTCCTGTATCCCGCCCGAATCCGTGAGCACCAGACGCGCGCCGCTGTAGAGCCGCAGGAAATCCACGTAGCCCAGAGGGTCTATGAGGCGCAGATTACGAAGATTCTCGACGCGTGCGGTCAGGTCCAGCTCGGCTATGCGCGCGCGCGTGCGCGGGTGTACGGGGAAGATGATGGGAAGGCGACGGCTGATCTCTTCGAGCGCGTCCAGAATGCGTGAGAAGGTGGCGCGGTCGTCGACGTTTGACGGGCGATGAAGAGTAAGCGTCGCGTAATCCGTTCCGGCGATGCCCAAATCTTCGCGCACGCGTGAGCTTCCGGCGCGCTCAAGCTGGCTGAAGAGCGAATCGATCATCACATTGCCGACAAAACGTATGCGCGCGTCAGGGATGCCCTCGGCGCGCAGGTTCGCGTCGGCGTCCTCAGAGGGGGTCAGCAGCAGGTCTGAGAGCTGGTCTGTGAGGAGACGATTGATCTCTTCGGGCATGGTGCGGTCGCGGCTGCGTAAGCCCGCCTCGACGTGCGCCACGCGGATGCCAAGTTTCGCGCAGACGAGCGCGCAGGCGAGCGTCGAGTTAACGTCGCCGACGACGACAACCCAATCCGGCTGCTCACGGAGCACGACCGGCTCGAAGCTTTGCATGACGGCGGCGGTCTGCGCGGCGTGGCTGCCGGAGCCGACGCCCAGGTAGACATCAGGCTTCGGCAACCCGAGGTCGCGGAAGAAAGCGTCCGACATTCCTTCGTCGTAATGCTGGCCCGTATGCAGCAGAAGCGGCATGAACTCCGCTTCACGCCGCTTCATCGCTTCCACAATGGGCGCGACCTTCATAAAGTTTGGCCGCGCGCCCACCACATTGAGAACTTTCAGCATATTTAAAGTCTGATGATGCGCGCACGGCTAGTGCGGCGCAAATCTCCGCTCAGCGCATTGCGCGTGTCTACTATCAGCGACGCCAGACCGACGACGCGGCGGTAATCGATACTGCTGTGATCGGTCACGATCACGACGCAATCCGCTCGGCTCAACTCTTCATCCGTCAACTCGACGGAGCGCAGCGCCTCCCCACCGCCCTCTGTATGAGCGTCGTCAAAGCGCACCTCCTCGACGAAGGGGTCGTGATAGGTCACTTCAGCGCCTTTGGCCCGCAGGCGATCAATGATCGAGAGCGCCGGGCTCTCTCGCACGTCGTTGATATCCTTCTTATAGGCCACGCCCAGGAGCAGCACCCGCGAACCGTTCAGCGCCTTGCGCTCGTCGTTCAACCCGTCGACCACCAGCGTCACGACATGCTCGGGCATCAGAGAGTTGACCTCTTCGGCCAGCCCTATGAAGCGCGAGTCGAAACCGTGTTGGCGCGCCTTCCATGAAAGGTAGTGCGGGTCGAGCGGAATACAATGGCCGCCGATGCCTGGGCCGGGATAAAAGGGCATGAAGCCGAAGGGCTTGGTCGCCGCCGCCCTGATCACTTCCCAGGTATCAATGTTCAGCGCATAGCAGAGCCGCGCCATCTCGTTAGCCATCCCGATGTTGACGGCGCGGAAGGTGTTCTCAAGAAGCTTCGCCGCTTCGGCCACGCGCGCAGAGCTTACGGAATGTACGTCTTTGACGATCTGCGAGTAGAGGTGTGTCGCCGCCTCCGTGGAATCCTCCGTGCAGCCGCCGACGACCTTCGGAATGTTGTGCGTCTGAAACTGCGGATTGCCCGGATCGACTCTTTCGGGAGAGAAGGCGAGCAGGAAATCCGCGTCGAGCTTGAGGCCTGTCTCCTCGAACATCGGCAGCAGGACTTCATCGGTCGTGCCCGGATAGGTGGTGGATTCGAGGACGACGAGCTGACCACGGCGCAGGCTCTTAGTGATCTGCTCGGAGGCGGCGAGAATGTAGGACACGTCCGGCTCTTTGGTTTTTCTGAGCGGAGTCGGCACACAGATAATGATACAGTCGCAATCCTTCAGGTAGCTGAAATCGGTGGTCGCCCGCAAGCGGTCGGCTTTGACTTCGGCGGCGACCGCGCTGCTCTGGACATCGCCGATGTAGGAGCGCCCGGCGTTTATCTCAGAGGCTTTGTGCTCGTCAACCTCAAACCCCGTGGAGGAAAAGCCGTTGCTGGCGAATTCGACGAGCAGCGGCAGCCCGACATAGCCAAGGCCGATGACGCCTATGCGCGCACGTTTACTGGTGATTAGCTGTGTTAACTCTTCTTTCATATGTTGCTCAAGTTTTTCGGCAAATGCGGCTCACTTTATCAGGCAGGAGTGGTGCGTTCTGGGGCACCAATCAAAACATTAGACTATGTGAGCATCGCGCGGGCTGTCAAGTTAGAGGTTAGCCGCCCGGCGCTGCGTGCGAGTCAGGCCGAAGCGTCCGGCATCCGAATCTAACATCTGGTCTTGACAGCCGCTCCGTAGACGGTTCAATATCCCGCCCGGCAAGCACGTACCATCGAACGGAGGCGCGGAAGCCTGCGGGGACGCTTTCTCAGTCCCGGGAGAGCTTCGCGGCCTCTTCAGGTATGGCCCATCTCGCAGCTCTGTTTTAATAGAAACCGAAGTGAAAGGAACCATCAAGAATATGCTTAACCAGAAGGGGCGGGCCAACGCCGCGTTGGCGCTGCTGCTGCTCGCTTCATTCGCCCTCGCCTGTAGCCAACTGAAGAATATCGGCAATAAGGGTGGTGGAGGTGAAGTTAACAAACTCGTTCAGGACGCCAAGGACGATCTGGACGCCGTCGAAAAGATACAGGACGAGAACGAAGATAGAGTCACGAAGATCAATCAGGCGGAGAATGCCAACGATGCCGCCGAGGTCAAGAAGCAGTTGAACGAGGCCATCGAGGCCATCGACAAGGGGTTGGAGCGCGGCAATGCCGCCGTCGACAAGATAGACCGCGCCTCCAAGATCGAGACCGACCCGACCTATAAAGAATATCTCTCGTTCAAGGCGCAGGCGTTTCGCAAACAGGTTGACGCCTTCAAGAAACTGCGCGAGGCCGCCGTTATCGAGCGCGACAATTTCGGCAAGGGCGGCGACGCCGAGAAGAAAGCGATTGCGGATTTCCGCAAGGCTTACGCAGATTATAAGAAGCTTCTCAACGAAGCCAAAGACCTGCATCGCAAGGCCGACGAGATCGCACGCAAGAACCCGGACAAGATCAAAGGTTGATTCCCCGGTCGGCCTTTAACCGTTGACGACCGCAGCACCGAAGGGCAGCGAGCCGGAGGGATAAGAGTTTTCCGACCCTTTCGGCCCGCTGCCCTTCTCTTTTCTTCGACCGGAGATGGAACACAAAGAGAAAGAGACGGGCGCGCCGAAACTCGTGCGAGGCTTGAGCCTGCTCGATGCGACGATGATCGTCGTCGGCTCGATGATCGGCTCGGGCATCTTCATCACGTCAGCCGAGTCTTCGAGACTCGTCGGCTCGCCCGGCTGGCTGCTCGCGGCGTGGGCGCTCGCCGGACTGTTAACAATTACGGGCGCGCTCTGTTGCGCGGAGCTGGCGGCGCTGTGGCCGCGCGCCGGAGGCCAGTACGTTTTTCTGCGCGAAGCCTATAACCCCGCGGTCGGATTTCTCTTCGGCTGGTCGCTCTTTCTGGTCATTCAGACCGGCACGATTGCGGCGGTCGCCGTCGCCTTCGCAAAATTCATGGGCGTCCTGACGAGCAGCGTCTCGACAGACAGTTATCTGGTCGCGCCGCGTCGCCTCGGCGACTACGCCGTCAGCCTCAGCACAGAGCAACTGGTCGCCGTCATCGTCATCCTCACGCTGACTCTGACCAACATGCAGGGACTCAAAACAGGCAAGCTCATTCAGAACACCTTCACCTTCACCAAGACCGCGGCGCTCGTCGGACTGATAGTCTTCGGCCTCACGCTCGGCTGGAACGAAGGCAGCGCGGCATACACATCATCATGGTGGAACCCCCGGGCCAACGGTTGGAATCCGCAGACGGCGCAATCGAACCTGACGACGACGGGCACGTTCGCGCTCATCATGCTGCTCGGGCGCGCGATGGTCGGGCCGCTCTTTGCCCAATCGGCATGGAACAACGTGACCTTTACCGGCGGTGAAATAAATAATCCGGGGCGCAACCTGCCGCGCTCGCTCCTCGTCGGCTGCGGACTGGTCGTCGCCCTGTACCTGCTCGCCAACCTCGCCTATGTCGTCACGCTGCCGCTCGCCGGGATACAAACTGCGCCGCAGGGCCGTGTCGCGACCGCCGCGATGCAGGCCATTCTGGGACAAAAGGGAACTGTCCTGATGGCGGTGGCGATCATGATCTCGACCTTCGGGTGCAACAACGGGCTGATCCTCGCAGGTGCGCGCGTCTATTACGCGATGGCGCGTGATGGGCTCTTTTTCGAGCGCGTCGGGCAGGTCAACTCGCGTCACGTGCCCGCGGTCGCGCTCATCGCTCAAGGTGTCTGGGCCTCTCTCCTGACGCTGCCGCGCACGGTCACGACCGACCCGCGCACAGGCGCAAACGTCTATGGCAACGTCTACACCCAACTGCTCGAATATATAGTCTCGGCTGATCTGGTCTTCTACGCGCTGATGGTCGGGGCCGTCATCATAATGCGCCGCAAAGCGCCCGGTCTTGAGCGACCCTACCGCACGCTCGGATACCCCGTCGTGCCGCTCGTTTACATTCTGCTCGCCATACTGCTGGTTCTGGATTTAGCCTACCTCGTGCCACTGACTTCCGGCATCGGCTACGTGATCGTGCTCACAGGCATCCCCGTCTATTTCCTCTGGCGCAGGCGGGCCGCCCTGCATCCGGCTGTCGAAACGAATGCAGGCGATTAAAAGCGGAGAGCAAGCAGCAGGTCGAGCAGGAAAGTAGAAGCTTCAACAGGTTTTCACCAGCCCCTGACCCCTTAGAGGATGACGATGAGGCGATTCCATCAAATATTCGGCCTACTGCTTATCATCGTCTTTCTGTTAACGGGGCAGTACATGGATCGCTACCACAATCATATGATCGGAGTAGAAGACGGCGTGCGAATGCTCTATCGCACCCGGCACATATTCATTCTGCTAACGGGCTTACTCAACCTCGGCATCGGTGCTTATTTTAATTACCGTCAGGAGATGTGGCGCAGGATTCTACAGGTCTCGGGCTCGGCCCTGATTACGCTCGCATCCTTTCTCTTCATCATCGCCTTTTTCTACGAACCGACACTCGCGGGCCTTTACACGCCGCTCAGCCACTGGGGAACTTACACTATTTTCGCGGGAACATTCTGCCATCTGCTCAGCGGCGCGCGGCAGTGAAGAGATTTAGCGGTGGCCGCTCTACACGAGCCGACTATTTGACCCACTCATCCGACACTTCCGTTTCAACTTTTACGGGTACTTTCCTCACATACTCCTCGCCCGCCGCGCACATCGCATCCTCGACCGTTTTGGCAATCTCATGGGCCTGCCCGGCATCTGCTTCAACGACGATCTCATCGTGAACGATATTGACGACACACGCCGTCGTCCCGCGCAGCTTATCGTGCAGCAGCCGCAGCGCGCGCTTTAGTATGTCAGCCGAGCTGCCCTGTATTGGAGTATTTTTGCCGTTGCGTTGGGCCAATGAGGCGGCCTGACGGTCTTCGGGGTCGAAGCGAAAGCGTGCGAGGCGTCCGGATGCGGTGCGCGCCATGCGCTCGCGCAAGGCACGGTTGGCGGCGTCGCGCAGCCATGCGTCGAGCTGGCGGTAGGTGGAAAAATAGCGGCGCAGGAGGTCTTCGGAATCCGTCAGCGAAAGGCCGGTCATCATGGCAAACCTTTGCGCGCCGATGCCGTAGACGACGCCGAAATTCAGTCGCTTGGCGAAATCACGCTGCTCCTTGCTGACCCCTTCAAGCGGAGTGTTGAAGACCTGCGCGGCGGTCACGCGATGAAGGTCTGCGCCGGAATTGAAAGCGTCCACGAATCCCTGATCGCCCGTGAAGTCTGCAAGGATACGCAGCTCTATCTGGCTGTAATCCGCGATCACCAGTTTTCTTCCAGCGGGGGCGCGGAAACAGCGGCGATACTCTATGGCATGCGGAACCTGCTGCACGTTCGGATTGGTACACGCGAAACGGCCAGTGGGCGCGCCGATCTGATGAAAGTTGGCGTGTATGCGGCCCGTGACGGGGTTGATCTCTTCGAGGATGTTTTCGCCGTAGCTCGTGAGCGCCTTCTGCACTGTGCGGTATTCGAGAAGCTTGGCGATGGGAGGGTATTCGGCGGCGAGGGGTTGGAGTTTCCAGTTACGCGTCGAATCCGGGACGGGAATGCCCAGACGTTTGAGAGCCTTGGTGAGCTGCACGTGTGAGTCGAGGTTGATGTCCATGCGTGTTGGCCCACCGAAGAGAGAGCCCTGCATGGATTCTTCGGCGAGCATGTCCTGTAGCTCGTTGGCGAGGGTCGCGCGCCTGCGCTCCACGGCCACCAGTTGCTCGCGCCAGCGATGCTGGTCAAGGAATATACCCGCCAGCTCGATTCCCGCGACCGGCAGCACGCATTCGAATTCGAGTTGAGCGCAGCGCAAGAGCGCCTCGGCCTTGAGCCGCTCGATCAGGCGCTCGCGCAGAGGCAGGAGGATGAAAGCATCGCGCGCGGCATACTCAAGCTGCGCGTGCGATAGCTCGCCGCTCCAATCGCTCAGGCGCTCGGCCTTATCGACTCTCTCGTCAAGGTAGCGCGCGGCGACAGCCTCCAGACCGTGACGCTCCTCCTGATCGCCGGCGGAGACCAACTGGCTGGCGAGAAGGGTGTCGAAGAGGCCGCCCAACTCAACGCCCAAGGTATGGCGCGTCCACTTCGCATCGAACTTGGCGTTGTGCGCGATCTTGACCGGTCGCGCCGCGCTCAGAAGGCGACGCAATGGCTCAAGCTCATCGCTCTGTTTAGGGTCGCCGTCATTGAAACGATAGAGGTCTATGACGCGCACGCCGTCGGGCGCTGAAAGCTGCACGAGACGCAGGCGACCCTTGTAAGGGTCAAGGTCTGTGGTCTCCGTATCGAAGCCTATGACGGGTTGACCGGATAAGCTGTCGATCTCCGTGCGGAGCTCCTGCGCCGTGGTAATCAGTTTGTAATCGGATATGCTCATGTCTCTAAGCTTTCGTGCCCGACGGATACGTAACAGCTTGATCGTTATATGCAGGTCAGTACCGCCTGCGGTAGCGGGCGGGTCGCCATCGTTGCCTAACCCGCCCGCTACCGCAGGCGGTACTGACCTGTTTCATCCGCCCGCATTCCGCCCGTCAGCCGTGGCCTGTGGCCGAGTGCTGATAACGGTCAGGAGCAGCAGCGCGGCCAGTGCGCTGATGCCGGCGCTCGCGATGAATGCCGTCTGTGCCCCTCGCCAGTTCCAGAGCGTGCCCATCAAAAGTGATGCCGGAAACACTGTGATGCCGAAGGCCAGATTATACAACCCGTACGCCGTGCCGCGCTGCTCCGGGCGCACAAGGTCTGCGACGAGCGCCTTCTCCGCGCCTTCGACCAGACCGAAATAAAGACCGTAGACGAGAAAGAGCACCCACGCCATGGTGACCGACGTGAGGAAGGCGAAGCCGGCATAAACGGCTGCGTAAAGAAGCCAGCCGGAGGTAATCAGTGCCTTGCGCCCCAAGCGGTCTGAGAGATTGCCGCCGACCAGCGAGCTTAAGACCTTGACCGTGTGCAGCGCCGCCCACGTCAGCATGATAGAGACGGCGCTGCCTCCGGTTTCGCGCAGACGCAGGAGCAGAAAAACGTCCGAAGAATTGGCGAGCGTAAAAAGCGCCAGCACGGCCAGAAAGCGTTTGAAGTTGGCGTCAAAGCCCGCAAGCGAAAGTCGCGGCGGAGCGAGGGCCTCTTGGCCCACCCGCTCTTCCACTGGCGTCTCGCGGATAAGGAAGGCGGCGACGAGCACTGAGGCGAGTGCCGGTACGGAAGCGACGAGAAAGACCTTCGTGTAGTCGGCGGCCAGCGGCGAGTTAACATCTTCGGCGACCCAGAGAAGAATCCCCAGCCCCATCAGCGGGCCGATGACAGCGCCCATGTGATCCATCGCGCGATGAAAGCCGAAGGCCAGTCCGCGCTCCTCGCGGGAGGCGGCATCTGCGATCATGGCATCACGCGGCGCGGTGCGAATGCCTTTGCCGACGCGATCCGTAAGCCGAAGTGTCAGCACCTGCGGCCAGTTGGAGGCGAAGGCGAGCAGCGGGCGCGCCGTGCTTGCCAGAGCGTAGCCGAAGACGACCAGCCCCTTGCGGCGGCCTCTGCGGTCGCTGATGTACCCGGCGAAGAGTTTCAGCAGGCTTGAGACGGATTCGGCTGCGCCTTCGATGAGGCCGATGGCGGCGGGCGGCGCTCCCAACAGGCTTGAGAGAAAGAGCGGCAGCAGGGGGTAGATGATCTCGCTCGAAGCATCGTTTAATAAACTGACGAGGCTGATGATGAAGACGTTGCGCGGAAGGCGATTGTAGCGCTGCCAGAGACCGGTGGTTGCCTCGCCCAGCTTATCGTGGCTGATAGAGGCGTCGAATTGATCGGCGGCGTCGGTGTCTGTTTCCCCCATAGGGCACTCAGGAGCCGCCGCCCGGGCGAGACAGGCCGCGCCGCGTCGTCGTCGGTGGCTTCCCCTTCTGCTGCGGCACGGCCCGACCGTACCACCACGCCAGCCCCCCTATCAGAAGAACCAGCAGCAGACCTCCCGCCAGCGCCAGACGAATCATCATACGCATCAGGCGGCGCATCACAAACAACAGGACAAGCAGCACGACGGCGGCCACACCCGCGATGATTACTATGATCTCCATATCTAATACGGCGCGCAGTTAAAAGAGAATCCTTCGGTCTCTACTGCTCGCTTTTACGGTAGCTTGCTCTGACGGTCGTCTTGATGTTCCCGCGTATGTGAAAGTCGCCTTCGATCTCGACACGCGAGGGGTCGCAGGCGCGCACGAAGTCTTCAAGAATAATGTTGATGACGTGCTCGTGGAAGACCTTCACCTCGCGGAACGAGTTGATATAGAGCTTCAGGCTCTTTAATTCGATGCAGCGCTCGCGCGGGACATACTCTATGCGGATGGTCGCAAAATCAGGAAAATCCGAGAAGGGGCAGATGGCCGTGAACTCTGGAATCTCAAAGTTGATGCGTATCTCTCGCCCGACGAACTCGTACGGGAAAGTATCAAGCGGGTAGAGGCTCATCTCCTCGCGCGGCGTCGAGCGTATATCGAGTCCCTGTTGGTTCGCGGGCGGAAGCCCTGTTTCAATAATCGTCATTCTTAAAAACTCCTTCGCGCCAGCGTTCCGGTCAGTACCGCCGAAGGTCTCTGGCGGGCACTCAACGTTGGACACCTGCCCGAGACCTTCGGAGGTACTGACCCTGAGTGACGCACGAAGTGGCGCGCATAAGTACTGCCGAGCATCTTACAAGAGCGCTGAGAGGGCGGGCAACCACGGGGGACGATTGCCGGAGCGCGACAGGAAAGGACGGGCGAGGACTTTTGGAAGTCGCCGCCCGTCACAAGCCGTTGATGAGGAATCAGCCGCAGAACGCATGCGCTCGCCCGGCTACGGGGTCGTGTTACCGTTGTTCGAGTTCGTGTTCCCGTTTCCGTTCATATTCCCGTTCATGTTGCCGCCCGTGTTGCCGTTCATACTGCCGCCCATGTTGGCGTTCGCACCCGTCGAGCCGCTCATCGTGCCGGACATCTCGCGCGCCATACGCAGGTGATCCTGCACGGCGGGCAGAGTCCTTGAGGCGAAGGCCCGCACGTCCGCATCCTTGCCTTTGATCGTTTCGTTGCGGAACAGCTTCTCCATGTTCTGGTGATCTTTGATGCCGGCCTCTTTAACGTACATGCGGTCGAAGTTAGCGCCCGTCGTCCGCCGCAGCCTTTCCATCAAGGCCATGTGCTTCGCGTCCGGGCCTGTCGGCAGCGTGATGCCCTTCGTGGAAGCCACCTGCATCAAGTCCTGATTGGCTTTCGTGTGATCGTCAATCATGCGCTGCGCGTACTGCTTGACGGCGTCGCTCGAAGCGCGCTCAAGGGCCAGCCGACCCATCTCGACTTCGGCCATGCCGCCCGCCGCCGCCGTCATCATAAATCTTGCGTCGGCGGAGTTCGCCGTCGCGTTCTGGTTCATGTTGTTGTTGGCCGTCCGTCCCGGGCCGACGTTAGCGTTGGCGTTTGCGTCCTGTTGGGCCAGTGATAGGCTGCTCATCAAGGCAAAGACTCCCACGATCATGAGAGCCGCCATTAACGCTTTGCTTTTGTTCATGCTAGTTCCCCCCTGTCTTGAAGTGTGAAGTTCCGGGCCTGTTTTGTGTAGAGAGAAGGCTACACATATTGTCAAACTCTCTTGCTCAGTTGCCCGCGCCCGTCGCTCTCTCAAGCGAGCGGATGCGGTCGTGCGCTTCTTTGATCTGTGCGAACTGTCGCTCGACGATTGCGCGAACGTCGGCGGGCAGGTCTTGCTCACGAAGCGCGTCCTCGTAGTTACGCACAGCCGAATCCTCGCCGCGCTCGCATTCCGAAATAACAGCGTTTTCATCTTCGCCCGTCACGGCGGATTTGATATCAATCCAGCCGCGATGGAGGCTCGCGGCGAGGCTGCCCGTCTTTTCCGCGTCGCCGCCCAATCGCCCGACTTCCGCCTGCAACTCGCCTGCGAACTCGGCGCGCTGTCGTGAGTAGGTGTGAAAAAGAGTTTTCAGATCATTGTTCTTCACGCCGTCGGCAGCCGCTTGAAAACCGTTCTGCCCGTCCTTGCAGGTTTCGATCAGGTTGTTGAGCGTCGAGATAGCATTGTCTTTGTCTGTAGCCATTAAAGGGTAATTCTCCTCGTTGAAAGTTAGAGTGAAGACCGCAAGCCCCGGCCCGAAGTGGACACCGCCGCCGCCGAAAGATCGGTTAGTAAGAGGGCCGCGCGCCGGTCTCCGCACCGCGTCCGATCGTAAAGAATTTGATCAGCACGAGCCCGGCGATAAAGCCGCCGATGTGCGCCGCATAGGCGACGCCGCCCTCCTGCGAGCCGCCTCCGAGCATCCCGAGGCCGCTCACCAGCTGAAAGACGAACCAGAGGCCGATGGCGACGAAGGCCGGAACCTGAGTCAACATGTTGAGCATGATGACGCGCACGCGCCGTCCGGGGTAAAGCAGGATGTAACCGCCGAGGACGCCGGAAATCGCACCCGAAGCGCCGAGGCTCGGGATCAGTGGATTGCCGCCAAACGCCACGGTCGTAAAGACGTGGGCCAATGAGGCCAGCAGCCCGCAGATCAGATAGAAGACCAGATACCTCAAGTGCCCCAGCCTGTGTTCGAGGTTGTCGCCGAATATCCACAGAAAGAGCATGTTGCCGAAGATGTGCGCGATGCCGCCGTGCATGAACATGGAGGTCAGCAGCGTGATGTAAACCGACAGGGGCGTCGGCTGAAGTCCGGGCACGAGCACGTTCTCGCCGCCCGGAACCGGATTGCGAAACTCTCTGTCGGGCGTCGTGATGTCTCGCCCCGTCACGATCTCCTGCGGGACGGTCGAGAACGCGTAGGTGAACCTGTCGTTCGAGCCCAGACCTTGCAGAAAGACAAAGACCAGTATGTTGATGGCGATGAGCAGGTAGTTGACGACCGGCGTGGTCGTGCGGTCGGAGTTATCGTCGCCTATCGGGAAGATCATATCGGGCGTCCTCTCATGAAAAAGCGTCTCGGATTATCGCCACACGGCGTTGCGATAGTGTGACGCTTGTTTGAAGAAATACGCGAGGCTCCGGTTAAATCACGGAAAAAAGTGGGGGATTTCAAAGGGGGAGGTCTTTCGTCATTCTCGTACACTTCCCTAAAACTTTGACCGGCTTTGCCTTCATCCCCCTTATCGTTTGTCCGACATTTGCACGCCCGCGTGAACAATGGCCGGCTCATGATGCGTCAAAAGCTCGTACCCCTCGCTGCGGGCGACGAACGTGGCCGCGGTAATGTCGCCAGCCACGTTCAGGGTCGTGCGGCACATGTCCAGGATACGGTCTACGCCGAGGATGATGGCGATCAGCGCCGGATTGACGTTGATGGTCGCCAGCACGCCGATGATGAAAGGGATTGAGCCCGAAGGCACGCCCGCCGTCCCTATGCCGCCAAGGATAGCCAGATAGACCACCATCAACTGTTGGCCCAAAGTGAGATCAACCCCCGCGAGCTGCGCCAGAAAGAGCACCGTCACGCCTTCATAGAGGGCCGTGCCGTTCTGGTTGGCCGTCGCGCCCACCGTCAGCACAAAACTATTAATCTCCTGCGGCACGCCCAGATTCTCTTCCGAGACGCGCAGCGCCGTCGGCAGGGTCGCATTCGAGGACGAGGTCGAGAAGGCCGTCAGAATCACCGTCTTGATGCGGCGGAAAAATTCGAGCGGGTTAATGCCGGACAGGAAATAGACCGAGAGCGAATAGACGCCGAACATGTGAAGCGAAAGCCCGAGCAGCACCGTGACGACGAACCACGCGAGCGCCTGAAGCAAGTCGAGGCCGAAACGCGCCGTGTTGTTGAAGAGCAGGCACGCGACGGCGAACGGCGCGATCTTCATGATCATGTCTATGATCTTCGCCGTTATCTCGTAGATGGCTTCAAGCCCGCGCAGCAGCGGCGCAGCGACCGGCAGCGGGATGAGAGTGATGCTGATGCCGACGATGAGCGCGAAGAACATCAGGTGCAGCATGTTCGGCGTCTCTGAGGCGATGGCCGCCACGGGGTTCGACGGCACGATGGTTTTGACTACCGAAAGCAGCGGCGAATCCTGATTCGAGGCGCTGGTCTTTTGAGCATCCTCGACGCTCTTGGCGGCAACCGAGCTGTAACGCTGCTGGAGCGCCAGCGAAGTCGCCGGGTCAATATGCTTGCCCGGCCTGATCGTGTTGGCGAGCGTCAGGCCGATGACCACCGAGATGGCCGAGATAATCAAACAATAGGCGAAGGACTTGACCCCGACGCGCCCGAGCTTGCGTATGTCGCCGATGCCCGCCACGCCCACCACGAGCGACGAGAAGACGAGCGGCACGACGATCATCAGCAGCAGGCGCAGGAAGAGTTGGCCCAGCGGGCCTGTGATGTTATCCACCACCCACACGACGCGCGCGTGGTCGCCGCCGAACAGGCGGTTGACCGTGACGCCCGCCACGACACCGACCGCCAGCCCGATCAGGATACGCGAATGCAGCGCCATCCCCTTCGGCTGATCAGGCGTCTCGTCGTCAAGGTCAGTAGTCACCTCACGCTCGAAAGCATCCGCCGCCAGCCCATCCCGCTTCGGCTTCCTTTTCCCTTTATCAGCCATCTTTTAACCTCTGTGGTTTACCGTCCCCAGCGCAGCTTGTCGCGCAGCACCTCGAAGTAATTTCTATTGGTCGGCTGGATCAGGTTGAAGGTCGTGCGGCTCTTTCTGATCAGGACGCGGTCGCCGACCTCAAGGCGGAATCCGACCTGCCCGTCGAGCGTCAGAGAGACCTCTTCATCGGGCGTCTTCAAAGACAACTCGATCAGTGCGTCGTCCGGGACGACGATCGGGCGATTCGATAAGGTGAAGGGACAAATGGGGGTGATGACGACCGCGTTCATCGAAGGGTAAATGACGGGGCCGCCCGCCGAGAGGTTATACGCGGTCGAGCCCGTCGGCGTAGAGACGATCAGGCCGTCGGCGCGGAAAGAGTTGACGAACTGCCCGTTGAGGCTCGCCTCGATCTCGATGATGCGCGCCAGCGCGGACTTGTTGATGACGACATCGTTGAGGACGCGCGAGTGCAGCAACTGCGTCGCGCCGCGGAAATGCTCTGCGGCCAGCATCACTCGCCGGTCAAGGCGAAAGTTGCCCTCAAGAATGGATTCGAGCGCCGGAAACATCTCCTCCATCTTGAACTCGGCCAGATAGCCCAGACTGCCGTAGTTGATGCCCAGCACGGGGACTTCACTATCGCCGAGCATGCGCGCCGTGGAGATCATCGTCCCGTCGCCGCCGAGAACGACCATCAAATCAACGCTCTCGCCCAGCCTCTCGCCCTCCACCGTGTCGATAGAGCAGCCGGTCTCGTGCTCTATGCGCTCGCGCTCGACTTCGGGGCTGCCGATGAGCTTGATGTCACGCTCCGCGAGCCACTCGACGAGATGGCAGATGGTCTTCAACGCATCCTGTTGATGCGGCTTGACGACGACGCCGACACGACCAATAGCGGACTTGATCATCTGGTACGTTAACGAAGGAAGACTGGCCGACGCGCCCCTCCGGCATCCCTTGCCCGCGAGAGAGAGACTTCTGGCCGCAGCCCTTCGGACTGAAAAGTTTCTGCTGAATCTTGTTTACTTTAAGAGATCGAAGCGGATGATACAAGCGCCCGCTATGAAGAGCAAGGAAGGAAGAAAAGGATGAAGGCGGAAGGATGAAGGATGAAGTAAAAGCATTAAAGCATTTCTTTCATCCTTCCGCCTTCATCCTTCATCCTTTTCATGCGTCTTGTGGCCCAGACGCGAGAGAGGCGCTCAAGCTCAAGGCCGTCCGAGGCCGGGTCGACGAGGCAGAGCCAGAGGGGTGTCGGCAGCCACGCCCACCGAGCGCCGTAGACAGCCGTGTTCAGTTGTTCAATGCGATGCTCGGCGCGCGTCTCTAAAGACGCGGGCGGCAAATCCTCCCAACGATCATAACAGGCATGCTGAATACAGGGCGCGGGCTTGGCGCGCGCGTGGACGAGGCATCCCGCCTGCGGGTCATAGAGAGGGCAGGCGAAGGTCTGCGCGAAGGTATCACCGGAGGCGCGCAGGTCGTAACGCCTGACGGCTTCACGCGCTCGACGGTAAACGGCGCGCTCCGCTTCCTCAGTCAATCGCGGCGAGCGCCGCAGTGTCTCGCGAACGGCGACGGCTTCGAGCCTCGTGATGTGGACGTTGACGAAGTGCTCATCCGTGCAACAGACCCCGCGCACGGGGCACGTCCGGCAGGCGGTCGCCGCGTGTTCGTAATTGAGCTTGATGTGAGTTTGATAGGAGGACTTGACGCGCTGCAAACGCGCCAGCGCCTCCGCTTCTTCGAGACTATTCAACGCTTCAACCCTTTTCGTACCATGCAAGGAACTCCACGTTTCCGTCAGCGCCGCGAACGGGCGACTCCATCAGCCCACGCACGCGCAGGCCCAGAGAGCGCGCCACGTCGTTAACTTCGCCGACGACGCGCTCATGCTTGGCATGATCTGTGACGATGCCGCCGCGCCCTACTTCGCCCCGGCCCACCTCGAACTGCGGTTTGATGAGCGTAACGATACTCGCCGCGCTCGTCAACAAAGGGACGATGGCGGGAAGAACTTTCGTCGCGGAGATGAAAGACACGTCCATCACCGCCAGATCAAACCTTCGCGTAAAATCCTCAGGCTTCAGGTAGCGCGCGTTGACTCCCTCTCTGACTTCAACGCGCGCATCGTTCCTCAGCCGCCAGTCGATCTGGTTGTGCCCGACATCTAGCGCAAGGACGCTGCGCGCGCCGTGCTGCAACAGGCAGTCCGTAAAGCCTCCCGTCGAAGCGCCCACGTCGAGACAGTCGAGGCCCTTTACGTCCAGCTGAAACTCCCGTAGCGCCGCTTCCAGCTTCAGCCCGCCGCGCCCGACGTAGCGCGACGCGGGGTCGCCCGCGCCCTTGATGCGAATCTCTGCGCTCTCGTCAAAACTCTCCGAGGGTTTTTCGACGCGCTGCTCGCCGACCAGCACTACGCCCGCCATCACCATCGCCTGCGCTTTGGTGCGCGACTGTGCAAGGCCGCGCTCGACCATCAGCTTGTCTATCCGCTCGCGTTTCATTTCCCTCACACTTTACCGCAAGAACAGTCCCGAGGTGCAGGAGTTCCGACCGGCCTGCGGGTGAGCACGAAAGCGAAAGGGCCGGAAGCGTCTGAGTTAAGACGTGTCCGGCCCTTTCAGAAAAAGGTTTATCTCGCAGCGTGCGGGCTAAAGGTTCAGGGGCGCTGGCCCTCGAATATCTCTCTGATGCGATTCAGCTCGCGCGCGCCGCGCTCTATCTGCTGGTTAACGTCTCCGTTCGCCTCATCCATGTCGCGGGCTCGGCGGCGTCTCTCTCTCCTCTGCTGCCTCCTTAGCTCGCGCTCTTCATCCCTGGCAATACTTTCTTCACGATCTCGATCTTCGCGAGCCCTGTCTTCGCGCTCTTTCTTTTCCTTGCCACGCTCGCGCACCTCGACGGGCGGTATCACCTGCTCCTCGTCCCGCTTCGGTTTGTTATCACGCACGGTGCGCTCCGTTGGAGCGTTTGAGGCCGCCGTGCGTTCCGGCTCAGGCGTTTTTTCCGAAGCTACGGCGGCTGGCAACTGTTGCGCTGGCGCAGGAGCTTGCGCCGTCGTCGCCGTATCCGTGTTGATGGTCGTGGTTGCAGCGGTGTCGGGCGCGGCGCTCTGCTGAATCTGTCGGCTTCTGTAGATTCCTATCGCAAATCCGCCCGCGACACCCGCGCTGATAGCCAGAAGCACAACCAGAGCGAGCAGCGGTAGTTGCCTGGACTTCTGAGTCTCTGCGAGCGGCACGACGGGACGCGCGCCCAGGGTCGCCTCCGCATCGAAGAGCGGGGTGTGGGCGGTCGTTGCGCCTTCAAAATCTCTGGCCGGAATCGCTTCGCGCGAGCCCCCGAGCGGAATAATTATCTTTCTTTTTTGTTCCATCTCAATTAGCAGGCGCTCGTCACGCGGAATCAAAAACGCCGTCCTATTTATGACAAATTTACCGTGATAAATTATAGCAAAATCGGGGCCACGACGGCGATATCAGAGGCTCAAGCGTTTCCTGCGTGAATATCGCTCTCGTTGACAGGTCTTTGATGCAGGAAGAACCGATAGAGTACGCCGCGCCGCACGATATAGTGCATGAAAAAAGCACGCCCCGCCCACAGCAAAAGGTGGACGGGGCGCTCGGCCAAAACGCTTGAAAAGGCTTGTAATTGACGAGAGCCAGGGCTTTCGTCGCCCGCCTCACTGACAGGCTCTATATTTGAACCTTCTGCCGCTTGGCGCGACGATCATCTAAGACTTCTATGCTCTCTTTAACGCGGGTGTAGATGCCGTCGGCGTCCAGACCGTACTTGGCGAGCAGAAGCTTCGCATCGCCGTGTGTGACGATGGTGTCGGGCACACCCATACGCACCACACGCACTTTATCCTGAAGGCCGTTCTCTTCCAGCAACTCCAGGACGGCTGAGCCGAAGCCGCCCGCCAGGTATGCTTCCTCGACCGTTACGATCAGGCGCTTGGTGCGCGCCAGTGCCAATAGCAAAGCCGAATCCAGCGGCTTGGCGAAGCGTGCGTTGACCACAGTGGCCTCAATACCGCCGGACGAGAGCCTCTCCGCCGCCTTGAGCGAAGGCATAACCATCGAGCCGTAAGCGACGATCGCCACGTCGCCGCCGTCGCGCAGGATTTCGCCGCGCCCTATATCCAGAAGCGCTGGCTCGCGCCCTATATCAACCCCGACGCCGTTTCCACGCGGGTAACGCAGCGCGGCAGGCCCCGGATGCTCAATCGCCGTCAGCAGCATATCACGCAGCTCGGCCTCGTCCTTGGGGGCCATCAAGACCATGTTCGGCATCGGGCGCAGGTAGGCTATGTCGAAGAGCCCGTGATGCGTAGGCCCGTCGCCGCCTGCTATACCGCCGCGATCCAGGGCGAACGTCACAGGCAGGTTCTGCAAGCAGATGTCGTGTATGACCTGATCGAAGCCGCGCTGCAGGAAGGTAGAGTAGATGGCGGCCACAGGCTTTAATCCCTCGCAGGCCATCCCGCCGCAGAAGGTGACGGCGTGCTGCTCCGCTATGCCGACATCGAAAGTCCTTTCGGGAAACTTTTCGAGCGTCATATTGATGCCCGTCCCGTCCGGCATGGCGGCGGTCAGGGCCACTATCTTTTCATCCTTCGCCATCAACTCGCACATGGTCTGGCCGAAGACGCTCGTATAGGTGGGAGCGGACGAAGCGGATTTGATGGCCTGCCCGGTTTCCAGATCAAAAGGCCCGGTCGCGTGCCACTTGTAGTAGTCCTTCTCGGCTGTCGAGTAGCCTTTGCCCTTGGTCGTCAGGGCGTGAACGATCACCGGGCCGTCCGTGATCTTCTGCGCCTCGCGCAGGGCCGCCACCAGAGCGCGCGGGTTGTGGCCGTCAACATAGCCTATGTACTTGAAGCCCAGCTCGTTGACGAGCGCGCCGGGCAGCACCGCCGCCGCCAGCGCATCCTTGACCGTCTTGGCCGCGTGATGCAGCGTCTCGCCAAGCGCCGGAATCGAGAGCAGGGTTTCGCCCACCTCGCCTTTGAAGCGGTGATACCCCTGTGCCCCACGCAGGCGATTCAGATAACCCGTCAGCGCGCCCACCGCCGGGGCGATAGACATCTCGTTATCATTTAAGAGCACGATCAGGCGCGTCTTCAAATGTCCCGCCTGATTGATGGCTTCCATAGCCATGCCGCCCGCGAGGCTCGCGTCGCCGATGATGGCGCACACGTGATGCGATTCATTCTTACGGTCGCGCGCAATCGCCATCCCCAGCGCGGCGGACAGTGACGTTGAAGCGTGGCCCGCTCCGAAGAGGTCGTATTCGGACTCGTCGCGCTTGAGAAAGCCGCTGATGCCGCCGTACTGCTTGATGCTCGGCAGCTGTTCGCGCCTTCCGGTCAGAATCTTGTGCGCGTAAGCCTGATGGCCGACGTCCCAGACCACGCGGTCGCGCGGCGTGTCGAAAGCATAATGAAGCGCCACGGCCAGCTCGACAGCGCCGAGGCTTGCGCCCGTGTGGCCGCCCACACGCGACATCGTTTCAAGAATGTACTGGCGAATCTCATCCGCCACTTCAGATAGTTGTTCGGGGCGTAAACCGCGCAGGTCAGCCGGAGAGTTGATAGTCTGTAGAAGTCTCATAAGCACGCGTATTTTACCCTTTAAGACCTGATTTAGCTATCTCAAGAAACATTAACAATACAGTGCGCGATTAGTCTCGGGCACGCTGTAGCCGGGGGACGCATCCCGCGCCTTGCTTTGCTTAACAAAGGGCTTTATAACAGAGAACAAGCGTCCGGGTCAATACTATAATCGGGGGCTGCGACCCGCGCGGAACAAATTTTAAGACCAAGGGCGCGGCCCGTTCGTCTAAAGGAGCGTGCTGGTAATTAAGGCAAACCGGCACCGCCGGCGTGGCCTCTCAAAGGTCTTACGGCATCCACCGTCCTGACACAAGCAATAAACGTAGAAAAGAGATCTCGGAAGGAGCAATCGAATAATGTCTTTAAGAGGTAAATTAACTCTGGCCGTTCTGGCGCTCGGACTGGCGCTCGGCTTCAGCGCGCCTGTTTTCGCTCAGGGGCCGCAAACAGAAGCGCCGGAGCGCGACGGACAGCGAGGCGAACGCGGGAGAGGCGACAGAGGCCCGCGCCATCGCGGAAAGCGCGGGGGCGACATGGGCTTTTTGCGTATCCTGCGCCAGCTGGACTTGTCTGAAGCGCAGGCCGCACAGGCCCGCACTATTATCGAAAACCACATGGCGGCGACCTCTTCGCAGCGCGAAGAACTGATGAGGCTTCGCGAGCAGAGGGAACAGAACGGCGCTCAGGCGGACGTGTCCAACAGAGCGAAGGAGCTTCGCCGGCAGCTTCAGGAATCGGCGAAAAACACGCGCGCCCAACTGCTGACCATTCTCACACCTGATCAGCGCGCAAAGTTCGATCAGATGGAAACGGAATTCAAGGCCCGTCGCGAACGCAGGGGTGAGCGTCGCCCGCCAATTCCGCAGGAACAAGACCAGCAGTAGTAGTAGTAGTAGAGACCGGACGAAACCAGCCGACGAGGAAAGCGGCCCGCGCCTGTACACGCAGGCGCGGGCCGCTTCATGTTTTCGATCAAGGTTTAAGGAGAGGTCGCGCGACGCAGTCGCAGCAGAGCGATCTCGGGCCGCGAGCCGAATCTGACGGGCAGCCCTATCACGCCCGTGCCGCGCGAGACGTAAAGCTGCGTGCCGTTCTTCTCATAGAGCCCGCGCTCGTATTTCATCTCGGAAGAGATAAAGCGGGCGGGCGAGCCGATCAGGGGCAAGCTGACCTGTCCTCCGTGCGTGTGCCCGCTCAGGATGAGCGAGACGCCATGCGTTTCGGCCAGATCGAGCACGCGCGGCTGGTGCGAGAGCAAGACGGACGGACGCTTGCGATCAAGCCCGTGGAAGGCGCGCGGCCAATCCGTCTTTCCCCAAGACCAGTCATCAACGCCGGACAGTTGCAGTGCGTCCGGGCCGCGCCTCAGCAGCGTATTCGCGTTACCGAGCACGCTTATGTGCGCTCGTTCCAGAGCGCGCGTCGTCAGCTGGGCATCCGTGTAATAGTCGTGATTCCCGAGCACGGCCCAGACGCCCTCCGGCGCGCGAAGTGCGCCCAGAGCCTCCGCGCACGGCTCTATATAGCGGCGGTACATAGTCGTGTAATCGCCCGTCAGGGCGACCATATCCGGCTTCGCGCTCTGGGCCAACTCTACGACGCGTCGCACCTCTCCGAGAGAAACGATGCGGCTGTGATGCACGTCGGAGACCTGCACGATGCGAAAGCCGTCGAAGCTCGCGGGCAGATCGCGTATGAAGATATCCGTCTCGGACAATTCGTAATGGTCTGGCTCGATGAGCCTCGCATAGGCTGAAGTCGCCGACACGGCCACCAGCGGCGCGGCGGCGAGCCCCGTCAGGAATTGTCTTCTCGTGAGCTTGGATTTCGACATTGTGGCTCACGATTGTATAATAGGCGGCAAGGTAAGACGATAGACCGAAAGATGTCTTCTTTCACGTTCCAGCAAATTTATCGTTGTCATAGACCAAAGTAAGTATATAATTTGGGAGAATCAGTTTCCTGATGCGCGCTTTCTTCGCGCCCGGCAATCAGCACCCATTTGAAAGAGATGATGCGCTCCCTCGCCAAGGGCGTGCCCTTTTCCGAACAGAGGTGGGATACACTTCCTGAACAAAGCACGTCATAGCAGGTTATTGTTCGCTGTTTAGTCTTGAATCGCTGATAACGGATTCCGGCGATATCTGTGAGCACCGCCGGAGCTTGTTGATAATATCCTCCCGCCAGCGCTCTCACGCAAAGAGGTATCGCCCGGCTAAAGCTCCTCCGCGCCAAAAAGCGACTGCGGCTCAACCTCATTTTGAGGAATCAACGCTTGTGATGCGCGCCGCCACCTCGCGATCTTCGGTTAATTGAACCTTATGCTCCGATAAGTCGGAGCAGGGCTCGCGCCTTCACGTTCCTCAATCCTTCACCTGAAACTCAAACCTGCCGAGGAGAAAACGTTATGAGAAGAATATCGCTCCTGCTTTTGTCAGTCGCTCTATCACTTCTGATATTCCCGCTGCCCCACACTCATAGCCATGGACAACAGCCCCAGCCCTCAACAGAGCCCGTGCAAAGACCCTGTGGCACGGCAGGCACGTCCAACCCTTGTGAGTCCTCTGCGCCGGGGGCGTTTCAAGTCCCGACCAACAAGGATGGAAAACCTAAAGGCTGGACGAAGAAGTTCTATCACAGGGATCAGGGCAAAGAACCCCCCGCATGGGTCGAGAGAGAACTCAAGCGCAGCATTGCCTACCTGAACGGGCATGGCAATAAGTGGGGGCTGCTCGATGCCGAAACCGAGCTCGCAACGGTTTCCGCAGAGGAGGATGACCTGGGGATAACGCACCTTCGTCTGGATCAAGTCTACAAAGGCGTCCCGGTCTTCGGCGGGCAGGTCGTCACGCACCTCGACGCCAAAGGGGTACGCGGAGTTGACGGTCATCTGTACAAGGAGGCTCATCAGGTCAAGACCATCCCGAAGCTCGGTTCGACAGAGGCCATCGCGGCGGCTAAAGCCGCGCTCGGCTACAACGGAGCTTTCGCCAGGCAGCCAACCGCAGAGCTTCTTATCCTGCCGAACGAGCTTAAAAATGAGGGACCCGAGGACCGCTCCGGCGCGAGGCTCGTCTATAAGGTCGAAATGTTGATTGAAGACGGCGTCCAAGTGCCCGCGCGCTGGTGGTACTTTGTGGATGCAGAGGACGGGAGCATCGTATGGCGCTATGATGCCATGAACCAAGGCGCAGGCCAGAGTCTCTATAACGGCTACGTGGTAATCCCGTCAGGCTATTATAACGGCGCCGAGGCCGCTTACGATCCGTACTGCGGAATCTCTTACTGGAGGAGCGGATACTGGCTGTGGGATGGCAGCGGAAGCTACGGCTATATGGAAACCACAGACATGCATAACAGTACGGGGGGCGCGGACACTTTTTACGGATATGAATTCGTGCCCGAAGGGACAGACAATCAATGGGGCATCACGTGGAACTATTCCGGCACATGTGGTTATGTGTGGAGACAGCGGCAGCAGGCCGCCGTCGACGCGCAGTTCGGCATGATGGTCACATGGGATTACTTCTTATACGATCAGGGTCGGCGCGGCATAGATAATCTGGGCTACAAGATGATCAGCCGCGTCCACTACGGCAGCAATCTCGATTTCGCTCAATGGAACGGATCCAACCTGACGTTTGGCGACGGCTCTGCCGGACGCCCCTTCGTGGCGCTCGATACAATCGCGCACGAGTGGACTCATGGTATCACGGCCAGGACTTCCCGTTTGCCGACCATCGGTGAAGCCGGTGCTGCCAACGAATCTTTCTCCGACATTTTCGGCTCGATGGTCGAGTTCAAGATCAATAGCCCGGTGAGTCCGCCAGACTATTACATGGGAGAGGACTACGGCACGCCTATACGCAGCGTCGCCAATCCGCCCGCCTTCGGCGACCCGGATCACTATAACAACCGTCGCTATGCCGGATACTGCGCTCCGAGTTCCGGTAACGATTTCTGCGGCGTACACCACAACAACGGGATACAGAACAAGGCGTTCTATCTGCTGGCCGAAGGCGGCACACATCCCTACAGTGGGGTGAGCGTTCCGGGAATCGGGCGCGAGGCGGCGGCGCGCATCTTCTATCGCGCCCTCACCTTCTTTCTCACGCCGACCGCCACTTTACACGATGTCCGGCTCGCAACCATGAATGCCGCGCTTGAGCTGTACGGGTACGCGTATCAGGGCCGGGCCGCAGCCGCCTGGGACGCCGTCGGCGTGCCGCAGAATCGGATAGACGAATCGTGGTTCTACGCGCAGCAGCTTTACCTTGATGCTCTCAAGCGTGGGCCTGACCTGAACGGCTGGATACACTGGTCAGGCTACATCAACGGCTGCGGCCCGCGCCCGAATAATAACGCTTGTCTGAACAGCAGGCGGCTTACGGTAGCGCGTGGATTTCTGGAGTCGGGTGAGTTTCGGCAAAATAAACCCGCGCTTGCGAACCCCGGAACGCCGGAGTATAACCAGGAATATGTGCGGCAATGTTATGACGTATTCCTGCATCGAGCCCCGGACGGCTCTTATTACGCCTGGCTGGACTATGTCAATAACACTGGCGATTATGACGGTCTGGTCAGTGGATTCATCAATTCAAGCGAGTACAGGCTGAGGTTCTGCTGCGGGGGATAATGAGTTGAAGCCACGGTTCATGTCCGGGAACGCGCCAGGGCATCGGCGATGCATCCGCGCCATGGTCGGCTCTCAAGCCCTGAGCTTTGCGTGGTGAGCAATCCATGACATATCCGGTGAGAAGCCATATGAAGCGGGGCAGCACGAGCGTCAAATTGATCCTCTTCCTGACGCTCGTGCTGTTCGCTTTGTGCGTAGTGCTCGTCGGGGCGGTGGTCATAACGAGGCGCACGACGACCCTTTCGGCCAACAATCGCGCGGGCTCCTCCAATGGCTACGATATCAAGGCGGAATCTGAGGCGGCAGCGTCGCTTTTGGAAGCCGCGGGCGTTTCGCTGCCTTCCGCAGAAGGGTCGTGGCTGATCATCAGTTATGCGGGAGGCGGCCCAGCCGGTAAGATTAGCGGGGGCGTGGTCATCACCTCGGAAGGCGTGGTCGCCGCAGGCGGGCCATCCAAGCTCGATGAGTTTCGCCTCTCCTGTAAAGAGCGACTCTCGGCGGATGATCTGCGGCAGTTCGAGCAGAAAATCCTGTCCGCTCATCCTCTGAGCTGGAGCGAACGCTACACTGCGCCGGGAAGCCCTGATGGATGCTGCGACCAGTATTCTTACATGCTTGAGCTACAGCGCCGCCAGCCCGATGGGACCAAACAGCTGCACACCACTTCCTGGTATGACAGCTCCGCGTTTCTGCGCCCCGCAGACCTTTCTTCAATGCATGAGGCGATGTCGATGATTAAGAATAACGCCCTCAAGAGATGCGTGGATTAGTGCCTCTGTTTTGCCATCCTCATCCGGGCGGCTTCGTAAAGGATAAGCTTCCAGCCTTGACAATCCAGTCTCGCGGATTAGAATAAGTTTTCGCCCCGGGAAGGGGGTGAGACGCGGAGATGTGGCCGAGTGGCTGAAGGCGGCGGTTTGCTAAACCGTTATGGGTCAAAAGCCCATCACAGGTTCGAATCCTGTCATCTCCGCCATAAATTTCAGTAGTCAGTCATCAGTAGCCAGTTGTCAGTAGCATAAAATTCCTACTGAATACTGCCTACTTATGACTGACTACTTTTTATTATGACTATTCGCGTTCGCTTCGCACCATCACCGACAGGCTATCTGCACATCGGCTCGGCGCGCACCGCGCTCTTCAACTGGCTCTATGCGCGCAACGTCGGCGGTCGCTTTCTGCTCCGAATTGAAGACACAGACGTGCAGCGCTCGACCGAAGCTTCGACGCGCTCGATCATAGAGGGTCTGGAATGGCTCGGCCTCAACTACGATGAGGAGATCGTCTTTCAATCCGCCAATTTCGAGAAGCACAGGGCGGCGGCTCTGCGCCTGATCGAAGCGGGCACGGCCTATCGTGATTTTACGCCGAAGGCCGAGCGCTCGGACGCCGACATCAAGCAGGGCATAGCGGACAGAGCGCGCGCCGCCTCCGCCGAAGGCACGGATCACCGCAGCAATCCTTACCGCGAGCTTTCGATGGAGGAATCAAACAGGCGTGCCGCCGCGGGCGAGCCCTTCGCCGTGCGCCTGAAAGTAGCGCCCGAAGGCAGCACGCGCTTCGAGGACGCCGTCTACGGCACACAGGAGCGCAGCTATGCCGAGATTGAAGACCTGGTGCTGCTGCGCTCAGACTCTCATCCCCTCTATAACCTCTCGGTCGTGCTCGACGATATAGAGATGGGCATCACGGATGTCATTCGCGGGCAGGATCATCTGACCAATACGCACAAGCAGATTCTGATTTACGAAGCGCTCGGTGTCGCTCCCCCGCGCTTTGCTCACCTGCCGCTCATACTCGCGCCGAACAAAGGCAAGCTCTCGAAGCGCAAGCACGGCGAGGTCGTTTCCCTCACCACCTATCGCGACCGTGGATTTGTGCCCGGAGCGTTTCGCAACTTTCTGGCGCTCCTCGGCTGGTCGCCGGACACCGATCAGGAGATCATGACGCTCGAAGAGTTGACGCGCAAATTCTCTCTCGCCGGGATAGGCCGCGCCAACGCCGTCTTCAACTTCAGCGAGAGCGACCCGCGACAGTGGACGGACGCCAAGGCGCTCTGGATGAACGCCGAGTATATTCGCACGATGCCGCTCGCCGAGCTTGTGCCGATGCTCAAGGCGGAATTGAGAGCAAGCAAGCTGTGGCGCGAAGAATACGAGGAGGATGAACGCGAGTGGTTTGAGAAGACAGTTGACCTCATCCGCCAGCGCTTCTTTACGCTCAAGGATTTCTCCGAGCAGGGACGCGCCTACTTCTCAGATGATTTCGATTTCGACCCGGCGGCGCAAAAGAAGAATCTCTATAAGGAGCCGCGATTGAAGGAGCTGCTGCCCGATTTGGCCGCAAAGCTCGAAGAGGTCGAGCCGTGGACGGCTGCCGACATCGAGGCGGCTTTACGCGCCTACGCCGACGAGGCGAATGTGAAAGCGGGTCTTCTCATCAACGCCTCGCGCACGATGCTCACGGGACATGCCGTAGGCCCTTCCATGTTCGAGGTCTTCGAGGTGATCGGGCGCGAACGCTCTGTAGTGCGCCTGCGAAGCGCTCTTCCGTGGTCGGACATGGAGTCGATGTAAGGGACTCTCACGTGACTGACAGGTAATTTCGAGGAGTATGTCATGCTAAAAACTTTATCTCTGGCGGCGGCGCTCGTGTTGGTACTTGCGACGCAGGGCTTCGCGCAGAATCGGAACACGTCTACGCAGACGACGGGCAGTCGCACATCTTCGGCCAACACTGCCACGCAGGAAGAGACGCCCGCGACCGGGACGACAACGACGCGCACAAGGCGTGCGGCCAGCAGCAATCAAACCGGCGCGAAAGACCCCGCGACGGAAGGCGTCGTCGCCGCTTTCGACGATCTGATCGAGGGCATACGGCGCGCCAACGTCAACGCTGTTACAGGCATTTACTGGAACTCGCCGCAGTTGATCCTCTTCAACTACAACGGCACTGTGACCAAGGGCTGGGAGCAGATGCGTAAGAATCGCGAAAGCTCTTATCCCGAATTGAAGGATGTCAAGATCGAGGTGCGCGACCGCCGCGTGCAGATGCTGGGGCGCGACGGCGCAATCGTCACCTGCCTGTGGACGCAGTCGCAGACATATCGCGGCACGCCCGAAACCGCCTCCGGGCGCATGACGCTGGTGTTTCGCCGTATCGGCACAACATGGAAAGCCGTCCACCTGCACACCTCTCCAGACGCCCCGGACCCGGCCCGCGTGCCTGCGTCGGAACAGATCACGGAGCCGACCCCGAAGCCGACGCCGACACCTAAGCCAAGAACAACGCCCTGAGCGCGGGACGAAGGGGGCTGGCGATGAACTAGAGAAGCTTGAATTTGAGATTTACACTTCAACGCCAGCTAGATTTCTCCGAGACCCTGATTATTCACGCTCGCCTTGAATAGCTGTTTCGCGTTATCGCTTTGGCCGTGGGCTCGTGTAGACTGACAGCAATCGAATTTGGAAAGGTAGATAAAGATGGACTGGATGAATCAACTGAGCGGAATTTTGCAGCAATATTCGGGCGCGCAGCCTAATCAGGCGCCGGACACAGTACATGACGACTTCGACCAGTTAGCGCAAACTGCGCCGCAATCGGCGCTCGCGGATGGACTGGCGGCGGCCTTTCGCTCAAACCAGACCCCGGCCTTCGGCCAGATGGTCGCGCAACTGTTCGGCAACGCCAGCGGCCAGCAGCGCGCGGGCATACTCAATACGTTGATCTCCACCCTCGGGCCAACGATTGCGGCACAGTTGTTTTCGCAGACGGGCTCTTCGGGGCTCGCCGGTCTGTTGAGCGGAGGGCAGCGCGAGGTCACGGCTGAACAGGCCGCAGAGGTCTCGCCCGAAGCGGTGCGCGAAATCGCCGAACATGCCGAAAGGAGAGACCCTTCGGTCATAGATCAGGTCAGTAACTTTTATGCTGAGCATCCGACGCTTGTGAAAACGCTCGGCGCGGCGGCTCTCACGGTCGCGCTCGCTAAACTGGCCCAGAGTCAGAACAGCTAAATCGGTCAACAGGCAGGACTGGCTTTTGAGCTTCGCCACGCGGAAAGACTCGCACAGGGCACTCGTGCCCTGTGCGAGTCTTCTTCCTTTAACCTGAAGCGAGCGGCCTTGGCGTCCGAGAAGCTTTTAGCGGTCTCTGGAGAATTGCACTGAGACAATCTGCCAGCGCCCCTCGCGCTTCTCGTACCGGCGCGCAAACCTGTAGGGCGGGCTCATGAACTCGTGGTCTGCGTAGCGGCCATGGACGACGGCACGCCCCGTGACCATTCCCTCGTCGCCGTTGACCATCACATCAACGTCGTCCGTGTCCACGGCCAGAAATGTAAAGTCGGAATTCTCAACCAGCGCGAGACGCTCGGCCTTATCGCCCACTCTGCCGAAGCGATGAAGGACGACGAAGTCATCGGCCAGCACGCTGTCCAGAGCGGCCACGTCGCGCTCGACGTGCGCGTCCAGATAACGGCGCTCGATTCTCAACAACTCCTGCTCGTCGCTGCTGTTGTGGTAGCGGGAAACGGCATGACGATCAGCGGCCCAGGGCGTCGCGATGGTGACGCCGATGAAAAAGGTCGCCAGAGAAACCAGCAGATAGATGATATTTCGCCACATGATTTTTACTCCTGAATTCTGAGATGACGTTACCACAGGCGCGACGGGCGAGACAAGACCCTTTCTTCAATTCTTCCCGACAAAAAAGAGAAAAGCCGTCGGCGCGATAGAGCGCCGACGGCTTTCCGGTGAACTGTTTGGATTGCCCTGAGCCTGTTGTGCCTGTGGTGTGCCGCTTAAATTAAAAACGCACTGAACCGAAGTCACGTCTGGACAGAAAATCCCAACATATTCGGGCTATCAGTCCAGTGGCTTAGGACTCAGCCACCTCACTGTGATAAGAACTCATACTTTTTTTGATCACCTCCTTTCCAGTGTTAAGAGGATAATAAATGACAACCGCTAGTGCGTCAAGAACTCTTTTCACTCCCTATCTTGTGGTCTGGCGATGAAAGGCGAGCCTGCCGTCAACGTAGACGGCACGCGCGTGTTCGATGCCGAAGAAGTAGGCCAGCTCGCGATAGTCCTCGCAATCGTGAATGCAGAAGTCCGCGCGCTTGCCCTCTTCGAGTGAGCCCAGTTGGTCGCCCCTGCCCAGGCTGTAAGCGGCGTTGATGGTCGCCGCCGTAATCGCCTCGGCGGGTGTCATCTTCATGTGCGTCGAAGCGAGCGACAGCACCATCGGCATGGAGACGGTCGGCGACGAGCCCGGATTGAAATCCGTCGCGAGCACGACGCAGAGGCCCGCCTCTATCATCTCGCGCGCCGCCGGGTAACACGTCTGCCCGAGCGCATAGACAGAGGCTGGCAGCAGCACGGGCTGGACGCCCGAAACCTTCAGCGCCGCGATGCCTGCCGAGTCCGTGTGCTCAAGATGATCGGCGGTCGTTGTGCCCAACTCCGCCGCAAGCTCTGCGCCGCCCGAAAGCGAGAGCTGATCGGCATGAACGCGCAGGCCGAGCCCGAGAGCGCGCGCCGCCAGTAGAATGCGTCTCGATTCGTCCGTCGTGTAGGCGACCTCATCACAGAACACGTCGCAATACTCTGCCAGACCGTCGCGTGCGACGAGCGGCAGCATCTCGTCCGTGACGAGCGAGACATATTCTCTGCGGCGCTCGCGATACTCTTCCGGGATATCGTGCGCGCCGAGAAACGTCGGCACATAGCTGAGCGCCGTCTCCTCGTCCAGACGCCTGATGGCGCGCAGTATTTTCAACTCGTCTTCAACCGTCAGGCCGTAGCCCGACTTGGCTTCAACGGTCGTCGTGCCGTTGCGTAGAAACCATTCGCCGTAACGCCTGCCCGCCGAGACCAATTCGTCAAGCGTCGCGGCGCGGGTTCGCCTGACGGTCGAGCTTATGCCGCCGCCGCGCTTTGCTATCTCCTGATAAGACGCCCCGCTCGCGCGCTGCTCATACTCGTCCGCGCGATTCCCGCCGAAGACGGGATGCGCGTGCGCGTCAACGAAGCCCGGCATCACGACGCGCCCGCCGGCGTCAACCACATGGCAGTTGCCCTTGATGAACGGCTCGATCTCGCGGCGCGCGCCGACCTTTATGATACGGCCCGACCCGACCAGCATCGCTCCGTCTTCGATGATGGAAAGCTCGCGCATCGCAGGCCCGGCGCGCGGCCCTCGCTCCGCGCCCCTGAGCGTGACAAGCTGCCTACAGCCCACGACGGCGAGTATCTCAGTCATAACAAAAGAAAGGATGAAGGATGAAGGCGGCAACGATGAAAGGAATACTGTAATGCCTTCATAGCTTTTACTTCATCCTTCATCGTTGCCGCCTTCATCCCTCGCACTTCTACGGCTTCATGTGGCGATTGAGGAAGTCGACCATTAACGGGTAGACGATGAGGCGGTTCGAGAGCTTGTTGATGCCGTGGCCTTCGTCGTCAAAGAGCTTGTACTCGACCGGAGCGTTGCGGTCGCGCAGGGCTTTGACGATCTGCTCCGCCTCCGTGTAGGGAACGCGCGGGTCGTTCTTGCCCTGAATGACCATCAGGGGCGTCCTGATGCGCGTGACGCGGCTCAGCGGCGAGATGGTACGCAGGAAATCTCTGTCCCTCTCAAGCGAGCCGTACTCCACTTCGCGCAGCTTGCGGCGATAGCCGGAGGTGTTCTGCAGGAAGCTTTCAAAGTTGGCGATGCCGACCGTGCTGACAGCCGCCGACCAGATTTCGGGATAGAGCGTGATGGCGGCCAAGGTCATATAGCCGCCGTAGGAGCCGCCCATCACGGCGATACGCTGCGGGTCTGCTCCGCCCTGCGTCTTTAACCAGTCCACCGCCGCCGCGAGGTCTTTGACGGAGTCCTCTCGGTTTCGCACATCGTCAAGATGCGTGAAGGTCTTGCCGTAGCCGGTCGAGCCGCGCACGTTCGGCAGCAGGATGGCGTAGCCGCGCGAGAGAAAGTACTGGTTGATGGCGTTGAAGTCCGGGCGCGACTGTCCTTCAGGGCCGCCATGCACGCTGACGATGACGGGCAGGCCGCGTCCCGCGCCGACGTTGAGCGACACGTTGCCGGCTGCCGTGTTGAGCGTTCCCGTCACGGCGGGCAATGAAGCGTTGAGCTGCGCGCCCGTGAGCGTAACGGTCGCCTGAGTCTGCGGGCGGAAGTACCAGGCGGGAATCTCGCGCCCGTCGAAAGATTTGTAGTGAACCAACTCGGGCTCGACGAAGGATGATTGCGGGATGCCGGCGCGCGAGCTGTGCGTGACCTGAGAGAGAGCGCGACTCCCGAGGTCGTAGAGCCAGATGTCTCCGTTGAAGCGCGCGCCGCTGAAACTGAAGACGAGCTTGCGATTGTCGGCGGAGAACTCCATCCCCGCAGCGACGCCCTTGGCCGGAAGCCCGACGGGCGCGCCCTTTGGCCCAAGCGTGCCGTCAGCGCTGACTTCGCGCACGTAAAGCTCGCTGAAGCCCTCGCGGTTGATCGTATAAGCGAACATGCGCCCGTCGTCCGACAGCTCGGTCACGCCCACGTCCCATGGGGTGTCGTCCAGTATCTCGATGCGCTTTGTCTGCAAGTCCATTCGTGCCAGCGACAGGAACTCGCGGCTGACGTTGGTGCTAAAAAGAATCGAGCGCCCGTCGCGTGTGAAGTTGACATCGCCGAACTCCGCCGCGCCCTCGTGTTTGGTGAGCAGCGTCGCCTGCCTCGTCGCAATGTCAACGAGGTACAGGTCGTTGTCGAGACTGAGCTCCTCGCCCTCGTGCGCGACGATCAGCTGGCGGTCGTCGAAAGACCACGCGTAAGGGCTATTCGAGCCGTCCTGCTGATAGACGAGCTGCTCGC
Source organism: Pyrinomonadaceae bacterium (assembly GCA_036389675.1). Lineage (GTDB taxonomy): Bacteria > Acidobacteriota > Blastocatellia > Pyrinomonadales > Pyrinomonadaceae > DASQYE01. Next base: position 242,101 of record DASVWI010000037.1, read on the forward strand.
GCCCGGTGGCGACATCCATCGTATAAACGTCGAAGAAATTCGGGTCGCGCTTGTTCGACGAGTAGCTGATCTTCTTTCCGTCGTGCGACCACGAGCCGAAGCCGTGCCTGATCTTCGGCGCATTGGTTAGCGCCCTGATCTGCGAGCCGTCCGCCGAGAGCCAGTAGAGCTGCCAGTTCTCGTTTCCGCCGACGGCCTTGCCGAAGATGAGGCCAGTGCCGTCGGGCGACCACTGTATGAACTCGACCCTGTCGGGATAAAAAGTCAGTTGGTCGGGCCAGCCTCCCTGCGCCCCGACCATCCACACCTGCGACGTGCCGGTGATGTTGGTGAGAAAGGCTATGCGGTCGCCCCCGGGCGAAATGGCGGGCGCGGCGGCGCTGCGGATGTTGAGATAGCGGTCAATCCCGTAAGGCTCGTTTGCGACGGCAGCAGTTGTGACGCTCACGGTCTGCGCGCGGGCAGGTGTTGCCGGAAATGCGATTGCTAAAAGTGTGATGACGATGATGGAGCTTTGCAGTCTTGTCATAGCGAGGTTCTCCCAATCGATCTGGTCGGCTACGGTTTCAGGCAGCCGACGAAGTGTGGTCGTGCACGATGCGCCAGCCTTCGCGGGTGCGCCGTAATATGAGCGTGAAGCGACCGTGCGGCGTGTCGGCGGAGCGCGCGAGCTGCCAGCGACCGTAGGCCACAGCCGTCTCACGGCTCGTGGGCACGATCTCTATCTCCAGAAACGAGAGCGTGCCCATCTTCTCGCGCGTGTCATAAGATTTCCTGTAACGATTAAGCACGGTCTGCCAGCCGCGCGTCAACGAATCGCCGGAGATGAAGACGGTGTCGGGGCTGCGCCTGTAGCCGTCCATGAACCCGTCTATGTCGCCGCGATTCCACGCGGCGACCTGCGCGTCGAGGACGGCGCGCACGGCAGCGATAATCCTCTCGTCGCGCGCCCGGATATTTCGCGCGCGACCTTGCTGGGCGTTGGCTATGCTCAGCACGCTTGCAGTTGTCGCCAGCGCGGCGACCAGTACGAAGAGGCGTCTCATAGTGAACCCGGTTTCTCTGCTGCTCTTGAAAGGATTATGCGATGAATATACTTGCATACGGCATTCGGTTCAACTCCGCGCGCTTCAGTCTTCGTGCTCAGGGTGTTGCGTCGGGCTACTCTTCTTCTGTGAGGTAGTCAACCGCCCGCGTGTGATTGCAGCCATGCGCGCACGTCCGCGCGCATCTCTGGCACGATCTCGTGGCCCGCGTCATAGCTTTTGACCTCGACCGAGCGGGCACGCTTACTTAGGCTCGCGCCGTAGCCAACGGTTCGCTCGGGCGGGTAAAACTCATCGCGCGAGCCGCAGAGGTGGAGCACGGCTGCGTCCGTTTGCTCGTAGTGATTGCTCGTCTCCCAATCGCCGGGGATGCCGCCGCAGATGCCTATGACGCCGCGCAGACGATCAGCGTACGTAAAGGCGAAGCGATAGTTAAGCGCGCACGATTGTGAAAAGCCCAGGAGAAAGATGCGCGCAGGGTCGGCTGTGCCGGTGTGTGTCAGTTGCTCGATCAAATCCAGCAGCGCGCCGTGAGCGAGCGCGACAGATTCCTCCGGGTGAAAATTCGTGAGCCACCCGAAACCGAATCGGGGCGGCCCGCCTTTCTCTTTCGGCTCCCTGATATGTTGATGAAACCCCTGTAGCGAGGCTATGGCGAAGGTGGGCGGTGCAAGCAGGCGCGCTTCCCTCATCATATGTCTTTTGCTCGCCCCGTAGCCGTGAAGCGCAATGAGCAGAGGATGAGGCCCGTCATCTCCCGGCACATGCAGGTCGTAGTAAAGCTTGATCTCGGCGGTGAGCGTCAGGTCTTCGCTCATGTGTCTCTTATCTTCGCTCATGGCTTCGGAATCCCTTTCTCGCTTCCTTTGATGACGGAGTATAAATGATGCGCGCCGTTTAAGAGCATGCGGGGCGGAGGGCGGCATCGCCGTGGCGCGAGCGGGGGCTGGGCACGTCTTGTCGCAGACGGCGCGGCTGTGATAACTTTCCACACATACAAAGCCGAGTAGGCTCTCGACTTTCCGCCTGATTCCATACATATCGCTATTTTGCTAACCCTTGAAGGTGGAGGATTCGAGATTCATGGAAGTTAAGAGACCTGCGTCCGTTAAAGCCGGACGCACGTTTGACGGCGCATACGGGTTTTCTTTCGCGATAGGGCTCGGGCTGGTGCTGTTCATCGGCGGCCTCGTCCTGAGCCTGACGCTCAACGACGGGTCGGGCGCGGGCTTGCTGCTCGGCATCCCCCTGCTGCTGGCAGGATTGATTCTTCCTCTCTTCATGATGCGCGACATCTTTGCCGGGCACAGTGTCGAGGGCACGTGTCCCGCCTGCGGGACATCCATCAAAACAACTGCTTCGACGATCAGGCTGAACTGCCCGGGCTGCGACAAACAACTGCTGGTTCAGGATACAAAGTTTATCCAGGCCAAATAGGTTCTGCCGCAGACCAGAAGAGTGTTCGCGCCTGTTAGACAAGCAAGGTCTCCCGTACGCAAACACTCTGCTGCTGCTGGCTGCGGCGCGCTGCGCGGGCGGCCTGCGGCCACAACCACACCCTTAACAACTCAAGCGCCGACGCTCGCTCGGGCGGTAGTGTCTTAATTTTCAGTCCGGCTCTTGCAACTTTAATGCGGGAGGCGTATAAGGCCGGGAGTAGGAGATCAATTTCCGAAGCACATAGGGTCTGGAAGAACAGTTTTTAGCGTACAGCACCGACAGGGAAATCCGTCGCGGCAGGAGATGCCCGGCGGGTTTTGTATTTGTAGCGGCATTTTTTCTCTCGAAGGAGCAGCGCACATGAGTCAAGACACAGGGCACGATCACATCTCGAAGAAAAGGGTGGTCTACAGCATCCCCGGCATGGAGGGCGTGGAAGTTCGGCGTGATGTCGAGTACGAGGCGAACGATGCCTTGGGGCTGACAATGGACATCTACTATCCGCCTGATTCAAAGAGCGGGGCGCGTGTGCCGGCTGTCGTGATTGTGGCCGGCTACAAGGATGCCGGATTCGAGGCGCACGTCGGCTGTAGGTTCAAAGAGATGGGGTCGTCCGTCTCATGGGGGCAGTTGATGGCGGCTTCGGGACTGGCGGCTATCACCTATACGAATCGAGAACCGTCGGCGGATATTCAAGCCCTGCTCGAATACGTTCGGCGTAACGCAGCCGCGCTCGGCATTGACGAGAACCGAATCGGCCTGTGGGCCAGCTCCGGCAATGTCCCGGTCGCCCTGTCTGCTCTGATGCTTGAAGGGCGAGAGTATTTGAAGTGTGCGGCTCTGTGCTACGGGATTATGCTGGACGCGGAAGGTGAGAGCCATGTCGCTCGGGCGGCGAAGGTGTGGGGATTCTCGAACCCTTGCGCGGGAAAGACTGTCGCCGATCTTCCGAAGGATACGCCCCTGTTCATCGTCAGAGCAGGCCGGGACGAAATGCCTCACCTGAACGAAACCATCGACCGCTTCGTGGCTCAGGCTCTGGCCTGCAATCTACCCATCACGCTGACGAATCACCCGGATGCCCCGCACGCCTTCGACCTGTTTCATGACAGCGAAACCACGCGCGAGATCATCCGGCGCACGCTCAGTTTCATGCGGTTTCATCTGCTCTCAGCACCCGCTGCCAGCGCGTGAGGTGTGGATTGCTATTAAACGGACGCGGGCACGAATTCCCTACTTGACGTGCTCGTCCACGACCGACGGCTGCGCGGTGGGCATCGGCGCTCTCGTCGAATAGTCGCTAAAGGTCAAAGCGAACATAATCGCCATCCAGAAAATTCCCGAGACGACGATGACCCAGATAAGGCGCGAGCTATAGCGCACGTGCATGAAATAGAGGACGACGAGCGTGGCCTTGATGACGGCGATGGTGAGAGCGACGACCGTGTTCGCGCCATGAAACATGGTGTCCATGTCTTTGAAGGCGGCCAGCACAGTCAGACCCGTGCCGACCATCAGCGCGCCGAAGATGACGAAATAAACCTTTTTCGAGACGATATGTTCCGACATAATTCGTCAAACCTTTAATGGCCTCCGCCCGTATGCCTGCCGAGCAGGTAGAGCAGTGGAAAGAGGAATATCCAGACGATGTCAACGAAGTGCCAGTAGAGACCCGTGATCTCCACCGGCGCGTGATACTCCGGCGAATAGCGACCGCGCCAGGCGTGATAGACGAGCCACGCCAGCAGCCCGAGACCGATGATCATGTGCAGCGCGTGCAGGCCCGTCATCGCGAAGTAAATCCAGTAGAACATCTGCAAGTGCTGCGGCGCGACGTTGTGCGGGAGCGGCTGCCGCCAGTCGAACCACCCGGCAATCGGAATCAGGTTGTCCACGTATTTTTCGTGATACTCGATGCCCTTGATGACGAGGAACGCCGTGCCGAGAATCATCGTCAGGATGAGAAAGATAATCTGCAGGCGGCGCACGCCCGTCTGCGCGAAATAGACGGCCAGGGCCATCGTCAGACTGCTACAGATGAGGACGACCGTATTGATGCCGCCCAGCTTCCAGTCGAGGTGATTGCTCGCCGCCGCAAACGCGTCCGGGTAGTTCGACCGGTAGAGCGTGTAGGCCAGAAAGAGCCCGCCGAAGAACATCACTTCCTGGACGAGAAAAACCCACATCCCCAGATTACCGGCCTCGCGCTGCTGCTCCATGTTGTCGAAATGGTGCTGCAACGCCGCGTGTGCATGTGGCGCATCCGCATGAGTAGTAGCCAACTTTTTATCACTCCCCGTTTGAGAAAGGATGAAGGATGAGGGCGGAAGGATGAAAGGAATGCTGCTCGTTCTTTAATGCCTTTACTTCATCCTTCATCGTTGCCGCCTTCATCCTTGCTTTTAGACTTCCGCAATCGGATGATCGGGCCTGTCTCCGGGCTCGAATTTACCGATCACCTGTAACTCTTCGGGCGGCGCGAACTCGTAGGCTTCCCATGTCACGACCGGCGTGACGACGAAGTTCTCGGTCGGCGGCGGCGACGCCGTGCGCCACTCAAGGCCGGGCAGCATCCACGGGTTGGCTGGCGCGACCCTCCCGTACCGCATAGACCAGATGAAATAGATCATCGGTATCAATACGCCCGTGCCGAGTATGGACGCGCCCGCCGAACTCATCACGTTCAAAACCTGAAACTCTTCCGCGTAGGCGTGGTAGCGGCGCGGCATACCCATATAGCCGAGCAGGAACTGCGGGAAGAAAGTCAGGTTGAAGCCGACGAAGATGACGAGCGCCGCGAACCTGCCCCAGCCCTCCGGGTACATGCGGCCCGAAATCTTGGGCCACCAGTAATGCAGCCCTCCCAGATAACCCATCAACGCGCCGCCCACCATCACGTAATGAAAGTGTGCGACGACGAAGTATGTGTCGTGAACGTGAACGTCCAGGCCCATCGCCGCAAGGAACAACCCGGTCATGCCGCCGATCAGGAAGAGCCCGATGAAGGCCAGCGCGTAGAGCATCGGCGTGTCGTAGGAGATAGAGCCCTGAAAGAGCGTCGCCGTCCAGTTAAAGACCTTAACGGCAGAAGGAATCGCCACCGCGAAGCTCAGAAACGAGAAGACCATCCCGGCGTAGATCGACTGGCTCGAAGTGAACATGTGGTGGCCCCAGACCAGAAAGCCGAAGACAGCGATGGCGATGCTGGAAAAGGCCACGAAGCTATAGCCGAAAATATTCTTTCGCGAAAAATTGGCGATCAACTCGCTGATCACGCCCATCGAGGGCAGGATCATGATGTAGACGGCGGGGTGCGAGTAGAACCAGAACATGTGCTGGAACAGCACGGGGTCGCCGCCCAGTTTGGGATCGAAAATCCCTATGTGCGCGACACGCTCAAGGGCCAGCAGCAGCACTGTGATGGCTATGACGGGCGTGCCCAGAATCATAATCAGGCTCGTCGCGTAGTGCGACCAGATGAAGAGCGGCAATCGAAACCACGTCATGCCGGGCGCGCGCATGGTGTGAATCGTGACGATGAAGTTCAGCCCCGTCAGGATGGAGGAAAAGCCGTTGATGAAGATTCCGACGCCCGCCAGCAGGACATAAGAGTTCGAGTACGTCGAGCTGTAAGGCGCGTAAAACGTCCATCCCGTATCGACGCCGCCGCTCAAGAGCGCCCAGATCGTAAAGATGGCGGCGATAATATAGATGTACCAACTGAGCAGGTTGATTCTGGGAAAGGCCAAATCTTTCGCGCCGATCATAACGGGCACGAGAAAGTTTCCGAGCACCGCCGGAATTGACGGAATCAGGAAGAAGAAGATCATCAGGATGCCGTGCTGCGTGAACAACTTGTTATAAGTGTTCGACTCGACAAGGTCTCCCTGCGGCGTCAAAAGCTCAAGGCGAATTGCCAGCGCATAGATGCCACCCAGAAGAAAGAAGATCGTGATCGAGCCCAGATAGAGCAGCGCGATGCGCTTGTGATCTTTCGTCAGCAGCCACGACTTGATGCCGTATCGCGCATTGAGATAGTTGACGCGCCCCCCGACTGGGGTGACCGGCTCGAATGATTCTACCGCTGTTGTTTGCATAGAATTATTACCCGAAATAATTATTACCTTGGATTATTGCCGTTGCGCTGCGAGGGCGTCGCCTGTCCCGGTGCGCCTGCCGTGCCTCCCGTGGCTCTGGGCGGAGTTGAGCCGACCGGGTTCGACCGCTGCGCGCCAAGGGACGTTGCGCCCGCCGCTTCGGGAGTCGCCGGGCCGGTCTGCGGATTGTTGGAGCGCGCGGGCGCGGTCGTCTCAAGGCCGGAGCTTTTGCCCGGGCTGAGAGACTTGATGTAAGTCAGCAGCTGCAACAACTGCTCTTCGCTGACCTGACCCTGAAAGGTCGGCATGATGGGCTGAAAGCCCGCCACCAGCTTGGCGCGCGGGTTGATGATTGACTCTCTGATGTAGCCTTCGTCGGCCACGACGGTCTGCCCGCCTTCGAGCCGGACGGTGCTGCCCAAAAGGCCCATCAGCGCCGGCCCACGTCCTCCCGTGCCGTCCTCCTTATGACAGGAGGCGCAGCCCAGAGTTTCGGTGAAAAGCCTTTGACCGGCGGCCACGGGAGATTCCTGATTCAGATTTCCGGCCAGCCAGTTATCGTACTCCGCCGGCTGCATGACGACGATCCAGCCGCCCATGCCCGAATGATTCGTGCCGCAATACTCGGCGCAGAAGAGATGATAGCGTCCGGGCTTCGTGGCATCGAACCACATGTAGGTATATTTGCCGGGGACGACATCCATCTTGGTGCGAAAGGCCGGAACAAAGAAACTGTGTATGACATCCTCGGTCGTCATCACCAGCTTGATCTTGCGCCCGACGGGCACATGCAGCTCGTTGATCTCGCGTTGGCCCGTGACATGCTGAAACTTCCACATCCACTGCTTGCCGACGACGTAGACTTCAAGGGCGTCCTTCGGCGGACTGTACTGCGAGAAGTAGACTGTCGCGCCCCAGACGAAGATGCTCATCGCGATAAAGAACGGGATGATCGTCCAGAGCGATTCGAGCTTGATGGAGCCCGCGATGGGGCGCGGTATCTCAAACGGCAGGCGGCGACGAAACCTGATGACGAAGAAGATGAGCGCGACCGAGATCAACGTGGTGAAGAAGATCGTGATGCCGACCAGATAAAAGTAGAGCGCATCCACCTGCCCCGCGAAGGTAGATGCCGAATCCGGGAATGGAATCCATGACTGCATAGGCTTAAGCAGTTCCTCCTTGATTCAGGTGCGCCGTCGCTGCCGCCTCGCCGCGCGCCGTCCCTCGTCTCACCAGAAAAACAAGCAGGGCGATCATCGCCGCCACCGTCAGCACCCCCGCCCCCCTGTAGAGATTTATCACCCAGGCGTATTTGCCCGTCGCGGGGTCGTAGTGATAGCAGTAGAGCAGCAGTTGGTCGACGGGCGAGCCGATGCGCCCCGCCGAGGCTTCGACCAGCCCTAGCCGCACGTCACGCGGCCCGTACTCGACGCCGTAAAAGTAGTGCGAGATTTTCCCCTCGGGCGTTAAGACCATAATGCCGCTGGCGTGCGCGAACTGATCCGTCTTCGCATCATACGTGTAACGAAACCCGACCGCCTCCGTCAGCCGCTTGATGTTGGCCTCGTCTCCGGTCAGGAAATGCCAGCCGGCTTGCGCGCCCGCACGATTAAGGCCGCGCACGTAGCCGTCCCTTTTGCGCCGCGCCAACTCCGCCCCTTCGCGCGGGTCAAAGCTCACCGTCAAGACATCGTAATCCTCGCCGATCTTGAGCGACATGACCTTCATCATCGCCGTCATGCCGTTCAATACCTGATTGCAGAGCATCGGGCATTCGTAGAAGACCAGCGACAGGATGACGGGACGCCGACCACCGAAGTATTCGCCGAGTTGAACCGCGCGGCCCGTCTCGTCGCGGAAGGTCGCGTCCACGGGTATCTGCCCGCCCAAACGCTGGTCTATGCCGACATCCACGAGCGCCGGGGGCAGCCCCGCCTGCTGCTGCTCACCTCTCTCGCGCATCGGCCCATAGCTCGGCACAGGCACGCGAGACTGCGCCAGTGCCTCAGGAGGCAAAGGTAAAAGGAGAACGGCGAAAGGCAAAAGCAGGAGAGAGGCATGCAGTAGCCGTCGCGCCGAGCGCGAAGCTTGCGCGATCCCGTGCCTTGCACGATGCCGACTACTGATTACTGACTGCCGACCACTTAACTTCATTGATCTCTCTTTTCCGTCTTCTGCCCTGAACTCTGATAGGAGGGAATGTCTATTCCGCCGTTGATACTGATAGAGCTATTGGATTGCGGCCTCGTCGGCAATCCCTTTTCGACAAGCTGCCGCTTGGCTTCCTCTATCGGGATGGCGATGACATTCCCGCCCTGATCTTTCTGTCCGTCTTTGAGCACTTTCTCCCATTGCTCGCGCACGACCTTCATCTCGGCGGTCGGCTCTTTCAACCCGAGGTCAACCCTCTTGCCCTCACCCACGTCAACGCCGAAGCCGGGAGCGCCCTGCAAACGCGGCTCAGGCGGCAGGCGCTGCTTATCGGTCAGAGCCATCGGGGCGGGCGGAGGCGTTCGCTTCTCCTGCCGCTGCTCGAAGAATTTCAGCATGTACCACATCAGCACGTGGACGACTGCCGCGAAGATCAGCAGACCGACGACGAACTGCAAGATCGCCCTGATGTTGACATCGCTCTCCTCGTGCTTCACATCCGGGTTCTGGATGTGCGAAACATCCGGCGTCTCGTGTATGTCATCGCGTCGACCATGCCTTGCCATAACGAAATACTCCTTCGGAATACAGCATCCCGGCCAGTACCGCCTTGCGTTACTGACTTTGACTCATTAATGTCCTCCGCGATGCGCGGCCTCCATGACGCCGGGCAGCTCCGGGTCGTTGAAAGGTATGAGCGGCCTCTGCTTCAACTGCCAGAGGAAGAAGGCGAGCCACAAGCCGCCGACGCCGATGGGGGCCACCACATCCGTCCAGCTGATGGCGAAATGGCCCTCGCTGAACTTGGGCGCGATCAACCAGAACAGATCGACCAGACGCATGAAGAGCACGAGGGCGGCGACCATCGCCAGCCGCCGCGCGTTGCGCTTCAAATCGCGCGACAGCAGGAGCAGGAACGGCAGCGCGAAATGCAAGAGGATGAGGCCCAGCGCCACTACCTCCCAGCCGCCGCGCATCCTGTACAGATACCACTTGGCTTCTTCAGGGATGTTGCCGCTCCAGATAATCAGGAACTGCGAGAAAGAGAAGTAGGCCCAGACCATGACAAACGCCAGCAGCAGTTTTCCCAGATCATGAAAATGCGAGGGCGCGACCACACCCGACATCGGCTCCTGTTTGGCGAGCAGGGCCATCACGGCGATGACGAAGGCGAAAGAGCTGAGCACCCATGACGCGACGAACAGCAGGCCGAAGATGGTCGAGAACCATTCCGGGTCGAGCGACATCACCCAGTCAACGGACGCAAACGTGACCGTCAAAACAAACAGCACGAGCCCCGGCCCGCTCAATCTTTGCAGCCTCTTGGTAAAGCGGCGCTCGGCAGTGCGATCCTGCTCGCGCGACCAAAGGTTCAGGAGGTAAGTGAGCGCACCCCAGATCGCAAAGTAGATGACGGCGCGCAGGATGAACCCGGTCATGTTCAGATACTTGCTCTTGTGAACGAGCATCTCATAGAGATGCTTCTCTTCGAGCGTCTTACCACCCGCGAAACGCTCTATGTGCATCCACTCGTACAGGTGGCCCATGCCGAAGATGATCGGCAGAAACAGCAGGGCCATCAGCGGCAATGTGCGCGTGCCCGATTCGAGCACGCGACGAATGACGAGCCCCCAGCCTCCGCCCGACAGGTGTTGCAGCATCAATATCGCCAGACAGCCCAGAGCGATGCCGACCCAGAAGACGTAGGCCAGCAGGTAAGAGCGGAAGAACAGCTCGCGCGGGCTGAGGAAGAACCCGAGCCCGAGTATTAACATGAAGACGACGCCGACGATCAGGGCCAATCGTTGATAGCGGCTGGCTTCGGCAGGCGTTGTGTACGAAGCGTTCATCTCTACCTTTGCCCTCCACGCTGCGAGAGCGGTTGCACCTCTGTGCTTCTGTCCGGCTCGGTCGCCGGATGACTCAGTTGCAGCGCGCGGATATAGGCGGCGATGGCCCACCTGTCCTGCACCGGAACCTGCTGCGCGTAAGCAGGCATGGAGCCCCAGCCGTTCGTCATGACATCGAAGAAGTGGCCGACAGGAGCATTACGCAGGCTCTCCGTATAGTAAGAGGGCGGCTGCTTGTAGCCGCGACGCACGACCATTCCGTCCCCCGCCCCGGTCGCGCCGTGACACATCGCGCAGAAAATCTGGTATCGCTCCTGCCCGCGCGCGACCACCTCAGCCGTCACAGGGAAAGGGAACGTGTCCATATCATCGGGAAACATATTGCCGCCGCTGCTGCCGCTACTGCTCTGCGCGCTCGTTCCCGCCGTTGTGCCGGCGTTCCCCGTCTGTGTTGATGGCGGCGCGCTCGACGTGGCGGGCGCGTTCGCGCTGCTGCTGCCACTGCTACCGGTGCGGCCCGCCGCGCCGGGCGTTTTCTTGCCCGTGTAGAGGTGCGCGTCCTCGCGCAGGTAGCCGCGCGGCACAGTTCCCTCGATCAAAGGTCGCGACGACAGCCCGTCCTTGAAGAACTTGCTCGCTTCGTATGCCTCGTAGCGCGGCTGATCCTGCATGTCCTGACGACAGGCGGTGAAGAAAAGCAGGCAGCAGGCAGCGAGCAGCAGGCCGCCAAGCGCCCCGCGCTTCTGGCCCAGCCCCCTCGCGCCTCGCGCCTTCTCTTTATACCTCGACATCTGTAATCCCCCGCGGTGACAGGCTGGCTAAAAACCTCTCGGTCTCTTCCCGATCAAATTTCGGGTCGTTGGCTTCAATGACGAGAAAGAAGCGGTCGCGCGTTGCGAGCGCGAATCGCTCGACGTTGAAGACCGGATGATAGGGCTGCGGCAGCTTATTCAAAGCGAGCATGCCGAAGACGGCTGCGAAGGCCGCCGCCAGCACGGTGCACTCAAACGTGATCGGGATAAAGGAGGGCCAGCTGTGATAGGGTCGGCCACCGACGTTGATCGGATAGTCTATGACCTCCATGTAATACTGCATCAGGTAGCCGCCAAGGCATCCGATGATGCCGCCTATCAAAACGATCAACGGCAGCCGCGTGTGGAAATGTAGCGCCTCGGAAAGCTCCTCGATGGGATAGGGCGAATAGGCGTTGATGCGGCGATAGCCCGCATCCCAGGCCTCGCGAGTCGCCGTCACCACGTCGGTCGGGTTATCGAATTCAGCCATCAGGCCATAGAGTGGATGTGCTTCCATGATTTTCCAGTCATCAGTCGTCAGTTGTCAGTTTTTTAATTTTGGCTGACCACCGATTGCTGACTACTCCTTATGCTACTTCCTCCTCGACCTCTGCTTCGGGCAGAATCGTTCGCATCTCGAAGATGGAGATGATCGGCAGGAAGCGTATGAAGAGGAACATCAAGCTGAAAAAGAGCCCGATGGTTCCGAAGAACATCGAGAAATCCCAGACGGTCGGCGAGTACATGCCCCACGACGAAGGCAGAAAGTCGCGGTGCAGACTCGTCACGATAATCACAAAGCGCTCAAGCCACATGCCTATGCTGACGATGATCGAGATGCCGAAGATGATCGGCAGGCTGCGGCGGAAGCGGCGGAACCAGAGAAGCTGCGGCACGAGCCCGTTACAGAAAATCAGCATCCAGTAGTAATGGCCGTACGGCCCGGTCATGCGGTTGAAGATCATGTACTCTTCGTAGGTATTGGCGCTGTACCACGCGAAGAACGCTTCCATCAGGTAGCCGTAGAAAACGATCAACCCCGTCGCCAGCATCACCTTCGCCATGTTGTCTATGTGGCGCATCGTGATGAAATCTTCGAGCCCGTAAACCTTGCGCAGCGGAATCGTCAGCGTCAAGACCATGGCGAAGCCGGCGTAGATGGCCCCGGCGACGAAGTAAGGCGGAAAGATCGTCGCGTGCCAGCCCGGCAGCTGCGCGACCGCGAAGTCGAAGCTGACGATGGTGTGAACAGAAAGCACGAGCGGCGTGGCGAGCCCGGCCAGCAAAAGGTAGCAGGTCTCGTAGCGATGCCAGTGGCGCGCGCTCCCGCGCCAGCCCATCGCCAGAAGCCCGTAGACGATCTGAAACGGGCGGCTGCGCGCACGATCACGAAGCGTCGCGAAATCCGGTATCAAGCCGATGAACCAGAAGAGGGCCGACACGGTCGCGTAGGTCGAGACGGCGAACACGTCCCACATCAGGGGGCTGCGGAACTGCGGCCAGATGCCCATCGTGTTCGGATAGGGAAAGAGCCAGTAGGCGAGCCAAGGTCTTCCCGTATGGAGCAGCGGAAAGAGCCCGGCGGAGGCGACCGCAAAGAGCGTCATCGCTTCGGCGAAGCGGTTGATGGAGGTGCGCCACTCCTGCCTGAGCAAGAGCAGGATGGCCGAGATCAGCGTCCCGGCGTGGCCGATGCCGATCCACCAGACGAAGTTGATAATGTCGAAGGCCCAGCCGACGGGCACGTTGTTGCCCCAGATGCCTATGCCCGTGAAGACCAGATTGGTGATCGTAATCAGCAAGACCTGCATGAGCATGAAGGCCAGCGCAAAGCCTATGAACCAGTAGACGGGAGTCCGGCGCTTCAAGACCAGCGCGCTGATCTTGTCGGTGACGGAGGCGAAGGTGTGGCCCGGCTGAATGACCGGCACAGCCGTCCCGTGAATACGCACGTCCTCATGTGGTTGATCAACATCTGCCATGATCTTCCCTTTAAGCCTTCCCGCTGATTTCAGGATTAGGATTACGCAGCGACGAGAGATAGGTCGTGCGCGGCTGCGTGTTCAAATCGGCCAGCAGGCCGTAGTTACGACGACTCCGCTTCAACTGCGCGACGCGGCTCTTCTGATCATTCGCGTTGCCGAAGACGATGGCCTGCGTCGGGCACACGGCCTGACAGGCGGTGACGACCTCGCCGTCCCCGATGGGCCGGCCTTCCTTTTCGGATTCGATCTTCGCCACCTGAATGCGCTGTATGCAGTAGGTGCATTTCTCCATCACGCCGCGCGAGCGCACACTGACTTCCGGGTTACGCATCAACTGGTAGGTCGGCGTGTTGAAATCCTGATAGAGCAGGAAGTTGAAGCGCCGCACCTTGTATGGACAGTTGTTCGAGCAGTAGCGCGTGCCGACGCAGCGGTTGTAGACCATCACGTTCAGGCCTTCGGTGTCGTGCACGGTCGCGTGGACGGGACAGACCGGCTCGCACGGCGCGTTCTCGCAGTGCATACAGGGCACGGGCATGAACTCCGCCGCCTCCGGGTGGTCGTGATCGCCTTTGAAATAGGTGTCGACGCGAATCCAGTGCATCTCGCGGCTGCGCTTGACCTGCTCCGGGCCGACGACCGGGATGTTGTTCTCCGACTGGCAGGCGACGACGCAGGCGTTGCAGCCGACGCAACTGGTCGTGTCAATCGTCATGCCCCAGGCCGCATCCTGCTTGTAATCGTACTCCGGATAAAAGGAATGCTCCTGCCCGGGCTTATGCTCCTCATCCGGCGCGTGCGCTTCCCCGGATTCCTTTAGGTAGTCGGCGAGCGTATGTGCGCGCACGACCTCACGGTTCTCCATGCCGAAGTGCAGCTGCGTGGTGGCGAGCGCGTCGTAGTACTGGCCCGTATTGCTGATGTGCGCGCCCGTATTGGCCCACGGCGCGTCGGAGGTGCGAATGGAGTAGGCGTTGAAGCCCCTGCCGTTGCCGACGCGGCCCGCCAGGCGTCTGCCGTAACCGAGATGCACCGTGACGACGCCGTCGGGCTGGCCCGGCAGAATCCAGACGGGAACGGCGGAGAGCGTGCGCCCCTGATAGGTAAGATTGGCCCTGCTGACAAGCACGTCGCCGCCCTTGACGCCGATGTCGTTCTTGAGACCGAAGCGATTGGCCGTCGTCGGGCTCAGCATCAGCGCATTGTCCCACGTGATCTTGGTCAGAGGCTTGGGCAACTCCTGAAGCCAGCCGTTATTAGCGAAGCGCCCGTCGTAGACGCAAGGGTCTGTGCGAAAGACTATCTCAAGCTCGTCGCCCTGCGGCGGCGGGGCGGCTGTGGGCGCTGTCTGATTGGCCCAATCAGTCCTGAGCGCGACGGTCTTGGCCGGGAGCGCCGTGTTGGGAACGAAGCCGTCATGCACAGCCTTGCGCCAGAGCTTTTCGAAATCGGCTGGCGCTGCGGCGGAGGCGGTTGATGCGCCCGTCGTCGGTGTCGTCTCCGGGGCGGTGGCAGCGCCGGTCGTTGACGTGTTGGAGGACTGCCCGCCGGACTCGGTCGCACCCGTAGCGGAGTGGCCCGCAGTTGTCGCCGTAGTCGCTCCGGGCGTCGCCCCCTGAGCTGTTGGTGCGGTGCTCTGCTGTCCGGCGGATTGCGCTCTTGCGCCGGATGCGCCGCCGCTCTTCATCTGTCCAGACCAGTAGTCGCGCAGGAGGTCATAGCCCGAGCGATTTTGCTGCGTGGAAAAGACCGCGAGCAGCTCGTGGGCGCTTCTTCCGCCATAGAGCGGCGCGATCAGCGGTTGAATGATCGTGGCCGTCCCATCGTGGCCGCGCGTGTCGCCCCATGATTCAAGATAGTGCGCCTCGGGTATGTGCCAGTGGCAAAGCTCAGAGGTCTCGTCCTTGTAGAGGCTCAGGTGAACGCGCAGCGCCACTTTCTCAAGACTCTTGCCGAAGCCCAGATCCGCCGGCGCGTTGTAGACCGGATTGCCGCCGAGAATGACGAGCGTTTCGACCTGCCCGGCGTTCATGTCGGCCACCAGCGTGCGTAGCGATTGCGTCTGGTCTTCCGGGAAAGCCTCTATCGGGTCTGTGTAGAGAACCGTCTTGCCCACGTTGCCGAGCGCGGCGTTCATCGCGTGGGCCAGGGCGTGAATGACTGGCGACTGCTCGTCGCCGGGAATAATGATCGAGCGTCCTCTGGACTGTTGCAGGTCGCGCACCATCACCTGTGCCCACCAACCATAAGGCCCGGCCCCTGAACCCTGACCCCCGGCCCCTAACTGGACGCCGAGCGCGCCCGCCACGGCACGGACGAAACCTTCCATCTCGCTCGGACGCAGCGGCAGGCGATGGTCTGCCTTCGCCCCAGTGTTGGTGAGCGTCGTCTCCACCACGTAGAGGCGGTTCATGTCGTGCTGCCCGTCTTCAACCCGACGCCTGTTCATGAAGTCGCGCGCATAGACGAGGCTGCCGGGGCCGCATGAGAGAAAGTCAGAGTCAATCGAGAAGATGCGATCAGCCTGATCGAAACGGTAAAGGGTGTTGACCGCCTGCCCGAAGGCGAGCATCGCTCCGGCATGCGCGTTACCGCGCCCGGCGGGCTCGTATTGATGCAGCCTCGCCTGCGGCATCTCCGTGAAGATGGCCTTCAGTTGAGCCGCGAGGGTCGGCGAGGTGACGGTCTCAGTCAAAAACCGCAGGCCCGCGCCCTGTCGCGCGCGCGCCGAGTCCAGAGCCTTCTTCGCGTCGTCTAGGAATCCAGACCAAGGGCGAATCTCTTCGCGGAAAAGAAGGGTCTGCGAGCGGTCAGGGTCGTAGAGGTCAAGGATTGATGCCTGCGCGAACACGTCCGTCGTGCCGAGGCTGGAAGGATGCTCAGGATTGCCTTCGAGCTTGGTCGGGCGTCCCTCGTTGCTCTTAGCCAGCAGGCCCGTGGCGACCCCGCCGAGCTGCATCGCGGTGGCATAAAAGAGGGCCTTGCCCGGCACTATCTCCTCGGGCTGACGAACGTAGGGCACGATCTTCTCGGGCGGCTGGTAAGAGCATCCGCTCAGGCCCGCGAGCGCCAGAGACGCGCCCATCAGCTTGAGGAACGTGCGCCGCTCAATGGGGTCGTCCCACTCTTCCGCGGCCTGCGGAAACTCTCGCGAGACGAACTCGCGAAACTCTTCCGTGTCGGCCACCTCTTCGAGGCTGCGCCAGTATCCGTTGCCTTTCTCACGGCCAAGGATACGGTCGCGCATCAAAGCGAAATTGATATGACGGTCTTGAGAAGGCATCCTGGTTAATCCTTATGCATTACCGGTGACAGGTCGAACAACTCGTCAGCGCAAGCGGCCCACGGATGTGGTTGTCGGCGACGAGCTTTTTCCCCTCGGCAATCTGCGCGGCGGTCTTATTCTCTTTGCGCCATGCCATGTTGAAGACCTCACTCCTGGGGCGGACGAAACGCTCCGGCTCGCGATGGCATTCCAGACACCACTCCATCTGCAGCGACGAAGCCTGATACATCAAAGGCATCTCGTCCACCTGACCGTGACAGGTCGAGCAGCCGACGCCCTTGTTGACGTGTATGCTGTGATTGAAATAGGAGTAGTCGGGCAGGTCGTGAACCCGCGTCCATTCGATGGGCTTGCCCGAGCGCCAGCTCTCCCGCACGGGCTCAAGGTAGGGGCTGTCGGCCCAGATTTGCGAGTGGCAATTCATGCACGTCTGGGTCGAAGGCATACCGGCGCTCGACGAGGTCTCGACCGAGGTGTGACAGTAGCGGCAATCAATCCCGTCGTCGCCGCTGTGATGCTTGTGGCTGAACTGCACGGGCTGCTGTCGCTCCGTCCATTGCCCCGTGTTCCAGGAAGAGCGATTGATCTCGGCCAGCACCCAGACGGCTGCGACGAGAATGAAGACGGCGCCGAAGATACTGAGCCGCGCAAGAAAGTTGGTGCTATGGTGAAAAATCTGTGGCATCGCCGCAAACCTTTCCTCTTAACCGTTTAGCTGACCGTACCGGGAAGGAGGGGATATAGTCTTCACCCTGCGAACACTTACGCGTCTCAAGAGATGGGCACGGAAATCCGAAGGCGCTCGACTGCTATTGGCTGAACACCTGTGCCTTGTTCTCCCCACTGGTTTTCACTGCCATGAATTTCCCATGTGATACTACTTTTTGGCGTGATGTGCAAGTTTTCACTTTATGAATTTTAGTCTCGCGCCGCTTGACAGCCCGCACACTAACCCTCAATTGACACGAAAGCATGAAGAAGAGCGCCAGAATCATTGGCGTCCGCGGTATAGACGTGCCCGGGAAAAAAATAATCGGCGGGAGCGGGAAGAGGGGGGGCGGGCAGACGGGGACGGGCGAGAATCAGCGGCTCACATGCGCGCCGTCCGGCCCGTATCAACCAGATCACAGATGCGCCAGCGCGTGACGACGCCGCGACTGAACACTCGCCCGTTGACCTCCGCGCGATAGTCTGCGGCAGTGTAGCGTCTCCAGTGCTCTACGCTGTAGAGCAGATAGCCGGCCCCGTCGCCTGATCTGCGGACGACGAACTCGCGCGCGTCCGGCAGCCTGTAGATGCCGCGCTCTCGCAACTCTGTTTTTGTTTGGGCTTTTCGCACGTGTGGCCTATCCCTCGCGTGCCCTAAAAGGTCTCTTTAAAGTAAGGTCTTAAAATCTCAAAGATTGAGTTATCCGGCGGCCCGTCGAGTGAAATTAATGGGGAAGCCTTATGTCGTGATTCTCCGAACCCTTACCACTACATAATGCTTCCCCATGCTCTTCATCGGTAGGAAGGGCGTGAGCTTACGCCTCGACGTGAAGCACTGTCTGTACGCAAACGGACGATATCAATCGTCGCACAGGAAAAAATTCTGTGCGCTTGTCGAGTCAGGCTTGAGAGAGCTGGCGTGTCCTTGCGGGCTTGATCTTATGCGGCTGGCTCTAGACGGCGACGCGCCCCGTATATACCAGATCTTCGACAGTCCAGCGCGTCGGGTAGCCGTACATCAGTATGCGCCCGGCATGGTCTGTTTCGAGCAGGCGGAAGGCCGTAGCATTGCGCTCGGCGACGACTTCGTGGCCGCCGTATAGCTTCCAGTCTCTCAGGTAATAGAGCAGCGAGCCGCGACTGTCACCGGCGCAGGCGACCACCTGTGTCCCGTCCGGGAACGCATAAATGCCATGCTCCTTGAGAAAGCTCGCAGGCATGCCATAACTCTCCAGGGTAAGCGTTTCTTGAGACATCAGAATTCTTTGAGAGGGAAACCCGTAGGATAAATTCTCTCAGGCTTATCCTTGCGTCTCTCCCTCGTAGATCATGTGAACTTAAAGAGCCTCATGCTGGTTTATAGCCAGAGGAGGCGTGATGAATGGTAAGTTTTTAACATAATAGGGGAGACGCGTCGGTGCGTTAACGCACATAAATACGGAATGGGAGGGCTGAGCCGCGCGGGTACGTGAGTCATGCGGACATTCTTCTACGCAATGTATATAATTTGCTATCATCCATCAAACCGGGAAGGAGCAAGGCTATGGCGACAAAACAGAATCAAGGCGCGGCGACGACGGCTGCTGAGGGGCGACGAACGCGGCGCGTCAACAAGAAGGATCAGATCATCTCGCTTTACCTGTCGGGGATGAACGAGGTGGAGGATTTAGCCATTATTACGGGTTCGAGGCCGAGCTACGTCGGGTCGATCTTACAGGAATCCGGGCTCATCACCGGCTACTTCGACCTCTACACCTCGACGGCCCACCCGATGAACGTCTACTCGAAGTTCTTCGCGGGCAAGCTCGGCTTCAGGGACGAGGAGACGGCGCGCGCGAGCGTGGAGCTGATCAATCACCTCTACGAGCAGTTTGAGCTGGCGCAGGATCGCGCCGGTCAGCATCATGCGCTCGGGATGGCCCTGACGATGTTCGACCGCGCACGCTGGACGGGAAAGGGAAAGGAAGCTGACATCTTTCGTCAGTGGTTATCGACACGCCTCAATGAGGCCCGCCTTGAGGACGGAGAGGCTGTCGAAACGGAGACAGAGCCAGAGCCTGCCCACGGATGAGCAGGCGTGCCCTTCGTCTCCCGCGCGGCGATAAAAAAGGTGAGACTCCTCCCTTGACGAGAAGTCTCACCCTTTTAACCCCCCCCGGTTCGTTCGCCAGTCGCGCCGATCACTCAGGACGGACGCAACTGAAACCCATCTCAGACGCCGACATGAACGGCATCAAGGCTTCCCTGTACTCTGAAAAGACACTCGGGATTATCTGACAAAGACGAGTTTAATGGCTCGCTGCGGAGGGGTCTGTACGCTTACGGACTAAAGGGAAACTTTATCGAGGCTTGATTCAGAACCGCAGTGAAGGCGGACGCCCGCTCGCCCGTTCAGGTCAATTCCTGTGTAGAAGAGAAAAAGGAGTCGCGGATGAGGAGGAAAGGGATGCTGGCGGGCACAGAGTTTGTGGCCCGAAAGGCTCAGCGCATGGTCGCTTCCTGCTGCGCGGCGTCGCGCGCGAGCATGGCTGCTCCGATGGTGACGGCGTCCGTGCCGAGGGCTGCGGCTGCGATCTGCGTCGCTTCAAAGCAGGGCTGAAACGAGCGCCGCCCGGCTTCGCGTATGATCGCATTCAGTATCAGCTCGCCCGCCTCCATCACACCGCCGCCCATAATAATGCGCTCTATGTTGAGCAGGTTGATGACGCTGGCGACCGCCGCGCCTATGTACTTGCCCGTGCGCTCGATCATCAGGAGCGCGAAGTCGTCGCCCTGCTTGGCTTCACGCGCGATGTCCGCGGCGGTGAAGTCGCGATTGAGCGCAAGCTTCGACAGCGACGAGGTGTTGTCGCGGTAGAGCCGCTCGTTGGCCCGGCGCACGATGTTGGGCGCGGAGGCCAGGGTCTCAAGGCAGCCAGTATTGCCGCACACGCACTCTATGCCCTCCGCGTCAATCGTGATATGCCCGAACTCGCCCGCGAACCCCGAAGCACCGAACCAGAGCTTGCCGTCGAGGATGATCGCGCCGCCGATGCCTGTGCCGATGGTGACGTAGAACATGTCGCGGCTGCCGCGCCCCGCGCCCACCTTGTATTCGCCGTAGGCGGCGGCGTTGGCGTCGTTCCACAGCTCGACGCGCAGGCCCGTGGCGGCCATCAATTCCGGGTGAAAGTCTCCGTGGACGACCGACGGCAGGTCGGTCGAGATGTAGACGCGGTCAGTGCGCGGGTTGACCAGACCGCGCACGCCGACGCCTATGGCCCCGATGCTGGACGAGACATCGCGCAACTCCATGACGAGCTGCGCGACCTGTTGCGTCAGGTGGTCGGCATCAAACGCGGCTTCGCGGCGTTCGAGCAGCCGGCCATCGTCCGCGACGAGCGCCGCGCGCATCGTCTTGCCGGAAAGATCAACTCCAATATAACTGGCCGCCGTCGTCGTGTTCGGGCTTGTCATGTTTCCAGAGCTTTCAACGAGGTCTAAGACGTAATATGTACCGTGGGCAGGAAGCGCCGCTATTGTAATAAACGGTTTGAGGGGGTGTCAAACAACGCCCCGTGCGTGTAGAATGAGCCCTGACGATTATGGAGATACGTTCGATCCTATTGCCGACGGATTTCAGCGAGTGCGCTCACTACGCGCTCTCGTATGCGGCGTCGTTTGCGCGCGCGGCCAACGCTTCGATCATCTGCGTGCATGTCATCGAGCCGGTCGTGCCCACCGTCGGCTACACGGGAATGGCTGAGCCTTTGCCGATTGCCGACATCAGCGACCAGTTGGAGGGCTCGGCGGAGCGCGAGCTGCCGAAGATCGCCGAGGCGGACGAGTGCGCCGGTTTGAACGTCGAAGAAGTGATCGCGCACGGCGACGCCGCGTCCGAGATTGTTCGCGTCGCCCGCGAGCGCGGCGTTGATCTGATCGTCATCGCATCACACGGTCGGACGGGACTGGGCCGCATGCTTTTCGGCTCGACCGCAGAATCCGTCGTCCGTCACGCACCGTGCCCGGTGCTTGTCGTCAAGCCACCGCATGAAAAGGATGAAGGATGAAGGCGGCAACGATGAAGTAAAGACGAACAGCTTTTACTTCATCCTTCCGCCTTCCGCCTTCATCCTTGCTTTTATATGGATAGCCATCCTTTTTACGAGCTAATAGGGCAGTACGGACTGTATGCTGTGTTCTTCCTCACGATGCTGGAGGGAGACATTACGCTCCTGCTCGCGGGCGTGCTGGCGCACAGCGCTTTCTTCGATAAATATTTTTTCGACGGGTACAGTTTTCTGAAGGTTCTCTCAGCAGGCACGCTCGGCGGGGTCGCAGGCGATAACATAGCTTACGTGGCGGGACGCGGCTTTAGTAAAAGCGTCCGCAACTTCCGCTTCTACCGTATCGCCAAGCCGCGCATAGAGCGGCTGACGAATAAGTTCGGCCCGCTCTCGATCTTTCTCTCGAAATATATTTACGGCTTGCGCTGGGCCTCCTGCGTCTTCTACGGGGTGGGGCGCATGCCCTACCTGCGCTTTCTGCCGCTCAGCTTTGCGAGCTGTTTTCTGTGGGTCTTGATCCTGTCGGGCGCGGGCTATTTCTTCAGCGGCGCGATCACGAACCTGCTCGGCGATTTTCACCAGATCGGTTACATCCTGCTGGTCATCGTCGTCCTCGGCATCCTTGGCTTTTACCTCGCGGAGCGCTTCTGGTTCTCGAAGAAGGTGGAAGAGGCAGACCCTGAGCGCATACAGGAGCTTGAGCATGCCGCGCAGGAGAAACTGCACGAGCTCAAGGAAGAGATTCAAGAGCGCATTCATTTCAAGCCGAAGGTCGTGCCCCGCAAAACGTCGAGGGCGAGGCGGCGCAGGGCACAGAAGCGAAGCTGAAAAAAATCTTGATTTCATATTGAGGGTTAAGTGATCATCGAATCATCCGCTCCTACACGAGTTGACCTGGCCGGAGGCACGATTGACATCTGGCCTCTCTATCTTTTTCATCCCGGCGCTTCGACCGTCAATTTCGCCATCTCGCTCCGGGCTCATTGCCGGATTGAGACGCGCGACGACCACCGCATCATCCTCGAATCGCGCGACCGCAAAGTCTCTTTCGAGACAGAGCTTGACGCCATCGAAGACCTTATACACGAAGAACGGCTTGAGCTGATCTCGAAGCTGGTTCACTTCTTCAAACCGACGACGGGGTTTCACCTGATAGCGGAGAGTCAGGCCCCTGCGGGCGCAGGGCTCGCGGGCTCATCGGCGCTCGCCATCGCCTGCATCGGCGCGCTCAATCGTCTGGTCGGAGACCGCTACCACGAGCGCAAGTTCCCCACGCTCGCGGCCAACGTAGAGACTACAGTGATAAAGGTTCCGGCGGGTTTTCAGGACTACTACGCCGCGCTCTACGGCGGCACGGCCTGCATACACTTTCGCCCCGAGGGCATCGAGCGCGAAGCGCTTGAGGTAGACGGCGAGACGCTCGAACGCCGCATCGTCATCTGCTACACGGGCGAGCCGCGCATGTCAGGGACGAACAACTGGGAGATTACCAAGAACCACATCGACGGCGACCCTCAGCTCTTCGAGCTTTTCGACGGCATACGTGATTCCTCGCTTCGCATGCGCGAGGCTCTGCTGGCGAACGATTGGCAGGGCGTGAGCGAGACCATGCGGCAGGCTTATCCGAATCGCAAACGGCTCGCGCCCGGTGTCACGACACCGCAGATGGAGATGCTGGTGGAAAAGGCACTCGGGAGCGGGGCGGAGGCGGCCAAGGTCTGCGGCGCGGGCGGCGGCGGCTGCATAGCCTTCCTCTGCACGGAAGGAAGACGGCAGGAGGTCGAGCGAGCCCTCGCAGAGGAAGCAGACGTGGAAGTCCTCTCCTGGAAGCTGGAGCCGCGCGGACTGGTCGTCGAAGTCTCATGAGCGCCCGCGTCCCTCTATAGGGTCGCGACGCGTCCAATTAAGGATTATCTGGAAAGCGAAGAGCGCGAGGACGAAACAGTTCTCGCGCTCTTGATTTTAGAGACTTTCGCCGGTCGATTTTATTGATCCGCCGGCGGGTCTGTTTCCGTCTTCGTGTCGGGCGATTTGGTGGGGGCACGGCTGTCGGGCGGCGCGCCGGGCGTCAACTCGGTCGAAGCTTCCGGCGCGAGATCGGCCACGGTTTCCGCCCCGGCGGCGGGCGAAGCCGTGGCGGCTGCCGGGCTCATCGGCGCGGCTGAAGCCTGACCCGTCGCGGCCTGCGCTTCGGCGGCTGGACGATGCGCGTCGGCCTGCGCTGATGAATTCTGCGGGCGCGCGGCGGGTGCTGCTGTTGCCGCCGGTGGCGCGGGCTTCTTCGCTGCCGTAGCGGCGGGCGCTGCCGTTGCTGCCGGTGAGGCGGAAGGCGCAGGCGCGTGATGCGAGTGCTCTTCCACAGGGACGAGCGTGCCGCGCTCGGACATCTTGAAGGCGGGGAGCGTTCCGCCTGCGGCTTGCAGGATCGCAGAAAGTTCTTTCTCGACGAAGCGTTTCTGCTTTTTCGGGTCGCGCACGTGCCCTAGCGGCGGGCCTATGTAGAGCGTGCCGCAGGTCTGGCATTTGAACAACACATCATCGCCGCGCAGGTGCTTTTCCGCCTCTTCGCCGCCCGTGCGTATCTGCTTCAGAAAACCGTTGCACGATTTGCCCTTCTCGTTCTTCTCGTTGCAGACGGTCTGCGCGTTGGTTATCTTCTTGGGCACGCCCGGCTGCGAGGTTTGCTGCGCGGTGGGCGCTTCCTTTGCCACGGGCACTGCGGGGGTGCTTTCGGGGTCGGACGCGTTGGCTGACATGGCTCTCGTTTGATTCCTTTTCGTTTAGAGATTTCGCTCAGGGTAATGGAAGGTGCATCTTACAAGGCAAAAGGCAAAAGGTAAAAGGAAAAAGCAGGGCCGCAGGTGGGCTTCGCGGCAAAAGGCTTTGGCCTTCACTTTTGCCTTTTACCTTTTGCCTTTTACCCTATATATTGTGCGCGCATGTTGAAAAAATTGCTCGGGGCTCTGTGGCGTGGTGCGCCGAAGAGTGTGCGCCGCTGGGGTGTGCGGTTGGTGGAGCCGCGCTTCACGGTGACAGCCGGGGCGGTCGTTTGTGACGAAAGTGGTCGCGTGCTTCTGCTCGAACACGTTTTTCGTGCGGGCAGCGGCTGGGGCATTCCCGGCGGCTTCATCGAGCGGGGCGAACAGCCGGAAGAGGCCCTCCGGCGCGAGCTGCGCGAAGAGATAGGGTTGGAGCTTGACGGGGCGGAACTGGCCTTCGTCCGCACGCTCAAGCGCCCCGCGCAGGTCGAGGTCATCTTTCGCTGCCGGGCACGCGGCTCTCCGGGCTCGCACAGTATGGAGATTAAGAGCGCGCAGTGGTTCGCGCTCGACTCTTTGCCAGCGGGATTGGCGCGCGACCAAAGACGAATCATCGAGCGTGCCCTCAAGCGCTAAGGGCCAGTGGAGTGGAGTTGACGTATGCGCGGGATAAACCGAAAACATTGGAAGACGGAGGTCAGGGGTCGGTTTTCAAAACCGACCTTTGACCTCTAAAGTTTATAGGAGACGAGAAAAAAATGGTGAGCCTGATCCCATCGTCCGACGCAGTGATGCAAATCCTGAAGCGCACGGGCGCTTATCGCGAGGGCCATTTCGTTTACCCGTCGGGCAAGCACACGCCCCATTATTTCCAGATGCCGCTCGCCTTTCGCTACTACGATACGGCGCGCGTGCTGGCCGTCGCGCTCTCGCGCAAGTTTCGCATAGACAGAGACATTTCCAGCCAGTTGCCGAAAGTCTCGATCATCTCACCCAGCTCGGGCGGCATCCCTGTCGCCTTCGGCGTGCGTGATGCGCTGAGCGCCGAACAGATTTACTGGGCCGAGAAGGAGGGCGACGCTGGCAAGCGCATGTTTCGCCAGTACGTCAATCAGGGCGAGATCAATCCCTGCATCATCGTTGACGACATCATCAGAAGCGGAAAGGCCATCGAAGAGACGGTCAAGCTGGTCGAAGACCTCGGCGCGAAGGTCATCGGCTGCGGCTCTATCGTGCGCTTCACGAGCGCGCCGGAAACGATTGCCGGAGTTCCGGTCAGGTCGCTCGTCGAGTTCGATTCCAGAATGTACGACTCCGGCGAGCAGTGCTCGACCTGCCGGGAGGGTGCGCCCGAAGAGCACGTCAGATTCTAAAAGCGTCGAAGTCTGCGGACAGAGTCAGGGCCGAGCGCATCTCGCTCGGCCCTGACTGTTTTCGAGGATGATCAATCTCTGCGATCATGTAGCTGCCCGCGCAGCCCTTCTATCTCACGGCGATGGGCTTCGTCGTGGGCGCGCATCGTGCCGAGCAATCCCCGGAGCGTGATTGGGCCAACGGTTTCGAGCGTGCCGGAGCGTTCGAGCTGCTCCGGGCTGAGGCCCTTAACGACCCGCACGTTAGCTTCACGCGCCCGCCGGAAAGCCGCCATCGCCGTCTCAAGGTTACGGCTGTTGTAGTCTCGCTCTTTAGCCAACCGGCCTCCGTCAATGTCAGCCAACGCTGGCCCATCTTCCTTCAGCAGCCGCTCTATCCGAACGGCATAGCCTTCAAGCTCTATGTCCAGAAGGTGACAGACATTTTCCAGCGCGGAGAACTCTCCGCCGGGTGGTTTCCAGCGCCCCTCCGCATCCGTCAGGCCGCTCAACATCCGTTCGACCACAGCGGGCGTTTCCGCAAGGTACGCGATGAGGCTCTCGAATTCAGCAGTTGTCCGCGCCACGCTCATCTGCCTTTACATCTCATGGCGGTTGGTGAGCGCCTTGTCCATCGTCACTTCGTCCACGTATTCGAGGTCGCTGCCGACAGGCATGCCCATCGCGATGCGCGTCACGCGCATGCCGAGCGGCTTCAGGATAGTGCTGATGTAGTTGGCGGTCGCCTCGCCCTCAGTGTTCGGATTGGTGGCGAGAATGACTTCGCGCACCTCCACGCCCTCGTTATTCTCAGGCTTGAGGCGCGGCAGAAGGTTGGCGAGATGAAGGTCTCCGGGGTTGATGCCGCGTATGGGCGAGAGGCTGCCGTGCAGGACGTGATAGAGACCGCGATAGCTGCGCGTCTTCTCGACCGCGACCAGATTATAGGGCTCTTCGACGATACAGATGATGGAGCGGTCGCGCGAAGGCGAAGAGCAGAAGCGGCACGGATCAATATCCGTTAGATTATTGCAGACCGTGCAGAAGATGATGCGGCGCTTGACCTCGCGCAGCGCCTCGACGAAACGCTCAACGTCCGGCTCGGGCGTCCGCAACACGTGAAACGCCAGCCGCTGCGCCGTCTTGTGGCCGATGCCCGGCAGGCGTTTGAATTCATCTATCAGCTTCGTGACTGATTCAGCGTATTCAAGCATAAATTAAAGTGACGAGTGACGAATGAAAAACTGTAAGTAATGAGTGAAGGGCTAAAGCTTTTTCCTGCTTGTCACTTGCCACTCGTCACTGTTTCACAGCAGCCCGGGCGGGAGCATGCCGCCCAGCTTGCCCTTCATCGCCTCTTCGACCTTGCGGTTGCCCTCGTTGATGGCCGCGACGATCATGTCCTGTAGCATCTCGACATCGCCTTCTTTGACGGCCTCCGGGTCAATCTTGAGAGACTCTATCTCGTGATTGCCTTTCATCTCGACCGTCACGACGCCGCCGCCCGAAGAAGCTTCGACGCGTAGCTCGTCCATCTCCTTCTGCATCTTCTCCTGCATGGCCTGCGCCTGCTTCATCATCTGCTGAATATTCATCCCGCCCGGGAATTTCATCTGCTTAACCTCTCTTCCGCTTCTTGATTGATAGATTAGAGAATCCGCTCTCTTTTCGTCTTGCCACATCCTAGCTTTCATCAGTCGCGAATGCAACGGCGGCTCTGGTTTCGGCAGGCCGCGCGCAAACCTCTTGCCATCGAGCGTGCGCCTTAGTGGGCCGCCGCTTCGAGGCGGGCGATCTCCGATAGCGCCAGCGGATATTCGATGAAGCCGCGATTGCCGTTCTCCCTGACCCAGCGCAGGTGTTCGAGCGCCGCTTCGCGCTCGCCGTTCAGGGAGAGGGCGAGGCCGATGTAGGCGTGCGCCTCCGTCTGCTTATCATTATCGGTGGCGCGCGCGAGCAGCTCGTCCGCCGTAAGCTTTTGTTGCAGGTATTCTATGACCGGGTAAGGCCAGCCGGAAGTGTCGCCCAGTGCCGTCGAGTCTTCGAGCACTTTGGCCGCTTCCTTCGTCTGTTTCGACATCCGGTAGCCGTAGTGAACCACCAGCGCCATGTAGAGCGAGTGTTTGTCGCGCCACCCCTCGCGGCGTAGATAGATGGCGGCGTTGACGGCGGCCAAGCTTCCGCGTCCCATACGCAGGGCCGTGTAGCTGTAGATGCGATTAAGGTATGAGGTTCTCGGCTCAAGACGCAGCGCGGCGGAGAAAGCCTTTGAGGCTTCCGAGTCCTGACCGAGCGCCAGATAAGCGTGCGCGAGCCCGGCGTGTATCCGCCAGGCATCGGGCTTGAGAAGGGCGGCCTGCTTGTAGGTCTTGATCGCCTCCTCGTACTGCTTCTCCTGCATCAGGGCTTCGGCGTAATAGAGGTAGCCGAGATAGTTCCCGGGGGACAGACTGATGGCCTCCTGCGCGAACTTCTTCGCCTCGTCGAGCCTCTGCTGCCTGAGACGCAGCATGCTCAGGGAAATCCTGCTCAGCGCAAAGCCGGGGTCGAGCGCGAGCGATTTTTGTAAAAGCTCCTCGGCTTCATTCTGATAGTTGCCGTGAAGCTGAAGGTCGCCCAGATAATAGTTGGCTTCGGCCTCTGACAAAGGCGCGCTCTGTATGTCCTTGACGAAGTCAAGTTGTTTGAAAGCGATGTCTATCACGGGAAAGAGAAACTTGCGGACGTAGGAGCGCAGCTCGTCTTCCATGGTCTTATAGTCAGTCCCGAACGACTGCCGGAAATTCTCCTCCTCCGACATGCCGGTGTTCATCTGACTGATGTAGCGCGTCAGCTGTCCCTGCCGTTTGCCTTCGTCGGAGAGCATCAGGTAGTGAACCAGCACCCACGACTCAGCGTAAAAGATGCCGACTTTATCGCGCTCGTTGTAGTGCGGCGAGTTGCGGTCAACGGTGAGCAGGGTCTTCAGCGGCAGCAGCGGCTTGTCTCTGAGCGTGCTGATATGCCACGCGGTCGGTATTCCGAGCCGCACCTTAAGCTCGCTCTGCGTCTCGAACGTGCTATAGAATTCGGCCAGCCCTTCGTCCAGCCATGGGGGGGCGTGCGTAATATTATTGTGTACGACAAAGTGCTCGAATTCGTGGAAGATCACATGGAAAGGGTCTGCCCCGCCCAGCTCCTTCGTCAGCACGATGTAGTTGACATCATCACCCTGACGAAAATAGCCGTCGACCAGCTTCGCCGTCTTGCCCCGGTATTTAGGCTTGAAGGGGTCAAACGAGCGCTGGTCTTTGAAGAGAATGATAGTGGTCGGGACGGGCGTCGAAATCTTTGCGTTCGGGTAGAGCTGGGACAGCACACGACGGAACTGTTCAAGCTTGATGGCGAGCTTCTTCAAATCGCCCTCGCCTGTATTGCCTATGACCGTGAAGTTTTGTGAGCGCACGCTCATCCAGTTATCTTTCGCCGCAGCGCTTGCAGCCGGGACGAGAAGAAGAAGGGAAAGGATGATCGCTTTCTGAAGTAGTAGATGTCGTCTCATGTGCTTTAAGATCGTGATCTTCGGTTAGCCGGGGTATTACAAGGGAAGTGAGAAGCCTATTGCGGGCCGTCCCGGTTAAATTAACAGATAAAGCGCCCGAGGTAAAACGGCGGAGGAGTGCCTGTTGCGGCCCGCCCGTCTGTATATTGCTCGATACCAAACATCGGCCTTCGGCCCTTCGGCATGGTTGATCATGAAACGCTACGTCATCAAGCGCGCAGAGGCGGACGCTCAGGCGGGACTGGCGCGTTATCGCGCGGAGCTAAATGAAGAGCAGTTCAGGGTGGCGACGGCCAATCCCGGAGCGGCTCTGGTGGTTGCCGGCGCGGGCTCAGGCAAGACGCGCACGATCACCTACCGCGTCGCGTACCTGATCGAGCAGGGCGTCGCGCCGTCCCGCATCATGCTCGCCACTTTCACCAACCGCGCCGCGCGAGAGATGCTGCACAGGGTCGAGGCTCTGACATCGGGGGGCGACGTGCGCCGCGTCTGGGGCGGCACGTTTCATCGCATCGCCAACCTTATCCTGCGACGGCACGCCGCCTCGCTCGGCTACGAGTCAAACTACACCATCCTCGATTCCGAAGACGCGCGCGACTTTCTCTCGGTCTGCGTGGACGAGGCAGGCATTGACACGCGCGCGCGCCGCTTCCCCAAAGCAGAGGTCTTGCAGGACATCATCAGCTTCGCCAACAACACAGACCGGCCCATCGAAGAAGTGGTCGCGCGCCGCTTTCCGCATTTCGAGCCGCTGGGCGGGGCAGTAAGACGCGTGGACTTGATCTACATGGAGCGCAAGCGCGAGCGCAACGTGATGGACTACGACGATCTGCTGCTCAACTGGAAGCGCCTGCTCATGGAGAAGCCCGACATCGCCGCCATCTACGCCGAGCAGTTCCAGCACATACTGGTGGACGAATATCAGGACACCAACAAGCTTCAGGCCGAGATCATTGACATGCTCGCCGCAAAGAGTCGCAACGTGATGGTCGTGGGCGATGATGCTCAGAGTATCTTCGCGTGGCGCGGCGCGGAGTTTACGAACATCTACGAGTTTCCGCAGCGCTACCCGGAAGCGCGCGTCTATCGACTGGAAACCAACTATCGCTCGACGCCTGAGATTCTCTCGCTCGCCAACGTCTCTATCGCCGCCAATCGCAAGCAGTTTCCCAAAACGCTGCGCGCCGCCCGCCCGTCGAAAGGTCTGGCTCCGGCGCTCGTGCCCTGCCGCGACGCAGACCAGCAGGCGGCCTTCATCGCGGCGCGCATCCTCGAATTGCGCGACGAAGGCATCCCGCTCGAAGAAACGAGCGTGCTGTATCGCTCTCATTATCATTCGCTTGAGCTGCAACTGGAATTGACGCGTCGCGGCATTCCCTACCGCGTCCGCAGCGGCGTGAGATTCTTCGAGCAGGCGCACATCAAAGACGTGGTGGCCTATCTTCGCGTCATCACCAACCCGCGCGACGAGCTGGCCTGGAAGCGCATCCTGCGGCTCATCCCGCAGGTGGGCGCGGCGACCGCCAACAGAATCTGGGAGCAACTGGCCTATGCGCCAGACCCGCTCGCGCTCGTCCGGCGCGGCGACTTTCAGGGAGCGCCAAGACGCGGGCAGGGGTGGACGGAGTTTCTGGCGCTGATCGAAAGCCTTGTCTCGGACGAGATGCGCCACCAGCCTGCCCGGCAGATAGAGCTGATTCTCGCGCGCGGCTACGAAGCCCATCTCGCCAACTCTTACGAGAACGCCGAGGCGCGTCTGGAAGATTTGCGCCAGCTGTCGCACTACAGCGCTCGCTACAATTCGACCGAAGAATTCTTAGGTGAGCTGGCCCTGCTCTCGACCGAACGCTACGGCGCTCCGCAGGCCGTCGCTGGCGAAGACGTTGTGATGGGCGGCGACGAGGACGAGCTGCTGACGCTCACCTCCGTTCATCAGGCTAAAGGCTTGGAGTGGCGCGCGGTCTTCCTGATCTGGGCGGCGGACGGCAAATTTCCGAGCCCGCGCTCGCTGCGCGATGCCGAGGGAGAAGAAGAGGAGCGCCGCCTCTGGTATGTCGCGCTGACGCGCGCGCAGGATCAGCTCTACATCACCTATCCGCTGATGATCACGGACTACAACCGGCAAACAGTCGTGCAGAAGCCCTCCCGCTTCGTCACGGAAGTGCCGCCGGAGCTCTACGACATCTGGGCGCTCGAAGAGGAGAGCGCCGCACCCTTGCAGGCCGCGCTCGAAGAGAAGGAGGACGAGCCGGGCGGCTACCTGAATTAACGCCTTCAACTAAATGAAAGGTCAGTACCGCCTGCGGTAGCGGGCGGGTCTCAAGCGGCATCATCACCCGCCCGAGACCCTTGGCGGTACTGACCTGTGCTCGCCGACACGCGCTCTCGGCTCCCGGTTTGAGCCTGACGAAGGATGCTGTTAAAGTATTCGATTTCGATCAGGAGACGAATTCTTAACAGGGACTACTATGAGCATGAATAACGAAACTCTTTTCCAGAATTTTCTGGCCCAACAGGACGAAGGCGAATGGGCACGGGCCGTGAGCGGGCTTCTGCCTTTCATTCACGAAGTGGACAGGGCGGCGACGCAAATCTGGTTCGCGTTTTATCCGATCAGCCTCTTTCGTGCCCTCACGCGGGCGGAAGACCCGGAAGCTCTGGCCCGTAGACTTCTGCTACAGGGCTCTTACTACCTGCGCGATCAAATAGATTCCTCACATAAATTCCTGTACGGGCATCGCCACTGGCCTGAGGTCAAGAGGGCTGTCGAGCAGCACGCGGCCTCCTTTGAAGCCGAGAGAGGCGCGCCGCTCGCCGATCAGATACACGAGGTCGCGAGCGCCACGGCGAAGCGTCTGGGCGTTGAAGAGTCACTGCTTGTCGGCATTACAGCCGTCGCCTTCATGACCGTCGCGCAGGCCGGAACGGAAGCGTTCAAGGCTGCGCCGGGCACGATGAGCCTCGACGGTAAACATGCGCGGCGGACGCCCGAGCAAGTCTTGAAAGAGCGGGCGAAGGACGATAGTCAGGGTTTGCTCGGCTTTCTCAGAACCGTCGATAGTCAATGGACTGTCACTTATGACGAGGGGGCGGAGGGCGCGCGCTTCAAGGTCATTCACATGGAGGAGCTGGCTTCGGGCGCGGCCAGAGACGCTTCGCGCGACTGGCGCGCCGTTGACCCTCGCTGCATCGAAGGGCCGATCCCGGTCGAATGTCGCTCGGCCTCCTGCGGCACGTGCTGGGTCGGCGTGCTCGGCGGCGCTGAAAAACTGTCCGACGTGACGGTGCGCGAGGGGAAACAGATAAAGCAGTTCGGCTATATAGAGACGGAGGAGCCGAAGCCGCTCATCCGCCTCGCCTGCATGGCCCAGAGCTCCGGGGCGGTCTCCATCGTTATCCCTCCGTGGAACGGCGTGTTCGGAAAATACCTGCGCGAGAGGGATGACGCTCAGGCGCGGGCGGCGAGCGAAACCGGCGAAGCTCAGTGAAAGAGATTAAGCGGAGCAATGCGTTCGGCGTCTCTCCGATACTGCTTGTGATGGCGGCGGCGCTCCTGTGGAGTACGGGCGGCCTCTTCATCAAGTGGACGACGCTCTCGGACTTCGAGCTTTCGTTCTGGCGCTCGCTTTTGGCGGCACTGACTGTCGCCGTCTTTACGCGCCGCGAAGGCTTCGGCATCAATCGCATCACGGCGCTCGCTTCCGTCCTCTACGCCGCGCTGCTGCTGCTCTTCGTCATGGCTACCAAGCGGGCGACCGCCGCCAACGCCATCTTTCTGCAATACACCGCACCGATCTACGTGCTGCTGCTTGAGCCCTTCTTTTACAGGGAGAAGTTTCGCGCGCGCGATCTGGCGGTGGTCAGCGTCTGCGTCCTCGGCATGTCGCTCTTTTTCGTGGGCCAACTGCAACCGGCGGCTGTGCGTGGCAACATCGCAGCGCTTTTGTCCGGGCTCTGTTTCGCTTTCTATTTCCTGCTGCTGCGTCATTCGCGCTCGAAGGAAGTCAACCGCGCCTCGTCCGTCATTTACGGAAACCTGCTGCTGGTGTTGTTGAGCGCCGTGGTGATCGCGAGCGACCCGGGCTCTTTGAGCCGCGTCATTCATACGGGCGCGTGGGATTTCGCCGTGGTCAGTTATCTCGGCATAGTCCAGATTGGCGTGGCCTACACGCTGTTCACGCTCGGCATGGCGCGCGGCGTGCGCTCGCTGGACGCCGGCATCGTCGGCTACATAGAGCCGGTCTTAAATCCCGTCTGGGTCTTTCTCATCCTCGGCGAGCGTCCCTCGCGCTGGGCCATCATGGGCGGCGCGATCATCATCGCGGCGGTCGTCTCTCACACCCTCTGGGGCACACACAAAGCGCGAAGCGTCGTGCTGCCCTGAAGGTTTCACCTTGAGCCGCCAGGAAAGCTCCGCCGGGATAGTCTTAAGAGTTACTCCTGCCCGACAGGTTGTTTTTAGAGATCACACGGTCAAGCGCGTCCGGGACTAAACGCTCGGCAAACCCCGCGATAAAACACCAGATAATCAGGAGAGCGTAATCAGAGCCGCCGGCTGGGCCGGATTGGGCCAGAAACTCTTTGACCCCGAGGCTCTTTTTCGGCACGGGCTTGGGCGTCGCCACGGGTGACGGCGATGGCGAGGGCGACGGCGACGGCGATACGGATGGTGACGGAGACGGAGACAGGTCAGCCGCATTCTTCACCACCGTTTCCGGAGACGGCGACGGCACGGGCGTGGGCTTTGGCGAAAGCGAGGGCGACGGTTGCGGTGACGGCGAGGGTGACGATGAGGGCGTTGGGGACGGAGTCGGGGTCTCGTTTTGAGCGGACAGTTGCGCGACCGTCGTGGGCGGCGGCGTATAGATGGCGGGGAAAAAGCTGCCCGTCAGAATCTGGCTCGTAAACATCAGGTAGAGCAGTATGGCAAAAATGGCCCCCGTGATCGGCGCTATGAAAACGGAGTAAGAGCCGTAGAAAAGGAGCGATAGGTTGTAAAGAGAATCGCCCTCGGTCGGGGGTGATTGAATGCGCTGTAGGGCGCTGACGAACCCGCCCATCGCTCCCGTCACAACCACCACGAAAATTGTCAGGCTGGATATTTTCTCCGTCCCCGCCAGCGTCGTCGTGCCGCGTATGCCTCCTTCGAGGAAGAGGTAGGCGACGATGCCGAGCAGTGTGACGAGAGAGAAAAGACACAGGCCCGCCGCGTACAGGGTCAATCCCCTCAGTCGTGCTTCACGCACTGGCAGGATGGCGTAGCGCAGGTAGAGCCTACCGAGCAGGTCTTTGAGGTCTTCACGCAACAATTTTTCATAGTCCACACGGGTCGCATGCGGCGGGTCGGTCGGGTCTGGCGGGCTCATCAGATCAGGCGGCTTCGAGGCCATGTAGTCGTCAAACTCTTTTTGACCGGCCACGCTGCGATAGTCGTAACGCAGGCGCATGATCTTGCTGCGTAACTTCTCGACGGGCTGAAAATTCGCCAGTATCAGCTCGAAATAGTAGACATCATTCCATGAGAGCGTCGCGTTCTCGCGCTTGGTCGGCAGCTCGTCAATAAAAGCTTTGGCCTCGTCGTCACCGATGGTGGATTTGATCGCCAGATACTCGCTATACAAATGATCGAAGTACAGCAGCACGGGCGCGTCCATCGGGCGTATCTTTAAGAAGTAGGCTAAATTCATAGTGATTGCCTCCGCGAGAGTGAAAGGGATTCGGAGCGATCAGGAAGCGCCCTCAAGCGCGGCTGCTCCGCGCTTCCCATCCTAGAGCACGTCTTTATGGCCTGATCGGAAATTCCCGCCGAACTACTTATCGAAATGTCGGGCCGACGATTGCGTTTGTCCTGCTGGCTCTTTTTTCCGACAAGTATGAGAAGCCGAATAAATGGCGGTGGGCTTAAGGGTGTAAGTCTTTCGCCGGGGTAGCGAGCGCGTGTGAAACGCCGACACGATAACCCCGCCCCGGGCGGATGTCAATAATTTTGCATTGACGGGAAAGCTAAAAAGCCGTTGGTAAGGACGCCCGCCTTCGCTTTTGTCTAGGGAGCTTTGGGGGGCTCCAACTGCACGCCCCCGGTTTCCGTGCTGAAGCGTTTGTATTCGCTGTAGCTGATGACGGAATCCGACGAGACGTGATCGAAGAGCTTCGGGTAATCAGCCCCGTTGATGCGAGAAGACTTCGGCAGCCAGACGCCTTCGGGCAGGCGTGTCATCTCAAGATAAACGGCGGGAGGTTTGTCGCTCGCTGATGTCGAATCAGCATCGCTCGCCGGCTTCGCGCTCAAGGGCCATGCGGCCAGCCGCGTCACAATCCTGTCCTCGGCATCAATCCAGATCGTGCCCGTGAGCTGCGCTATATATTTTTCCTTATCGCCCAATTGCGCGCCCGCTTGCGGGGTAAAGCTCATGACCAGCGTTTCGCGCCCCTCAACCTGTTCGCGCCCGATTAGCTTTAGCTCGCACGCTCTGAGGAAAGTGCGAGCATCAAGGGCCGCGCCGCCGCGGTGGATGCCGAAGGCGGCGCGGGAATCAACGGTGCGCGGGTATGTGCCGACGGGAAGCATACCGGTCGTGGCCTCCGTGGCTTTCTCAGGCTGAGCGTCGGGCGAGCGCTCGATCTCATCCTCGGCCTTTTCGAGTCGCTTGCCCGCCTGCAAACGATCCTTCTCCATCTCACCGGGCGGCACAGGGACACCGTTGCGGCTCGTCAGCAGAAGCACGCCGCGCGCACGCGTGCCGCTCTTTAAAGTCGGGATATAGACCTCGTAGACCCGCGTGTCTTCTTTGACCTGTCCCTTCTTATTCTTCTCGCGC
Organism: Pyrinomonadaceae bacterium; assembly: GCA_036389675.1. Classification (GTDB taxonomy): domain Bacteria; phylum Acidobacteriota; class Blastocatellia; order Pyrinomonadales; family Pyrinomonadaceae; genus DASQYE01. The sequence goes on from DASVWI010000037.1 coordinate 277,977, forward strand.
TTGACGAGCGTCATCACGTAGAAGTATTCGATCAGCATGTCCCCGGAGCCTTTGCAGGTCGCCTCCTTCGTCAGGGCCGGCACGTCTACAGCCTTGTCTCCAACCGCCGCCGGGACTATCGACTCGCAGGCTTTGGGGATTGCGGTGCTGCGTTTGCCCAGCTCGACATGCACATCCTGCGCGCATACGGGAAGCACAAACGCGCTCGCCAGTAGAATCGCCTTGCCCATGCTTTTCCAACAGTCCGGTCGCAACTCTTCCCTCTCTCTCCTCTCAGGCGGCCTTAGAGCATCCAGGTATCGCGGTCAGCGAAGTATGTGGGCGCTCCCTGCGGGTGCAGCTTGCGAAACTCTTTATAACGCGCGACCAGTTGTCTGTACCTTTTCTCGGACGAGCGCAGGCGCGCGTGCGGTATCTCGCGCAGGTGGTTTTCCACCTTCCAGAGATTGCGCGGCGAGAAGCGCCAGTCGTAGTTTCCGAGCGCGTACAGATTGGTCGTGGCATAGCCGGTGATGCGCCCCGTCAGGTCAACGTAAGGGTCGAAATAACTCCACGCCAGATCGCGCAGGCGACCGAACACCGGGCGGCGTCCGTGCAGGCCCGTGTCGCGCGAGCGCCCGACGGAGCCCCATCGCCCGTCTTTTTGAAAGACGAAGACGACGTGATCGAGTTGATCCTGTGATTCCAGGCTCAGCAACATCGGCGGATAGCCGTGCTGTTCCAGAACCACCGCCGCGAAGAGCGCCGCTTCCATACAATGTGCCTCCCCGCGCCGCAACACTTCGCGGAAGGAACGCTGCGACTCGCCCTCGCGCTCCCAGTTATAAGGGAGAGTTCGCAGGTAGCGCTGCACCTGTCTCGGAGTGCGAAGCCTTTGGATCAGTCCCCACTCTCTAGGGGTGAAAGCATCTCTGCCCGGCGCATTGTTCATCGCAAAAGCTATTAACAGAAGAGACATGAAAAAGGCAAAAGCATTTTGGATTTTGGATTAACGCTTCGTCCGTCTCGAAGGTTGGAATAGAGCCGTCAAGCCGGGGGTCGCTCGCCGATCCGGAATCCAGAAACTAAAATTGATCAACCCTTTGCCTTTCTTGTCGCAGGCCCGTGGATAATGTTAAAGTGCTTGACTTGATACCGAAATCACATCAACGATTTCAGACGCGGACGCGCCGACGAGTCCCACCCGCATAGGCTGCGGCGTCGCATCCCGCTCAAATTTTCTTTTATGAATATGAAACCACAAATCTCCCACTTTCAGATGACGCGCGCTGAGCAGGAGGCGGAAACAGAGGCTCGCCGCCTCGAAAGTCAGATCGAGCAGGCGCTCGCCGCGGTCGCCGTTCGTACGAACACGGATGCCGACGGATTGGAAGCGTGCGCCAACGGTTTGGAGCGCGCCGCCCGCGATATGGTCGTCGCCTTGCGTGAGCTGGCGCGCGAGCGCCGTCTCGCACGCGAAGAAGCCAGGTAGGCTCGAAGGGAACAGGCAAGCGCATCTCTACGCGTCGCAGCGCTCCGCAGCGCATCTCAAGCTTTGTACATATTGAAATGATTTGGAGCATTTATGACTTCACTGAAGAGAGAGACGGAGACCCAGCACAAGGGTCGAAAGCATACCGGTTATGAATTGGAGAACTACGGCATCAACGGCGCGTCGAGCGTCTACTGGAATCTCAACCGCTCGGAGCTTTGCGAAGAGATAGTGCGGCGCGGGGAAGGCATCTTCTCCGATCACGGCGCGCTCATCGTTGACACGGGCGAGCACACGGGCCGCGCCGCCAAGGACAAGGCCATCGTGCGCGAGCCTTCGAGCGCAGACAAGGTCTGGTGGGGCGAGGTCAATAAAGAGTTCTCGCAGGAAAAATTCAACGCGCTGAAAGAGCGCATGATGGCCCACACGCGCGGGCGCGAGCTCTTTGTTCAGGACACCTTTGCCGGGGCAGACCCGCGCTACCGCCTGAGCGTACGCATCATCACCGAATTGGCATGGCACTCGCTCTTTGCGCGCACCATGTTCATCAACAACGACGCGCGGGATGGCGCGCCACATGAACCCGAATTCACCGTCATCAATATTCCGAGTTTTCACGCCGACCCTGCGCGCGACGGCACGCGCTCTTCCACCTTCATCCTCGTCGACTTTAGCCAGAAGCTGGTGCTGATCGGCGGCACGTCCTACGCGGGCGAGACCAAGAAGAGCGTCTTTACGATTCTCAACTACCTGCTCCCGCAGCGCGACGTGATGAGCATGCACTGCTCTGCGAACGTCGGCGACGCGGGCGACGTGGCCGTCTTCTTCGGCCTCTCGGGGACGGGCAAGACGACGCTTTCCGCAGACCCCGAGCGCAAGCTCATCGGCGATGACGAACACGGATGGTCCAACCACGGCGTCTTCAACTTCGAGGGCGGCTGCTACGCCAAGGTGATACGTCTTTCGCCCGAAGCCGAGCCGGACATCTACCGCACGACGCGCATGTTCGCGACCGTTCTGGAAAACGTCGTCTACGACGCGGACACGCGCGCGCTCGATCTGGACAGCGCCGCCAAGACCGAGAATACGCGCGCCGCTTATCCGCTTGAGAGTATTCCGAACATCATGCCGGAGGGCTACGCGGGCCATCCGCAGAACATCATCATGCTGACGGCGGATGCCTTCGGCGTGCTTCCGCCCGTCGCGCGCCTTTCGCCCGAACAGGCCATGTATCACTTCCTCTCGGGCTACACGGCGAAGATCGCCGGCACGGAGAAGGGTCTGGGCCTTGAGCCCGAAGCGACCTTCTCGACCTGCTTCGGCGCGCCCTTCATGGTGCTTCACCCGGGCGTCTACGCAGACCTGCTCGGCAAGCGCATGTCCGAGCACAAGTCCAATTGCTGGCTCGTCAACACGGGCTGGAGCGGCGGGCCGTACGGCACGGGCTCGCGCATGAAGATCTCCCACACGCGCGCCATGATTCGCGCCATCCTGACGGGCACGCTCGCCAGCGTAGAGACTCAGCCAGACCCCTTCTTCGGCGTCGGCGTCCCCGTCTCCTGTCCCGGCGTTCCGAGCGAAGTCCTGCAACCGCGCAACACGTGGGCCAGCAAGGAAGCCTACGACCTCAAAGCGCGCGACCTCGCCCGTCGCTTCAACGAGAATTTTAAGAAGTACGCGGACGGAGTCTCGGAGGCCGTCCGCAGGGTCGCGCCCCTGACTGATTAAGACAGCAGGAATCCAAAGCATGAAGGGCGGCTAATCGAAAGCCGCCCTTTGCTTTTGCAGTTGAGGCAAAGACAGGTCAACGCTTCGGGAATTTTCAGTCGCCCTCAATATGGATGGAGAGTACTTTGAGGTGCTGGCCCACGCGCACGAGGTCTATGTGAAAGGGCAGGAGGCTGGCGCAGATCAGGCGCGTGCCCGCCGGGTAGCCGTAGTATTCCTCGCCGAGAGTATAGCTGTAAGGCTTCAGTAGATTTTCATGATCAGCCTCGTTCGTGTACGCATCGCTCTCGCTCCGTTTACTTCTTATCAGCTCGTCCGCGGGAAGCGTTAAGGGAAGCGTCCTGATGTGGGCGCGCAGGAGAACGACGGCCTGTTCCAGTGCGGTCGTCAGGACGCGCAACTGTTCAATGGTCTTGATGCCTTTCTCCTCCGCCCGATCTTCTGTCTCCTGCTGCTGCCCCTCAGGCTCAGCCGCGCCGTTCGCTTTGTCTCCCGTCTCTTCGTCCATGAGAGCTTTCAGGGTCGGGTTGCTCTCAAACACGTTCCAGACCTCGGCGGGGATGATCTCCCTGACGTTCACATCCCGCTCGTCATCCGTTGACCTGATGGTTTCGTGTACTGCGTATAGGCGTAGCATCAGATGCAGGAAGTTGGTCACCGCTACGTAGTGTCGTCGCAGATCGAGATCAGCTTCCGGCGTCAGTTGCTCCTTCTTGAGCTGTGCGAGAAAGATCAGCTCCGGCTCGTGGCGCAGACGCTGCGTAAAGTCGCTGACGTAGAACTCATCGATGAGCGGCCCTATGTCTTCTGTCTCCTGCCAACGCTTAGTCAGCCGTGCCGTAAGCTCAAGCGCCTCACGTTCCTCTTGCGCCGTGATCTTATCTACGTCTTTATTAGCGGGCGTCTCGTCCTGTTCGTTCTGCGCGGCAAGGGCCGTCGCGTTAACCATGAGAGTGACGGTGAGCAGCAATGTGATGAGCGGTCGCAGCTTCATATCAGTGGTCGTCTCCTGCCTGCGTGCAAGCCGCGCGCCCCCAGCGGCTTTGCTTTACGCGCCCCGATGATTGCGGGACGCCAATGCCCTCCCCCTCGCAGTAAGGCTTAATGGCAACGCGCGTGCCGTCCGGCTTCAAGCATAAAATCGGGGGCGCGTGTGCCCGCCCGAATACGTCGAGCGCCGTCCGCGGCTACCATGTGAAAGAAAATCGCGGCGCTACCGCAGCGGGATGATGTGATAGACTTACGGAAATTATAAGGCGTAGCGCGTGACGCTTTTCCTTAGAGGCCGAGATGATGAAAGCGTGATGACCGATCAGGCTGACGATTCCGCACAGAAGCGTGACATGAGCCCGGCAGATACGGCGTCGAGTATTCCCGCCGCAGACCTTGAGGATCGGGCGCGCTCAGAGAGCGCCATGACCCTGCGTACGGTGGTCGAGACGGTGCGCAGAGTCATGCGCGCGGACACGGCCAGCGTCGCGACCTTCTCGCTCTCAACCAGAACAATCGTCTGGAAGGCCCTGAGCGGCTTTCGCTCCGAGCTCGGCGCTGGGGGTGGTGGCGGCGTGGGCGGCGACCATGACATTAGGATGCCGCTGCGCGGTCACTCATACGAAATGGCTGCGACCTCCGGCAACCTCACGATCATCGAAGGCATAGGCACGAGCGACGAGCTTCCCGCGGAGGATTTTCCTTTACACAGCGCGGAGGGCGTGCTTGATGTCGTGATAGCTCCGCTGAAGGCTCGCGGCGAGACGCTCGGCGCGCTCGTCGTCGGCTATCGCTCGGCGCACAGGTTTACGGATGAGGAGAAGCGGCTGCTGGAAGATTTGGCGGAGATGGCCGCGATGGTGCTCGACAACGCGCGTCTCATAGAGACGGTCGGCGCGGGCAAGAGAATCTGGGAGCAGACCTTTGACGCCATCCCTGACGGCATTATCGTTCACGATCACCTGATGCGGATCGTGCGCTCGAACGCGCACGCGGCGGAGATGATGAATCTCTCGCTCTCGGAAACCATCGGGCTCTCCTGCGCCGACGCTTTCGCCCGTCTCTTCGGCGAGCGCGCCGCCGCTTATCACATGGGCCAATCGACGGGCACAGCCTCGTCCTTCGAGCTACAGGCCGAAGACGGTCGTCGTTATCTGGTCTCGGTCGCGCCGCTCGATCAGCCGGGCAGCCCCGGCGGGAGCGTGATCACTTGGAGCGACGTGACGGAGCTGTCGGAGATGCAGGAGCAACTGTCGCGCTCGCGCAGGCTCGCGACCGTGGGCCAACTGGCCGCGGGCGTCGCGCACGAGATTAACAATCCGCTCGCCGCCATCACGACCTGCGCGGAAGCGACCCTGCGCGACCTGCGCTCGGGCGCTGACACGGCCCGCCTCGCAGACGAACGCGAGTGGACTTTCTATCTCGAAGAGATCATTCGCCAGGCGCTCAGGTGTAAGGCGATCACGCGCGGCCTGCTCGATCTGTCGCGCCAGCGTCGTCCGCACCGCACGGCCTGCGACATCAACGCGCTCGTCGCGCAAAGCACCCGGTTGGCCCAGCAGCGCGTCGCGTCCGAGGCGGTCAAGGTCACGGTCGAGCTTGACGAAAACGTCGGCGAAGTGTCGACCGACGCGGGCATGGTGCGACAGGTTCTGGACAATCTTTTGAGCAATGCTTTGGACGCCGTGGGCTCTGAGGGACAGATCGTCGTGCAGACGGTGCGCGAGGGCGAGCGCGTCGCCATAGAGATAGCGGACTCCGGCCACGGCATCCCGCCCGAGCTGCTCGTCCGCATCTTCGATCCCTTCTTCACCACCAAAGACCCGGGCAAAGGCTCCGGGCTCGGCCTCGCCATCTGTTACACGCTCGCCGAAGCTCTCGGCGGCGCGCTCACGGTCGAATCCAAGCAGAACACGGGCAGCCGCTTCCGCCTCTGGATTCCCCGACGAGCGCCGGAGAAAGAGGGATGAAAGACAAGATTCGATGGGAAGGAGGGACGAAGGGAGAAAGAGTGTGATGAAAGATGACGAATGAAAGCAATACTGGCTTTACCTTTCATTCCTTATCGCTCATCGCTCATCCCTCATCCTTATGAGTCGAAGAATCAGGGTGCTGGTGGTTGATGATGACAATCTGCTGCGGAAGCTTGTCACCGAGCAGCTTTTGAGGTCGGGGTTTGACGCCGCACCGGCGGCCAATGCTCAGGAGGCCTTCGATGCCTTGCAGCAGAAGGACTATGATGTCGTCCTGCTGGACATACAGATGCCGGGGATGTCCGGCCTGGACGCGCTGCGCGAGATTAGAAAGATAGAGGACGCGCCGGAGGTCATCATGCTGACGGCGGACACGTCGCTCCCGACCGGCTTGGGCGCGATGCGGCTCGGCGCTTACGACTACCTGACCAAGCCTTCGACGCTCGACGAGATGGAGGCCGTCATCCGCAAGGCCGACGAGAAGCGGCGGCTGGTCAGGCAGAACGCCTCTCTACGCGCGGTCGTGCGCGCGCCGAGCGGCGACGAGTTGGGCGTGCCGCCGATCATCTACAAGAGCGCGGTGATGCAGGGCATCGTCGGGCAGGCGGAAGCGGCGGCGCGGCATGATTCGACCATTCTCATCACGGGCGAGTCCGGCACGGGCAAAGACGTTCTGGTGCGCTTCATTCATGCCCGGAGCGCGCGCAATGAATCTCCGATCATCACGATCAACTGCGGCGCGCTGCCCGAAGCCCTGTTTGAATCCGAATTCTTCGGCCACGAGCGCGGCGCGTTCACGGGCGCGAATGCCTTGAAGCGCGGGCTGCTGGAAGCGGCGGACGGCTCGACCCTCTTTCTGGATGAGATAGGCGAGATGCCGCTGCCCATGCAGGTCAAGCTCTTACAATTTCTCGAACAGGGACGCTTTCGCCGCGTCGGCTCGACGCGCGATCAGGGCGCGGACGTGCGCGTCATCGCCGCCACCAATCGTAACCTGCCGGACGACGTGCGCGACGGACGTTTTCGCGCAGACCTCTTTTATCGTCTGGATGTCGTCGCGCTGCATGTGCCGCCGCTGCGCGAGCGGCCCGAGGACATTCCCGAGCTGATAGACTATTTTCTTGAGATTTACCGCCAGCGATTCAACAGGCCCAAGCTCGATCTGTCTGCGGAGGCGCGACGCCGCCTCGAATCCTACGCATGGCCCGGCAACGTGCGCGAGTTGCGTAACTGTCTTGAGCGCGCCACGGCCCTTTCAACCGGCGACGTGATTGAACATGAACAGGTGCTGCTCGGCAGCGGTGGACAGACTAACGTCCTTCTCGGCTCATGGCCCGACCGGGCATCGGCCATGGCCGCGCAACAGCAGCAGCAACAGCAACCACCCTCTACGCTGGACGAGCTTGAGCGCCAGCATATCCTTCGCGTGCTGAACGAGACGGGCGGCAACCGCGAACGCGCGGCGGCTATCCTTGGAATCTCCGCGCGCACGCTTTACCGCAAGCTGCGTGAATACGAGACGGCTACGGATTCGACAGACCTTGCAACCGGAAACTGAGAGCCTCATCCAGATAGGCACTTGATCAATAGTAGATTCAAACAGGGACGGACGGAGATGGTCAGGATAAAAACAGAAAGCAGAATAAGAACTAAACGCATTCAGGCATGAATCCGTCTTTCTTATCCTGAGCCTCTCCGTCCGTTCCTGTTCATTCTCTTTCTTTAACTTTTCATGACTGAGCGTGCGGACGTAGTTATCATCGGCGGCGGGATAGTGGGCACGAGCGTCGCGTATCACCTCGCGGAAGCGGGATGCGGCGATGTCCTGATAGTAGAGCGTGAAGGGGCACAGGGGCTGGGCTCGTCCGGCAAGGGTGCGGGCGGGGTGCGCGCGCAGTTCGCCACCGCGATCAACATAGAGATGTCGCTCTATTCGATTGCCTTCTTCGCGCGCTTTGAGGAGTTGATGGGCCGCCCCTGTGGCTACAGGCCGGACGGATACCTGTTCGTCGCGACCAGCGAAGGGCAGCTTGCTTACCTCAAGGCGAATCGCGAGCGGCAGACGGCGCTCGGGCTCAAGGGCGTTGAGATGTTAACGCCCGAAGATATTCGCGGCGTCGTCCCGCAGTTGCGTGCGGACGATGTGGTCGGCGGCAGTTTTTGCCAGACCGACGGTTTTATAGAGCCCCTGAGAGTGATGCGAGGCTTTACGGAACGCGCCTGCGGGCTTGGAGCGAGAGTCTGGCTCGATGCCGAAGTGACGGGGATAGAGACAGAGCGCGGCGAAGTCTGTGGAGTTCGGACGACGCGCGGTGATATCTCGACGCGAACGATTGTTAATGCGACGGGGGCTTGGGCCGCGCCTGTGGCGAAGCTTGCGGGCGTCTCTGTGCCGGTCGTGCCGCTCAGGCGACAACTCGTTATCACAGAGCCCTTCGATGCTCTGCCCGCGAGGCTTCCGATGGTCATAGACATGTCCAACGGTTTTCACTTCCGCCGCGAGCCGCCCGCCGCATCCCCATCGGGCGTGTTGATGGCATGGCCCGCTCCCGACGAGACGCCCGGTTTCAAGACTGATTTTGATCCTGCTTTCATCGAACAGATACTTGAGCGCGCACGGGCGCGCGTGCCCGGCTTTGATCGTGTGGTCGTAGATCGCGGGCGCTCGCGCGCCGGGCTTTACGAAGTGACGCCCGATCATCACGCCATCATAGGATGGGCTCCGGGCCTCAAGGGTCTGATGCTCGCCAACGGTTTCAGCGGTCATGGCGTGATGCATTCGCCTGCCACCGGACGAATGGTTTCGGAGATGATTCTGGGCGGGCGCTCAACCACGATTGATGCCACGCCGCTGCGCGCCGAAAGATTCACGGAAGGCCGACTGCTCGAAGAGACCGCCGTTCTATGAAGGGGTCAAAGGTGACAGCGCGCGCGTGCGACGCGACCTCACGCTGCTTAGGCTTTGGAGTATTAAGTACATATAATCAAGGCACACGATAATGAAAGGATAAATATGGAATACACGATTATTGACGGCTTTAATGTGGAAGAGGTGATCGCCGCGATCAATGCGCGGCTCAAAGAGGGATGGGACTTGCACGGAAGCCTTGCCGTCACCTGCGCTGTTAATACACAAGAGGGTTTGACCAACTACCTGTATGCACAGGCGCTGACAAAGAAAGCGCCCGAACAATGGTCTGCCGCCTGACGGGCAAAAGCGGCGCAAGAGGTTTTTGCTCTCCCCCTGCGGCTTTCCACGCGGTATCTATACACGCCCCCCGCCGAGGGGTGACCGGCCAGACACGCCCAACTCAACAAAACGGCGCGAGTTTGTTACACTGTTGGTTTCCCTGACGCGCCTGTAAAAAGGGGTTACGGCCCTATTGGGTCGGGGATGATTCCGGCGGGCCTTTGGAGACCTTTAGCCACTTAGAGCCTTGCCCGCAGAGAAGAGTTTTTATGTACGAGTTTGCAGTCGCCCCGGCGGTCACGCAGCTACGCCGTCGCGGAGTCGAGATCACAGAGGTTGTGCCCGAGAGTCTGGCCGCCGAGCTTGAGCTGGAGGCCGGCGACCGTATCATCCGTGTCAACGGTCGGGTGGTGCGCGACTATCTGGACTTCCGCTTTCAGACGGGCGGCGAGACGGAGCTTGTGATTGAAGTCCGCAAGCGGAGCGGCGAGGCATGGGAGCTGGATATAGAGCGCGACGAAGGCGAGGATTTCGGCCTCGGCTTTGAGCAGATCGTGCCGCGTCAATGCGCCAATGAATGCCTCTTCTGTTTCTGCAAGGGTAATCCCGAGACAGCCCGCCCCTCGCTCTTCATACGCGACGAGGACATTCGCCTCTCTTTTCTCTACGGCAACTACACTACGCTCACCTCCATTACCGAAGATGAGATGAATCGTGTCGTCGAGCAGCGCCTCTCCCCTCAGTACGTCTCAGTCCACGCGACCGATCTGGACGTGCGCGCCTATCTGCTGGGCGTCGAGCGCGAGCGGGCAGACATCTCTGCGAAGATGCGGCGGATGATGGATGCCGGAATTGACATTCACGCGCAGGTGGTGCTGTGTCCGGGAATCAACGACGGCCCGGTGCTTGAGAAAACTATTCTCGCGCTCGCCGCCGATCATCCGCGTATCAGGAGCGTGGCAATTGTCCCGCTCGGCCTCACGCGCTACAACACGGACGAGCGACTCAAGGCCGTGACGCCAGAGTTTTGTCTCCGCACGATCAAAGAGGTGATCCCTCTACAGCGCGAGTTTCGCGCGCGGATAGGCACGACCTTCGCTTTTCTGGGCGACGAGATTTACCTGCGCGCGGGCTTGAGTGTGCCGTCGCGAAAGCATTACGGCGACTACCCGCAGATCGAAGACGGCATAGGCATGGTGCGCGCCTTCGACAACGAGTTTCGCGCGCTCTGGCGAAGGCTTGAGCGGCGCGCGGTTGAAAAGCTTGAGGGCACTGTGATGACGGGCACGCTGTTCGCGCCGGTCTTACGGGATAGACTTGAGCGGCTCAACGCGCGCTTCGGAACGAGGCTTCATACCGTTGGGGTTGAAAGCCGCTACTTCGGCGGCGACGTTTCGGTGGCGGGGCTTTTGACGGGCGAAGACCTGCTCGCGGCGCGCGACCGTGTGCGCGGGAGCTTTGTGATTATTCCCGGCTCCATGCTCAAGAGCGGCGAAGAAGTAATGCTTGACGGACTCAACCTCTCGGACGTGCGCGAGCAGTTCGGCATGCCTGTTCACGCGCTCGACCTACAATCGCTGGCGCGCATGCTTTCACCCTCATAGCAACTTGAATCTTTCCCTGCCGGCGCGACCCTTCAGCCTGAGCGCGACACACTCTAAGTCTTGGCCGTGGCCTTGGTCAGCTTTTCGGCGCTCTTTTTAATCTTCGCGCTCAGCTTGATGATCGCTTCCAGCTCGCGGCGCGCCTTCGCCGATTGCTGCACATCGACGACCTGCGGTTTTTGAAAGATGGGATTGCCCACGAAACTCATGATCAGGTCATCCAGAGCTTTGAGCGCCGGTTTCACCTGGCCCACGTCCAGCTCGTCCCAACCCTTTAGAGACAGCTCCGGGACGTTTTCATCATTCTCGGATTCCGGCAGCGGCAGGTTTGATTTCAGCCGCGCGGCACGCTTTCTGATCTCCGCAGATGCTTCCGCGATGCCCTTATAATCCACCACGTTGTTGGCAAAGGTCGTCTCCATCATCCGGTTGTTGACCGTTTGCAGTTGCAGAAAGTCCTGCTTGATCTGCACATAGGCAAGGCTCGGACGTGATGTTTCGGCGGGCAGCCTGCTCTCTTTCTCCAGAGTGGTGATCATGAGATTGCTCTCGATGCGTTGATTCTGCCGAATCTGGCGCTGGCGCTGGCGCTCCATCGCGGCTTCGGCTGGCGATCTCTGCTGCTGGGCGCGGAGCGCGGGCGCGCAGAACATGAGAAAAGCGGACAGCACTGCACTGAAGACCAGAACGTTCAGAGCAAGTTTCTGATGATAGTAACGCATAGCAAATCCCTTCTTTTTCGGAGTGAGAGTTTTCCCGGTAATGCGGAACAATATAATCCCGCGTTGAAGTCTTTGCAATCCTCAAGACCCACGCAGACCGTGGGCGACGAGGGGGAACGCTATTGCCTGCTCGACTCAGAGGGTAGGGGGCATTTCACGTTATAAAAAAGCGAGGCCCGGCAACCTGCGAGGTGTTGCCGGGCCTTTCAAAAAGGAACAGTGGACGCGCGAGCGCCTCTGTTCCGAAGTGTCCATCTTCCTTAGAAGATAAACTTGATCTGGTAACGAATCACGCGACCGCCGCCATCGCTGGTCGGGGTGTTGGGATTCAGGAAGCGTCCCGCGATTGCCGTTCCGGCACCGCTTGAGAGCGTTCCGCCACTCGGCGAGAACGGACTGACGCTGCCCGACAGGTACTGCGGATGGTTCCAGATGTTGTAGAACTCGGTACGAAATTCGATGGCCTTGCTCTCACCGATCTTCGTCCGCTTCGTGATGTTGACGTTCCAGTTATTGGTTCCGGGTGTGCGTCCGGTGTTGCGGCCAAGGTTGCCGAAACGCTGGACGCTGTTGGCCTGTGTGGCGACAAACGCCGGGTTCACGATGTACATGGCCGTGAGCGGGTCAATCGGCGCATTACCGTTATCCGGGTTGGTGTAGCCGGTGATAGTACCGGTCGCATTCGTGACCGGGACGGCCCTCACGCCGGGTGTTCCCTGCGGATTGAAGGTCGGACGATCAAAGCCGCCAGCGATACCATCAGCATCGAAGTTGTTGAAGATGGTGAACGGATAACCACTCTCGAAGGTTGTGACGCCCGCGATCTGGAAACCGCCGAGAACGTGGCCGAGCAGGCCGCGTTGCTCTCTGTAGTACGGTATCTCGTAAACGTAGGTGATCGAAGCGCGATGCGGACGGTCAAAGAGCGAGACCGCGCGGTCGAGCCGCTGGCCGTAGCCTGCCGGTAGTCTCGGGTCGCCGTTGAGCACCGAGGGGAAGGCGAAGACTGCACCGGCGGTCGTTCCCGTCTGGGCGAACGGATCGCTGAAGTTGTCGATCAGCTTAGACCATGTGTAAGCGCCCGTGATCGTGAAGTTGTCGGCGAAACGACGAGTCAGACTCATCTGTCCAGAGTGATAGATGGACGAACCGCCGTTGGTGCGTATGCTGCGGCTGCCCTGCAGGTTGTCGAGGCGATTCTGCAATCCGGTCGTCACTCCCGGAGGTGTGATGCGGAAGGCAGGCGGAACCGTCGGGTTCAAGTCCTCAGTGATGAAGAGCTTGACGCCTCTGGAGCCGACGTAGGACATATCGAGCAGGAGGTTGAAGGGCAGAGAGCGCTGGAATCCAGCCGACCAACGCATGTAGTAGGGGTTGACCAGTTTCGGATCGATCAGCGTCTGACCGCTGGTGGCCGTCAGCGGCGCAGCCGTCGTCGGCAACAGGGTCGAGAAGTTGGCAAGCCCGCGCGCGCCGTTAGACCCGGAGGAGGTGACAGTGGTTCTCACCAGATTGGGCGACGAGGTCTGCGCGTTGGAAGCGATGTTGTTGAAGAATGAATCGTAACCGATCTGGAAACCGGCACGGAAAACCGTGTCCTTGTTGCCGAAGAGGCGATTCATGAACCCACCCTCGTAGGCCGGCGAGTAGGCGATACCGAAGACCGGAGCGAAGTTGTTACGGTCATGGTTAACTTTGTTCGGCACGCTGTATGGGCCAGTGCGCGTCACAGGGTCAATGTTGAAGAGTCCTGTGAAGGCGGGCGTACGCAGCGAGTTGAAGGGCACGCCGAAGTCTTCCCAGCGAACGCCGAGCGTCAAGGTCAGCGCCTCGGTCATTTTCCAGCGATCCTGAATGAACCACGCCGTGCGATAGAGCTGCGGGTTGTAGGTCGCGCTGCCGATGTCGCTGGTGATGCTGCCGGATGTGCCGCCGAAGTTATCGATGAAGTTGGAGAAGGAGCTTTGACCCGTGCTGGCCGAAAACGTCACGTTGCCGCGCGAGAAGGCCGGGGCGGTCTGCGTCGAAATCTGGCGCAGGGTGTCAATGCCGAAGCGGAACGTGTGATCGCCGTGAACCTTGGTCATCGTGTCCTGAATCACATAGTTGTTGGCCGTGCGTCCCTGCGGGAAGCTCGCGCTCGCGCCTATGTCGGACAACCCGGAAAGGTTGATCGAGTAGACGGGCAGCTTGCCCGCCGGGCCATCCGGGTCAGTGAGCGGGAAGTTGAACGCGATGCGGTTGTAGGCAAGGCGCAGCTCGTTGGTCATCGTCGGATTAAAGACGTGCGTTTCGGCGACGAGGAAGTTGTAGTAGCGCTGAACCAGATCGGCGTCGAAGCCTTCAAAGGTCGCCGTGCCGAGCGTGCCGCCGAAGGGGTTGATGCCGCGATCCGACAGGAAGCGACCCGATAGCTGGTCGTTGTCGCTGATCTTGTGGTCGACGCGCACCTGCCACTGGCGGTCTGTCAAGGTCGCCGGGAAGCTACGGAAGTACGTGCCCGCTTCGATGTTGCAGGGCGCGGGACAGCCGGGACGATCGCCGATGTCAATGTTAAAGGGGTCTGCCGTGGCGACCGCATTTGCCGTCGCCGCGAGATACGTATCGAGGTTCGAGCTGACGCCCGCCGCGATGATCTGGCGAACACGAGTGCGGCCTGCCGCCGTCAGCGAGCCGATCTGAGAAAGCGCCGAGGTGGACTGGCGCTGCTCCTGATAAGCACCGAAGAAGAAGGTGCGGTTGCGCCCGTTGTAGCCCGGCAGCTTGATGGGGCCGCCGATGGTTCCACCGGCATAGAACTCCGTGCCGTAATTCGGGTGGCCGTTGCGATTCTTTACCGAGATTAAATCGCGCGACTGACCGCTCGTGAGCGCGTCATCGTAGGTCGTGTCATAGAGGAAGCTGAGCGTACCGTGAAAGTCGTTGGTTCCGCCTTTGGTGATGGTGTTGATGACGCCGCCACCGGCGCGACCATACTCCGCATCGTAGAGGCCAGTCTGAATCGAGACTTCCTGCACGGCGTCAGGGTTGGTGATCTGGAAGCCCTGACCCGCGACCGAGATGTCGTTGTTCTCCGTGCCGTCGATCAGGAAGTTGTTCGAGCGGCCACGCGCGCCGTTGACGGAGAAGGTGCTGACACCAGCGCCGCCGCGATTGGTCGAGACGCCGGGCAGCGTGAGCGCAAGCGCGACAGGGTTGCGGCCTGCATAGGGCAACTCTGTGACGCGCTTGGTCTCGATGTTGCCGCCTCTGACGGGAGATTCCGTTTGCAGCAGCGCGCTGGCTTCGGCTGCAACGTCAACGGTGACCTGCTGTCCGCCCGGGGCGAGCGCGGAGCTGACCTCTGCTGTCTGGCTGGCCGAGACGGGGATATTAGTCTTGACCACTTCGCCGAAGCCTGTGGCTAAGAATTTGACCGAGTATTGACCGGGGTCAACCGCGTCGAAGCGGTAAAAACCTTCGTCATTAGTGACCGTCGTACGCTCGACGGTAGTTTGTATGTTTGTCAAGGTCACAGTTGCGCCGCTAATGACAGCGCCAGTCGGGTCAGTCACCGTGCCGCTAACAGTACCGCGACTGGTCTGAGCTGAACCGGCCAGCGACGTTACGAGCAACGTGACCAGGAGCATCAAGGCTCTTATCTTCATGTGGGACTTTCTCCTAATAAAATGTTGGCGACCAATCGCCAAGGTTTGGCCCGTCGGTTTTGCAAATACTCTACATTGGTGCGACCCAATGATATTGCTCTTAACCTTATGAGTTATTGTCCATTGAAACGCGCGGGGCGCGGCTGCCGTAGACTGTTTCCACAGTTGTGGCTCTTACACAGGCAAATGAAAGAAGGTTGATTTTAAGAGATTATTTGCAGCGACCTCGGCTTTTCCGTTCGAGAAAAGCTCTTAACCCCTTGCTCACCAGCCTGTGTTTGGAATCCCCTCTATAGTCAGTTGGTTCCAATGTGCAAGCTGTTGAAGCAAATACCATTCCAGTGGCGACCGCGGACGCACCTTCAAATAAATGGGGGAAATTTAAAAGCCCGGCCCTCAATCGCGCCGCTTTTCTTTGGAATTTTGAAGAAATCTTTAAATTATTGGATTTGCGAGAGCGCTCGAATCCCGCTCGAAATGGCCTTATGATAGAATCCGTTCGAGACTCGGGGACGACTTTTCAAACAGGGCTCATCCACATCTCACGATGGCGACTGCCGGATTCAAACAACTCTCTTTAGCGCCGCTCGGGGCGGGCGACCTGATTGATCGTGCCGTCAGGCTCTACAGGCGTCACTTCTTCACGCTCATCGGCATTACTGCGCCGCCGGTCGTAATCTCGACTCTGGGCTACGTTCTGCTGACCAGCGGTTGGCGCGAAATGATGGCGACCGGCAGTGAAGTTTCGATGGCCCTCTACGTCGTGATGCTGGTGGTCGGCACGGTGCTTTTTCTGACGGGGACGCTGCTGAATCTGATCGTGATGGGCGGGGCGACGCGCAATCTCGTCACGCACCTGTTATGGAACGAGCCCGTGTCGGCGCGCGCCACTTATCGTAATGTGCGTGCGCGTTTCTGGGGGCTGCTCGTCGCCAGCGTGATGGTCGGCATGTGGGTCGTCTTCTCCGCGATAGTGGCTTTCTTCTGCTGGCTCTTCGCGTTCAATATCCTTGCGCTCGGCGCGTTCGCCCTCATGTACGTGGCGAGCTGGCTCTCCGCCGTCTTCGGCATCATAGCCTTTCTGATATCCCTGACCGCCGCGCTCTGGTTCTTCTTTTTTCTGGTCAAGCGTTTCGTCTACGTGCCGCAGATCATGCTGGTCGAAGGTAAGGGTGTCGTTGAAGCCTTCAGCCGCAGCTCCGTGCTGGCGCGCGGCAACGTGCGCCGCCTGATGGCGATGTTTCTCTTCACATGGTTCGCCAGTTGGTCGGCGCTCCTGATCCTCATCGTCCCGCTCGGGTGGTACGGTTACTTAAACGGCATAGACCCTTCGCCGTGGCAGGCGGCGAACTGGCCCGCGTGGTATGCGATAGGCTACAGCGTGCTGGGCCAATCCAGCTCCATCCTGCTCGCGCCCATCTGGACGCTCGGCCTTTCGCTGCTTTATGTGGACGAGCGCGTGCGCCATGAAGGCTACGACATAGAGCTGATGGCGGCCCGCGCTCTGAGCGAGATGCCGGAGCTTGGCGGCCCTCTGACGGCCTCTTATATTCCCGCGCTCGTGTCCGGGGCAAACGCGGCATCGCCTCCGCCGGAGGTCTCCGTCTCATACGGCTCTATGCTCAACCTTCGTTGAACTCGAAACATGAGCGACATGGTCTCTGTCATGACAAGCCTCAATCCGTGCGGGCAAGCGCTGAAACAGACCGGCCCACGACCTATGGTAGAGCGTGCGTCTCGGAGACTGAGAAGGGCACGCGTGCGGGCCGTGCCGTGTGCGCTGCTTCTGATCCTGATCTCATGCGCCGCCGTCAAAGCCGAAGCGCCCGTCTCCCTGAGAGAATATAGGGAGCGCATCGGTCAGGCCACCGTGGCGCTCGATTCCCTCTCGTCATTCGACGAAGGTATGAGCGAAAGGGAGCGCGCCTCAAGCGTCTCCGCAACCTTGCGCGACGTGCGCCGGATTATCCCGCCCACGCTCGCGGTCGAATGGAACGGCGCGCCCGTCGAGGTCAATAACTCATGGCTGGAAGACGCGCTCAAAGAGTATGAAAAGATTCCCGCCTCCGATGCGCGGCGCTCCGTGTCGCTCATGAGCATTACCGAGCGGCTGCACGCGCTCGGCGAGCGCCTTGACGAACTGTTGAAGGGCAAGCCCGTCACCCTGAGCAAGGATGAGGATAAGGCGCGGCTGAACGGCATCCTGCGCCGCTCCGAATATAACCGGGCCACAGAGCAGAGCGCCGTCGCGCGTCTCTGGGCACGTTTCAAGCGTTGGCTGAACAGCCTCTTTCCTGAAAGACAGGCAAGGCCGGTAGAGCCGAACCAGCGCGTCCCGCTTTTTTCCAGACTTGCCGAGATCATCGTCATTGGGCTGGCGCTCGCCGCCGTCGCCTACGCGGGGTGGAAACTCGCGCCGCGCTTCATCGGCAGCCGCGGCGCGAGGAAGCGCAAGAAACGTGAGGCGCGCGTCGTGCTCGGCGAGCATCTTTCGCCCGATCAGACCTCCTCGGACATTCTGGCCGAAGCCGAAAGGCTGGCGCGCGCCGGCGACATACGCGGCGCGATTCGCAAGGGCTACATAGCCTTCCTCTGTGAGTTGGGCGACCGCAAAGTCCTACGTCTGGCGCAGCACAAGACCAATCGCGATTACCTGCGCTCGCTCTCCGACCAGCGAACACTCTACGGCGAGATGCAGGTGCTCACCGACAGTTTCGAGAATCACTGGTACGGCTATGTGCCCGGCACGGACAACGACTGGGCCACTTTCCGCCTGCATTACCGGCAAGCGCTCGAAAGGCAAGGATGAAGGCGGAAGGATGAAGGATGAAGTAAAAGCTTTTAAGAACCGGAAGCATTAACCGGAAGTATTCTTTTCATCCTTCATCCTTCATCCTTGCTCTTATATTATGCGTCAATACCTGGCTGTCATTCTTGGGGTCACGCTCGTGCTCGTGTTGCTGGTGGCGCTCAATGCCGCGTCGTATGTGCAGATAGAGCAGACGCCGGATTCGGAGTACAACCCTGATCGCTCGACGTACAACGCGGGCGCGACGGGGACGCGCGCGCTCTATGATTTCCTGCGCGAGTCCGGGCGGGAGGTGACGCGCTGGCGCGAGCCGACCGCCGCGCTGCTCAAGAGCGATCAGCTCAGGCCTTCGACCTTCGTTGTGCTGCAACCGAAACTCTCCTTCGAGCCGGAGGAAGTGGAGAGCTTGATGCGTTGGGTTGAGAGCGGGGGTCGGCTGGTCGTCATTGATCGAAGGCCGAACCCGCGACTGTTGCCGGACTCCGGCGACTGGCGCATCTCGACCGAGCTTAGACAGTATCCCTCGGCGGACGCGCACCCGGACAATCCAGAGGAGATGACGGCGGGCGTGTCGGCTGCGCGCCCGACGCAGCCGACCGCGCTGACGCTCAACGTCGTCACGGTCATGCCGTCGCGCTTCGCCGGTCTGATCAACATCTGGCTGCCGGACGAGAAGAAGAGTGAAAAGATAGCGCTTGCCAGAGGGAGCGGCGGACGCAGGAAGGGCGAGGATGAAGATGACGCGGGCGTCGGCGTCGGCGCGTCCGAGGACGATTCCACGACGGTCAATTCGCCTCCGCCGCCACCTGTGCCCGACGTGAGCCAGCCTGCGGTCCCTCTTCTTCAATCGCCCGCGCCGGTCGTTCATCTGGCGGACTATCGCGGCGCGCTGCTCGCGGATTATCCGCGCGGGGACGGGCGCATACTGATACTGAGCGATCCCTTCATCGTCGCCAACACGGGCCTGTCCCGCGCCGACAACTTACAGCTTGCGCTCAACGTCGTCGCCGGCGGCGGCGGGCTCATCGCCTTCGACGAATATCATCAGGGCCACGCCATCACGCGTAATGAGATGCTCGCTTACTTCGAGGGCACGCCCCTGATGGCCGCCATCGGTCAGGGGCTGCTGATCCTCCTGCTCGTGCTCTGGACGAAGGGTCGCCGCTTCGCCCGTCCCCTGCCGCTCGCGCATGTTGACAGGCGTTCGAGTCTGGAGTTCGTCGCCTCCATGGCCGAGCTGCAACAACGCGCGCGGGCCTTTGATCTGGCCGTCGAAAACATCTACACGAGAACGCGCCGCGTGCTCGTGCGCTACGCCGGGGCTGAGCACAACAGCACGCGCACCGAGATCGCCACACGCGTCGCCGCGCGCTCCGCAATCGACCGCGAGGAGCTTGAGCAGCTCATGCGCGATTGCGAAGAGACCATCAACGGCGCGCAGACCTCGGCGAGACACTCGCTTTCACTCGTCAGCCGCCTGCGCGACGTAGAGCGCAGGCTCGGCCTTCGCATGCGCTCGCGCGAAATCAAGCAGGCGAAAGAAAGGACGTAGCATTTTGGATTTTAGGTTTTGGATTTTGGATTGAAAGACATATCCTAGTCCACCGAAATGGCTACTTAAACTCTGACTCCGAAATCTAAAATCCAAAATGCTTGAATACGTCTCATCCACAGTCGAACATATTCTGACGGAGCTTCGCAAGGTGGTCATCGGCCAGGACGAGCCCATCGAGCAGATACTGGTCGCGCTCTTAGCCGAAGGCCACGCGCTGATCGAGGGCGTGCCCGGCACGGCCAAGACCCTGACCGTCAAGACACTATCGCGCATCATCGGCGCAGGATTCAGCCGCATACAGTTTACGCCCGACCTGATGCCCTCGGACATCACAGGAACGAACGTCTTCAACGTCGCCACCTCCGATTTCACTCTGCGGCGTGGGCCTGTTTTCACAGACATCCTGCTCGCCGACGAGATCAATCGCACGCCGCCGAAAACACAGGCCGCGCTGCTGGAAGCGATGGAGGAGCGACAGGTCACGATTGACGGCGACCCGCATCAACTCTCGCCGCTCTTTACAGTGCTCGCCACGGAAAACCCCATCGAGTACGAGGGAACATACCCGCTGCCGGAAGCACAGCTCGACCGCTTCCTGCTGAAAATCCTGCTCGATTACCCGGACGAGCAGGCCGAGCAACAGGTCGTCGCCAACTGGGACGCGGGCTTTAACGCGCGCCGTCTCGAACTCGTCGACATCCGACCGCTCGCGGACGCCGACGCCATCTCGCGTTGCCGGATGGAAGTACGCAACGCCCGCATGGAGCCCGGCGTGCAGCGCTACGTCGTCGAGATCGTGCGCCGCACGCGCACGCATCCTTCCATCCTCTACGGCGCGAGCCCGCGCGCCTCCGTCGCGCTCCTGCTTTGCACCAAGGCGCTTTCGGCCCTGCGCGGTCGGGAATTCACGACGCCCGACGACGTGCGCGACATCGCGCGCCCGGTGCTTCGCCATCGCTTATCTTTGCGCGCCGAAGCGGAGCTTGACGGCGCAACCCCCGACGCCGTCATCACAGACATCTTACAGGCGGTGGAAGTACCGAGATAGGGGGCTGGGGGGTCGATGAGCAAGCCGATTTGAACCGGCCTCTGACCCCCTGCCCCCTGCCCCTTTTTATGCGTTTCGTTTTCACCAAACTCTTCTACGTGCTGCTGGCGGTGGGTTTCATCCCGCTGTCGCTCTCATGGGGGCGACCGGGCCTGCGATGGCTGACGCTGCTCTACGACTTTCTGCTGCTCACGCTGGCGATGATTGATGGGCACATGAGTCGTTGGCCCGGAGGCGTGAGCGTCGAGCGCGAGTTCGGCGGGCGCTTTGCCGTCGGCGCGGAGACGGAGGTGCGCGTGCGTGTTCTGAATAACACGGCGCGACCGTTGATGGTGTGGGTGAAGGATGAGTATCCGCCGCAGATGAAGTTGAAGGGATTGCGTGAAGCGCGCATACGTGTGGAGGCGCAGATGGCCGCGGCGCTCTCTTACGAATTGAAGCCGCCCAAACGCGGGCGCTTCGAGTTCGGGCCGGTGGCCGTGCGTTATATTTCGCGTTTCGGTCTGGCATGGTGTCAGACGAAAGTGGGTGAGCCTGTAGTCGTCAAGGTTTATCCGAACATGCGGCGCGCGCGCGAAGCGGAGTTGAAGGCGCTCGGCGCTCGCTCGCTCGTGTCGGCGCATCGCCGCTCGTCCTGGCGGGGCGAAGGCCGCGAGTTCGAGTCACTGCGCGACTATGTGCGCGGCGACGAGCTGCGTCACATCTCCTGGACGGCGACGGCCCGTCGCGGCAAGCTCGTCACACGTCAGTACCAGATCGAGCGCGATCAGACCATCCTCATCGCTCTGGATGCCGGGCGATTGATGACGGCGCGCATAGAGAATGAAACGAAGCTGGATCTGGCGATACATGCGACGCTGGCGCTGATGTCGGCGGCGGCGCGCGGCGGCGACAACGCGGGCGTGGTCATCTTCGGTCGGCGCATCAAGGCTTACATTCCGCCCAAGCGCGGCTCTGAACATATGGACGCCGCGCTCGAAGCCCTGCACGCTATCGAGCCCGAGATGATCGAGCCCTCTTATGCGCGCGCCTTCGAGTTCATCGCCGCCAACTGCAAGCGCCGCGCGCTGGTCGTCGTCCTGACAGACCTCGTGGACGAAGAGGGCTCGCGCGAGCTTCTGACATCGCTGCGCCTCCTGCGCCCGCGCCATCTCCCGCTCGTCGTCACCATCGGCGACCGCGACCTCAAGGAAGTCGTCCGCCATACGCCCGACAACGTGCGCGACCTCTTCACGCAATCCGTCGCCGAAGAGATTATCCATCAACGCGAGGCGGCGCTGCGTCTGGTCGAATCGCAGGGCGGCCTCGCGCTCGACGTGACGGCGGCGGCCCTTGCGCCCGCACTCCTCGAAAAATACTTACAGGTCAAAGAGCGCGGACTGTTATAAAGAAAGGATGAAGGCGGAAGGCGGAAGGATGAAAAGAATACTTCCGGTTCTTGAAAGCTTTTACTTCATCCTTCATCCTTCATCCTTCATCCTTTTTTTCGTGTCTGCCGCCGAGTATCAGGTAGCTGTAGAGGGCAAGCCCTGTGAGGACGGCTATGGTGAACTTGATTGTGGGGCTGATGGGGGCGGGCGAGATGAAGCCTTCGATGATACCGGCGATGATGAGCAGGGCGGCGCAACCGGCGACGAGGCGAATCGCTTCGAGGCCGCGCGTCTTTAAGGCGTCGGCGCGCGAGAGGTCGCCGGGCACTAGCAGCGCCGTCCCGATCAGCAGGCCCGCGCCCCCTGCGATGAAGATACAGGAGAGCTCTATGACGCCGTGCCCGACGACGAAAGTGAGCAGGTCGTTGCCATAGCCCGCACGGTACACGAGCGCGAAGACCGCGCCGAAGTTCGCGCCGTTATAAGCCATCACATAGAGCGTGCCGATGCCGAACATCGCTCCCAATGCGAAGGCGTAAAAGGTCACCCCGATATTGTTCGTCAGGATTCGGCTTGAGCCGACCTGATTGGCTTCGTTCAAAGTCTCCCACCAGTGTATGCGCGCGTTGACGACCTGCCGCATCTCAGGCCCAATCCCTGCGAACTCCGAAAAGTCTGCATCGCGCCAAGTGCCGAGAAAGCCGATCAGGAAAAAGACCCAGAAGAAGGTGAACGTGATCGCCGTGTAGCGCCACGTGCGGCGAAAGGTTTGCGGAAAGTCGCGCGTGAAGAAATGGCGCAGCCGTCGCCCGCCCTGCGTGTCCGCCTGGTAGATGCGTCCGTGCGCGCGAATCACAAGGCTGTTGAGATAGTTGATGAGGCGCGGGTCGCGCGATTCGGCCCGCGCTATCGCCAGATCAGACGCCGTCCGCCGGTAGATGCGCCCGAGTTCGCGCACCTCCTCGCGATGCAAGCGCCGCAAAGAGGAACGATCAAGCAACGCCAGCAAATCTTCCAGACGCTGCCAGGCGTTCTTACGTTGATTGATGAACCTGTTTGAAGACATGAGTTGTAATCAGTAGCGAGTCATCAGGTTTTCGGAAGTGAAAAGCGGCGGCGCGGTGTTAATATACCAGACCGAATGCTGATTACTGACGACTGATCGACTTCCTACTAACTTCTATTTATGGATCGTCTCGTCGAGTGTGTACCAAACTTTAGCGAAGGCCGCAAGGCCGAAGTGATCGAGCGGCTGGCGCGCACCATCGAATCGGTCGAGGGCGCAGCCGTGCTGGATATGCACGTTGACCCCGATCACAATCGCTCTGTCATTACGTTTGTCGCCGATGTGGAGCGGGTCGTGGAGGCAGCCGTGCGCGTCGTCGGCCTCGCGGCGGAACTGATCGATCTGCGCCGGCACACGGGGCAGCACCCGCGCCTCGGCGCGACGGATGTCCTGCCGTTCGTGCCCGTGCGCGGCGTGACGATGGACGACTGTATAGCGCTGGCCCACAGGGCCGGCGAGCGTATAGCGCAAGAGCTTTCGATTCCCGTCTACTTTTATGAGCGCGCGGCGCGCCGTCCCGACCGCGTCAATCTAGAAGACGTAAGACGCGGCGGCTACGAATTGCTGCGCGAGGAGATAGGGAGCGTCGCGGCGCGTGCGCCTGACCTCGGCCCAACACGTCTGCACCAGAACGCCGGAGCAGTTGTCGTCGGCGCGCGCCCGCTTCTCATCGCCTACAACGTCAACCTGCACACGGACGATCTCTCTGTCGCGCAGAGCATCGCGCGCGCCGTGCGCGGGAGCAGCGGCGGGCTGCGCTACCTGAAGGCCCTTGGCTTCGAGCTTGAGACGCGCGGCCTCACGCAGGTGTCTATGAACCTCGTGGATTTTGAGAAGACGCAGCTTCATCACGCCTTTGAGGCCGTCAGGCGCGAGGCCGAGCGCTACGGCGTGCGCGTCGCCGGGAGCGAGATCGTCGGGCTCATTCCGCAGGCCGCGTGTGATCGAGCCGCCGAATATTTCCTACAGATAGAAAATTTCGCGCCCGGACTGGTGCTGGAAAATCGTATAGAGGCGGCCTTTCAGGGTAAGGGCGAGCGTGAGAGCATCAGGGAATTTTCGGAATCGGTGGCGAGCGGCGAGCCTGCGCCGGGCGGTGGGGCAGCAGCCGCACAGGCCGCCTCGCTCGGCGCGGCGCTCGGCGAAATGGTCGCCCGCCTGACCGAGGGACGCGATAAATACCGCGACGTGCAGCGAGAGATACAGGACGCGCTCTCTGAGCTTGAGCCGTTGCGTAGCCACCTGCGGTTAGCCTCCGCCCGCGATGCGGAGAGTTTTCAGCGTGTCATGGATGCGCGAGAGTTGCCGCAGGAGTCTGACGATCAGGCGGCTCTGCGGGCCAATGAGATAGAGGCTGCGCTGAAGGGCGCGGCGACCGTGCCGCTGGAGGTCGCCGGCGTCGCCGTGCAGGTCCTTGAGCTGCTTGAGACGCTCGCCGAGATAGGCAACCCGAACGCCCTCTCCGATGCCGCGACGGGCGCGCAACTGGCGCTCGCCTCCGTCACCTCCGCGCGCTATAACGTGCTCGTCAACACGGCTGAGATAGAGGATGAAGAGTTCACTTCCGAGCATCGCTCGCGCGCCAGTGATCTGCTCGAACGTGCAAGGGAGATAGCGGCGCGCGTCGAAGCCCTCTTTATGGATTCCCTTCCGGACAGCTAGGGCGTCAGAGGAGCGCCCGGTCTAGAGCTGCCGGCCCATCATCGGCACAGGGGCCAGCTCCTGCTTGATCTTTTTGTTTAGATACTGCCTGCCGAAATCTATCTGTAGCTCTATCCAGAGCGGCAGGTGATCCGACATCTGGAAGGTGCGCCAGTCCTTGTAGTAGCGCGTGCGCTGGGCCTTGTCGCGCGCCTTCCCTTCTTTCGTCTCTTTATAAGGCTTGCCCATGTCTTCCGCGTACATCTCCTCATCTTCCGGGCGATAGACGTGCGCGTAGTAGTTGAAGACGCCGGCGTTGCAAAGCTCAAGCTGATCCTGAATGTCCGGCGCGATGAAGGCGATCTGGTCGTAGTGTTTGTTCTGCGGCACGTTTGAAGGCAGTTTCTGAATCTGCGGCGGGACAAAGAAGCCCTGCCTCGTGATGGCCTGAAGCGTCTGGTCTTCGGGCTTGAAGATGTTGAAGTCGCCGAGCAGAATCATATTCTTCGACCACGCGTATCTCTCCTGCGCGCGTGCGGCGAGGAACTCCGCCAGCGCCTCGATCTCTTTGATGCGCTCGGGATTTTCGGCCACGGCCTCGCCGTAAAGGACGTGCGTCGTGCAGATGGTGAAGTTGAACCAGCCGACGCGAAAGCCGACCATGAAGGGAGTGCGCGCAAGCTGTTTGGCCGGCTCAAGAACCTTCCCGGCCTTGGCGATGGGCGGAATCACGATCTGTGTGGCGAAGCCGCCGAAATCGATCTTGCGCGAATCATAGACGAAGGCCATGCGCTCGCGGTTTCCCTGTTGGCCCTGCGTCACGTCCGTCAAAAGGTACTTCCACCACCCGCCCAGATAACGCATCAGCGTATTGAGCGCCGTCAGGTCATCGCGGACTTCCTGAATCGCTACGAGATCGAACTGCGAGATAATCTCCGCGATGTAGAAGATGGGCTCTTTGCCACGCTTGCCGTATTTGGATGAATCGAATTCGCGTATGTTCCAGGTGGCGAGCAGCAGCGTTTCCGTGATCGTCCTCTTCGGCAGCTTGCTCTTGGCGAACCCGTCCTTCAATCGCAGCAATCCCTTTGCGATCTTCTGTTCGCTCTCTTTCCTGCCGTCTATGCCGTAGTAAAAGGGCATGAGGTTCTCCTTTCCGCGCCGAGTGATCGGGAGTCGCGAGCGCGGCGAGTATATACCAACAGGGAAGGGCAGAAACAGGGGCTGGGGGTTTAAAAGCCGGATTCAGTTAAGCCCAAAAGAACAATGGGCCGGCAAAGCCAACAGCTCTTAGCCGACCCCTGCCCCAGGCCCCCGACCCCCGCTTTCTTTAGAGGTGCTTTTTGAAGAACGACGCGATCTTCCAGCCGTCCATGTAGACCCACGGGCGTTCTCCGATGGTGTAGTGGCCGCAGGGCAGCCACGCGACATCAACGGGCAGACCGGCGCGGCGTGTCTCGGCGATCACGTTGCGCGAGAGGTCTACGGGAAAGCTCAGATCATTGCTCGCGGCGATAAAGCGCATGGGGCGCGGCCTTATCTTCTGTAGGCGTGTGATGAATGGGAGCGGAGAGATCGGCAGCCAGTACTCGCGCAGCTCTTCGAGCGTCACTTCGTCGCCGAACCCTTCCCTGACGTGACGCGTTGAGATGCCGCGCCAGACAACGTCGGCGAAGTAACCGGAGACGTGGTTGAAGACGCCGACATCAATCCGCTCTTCGTGCGCGTAAGCAAGGAAGGCCGTGCACGAGCCGATGCTTGAGCCGAGGATGCCGATGCGGTTATAGCCGCGCTCCTCTATCAGCCAGCTGACGGCTGCGCGCGCATCCAGCACAGCCTGACGCATGGATTGAATCGTGCGCCCGATGTTGGAGCTGACCAGATAATCCGAGCGCTCAAGCTCTACGGGCCGTCGCGCTTCGTGATAGGGAAGCGTCACGCGCAGCGCCGTTATCCCCAAGCGATTGAGCAGGCGACAAAGCGCCATGTGGCTCTCGGGCTGTGCATTCCACTGCGGCAGGACGACGACCGCCGGGCGATGCTCAAGTGCACGGGCACGCCGCCGTGCGGGCGCGGGAAAGAAGTAAGCGCGCACAGTATTGTTCTCCGGTGAGGGCGTGTGAACGGCGCTCGTCCACGTCAGATGTTGACCATCCAGCCTGTAGTCAACGATCTCCGGCAGCTTGTAGAAATCCTCGCTCGCCGCGAGCGCTTGATGGGCATATCGACGCAGGAACTGGCGCGGGTCGTCGCCGTTAGCGCGATCCGTAATATAAGAGAGACCCCACTCGAAGGGGCGCACGATCCTGTTTTTCTCGCGCTGCGAAAGATGTAGTTCGCGTGCGCGTATTAAGCGTCCGAGCAAGATTCCTCTATTGCCTCACAAGCGTTTCCGAAAGAAGTCCGAGACGGCATAAAACATCCTAAAGGCGCAGCGCTCCGGAATCAAGCGACCTGCCGGTAGGCGAAGTGAGTGTGCGTCGTCTCGTCGCCACCGTGCCGTTGTCGCAGGGGGAAGTGATGCTATCGAAAGAATACAATTAAAGCGCAATAAAGATGAGGAAGCCACAGCGCGCGGCGGAGAAGAGAAGAAGCCCCGGCAGGGTGCGAAAGAAACTCAACTGGAATCTCTTTCGTCTCTGCCGGGGCTTTTTTATCGCTTAGGTTTTCTACTTATGGCCGCTGCATCCAGAAGTTGTAGCTGCCGCTGCCGCTGTAGGAATAGACTTGCCACATATAGTAGCCAGCCGTGCCGCTGTAGGAGACATCCTCGTTCGAGGTCGCGCTTGTTCCGCTGGCGACGTTCACCCACGTTGAGCCGTTCCACTTTTGCAGGTAGAGGTCGAAGTCCGCTCCCGAAGTTGGCCCACGCAGCCAGCCCTTATGGACGCCGGAGACGGAGCTGTAATAGTAAGTTCCACTCGGCTGGTACTGGACAGCGCCCGTGCCCGAGAGCGAGCCGCTGTAGGCTTCGCAACTGGTGCAGGGAGCGCCACCTGTGCCGCCGCCCGTGGTGAGCAGCGAATAGAGCAGCAGGTTGGGCGAGCCCGTGCCGATGCCTGTCAGGCGGCCAGAGGTCGCTGTGGTGGTGATCGCGCTGGCGACTGTCGCGGGCGAGGCGGTCGTGTTGTTTTGCAGGTAGAGCGCCGCGACACCGGCGACGTGCGGCGATGCCATCGAAGTGCCGCTGATGGTATTGGTCGCCGTGTTGCTGGTGTTCCAGGCGGAAGTAATGCTTGAGCCCGGAGCGAAGATGTCCAGACACGAGCCGTAGTTGGAGGTCGAAGCGCGTACGTCGGAGCTGTTGGAGTTGCCGACCGTGATGGCCGCGGCCACGCGCGCCGGCGAATAGTTGCAGGCGTTCAAGCCGTCATTGCCCGCCGCCACGGCGTAGGTCACACCCGAAGCGATAGAGTTCTGCACAGCCGTGTCGATGGTCGAGGATGCGCCGCCGCCGAGGCTCATGTTAGCGACAGCCGGGCTGGCATGATTCGCCGTCACCCAGTCAACGCCCGCGACGACCGTTGAATCCGTGCCGTTGCCCGCGCAATCCAGCACGCGCACGGCGTGAAGCGTGACACCCTTGGCGACGCCGTAGGTGCTGCCGCCGACCGTGCCCGCGACGTGCGTGCCGTGGCCGTTGCAGTCCATCGGGTCGGGGTCGGGCGCGGGCGGGTTGTTGCCGTTGTAGCTGTCGCCGGCGAAGTCGAAGCCGCCGACGACCTTCGCCGTCGGGAAGAAGCCGTCGGCGTTCGACGCCCGGTTGTTGGCCTGGTAGTTGGCCAGCGCGCCGGTGCCGCCGAAGTCGGAGTGGAGGTAGTCGATGCCGGTGTCGATGATGCCGATCGTGATGGACCGGCCCGTGACGTCGATACCCGAGCTGTCCCACAGGACCGGCGCCTCGATCAAGTGCACGCTGGTAGCATTCTGGCGGCGCCAGGTTGGCAGCGCGCGGACAGCTTTGACCCCTGACAGCTGCCGCAGCTTGACGACGTCGCCGGCGGCGACGCGGACGGCGATGGCGTTGGAAACACGCTGGGTGCGATAGAGTACGGTGGCGCCGAGCCCCTTCAGGGCCG
>DASVWI010000038.1:0-252443 GCA_036389675.1 Pyrinomonadaceae bacterium
GCTGATCCTGCCCAAGAGTTCACATCGACGGCAGGGTTTGGCACCTCGATGTCGGCTCATCGCATCCTGGGGCTGAAGAAGGTCCCAAGGGTTTGGCTGTTCGCCAATTAAAGCGGTACGTGAGCTGGGTTTAGAACGTCGTGAGACAGTTCGGTCCCTATCTGGTGTGGGCGCAGCAGGATTGAGGGAATCTGTCCTTAGTACGAGAGGACCGGGATGGATCCACCTCTAGTGTACGAGTTATGGCGCCAGCCGTAGCGCTCGGTAGCTAAGTGGAGCATGGATAAACGCTGAATGCATCTAAGCGTGAAGCCAGACCCAAGATTAGTCCTGACAGTGAGACTCCTGGTAGACCACCAGGTTGATAGGGTGGATATGTAAGCGTTGAAAGACGCTCAGTTGACCACTACTAATTAGTCCCTAGGCTTGACCGTAAAATTTACTCTCAAGCAAGAAAGCAAATTTGCAGCCGCATGTACAGGCTGCCTATGGTTACTATTCGATTTTCCAAGCTCTCTTACAGAGTTGACAAGTTTTCCGGTGGTTTTGTCGAGAGGGTCACACCCGTTCCCATCCCGAACACGGAAGTTAAGCCTCTTGGAGCCGATGGTACTGCACGCGCAGGTGTGTGGGAGAGTAGGAAGCCGCCGGGATAATTTCAAAGAAAGCCCGCGAGAGCGTTACGCTCTTGCGGGCTTTTTTAGTTTCCGATGACCGAGATCGCTCGGCTCCAATTTCCAGAGCCATGGATTCGGGAAGGGCCGAAAAAGATTTGCTCAAAGCCATAACGCTCGCGCTTCTGCTCTTATTTGCTGCCTGTAGCGGTAAAGCCGGTCGGGATGAGAATCATGACGGCGGGAAAGTCCCCATCTATGCTTTCGAGGTGGTGAAAGTCTGGCCTCATGATACTGGGGCTTTCACGCAGGGGCTGGAAATACATCAGGGCTCGCTTTACGAGAGCACAGGGGGCTATGGCACGTCCAGCCTGCGGCAGGTCGAGCTTGAAACGGGCCGCGTCGTGCGCAGGGTCGATGTCCCGCACGAGTACTTCGCCGAGGGGCTGACTATTTTTCAGGGGAAGATATACCAGCTGACATGGAAATCGCATAAGGGGTTCACGTATGACCTCGCAAGCTTTCAACCCCTGGGCGAGTTTTCCTACGAGGGTGAGGGCTGGGGGCTCACGCACGATGAAAGCTCACTCATCATGAGCGACGGCACGAACCGCATACGCTTTCTCAACCCGGTCAACTATCAATTGGAGCGGGCCATCAAAGTCTATGACGGAGATCGCCCGCTGACGAAGCTCAACGAGCTGGAATATATACACGGCGAGATATATGCCAACGTCTGGGAGACGGACTGGATCGTGCGGATCAACCCGCAGACAGGAGAAGTCCTCGGGTGGATAGATTTGAAAGATTTGCTGTCGCGCACTGATCGTAGCGCGGCGACCGACGTGCTCAACGGCATTGCCTATGACGGCGCGGGCGAACGTCTTTTCGTGACCGGCAAGCGCTGGCCGAAGCTTTTCCAAATCCGCTTGAAACAGAGGTAGACGCCCGAGATAGGAGCGCAGAAGGCGCTGCGCTCCTATCTCGGGCTTGAGGACGACCGCGAACAGTGACCTTTAGCACTTACTTCAGAAGCTCTTCTTACGCGATGGTCGCGGCGGGCGCGCTCGCGCTGGCCGTCTCCGGCGGCATGGGCCTGATGCTGGGGGCGGCGTTTGCCAGCGTCATGCTCATCGCGTGGGGGTTGGAGCGCACGCGCTGGCAACTGCCTGAGCGCGTCGGGCTCGTCATAGTGTTATTGTCGCTCCCGCTCTTTTATCTGGATTGGAGATACCAGACCGGCGCGGGCGACGCCCGCGAAAGGGTGGGGGTGAGCGCGCTCGCCCACCTCATCCTTTTTCTCTCAGCCGTCAAGCTCCTACAGGTCAAGGCCGACCGCGACTGGGTCTTTCTCTACTTAATCTCTTTCTTCGAGGTGCTGCTGGCCGCAGGGCTCACGCTAAGTCCATTGTTTCTGGCGACGCTCGGCCTCTACACGCTCTGTGCCCTGAGCACGATCATCTCGTTCGAAATCAGGAAGGCGCGCCGCCGCGTGCGTATCACGGAGACGCGCCTGCTGGTCGCGCCCGATTCCACCCTGATCGGGCGCTTGATAAAGAGGCGAGCCAAACATCGCAATATCGAGGCGAGGCGTTTGCCGCTGGTCGCCTTCGTCCTGCTGATACTTATTTTCGCTCTCGCCATGCCGCTCTTTCTCATCGCGCCGCGCTACGGCTCAAGCGCGCTGGCGCGAACGGGCAGCGGGCTGTCCGGGTTCGTCGGATTTTCCGACACGGTCAACCTTGGCGATATCGGTCGCCTGCAGCAGAGCGAGCGCGTCGTCATGCGCGTGCGGGTGGACGAGCCGCAACAGGAGCGCAATCGGTTTCTGAGGTGGCGCGGCGTCGCGCTCGACGAATTCAACGGGCGAGGCTGGCGCAGATCGCGCAGCAAGACTTCCTTCGAGCGTACTACCAGCGAGCGAAATTTCTTCCAGTTCGGAACCATAGACAGCCTGCACCGCGTCACGACCCAAACTTTTTTCCTTGAGCCTGTGGATACGCCCGTGCTCTTTGCCGCACCGCGCACGGTCGCCGTACAGGGGCAGTTCTCTTACGTGCAGCGCGACGCGGAGGGCTCGCTCTCCGTGCGACCGCACGACCTTGAGCGCATCACCTACAAAGCTTATTCGGATACGACCGAGCCTGACGCGGAGACTTTGCGCGAAGACCTTGGGCCATACCCGCACGAGTATCCGAAGAACTCCCGGCTCTCCTTCGCGCGTTATGTGCAGCTGCCCGCAGGGGTTGACCCGCGCATAGGAGCCCTGGCGCGCGAGTGGATTTTGCGGGCCGGCGCGCGTAATCGCTATGATGCGGCGCGCGTCATAGAGCAGCACCTGCAAACGGATTACGGCTACACGCTGGACTTGAAAGCCGGGGGCACAGACCCTTTGGCCGACTTCCTCTTTCGCGTGCGCGAGGGGCACTGCGAGTATTTCTCGACGGCGATGGCCGTGATGCTGCGAACGGAAGGGATCGCCGCGCGCGTGGTCAACGGTTTTCAGATGGGCGAGTATAACGACGCGGCGGACGCTTACACCGTGACGCAGCGCGACGCGCACTCCTGGGTCGAGGTCTATTTCCCTGAGACCGATTCATGGGTGACGTTTGACCCCACGCCCGCCGATGGTCGTCCTCCGAGACAACACACGGGGTTGACGGCCAGCCTCTCTAAGTACGCAGAGGCGCTTGAACTGATGTGGATTCAATACGTCGTCGGCTACGATAAGCAGGAGCAGCGCTCGCTGGCGACGACCCTGCGAAGTCGCCTCTACACCTTTCGTCGCGCCCTGAGCGACGGGCTGGATAATCTGACCGCTCTGGCCGTCGAGTGGTGGCGTCGGCTAACGGGCCAGAACGGCTCTCAGCATCCATGGCTGGCCGCCGCGGGCGGACTCTTATTGCTCCTCTTTCCGCTGCTTCTGATGAGCATGTTGATGTCGCTGCTGATCGGCAGGGCGAGACGCCTGGGCCTGTGGCGCGGCCTGATGTTCTGGCGCAGGCCGGAGACAGAAGGGCATTCCGTGATAGAGTTCTACGAGCGCATGACGGCTGTGCTGGCTGCTCGTGGACTCGAACGCGCCGCCAGCGAGACGCCTCTGGAATTCGCCACCTCGACGGGGATGACGGAGGCCATGAAGATTACCCGCGCCTATAATCGCGTGCGCTTCGGAGAGCAACAGCTATCCACGACCGAAGCCGCCGAAATCGAAGACTGGTTGTCCCGTTTGGAAGGAGAAAAGCAGTGATGCGTCGCGGGTGATGAGTGATGAGTAAAAAGCAAGAGCCTGTCTTTAACTCATCCCTCATCACCCGCAACTCATCATTTGTCGTTGCATTATGAAAGTCGGATTTATAAGTTTAGGTTGTCCGAAGAATCTGGTTGACAGCGAGGTCATGATGGGCCAGCTCCAGCAGGCCGGTTATGAGATTACGCCGGATGCCGGCGAGGCCGACACGGTCGTGGTCAACACCTGCGGCTTTATCGAGTCGGCCAAGCAGGAATCTATCGACGCTATCCTCGAAGCGGCGAGGCTGAAGACAGAGGGACGGGCGCAGCGCCTCGTCGTCGCCGGTTGCCTTGTCGAGCGTTATCGCGACCAGTTGCGCGCCGAGATGCCGGAGGTTGACGCCTTCATCGGCACTAATCAGGTCAGCGAGATTACGACTGTTTGTGATGAACGGACGAACACGCGCTCGCTTCCCATCCTGCCCGTGGGCAACCAGAGCGCGACCTATCTCTACGATGAATCAACGCCGCGCGTGCTTGCGACCCCCGGCTACAGCGCCTTCATCAAGATCGCGGAAGGCTGCGACCGTCCCTGCGCCTTCTGTTTCATTCCGCAGATGCGCGGCCATTTCCGCAGCCGCCGCATGGGCTCGATCCTCGTCGAGGCGCAGCAGTTGGCCGACGAAGGCGTCAAAGAGCTTGTCCTCGTCGCGCAGGATTCATCCCGTTACGGCGAAGACCTCGGACGCCCGGATGCGCTGGCCCACCTTCTGCGCGAGCTTTCTCATCTCGACGCCCTAGAATGGGTGCGCGTGATGTACACTTACCCGACGCACATCAGCGACGCTTTTCTTGAGGTGCTGGCCTCTGAGCCGAAGGCCGTCAAATATCTGGACATGCCCTTGCAGCATGCTTCCGCAAATGTTTTGAAGCTGATGCGGCGCGGCGGCACGCGTGCAAGTCTTGAGCGCCTGATCAAACGCATACGCGACCGCGTCCCCGGCATAGCCATTCGGACGACCTTCATCACGGGGTTTCCCGGCGAGACGGAAGAAGATTTTGAAGAGCTGCTGGCCTTTGTTCGCAACGTGGAGTTTGACCGCGTCGGCGTCTTTACCTATTCGGATGAAGAGGGGACGCCCGCTTTCGATCTGCCGAACAAGGTGGATGCGAGGACGGCCAAGAGGCGGCGCGACCGGCTGATGAAAGAACAGAAGCGCATCTCTCGCCGCCGCAACCGCTCGCGCATAGGCTCAACCGTGCGCGTGCTTTTCGAGGGCACGAGCGCCGAGACCGAACTGCTCTGGCAGGGACGCACTGAAACACAGGCCGCAGACATAGACGGCTGCGTCCTCATCAACGATGCGCCGGAAGATTTCGATCCTGTGCCCGGACAGTTCGTCAATGTGCTGATCACGGAAGCCCACGACTACGACCTCGTCGGCAGAATAGTTTAAGAAGGGCGGCAGTGTGAGGGATGAGTAAAAAGCAAGAGCCTGTCTTTAACTCACATTGCCGCCCCTCGTCTCTCATGCAGATCAAAGAATCAAGCGATGAGTTGAATCCGCCCGTGGTGACGAGGGGCGTTGTGTTCGCGCGCGGGGCGGGCAAACGAACGGCGTCGGACTGGTTTGCGCTTGGCGTCGCGACGTGCGGCGTCGGATATTTGCCGCTCGCGCCGGGCACGTGGGGCTCAGCGGTGGGCGTCGGTTTCTATCTGCTCTTTAACGCTCTATGGGTGAGGCTCACCGCACAGGGGTTGTCGCGCGGGTTGAGCGGCGCGGCGCTCGCGTCCCTTCGCACGTCCGCCCTGCTGCTGGTCGTGTCGGCCCTATCTCTGGTCGGCATCTGGGCGGCGACGCGCGCCGAACATCTGTTAGGGCACAAAGACCCCGGCTCTGTCGTTGTGGACGAGGTCGCCGGGCAGTTTCTGGCGTTTTTGTTCGTGCCTTTGGATGCAGGGGCGTGGATTATTCTGGCCGGGTTCATGGCCTTTCGTGCGTTCGACATCTGGAAGCCGTACCCGATTCGCCGTCTTGAAGCCCTCGCTTCAGGTTTGGGAATCATGGCCGACGACCTTCTGGCCGGGGCCTATGCGGCAACGCTCGTTTCTTTACTGGTAACAATTCAGCTATGGCTGTAGAAGGAGAATCGCAGTGCAGGAAGCTAAAGACCCCAAGTCAACGGAAACTGGTGGCGGCGAGAGCGGCACGGAGCGTAATGAGCCCGACTCCGCCGCGACGAGCGATGATACCTTGAGCGATATTGAAGAGACCGAAAAAGTCTCTGACACATCAGGCCAGGAGAGTGGCGGACAATCCACGGCGACGACGCCTTCACCCGACGGCGCATTCGACGAGGGCGGCAGCCGTGGCCCACGCGAAGACCCCGGGCCAATGTAAGAGCAAGGTGGAAGGATGAAGTAAAAGCTTTCAGGAACGAGCAGCATTCTTTTCATCCTTTCGCGTTCCGCTTCCGATCCAGCCTTTGCGCCAGAAGAATACCAGCATGCCGAATGCGACTATGACCATGATCGCCAGCACGATGAAATAGCTGTACTCGTAGTGCAGCTCCGGCAGGTTGTCGAAGTTCATGCCGTAGAGCCCGGCGATGAAAGTCAGCGGCAGCATGATGGCGGAAAAGATGGTCAGCACTTTCATGATATCGTTCGTCCGGTTAGAGACGACCGACAGGTAGGAATCGAGCGCGCCGCCGATCAGGTCGCGATAATTTTCCGCAAGGTCTGTGATGCGCGTCAGGTGGTCGTGTATGTCGCGGAAGAAGGGAAGCATCTCGGGTTCGATCAGCTTGAATTCGCCGTGGCTGATGCGATAGAGGATGTTCAACTGCTTGCCTGAGTTGCGGCGCAGGCGCAGGATGCTGCGCTTGAGCTGTTGAATCCTTTCGAGAATCGTGCTGTCCGGGTTGGTCAAGTTGAATATCTCATCTTCGAGCTGTACCAGTCGCTCGTCGAAGTCGTCAAGGACGGGCATGTAGAAGTCAACGAGCTGATCCAGAATCTGGTAGAGCAAATAGGCCGGGCCGCGCTGGCAGGGAACGGGGCTCGTACGCACAAGCTGCTTGACGTTATTGATGCTGCGAAACATGTCGTGGTGATAGGTGAGGACGAAGTTGCTGCCCAGAAACCCGTCAAGCTCGATGGTATTGAAATGGACAGAATCGGTGTTGGCCGTTACGCCGTGAAGGATGAAGTAGAGATAGTCCGGAAATTCTTCAACCTTCGGGTGATGACGGTCGGCGCGACAATCTTCGACCGAGAGCGGATGAAAGTGGAAAACGTCCAGCAGGATTCTATCGTCCTCGTCGGTCGGTTTCTCCATGTCCACCCAGAGGGTGAGGCTTTTGTCTGCAAGCAACTCGGGCAGCTGCTCGACCGTAAATCCCTCTTCGACCCTATCTGATCCCTCGCGGTACACGAAAATATCCACGTCAATTCTCCTGTGCTTTCTGGGAAGAGATGAAACTGCGCCCGCGCGGGCCAATGGGGCTCGGCGGCGGCGCGAGAGTTTACCACTATGCCACCGGGTCGCGCCAGATTGTGTCCCCGGCGGCTCGACGCCCAACCACCCGGTTGATAATATCTTCAGTCCTCAGTAGTCAGTTAAAAGTGGTCAGTCAAAGGCCCGTAACCGAACTACTGATTGCTGATTAGCTGATGACCGGGTTGACGAACTGCTGATGGCTATTATGAATGAGATGAAAATATTTGTTGCCGATGACGTGAGCGAGAGCGGGCTTGAGCCGCTTAGCGCTGCCGGCTTCGCGGTGGAAAAAAGGACGCGGCTCGAAGCGGCTGAGCTGCGCGAGGCCGTGCGCGATTGCGAAGGCTTAGTGGTGCGGAGCGAAACCAGGGTGACCGCCGAGTTGATGGACGCGGCCACGCGGCTGCGCGTCGTGGGTCGGGCAGGCGTCGGCGTCGACAACATAGATGTCGGGGCGGCGACCGAGCGCGGCATCGTCGTGATGAACGCGCCGGACGGCAATACGATCACCACCGCCGAGCATACCATCGCCATGCTGATCTCGCTGGCGCGACGCGTGCCGCAGGCCAACGCCAGCCTTAAGAGTGGTCGCTGGGAGCGCAAGCGTTTTATCGGCGTCGAGCTTCGCGGCAAAACGCTGGGCATCGTCGGCCTCGGTCGCATAGGCCGCGTCGTCGCCAGCCGCGCGCTGAGCTTCGGCATGAACATCGTCGCCTTCGACCCCTTCATCGCGCCGGAACAGGCACGCGACCTTGAGCTTGAGACAGCCTCGCTCGAAGATGTCTTCGCGCGCGCTGATTTTCTGACAGTCCACACGCCGCTGACTTCGGAGACGCGTGGCATCATCGGCCCGGCAGCCTTCGCACGCATGAAGAAGGGCGTGCGCCTGATTAACTGCGCGCGCGGCGGGCTCATTGACGAGCGCGCTTTGCTGGCGGCCATCAGGGAAGGCACTGTGGCGGGGGCTGCGCTGGATGTCTTTGAAGAAGAGCCGCCGCCCGCCGACCACCCCTTGCTCGCTCTCGATGAGGTGATCGCGACGCCGCACCTCGGCGCGTCAACCAAGGAGGCGCAGGAGGGGGTCGCGCTGACTGTGGCCGAACAGATGCGCGATTATCTCTTGACGGGGGCGCTGCGCGGCGCTGTCAACGTCCCCGCGCTCGGCGCGCAGGAGTTGAACGTGCTTCAGCCCTTCATCGGTCTGGCCGACAGCCTCGGGAGATTTCAGGCCCAGTTGATTGACGAGGCCGTGCGCGAGGTGCGGATTGAATACGCCGGCGAGGTGGCGGAGCTGGACGCCGCGCCCGTGACGAGGGCTTTTCTGGCCGGACTGCTCAGAAACGTGAGCGCGCGCGTCAACGTCGTCAACGCTTTCCTGATCGCCGAAGAGCGCGGCATCAGTGTGACGGCTTCCTACAGGCGCGCGACGGGGACGGGCGACGCAGGACACGCGATTCGCACGCGCGTCCTGACCACCAGCGGTGAGCAGACCGTGGCCGGGACTCTCTTCGGCTCTGGAACAGAGGGGCGTATCACTGAGATCAACGGATTCCGCATCGAAGCGATTCCGCACGGGCACATGCTCGTCACCCGCAATCTGGACGTGCCCGGCGTGATAGGCCATCTGGGCACGGTGCTGGGCCAACACGGCGTCAACATCAGCCGCTTCCACCTCGGAAGACGCGAGCGCGGTGGCGAGGCCATGGCCGTCATCGAAACCGACGCCCCCCTCGGCGACGATACCCTCAAAGAGCTACGCGCTTACGAGCCGGTCATCTCGGCCCGTCAGATAGAGCTTTAAGAGGTTTGGCGGAGTATCCCTGCTCTTGTCCTTATTCGATCATGAAGCCCAGTTGCTGCGAGGTGCTGGTCTTAGCGATACGATCTATGGCCGTTACGCTCAGCACGTATTGCCCGACGGGCAATTTGTCGAGACGCACCTCCGCCGCGTATGGAAGACGCGACATGTCCGGCAGCCCTTCGGTCTTGACTTTGCTCAGGGCGGTGGTGACCACCGGCTGGTCATCGCGGAAAATCTGTACCTGAAGCGCGACATCGGGCGCGCCGCTGGCCGCGCGCTGGGCGTTGTAGATGTAGGTTATGAAACGCAGCTGCTCGTTACGCTTGAAACGACGCTCGACGCTGATGCTGACGGGATTCGCTTCGCTCGCCGCTTCCTGAGCGTTAGTCGGATGCCCGCCAATCACCAGACTGCTCATCGCCAGTCTGCCCTTCGCCAGATCGGGTATCTCTATCCACTGCGTAGCGCTGCCCGTGCGCCCGGTCTTTGAGTCTCGCGCGCCCACACGCACCTGATAGAGTCCGGGCTTGATGCGTACCTGATAGTTATAAAAAAGAGAGTTGTTCATGAAGGCCGGAAGGTTTTCGGGTGCGACGTTGAGTTGCAGGCGGTCTTTGAAGCTCGCGCCGGATTTGCCCTCGTCGTTGTAGACCAGACCCGCGACATCCACCGTCCCCGTCTGTTTGCCGTCTTTCGTCTCAAGCGTGACGGCTTCGGGCGAGACCGCCATCACGATTGTGAGCACCGGGCCGGAATCCGGCATCTCGTTGTAATAGGCGAATACTGAGGTGGGCAGCGCCCTCTTGGGAAAGACATCCGTGATGGCCTTGCGCAGCTCCGTCTCAGGCGTCGCGGCTGCCGGCTGGCTCGTTGACGTAGTCTTGGCGCGCTTTGGCGTCGTCGTCTCAGGGTCTGTCGCGAAGAAGCCGTTACGCACGCGCACGGATAGCTCTGGCCGCCCGACCACTCTGGCTTCGATGCGGCGAAACTTGCCGGGCTTTTGCTGCTCTGCGTCGGGCCGCCACGCGAGCAGATAGTAAACAGAGGTCTCCTGCAATGAGCGCTCGATACTGGCATCGAGCGCATTGGTGTTGAGCAAAGCGCGCCCGCCGGTATTTTCCGCGATCATACGCAGAGGGTCTTGCTTGGTTCGTATCTCCGCAGAGGTTGTCGGCAATCGGCCATAGACATCGAACCCCTGCGAAACGCTCGCATCAACCCCGGTTTCGAGCCCCGCCGGGCTCATCGTATAGACCACCGTGCCGGAGCGCGCCGCCGCGTCCGTCGCCCTGCGCATCTTGTCCAGAACATCCGAATCCCTGATGTTCATGACAAAGCCTTCCGAGAGGAAAAAGACCAGCTTACGGCCCGGCAACTGCGCCGCCGAGCGCATCAGGCTTGAAAGCGTGAGCAAGACGTTATTGTTGACGGCATCGGATTGTTGCAGGAGGGAACGCGCCCGTCCACGAATCATATTCTCCGCCATGTCGGCCCTCATGCCCGGATTTTCCCTCAAATATATATCCACGAAATAAGCGAGCACGTTCTGATTGTTCTGTTCGATCTCAAGGGCCTGAAGGATGGTCATCGGCGGGTTCTCGGCATCGCGCAGGTTAAAGGCGCGATAGCTTATGCGCTCGACGGCCTTTCGCAGGACGGCCTTGTTGTCGGTCAACTGTTGCAGGAATCCTATCTGCCCGCTCGCGGACGTGATCGCCACCTGATCGTTCTGCTTGACCTCTTTGTCAATGAAGCTCAGGAGCGACTTGCGCGTGCGCATGACGCTGTCGGCGGAGAGGTGCAGGTCGTCAACGAAGAAAAAGATGGTGCGCCCGCGATCCAGCGGAACGACCGTCGCCCCGGCGCTGCGTGCGCCGCCGCCGCCGCGCGCCGCCGCCAGTTGCGACTCTTCGTTAGTGCTTCCGGCCACGATGCGCTCGAAGAAAGATATAGACTGCGGCTTGCCGTCAACGCGCAGCTCAAACTGTTCCGGCTTGAGGTTGTCAATAAAGCGTCCCTGCTTGTCGAAGACCATCACGTCCGTTTGCACAAGCTCGGTGCTGATGCGTACAACGTCGTCGTCGGAAACATCCGGCGGCGTCTGAGAGGCCGGCGGCGTGCCCGCCCCTTGCTGCCCGTGGGCCACAGAGACGAAAATGGAAGCGCAGCACAGAGCCGCACAAAGATAGCGCTGGAAAATAGTGTCTGTTAATCGCATAACGGTTAATATCTAAAGAGAGACAGGAGGGTTCGCCGGACGCCTTCCATCATACTATAGGTCTAACGGCGCGGCGAGCGCCTCTTTGAAAACCTTAGCGCCGCCGGGCTCATATCTGACACGGCCAACGAGCCCGCGCGGCCTGGAATGCTTTTGCCTTAACGGCTTTGAGATTCACGGGGCGAGCTAAAGGATGCTCGCTCGAAAAGCAGATGTCGGTTGCCCTATG
The DNA here is from genome assembly GCA_036389675.1 of Pyrinomonadaceae bacterium. GTDB lineage: Bacteria > Acidobacteriota > Blastocatellia > Pyrinomonadales > Pyrinomonadaceae > DASQYE01. Next base: position 11,597 of record DASVWI010000038.1, read on the forward strand.
TCCGTCATCTGCCTTCACAGACATTCCGTGTCAGACACCTATTCTTATGAGCATTGAGATCGAAAAAAAGTACAGGCTTACGCGCGACGAGCATGAGCGCCTGCTGCGTCGTCTCGCGCAGGTGCAGGCGACGCCCTACGGCAAGAGGTTTGAAGAGAACACGCTCTATGCGGGCGGCGCGCTCGACCCGCAGACCGAGGTGCTGCGGCTGCGGCGCGTCGGTGATAGGGCCATCCTCACGTACAAACGACGCTTCGCCTCAGAGTCACCCATCAAGCACCACCGCGAAGAAGAGACTGCCGTGGAGGATGCTCAGTCGTTGGCCCAGATTCTGTATGCGCTGGGCTACGCGCCCGCCCTCATCTATGAAAAGCGGCGCGCGATCTGGCGTATCGCCAACGCAGAGGTCGTACTGGATGAGCTTCCCTTCGGTCTCTATCTGGAGATAGAAGGCGATGAGCACTCCATACATGAAGTCGAGGAGTTGCTTGAACTAACAGGGGCTGAGGCTGAAATGTCTTCCTACCCGTCGCTGACGCGGCTGCACGGCCAGAAGCGCGGCGACCTGATCGAAGCGCGATTCCAGATGCGCCTGCCTGAATCGTGAGACCGGTCAACTGGTTACGAAAAAGCGGCTTCGCTCGAAAGGGAGCGAAGCCGCTTTTCAGCTTTCAGCCGTAAGGGGCGAATTACATCCCCATACCGCCGCCCATGCCGCCCATACCGCCGGGCATCGCAGGGGTCTTGTCATCCTCCGGCAACTCCGAGACCATCGCTTCGGTCGTCAGCATCAGGCCGGCGATTGAAGCGGCGTTCTGAAGCGCCGTGCGTGTGACCTTGGCCGGATCAATAACGCCGGCCTTGACCAAGTCTTCGAGTTCTTCAGTCTGAGCGTTGTAGCCGAAGTTTTCATTCTTCTGCTCGCGCACGTGCTCGACTATGACAGCGCCTTCCTTGCCGGCGTTCTGCACGATCTGGCGCAGCGGCTCTTCCAGAGCGCGCTTGACGATGGAGACGCCGATCTGTTCGTCGGCATCGCCCTCGCCTGCCTTGTTGGCGAGGAATTTATCGAGCGCCTTGGCCGCGCGAACCAGAGTCACGCCGCCGCCGGGAACGATGCCCTCCTCGACCGCCGCGCGCGTCGCGTGCATGGCATCCTCAACGCGCGCCTTCTTCTCCTTCATCTCCGTCTCGGTGGCCGCGCCGACTTTGATGACGGCGACGCCGCCGACCAGTTTCGCCAGACGCTCCTGCAACTTCTCGCGGTCATAATCCGAGGTCGTGTCTTCGATCTGAGCGCGCAGGGTCTTGACGCGACCTTCGATGTCGCTGCCCTTGCCGTTGCCCTCGACGATGGTCGTGTTGTCCTTGTCAATCGTGACCTTCTTGGCGCGACCCAAATCCTCAAGCTTGACGTTCTCCAACTTGATGCCAAGGTCTTCGCTGATCACTTTACCGCCGGTCAGGATAGCTATGTCTTCGAGCATCGCCTTGCGACGGTCGCCGAAGCCCGGAGCCTTGACGGCGGCGATGTTCAGCGTTCCGCGCAGCTTGTTGACGACGAGCGTCGCCAGAGCCTCACCCTCGACATCCTCCGCGATGATGAGCATGGGCTTGCCCATCTTGGCGACCTGCTCAAGCAGGGGCAGCAAGTCCTTCATCGAGCTGATCTTCTTTTCGTTGATCAGAATCAGCGGATTATCGAGCACCGCCTCCATACGCTCGGGGTCTGTCACGAAGTAGGGCGAAAGGTAGCCGCGATCAAACTGCATGCCCTCGACGACTTCCAGCGCCGTCTCCATCGTCTTCGACTCTTCGACCGTAATCACGCCGTCTTTGCCGACCTTGTTCATCGCTTCGGCGATGATGTTGCCGATGGTCTGGTCGCCGTTTGCGGAAACCGTTCCGACCTGCGCGATCATGTCGCCCTTGACGGGCTTCGACAGGCGCTTGATCTCTTCGGTCGCGCGCTCGACGGCCTTATCGATACCGCGCTTCAGGGCCATGGGGTTCGCGCCAGCCGCGACCGTCTTCACGCCCTCGCGGAAGATGGCCTGCGCCAGGACGGTCGCGGTCGTAGTGCCGTCGCCGGCCACGTCCGAGGTCTTGGAGGCCACTTCTCTGACCATCTGTGCGCCCATGTTTTCCAGCGCGTCCTTCAACTCGATCTCTTTCGCCACCGTGACGCCGTCTTTGGTAATCGTCGGGGAACCAAACTTTTTGTCAATCACGACGTTGCGGCCCTTGGGGCCGAGCGTAATCTTAACCGCGTCGGCGAGCTGGTTGACGCCGCGCAAAATCGCCGCGCGCGACTCTTCACCATGAATTACTTGCTTTGCCATCTCTTTTATTCTCCTAACTCAATATGTATGGGATTCAACTTTCCGTCAGTAAAAAAACGGCCCTGAGTCTTTAACTCTTAAAGACTACTTGCCGCTTTTCTTGCTGGTGCTGCTGCCGCCGCCGCTACCGCTGGCCGCGCCCGCGCGTTCGATGATTCCCAGAATCTCATCTTCGCGCATAATCAGGAACTCTTCGCCGTCCAGCTTGATCTCGCTCCCGCTGTACTTGCCGAACAGCACGCGGTCGCCCGCTTTCACGTCCAGAGTCTGGCGCGTCCCGTCTTCCCTGTACTTGCCCTCGCCGACGGCGATGATTTCGCCCTCCTGCGGTTTCTCTTTGGCGGAGTCCGGGATGATAATCCCACCGCGCATCTGCTCGCCCTCTTCGATCCGACGCACAATCACGCGATCATGCAGGGGTTTGATGTTTGTTGCCATTTCCTAGCTCCTTTCAGTGAACTTAAACCGTTAAGAATTGATTTGATTGCAGAGCTTGAACACGCAAATTTTAGCACTCTCTGTCCAAGAGTGCTAAAAATAAAGCATCCTGCACGTATTTGTCAATGTTTGCGGGTAATTTGAGGACCTTGAGCGGAAAACAGGGAGCAAAAACCCGTGCGGAATCGGCTCAGACAGCCCGACAGGGCCTTCAGAGAGGAGAAAAGCTGCCTCAGACAGCGTAAAAGGTGGCTCAGACAGTGAGAAAGATCGTTCAGACAGCCCGAAAGCCGCCAAATACGGCGTGAAAGGCGACTCATACAGAGCGAAAGGCTCTCCATACAGCGCGAAACCCTGTTCAGACAGCGTTAAAGATGGCTCAGACAGCGCAAAAGCTTTGTCAGACAGCTTGAAAGACGGTAAATACACAGGTCAGTACCGCCTGCGGTAGCGGGCGGGTGCTGGCGACGACACGACCCGCCCGCTACCGCAGGCGGTACTGACCTGTTTTTATTAGGATTTGCGGTTGCGATTGCGTTTGGGGGTGCGGGTGGGCGTGCGCTCCTGCGTGCGGTAGTTGGCGACGCGCTTGGAGAGCGTATTGCGGTGAATGCCGAGGATGCTGGCGGTGCGCGAGAGATGCTCCTTGTGGCGGGCCAAGGCTTTTTGAATGTAGAGCTTTTCAAACTCGGCCACGGCCTCGTCGAGCATAATCTGGCCGTCGAGCATATCGTCTATCAGGGCTTCGAGGCGGGCGCGCATCTGCATAGGGTTCTCCGGGCGGACTTCCAAAAGAGCGGATGAGTTATCGGCTAATGATCAATCCCGGTGTTCGTTGAAAAAGCGTGTACGGACATCGCGCGACGTGAAGGTCGCGAGCAGTCGCGCGCCTGCGGCTAAGATGGGCGCGGTGCGAGCCTGATCGACCGCCTCCAGACGCACTGGAAAAGCGGTTAAGGCCAGATAAAGAATTGAACAGACGGCCAGCCCGCGTATTAGACCGAAGGATGCGCCGAGAGCGCGGTCGAGCCACCCCAGACGGGCGCGGCGCAAACCCCCCGCCGTCCAGCGCCCACTGATAAACCCGACCAGAAGCGCACAGCCCACGATCAGTAGAAAGCCCGCGGCATTAGCCGCAGCGCCCGCTTGCATGAGCCCCGTCTCGCTCAAGACCGCCCCGGCCATTTCGTAGCCCTGCGCGGCCAGAAGCAGCCCGGCAAGAAGCGCCACCCCGGTCAACAGGCCGCGCACCAGACCGCGTAACGCGCCCGCCACCACGGAAGCCCCGACCAACGCGAGCACGATAAAATCAAAGAAAGTCATAATCCATTTAGGATTTTAGATTAGCGATCTGGGAAACTTTAATCCGAATACCTCAGATTTGAAATCTCAAATAGAACGCGCCAGTTCTGAAATCACATTTCCCCGATCCCCGATCTAAAATCCTAAATCCAAAATGTTCCGCCCCGTGAGCAGGCTGTAGGCTTCCATGTAGCGTGCCGTGGTGGCTGCTGCTACTTCGGGAGGAAGCGGCGGGGCTGGCGGCCTCTTGTCCCACGAAAGCGTCTCAAGATAATCGCGCACAAACTGCTTATCGAAAGACAGCTGCGGCCCGCCGGGCGAGTATGCGTCGGCGGGCCAGAAGCGCGAAGAGTCCGGCGTCAATGCTTCGTCGACGAGAATAATGCCGCCATCAGCATCCCTCCCGAACTCGAATTTCGTGTCGGCGATAATAATGCCGCGACCTCTAGCATAATCGCTCGCCTCGCTGTAGAGCCTGAGCGACTTGTCGCGCAAGATACGGGCAGCATCTGCGCCGACGAGCGCGCTCATGGTCTCGAAATCTATATTCTCGTCGTGGCCCTCTTCGGCCTTGGTGGCGGGCGTAAAAATGGGCTCGCTCAGTTGTTCCGACTCGCGCAGTCCTTCCGGTAAATGATGGCCGCAGACCACGCCCTCGCGCTGGTAATCCTTCCAGCCCGAGCCCGAGAGATACCCCCGCACCACACATTCAACGGGAAAGACCTCCGTGCGCCGGACGAGCATGGAGCGGCCCGCCAGATTCTCCCCATTGAGCCTGACGGCCTCCGGCATCCTCTCTATCTCCGTCGTCAATAGATGATTCGGGATGACGCCCGCGAGCCGCTCGAACCAGAAGCGCGAGAGGGCGGTCAGGACTTCGCCTTTGCGCTCAATGGCCGTGGGCAGGATACAGTCGAAGGCGGAGATGCGGTCGGTGGCGACGATCAGCAGCTCATCGTCGTTGACGGCATAAACGTCGCGCACCTTTCCGCGACGGATGAGTTGGAGACCTGATAAAGATGTTTCCAGTACGGGACGAGTCCCGGTCATAGCGGCTGGCTCAATTCAGTCGAGAATTAGGAATAGCGTCTGCCGGAAAGAGGCGAGTCGGATTTTGCTCGCGCATCCCTTGCTTTGTCAAGATTTTATGAACGGGGAATCAGCTCCGGCCAGCTTGTTTCGTGTGCGGCTCGCGGCGGCCTATGGAAAACCGGGCGGGCGCTTGCCGCAAGCCGCCGGACTAAGGAGGCTGCCCCGCCGGGCTGCCCCCGCATTTTGACAACTTAACGCTTGAGTTTAATAGTCTTGTCCTGCTATAGTCTTTGACAGCGGCGCGTCCCCCATACTGGCGCGTCATGCGCGAACGTCCTGTTCGTTGTTCGCAAGATAAGAAAACCGCTGATGCCAACTGCCGACAAAGCTAAATCGCGAGATAACGGTAGTGATAGTATGCCCTCGTCGGGTGAGCGTAAAACCACGCTGCTCGTCGTTGAGGACGACGAGAATATCTCGACGATGATCAACGAGCATTTCTCGCGCGCAGGCTACAGCGTAAAGACTGCCGAAGACGGTTTGGCAGGCGTCCAGGCGGCCCTCAACGACCACCCGGACGTAGTCGTCCTTGACCTGATGCTTCCCAAGATGGACGGGCTGGCGGTCTGCCGAGAGATACGCGAAAAGGCTCCCTACATTCCCATCCTGATGCTGACGGCCAAAGACGACGTGGTTGACAAGGTGCTCGGTCTTGAGATGGGTGCGGACGATTACATCACAAAGCCCTTCTCACTACGGGAGCTGGAAGCGCGCATCAAGAGCGTGCTGAGGCGCTCGCGCACCAGCGTCGCGACCGAAGGCGCATCGGACGAAGCGCCGATTGTTCGCGGCAAGCTACGCATCGAGCCGTCGAAGCGCGAGGTGACGATTGGCGACCGTCAGGTCGAGCTGACCCCTAAGGAGTTTGATCTGTTGCGACTCTTCGCATCAAACCCCGGCAGGGTCTTTCCACGCAAGTATCTTCTCGAAAAGATTTGGGATTATTCCTACGAGGGCTATGACCGCACGATTGATTCCCACATCAATCGCCTGCGGGCCAAGATAGAGGACAATCCCGAAAACCCGCAAATGGTTCTGACCGTTTGGGGCATAGGCTACAAATTCAGCGACGAGCAGTAAGGGCACATTCCGCTCTTTAAGCATCCGTCGCTCTCTCCACAAGCACATACCAAAGCAGACACGCTTGATGTCTTAAGCCATAGCTTTTAACTCCCTGATACCGGGCTATAAGCGCCGAAGCCTTCAAACCGGAGGCGCGTCCCCGGCTCTACTATCGCAGACGCCGTCGCCTGCTCCTGATTACGATTATGAGCAATACCTTGCCGTCAACAGCTTCAGCCGAGCACAAACCGATGTCAAACCTTATCATCCACGCCGGAGGCAAAGTCGCCCGCGCCTCGTCACTGACGCTGCTGCTGGCGCTCCTTGCGCTCAAGCCCTCGGACAAGGCGCAGGCGCAGAAGGCCACTGAAGCCAAGCTCAACATCACCGAGATACAGTCGCGGCGCACGTCCACGGGCACGGTCGTCTCCCTGATGGCCGATGGCTCTCTGACGCGGACGCAGAGCTGGAACGACGGCGAGGGCTTTCACCTCTCCTTCCCCTATGCGGGCCGAAGCCCGATCAAGAGACTGCCGAAGGGAGTGAAAGTGCGTCGGCTCGACAGGTCGCTTGAGATCGTCGTCCCCGTCATGCCCGGCTCGAACGTCACGGTGCAGCCTCTCTTCAACCGCCTCAATCTGGTCGTCAACGGCGAGATAGATTCATCACAGGCGGCAACCGACGAGCAGCTTTCCGTTCAGCCCGCCGCCGTCGAGCAGCGCGAAGAAGCGTCGGTCGCATCCACCGCCGCGCGCGTGCAGCGCGAGAGCCGCAGCCACACCACCTACGAAACGCCCGCGGCTTCGAGCCCTGTCTATACGAGCCAGCGGGCCGCCTCAACAGGCACGCCCGCCTCTTCGACCTCCTATCCTGCGAGCGCCGCGCCGCCGCCGCCCCCCGCCGCCACCTCCACCTCTCCCGCCTCGACGGCCACGGCGGCGACGACCACGGCAGGCACGGATAAAGCCCCGACCGTCCTCGTGCCACTCGAAGAGGACGCCCCTGCAAACGGCGCGACCGTAGCGCCCGCCGCCAGTCCTTCGCCGGAAGCTCCGATAGACCAGAGCCCCGGATTGCTGGCGCGAATCTTTTCGGGCACGACCGTGGCGATTCTTCTCGGGCTTGGGTTAATCATACTGTTTGTGATGCGCCTGCGCCGTCCTTCCACAACGGCTGAAGGAGCTTCGAAGGCCGACAGGAATCAGGAAGATAAGAGCAAGGAGGCAACTGCCACAACCACCGCGCTCGCCCTGACTACGCCTCAGGCGATGACGACAACTGCAACAGCTCCGAGCGAAGAGCGCCGCACGGAGCAGCGCCGCAAGGGCGAAAGAAAATGGTGGGGCAGACGAAGCACAGACCTTCCGGCGCGTCTGGCGAAAGCCGGCGGGCCGCCCGTCGACTCTCATGAGGCTAAGGGCGAGACGCGCAGTCTCGTACACGCGCCCGTCGCCATGTTCGGGGCCTATCGCGTGGATCAGGAGGTCGGCAAGCTGTTGCTGGGCCAGCCGCACCGCATGGACGTGCTCGCCTCGCGCGCGCTCGATGATCGCCGCGCCGTGGAGAACTCTCTGGTCAAGGCCCTTCATGCGCCCGACGGCGATATGGAGAGCCGCCGGCGTGCGCGCGAGGCTCTGGAGGATTACGGCTTCGTGGCGCGTCTGAGCGCGTCGCTACTGTTAGCTCCGGCGGCCCATGATCGTGCCGCCGCCGCGCGTGCCCTCGGCGAGATAGAGGCGCTGGCCTCGCTGCCCTTCCTGCTCGAAGCGCTCTACGATGTAGAGCCGATTGTTCGCACGCAGGCCGTCACCAGCCTCGGCGCTCTCAAACAGCCCGCGGCCATCGGCGCGCTGCTCGACATGGCACGCCGCCACCCGGAGATGCCCGCCTCGCTCCTGAGTCGCGTGCTGAGCGCCTGTTCGCTCGATTGTCTGGACATAGGCGAGCCGCCCGTCGAAGAGAAGGAAGTATCCGGCGCTGCCACTGTGCAGGGGCCTTTCACTGGTGAGATTACCAGACTGGAAGCTTCCGGCTTGCTTGAGGAATTGCCGCAGTGGATGGAGGACGCTCACCTGACGGAAGCGCTCGCCGCACTCGATAGCGATGATGTCGAGGCGCGCAAGGCTGCCGCTCGCACCTTAGCGCAATTTCAGGTACAGAGCTCCGTCGAGGCTCTGTCGTCAGTCGCCATGAGCGATAGTGAGCCGAGCGTGCGCGCCGCCGCCATCACAAGTTTAGGGGATATCAACCACGAGTCTGTCTTTGCGGCTGTCATCGTGGGGTTTGCCGATGAAGCGCGAGAGGTACGCGCCGCCGCCGCGCGCTCCATCTCCCATCTCAGCTTTGACCGTGCGGATGCCTATGTGCGCCTGCTTAACAGCGCCAGTCCTGAGACAATGCGCGAAGTGGCGCGGGCCTGCGTCAAGGGCGGCATGGCCGTACAGGCGATAGATCGTCTGGCAAGCGAAGACCGCCGACAGGCTTACGAGTCGTTCTCGCTGCTCTCGCTTCTTGCCAAGACCAACGAGCTGGAGCCGATTGTGGATGCCATCGTCCATCATAAGGATTACAATGTGCGGCTGGCCGCCGTGCGATTGCTGGGTCTTACGGGCTCGCCCGAAATCGTGCAGCAGCTTCGCCAGTTGGCCGTCAAAGACGGACTGCCGGAGAAACTACGCACGGCGCTCCTTGAGGTGGTCTATAAGATAGACCAGTCGCTGCCCGTGTAATGCGAAATGAGTGGTGACAAGAGGGTCTTTCGCGTTGCATAATGCAGAGCGGTTCTCGAACGTTTTTCATTTCCATTGCCCCGATGATATACACCATGCCCCGCTCACATCTGTTACATAATCAATGGCGCATACTGCTGGCAGCGCTCGCCATCGCGCTCCTCGTCTGTACTGGATTTCAGGCCGACGCGCAGCAGAGAAGACGGCGCAAACCGGCGAAACCGCAGCAGACCAATACCAACAGCGACGCCCCGGCCACGACCCCGTCGCCGCAGCCGAAGAAGAAGAGCCTCGCCGCGTTACGCACGGGCGAAACCCCGGAGGGGGGGCGCGCGACCATTACCTCCGACGTGCCGCTCAACGATTACGAGGCTTACCGTAGCGGCAACCGTTACTACGTGGTGATTCCGGGGGCGAATGCGCCGAGCGTGCCGGGCAATGCGCGCGGGCGCGGCTTCGATGATGTGCAGGTACACAAGCGGGGCAACGATACGGTGCTCTCGTTTCGCCTGAAGCCCGGGGCGACCGCTCACGTCAACCAGAAATTCAACAAGCTGGATGTCGTCTTCAACTCGCCCGCTGATACCACGAGCGGCGCGCCGTCCGGCACGGCCAACACCGCGGGTGGAACAACGGGCGGGCCGACCGCCACGGGCAACACGAACTCTCAGCGCCCCGGCACGGAGACCGCTTCGGCTACGCCGAAGCCGCCCAATGCCGCCGCCGTCACAGGGCCTATCGCCGGCAGCACCCCCGCCCCCGGCCCGACTCCGCTGACGGGCACAGGCGCTTCGACCGCGCCTTCGCCGTTGACCACTGAGCCCGGCCTTACCACTTCGCTCCCGACCGCCATCCCTGCGCTCGGGCCGACAGCCGAAAATCCCGTGCTCCCCTCGCCCACGCCGCCGACAGATCAGGTAGCACAGGCACAGCCTGCCCCGAGCGTGCCCACCGCCATCACGACGACGCCGACGACGCCCGCCACTTCGGGCTCATCCTTCGGCGCTGTGCTCAGGAGCAACTGGCTGTTGATTCTCATCGCCGCCGTGGTGCTCATCAGCATCGGTCTGGTCGCCATGACTCGCTCGCGCCGCAAGGGCACGGACGAGGAGGAGCGCGAGCGCATCTCCGATAAGGAGCCGGTCGCGCTCGAAGGCGGAAAGGAGCTGGCATCGGCCACGCGGCTTGACGCGGCTTCCGTTGCGGAAACAGCGGCGGCGGCGGTCGTTGCCGCCGAGCCGGACGAGGCGTTGGCCCAACCTGTCGCCGCGACAGACGAGACGGAGCAGGAGACGGTTGAGGCCGAAGCACCCGAAACATTTAACGTAGAGCGTGTCAGGCTGGAGATCAAACACGTCCTGACGGGCGAGTCCTACGACGAGGCGATCATCAATGCGCCCTTTAGCGAAACACGCCAGCTCATCGAAAGCGAGCTTCTGTTTGCGCTCTCAAGGCGTAATACGGAGCGGCGTCACCGTGCGCTCAGGGCTTTTACGGAACACGGATATTTTGACGACGCGACGCGCGACCTGCGCACCGGCGCTGTCCCAGCCGAAAGGGCAGCGGCGGCACGCAAGCTCGGTCTGACGCGCGACGCGGCGTCCACCCCGCATCTTGTCGCGGCCCTCGAAGACCCCGCACCCGAAGTGCGCCGCGCCGCCGTAGAGGCTCTGACCGAGTTGCAGGATCAATCGGCAATTGCTCCGCTTGAATCGCTGCTTGAGCGCGAAGAAGACCGCAGGGTTCCCCACGCCCTGATCCAGCGCGCTATCAGGGCCAGCGCCACGGGCACGGCAGTGCAGGAAGAGAGACCCTCCGCGAAGTCTGCTGAGGCGGCGTCCATGGCGGAGGTCGTCACAGAAGAAGCGACGACCGCTAAAGCATCGCCTGTGGAAGCTGCCCCCGCTGAGTCTGCGATGGTCGAATCCCTCCCCATCGTGCCCGAGCCCGTAGAGGACGCTCAGGTCTCCGCCGAAGGGGTTCAGAGCCCGGTTGCAGAAACTTCGGAGGTGGTCGAGGCCGCCGAGCCTTCAGCGTTGAGCGTCGTTGAAGAGTCTTCGTTGAGTACGCCGGAAGCGTACGCGCCGGTCGAGGAAGAGACAGCGACGCTTGAGGCAGAGCCAGTACACACAGGGGAAGCTGAGGCCGCTCCCGCCGAAGAGACTGGCGGGTTGTCCGCTGCCTCTCTGGCTCTTGCGCCGGCCATCGTGGCGGGCCTTGCGACCGCCGAAGAGAAAGCGTCTGAGCGTCGTAGAGCCGAAGCCGACGCTGCACGCATACATGCCGAGCAGGAAGCGGAGCGACAGGCTGCCGAAGAGGAGCGCAGGCGCGCAGAGGAAGAAGAAGCCCTGCAACGCCGCGTGGAAGAGGCGGCCAGATTACGCGCGGAAGCCGAAACGCAGCGACTTGCCGAAGAAGCTCGCCAGAGAGAAGAAGAACAGGAACGCCGTCGCATCGAAGAAGAACGCTTACGCCTTGAGCAGGAACGTCTTCACGCCGAAGAAGAACAGCGTCGCCTGGAAGCCGAGAGGCTTGTGGCTGAAGAACGCCGCAGAGAAGAGGAACACCAGCGTCTCGAACAGGAACGGCTGCGTGTCGAAGAGGAACAACGCCGCGCCGAAGAAGAACGCCTGCGTGCCGAAGAAGAACGGCGTCGCGCTGAAGAGGAGCGTCGCCGCTTAGAAGCCGAAGCCGAGCGCCACAGAGAGGAAGAAGCGGCGCGACAGCGTGAAGCGGAAGAGCGGCAAAGAGCCGAAGAGGAAGATCATCGCCGCGCTGCCCTTGACAGAGAGCATCAGGAAGAGGAAGAGCGGCTGAGGCTTGTCGAAGAAGAGCGCCAGCGCGTCGAAGAGGCGCGGCGACAGCGGGCCGAGGAGAGAGAGAAACGGCGCGCCGAAGAAGAGCGCGCGCGCATTGAAGCCGAAGAGCGCGAACGCAGCGAGGCCGACGCCGCACGCCGCCGTGCAGAGGATGCCGCCCTTCGTCTGGCCGAAATGCGAAGGCGCATGGAAGAGGAAGCGCGACAGCGTGAGGAAGCCGAAGCCGAACGTCTGCGCGTTGAGGAAGAGGAACGTCAGCGCGCCGAAGAAGAGGCCGCGCGCCAGCTTGCCGAGCAGGAAGAGGAGGCCGCGCGACAGCAGCAGGAGGAGGAAGAGGAGCGCCTCCGCGTGGAAGCCGAAGCCGAGCGCCTTCGCCTGGAAGAGGAAGCCGCGCGACAGCGCGAGGAGGAATCACGCCGGCATGCCGAAGAGGAATCACGGCGCTATGCTGAGGAAGAAAGAAAGCGCGTCGAAGAGGAATCGCGCCAGCGTGCCGAGGCCGAGGCTGCCCGCATAGAGTTTGAGCGCGAAGCTACGGAGCGCAGGCTGCGCGCAGAGGCAGAGGCCGCACGCTTCGAGCCCGAAGAGATAGAGCCCGCTTACGCGGAGACGCCGCCAGCCGTTGTGCAGTCCGATCTTTTTGAAGCGACCTTTACGGAGAATGCCTCGCCTGCTCAGGCGGACGAGATACCCGCCGAAGCAGTCGTCGTCACCCCGCCGACCGCGCCCGATTGGATAGACGTTGACATCAACGATACGGCTTACGACGAGCAGCCTGTTGTGAGCGCGTCCCCCCTCTATTATGAAGAGACGGTCACAACTGAAGCGGACGAAGAGAGCGTGCCCGTCAGGATGATCGAGGAATCCGTGGCGGATACTTCGACCAAGGAGATCGAGGTCGCCGTCACGGAGCGCGGCATCGTGCCCGCCGACGACGAAGACGATTTCGCCACTGTTCCCAGCCGTATCCTCCAACGCCTCAGCAGCGAAGTCGCCAGCGAGCGCGAGGCCGCTGTCTCTGACCTTGCGCGCGTCGGCGGCGAGGATGCTTTCCGCGAGATCAGCGCGGCCTTTGATGATCCGGTTCAGATTGTGCGTGATGCGGCGGCGCGCGCTCTCTTCAATCTCAACGACGACCACGCCGCTTCATTCACGCGTGCCCTGCGCGAAGCCCCGGCTGACAGACGCCGCAGGATTGGCGGCGCGCTCGCCTCTTCCGGCCTCGCCAATCAGGCCATCGGTCATCTGATGGGCGAGAGCCGCGAGAAAACCTACGATGCCTTCTCGCTGCTCTTCCTGATGTCGAAAGCCGGTGAGGTGCAACCGCTGATGCGCGCCATAGAGGAGCATCCCAATAGCGAAGTCCGGCTGGCGGTCGTCAAGCTGCTGGCGCTTTCGGGCCAGCAGGACATCCTGCCCGCCTTCCGCCGTCTGGCCGTGCGCGGTTCTCTGCCCACGGAAGTGCGCTCTGCCGTCATGGAGGCCATCTACCAGATCAGCAGCCAGACCTCAGCCGACACGACGCACGTGGCCTGAAATGCAGGGCAAGTGACAAGTGACGGGTGACAAGTTAGAATCTTCTTTCAACTTGTCACTCGTCACTTTTTTATTTGTCACTCTATTTTTATGCCATTTCAACTTCGTTCGGAATATGAGCCGCAGGGCGATCAACCGCAGGCCATAGAGGCGCTCGTTCGCGGGCTCGCCGACGGCGTGAAAGATCAGGTGCTGCTCGGCATTACGGGCAGCGGGAAAACCTTCACCGTCGCGAGCGTCATCCAGCGCGTGCAGCGCCCTGCTCTCGTCCTCGCGCACAACAAGACGCTCGCCGCACAGTTGTATCAGGAGTTCAAGACGCTCTTTCCCGAGAACGCGGTCGAATACTTCGTCTCCTACTACGATTATTACCAGCCCGAGGCATACGTCCCGGCCTCCGACATGTATATCGAAAAAGAGGCGACGATCAATGAAGAGATAGATCGCCTGCGGATGTCTGCCACGCGCGCGCTCTTTGAGCGACGCGACGTGATCGTGGTCGCCTCGGTCTCCTGCATCTACGGTCTGGGCGACCCCGACGCTTACTACGGCATGCTGCTCTTCGTCGAGCCGGGCGCGCACATGACCAGAGATGCGCTCCTGCAGAAACTCGTGGAGCTTCAGTATGAGCGCTCCGACATAGAGTTTGATCGCGGGAGTTTTCGCGTGCGCGGCGATACGGTCGAGATTTATCCGAGCTATCAGGATCAGGCTTATCGCATAGAGCTTTGGGGCGACGAGATCGAATCCGTTTCGACCATCGACCCGCTCCTCGGCGAAGTCCTGCACAAACATGAGTCGCGACTTCCTATCTACCCCAAGTCTCACTACGTGATGTCGAAGCCGACGATCAAGCGCGCGCTCAAAACCATTCGGGAGGAGCTGGACTGGTGGGAGCCCAAGCTGATTCAGGAAGGCAAGCTGGTCGAGGCGCAGCGCCTGCATCAACGCACGATGTATGACCTTGAGATGATCAAGGAGATGGGCTTTTGTCGCGGCATCGAAAACTACTCGCGTCACCTGACGGGCAAGCCCGCGGGCGCGCCGCCTCCGACCCTTCTCGACTATCTGCCGCGCGACACCATGATGGTCATAGACGAATCGCACCAGACCATCCCACAGATCGGCGGCATGTTCAAAGGCGACCAGTCGCGCAAGCGCACGCTGGTTGAATACGGCTTTCGCCTGCCCTCGGCGCTCGACAACCGGCCACTGAACTTTGAAGAGTTTGAGGCGCGCATCGGCCAGACCATCTACGTGTCGGCCACCCCCGGCCCGTATGAGTTAACGAAGGCGGGCGGGGAAGTCGTCGAGCAGATCATTCGCCCGACGGGTTTGACAGACCCTCTCGTTGAAGTGCGCCCCGTCAAAGGCCAGATTGACGACCTCCTGGAAGAGTGTCGGCTTCGCACGGAGCGCAACGAGCGCGTGCTGGTCACGACCCTGACGAAAAAGATGGCGGAAGATTTGACGGAGTATTTCGCGGAAGTCGGCGTGCGCGTGCGTTATCTTCATTCCGACATTGAAACACTGGAACGCATCAAAATCCTGCGCGACCTCAGGCGCGGCGAATTCGACGTGCTGGTCGGCATCAACCTTCTGCGCGAGGGCCTCGATTTGCCGGAAGTCTCCCTCGTCGCCATCCTCGACGCAGACAAAGAGGGCTTTCTGCGCTCCGACCGCTCTCTGATTCAAACCATGGGGCGCGCGGCGCGTAACGCCTCCGGCAAAGCGATTCTCTACGCCGACAAAGTGACGGACTCGATGAGGCGCGCGATAGATGAGACGCAGCGTCGCCGCACGATTCAGGAAGCCTACAATCTTGAGCACGGCATCACGCCCCTGACCATCGTCAAGCCCATCGAGGCTACGCTCGTGACGGCCTACGAGGCAGACTATTTCAAAGTGCCGCTCAATCTGGAAGAGTACGAAGAGTACACGCGCGAAAACATTGACGCGACCATCGAGCGCCTCGAAGCCGAGATGCGCGCCGCCGCTCGCCGCTTTGAGTTCGAGCGCGCCGCCGAACTGCGCGACCGCATCAAGTACCTGCGCGAGCGCGAGCTACAGATGACCTGACAAAAGGGAATGCATGGCGATCATAGCTGAGACCGAGCGGCTCATACTGCGTACATGGCTGCTCAACGACCTGAAGGATTTCTTCGAGATTTACGGCGACCCGGAGGTCTGGCGCTACGTTGACCCGAAAGGCGTCTTCAAGAACGAGGACGCGGCGCGCCGCTCGCTCAGGGCGGGCATCGCTTACGAGCAGGAGCATGGCTTTTGTCATTGGGCCGTGGTCGATAAAAGCAGGGGGCGTGTCATCGGCGCTTGCGGCTTCAATCTCTTTGAGGGCGGGCCGCAGCTCGAGCTGGTCTATCATTTCGCGCGTCTGTATTGGGGGCGCGGGTTTGCGCCGGAAGCCGCGCGCGCGTGCCTGCGCTATGCTTTTGAAAAACTCAATGCGCCAGCCGTCGTTGCCACTGTTGACCCGAAGAATCTTCAGTCGAAGCGAGTGCTGGAAAAGATCGGCCTTGTCCATGATGGGCAGAGGCGCATCAACAACTCGGACGAGGATTTCTACATAGCGCTCGCGCCAGAAAGAAACGGCGACGAAGGATAGACGGCGGCCTCTTTCTCTCTCTCTCTCTCTCTCTGTATGCCGGGGACGGTAAGCTTCGATGCTGACGAAATCAGACCCCGATCAGATTCAAAACTTTCTGGTAGACGCTAGCCTTATGCAGGGCGGTCGGGCGGCTGAGGTCTTATTCCCTGAAACCACGGAGGAAGTCGCCGCCATACTTGCCGACGCATCACGCGCGCGAACGCCGGTCACGGTGGCGGGCGCGGGCACAGGCATAGTCGGCGGTCGCATCCCTCTGGGGGGGCTGGTGCTTGCAACCAACAGGCTCGATCGGATTGAAAAGATCGTAGACGCAGAGCAGGGCGGATGGGCCGTAGCCGGGGCAGGTGTGATGCTCGCGGACTTTCAAGGCGCGGTGAACGAGCGAGGGTTGATCTATCCGCCAGACCCGACGGAGTGGAGCTGTTATCTGGGCGGCACGGTCGCGACCAATGCATCGGGGGCGCGTACTTTCAAGTATGGGCCGACGCGCAGCTTCATTCGTCGCCTTAAGATTGCGCTTGCGACCGGCGACGTGATTGACCTCGCGCGTGGGTGTGCGAAGGCGGACGAGTCTGGCAGGCTGCGTCTGGAGCTTACGGGCGGGCGCAGCCTTGAGGCTCAGTTGCCGTCCTATCGCATGCCTGCGACACGCAAACATGCCGCAGGCTACTACGTCGCTCCCGGCATGGATGCCCTTGACTTGTTCATCGGAAGCGAGGGCACGCTCGGCGTTATCACGGAGGTGGAGACGAGGCTGATCGAGAAGCCCGAAGGTTTGCTCGGCGGCATAGTCTTCTTCGAAACGGAAGAGAATCTGCTGGCGTTCGTGCGTGAGGCGCGCGCCGCCTCGCTCGCCACTCGCCGGGGCAATTCGTCTGATGGGATTGACGCGCGGGCGCTGGAATATTTCGACTCCGAATCGCTGCACTTGCTACGCGGAAGCTACGCGCTCGTCCCCGAAGCGGTGGCCGGCGCAGTCTTCTTTGAGCAGGAGACCACCGACGAGACGGAGGAGAGATTGTTGACCATGTGGCTCGCTCTGCTCGAACGCCACCACGTGTCGCTGGATGATTCATGGTTCGCGACCGCGGAGCGCGATCAGCGAGAGCTGCGAGAGTTCAGGCACAGGCTGCCGGTGCTGGTTAATGAATGGCTGGCCCATCACGGTCAACGCAAAGTCTCGACGGACATGGCCGTGCCCGACGAAGAGTTCGCTTCCATGCTCCGCTTTTACAGGGATGCGCTCCGCGAGAGCCAGCTCAAGTACGTCATCTTCGGCCACATCGGCGACAATCACGTTCACGTCAACATCATGCCGCGCGATGATGCCGAGGCCGCGCGCGCCCGCGAGATGTATCAAAAGTTCGTTCGTCGCGCCGTCTCTGTCGGCGGAACGATCTCAGCCGAGCACGGCATCGGCAAGCTCAAACGCGACTACCTGCGCCTGCTCTACAGCGAGGAACACCTGCGCGAGATGGCCGCGCTCAAACGCGCCTTCGACCCCGCCTGCATACTGGGTCGCGGCAATATTTTTTCGGAACAACTCTTAAGCACAGCGATGAGTGAGGAAGGACGAGTTTAAAGACGGCTTCGCTCTCGTCACTCGTCACTGTTTTTCAACTGTCACTTGCCGCTCGCTATTCGTCGCTGCTTTCATTATGTTTCGTTTCACCACAGCCGGAGAATCGCACGGGCGCGCGCTGGTCGCGACGGTAGAGGGCTTGCCCGCCGGTTTGCCCGTTGATGTGGCGGAGATTAATCGTGAGTTGGAGCGGCGGCAGTGGGGCTACGGGCGCGGCGGGCGGATGAAGATCGAGCGAGATACGGCGGAGATTCTGAGCGGCGTGCGCCACGGGCTGACGCTCGGCTCGCCGCTGGCGCTCCTGATCGAGAATAAGGATTGGGCCAACTGGACGGACGTGATGGCATCCGAGCCGCGTGATATACCGGCGGAGAAGACGCGTCGTGTGAAGCGCCCGCGACCGGGCCATGCTGATCTGGCGGGCGGTCAAAAGTTCGGCGTGCGCGATTTGCGAAATATACTTGAGCGGGCGTCGGCGCGCGAGACGGCGGCGCGCGTGGCTTGCGGCGCGCTTGCGCGGCAGTTGCTCGCACATTTCGGCGTCGAGATTCGCAGCCACGTCATACAACTCGGCGGCGTGCCCGAGACACCTCTGGAGCTTTCCTGGGAGATGATCGCGGCAATCCCTCCGGATGCGCCGCTGCGTTGCGCCGACACCGAGGCACAGACGCGCATGATCGAGCTGGTTGACGAGAAGCGCCGTGAGGGAGACACGCTCGGCGGCATCTTTGAGGTCGTGGCGCGCGGTGTCGTGTCGGGCTTGGGCTCGCACACGGCATGGGATTTGAAGCTTGACGGGCGATTGGCTCAGGCAGTGATGTCCATCCCGGCGGTCAAGGCGGTCAGTATCGGCGCGGGCACAGAAGCGAGCGCCCTGCCCGGCTCACTTGTCCATGACGAGATCGCTTACGATCAAACGCTGAAACAGTTCAAGCGCCACACGAATCGTGCGGGCGGGCTCGAAGGCGGCATCACCAACGGCGAAGAGGTGCGCGTGCGCGGCCACCTGAAGCCGATCTCGACCTTGCGCCGCCCGTTGCGCTCCGTTGACATAGATACGAAAGAGGAAGAGACGGCGGCCTTCGAGCGCTCGGACGTGACGGCTGTTCCGGCGGCGGGCGTGATCGGCGAAGCGATGGTCGCGCTCACGCTGGCCCATGCGATGCGAGAGAAGTTCGGCGGCGACAGCATCGGAGAGATGCGTCGTAACTTCGACGGCTATCAGGAGCAGCTGCGCGGTTATTAAAAGTTACTGATACAACCTAATCGCCACATCTTTACAGGCAGAATCAAACAGGGATGGACAGGGATTGTCAGGGTAAAAAAGCATGGAGGCATGAATGCTTCAAAGCTTTCTCTTTATCCTGACCCTCTTCTGTCCATCCCTGTTCAGTCCTTTTCATGAACCGGCGATGCGGCGATAACGCGACTCGACCAGCGTGTAGATGCCGTAGGCGATCAGCCCCGCGGCGACTATGCCCATCACCCACCTGCCGTAAGGCTTCTGCGCGAGCGTGTCAAAGACGCCCTCCAAACCTTTGGCCTCCGACGCGTCGTAATGAAGCGCGGCCTGAATCAGAAAATTGCCGACGATGCAGAAGACAACGCCACGCGCGGAGTAACCGATGCGGCCAAGCAGTGTGGCCCATGCCTTCTTTGAATAACTCATCTGGCCCAGCTTGAGCCTCTTACGAAACTTGGCCCAGAGACCCTTATAAATCTGGTAGAGGCCGAAGATGATGACGCTCGCTCCGACAAGCGCGACCAGCCAGCGCCCGTAAGGCACAGCCATCAACCGCGCCGTCCAGTGTTGCTGTACTTCGTTGCTGCTGTCGGGCTCGCCGACATCGATCAGGATTTTGGCGGCGGTAAAAGCGAGGCCCGCGTAGACCAGCCCGCTGCCGGCATAGCCTATGCGTATGCTGATGCCTTTCAGGCCAGACCCCTTGTCGTCCGTATCGGCGACGGCCTGTATCCATCGCCAGATCACATAGCCGATGAGACCGAAGGCAACCGTGCCGAGGGCGAACTTGCCGAACGGCTGATCTTCTATCGCCTGAAGCGCGCCGCGCGTATCGGTCGTCTCGCCGCCCATCCCTACGGCGGCCAGCGTCGCCAGCGCGCCGACCACCATATAGACCGCGCCCTTCGTCGCATAACCGAAGCGCGCAATGCGCTCAATCCACGGATGCGTCGCGACCTCTTCGATCACCTCGTCCGCCTGATGCTTCGCTTTCCTGATGGTCGAACCTGCTTCTGCCATAATCCTCGACGCCGACGCCTCGTCCTCTGATCATCTTCTCAAAGCTCAGGACGAGCATAACCGTTATGGGGGACGATGAGAAGCAGGCTGCGGCCCATGTCCCGTTCCTGACGGCTGTTGTACTGCCGATTAACATTAGCGGTTTGAAGCTGCGCCCGTTTTGTGCCGGGCAACTCGACGAAAGTTTCCTGACTCTAAACGGCTTGCTGGCGCGCCGGGGCTCTTTGCCGTAAAATGGTGCATCTGACGGAAGGCTTCCGTAAATTGCGCCGCCGAACATACCTTGAGAGGAAAAGCCAGATGGCACTTTTAGAGATCAGACATTATCCAGACCCCGTGCTGTTGACGCCGGGTGAGCCCGTCACGGAGTTTGACGAGGGGCTGAAACGGCTCGTCAATGATATGTTCGAGACGATGTATGCAGCGCCGGGTGTGGGCCTGGCCGCGCCGCAGATCGGCGTCTCGAAGCGACTGTTCGTGATGGATTGCTCGGTCGGGAAAGACCCCGCGCAGCGCATCGTGATGATTAACCCGGAGGTGCTGCGCGTCGAGGGCGAGCAGGAGGGCGAGGAAGGATGCCTCTCGTTTCCCGGCATCTTTTTCCCCGTCAAACGTGATTTCCGCGCGGTCGTGCGAGCCCACGACGTGGACGGCAATCTCTTCGAGGTTGACGGGATGGAGTTGACGGCTCGCTGCATGCTGCACGAGACAGATCACTGCGACGGCATAGTCTTCATAGACAAGACGACGAAGCTCAAGCGCGAGCTGGTCAAGCGCAAGATCAGGAAGCTACAGAAAGCGGGCCAGTGGTAAACTGCCCTCGCGTGACGGGATAATTGTGACGGGCGCGGTCGTACGCTTCACCGAGCGGCGACCGCTTTTTGTATCTGTGATAGTATCTGGATAAAAATAGTTTCGAGGAGTTAAGAGAGTATGCAGAGCGAATTTCGCAACGAGCCTTTCACTGATTTCAGCAGGGAAGAGAACGCTGAGCAGATGCGCGCGGCGATTGAGAAGGTCAAAGGCCAGCTCGGGCGCGATTACCCGCTGGTCATCGGCGGAGAGCGCATCATGACCGGGCGCACCCTTGAGAGTTTTAACCCGGCGAATAAAACGGAGGTCGTCGGGCGCTTTCAAAAGGCGACGGAGCAACTGGCGCGCCATGCCGTCGAGAATGCCAACGAGACTTTTGCGACGTGGCGCAACGTGCCCGCGCGTGAGCGCGCAGACCTGCTCACGCGCGTCGCCGCGCTCCTCCGAGAGCGTAAGCACGAGATGTCCGCGTGGATGATCTTCGAGGTCGGGAAGACATGGGCCGAAGCCGACGGCGATACGGCGGAGGCGATAGACTTCTGCGAGTTCTACGCGCGCGAGATGCTGCGCTACGCCGGAGAGCAGCCCTTGACGAAAATCGAGGGCGAGGAGAACCGCCTCGAATACATACCGCTCGGCGTCGGCGTCGTCATTCCGCCGTGGAACTTTCCGCTCGCCATCATGGCGGGCATGACGGTCGCATCCGTCGTCACGGGCAACACGGTGGTGCTGAAGCCCTCATCGGATGCTCCGACCATCGCTTACAAGTTTTTCGAGCTGCTGGAAGAGGCAGGGCTGCCGCCGGGCGTCGTCAATTTCATGACGGGCTCGGGCGCTGAAGTGGGCGATGTCGTGGTCGATCATCCGCTGACGCGCTACGTGGCTTTCACGGGCTCGAAAGAGATCGGCCTGCGCATCAACGAGCGCGCCGCCAAAGTCCAGAAGGGACAAATCTGGATCAAGCGTGTCGTGGCGGAGATGGGCGGCAAGGACGCCATCATCGTTGACAGTGATACTGATCTTGATGTGGCGGCGACGGGCGTGGTTCAGTCGGCGTTCGGCTTTCAGGGACAGAAGTGCTCGGCCTGTTCGCGCGCCATCATTCACACGGACGTTTACGATTCCATGCTTGAGAAGATCAGCGAGCGCACAGCCGAGATCAAGGTCGGAGACCCGACCGAGCAGGCGAGCATGATGAGCGCCGTCATCAACCAGAAAGCCTTCAAGACCATCAACGAGTACATAGAGAAGGGCAAGGCGGAGGGCGGGCGCGTCATCGCCGGCGGCGGCGCTGACGGCGAGCGCGGCTTCTTCATCGAGCCGACAGTCATCGCGGATGTCCGGCCCGGCTCGACCATTGAACAGGAAGAGATATTCGGGCCTGTGCTGGCCGTCATACGCGCGCAGGATTTCGACGACGCGCTCAGGATAGCCAACGACACGGAGTACGGTTTGACGGGCGCGGTCTATACCAACGACGAAGAGAAGCTGGAGCGCGCGCGCAGAGAGTTTCACGTCGGCAATCTCTACCTGAATCGCAAATGCACGGGCGCGCTCGTCGGCGTACATCCTTTCGGCGGCTTCAACATGTCCGGCACGGACTCCAAGGCGGGCGGGCACGATTACCTCGGCCTCTTCATGCAGGCCAAAGTCACGTCCGCCAAGATCGGCGCGACGACGAATACGAAAGCCGAGAAGCGCGCCGCCATCTGAAACAGGATTTATGAATCAATCTCGAAAAAGGAGACCTATGATTCCACGTTCATCCAGGCTCGCCGCCCTGCCAACCATCTTTTTCGCGCTGGCCTTGCTCTCGATGACGGGCGCGCCGCGCGCCGGGGCCATTCCACGCGCAACGCAGGCGGCGAAGACCATCCTCTTCATCGTCTCTTCTCCGGTCGCCGGGCAAGCTTCAATTCTGCCGATCATGATTATTGATGGGGGCAACTACAAAGCGCCCGTCGCGGGGGATTCCGACGCGGAAGAGATATCGCGTTTCGCCGCCGATTATTATCGCAAGGGTCAGGAGTACAGGGTACTGTTTGGCGGAGGCAGCGCGGGGAAACTGACCGTCAAAAATTCAACGAAAGATTTGGAGTGCGAGCGCACAAGCGCAGCCGTCGCGTTGCAGACGCCGCAGGTCAGATTCAACTCAAACGTCATGGCGCTGGCGACCAATTCGGACTCGCTCGGCACGGCCAAGGGGTCGCGCCGCGCTCCGACCAATGCCGAACGCGCTGCCGTCATGCCTCTGGCGCTCGCCGCCTTTCGTCAAAAGGGGGTGGCGGCCTCTCTGCTTCCGAGCATGGACACGGTCAATCTCACGGCGACAGACCTGAACGGCGACGGCAAAGCCGAGCTGATCGGAAGCTTCGTCGTCAAGAAGACAAAGGGCGGGCAGGAGAGATTCGTGCTCTTCCTGCTGGCCGAACCAGACGGCAACGCCTACAAGCCCGCCCTCTCGAATTACGAAAGATTCACACAGAAGGACATGATGAGCGGAGCCAGCATAGACGCCATCGGCCAGACGGGTGTGTATACGGAGCGGCTCGTTGACCATCTTGATCTGGACGCCGACGGCACGAGCGAAGTCGTCACCATGAAGCTGGGTCTTGAGGGCGACGGTTACACCATCTACCGTAAGCAGCAGGGCCGTTGGCAGACGCTCTACGAGTTCAGCAACTACAGATGCGCCTTTTAGGGAAGGATGAAGGATGAAGCTGTTGAGTGATTGCGTCACACGAAGTCGTGATTCAATCATTTCATCCTTCCGCCTTCATCCTTCATCCTTGCTCTTATGCGTTTGATCTTCATGGGTACGCCGGAGGCGGCTGTGCCGACATTGCGGCGTTGTCTGGAAGACGGGCACGAGGTGCTGGCCGTGTGGACGCAGCCGGACAGGCCCGCCGGGCGCGGCAACAAGCTCAAGGCTCCGCCCGTCAAAGAGTTTGCACAAGTGTGCGGACTCAGGGTCGAGCAGCCCGCGAAGATCAGAACCGACGAAGCCTTCTCGCTCTTCGCTTCTTACAGGGCGGACGCCGCGGTGGTCGTCGCCTACGGGCGCATACTGCCGTCGCCTTTCCTGCGCGCTCCCCGCCTGGGCTGCATCAACGTGCATTTCTCGCTGTTGCCCGAATACAGGGGCGCGGCCCCCGTCAACTGGGCCATCGTGCGCGGCGAGAGCGAGACCGGCGTGACCACGATGCAAATGGATGAGGGGCTCGACACCGGGCCTATCCTGTTACAGGAGAGAGCAGCGATTGGCCCAAAGGAAACTGCGCCGGAGCTAATGCTGCGGCTCTCTCTGCTGGGCGCTGACCTGCTCGGAAAAACCCTCGCGCGTCTTGACGAGATAGAGCCTCGCCCGCAAGCGAACGAGGCTGCGACGTTTGCGCCCGTGCTCAGGAGGGAAGACGGGCTCATTGATTGGGCCAACGATGCTTTCGAGATAGAGCGACGCGTGCGCGGCTTTCAGCCCTGGCCCAATGCTTATACGAAGTCTGAGGCGGGACGCCTCGTCATCTGGCGCGCGCAGCCGGAACGGGTGACGGATATGAGCCCGGCTGAACACGGCGCGGTGCTTAAAGCGCATGGTGATGAGCTGAGCGTTGCGTGCGGCGGGGCGACCGTCCTGCGTTTAGAGGAAGTCCAGCCGGAAGGGAAACGGCGTATGAGCGTGCGCGATTTTCTGAACGGCGCGCGCCTCAATGTCGGTTCGATACTGGGTTGAGCGTTGGCCGCCCTGAAGCATCAGCGAAAACAGGTGGAGAGAAGTGCGAAGGAGCGGCGCAACGTCACACCCGCGCGCCTTGCCGCCTTCGAGATTTTGAAGCGGGTGGAGGAAGAGGGCGCTTTCGCATCCGTCCTGCTGGCCGGTATAGACGAAGGGATGAGCGCCGTTGACCGCGCTCTCTGCTATGAGCTGGTGCTGGGCGTGCTACGCCGGCAACTCTGGCTTGACGAGTTGATGGAGCACTACGCCGCGCGTGCAGCCCTGCATCTTGACGCGCCCGTGCGCCGCGCCCTGCGTCTGGCGCTCTACCAGCTTCGCTTTCTCTCTCGCATTCCTGCTTCAGCCGTGGTCAACGAAGCGGTCAACATGGCCTACGTCTCTCGCGTCCGCTCGGCTGCCCCGTTCATCAATGCCGTCCTCAGACGAGCCGTCAGAGAGCCGCACTACGACCCGGCGCGGGATGCGAGTGACCCGCTCAAGCGCCTGTCGGTCGAGACTTCGCACCCGCATTGGTTGATCGAGCGGTGGACGAATGCTTTCGGCCCTGCGACGGCTGAGGCGTTTGCTCGCGCCAATAACGAGGCTCCGCCCGTGGCGTTTCGCATCGTCAACGGGCGCGCGAAAGGCTTCGACGTGCTTGAAGAGTTGCGCGCCGCCGGAGGCGAGTTGGCGGCTTCAGAGATTGTCCCGCAAGGGTGGCGCATCAGGGGCGCGAGCGCGCGGCTTCGTGAGCTGGCGGGTGAAGGGCTCGTCTACATACAGGACGAGGCCTCGCAGCTGGCCGGACACGTTCTGGGCGCGAAGGCTGGAGAGCGTGTGCTGGACGCCTGCGCCGCGCCCGGCAGCAAGACGACTTATATAGCCGACAGAACCGAAGGCGCGGGCCTAATCGTCGCGGGCGACCTCTACGAGCATCGACTGCGAACGCTTCTGGAGAGCGGCGCGCGCCAGCACGCTCTCTCAGCCGTGGCGGTCGTTTATGATGCGACCGCGCCTCTACCCTTTCTCGAAGGCTCTTTTGACCGCGTGCTGGTGGATGCGCCGTGTACGGGCACGGGCACGCTCAGGCGCAACCCCGAAATACGCTGGCGCATCTCAGCCTCTGATATCGCGGACTTGTCGACGCGCCAGCGGGCCATTCTGTCTAATGCCGCGAAAACAGTGCGCCGGGGTGGCCGCCTTCTCTACTCGACCTGCTCGGTCGAGCCCGAAGAGAATGAAATGGTTGTGGCCTCCTTTCTCAAAGAAACGGACGCATTCGCACAGGTTTCCGTGGATGTGCCCGAAAGATTTCGCGCCGGGGAGATGGCCGCACGCACCTGGCCGCAGCGCGACGGCTCGGACGGCTTCTTCATCGCGGCCTTCGAGCGCCGAAGTTAAGCACGGACGGATACTTGCGACCGGGCGGACGCGGGTGTTAGACTTCGCGACTTGGTTTCCTACGCTCGGGGACTCGGACGCTTTCTTCCCCCGCGCGCCCCTTCCGAGTCAGAGAGGCAAAAGAAAGATCGTATGGTGGCAAAGCGGGCGCTTTCGGCCCTTAGCAAGATAGGCATTATTATCGCCATCGCGGTCGCTTTTCTTTTCGGCATGGCCGGGACGGTCTATCTCTCTCTGCGCAGCCCTGAAGTGAGAGTGCCGGACTTGAAGGGCAAAGACCGTATGGCGGCGGAAGCCGCGCTCGACGATGCCGGGCTGAACATGAAAGTGCGCGCCACGCGCTTTAGCCCCGACGCTAAGCCCGACACCATCCTCGATCAATTGCCGGAAAAGGACGACGTGATCAAGGTCGGGCAGACTGTGGCGGTCGTCGTCGCGCGCGGCCCGAAAGAGGGCGAAAGCGCCGCCACGGCTGCGGCGGGCGGCGGCGGTGGCAGCGGAGGGGAAGATAAGAAACCGGAAGCTGGGAAAGCATCTGAGAATCAGAACGCGAACGGGAATACGGCAGCCGCTAATCAGAACGAGAACAAGCCGAAGCGCACGAAGAACGCTAATAACAAGAACGCCAACAATAGTAATAATTCCAACAACGGTAATGCCAATCGCAATGCGAACAATCGCAACTCAGGTAACGGCAACGCCAATACTCGTAACGCGAATGCCGGCAATCGCAACGCAGACGCTAATCGGAACACGGGCACTACAAATGCGAACAGGCGTGCGCCGGTGATTTCGACGCCGTCAACGCCTCCCTTAGTCCCGAGCGGCCCGCCGCGCCTGCGCTAGAGAGTCAAAGCTGCTCGTCTCCCGACCGCGCAGCCAACCGAAGCTTTTTTGACCCGATAGGGGCGAGGCGCTTCCCCCGCTCCCGCCCGTTTGGAAATTAACCGAATGGTGGAAATAGCTCCTTCGATTCTATCCGCCGATTTCACACGTCTCGGCGAGGATATCGCTGCGGTCGAGCGCGGCGGCGCAACCGTCCTTCACGTAGACATTATGGACGGCCATTTCGTGCCGAACATCACGGTCGGCCTGCCCGTCGTGAAATCAATCGCAGGGGCGACACAACTGGTCATTGACACGCATCTGATGATCTCTGAGCCGGGCCGCTGGGCAGAGCAGTTTGTGGAAGCGGGCGCGCAGATGGTCTCGGTTCACGTCGAGGCCGACCCGCACCTTAACCGCACGCTCTCCGCCCTCAGGAAGAAGGGCGCTCGCTCCGGTGTGGCGATCAATCCGGCGACACCGCTGGTCGCGCTCGAAGAAGCTTTGCCCTTCGCCGACTTCGTTCTCCTGATGAGCGTTAATCCGGGTTTCGGCGGGCAGAGATTTATCCAGACCTCGCTTGACAAACTGCGACGACTGCGACGCATGATTGACGAGCGGGGCTTGCCCACGCGCATAGAGATAGACGGCGGCGTTGACAAGACGAACATCGGAGAGATAGCCGCCGCCGGTGCTGAGATCATCGTCTCCGGCTCAGCCGTCTTCGGCGCGCCAGACCCCACCGAGGCCGTTCGCGAGCTACGCGAAGCGACCTTACAGTGGGCCTAAGTTTTATTGGAGGTTTTATAATGCATTTTCGTCGTATCGCATCAGTCGCCGCCTGTGCGGTTCTGCTCTGCTGTCTGATTGCCACATCCGCCATGGCGCAGGGTAATGACCTGACCGCATCGCAGCGCGTGCAGGTGATGAAATCACGTCTCGAAACCATGAGGCGCTCACTCAACAACGCGATCTCATCTTTTAACGCTAAGAGTAGCGATGATAAGCCGTCGGCTGATGATCCGCTGACGCGCCTGCGGGGGCTCGAGCAGGAGGTCAGCGCCGTCTTAAAAGATGTCCTCGATGCGAGCTCCAAGCTTGAGCGCTCCGAGCGGCTCGAAGCGGGTCTGCTCGACCGTCTGGAAACCTCCGTCGCCGATCTCAACAAGAGCGTCGAGGCGGGGCTACAGAGCACGGCCAGCGCGCGCAACGCCACGGCCAACGCGTCCGGCGTTCAGCCCAAGAAGAAAAAGAAGAAAAAATTTCTGGGAATCTTCGGCGGCGGCGACGACGACAAGTATGCTGAATTGACGGGAACGGTCGCCGTCGGTCGGGATCGTGTGCTTTTTGAGGAAGCGGCCAAGGAAGTTCGCAAGAGCAATTATGATACGGGCCGCCTGCTCTTCAACACGATCATCACCACTTACCCTGATTCAACCTATCTGCCGATGGCTAAGCTCGCCATCGCCGACTCCTTCTACCTTGAGGGCCTGACCAGTTCCCTGATTCAGGCCGCCGCCGCCTATCAGGACTGGCTGACGTTTTTCCCGACACACCCGCTCGCCGACGACGTGATGCTCAAGATCGCCGAGACGGATATGCGGCAGATGGGACTCCCCGACCGCCAGACCACCAACGCGCGCAAGGCCGAGCAGCGTTTGAAGGTGCTGCTCCAACAGTTTCCCGACACGCCGCTGAGGCAGGCCGCTATCCAACGGCTCAATGAGGTTCAGGAAAACCTGGCGATGCACAATCTGCAAGTCGCGCGTTTCTATTACAAGCGCATGGAGAACGACAACGGCGGGCTCAAGGGCGCGCAGTCGCGCCTGCGCGAGATCGTCGAAAAGTATCCGAACTTCTCCTATATGGATGAAGTCCTGATGCGTCTGGGCGACCTCTACGTGGAGGAAGAGGAGCCGGACGAGGCCGCGAAGTTTTACCAGCAGGTCGTGCGCGATTACCCCAACGGCGAGTATGCCGAGAAGGCCAAAGACCAGTTGACCAAGATCGGAGCGATCATTCCTGAGCCAGACCCGATCAAGAAGGGGATGCCTCTGCCGGAGCGACCCGGCAGGATGCAAAAACTTGTGACCGAAGTGCTGGGCACGGTCGATGTCACGGTCGATAAGAACGGCGTGCTCATTAGCAAGAACGATAAGAGCGAGAATGACCTGATTGACATAGTCCTGAGAAATCAGGGCGAGCTGCCATCTTCGGCGATGCCCAACGCGCCCACCGCCGTCGCACCCGTGCAGCGCAGACCTCCTGCACGCACCGCGGTCTCGCCCGGCTCGTCACCCTCTACCGGGTCTGTGCAGACGACCGGCAGCGGTACTGCTACGCAGCCGACGCAGCCGCGCACGAGCCCCGCACAGCCAGCGCCCACTGTCGGTCAGCCGACCACGGCCCCCGCGACGAACGCGCCGACGATTACTCCCCCGGGCAGGAACCCTTAAGACCGCATCCGGCCAACAGCGCGCTTTCGCGAAAGCACGCTGTTGGCCGGATCATCTTACTTATACGGCAGCGCGCGATCAGCACAAGAGTCGCCCGCAGCCCCCTCTCTGGATGTCTCCCTTGATCGACGCATGACGCAAGCCGCTGAGAATTCGCAGGACGAGCTTAAACGCCGACATCGTGCCACCGTGATGGTCATCGGCGGTTTTATCGTGCTGACGCTCTTGCTGCTGGTCGTCGCTTTCACCAGCCACGAAGCCCTCTATCGTCCGATGGGCTCTCCGGCTTTGCCCGGGGCTTTGAGGATAGCCATCCTATTCTTCGGGTTCGGTGCGATCACTTTGCGCCGCACGAGATTCTCCGCGATGCGTCTACAGGACATAGCCTCTTTGCGCGGCATCTCTGGACTACTGAAGACTCTGCAAGGGACTACCACGCAGGTGGCGATGCTCGGTCTGGCTATCGCGCTGATGGGTTTCATCGGCACGATACTGACCAATAATGAATACGAGATGCTGCGTGCCGGATTGATCGCCATCGCCGTCCTCATCTATTGCTATCCGCGACTCTCCTCCTGGCAGCGCGTCGTGCGCGGGATTGAGCAGACGGGCGATGCCAACGCCTCATCTGTGAAAGGGAGCGTCGCGTGAACAGGATTTCGAGCATGATTCCTCGCCTCTCGTCCGGCCTACTCCTTGTGGCAGCCTTCACGTTCGCGCCGGGAGCGCAGGCCCAGCCCGCCGTGCCCGCCACAGACCGCCCCTCGGAGACAAATGCGCCGCCGCGCACTCAAACGAACGCTCAAAGGCAAGCGCCCGCCGCCGCCTCTTCCGCGATGCCGCAGGGCGGCACGCCGCGAGAGCGTCGCGCACAGGCTTATGCCAAGCTCTTGGAGGGGCAGCGCTACGTGACGGCTCTGCGCGACAGCAGGTCTGCGAATCTGGTGCGTCTGGCGCAGCAGGCTTTTCAGCAGGCAGCCATCTTTGACCCGACGCTCGCGGAGGCGCATACGGCGCAGGCCGAGCTGGCCTTCTTCTATCCGCCGCAGGACTTCCCCTTGGCCGAGCGCGAAGCCGCAATCGCCGCGCGCCTTGACCCCAACAACGTCGGCGCGCATCGCCTTCTGTCTCGCGTCTACGCCATCAAGAGCGGGCTCAGGGACAACAACCTTGATAAGAAAGCTTCTGAGCAGGCCATAGCGGAGTTGCGCGAAGTGGCGCGGCTCGATCCGACGGACGCCGAAGCATGGGCCTTGCTCGGCGAGTTCTATTACGCGCTCGGGAAACCGAACGAAGCGATAGACGCATGGACGCACTGGGTCGCCGCCTCGCCCGCCGCAGACGCGCGTATCTTTCAATTCGTGACGAATGATCGAGAGCTGACGACGGATGCCGCCAATGCGCGGCTCGGCGAAGCGTTGATCGCCGCCGGGCGTACCACCGAAGCCATCGCGGCCATACGTCGCGCCATGGCGCTCAACCCGGAAAATACCAGATACTCGGAACTCCTCAGCCAGGCCTTCGAGGCGGGCGGCAACGATTCCAGCGCCATCGCCGAATTGCAGCGCATGGTCGCAGACGATCCCTCCAATGTCTCTAACGTCAGATTGTTGGCGCGCGTGCAGGCGCGCGCGGGCCGTATCGACAATGCAGCCGCGACGATTCGCGCCGCTATCAGCAAGCGACCCAAAGGTGATCGCGAACAGCTCCTGCTGCGCCTCAACCTCGCACAGATATTCTCCGACGCTTTACGCTACGATGATGCTATCGGTGTCTTTGAAGAGTTGCTAAAGGAGCGCAACATCGGCGACTCCGTGCTGAATACGGATGACGACCGCGAGATTGCGGCGGTAGTCCTACAGCGCGTCATCAACTTACAGAGGATTGCGGGGCGCACCAATGAGGTGATGAAGACGATTGAGCGTATGCGCCGGCTGCTCGGCCCGAATGACCCGACAGCCGAACAGGAGTACATAGAACTCCTACGCAATCAGGGCAAGCGTCAGGAAGCCCTTGCGACCATACGCAGCGCCCGCCTGCGTTTTCCAGACGAAGGCGCGTTCGTCAATCTGGAAGCCACGACCCTTACAGACCTGGGGCGCATTGACGAAGCCATCACGCTCCTGCGCGGGCAATTGAAAGGCTCGCTCGAAGACTTCGATACATACCGCATGATCTCCGCCCTCAACGCGCAGGCAGGGCGCGGGCGAGAGGCGGTCGAGGCGGCGCGCAAGATGCTTGAACTTGTGCCAGCCGAGCGACAAGACCTCGTCAACGCCTCGCTCATAGTGCTTTCGTCGGCACAGGAGCGCGCCGGAGATACCAAAGGCTCGGAAGAATCGCTGCGCCGCGTGCTGGCACGCGAGCCCAACAACGCCACGGCGCTCAATAACCTCGGCTACTTTCTGATCGAGCGCAACGAACGCCTCAGCGAAGCCCTTGAGATGATTCAGAAGGCCGTGCGCGCCGAGCCGACCAACTCCTCTTATCTGGACAGCTTGGGATGGGCCTACTTTAAGCTGGGCAGGCTGGACGAAGCCGAGCGCCACCTGAGCGAGGCCGCGCGCCGCGATGCCACCTCCGCGACTATTCACGATCACTTGGGCGACCTCTATCAGCGCCGTGGCAAGCCGGAACAGGCCCGCGCCGCCTGGCAAAAGGCCCTCGCCCTTGCCGTAGAGGTTGACGAAATAGCCAGAATCAAAGCCAAGTTAAGCGGCCCGGCATCAAAATGACCGACCCTGTACTCTATTAAAGCAGTTCCGTAACGCCAGTCCTCTAACTCTTCTTTAAAAAAAGAGTTGATCATCGTAAAACCGTCTGATAAGATCAAAATTGTCAGTCAACGACCTGCTCGCCCCTAGCACGGTCAGGCCATAACAGCTTTCTCACGGCCCGACGCGCTTCGGCGAGAAAGAGCGCTTCCCCTACATGAGCAAAATATATTTCCCCCGGACTATAGTGGTGCGCTCTGCGCGCTCCGCTCTCCTACTCAGCACTTTATCTCTCTCTTTCATCTTCGCGGCGGCCATTGTCACACCCGGACAATCATCACAAAATCGCCCTGTGGCGCGTCTTATCACGGCGCACGGCCCGGCGACGATGACGAGGGTTCAGAGCAGGCCGAGAGTGGTCATGCCGGCGGCTATGACAGCGCTGAAAGGTGCGTCCTCGATGGCGACGGCAAGCCTTGAGCGGCGCGCTTTCGAACTCATCAACGCTCAGCGCATAGCCAACGGCGAGACGCCTCTGGTCTGGGATGCGGAGTTGTGCCGCATGGCGCGTATGCATTCGGAGAACATGGCGCGCATGGGCTTTTTTGACCACACTGGGCCGGACGGGCGCGACATGCGGGCGCGGGCACACGGCAGCAACGTGCGCGGATGGAGCGCGATGGCCGAAAACATCGCGTATAATCAGGGCTACGACGACCCGGCGGCCTTTGCCGTCGAGCGTTGGATGCGCTCATCCAAGCACCGTGACAATCTCCTGAGCTCTATGTTCACGCGCTCAGCCGTTGGAATTGCGCGTTCGGCGGATGGTCGAGTTTTCCTGACACAGGTTTTCATCGCGCGCTAACGCCCGGTCAATATTCCGATATCGCAGGGGCGGCTGGCGCTTTTTACGAAGGTCAGCCGCTCGTTGTGTTAGACGACACTTTAACGCTTCCTTCTTTCGCCAAGATCAACTGGGCGCTACATGTCCTCGGTCGTCGTCCGGACGACTATCACGAGCTACGCACAATCTTTCAAACCGTCACGCTGCATGATCGCCTGCATTTGACGCCGAGCGAGGACGGTCGCATCGAAATACGTTGCGATACGCCGTCCATTCCCGTTGACGAGAGCAACCTGATCTACGCTGCGGCCTCCGCTCTCAGAGAGCGGTACGGAAAGCGCCAGGGCGCGCGCGTCTCTCTGGAAAAGCGTATTCCGGCAGGAGGGGGGCTCGGGGGCGGCTCTTCAAACGCTGCCGTGACGCTGCTGGCTCTGGCGCACCTGTGGCGTATAGAGACGAGCGGTAGCGAATTGGCCGAGCTGGGCGCTTCGTTGGGTGCTGACGTGCCCTTCTTTTTCACCGGCGGGACGGCGGAAGGGCGTGGGCTCGGGACACAAATCTCGCCGCTCGCGGACGTGGATGAAACGCACCTCCTGATCGTCACGCCGGGCGTCAAAGTATTGACGGCAGAAGCCTACAAAGCATTGAATGCGCCCGCCTTGACAAAGGCCAATGGCGACATTATGCTCTCTAGTTCTCGCGCGGGCGCGCAATTTCCAGGTTTCGTTCCGTACAACCTGCACAACGACTTTGAGCGGGTAGTGCTTCGTCTCGAACCGGAAATCGAGCGCGCGAAGAAGGCTCTGGGGCTGGTTGGCGCGCGCGCCACTTTGCTGGCGGGAAGCGGCGCAAGCGTCTTTGGTATCTTTGACAGTAGGGAAGCGCAAGCGCGCGCCGCCGTTCTCTTAGAGGCTGAACGGGGATGGCGCGTCTTTTCGTGCCGGACGCTCGGGCGAGCCGGCTATATCAAGGCGCTGGGCACGTGTGGAGAGCTACTGCTGGAGCGTTAGGCATTCCCTTCAAGCGCTGTGGATTGATATTGGGGCGTAGCCAAGTGGTAAGGCACCGGTCTTTGGAACCGGCATTCGTTGGTTCGAATCCACCCGCCCCAGCCAATAAAGCAGTGACAAGTGACAGGTGACAAGTGGCAAGATGAAAACTTGTTCTTGCTCGTCACCTGTCACCTGTCAACTGTCACTGAGCTTATGAGCACAACCGGCGGCATCAAAGTCTTTACCGGCAACGCCAATCGCGCCCTTGCCGAGGAGATTTGCCATTACCTGAGCTGCGACCCGGGCCGCGCCCTGACGGAGCGCTTCTCTGACGGCGAATATAATTTTCAGATCGAAGAGAATGTGCGCGGCAGCGACATTTTCATCGTTCAGCCGACGTGCCCGCCGACGGACGCGAATCTGATGGAGCTGCTGGTCATGCTCGACGCTTTTCGTCGGGCGTCCGCCGAGCGCATCACGGCTGTGATTCCGTACTACGGCTATGCGCGCTCGGACAAAAAGGATCGCCCGCGCGTGCCGATTGCGGCCAAGCTGGTGGCGAACCTTCTGGTGACAGCCGGGGCACAGAGAATTCTGGCGATAGACCTGCACGCTTCGCAGCTACAGGGATTCTTCGACATACCTGTGGATCACCTGTACGCCGCGCCCGTCATGATCGGTCATTACCAGCGCAACCCCATGCCGAACCTGACGGTGGTTGCGCCCGACACGGGCGGAGCGGAGCGCGCTCGCGCTTATGCCAAACGCCTGAACGCAGACCTTGCGCTCTGCGATAAGCGGCGCGAGAAGGCCAACGTCGCTGAAGTGATGAACGTGGTCGGCAACGTGCAGGGCCGCAGCTGTTTGATTGTTGATGATATGTGCGACACCGGCGGCTCTTTGACCAAGGTGGCGCGCGCATTGAAGGAGGCCGGGGCCGAGCGCATCCACGCCTGCTTTACGCACGCGGTGTTGTCGGGCCGCGCCTGCGAGCAACTGCAACAGTCCGACATAGAGCAGATGGTCATTACGAACACTATCCCCCTGCGCGATCATGCTTGTGAGTTGACCAACATCAAAGTCCTGAGCATCGCGCCGCTGTTAGCGAAAGCGATCAAGTCGATCCACGAGGAGACAAGCGTCTCTTCGCTCTTCGTGTGAAGGGCAAACACTGAAAGATGAGCGGTCGCTCTGGCGCGCCCTGCAAGCTTTCAGCCGAGACAATTTGGAGACGATCAGCGTCGGGCACGGGCTTCCGCATGGAAGATTTTGAGCGTGAAGCCACGGTTTCGCCTTTGCGGGCCGTAACCGACAGATGGCGCTTGAGTGCTGATCGCTTATTTAGAGAAAGCGAATCTATTTATGGCAGAGAGAAAAGAGATTATCGTCCGCGCCACCCAGCGCGACGGGCGCGGCAAAAACGATGCGGGCCGAACCCGCCGCGAGGGCTTAGTCCCGGTCACCATCTATGGCGGCGAGGGCGGGGCTGTCACAGCCGTCGCTCCCTTGCGCGAGCTGGCGGCCATCCTGCGCTCGGACGCGGGCCACAACGCGATCTTCACAATTGATGTCGAAGGCGTCGGCCCGAGCGAGGTGATGTTTCATGATCGCCAGATCGACCCCGTGCGCGGTCGCCTCGTTCATGCCGACCTGAAGCGATTGGTCGTCGGCCAGAAGATCGAAGTCACCGTGCCGCTTCATCTGATGGGCGAGCCCGTGGGCGTGCGCGAAGAGGAAGGCCATCTCGAACAGGTGCTGCGCGAGATTGAAGTTCGCTGCGACCCGCGCAACATCCCCGACGCGATTGAGCTGGATGTCTCGAATCTGCACGTCCACGACGTGCTGCACGTCTCGGACATTCCGGCGGACGAGAACATAGAGATTCTTGAGCCGCCCGATTCCGTCGTCGCCACCGTCGGCATCGTCCGCGAAGAGCCTGTCGAAGCTCCCGCCGAGGAAGAGACCCCGGCTGAACCGGAAGTCATCGGCAAGGGCAAGAAGGAAGAGGGCGAGGAATAGAAGTAAAAGGGAGAAAGGCAAAAGGCAAAAGTTTAGATCGAGTACGCTTCTTATACTTTTACCTTTTACCTTTGGCCTTTTACCTTTACGTTATGCGTCTCGTCGTTGGGCTCGGCAATCCGGGCGCGCAGTACGCTTGGACGCGCCACAATCTGGGCTTCATGCTCGTGGATTGGCTGGCGCGAGACGCGGGCGCGCAGGTCAAGCGCAGCGAGTGCCGGTCGCTGGTCGGGCGCGCGGAGATAGAAGGCGAGCGCGTCGAGCTGGTCAAGCCGCAGACCTACATGAATCTGAGCGGCGAGGCGGTCGCCTGCCTCGTCGCCAAGCATGGGCTGCGAGAGAGGCCGGACGCCCTCATCGTCATCAGCGACGATCTGGCGCTGCCCTTCGGGACGATACGCCTGCGCGCTCGCGGCTCGGCTGGCGGGCACAACGGTTTGAAATCAATCATCGCGGCGCTTCGGACGGATGAGTTCATACGCCTGCGTATAGGCATCCAGCCGGAGCACCCGGTCGGCGACACCAGCCGTTTCGTCCTCGACGAGTTTCCACACGGCACACGCGCCGAGGTCGAAAAGATTTTAGAGCGGAGCGCAGCGGCGCTTCGCGCCATCATCAAAGATGGCATTGACAAAGCAATGGCATTACACAACTAAAGCGACGAGCGACATGTGACAAGCAGGAAGAAAGCAAGAGCTAAGCTTTTAACTTGTCGCTGTTCTCGAAACCCCCTTCTTGCTTCATCTGCGAATGAGGCTGGACATCCAAGAGGAGGATGAATTTTGGCAGAACAAAGAATCTATGAAGTGATGTTCATCATCGAGGCTGGTGCGAGCGATGAGGACGTCACGCGTCTGAGCGACGGTCTACGGCAGATCATTACCGATCAGGGCGGAACCGTCACCAAGAACGAAAACATGGGCAGGCGCACGCTGGCCTATCCGATTGAGCGTAAGAACGAAGGCATCTACGTGCTGTTCGAGGTCGAAGGCTCGGGCCGTGAGATCGCCGAGCTTGAACGCCGCATGCGCGTCAACGATCAGATCATACGCTACATCACCGTGCGTGTTGATGAAGATCGACGCCGCGCCGACAAGTTCAAAGCGAAACGCGCTCGTAAGGCCAGCAAGCGCCCCTTCACCTCGCGCGGCGGCAGCAGCAGCAGTGCCGTCAGTGAGCGCGGAGGCGGAGGCGGTACGGCCTCATCAGCGGCTGCGCTTGCGCCCGTAGCGGAAGATGACGAAGCCTGAGACTTGCACAGAGTCTCGGTCGCCCTGTTTTCCAAGTGATTGATCTACGACGGGACGCTGAAAAGAGCGCGCGCGGCTTAAAGGATAACGGAAGAATGTCGCGCCACCCGTCGCTTACCTTGAGAGGATTGAAGAGTTATGTCCAGAAACTATGATGACCGTGATCGTGGGTTTGACCGCGACGATGATATGGATGGAGGGCGCGGTGGCGGGCGCGACCGCGACCGCATGGGCGGGGGACGCGGGGGCGGCGGGCGTCGCATGCACCGTCGCAAAGTCTGTCGCTTCTGCATCGAGAAAGTCGACCTCATTGACTTCAAGGATGTGAAGATGTTGCAGAACTACATCCCCGAGCGCGGCAAGATTCTGCCGCGTCGCATCTCGGGCTCCTGCGCCACGCACCAGCGTATGCTGGCCGAAGCGATCAAGCGTGCGCGCAACATCGCGCTGCTGCCCTACGCGACGGCTTAACCGAACAGAGGAGGAGAAGAAGAAATGGCAAACACACAAGTCCTCCTGCGAGAAGACGTAGAGGATCTGGGCGCACGCGGCGAGATCGTCAAAGTCAAAGCAGGCTACGCGCGCAACTATCTGCTGCCGCGCAAACTCGCCGTGCAGGCCACCGCGAGCAACGTCAAGCAGATCGAGCAGGAGCGCGCCGCGCTTCTGAAGAAAGAGGCCAAGGAGCGCGGCTCTGCCGAAGCGCAGGCCGGGCAGCTCGGCAGCCTGAGCCTCAACTTCGAGCGCCGCGTCGGCGAGCACGGCATGCTCTACGGCTCTGTGACTTCGATGGATATCGCTGAGGCTCTGAAAGAGCGCGGCTACGAGATTGATCGTCGCCGCATACGCCTCAGTGATGCCATCAAGGAAGTCGGCGAATACAGCGTTCAGGTTCGCCTGCATCGTGAGGTCAACGTCGATATTCCGGTCATCGTGACGGCTGAGGGCAGCGCCCAGGCGGCTGCCGCTCCGACCCCGGCCAGCGACGCAGGAAGTACGGGCACTGAGACCGCGACCGATGCCGGTACTACGGCAGCGGCGTCCGAAGAAGCGGCGACCGAATAAAAACAGGCGTGTGCCCGCGCTCTCGACCGATAGTCGTTGTCGCGGACGCACGCCTTGTAGTATAGTGCGCGGCTGCAAGCGCGCTTGTTCGCTTCGATGCCCCGAGGGGCGCTCGAAGGGCCTGTCGCGTCGCTTGCAGCCCTTATTGTCTTTATCCACAGACCGACTCAAACGTCTTTAGTTTTTTAGATAGATATCTCCCGATGTCAAGCTTTCCTGCTGATACGGCACGCGACCAGCTACTCGAACGGCCTCTGCCAAACAGCGCCGAATCCGAGCGCGCCATCCTCGGCGCAATCATTCTCGACAACGGCCTCATCAGTCAGGCCATAGAGCTTCTGCGGCCAGAGGATTTTTACGTCCCTTCGCATCGCCGCATCTTCGTCGCCATGATCGCGCTCTTCGAGCGCGGCTCGGAGATCAACCCTATCTTGATCGGCGAGGAGCTCAGGCGCGACGGCGCGCTCGAAAGTGTCGGCGGCATCTCGTTCGTCTCCAACCTCATGCTGGGCCTGCCGCACTTCGCCAACATCCTGCACTACGCGGAGATGGTGCGCGGCAAGTCCACTTTGCGCCAGCTCGTCAAGGTCGCCAACAAGATCACGAGCGAGGCGCTTGAGGAAGAGGACGAGCCGCAGCAGATTCTGGATCACGCCGAGCAGATGATCTTCGCGCTCGCCGACGCGCGCACACGTCAGGGCTTCGCTCATGTCAAGCCCATCGCCGATCAGCTTCTGGAACACGTGCAGGAGATGGCTGGCCGCTCGGCGATGCTGACGGGACTCACGACGGGCTTCAACGAGCTTGACTCGATGACCTCCGGCCTTCAGCCCTCAGACCTGATCGTCGTCGCCGCGCGTCCTTCGATGGGTAAAACTGCTCTGGCTCTGACGCTCGCGCAGAACGCGGCGATACAGGCGCAGGCCGTGGTCGGCGTCTTCTCGCTTGAGATGTCAAAGGAATCGCTCGTTATGCGCATGCTCTGTTCGGAGGGGCGCGTCGATGCTCATCGCTTTCGCAGCGGGTTTCTTTCGCGCGACGAATGGGCACGCCTTGCGGGCTCGCTCGGTTCGCTGGCCGAGGCCAGAATCTTTATCGACGACACTCCCGGCATCTCGGTTCTGGAAATGAGGGCGAAGGCGCGCCGGCTGGCAGCCGAGCAGAAGAAGCTGGACTTGATTATCGTTGACTACCTGCAATTGATGTCCGGCTCGTCGCGCCGCGTAGAGTCGCGCCAGCAGGAGGTCTCGCAAATCTCTCGCGAGCTGAAGGCGCTGGCGAAAGAATTAAGCGTGCCGCTCATCGCGCTTTCGCAGTTGTCGCGCGCTCCCGAAGCTCGCACGGATCATCGCCCCCAGCTTGCAGACCTCAGAGAAAGCGGCGCTATCGAACAGGACGCGGATGTCGTCGCCTTCATCTATCGCGAGGAGCAGTATAACCGCACGGAAGAGAACGCAGGGATAGCGGAGATCATCGTCTCCAAGCAGCGCAACGGGCCGACCGGCACAGTCAAGCTCGCATTCCTCAAAGAATTCACCAGATTCGAAAACATGTGGCGAGAGTAAAGGCTAAAGCGTCTTGCTCCGGCACGTCAATTGTGCGCTGTCGCACGTAGCATCCTCCGGGCGGAAGCTTTTGCCCGGCGATGTGTGCTATACTCCTGTGTGTAGATCAATAGCTGCTCTTTAGAAAATATACTCTCGACATCAGGACTTGCGCACGTCGCTCTTCTCCTATTGCCGTCTGTTGTTTTCCGAAACACGACCAACGCGAAGGAGAAAAACTGATGCCCGCACACGCAGCCTTAACATATCCAATAGAAAATCGGTTTCTCTCTTTATCACTTGACCCGGCACAGGTGTGTTTAGGGAAAGATAACGCATCGTGCCTGCCGGTCTTTTTCGACGCGCCCGCAGGGAGTGGTGATCGATGAGCCAGCCGCAAAGAAACGGAAGCGGTGCGCCGCGAACCTGTGCATGGTGTACGGGGACGGGTAAGTGGGCCGTCTCGGCAGGCTACGTCGTGTCGTGTATGGTCTGCGGCGGCAAAGGCAACGTGCTCTTGACGCACCCGGCTGGACAATGCCAGCAGTGCAGCGGCTCAGGCCGTAGAAACGCGACGAGCCCATGTCTGACCTGCGCCGGAACAGGATGGAGACGCGTGGTCGGTCAGGGTTAAAAAGTCAAGTCGGCTTCAGAATGTAAGGGAGACCTGTTTAATGAATGGTATGTATGCAATGCAGCGCGCCAACGGTGACTGGTTCGCGGTCAAAGATCAGGGACGTTTACGCGTGCCCGTGTTCCGCAGCAACGGTGAGGCGATGCAGGCGCGCGCGCGTAACTCCGGAATGATGCTTTTCAAGCCAGTAGTGCTCGACGAGATCGCTCTCAACGATCTGGCGCAGACTGAAACGGAGATGGCCGCCTGCTTCTGGCTGGTCAGCAACCCGTCCCTCAATCTGAACAATGGCCGCCCGCTGGAACACGCGCAGCTGGCCCTGCTCATACAGGACTCGGGCAGGGAATTGCAGTGAGGAGAGTGAGGTTTGCGGATGAGGAGGCATTGCCATCGTTGCGGTACGATACTGCGGCTGTCCAAGCTCAAGTGCCCTTATTGTCGTGAGTCCAGAATGAGCTGGCTGCACATAGCCATCATCGCAGCCTTCGCCGTAACGACCGTCTTTTACGTGCTCAGGGTCATGTAGCGGCTGTCGAGCAATTGATCGTTTATCAAACAACTCGTGGGAGTCGGGGAACATTATGTCTGGAATAGATAAAAACAGAAGCTCTGCCTTTAGCCACGCCACAGACGCCGACGAGTGGCCCGGAATAGACTCAAGGTATCGCCTGATCGTCGTCGCCGCCCTGAGAAGCAAGCAACTGCTGCACGGCGCCCGCCCGCGAATCGAAGCCGACGCGCGCCGCCATCGAAATACAAGCATCGCCCTAGAAGAAGTCAAACAGGGGCT
Source organism: Pyrinomonadaceae bacterium (assembly GCA_036389675.1). Lineage (GTDB taxonomy): Bacteria > Acidobacteriota > Blastocatellia > Pyrinomonadales > Pyrinomonadaceae > DASQYE01. The sequence continues at coordinate 52,447 of DASVWI010000038.1, forward strand.
CGTCCCCTTCACGATCAACGACGACGTGCGAAAGAAGAGAAGCGACGGCGACGAGGGCTGAAGCCGGATGAATTGAATGAGCGTCATGAATCCAGAGAGAGTCCAGCAGGTATGCGACGAGGTGTGGCGCGACCGTGAGGCCATCCTGGCGGATCGCGGCGTCCTGAGCGGCGAGGATGCGCTGGTGCGTGCCGTCTACTGGCGACTCTGCAAGACGGGGGACGGCCCGGAGCTGAGCAGTGATGATTACGCCCCGTTCCTCAAGGGGCTTGTGCGGAAGTACAGGGATGAGGTCGCCCGGAGCGGCGCGTCCCCTCGTCTGGAAGTGAAAAGTGTTTGAGATATCAGAGACGGTTAAGATGAACGGACTGCGGGTCTACATCCATCCGGCGGGCACTGAAGCGCGCGTCGGGCATAAACTGTTCTACAGCCGGCGCGCCGGTGGGCCATATTACCGCTGGCTCTATGAAGAGGCGCTGGGACAATGGCAATGCTCGCGCGTCCATCTGTCTGACCTGACGCTCAGGGCGCTCTGCATCGCCAGCTGGAAGGCCGTGCCGACGACGCTGCAAACGAAGCTGGGCGAACATTATCTGGAATAGTTCCGAGCAGGACTGGCGCGGAGCAGAATCCGCCTGTGAAGCGATTCGATGAACCGAAGAGAGTTCAGGTCACAGGGATAAAGCGGCGGATGAGATCAATCATCTGGACGAAATTGATCGGCTTGGTCAGGTAATCGTTGAACCCTACGGCGGAGGCTTTGGCGCGATGGTCTATAGTATTGTGGGCGGAAATGGCGACTATCGGCACATCGCACATGCGCGTAATCTCGCGTATGCCCCGGGCCGCGCCGAACCCGTCCAGAACCGGCATATTTAAATCCATGAGAATCAGGTGTGGACACTCCTTCTGGGCGATCTTCAGCGCTTCCTGCCCATTTACGGCTTCCGACACTCTGTAACCACGAGATTCGAGGACGAATTTAACCATTTCGCGGATGTCGTCCGAGTCGTCCACGATCAGTACGAGTGGCGCTTCCTGTTCCGCAGAGCGATTGATTGATTGAGACACTACAGCTTAGCTCTAAAGGTTTGCGAGCGCGGGGGGATGGGGGGAACTGATCGAGTCAAGCTTTTTCTACTCCCTCTCAGGTTAGATGTCAATGCACGCTCTGCCGTATGTGTGAAAGCACACATATGTGTTATATTGTTCCCGAACGATTGGCCTCTCGACATCTGGATTGAGTTCCCCTAGCTCCCTCCTTTTGCCATTAACATTTGTTCCCCAGAAGAGCGCTCAAGGGTTATATTGACCGTCAGAAGTTCTGTTGTACGAACCGCCAGTTAAAGCGACGAAATAACTTATGAAAATCTTATTGTATAACCCCGACAACGGGGTGACGCGGAATTTTATGCCGCATCTATGGATGTTTCTGCTTCAGGCCCTCACACCCGAAGGCCATGAGGTGGTCCTCATTGACGGAAATGCGCGCGCGATGAATGACGACGAGCTAGTGCAATTTGTACGCGAGCAGGGGATAGGGCTCGTCGGCATCGGAGCGATGACGAGGATGGTGGCGAAGGCTTATCGCGTGGCGGACGCCCTGCGGGCGGCGGGCGTGCCGGTCGTGATGGGCGGGCCGCACGTCACGGAAGTGCCGGACGAAGCGCTCGGGCGTGACGGCGGGCAGCGTCATGCGGACGCAGTGGCTCTGGGCGAGGCCGACGAGACGTGGCCGCTGATCGTTGAAGACGCGGCGCGCGGAGAGCTCAAGGAAATTTACCAGCCGGAGCGTGACGCCAAGGGGCTCGACCGTAAGCCCAGCCTGCAACCTTATCCTTTAATACCATGGGAGACGCTCAATCTGGATCAGTTCAGTCTGGTGCCGAAAGCGCTGCGCTCGTTCATGTCCGGCCTGGGCGGAGGCTGGGGCAGTTTTCATGTCGTGCCGATAGAGACGGGGCGCGGTTGTCCTTATGGCTGTGAGTTCTGCACCGTCACGGGCTTCTTCGGCGATTCCATTCGCTTTCGCACTAACGAGAGCGTCATTGACGAGTTGTTGCGCCTGAAGGCGCGCGCGCGCAAAGAGCGCGGAAAGATCGCCGTCTTCTTCATAGACGATAATCTGGCGATCAATACCAAGCGCACGAAATCGCTGCTGCGCGACATCATCGCCGCCGGGGCGGAAATCCCCTGGGTCGCGCAGATCAGCGCCAATCTGCTGCGCGATGAAGAGCTGGTCGATCTGATCGCCGAATCCGGCGGCAAGTGGGTCTTCATCGGCATGGAGTCGATTGACCCGGCCAACATGGCCGATGTCAATAAGAATTTCAGCAAGCCGGGCGAGTATGCCGCCGTGCTCGAACGCCTCGCACAGCGCAACATCTACGCCATCACCTCTTTCATCTTCGGGATGGACAACGATACGGTGGGCGTGGCCGACCGCACGCTGCGAGAGATCGGCAGCTGGCCGCCGGGCCTGCCCGTCTTCGGCCAGCTCACGCCATTCCCGGCCACGCCTCTCTATGATCGTTTAGAGAAAGCGGGGCGGCTCGATAGGCCCAAGCACTGGATGGATTTTGCTCCCTTCGTAATGGCGCACACGCCGCTGAAGATGACGATTGCCGAGGCGGGCCGCGAAACCAATCGCGCATGGTCGTATTCATACAGCCCGGAGCGAAACCTGAGCGCGCTCGAAGCCATCAAGGACGCGCCGCTACAGTACCGCATAGGCCATCTGGTCGCACGCCTCTTCTTTCACGGCATCTACTTCCCGCAGCTCGGCAAGCGCGCGTGGCTGAAACTGATCGTTCAGAACCGCCGCCCGATCTTCAGGGTCGTGAAAGAGTCTGTGAGCGCTTATCGCACCGCGCGTCGCAAGAGGGTGAAGGAACACGCGAGCGAGGGCGCGCAGGTACAGATAACCGATTGAAGGGCGCTGGCCTTAAAGTCTGAAAGTTTCCGTCTCTGCGTGAGTCTCTCTTTTTAACTTCAGGATTGCCCGGCACGGCAATGATTTCACTCAAGCGTTGAAGAACAAGGGAAAATAGAATGAAGATTTTGCTTATCAATCCTGAATACCCGGATACATACTGGAGCTTTCGCCATGCCCTCACGTTCGAGGGCAAGCGTTCAGCCTTTCCGCCGCTGGGGCTGCTGACCGTCTCGTCCCTGCTGCCCGAGGGCTGGGAAAAGCGTCTGGTTGATCTGAACATCGAGCGGCTCAAGGCGTCCGACATCGAGTGGGCGGACATGGTCTTTCTGACTGCGATGCTCGTGCAGAAGGATTCGCTCAGAAGCGTCGTCAGGCGCTGCAAAGAGATGGGGAAGCGGGTGGTCATCGGTGGGCCATACGTGACGACCAACACGGAGAGCCTGCCGGATGCCGACCACATCTTTCTGGGCGAGGCCGAGACGACGTTGCCGGAGTTCGTCGCTGATTTAGAGCGCGGCGAAGCAAAGCGTTTGTATCAGGCGGCTGAGCGACCGCCGCTCTCCATCACGCCCATCCCGGACTTCGGGCTCGCGGAGATCAAACGCTACAGCGCCATGTCCGTGCAATACTCGCGCGGCTGTCCTTTCAATTGCGAATTCTGCGACATCATAGAAATCTACGGGCGCGTCCCGCGCACCAAGAGCATAGAGCAGATGATGGCCGAGCTGGACGCGCTCCGCAGCACAGGCTGGAGCGGCATGGTCTTCATCGTGGACGACAACTTCATCGGCAATAAACGAAACGTCAAGAAACTTCTGCCCGCGCTCGCAGAGTGGCAGGAGAGAAACGGACGCCCCTTTGAATTTTTGACGGAAGCGAGCGTCAATCTGGCGGACGACGACGACCTTTTGGATGGAATGCGTAGCGCCGGGTTCGACCACGTCTTTCTGGGGATTGAAACGCCCGTCGAAGAGAGCCTCATAGAAGCGCAGAAGAAGCAGAACATACGCGGGAACTTGCTCGATTCCGTGAGAAAGATTCAATCTTACGGGATGGAGGTGATGGGCGGCTTCATCGTCGGCTTCGACACAGACCCCGAGGACATCTTCGAGCGGCAGATCAACTTCATCCGTGATAGTGCGATACCGCTGGCAATGGTGGGCCTGCTGACGGCGCTGCCGGACACACAGCTTTGGCGTCGGCTCAAGAGCGAAGGACGGCTGCTCGCGGAGAGCGCCGGTAATAATACGAGCATTGATCTGAACTTCGTGACGAAGATGGACGCCGGGCGACTTATCGAGGGCTACAAGTCTGTGCTGCAAACGATCTACAAGCCGAGCGAGTATTATCAGCGCGCGCTGGAATCTCTGAGGCGCGTCCCTCCGGCTGGGCCGAGGCCGCATCACTACAGCGCCATCGATGGTTTGCTGGCGCTCTCGCGCATGACCTTAAAGCTCGGTATTCTGGACAGCGAGCGCAGAGAATTCTGGCGCTACTTTCGCCGCGCCGCCGCCGAGCACCGCGCGAAATTCATGGAGGCCATGAGGCTGGCCGCGATGGGCTATCACTTCCGCAAGATCATGGAAGCCTACGGCGAGTAGAGACGGACAGGGATAAAGAGTCAGGAAAGCCCGGTTGTGGGCGATCATGTGTAGCCTCTGGCGCGAGCCGTGGGCTACAATCATCGCTCCTGACCGGGCTTTTTCTAAATTGTTTATGAGCGATGGAATAGATGCTATGGAGTTGTTCGGCCAAAGACCGACGTGGGCGGAGATCAACCTTGATGCTCTCGCCGCAAATTTTCAGACGGTGCGCGAGCGCGTTGGCCCAAACGTCGGGGTGATGGCCGTCGTCAAGGCTGACGCTTACGGGCACGGGGCTGTCGATTGCGCGCGCAGACTCGAAGGCGAGGGCACGAAGTGGTTCGCCGTCGCGTTGCCGGAAGAGGGTTTAGAGCTGCGGCGGGCCGGCATCAACGCGCCCATACTTTGCCTTGGCGGTTTCTGGAATGGTCAGGAGCAGGCTTGCCTGAATGACCGGCTAGTCCCCGTCGTCTATCGTCTTGATATGGTCGAGACGCTTGACGCGGCGGCGCGCGCGGCGGGCCGTATCGCCGACGTGCATGTCAAGATCGACACGGGGATGGGTCGCCTCGGCGTGCGCCACGAGGCCACGCGTGAGTTCGTTAACGCGCTCAGCCGTTTCCGAAACATTCGCGTCGATGGACTGATGACGCACTTCGCGTCGGCGGATGACCCTGCCCAGGACTGCTATACGAGCGATCAGCTGGCGCGCTTTAACGAGGCCGTGAATCTATTTCGCGAGCGCGGCTATAAACCGTCGTTCGTCCACATGGCGAACTCTGCGGCGACCTTCGCGCATCCCGAAACGCGCGGCAATCTGGTGCGACCGGGCGGCGTGCTCTACGGTCTCTGGCGCGACATCCTTGCGCCCGCGCCTAGCGAGCCGAGCCTTCGGCCTGTGATGTCCGTGCGCTCGCAGATCATGCTCCTGAAGAGCGTACATCGCGGAGAGCTGCTCGGCTACGGTTGTACGTTCGAGGCTTCGCGCGAAACGCTGGTCGCGACCCTGCCCATCGGCTATAACGACGGGTACGCGCGACCGCTCTCGAATCGCGGGCGCGTCATCGTGCGCGGCCAGTACGCCTCTGTCGTGGGCCGCATCTCGATGGACTTCACGCTGGTGGACGTGACGGACGTTCACGGCGTTGCGCTCGGAGACACGGTCACGCTGCTGGGCGAAGATGGCAACCTGCTCGTCGCCACCGAAGACATAGCGAAGACGGCGGGCACACTCTCATACGAGATCACGTGCGGCATCAGCCGACGCGTGCCGCGCAGGTTTCTGCCCTCCGGGCAAGAGTAGATAGGGGTCTGTAAATGGAGAAGGTGCGTGGTCGCTTGCGAGCGGCCACGCACCTTTTTTGCTGGCGGGTTGCTGGCGGATAGGGGAGGACGGAACTTACACGCCTCTCAAAGCGAGAAGGGTTACGGCTAGAAGGTAAAGTTATAGGTGATGACGCCGGATACTTTGACGGGCCGGTCGCCGAGGATGGTCGGCGTGAATTGCGCCTGATAGGCCGCCTGCACAGCCGCCGCACGCAGAAGCGGATGGCCCGAAACAGCCTGCGCCGAAACGACCTTGCCCGTTTCATCAAGCATCACCTGTACGTTGACCGGGCCATAGGCTTTAGCGATTCTAGCCATCTCCGGGTAACGCGGTTTCGGCAGCCTGACGGCCTTACTGTTAAGCAGCGTGCTTGTTCTGAGTACTTTCACGGGCTGCGGCGTCGGGGTCGCTCTGGGCGGGGGCTGAGGCGGCGTCTCCGTAATCTCGACGTGGACGGGGCGCGAAGCGTCGCCGGGAACACCATTGCCTCCAGTCGGGCTGCCCGGGATGTTGCTCGTGACGGCATCGTAATCTCTTCCGGTAATCGCCACGGGGCCGGCAGGCAGTTCGCGCACTCTCGAAGGAGCGCTGGAAATCTGATCGGGCGGTTTGGTCGAATCAGCGATGCGTCCAATAGCTTCGGGCCTCTCCGATACTCGTCGCGAAGTGTCGGGCACTATCGTGGCTCTGGGCGGATTAGGTCTCTGCGGCGTCGCCGCCTCCGGCTGCGGTGGCGGGACGAAGGTGATTATATATTCGTTGGTTTGCTCCTCCAGATGAGCGTCATAGGCGTAGATGCTCGCCACACCGGCGATCATCATCAGCAAGGTATAAGCCGCAAGCGTGCCGAGGAAAAACCAGCTTCGGCGCACATGCTCCTGCGTATGCAGGTCGGATTCGACCAGATTATTAAACATCTCTTTATTCCTCCCGTGCCGGTGCCATGCGGGTCTCTTTGGGAGCGTTCTCTGTCAGTAACTTTAGACTCCGCCGGTCGCCATCTTGTTCCCTGAAATTAGAGATCGTCGGCTGCCGGCCCGGCGGCGTGTTGCGGCCATGTGCCCTTTGCGGTCTTCCGAATCCCGCAGCCCTGTGAGTGCGCCCGAACTGTACAGTGCGCGCCAATTCTTTTAGGATTGAAGTGTTCAAAACCTAATTCGATTTCAGGAGCGAAAACTTTATGGCGACCAGTGCCGAATGGCATGAGAATTACGAGGAGATGAGCGAGTTGGCGCTCAATTTTTCGCGCGCGGTCAAGTCCGTGCAGGAAGAGCTGGAGGCCGTGGACTGGTATAATCAACGCGCTCAGGCGACCAAAGACGACCAGCTGCGCCGCATCCTCGAACACAATCGCGACGAAGAGATAGAGCATGCCATGATGGGCCTCGAATACCTCAGACGCATCAGCCCCGTCTTCGATAAACACATGCGAACGTATCTCTTCACGGACGGCGACATCACGGAGATAGAGGAGAAGGCCGAAGGCTGAGAAAGGGAGGTCGGAGGAGATGAAGGACAAGATCACCGTTTACGAGAAACCGACTTGAACCAAGTGTCGCGAGCTTGACAGGCTGCTCCGTGAGAGCGGCGTCGCGTTTGAGAAAGTCAACTACTACACAGAGCCGCTCGGGGAAGATAAGCTGCGCGAGCTGCTCTCGAAGATGAAGATTACGCCGCGCGAGCTGCTGCGAAGGAGCGAGCCCATCTATCGCGAGCTGGGGCTGGGCACGCAGACCTTCTCCGACGACGAACTCATCTCGCTCATGATCGAGCATCCAGACCTGATCCAGCGCCCCATCGTCGAACGTGGCGCGCGCGCAGTCCTCGGACGCCCGGTTGAAAACATCAAACCTTTAATCAGTGATAAATAATCAGTGATGAGTGATGAGCAGCATTTCACTCATCACTTGTCGGCAGGGGTAGAGAAGTGGCGAAAGCACCGGGGACGGTTTTTGTCTGTCAGAACTGCGGGAATCAATCGCGCAAGTGGCTGGGGAAGTGTCCGGATTGCGGCGGGTGGAATACGTTCGTCGAGGAGCGCGCACGCGTCGGAGCGAAGAAGGAGACGGCCACCACGGCGCGCGGAGGGTTTCGCCTGCGCGAGGTCAAGCCGGTCGCTTACCACGAGATCGAGTCGCAGGATGACGCGCGCGTCTCTTCCGGCGTCACGGAGTTTGACCGCGTGCTCGGCGGCGGCATCGTTCCCGGCTCGCTGATTCTGATCGGCGGCGACCCCGGCATAGGCAAAAGCACCCTGCTCTTGCAGGTGGCCGATAAGATGAGCGCCAACGGGATAACGGTGCTTTACGTCTCGGGCGAGGAATCCGAGCGCCAGATCAAGCTGCGCGGCGAGCGGCTCGGCGTCGAAGCCGAGAGGCTTTACCTGCTGCCGGAAACGACGCTCGAAAATATCTTTGACGAGATAGAGCGGATGAATCCGGGCGCGATCATAGTCGACTCGATTCAGACCGTCTTCTCTTCAAATATCGAATCCGCTCCCGGCTCAGTCTCGCAGGTCAGGGAAGTCGCCGGTCAATTCCTGCTGCTGGCGAAGAATCGAACCATTCCCGTCTTTCTCATCGGCCACGTCACCAAGGAAGGGTCAATCGCCGGGCCGAAAGCCCTTGAGCACATCGTCGATACGGTGCTCTACTTCGAGGGCGAGCGCCATCACAATCATCGCATCGTGCGCGCGACCAAGAATCGCTTCGGCGCGGCCAACGAAGTCGGCGTCTTCGAGATGACGGGCGAGGGCCTTGTCGCCGTCGCCAATCCTTCGGAGATGTTTTTGCAGGAGCGGCCCATTGGCGTCGCGGGCTCGGTCGTCACCGCCTGCATGGAGGGGACGCGCCCCGTGCTGGTGGAGATTCAGGCGCTCGTCTCCGGCTCGAAGTACGGCACGGGTCGCCGGATGGCGCAGGGCGTAGATCAGAATCGCATCGCTCTCATGATCGCGATGCTTGAGAAGCGCGTCGGTTTTCACCTGATCGGCGACGATGTCTATATCAACATCGCCGGTGGACTTGAGATTGACGAGCCAGCCGCAGACCTTGGCGTCGTCGCCTCCATCGCCTCAAGCTTCAAGAACGTGCCCATCGACCCGCACACGGCGGTCTTCGGCGAAGTGGGCCTGACCGGCGAAGTGCGCGGCGCGATGCAGGCCGCCGCCCGCGCCCGCGAAGCCCAGACGCTCGGCTTCAAACGGCTCATCATGCCCGCCTCAAACACCGCCGGCCTCGAACGCATGCTCGGCCTGCGCGTCGTCGGCGTCCGTTCCGTCGAAGAAGCGCTTGACGAATTATTCCAGTAAAGAAAATAGCAGGGCCGGACGGAGATAGTCAGGATAAAAACTTAAGAGCATTACCGCATGAACCTGTCTTTGCTCTTTCTTTTCCTGACCGTCTGCGGTTCATCCCTGTTAATTCCGCTTTCGGTCTTCGTGCTCAGGCTAACCCCAGCCGAAGACTTTTCGCATGAGAGGCAATAGACGGTGGCGGGCGACCGTGTTCATGAAGAATACCTCGTGTTCTTTTTCGACCGTCGCCATCGTGCTTAGCTCGCTGGCGAATTCCGACATGCCGAGCCTGCGCGCATAAAGCGCCGCCGATTCATATTCGCTCACGTTGCGGCTTTCGAGACGGCCAGCGAAATACATCGGCAGGAACCAGCCGATGACGTGGCACAGAAAGCCAATCGTCCGGCCAATCATCATCATTCTTACCTCCCTGAGCCGCGCCGGGCCGGATTGCAGCTCGCGCAGGATTTGCCCGACCCTTTCTCTATGAACCCATTCTTCATATTCAATGCGGCGGATGCGTTCCTGCTCGACCGGATCGCTCAAAGACTTCCAGTGGCCGCGATAGGCATGGGCCGCAGCCAACTCGCCCGAATAGGCCGCCTGAAGAATAGAGATGAGCTGTTGCCTGGGGGAATCTTCGCTCATAAACCTCCCGAAAGTTTTCATCTCGGCCAGTGTGCCATAGAACCGCCGGGCTGCATATCGCTTTTCAGGAGAGAGCGTAGGGCAGAGCCGCCGGGGAGTAGCACGCGGGCGCGAGTCTCATGCTCATCCCTTGCCGGAGGCTTTCCGCCCCGGCCCGAGAGGGGTAAAACCGGGCGGTAATCCGACGGCGCGTGCCTCCGAAAAGCTTTTAGTGACGGGGGGGTTAAGGCGTGCTAATATGCATGCCATCATGCGTACAGACGTGATTCTCATAAGAATAGTCTTTACAGCAATTCTCGTTGCCGCCGGGTACATGCTGCATCCCGTCCTCGGTAATAAGCTCGTCTCAGCCGCCGTCGCCGCAGCCGTCGCCATCGCCATTATCTTTTTCGAGATGCGTATCAGGCGCGCTTCTTTGAAGACGCTGATCGGCGCGGCGGTCGGCTCTATACTCGGGATCATCGGGGCTTACCTGATCGGCTCGCTCATCAATAGTCAGGAATCAATGGCCGTGGCGGCGGAGACGAAAGCCTTCCTGACGCTCGCGCTGATCTTTTTCATGGCCTATGTGGGGCTGATGGTCGGCGGGGCTAAGGGCGATTACCTTGATCTTTCGGCGCTCGGCGGAATCTTCAGCGACAAGACGACCAGACGCGACCTCAAGATTCTGGACACCTCAGTCATTATCGACGGGCGCATCGCCGATGTCGCCGAGACTGGCTTCCTGAGCGGCTCGCTCATCATCCCTCAGTTCATCCTGCGCGAGCTTCAACAGGTCGCAGATTCGCCGGACTCCTCCAAGCGCCAGCGCGGGCGGCGCGGCCTCGACATGCTCAACCGCCTGCAGAACAACAACGCGCTCGACATACAGATTGTCGAGACGGACTTCCCGGCGGTGCGCGAAGTCGATCTCAAGCTCATAGAGCTTGGCAAGCAGCTGGACGCCGTCATCGTCACCAACGATTTCAATCTCAATAAGGTCGCGCAGCTTCGCGGCGTCAACGTGCTCAACATCAATGAGCTCGCCAACGCCTTAAAGCCGGTCGTGCTGCCCGGAGAGGCGATGCGCGTCTTTATCCTCAAAGAAGGCAAGGAGTATAACCAGGGCGTCGCCTACCTCGACGACGGCACAATGGTCGTCGTCGACAACGCGCGCAAGCTGATCGGGAAGAACGCAGACATCGCCGTCACCAGCGTCCTGCAAACGACCGCCGGCAAGATGATCTTCGGACGCCTGTGGGAAGAGTCCGTCGAGAATGGCGGCAACGGCGGCACACAGGAGCGCGTCAACGGCACACGCGCCCGCCCCGTCCGCGAGATGCGCCCCGCGCCGACACCGACCCGCGTTACCGACAGCTTTGAAGGATGAGAAAGAAAGGATGAAGGCGGAAGGCGGAAGGATGAAGCAGTGGCCCGGTTAATTGAATCATTCAGTTAGCATCGCCACGCTTTCATCCTTCATCCTTCATCCTTCATCCTTGCTCTTATGAATGTCGCGATCATCGCCGCCGCCGGGCAGGGCACGCGCATGGGCGAGGCGCGCGCCAAGCAGTTTCTTGAGCTTCACGGCACGCCGATCATCATCCACACGCTCCGGCGTTTCGAGCAGTGTGCCGATATTCATGAAATCTTTGTCGTTCTGCCTGCCGCGGACGCACCGTCTTTTCTGACGCTTGCGTCCAGGTATGACTTGCGTAAATTAACGCGCGTCGTGACGGGCGGCGCGACGCGCGCCGAATCCGTCTGGCGCGGGCTGCAAGCCATACGGCCCGCGACCGCCGAGATCGTCGCCGTACACGACGGCGTGCGCCCCTTTGTGACGCCCGAAGAGATCAGCCGGACAGTCGAGGCGGCCAGAACGGGCGGGGCCGCAATCCTCACGGCTCGGGCGACCGACACGATTAAAGAAGTAGAGAATGGGGAGGTCAGGCGCACGCTCGCCCGCTCGCAGGTGCGTCACGCGCTGACGCCGCAGTGCTTTCGCTACGGTTTGCTGCGCCGCGCCTATGAGGAAGCCGGCGAGCTTTCAGCCGACATCACAGACGACAGCTTCCTCGTCGAGCGGCTGGGAGAGCGCGTCAGCGTTGTCGAAGGCGACGCCCGCAACATCAAGATCACACGTCGAGAGGACATCGTGCTCGCCGAAATCTTTTTAAAGCAGATGTCGGATGTCGGACGTTAGCCGAGCTTCGCTGCTAACTAACATCTGACATCTAATACCTGACATACGTATTTTTATGTTTCGCATAGGCATCGGACATGACACGCACCGTTTGGCCGAAGGCCGACCGCTCATCCTCGGCGGGGTGAAGGTCGAGAGCGAGCGCGGGGCTGAAGGCCATTCGGACGCGGACGCGCTGTCGCATGCGGTGGCCGATGCTATCCTCGGCGCGATGTGCGAGGGCGATCTGGGCGTGCATTTCCCTGACCGCGACCCGCGTTGGAAGGATGCCGACAGCCTGCAATTGCTGGCGCGAGTGATGTGGCTGGCGGGCGAACGCGGCTACGCGGTGGTGAATCTGGATGCGACCATCATGTTGGAGAGGCCGAAGCTGCGCCCTTTCGTGCAGGCGATGCGAGAGAATCTGGCGCGCACGCTCGGCGTGGACGTAAGCTGTGCGAGCGTGAAGGCGAAGACGGGCGAAGGGTTGGACGCGGTGGGCCAATGGCAGGCGGTCACTGTACAGGCTGTGGTCTTGCTCACGCGCGTCTGAAGGGGAAGGCGGCTTTGTGAGACCACAGGACATCATACGAAGGAAGCGCGACGGCGCGACTCTTTCGCGCGAAGAGATAGCTTTCTTCATACGCGGGTTGACCCGCGGTGAGGTGGCCGACTATCAGGCTTCGGCCCTGCTGATGGCGATCTTTCTCAACGGCATGGACGCGACCGAGCAGCACGCGCTCACCGAAGAGATGCTTCATTCCGGCACGGTGCTGGATTTCGCAGACATCGCGGGGCCGAAAGTTGACAAGCATTCGACGGGCGGGGTCGGCGATAAGACCTCTCTGGTGATTGCGCCGCTGGTGGCCGCAGCGGGCGGCTTTGTGCCCATGATTTCCGGGCGGGGGTTGGGCCACACGGGAGGCACGCTCGATAAGCTCGAAGCGATTCCGGGCTTTCGCGTTCATCTTTCGCTCTCAGAGTTTCGCGAAGTGCTGGGCCGCGTCGGCTTCGCCATGATGGGCCAGACGGCGGAGATAGCGCCCGCCGACCGCAAGCTTTACGCGCTGCGCGACGCGACGGCGACCGTGGAGGCCATCCCTTTGATCGTCGCTTCGATCATGTCCAAGAAGCTGGCCGCAGGACTGGACGCGCTCGTGCTGGACATCAAGACGGGCAGCGGCGCATTTATGAGCACTGAGGAACGCGCGCGCGAGTTGGCCCACGCGCTCGTCCAGACGGGCGAGCGGTTCGGCGTCCGCACCAGCGCCCTGATTACGGATATGAACCAGCCTTTAGGTCAGGCCGTCGGCAATGCCCTTGAGACGCGTGAATGCCTGCTCATCCTGCGACGCGAGGCGGACGCGCACGCGCGGGCGGTCGAGGATTTATCGTTGGAGCTGGCGGCGCACATGGTCGCTGCCGCGCGCCGGGCGTCGTCTTTGGATGAGGCGCGCGGTGCTGTTCGGCAGGCGCTTGAGTCCGGCGCGGCGCTCGAAAGATTTCGCGCCTGCGTCGAAGCGCAGGGCGGCGACGCGCGCGTCTGCGACGAGCCCGAGCGGCTCTTTGATTTGACACTGCACGAGGTTAAGGTAGAATCGCCGCGAACAGGATTCATCAAAACAATCGAGACGGCTGAGGTCGGGCATGCCGTGGCTGCTTTAGGCGGCGGGCGCGTCCGCGTCGAAGACGCCGTCGATCCGGGAGTAGGTTTTATCGGCCATGCGAAGCTCGGCGACGAGGTCAGGGCCGGCGATGTGCTCGGACTCGTCTATGGTCGTCGTGAGGCGGAGGCGCTCGAAGCCTCTCGCCGCGTCCGGGCAGCTTACGTCGTGGGTGACGAGCCCCCCTCTATAGCACCCACATTGATCAAGGAAGTGATAACCGCATGAGGCTCTACATCTCAGCTTTCGTCGCCGTCCTTTGCGCGCTCGCGCTTGCCAACGTCGCCTGCCAGCCGCAGAGTCGTGCGGCGGATGACCCGTCGAAAAAACACGTCGGCATAGTCTTTGACATCGGCGGCAAAGATGATCGCTCCTTCAACGCTGCGGCGTGGGAGGGCGTCAAGCGCGCGGCCAAAGACCTGCCCATCGTCGTGCGCGATGTCGAGCCGGGCGACCCGACCTCAATCGAGCCCGCGCTGCGCGCCTTCGCCGAGCGCCATTACGATCTGGTGATCGGCATAGGCTTCGCGCAGGCTCCTATCATAGAGGCCGTTGCCAAGGATTATCCTGACGCGCACTTCGCCATCGTTGACGGCGTGAGCCAGTTGCCCAACGTCGCCTCGCTCGTCTTCAAAGAGCATGAGGGTTCTTACCTTGTCGGCTTGATCGCCGCGAAAACGACGAAGACGGGCGTGCTTGGGTTCGTCGGCGGCATGGACATCCCGCTCATACACAGGTTTGCGAAAGGCTACGAAGAGGGCGCGCGCTCCGTTAATCCGAACATTCGGGTGATTGAAAACTACGTCGGCGTCACGGACAGCGCATGGAACAACCCGGGGCGGGGCAAGGAGTTGTCTCTGGCCCAGATAGGGAAGGGCGCGGACGTGATCTTCACGGCGGCGGGCAATTCCGGCCTCGGCGCATTCGACGCCGTCGAGCAGGCGGGCAAGAGGGACGGGCGTGCGACACACTTCGTCATCGGAGTGGATTCAAACCAGAACGCGGTCAAGCCCGGTTTCGTCCTGACCAGCATGGTCAAGCGCGTGGACAACGCCGTCTACCAGATAGTGCAGGATGTCGTAAATAGTAAGTTCGAGGGCGGCATACACGTCTACGGACTTGAGAAGGACGGCGTCGCCTACGCCATGGATCAATACAATCAAGACCTGATCTCGCCGGAGATACGGCAGGAGGCGGAAGCCGCCAGACAAAAGATCATCAACGGCGAGATTAAAGTCACCGACGCAATGGCAAAATAGGGGACGAGGGGTCAGGGGCCGGTGAAAACCTGCTTCTTACTGACCCCCGACCCCTGATCCCCGACCCCCTTTTCTATGTTAGAGCTACGCAACATAACGAAACGGTTCGGCGATGTGCTGGCGAACGACCGTATCAATATCAAGGTCGCGCGCGGCACGATTCATGCCATCGTGGGCGAGAACGGCGCGGGCAAATCGACCGCGATGCGTATCGCTTACGGATTCTATACGGCTGACAGCGGCGATATCCTGATTGACGGAGAGGTGCGCCCCATTCAGTCGCCGCACGATGCGATTGCCCTGGGCGTCGGTATGGTTCACCAGCACTTTATGCTGGTCGAGACGATGACCGTCGCCGAAAACATAGTGCTCGGCGCTGAGCCGGGCGCGAAGCTGGCGCTCGACCTGAAAAGCGCGGGCCGTCAGATTCGCGCGCTCTCGGACGAGTTCAGGCTGGCGATTGACCCGAGCGCGACCATAGAGGGCCTCTCCGTCGGACAGCAACAGCGCGTCGAGTTGTTGAAGGCGCTCTACCGCGAGGCGCAACTGCTCATCCTTGACGAGCCCACGGCTGTCCTGACGCCGCAGGAAGTCGAGGAGTTCTTCGCCATCCTGCGCCGTATGCGCGAGCAGGGAAAGACCATCATCATCATTACTCACAAGCTCTCGGAAGTGCTGGCTATCTCCGACGATGTCACCGTGATGCGCGATGGCCGCGTGGTCGGAGAGTTGAAGACAAAGGAGACGAACGCCGCCGAGCTGGCCCGCCTGATGGTCGGGCGCGACGTGCTGTTGCGGATAGAAAAACCGGAAGCGAAGACAGGCGAGACAATCGTGAGCGTGCGCGACCTGACGGTGAAGGGGCGCGACGCCGCGACGCGCCTGAACAACGTCACCTTCGAGGTCAGAGCGGGCGAGATCGTCGGGATAGCGGGCGTGGAGGGCAACGGTCAGACGGAATTGATAGAGGCGCTGGCGGGCCTTGTCGCGCCTTCGCACATTACTGGGAGCATAGAGTTTCAGGGCAGGGACGTGACGGCCATGCAGGCGCGCGAGCGCAAAGAGCTAGGCATCGCGCACATCCCCGAAGACAGACACAGGCGCGGCCTGCTGCTCGATTTTGATCTGATGGAGAATTCCATCTTAGGCGTCCACTACAGGCCGCCCGCCGTGGCTCACTTTGGCAACATCCTGCTCGATAACGAGGCGATTCGCCGTCATACCCAACAGATTATCTCGGACTTTGATGTGCGCCCGACCAATCCTGATCTGCCGGCACGCGCGCTCTCCGGCGGCAATCAACAGAAGCTGATCATCGGGCGCGAGTTCGATTTAAAGCCGAAGCTGCTGCTCGTCTCACAGCCGACGCGCGGTGTGGATATCGGCGCGATAGAATTCATTCACAGTAAGCTCGTGCGCCTGCGTGACGAGGGGTGCGCGGTGCTGCTCGTTTCCGCCGAGCTGGAAGAGGTCACGGCGCTGGCCGACCGCCTCCTGATCGTTCACGAGGGCAAGATCGTCGGCGAAGTTGACCCGAAGCAAGCGACAACCGAAGAGATCGGACTGCTGATGACGGGAGGACATAAATGATTTTGGATTTTAGATTCTGGATTCCGGATTGGCGGGCCGTGTGGGTTGAGAGCCCGGATTCCATGATTCAAGATTCGTGAAGCGTTAATCTAAAATCCAAAATCTAAAATCCAAAATATGAAAGGTCTTTTACAAGAGCTGGTCTTTCCGCTTGTCGCCGTCATCGCGGCCTTCATCGTCGGCGGCATCTTCGTGCTGGTGATCGGCGACGATCCCATCTATACCTACCGCCTGCTGATCGGCACTGCCCTGACGTGGCCTGACGGCATCGGCTATACGCTCTTCTACGCGACGCCTCTGATCTTTACGGGGCTGGCCGTGGCGGTCGCGTTCCGCTGCGGCCTGCTCAACATAGGAGCCGAGGGCCAGTTGATCGTCGCGGCGTTTGCGTGCGCGTGGGTGAGTATTAAATTCGGCGGCGTGGTCGTTGATGTCTTCGGCACGCCGCTCGGATATTCCTGGGCCAGCCTTCCGGCGCTCGTCCTCGTTCCGCTGGCGATACTGGCGGCCATGCTGGCGGGCGCGGCGTGGGGCGCGATTCCCGGTTTTCTGAAGGCTAAGTTCGGCTCGCACGAAGTCATCAACACGATCATGCTGAACTTCATCGCAGCCGCGCTGGTCAGCTACTTTACGCAGTACTACTACAAAGTGCCGGGCGACCCTATTCTGCAAACCGCCCCTATCGGCACGGGCGCGTACATCGCCCGCCTTGGCAAGTTCATCCCCGGACTCCCGGAGCGCATCCCTCTCAACATAGCTTTTATTCTGGCGCTCGTGGCGTGCGCGCTCGTCTACATCTTTCTGTGGCGGACGAAGTGGGGCTACGAGATACGCGCGACGGGCGCGAATCCGCTGGCGGCGGAATACGGCGGCATCTCCGTGCGTAAGCAGATCGTGCTGGCGATGGCCGTCTCGGGTGCGCTGGCCGGGATGGTCGGGATTAACGAAGTGCTGGGCTATCGCCATCGCTACTACGAGGGCTTTTCGCCCGGCTACGGTTTCACGGGCATAGCCGTCGCGCTCCTTGGCCGCAATCATCCCGTCGGCGTACTGCTCTCCGCCATTCTGTTCGGCATTCTTCAGCGCGGGGCTATCCCTGTGGACGCGTTCACCGAACACGTCTCGAAAGATTTGGTTCAGGTGCTACAGGCCGTCATCATTCTCTTCGTCGCCGCCGAAGGAGCGTTTCGCGGCTCGTTCGGCAGATTCGGCCTGTTGAAGAGATCTAAGATTTAGAAGTTATTCAGTAAGCAGTCATCAGCAATCAGTAGCGCTTTTGACTGACCACCGACGGCTGATCGCTGACTACTTATTATGAGAGACATCTTCACACTGGCGCTCTTTTTTTCGACGATTCGATTGGCGACGCCGCTACTGCTGGCGGCGCTGGGCGGGCTCTATTCGGAGCGCTCCGGGGTCATCAACATCGCGCTCGAAGGGTTGATGCTGTCGGGCGCGTTTACCGCCGCCGCCGTGACGCATTATGCCGGAAGTCCTCTGATCGGATTGCTGGCCGCCATCTGCGCGGGCGTCGCCGTCGCAGCCATTCACGCCGTCGCGTGCATACGCTTCAGGGCCGATCAGGTGGTCAGCGGGACGGCGATCAATATTCTTTTCCTTGGCCTGCCCGCGCTTTTGAGCGGAGCGTTCTTCGCTTCCTCTGGCTCGACGCCGCAGATACCGAAAGAGGACTTGATTCCGTGGACGCCCGTGATCACCGCTTTCGCGCTCGTTCCCATCACGTGGTACATTCTCTATCGCACGTCGTTCGGGCTGCGCCTGCGTTCCGTCGGCGAGAACCCGGAAGCAGCCGACGCCGCCGGCATCAGCGTTAAAGGCATACGCTATACAGCCGTGCTATTGTCTGGCGCGCTGGCCGCCATCGGCGGCGCATACTTGTCTGTCGGGCAATCGTCATTGTTTACGCGCAACATGACTTCGGGCAGAGGCTTCATCGCGCTGGCCGCCCTGATCTTCGGCAAGTGGCGGCCCGTGCAGACCATGCTCGCCTGTCTATTGTTCGGATTTACGGAGGCCGTAGCGATTCAACTACAGGGCGTCAAGCTGCCGTCGGGTGAGGAAATCCCGAACCAGTTCATACAGATCATCCCCTACGTTTTGACCATCGTCGTCCTCGCGGGCTTCATCGGGCAATCCAGAGCGCCGCGCGCACTCGGCCTGCCATATGTGAAAGAGAAGTGAAGCCATAATCCAGAATTGAATCTTTATGGTTGAAGAGCTGAGCATTGATACTTTGTATGAGCGGGCTGAGCATGCCGCGCGGACGATTCGCTCGCGTTGGAGCGGCGAGGATGTGCGCGTCGGGCTGGTGCTCGGCAGCGGCCTCGGCGCTTTCGCCGATGATCTGGAAGACGCTGTGCCGTTCCCCTATGAAGAGATTCCGGGGTTCGCGCGCTCGACGGTCGAGGGGCACGCCGGGCGGCTGATGCTGGGCGTCGTCGGCGGCGTCCCGGTCGCAGCCATGCAGGGGCGCTTTCATTACTACGAGGGCTATGCCTTGGAGGAAGTGGTCTTCCCCATACGCGTGCTGGGGTTGCTCGGCATTAAGTCGCTCGTGCTGACGAACGCGGCGGGCGGTATCAACGTCGCCTTCGATCAGGGCTCGCTGATGATTATCAGCGATCACCTGAATTTGATGGGCGTGAATCCTTTGCGCGGGCGAAACGATGATCGCTTCGGCCCCCGTTTCCCTGACATGTCTGAAGTCTACGCGCGCGACTATCAGGAGATCGCCGCCGAAGAAGGGCGCGCGATGAATATAGAGTTGCGTCGCGGCATCTACGGCGCGCTTTCGGGGCCGAGCTACGAGACGCCGGCGGAGATTCGTATGCTGCGTACGCTCGGGGCTGACGCCGTCGGGATGAGCACCGTGCCGGAGGCGATCATCGCTCGCCAGATGAACATTAAGATTCTGGGACTCTCCTGCATCACGAACATGGCGGCGGGCGTCTTCGATCAACCGATCAACCATCAGGAAGTCGTGGAAACGGGCAATCTCATACGCGAGACGTTCAAGGAACTGCTGCGCCGCGTCATCCCCAGACTACAGTGACAAGGCGGCGAGTGATGACCGACAAGCTGGAAAGCTTTTGTCTCTAAGTCGTCACTCGCCGCTCGTCGCTTATCACTGCTCTTATGATTATAGGTATTTGCGGCGGCACAGGATCGGGCAAGACGACGGTTGCCAATCGGATTCTCGAATCCGTCAACGCGGGCGACGTGGCCTTTATCCAGCAGGACTCTTATTATCGCAATCTGAAAGACCTCCCTCTTGATTACAGGCAGGCCGTCAACTTCGATCACCCGGACGCGCTCGACAATGATCTGCTCGTGCATCACATCAGAAAGCTCAAGGCGGGCGGCTCGGTCGAGTTGCCGCTCTACGATTTCAAGACGCACACGCGCCTTAACGAAACCGTCCTGATTGAGCCGAAGCCGATTGTCATCGTCGAGGGCATACTGATCTTCGTCGACGCACGTTTGTTGGAGCAGATGGACATCAAGGTCTTCGTGGATACGCCCGACGACATACGCTTTATCCGGCGTCTGCGGCGCGACATCGCCGAGCGTGGCCGCACCATCGATTCGGTCATCGAGCAATACTTAGCGACGGTGCGCCCCATGCACATACAGTTCGTCGAGCCGTCGAAACGCTACGCGGACGTTATTATTCCTGAAGGTGGACACAATTTAGTGAGCATAGATTTAATCAGCGGTAAGATTCGCGAGCGCCTGTCGAGCGCTTTGACCATGAGCGGAGAACAGGCGTGAAGGAACAAGTTGGGGAAGACCGTCTCATTGCCGCCGCCGACCGCGCGCGCGACATTTCAATCGCTCCATTCTCGAACTTCCACGTCGGCGCGGCGGTCGAGACCGAAGGCGGAAAAATCTACATCGGCTGTAATATCGAGAGCGCAAGCTACGGGCTGACGGTCTGCGCCGAGCGCGTCGCCATCTGGAAGGCGCTTTCGGAAGGCGAGCGGCGCTTTAAGCGACTGGCAATCGTCGCCGATACCGAGGGGCTCACGCCGCCCTGCGGCACATGCCGGCAAATCATCTGGGAGTTCTGCCGCGATGCCGAGATAGTGCTCGCCAACCTCAGCGGCGAGAGCGAGACCATCTATATGCGCGACCTGCTGCCGCGCGCCTTCGATGTCAGGTTTCTCAAGGAAACCGGTCGCGAGAAGTGAGTCTGACCTATGCGTGAAGGCAAAGAGAAGATGGGGGGCGGTGAAGAGACCGCCATCGAGCGCGTCTTCAACGTGTATGTGGGGAATGCCATCCACATCTTCCTTTCCATACTCGCCATGCTCGTTCTCATCGCCGCCGCCATCGGAGCGTTCGACACAGTGGTACGCGATTTCCCTAAGCTCTTGCAGCCCTCGGACGAGTACAAGGTGCTGCAACAGATCATCGAGAATATTTTACTGGTCGCCATCGCCGCCGAGCTTGGCCTGTTGCTCCTTTTTCACCGCACCAGCGCGGCCATCGAGGTCATCATATTCGTCATCGCGCGCAAGATCGTGAGCCCCGGCATCACAGCGCTTGAGCTGCTGCTGAGCGTGGCGGCTCTGGCCGGGCTCCTCGTCGTGCGCTTCTACTATTTACCCGGCAGGCCGAAATAGAAAATATATTCAAAGGTCTTCGTACGTAAAATGTCAAAATACCTCAGACCTGTGCTTACCATGATTCTCATGGCGTCAATCTCAACACCTTTAACGGCACTTAACCAGAAGGCGGAGCGCGTTGACACAATCGTGCGCGGCGGCACAGTGGTCACGATGGACGGCGAGCGGCGCGTCATCGAAGACGGCGCGATTGCCGTGCGCGGCGGGCGTATTGTGGCCGTCGGCGCGCGCACCGATATCGAGCAGCGATACACGGCGCGCGAGAGCGTGGATGCCGCCGGGAAAATCATTATCCCCGGCCTCATCAACGGCCACACGCACGTGCCCATGACGCTCTTTCGCGGGCTCGCCGACGATCTGGACCTCAACGAGTGGCTGACGAAATATATCTTTCCCGCCGAAGCCAAAAACGTCACCGAAGATTTCGTGCGCGCCGGAACACAACTCGGCCTCGCGGAGATGATTCGCGGGGGAACCACCACCTACTGCGACATGTACTACTTCGAGGACGCGATTGCCGAAGAGACGAAGCGGGCGGGTGTGCGCGGCCTGCTCGGCGAGACTGTGATAGATTTTCCGGTCGCAGACAACAAGACGTTTGAGCAGGCTCTGGCCTACACCGAAAGGTTCGTCACCAAATGGAAGGGGGACGCGCTCGTGACTCCGGCCATCGCGCCGCACGCTCCCTACACTGTTTCGGAAGAGCATCTCAAGGCATGGCGCGCTCTGTCCGATAAGACGGGCGCGCCGCTTGTCATCCACGTCTCGGAGACGCGCAAGGAAGTTGACGACCTCACGAAGAGCAAGGGCGCGAGCCCCGTGGACTATCTGGCCCGCATAGGCTTTCTGAATAATCGCACGGTCGCCGCCCACATGGTCTTCCCCGGCCCCGGCGAGATAGAAGTGCTCAGGCGATTGGGCGTCGGCGTCGTGCACAACCCGCAGTCGAATATGAAGCTGGCCTCGGGCGTCGCGCCCGTCCCGCAAATGCTGAAAGCCGACCTCAATCTTGGCCTTGGAACGGACGGCGCTGCCTCCAACAACGACCTCAACATGTGGGAGGAGATGGACACGGCGGCCAAGCTGCACAAGGTCTTCAGCGGCGACCCCAAGGTCGTCACCGCTCAGGAGGCTTTCGAGATGGCGACCCTGCGCGGCGCGCGTGCCCTGCACATGGAGCGCGAGATCGGCTCAATCGAAGCGGGCAAACGCGCCGATCTGGTCATCGTTGATTTCGACGACCTTAATCAAACGCCCTCCTACAACATCTATTCGCAGTTGGTCTATTCGACCAAGGCCGATGATGTCCGCACGGTGATGATCGAGGGGCGCATCGTGATGCTCAATCGAAAGCTGTTGACCATTAACGAGGAGGACGTTAAGGCGCGCGCGCGCGTCTTCCGCGAGCGGATTCGCAAGAGCCTCGCGCCCGCCTCCGTCACGCAAAGCGGCAAAGGCACGCCCGCCGGGCTTGCTCATGATGACGGGAGAGGCCATAATGAGTAGGTCTTCAAATTAGGGATATGTACAAGCAAGCGAGCCTTATGCTCGCTTGCCGCCTTTATGGAGCAGAGAGTAGTGAAGGATTATTGTCTGGGACAACCCGCCAGCCCGTTCGGCAAATGGTTTTTAATCGTCGGCTTGATTAGCGCATCTGCGCTCGGCGTCTGCGCGCAGACGCCCACGGACGCCGAGGCGGCGATGCGCCGTGTGGGGCGCGCGCGCGCACTGGCCGCCTCCCATAACCTGACAGCCGCCTCCACAGAGCTTGACGCCATCATCAATTCGACCACAGATGATGCGATACGCGATGTCGCGCGCCTCATGCTCATGAATATCTATCTGGAAGAGGCCAACTACGCTAAGGCCGATGCCCTTTTGATCGAGACCTTCAAGGCGCGCTCCACACAGAGGGAGAGTTCCATCCGCTCATACTTCGCGCTGGCCGGACAAACCATCAACAGCTCGCGCGCGCACCTTGACCGCTATCGCTCGTTCGGCATCAATGTCACCGAAACGGGGTTGCCGCCCGAAGCCATCAACGATCTGGATCACCTGCGGCTTCTGCTTGAGCGCGTCGTCGAACAGGCCAAGGAACTTATCGGCAACGACCCGAAGAGGTCGGATGCCGCCGCCCTGCTCGAAGAGGTCGCGGGGCTGCGCGGCACACTGGCGCGTAATGAGCAGGAGCGGCAGCAGTGGCAGCGAGAAATCGCCAGCGCACGCGAGAGCCTCGCCGCCACGGAAACGCGCATCGCATCCGTCGGCAGAACTGCAAGCGCCCCCGCACCCGCAGCCGGCGCTCCCGGCACAGTTAATACCACCGGCAATACGACTACCGCGCGCCCTACGCCTACGCCGTCCCCTGCCCAGAGGACGACACCCCCCGTCGCCGAATCGCGCCCCACGCCGACCCCGCCGCCCGCCTCCACACAGCAATCGGACGCGCACGGCAACACGCCCGCCGGAAGCGCGACGCCCAACTCGGCTTTGATCAATGTGGGCTCGCTGCTCGACAAGGCGACGCAAAAAGTTGCACCCAACTATCCGTCGATTGCCAAAAACGCCCATGTCACAGGCGTCGTCACCGTCTATCTGGAGATTGATGAACAGGGCGGGGTGGCGGCGATCAGTCGTACCGATGGCCCGCAACTCTTGCGGCAGGCTGCCGTGGATGCGGCGCGCAAATGGAAATTCAAGCCCACCGTTATAGACGGAAAGCCCACCCGCGTCATGGGCTTCATCAACTTCAACTTCGCGCTGTAGCACGGGCTCGGCTGCAAGCCTTGGAGGCCCTCTCTTATTGCTATCCCATTTGTTTTTAACACTTATTCAATCTTGAAAATAAAGTAAGGTATGTTATAATGGCCGTGCATCCAATGATGGCGGTCGAGTAGACCAGGAGTTTTGCGATGAAGGTCTCGGCACAGGAAGAATACGGATTGCGCTGTCTGCTGCAACTGGCGCAGGCGGCCCAGAGGGGCGAGTCCCTGACGCTCTCGCAAATCGCTGAGCGTGAAGGCATCTCTACGGCGAACGCCGGAAAGCTGCTCTGGATTCTGAATAAGGCCGGGCTCGTGCAGTCCATGCGAGGCACGAAGGGCGGCTACTACCTTGCGCGGCCCGCGTCCGAGATACGCCTGAACGAAGTGATACGGGTTTTGGATGCGGACGAGGTCGCGGCGCATTGTAAGAGTTATAAGGGTGTCATGGATGCTTGCGTGCATACGACCGATTGCGGAATCCGCTCGGTCATCGTGAACCTTCACGAGATCGTGCAGAACGCTCTTTCGGAGATCACGCTGGCGCAGTTAATGGGCACGGAGGCCAACGTCGGCGAGGCGCTACATCAGATAGAGGGCTTACAGCAGCGTCTCAGACAGGGAACACATCAAAGCGCTTGAAGGAGAGCGCGGCCCCCTTCCCGTGGGGGATGGCAATCATATTAAGCTTCCGGACGGTGTGAAGCGGTGTAAACAAGATGAGCACTATCGAGGTACTTGCCAACAAAGAATATAAGTACGGTTTCGTCACAGACATCGAATCCGATACCATCCCCAAGGGGCTGTCAGAGGATACGATTCGCCTGATCTCTGCGAAGAAGAACGAACCCGCCTGGATGCTGGAATTCCGCCTGAAGGCTTACCGTCACTGGCTGACGATGAAGGAGCCGAAGCACTGGCCCAACCTCACGTATCCTGATGTCGACTATCAGGACATGAGCTACTACAGCGCGCCCAAGCAGACGGCCAAGAAGGCCAGCCTTGACGAGGTCGACCCGGAGCTGCTGCGTACTTTCGAGAAGCTCGGCATCCCCTTGCAGGAGCAGAAGCAACTGGCGAATGTCGCCGTGGACGCCGTCTTCGATTCCGTCTCGGTGGCGACCACCTACAAGGAGAAACTGAGAAAGCACGGCGTCATCTTCTGCTCGTTTACGGAGGCGATTGCCGAGCACCCGGAGCTGGTCAAGAAGTATCTGGGCTCTGTCGTGCCCACAAACGATAACTACTTCGCGGCCTTAAACAGCGCCGTCTTCTCCGACGGCTCGTTCTGTTTTATCCCTAAAGGCGTGCGTTGTCCGATGGAGCTGTCCACCTACTTCCGCATCAACAATTCGGAGTCGGGGCAGTTCGAGCGCACCTTGATTGTCGCCGAGGAGGGCGCGTACGTCTCTTATCTGGAAGGCTGCACGGCTCCGAAGTTCGACCGCAATCAATTGCACGCGGCTGTCGTCGAGCTGGTGGCGCTGGATGATGCCGAGATCAAGTATTCGACCGTGCAGAACTGGTATGCGGGCGATGAAGAGGGGCGCGGCGGGATTTACAATTTCGTGACCAAGCGCGGCAAGTGCGCTGGCCGCAATTCCAAGATTTCGTGGACGCAGGTGGAGACCGGCTCGGCCATCACGTGGAAGTACCCGTCATGCATTTTGCAGGGCGACAACTCCATCGGAGAGTTCTATTCCGTGGCGCTGACGAACCACGCGCAGCAGGCCGACACGGGCACGAAGATGATTCACCTCGGCAAGAACACGCGCTCGACGATCATCTCGAAGGGCATCTCCGCCGGGCGCTCGAACAACAGCTATCGCGGGCTGGTCAAGGTCATGCCGAAGGCCGAGGGGGCGCGCAACTATACGCAGTGCGACTCCATGCTGATCGGCCAGCGTTGCGGCGCGAACACGTTCCCTTATATCGAAGTGATGAACAACACGTCGCGCGTCGAGCACGAGGCGTCGACCTCCAAGATCAGCGAAGAGCAGTTGTTCTACCTGCAGCAGCGCGGCATCTCTCAGGAGGACGCGGTGTCATTGATCATCAACGGCTTCTGCAAGGACGTGTTCCTGCAACTGCCCATGGAATTCGCCGTCGAAGCGACGCGCCTGCTCGGACTGAAACTTGAAGGCAGCGTCGGTTAAGAACGGGGGCCGGGTGTCGGGGGCAAGGGGCCGGTAAAAGAAATTTGTTTACCGGCCCCCCGTCCCCTGTCACCCGCCCCCAAATTTACGGAGTAAATTTACAGTGTTAGAGATTCGCGATTTACACGCCACCATTGATGGCAAAGAGATTCTGAAGGGGATTAACCTCACGGTCAATAAAGGCGAGGTGCATGCCATCATGGGGCCGAACGGTTCCGGCAAGTCAACGCTCGCCAAGGTTCTGGCCGGGCATCCTTCATATGAAGTGACACGGGGGGAAGTTTTGTTCGAGGGAAGAAACCTGCTTGAGCTTGCGCCGGACGAGCGTGCGCGCGAAGGCATCTTTCTGGCCTTCCAGTATCCGATAGAAGTTCCGGGCGTCTCCAATTCGCAATTCCTGCGCCTTGCCTACAACGAAAAGCGCAAGCATCACGGTGAGGAAGAGCTTGACCCTTTGGAGTTCAAGGATTTGCTGCGCGAGCGAGCGAAGATCGTCGAGATGGACGCGAGCTTCATGTCGCGCTCGGTCAACGAAGGCTTTTCGGGGGGCGAGAAGAAGCGCAACGAGATTTTGCAGATGGCCGTGCTTGAGCCGAAGCTGGCCGTGCTGGACGAGACGGATTCCGGCCTCGACATAGACGCGCTGCGCATTGTCGCCGGCGGCGTCAATAAGCTTCAGAACGAAGATAATGCGATCATCCTTGTGACGCACTACCAGCGCCTGCTGAACTACATCGTGCCGGATTTCGTTCACGTGCTTTCCGGCGGGCGTATCGTCAAAGAGGGCGGGAAAGAGCTGGCCCTTGAGCTTGAGGAGAAGGGCTACGACTGGATCAAGGGCGCGGACAAGGGCACGAGCGCCCGAGCACCGCAGGCTGGTTGAAAGTAAAGCGATGGTATCTCAAATAGCCAGAGAGAAGAGTACGTACGAGGCGGCGTTTCGCTCCCTTCAGGAGAAGCTGAAAGGGCATGAGCCGTCCTGGCTCAGCCGTTTGCGCCAGAGCGCCATGAGTCGCTTCGAGCAGACGGGTTTCCCGACGACCGACGATGAAGAGTGGAAGTATACGAACGTCGCGCCGATTGTAAAGAAGAGGTTCGAGCAAGCGACGCAGGCGAGCGTGACTGACATTAACGCCGCGCAGCTTGAGCCTTTCCTTTACGAGGAAGCGTGCGGCAGTCGTCTGGTCTTCGTTGACGGGTTCTATCAATCGGAGCTTTCGTCTACGGAAGCCTTGCCGGAGAGCATTATTGCGCGCGATCTATCGGATGCGCTGCGGAGCGACGCGTACGCCGAAGTCGTGCGCGAGCAACTGGCTCGCCGTGCCGATCCCAACCAAAACGGCTTCACGGCGCTCAACACGGCTTTCCTCTCAAGCGGCGCGTTTCTCTTCATCCCGAAGGGCACGCGCGCGCCTGTGCCCATCCATCTGTTGTTCCTTTCCACGCCGCGGGGTGAAGATGCGCTCTGTTCTTTCCCGCGCGTGCTGGTGGTCGCGGAAGAGGGCAGCGAGGCGACCGTCATCGAAAGCTACGCGAGCTTTGGCGAAGGCGTTCATTTGACTGACGCTGTGGTGGAGCTTGTGCTTGCGGATAACGCGCGGCTTGAGTATTACAAGGTGCAGCGCGAGAGCCAGCAGGCTTTTCACATCGCCACGACCGCCGTTGACATGGGACGCGGAAGCCATTTCGATTCAACGGCGATTACGATGGGCGCTTCGATAGCGCGCCACGACATAACCGTGACGCTGGACGCGGAAGGCGCGGAGTGCTGGGTCGACGGTCTCTATATCGTCGGCGCGGGCCAGCACGCCGACACGCATTCGCTGATTGATCACAGAAAGCCGCATTGCACAAGCCACCAGCTCTACAAGGGCATCCTCGACGGCAAATCGAGAGCCGTCTTTAACGGCAAAGTCTTCGTCCATGAAGGCGCGCAGAAGACGGACGCTATGCAGAAGAATAAGAACCTGCTGCTGTCGGACGAGGCGCGCGTGGACACTAAACCGCAGCTTGAAATCTTCGCCGACGACGTGAAGTGCGCGCACGGCGCGACCGTCGGGCAGCTCGAAGAGGAAGAGCTGTTCTATCTGGTCAGCCGCGGCCTGAGCCCCGAGCTGGCGCGTAATCTTTTGACCTACGGTTTCGCCGAAGAGGTCATCGCCAAGATCAAGATCGAGTCAATCAAGGCACAACTGGACGAAGCCGTGCTTAACCGGCTTCACGCGAGCCTGTAAAAGCAAAGCGGAAGGCGGCAACGATGAAGGATGAAGTAAAAGCTTTCAAGAAAGAGGAGCATTCACTTCAGCATGTCTTTCATCCTTCATCCTTCCGCCTTCATCCTTTTATTTAATTGTTATGATCGCTACTGAAAAGATTTTATTGGAAACCGAAATGCCTGCGACTGTCGAGTGGGATGTCGAGCGTATCAGGGAAGATTTCCCTGTGCTCAAGCAGACGGTCAACGGTAAGCCGCTCG
This sequence comes from Pyrinomonadaceae bacterium, assembly GCA_036389675.1. Classification (GTDB taxonomy): domain Bacteria; phylum Acidobacteriota; class Blastocatellia; order Pyrinomonadales; family Pyrinomonadaceae; genus DASQYE01. Next base: position 80,952 of record DASVWI010000038.1, read on the forward strand.
TCTATCTGGACAATGCCGCGTCGTCGCAGGTTCCGCAGGTCGTCATTGATCGCGGCAGCACCTACCTCGAACAAGAGCACTCCAACATTCATCGCGGCGTTCATTACCTGAGCCAGCGCGCGACCACCGCCTACGAAGGCGCGCGTGAAAAGGTCAGGCGCTTTATCAACGCGAGGGAATCACGCGAGTGCATCTTCGTGCGCGGCACGACCGAAGGCATCAACCTCGTCATGCACGGCTACGGTCGCAAGTTCGTCGGCCCGGGCGATGAGGTCATCATCTCCGCGATGGAGCATCACGCCAACATCGTGCCGTGGCAGATGCTCTGCGAAGAGAAGGGCGCTACCTTGCGCGTGATACCGATCAACGACGCGGGCGAATTGCTGTTGGACGAGTACGACGCGCTCCTTAACGAGCGCACGAAAATCGTCGCCGTCACTCATATCTCGAACGCGCTCGGCACGATCAATCCCGTCAAAGAGATCATCGCGCGCGCGCATAAGTACGGCGTGCCGGTCCTCATCGACGGCGCGCAGGGCATCGTTCACCTGCCCATCGACGTGCAGGATTTGGACGCGGACTTCTACGTCTTCTCCGGCCATAAGATGTTTGCGCCGACGGGCAGCGGTGTCGTCTACGGCAAGGCCGAGTGGCTTGAGAAGATGAATCCGTTTCAGGGCGGCGGCGACATGATTCGCACCGTCACGTTCGAGAAGACGACCTATGCCGACCTGCCCAACAAGCTTGAGGCGGGCACGCCTGCCATCGCCTCGCAGATAGGGCTCGGCGCGGCCATCGATTATCTGAACGAGATCGGGCGCGAGCGTGCCGTGCAATATGAGCAAGAGCTTTTGGAGTATGCCACTCGACGCATCTCGGCCATCGAGGGCGTGCGCCTGATCGGCACGGCGCGCGAGAAGGCGAGCGTACTTTCGTTCGTCATCGAAAATGTTCACCCGCACGACATCGGCACTATTCTGGATCAGGAAGGCATAGCCGTTCGCGCCGGGCATCACTGCGCGCAACCCGTGATGAAACGCTTCAACGTGCCCGCGACAGCGCGCGCATCCTTCGCCTTCTACAATACGAAGCGCGAGGTTGACACGCTCGCGCAGGCCATCGAAAAGGTAATTGAGGTATTCAGCTAAAGATGTCTGAGCTAAGCGAGCTATATCAGCAGGTCATTCTCGATCACAATAAGAAGCCGCGCAACTTTCGCAAGCTTGAGGCGGCCAACCGCAGCGCCGAAGGTTATAACCCGCTGTGCGGCGATCAACTGACGGTCTACATGCTGCTCGAAGACGAGGTCGTCAAGGACGTGAGTTTTGAAGGGCAGGGGTGCGCTATCTCCAAAGCCGCGGCGAGCATGATGACGCAAGCCGTCAAGGGCAAGACCAAAGAGGACGCCGAAATCCTCTTCAATGAGTTTCACCATATGGTGACGGGCCAACTGGACGAACAGGCGACGCCGAATCACTTGGGCCGCCTGACGATCTTTTCCGGCGTGCGTGATTTCCCGGCCCGCGTCAAGTGCGCCAGCCTCTCCTGGCATACGATGCACGCCGCCCTGCACGGACAGGAAGCGACCTCAACCGAAGGCGCGCTCGATCCCGCCTCTTCATAAAAATCAAAGTCATTCATCTACGATGCTAAGGACGGCCCGGCGACGAGCGTGGGCCGTTTTCTTTTCCGTGCTTGCTGACAAAGAGGGCGCGGGCAGGCATAATGTCTCCAAACAGATTCAGGAGTCGTTGTCGAGTGATTATCGCTGCGGTTGAGCTCATGGAGATTCGTCTGCCGCTTGTCCACTATTTCGAGACGAGCTTCGGGCGCACCACCGAGCGCCGCATTATCCTTGTACGCATCCTCGACCGCGACGGCGCGGAAGGTTGGGGCGAGTGCACCGCCGCCGAAAACCCTTTCTACTCGGACGAGTGGACTGAAACAGCATGGGCCACGCTCAGGACTTTCCTTGCGCCGATGGTCATGTCGCGCGAGACCGCGAAGGCCGACGCTGTCTTTCCTTTGATGAGCGCCGTGCGCGGTCATCGTATGGCGAAGGCGGCGATTGAGACCGCCTGCTGGGATTTGGAATCAAGGCGCGCGGGCCAGCCGCTCTGGAAATACCTGGGGGGCGTTCATGAAGAGATTGCTTGCGGCGTCTCTATCGGCATACATGAGAGCGTTGAATTGCTCTTAGAGAAGATCGGGCGGGAGTTGGCCGCCGGTTACAGGCGCATCAAAATCAAGATCAAGCCCGGATGGGACGCGCGCGTCATCGAAAGGGTGCGGGCGCGCTTTCCCGATATTCACTTAATGGCGGATGCGAACTCCGCTTACACGCTCGACGACCTATCTCTGTTTCAAGCGCTGGACGATTTCAACCTGATGATGATCGAACAGCCGCTCTCGCATGATGACATAGTCGATCATGCGCAGTTGCAGAGACAGATACGAACTCCAATCTGCCTGGACGAATCTATTCATTCGAGCGACGATGCACGTCATGCTATTTCGGCGGGCGCGTGCAGGATTATTAACATCAAGCTGGGACGCGTCGGCGGCCACAGGGAAGCCCGCCGTGTTGAGCGCGTATGTCGCGAGCGTGATACGCCCGTCTGGTGCGGCGGGATGTTGGAGTCGGGCGTGGGCCGCGCGCACAACATCGCCCTCTCGACGCTGGAGGGGTTTACCTTGCCCGGAGATGTTTCCGCCAGCGAGCGTTACTGGCACGAGGACATCATTGAGCCTCCCGTTAAGGTCAACGCGCGCGGCACGATCATCGTGCCCAACGAGCCCGGGCTCGGCTACACGGTCAATCGTGCCCGCGTCGATGCCTTAACCGTCAGACGAGAGCTGGTTCATTGATCGTAGAGTTTTGCCCACAGCCTTTTGCCGGAAGCTAAGTTATGAAACGTGATATCGAGAGGTCGGACGCCTTGGCCTTGCGCGATCTCATACACGAGCGCAGGGGTCGGGTGCTGGCGCTCATACGCGCTCTGGTCGAGACGGAATCTCCATCGGGCGACGTGCAGGGAAGCAGGGCTGCCGCCTCGCTCTTAGCCGAAGAGGCAAAGACGATCAGCACGGTTTCGTCCGTCGAGCGTATAGAGAGCCCCGGTTACGGAGAGCATCTGCGTATTCGTGCCTTTGATGAGGTGCAGGAGAAAGAGGGCTCAGGCTCGATTCTCATGGTGGGCCATACGGATACTGTGCATCCGCGCGGCTCGCTTGCCGCACGTCCATGGCGTGAAGAAGGGAATCGCATTTACGGGCCGGGCATCTTTGATATGAAAGCCAACTGCGTGCTGGCGCTGGAAGCCCTGCGGGCGCTGGCGTTGCACGGCCTGACCCCGCGGCACAGCGTCTCGATTGTGCTCACCTGCGATGAAGAGACGGGAAGCGAGACGGGACGCGCTCTGATAGAGGAAGAGGCCGCGCGGGCTCTCTGCGCGATGGTGCTTGAGCCGTCTGCTTCGGGGGGGCGCGTCAAAACGGCGCGTAAGGGAACGGGCATCTTTACCATGGAAGCGCGCGGTCGAGCCGCCCATGCGGGCCTTGAGCCGGAGAAGGGTGCGAGCGCGATTCTTGAGCTGGCGCGACAGGTAGAGCGTCTGCACGCCTTGAACGATTACACGCGCGGCACGACCGTCAACGTCGGCGTCATCAGCGGCGGGACGCGCTCTAATGTCGTTGCCGCGGAAGCGCGGGCGGAGATTGACGTGCGCTTTAGCACGCAGGAAGAGGCGCGTCGCATCGACGCCTTGATAAGGGAAGCCCGTCCCTTCGACGAGCGCGTGCAGCTTTTCGTGAGCGGCGGCATTAATCGCCCGCCACTCGAACGCACGCCGGGGGTCGGTGCGCTCTATGAACAGGCGCGCAGCATCGCCGCCCTTCTGGATTTCGATTTGGGGGAAGCGAGCGTCGGCGGCGCGTCTGACGGAAACTTCATCGCCGCGCTCGGCATCGCGGTTTTGGACGGCCTCGGAGTCAGCGGCGACGGCGCTCATGCCACGCACGAGCACATCGTCGCTGACGACATCGCAACACGCGGCGCACTGCTCGCCGGGTTGATAGCTACGATTTAATAACTACTGGTTACTTCTTACAGGTGCATTGTGAAGATCGCTACGTGGAATGTTAATTCTGTGACGGCGCGTTTGCCGCTGGTGTTGAAGTGGCTCGAAGCCGTGAAGCCGGATGCGCTCTGTTTGCAGGAGACGAAATGTACGGACGATAAATTTCCCGCGGCGGCGTTCGAGGAGCTGGGCTACAGGTCTGAGGCCTTCGGGCAGAGAACTTATAATGGCGTCGCCATTCTCTCCCGCTCCGCGATAGAGCAGGTGCAGCGCGGTTTCCCCGGCGATGACGAGGGCGCTCAGTCGCGGCTGCTGGCCGCGACCGTCCGGGGCGTACGCATCGTCAATGTCTACGTGCCGAATGGTCAGTTCGTGGGCTCCGACAAGTATCGCTTCAAGCTCGAATGGATGCAGCGCCTGCGCGCTCACTTTGACGAGCATTACAAGCAGAGCGAAATGGTGCTGCTGTGCGGGGATTTCAACGTCGCCCCGGACGAGCGTGATGTTCACGACCCGGCGCTATGGCAGGGGCGCATCCTGTTCAGTAAAAGGGAGCGCGCCGCGCTCGAACATATCAGGGAATGGGGATTCACGGATGCGTTTCGCCTTCACACGGAAGAGGGCGGACACTTCTCCTGGTGGGATTACAGGCAGGGCTCCTTTCGGCGTAACGCCGGTCTGCGTATAGACCACATCTGGGTCTCAGAGCCGCTCGCCGCGCGCTCGCGCTCGACCTGGATTGACACTGAGCCGCGCACATGGGAACGCCCTTCGGATCACACGCCGGTCGTCGCAGAGATAGAATAGATTTTGAAAATTAGCCGGGAGTTTTGAAGATGAATGAACAGAGCAAGAATACGCTGATGCTGGCGCTGGCTGGTGCGGGCGCTTTGTGGGCCGCGCGCGCGGCTGTGCAGCGATGGCGCGAGTATGATTTGCGTGGTAAGACGGTGCTGATTACGGGCGGCTCGCGCGGGCTGGGGCTGGTGATGGCGCGCGAGTTTGCCGGAGAGGGAGCTCAGCTGGCGATCTGCGCGCGCAAGCCGGAAGAGCTTGAACGGGCGCGCGCCGAGTTGGTCGAGGGCGGCGCGCGTGTGCTCTCCGTGCCTTGCGACGTGACGGACAGGGCACAGGTGGGCGAGATGGTAAACGTCGTGCGAGACCATTACGGTCGCGTGGATGTGCTGGTCAACAATGCCGGGGTGATTCAGGTTGGGCCAATGGAGGTGATGACGATTGAGGATTACGAAGAGGCCATGAAGACGCACTTCTGGGGGCCGCTTTACACGATGCTGGCCGTGTTGCCGGAGATGCGTAAACGCCGTGATGGCCGCATCGTCAACATCTCTTCCATCGGCGGCAAGATCAGCGTGCCCCATCTGGTGCCATACAGCGCGAGCAAGTTCGCGCTCGTCGGTCTCTCCGAAGGGTTGCGCGCCGAGCTACAGAAGGACGGTATCGCGGTGACGACCGTTTGCCCGGGACTGATGCGCACGGGCAGCCCGCGCAACGCCTACTTCAAAGGACAGCACCGCGCCGAATACGCATGGTTCAGCATTAGCGATGCGCTTCCGGTCTCTTCCATGCAGGCGGAGCGTGCGGCGCGTGCCATCATCGCTGCCTGCAAGCGAGGCGATGCGGAGATCACTCTCTCGGTTCAAGCGCAGATAGCCGTGCGCTTTCACGGGCTCTTTCCCGGCTTGACGGCAGACCTGCTCGGGCTCGTCAACCGATTGCTTCCCTCGGCTGGCGGCATCGGACGCCTGCGCGCCAGGGGACGGGACAGCCAATCGGCAATCTCGCCGTCATGGCTCACGGCCCTGAACGAGGCGGCGGCGCAGAGAAACAACGAGACCGCTTGAGAGCGAGAGCGCGCATCTGCGATTGAGTCAGGCATGAGGCGGTATGAAGAAAAATACGAGAGCCCAGCTTAACCAGCTTTTACAGGAAAGAAACGAGTACCCGGACAGGGCCGTGGAGATTGACGCCAAAGTCTCTGAGCTGTTCGGCGAGACGCATGCCGTGCTGGTCATGGATATGTCAGGCTTCTCGCGCCTCACCATCCAGTACGGCATCATGCACTTTCTGGCGATGATTCAGCGAATGAACGCGATAGTCGTCCCGGCCATAGAAGAGCATGGCGGTGAAGTGGTAAAGACGGAGGCGGATAATGTCTTCGCCATCTTCCCGCAAGTTAAGGCGGCGGTCGAGACGGCGATGGACATCAACCGGCGGCTCTCCGCCGCCAACACCATGCTGCCCGACGAGATGGATATGCACGGGAAGTTTGGCATCGGTTACGGCGAAGTCCTGCTCGTAGAGGACGAAGACCTGTTCGGCTCCGAGGTCAATCTGGCCTCGAAGCTCGGCGAAGACCTCGCGCGTCGCGAAGAGATACTGATCACGGAGGCCGCGTTCGGCAATCTGGAAACGGGATTCACCGAGTTCGAGGAGATAGAGATGTCGATCTCCGGTCTGAAACTCGTCGTTCGCAAAGTCGTGCCTGCGAGCGCGCCGCGCTGATGCGCGACCGCGCAGGGCTTTACTCTTAAGAATTCAGGAGGGAATCGAGCGTGCAGGAAAATCAGAAATGGCCGGACGCGATCTGGCTGGTGCGTCATGGGGAGAGTGCGGGAAACGTCGCGCGCGATGCGGCGGAAGCGGCTGGACTACCCGTTATTGATATTCCGATGCGCGACGTTGACGTGCCGCTCTCGCCTTTGGGCGAGAGGCAATCTACGGCGCTGGGCCAATGGTTCGGAAAGATGTCGCCGAAGGAATGGCCCAACGTCGTCCTCGTCTCGCCCTACACCCGGGCGCGGGAAACGGCCACCCGCGTGCTTGAGACGGCGGGGATCGATCGCACGGATATCACCTACTTGGTTGATGAGCGGCTGCGCGAAAAGGAGTTCGGCATCTTTGATCGTTTGACCCGCGTCGGTATACAGGCCAGGTATCCGGATCAGGCGGAAGCGCGCACGGTTCTGGGCAAGTTTTATCATCGCCCACCGGGAGGCGAGAGCTGGTGTGATGTCATCCTCAGACTACGCAACGTGATTGACACGATCACGCGCGATTATCGCCGCGAGCGCGTGCTCGTCGTCGCGCATCAGGTCATCGTGCTCTGTTTTCGCTATCTGCTTGAGCGTATGACGGAAGAGGAAATCCTCGCCATAGATCGCGCGCAGGAGGTCGCCAACTGCTCCGTCACGTCTTACGAATTCGCTCCCCATTTAGGCAAGCGCGGCAAGCTGGCGCTCTGTCACTTCAACTTCGTCGCGCCGCTCGAAGAGCAGGGCGCTGAGGTCACAACGAAACCGGATGTCCCCATCGCCGCGAAATAAAAGCCTGAGCGAAAGAGCGAAGGCTAAACGGCGCGGGGGTGTTCAAAGCTCCAGGGACGAGCCCGCTGCCGGCAGCCCCGTTAATATCGCTGCGGCGCTGCTTCGTGATTGGCCGCTGCCGCAACCGGACGAAGACGGTGACAAAGAGGATCGCGGGCGTGTGCTGGTGGTGGGCGGCGCGCCTGAGATGCCCGGCGCTGTGATTCTGGCCGCGACTGCGGCCCTCCGGGCCGGGGCAGGTAAGCTGCAAATCGCGACCTGCCGGAGCATAGCTCAGGCGGTCGCCGTGGCTGTGCCGGAATCGCGCGTCATCGCTCTGCCTGAGACAAAGGCCGGGGCCATAGCCGCCTCCGCCGCCGATAAAATCCTTGAGCACGCGAACCGCGCCCAGTCCGTACTCATAGGCCCCGGCATGATCGGCGAAGAGTCAATCGCGCGACTACTGAAAAACATACTTTCCGGGATAGAGGATACGACGCTCCTGCTTGACGCCGGTGCGCTCGTCTGCGTTGAGGGGGATGAGCGTTGCCTTCATGCCTTAAAGGGCGAGGTGGTATTGACGCCGCACGCGGGCGAGATGGCAAAGATGCTGGGACGGGAGAAAGATGAAGTATCGCGTGACCCGCTCACGACGGCACTCCGCACGGCTCATAATCTACGCGCCGTGATCGCGCTCAAAGGGCGGGAGACTTTTATCGTCGGGCCGGACGGCACGGCCTATTGCAACCGCACGGGCAACGTCGGTCTGGCGACCTCCGGCTCAGGCGACACGCTGTCGGGGATTATCGCGGGACTCGCGGCGCGCGGCGCATCACCGATACAGGCAACCGCGTGGGGCGTCTATCTTCACGGGCGCGCGGGCGATAGGCTGGCGAGACGTACGGGCCGCCTCGGTTTCCTCGCGCGCGAGCTTCTGGCCGAAGTGCCCATGCTCATGTCCGAGCTTGAAAGACCGCAGAAGCGTTGAGCCACAAGAGCAGCCTACTCGTTAGACGTAAGCTCCGCTGTCTTCTCCGTGATGCTCTTTTCGGCCCAGTCGTTGTCGCGGCTGGATTCTCCGGCCTTGATGCGCTTGGCCTGCTTCATACGGTCAACCAGGTCCATGTGGGTCGAAAAGTAGGGGATGCTCTTGCCGACGATCTCTGAAACGGTCTCAAACTGTTTGTCGGCCATGAACTTCGCAAGGCCCTCTTTCAGCTCGTCGATGATTTTGACGCCGTGCAGCATGACTCCCGTGCAGAGTTGAACGGTCGAAGCCCCCAGCAACATGAATTCCAGCGCGTCGCGTGAATTCTCAATGCCGCCGATGCCGCTGATGGAGACGCCGTCGGGGAGCGATTGCGCCAGCTGGCTCACCATCCTGAGCGCGATGGGGCGGACGGCCTGCGAAGAGTAACCGCCGGGCACTGTGTAGCCCTCGACGGTCGGCAAGGGCCTCAGCGTGTTAAGGTCAACGCCGATCACGGAGAGAATAGTGTTGATGGCGGAGACTCCGTGAGCGCCGCCGCGCACCGCCGCCTGAGACGGCTCTCTGATGTTGGTGATGTTGGGCGTCATCTTGGCCCAGACGGGAATGCGTGAGACCTCCGTCACCCAACGCGTGACCTCTTCGGTGAGGTCTGGATGCTCGCCCATCTCCGAGCCCATGCGGCGCTCAGTCATCCCGTGCGGGCAAGAGAGGTTCAGCTCGAAGGCATCGACGCCCGTCTCCTGAACCATGCGCGTCAACTCCTGCCAGCGCTTCTTGTCGTACTCTTCCATGATGGAAGCGATGAGGACGTGCTTCGGGTACTCTTTCTTGATCTCGCGGAATTCCTGTAGCCACACGTCAATCGGGCGGTCTGAGATCAGCTCTATATTCTCAAAGCCGATGATCTCGCCTGATTCGCGCGAGCGCAGCTTGCCGTAGCGCGGGACGACGTTGACGACCTTGGCGCTTTCGAGGCTGACGGTTTTCGCGACCGCCCCGCCCCAACCGGCGTCGAAAGATTTTGTGATGACGCGCGCATTAGTTCCCGGCGGGCCGGAGCCGAGCAGGAAAGGGTTGGGGAACTCAATGCCGTTGACGGTGATCGAGAGATTCATAATTATTCCTCCAGAGCTCAGGAGTCAGAACGAAAAGGACGAGACCGCCGTTATTCCGAATTCCGACTCCTGTGTCCTTCTTCTATTATTCGACCAGCATTTCATAAGATTCCGGCCTGCGGTCGCGGTAGAACTGCCATGTGTTGCGTACCTCTTGAATCATATCGAGGTTGAGGTCGGCGACGACGAGCGCGTCCTCGTCGCGCGGGGCTTCGGCCAGAAACTGCCCGCGCGGGTCGCAGAAGTAGCTCTGGCCGTAGAACTCGCCTATGTCCCAGGGCTGCTCGTGGCCGACGCGGTTGATCGCGCCGATGAAGTAGCCGTTGGCGACGGCGTGCGCGGGCTGCTCCAATCGCCAGAGGTATTCGGAGAGACCTGCGACCGTGGCCGAGGGGTTGAAGACGATCTCCGCGCCGTTGAGGCCGAGGATGCGCGCGCCTTCGGGAAAATGGCGGTCGTAGCAGATGTAGACGCCGACGCGCGCGTAAGCCGTGTCGAAGGTCGGGTAGCCCAGGTTACCCGGCTTGAAATAGAACTTTTCCCAGAAGCCGGGCGCGACCTGCGGGATGTGGTTCTTGCGATACTTGCCGAGGTACTTGCCGTCGGCATCGATGACGGCAGCCGTGTTGTAGTAGATGCCCGTGATCTCTTCCTCATAGATGGGCACGATGATGACCATGTTGTGCTTGCGCGCCATCTCCTGCATGAGCCTTGTGGTCGGGCCGTCCGGGATTTTCTCGACCGCTTCGTACCAGCGCGTCTTCTGTTCGGCGCAGAAGTAAGGCGTGGTGAAGACTTCCTGCATGCAGAGAATCTGCACGCCCTGACGCGCGGCGTCCTCTATCATCTTAAGATGCTTTTCGATGTTGGCGCGCTTGATCTCTTCCATCGGGGCGTCGGTCGGCGCTGCGTTGCTCGCCTGAATGAGGCCGCATTTGACGGTGCGTGACATGATGTTGACTACTCTCCTTTAAGATTCTGGTGATTCCGCATGAACAGATAATAGAGAAGAAAGCCCAGCGCGAACGTGACGAACCAGGCGTAGGTGTACAGGGTATCAAAGAAAAGGGGTTGCGGCACAGTGCCGCCGCGCGTTGTGGCCGCACGCAGGAAGCCGGGCACGACCGGCAGGATAGCCAGCACGAGCGCCAGCACGGCCCGCCAGTTGAAGCCGTCCGCATAAGTATAGCGCCCCTTGACCTCGAAGAGCGCGGTCAGGTCGAGGCGTTGACGCCTGAGCACCCAGTAATCGCAGATCATGATTCCGGCGATTGCTCCCATCAATCCCGAATAACCTATCAGCCACGTGAAGATGTAATCGCCCATCGTTCCCATCAGCTTCCACGGCATCATCACGACGCCGATCAGGGCAGTGATGAGCCCGCCCGTGACGTAAGAGATGCGCTTCGGGTTGAGGTTGGAAAAGTCGTTCGAAGGCGAGACGACGTTGGCCGCCATGTTGGTCGTCAACTGCGCGGCGAAGATGACGGCGGTGGCAAAGAGTATGACAAGGATGCTGTCGAAGCGCGCCATCAGGTCGACGGGGTTCGGAATGGCAACGCCGTAGATCAGCAGCGTGGCGCTGGTGACCGCGACGCCAATAAACGCGAACGCCGTCATCGTCAGGGGCAGGCCCAGAGCCTGACCCATCATCTGCGACTTTTGTGATTTAGCATAACGCGTAAAGTCGGGGATGTTCAGGCTGAGCGTCGCCCAGTAGCCGACAGAGGCCGTCAGCGAGCCGGGGAAGATGGCCCAGAAGTTATTATGCTCCTTCTGCAAGGCGCTCGATGCCGAAAGCACGTGCCCAAGGCCGCCGGCGCGCCACGCCGCCCAGCCGAGCAGCACAGCGCCGCCGCCGAGGAGCAGCGGGGCTGACCACGTTTCCAGATACTTGATGCCCTCGACGCCCTTGAGAATGATGAAAACCTCTATGCCCCAGAAGATGAAGAAGGCAATCCACGTGTGAATCGCCACGTCGAGCACCGCAGCGCCGCCGAACAGCGTCTTCCATCCTCCTGACATTGCGCCGAACAGAGCGTCGAGCGCCGTCCCGCCTATCCACGTCTGAATGCCGAACCAACCGCACGCCACGATGGCCCTCAGGATGGCCGGCACGTTCGCGCCACGCGTGCCGAAGGATGCGCGGCACAAGACGGGGAAGGACACGCCGTATTTCGTTCCCGCGTGCGCGTTCAGGATCATGGGGATGAGCACAATCGTATTGCCGAGCAGGATTGTAATCATCGCCTGATACCAGGTCATGCCTGCCTCTATGAAGCCGCCCGCGAGCGTGTAGGTCGTAATCACGACGCTCATGCCAATCCACAGCGCGGCGATATTCCACGTTGACCAGGTGCGCTCCCTTATGGTCGTCGGTGCTAGATCGCGATTCCAGAGCGGGCTCGCGGAGACATCCTTACGCAGCTCCTCGAAATCACGCTGCGTGACGGCTATGTCTGCTCGATTGACGGGTTCTGTCCCCATTATTTTAGGCTCTCACTGTAAGCAATCGGACTGACCCTGCGGGCCGCAGCGAAACAGTTGCGGCACTTCGCTCGTGGTCAGCTCAAGGGTGTTCTTCCAGACCTTGCTCTCGCCGTACTTGTCCGCCGTCCAGCCTATCCTGCTCTTGTTTCGCCAAGTGCCTTCGAGCGCCGCCCGCTCGCCCGAGCCGAAAAGGTGATAAGACTCGTGCAGGAGAATGGCCGCACGTTCCGTGTCGTCGGTCGCGGTGTCGAAGAACTCCGGGTAGAGCGTCACGACTTCAAACGGAAAGTTGGTCGCGGCATACGCGTCGTGATGGCCGACCTGCATATTCCACCAGTTGTCGGTCGAGCGAAAGCTGACCAGACGGCGCAGCACGAATGCTTCCTTGCCGAATCCCTTCTGCTCCAGAATCGTGATCGCGCGCCCGACCGTCTGCTTCTGTTGCCACTTGATCGAGTCCGAGGTCGCGAGCAGCGATAGATAGTAGATGAGCAGGATCACAAGCGTCATGCCGGCGATCCACGAGATGCGTTTGCGAAAGCTCCTTCGGGGGGGAGCTTCCCCTTCGTCCGCCAAGGCCTCGACAGGGGCTGTGCCTTGCAGGGGTGCGCCGCAGCGCTTGCACTGTTCGGCTGTCTCAAAGTTGACGAGACCACACTCGACGCACCTGATGCTCTTCATAAATCGCTTTCACATCGTGACGCACGTTCCGCGCTTCAGGAAGCGACCATCTCCCGGCTTGCCCTTATACTCGCCGCTTTCTATGACGACGCGCCCGCGCGAGAGCACCGTCTCGACCACGCCTCTGATACGCTTGCCTTCGTAGGCGGAGTAGTCCACGTTCATGTGATGAGTCTCACGGCTGATGGTCTGCTCGCGCTCCGCATCGAAGATGACGATGTCGGCGTCAGAGCCGACGGCGATAGTCCCTTTCTTCGGAAAGAGCCCGAACATCTTGGCGGCGGCGGTCGAGGTCAGCTCGACGAAACGATTGAGCGACATGCCCTGTTCCACGACAGCGCCGTTGAAGATGAGCGGCACGCGATGCTCTACGCCGGGCGCGCCGTTCGGAATCTTCGAGAAATCATCGCGCCCCAATTCCTTCTGCTCCTTCATGCAGAAAGGGCAGTGATCCGTCGAGATGACTTGCAGGTCGTCCATCCTCAGGCCCTTCCACAACTCTGCCTGATTCCAGCGCTCCCTGAGCGGCGGCGTCATCACGTACTTCGCGCCCTCGAACCCTTCGCCGTAATCGTCTATCGAGAGAAAGAGATATTGCGGGCACGTCTCGGCAAAGGCCGGGATGCCGCGATCACGCGCCTGTCTCACTTGCTGAAGGGCGTCTGCACACGAGAGGTGGACGATATAGACGGGCGCTTCGGCCATCTCCGCAATCGCGATGGCGCGATGCACGCCTTCGGCTTCGGCGATGGTCGGACGCGTCAGCGCGTGATACTTCGGCGCAGTCCTGCCCTGTGCGAGCGCGCGCTTGATAATCTCGTTAATGACGATGCCGTTCTCGGCGTGCATGCAGATGAGGCCGCCGCGCTCTCCGGCAGCCGTCATCGCGCGAAAGATCGTCGCATCGTCAACCAGAAAGACGCCCGGATAAGCCATGAACAGCTTGAAGCTCGTCACGCCCTCGTCGATCAAACGGTGCATCTCCGGCACACGCTCGTCTTCCAGATCGGTCGTAATCAGATGAAAGCCGTAATCAATCGCCGTCTTGCCCTCGGCCTTCGCGTGCCAGTGGTCGAGCCCCTCTGTCAAAGACTCTCCCTTATACTGCACCGCGAAATCAATGATCGTCGTCGTTCCGCCGTGGGCTGCGGCGATCGTGCCGGTGCGAAAATCGTCCGACGCCTCAGTGCCACCGAACGGCAGCTCCATATGCGTGTGCGGGTCAATCCCGCCCGGTATGACCAGCTTCCCCGCAGCATCGATCACGCGATCAGCCTCCATCTCAAGCCGCGCGCCTATCACCGACACAACCTCATCCTCAATCAATACGTCCGCCCTGTAATCATCAACCGCCGTGACGACGCGCCCGTTGCGAATCAGCGTTCTCATAGAGTCTCCTCGTAGATAAGGAAGGTGTTAAGCTAGCCCTTCGGCAGCACTCCCATGCCGCTTAGAATCTGTTTGGTCAATTCAATTCGTTTGTCGCGGATTGATTCGTAGGTCGGCCCTTCGATGTTGGTGGCGAAGAAGTAGGTGTTGCCGCCCGTCTCCACGTAGCCGACGTACCAGCCGATGTATTTGCCGCTCTCAAGCGCGCCGCCGCCCGTCTTGCCGCGCAGGGTATAAAGGGGCGTCTGCTCGCGCACCATAATCTCTTTGACGATATCAACGGAGCGCTTCGAGACGGGAAGCCGGTAGAGGTAGAATCTCTTCAGGAACTCCACCTGCTCGTCGGCGGAAATCTTGAGCGTATTGTTGAGCCAGAAATAGTCTATGTCGCCGGAGATGTTCTGGTCGCCGTAGTCGAAGGCCGTAACATACTTCTTCATACGCTCCGGGCCGACGCGCTTCGCCAGCTCGCGATAGTACCAGACGACGGAATTCTGAAAGGCCGTGCGTAGCGTGTGGTCACGCTTCCAGCTGATGAAAGGCTCTGTGTCCCAGCCGTCCGGCGGATACTTCTGTTTGTCCCATGGGATGACGAACTCGGCATCACGAATCACGCCCGTCTCCAGACCGATGAGCGAGTTGGGAATCTTGAAGGTGGACTTCGGATTGAAGCGCACGCGGCAGCGCGCCTCGTTATAACGCGTGTAGGACGCGCGCTTCAGATCGTAGAGGACGAAGCACCCCTCGGTCTCCTTGAAGTAAGGGCTCAAGTCCTGTTGCTGCTGCTGCTGAACGTCATTGCTATTGCGGACTGCGCCCGTGCAGCCGATCAACAACGTGACGAGAAGAAGCAGTCTGATTAGATTCATACACGCAATTCGGCTAGGCGGTTGCGAGCGCAGCATCCAGAGCTTCGAGCAGCTCGTCCACGGTATCTTTCGTGGAGTTGAGCATGAGCCCTGTGCGAATCACGTTGCCGTAGAGACCGCCCTTGCCGATGAGGACGCCGCGACGACGGGTCTCCTCGAAGACTTTAAGCACGGCCTGCGGGGCAGGCTCTTTGGTCTCCCTGTCTTTGACCAGCTCAAGCGCCTGCATGAGTCCCATCCCGCGCACGTCGCCGACGACCGCGTGCTTCTCCTTTAAGGTTTCGAGCCCGGCGCGGAAATGCGCGCCGACCGTGGCTGCGTTCGTCTTCAGGTCTTCGTCTTCGATGATCTTGATGACGGCGAGCGCGGCGGCCATCGAGACGGGGTTGCCGCCGAAGGTTGAGAAGGTCAGCCCCGGATAGCTGTCCGCGACTTCGGGCGTGGCGGTCGTCATGCCGATGGGCACGCCGTTGCCCATGCCCTTGGCGGAGGTGATGATGTCGGGCTCGACGTTCCAGTGCTCGATGCCGAACCAGTGATCGCCGGTGCGTCCCCATCCGGTCTGGACTTCGTCGGCGATGAAGAGCCCGCCGTGCTTGCGTGTGATCTCGACGGCGCGCTCGAAATAGCCGGGCGGGGGAACGATGAAGCCGCCGACGCCTAGGATGGGCTCGGCCATGAAGGCCGCTATCTCGCCGGTGGTCGTCGTCATGATGACATCCTCTATGTCATCGGCGCAGGCGAGCCCGCATTCGGGATAAGAGAGCTTGAGCGGGCAGCGATAACAATAGGGCGCGCGGGCGTGAACGATGCCTGCGACCTGCGCGGGCAGCTGCCGCCATGTGGAATGGCCGACAGCCGAGAGGGCCGTGGCCGAGCGCCCGCTGTAGCTGTGACGCAGGACGACGATCTCGTGGCGGCCCGTGTAGAGCTTGGCCGCCATGATCGCCGTGTCGTCGGCCTCCGTGCCGGTGCTGGTGAAGAAGGACTTCTTCAAGCGACCGGGCGTAATCTGGTAAAGCTTCTCGGCCAGATCGGCCTGCGGCTTGTTCGCGTAGAGCGTCGAGGTGTGCGCGATGGTCTTGACCTGCTCGATGATCGCCTCGTTGACCTTGGGGTTCGCGTGCCCGACGCTGACGGTCAGCACGCCGCCGAAGCAGTCCAGATAACGATTGCCCTGATCGTCCCAGACGTACATGCCCTCGCCGCGCACGAGCGCGAGCGGCTCTTCGTAGTAAGTGGCGACCGCCGGGAAGAGAAACTCCTTCTGCTTGCGAACGGTCTCAGACTGGCGTGTGTTTGCTTCAACTGTGCTCATAAATGTCTCTCCGTTTATCAGGCCCGGTCAGTGGTTCGCACACCTTCTGCGGACGGCTTCGAGGCGCGGTAAGCCTGACCTTCGTTCTTCAGCTTGAAAAAGATGATGTAAGCGGCCCAGACGGCCATCAGGATCATTAAAGCGAGCGCCCAAAGTCCTTTGACGACGCGGTTGATCTCGCCGGAGTAGATGACGCCGAGGAGGGGCGGCAGAATGCCGGCGAGGGCCAGCAGGTAAGTGCGTAGAATCCTGACGGCGGACGTGGCGGTCTCCCCTAGTATCCTGAACTGCGAAGTCTCCTGCCCGTAGCCGTGCTCCTGCGTCAAAGGCTCGATGACGTAAGACTTGAGCGGGAAGACGGGCAGGAAGAGGGCGATGACCCAGCGCGTCGCCTGATATGTTCCGTCCGGCAGCGCGCGATAGTCCAGCAGCGTCGTGCCGAAGCCGTTGAACGAGTAGAAGGAGCGCGAAGGCTTCTTAGTATCCTGTAGCTTTTCCGTCAGCTTTTTCAACTCGTCCACGCTCTGCTGGAAAAGTGCGCCGACGAGCGGCTCGCCGCAATTGGCGCAGACGGACTCGCTCGCCGGATTGACATTTGTGAAGCTACACGATGGACACGCTACTGTTTTCATACCGAAAGCAGATTCAAACAGGGATGGGCAAGAAAGGGTGAAGGCGGAAGGATGAAAAGAATGCTATTCGTTCTTGGAAGCTTTTACTTCATCCTTCCGCCTTCATCCTTTCTTAATATAGATTCCCCTCGCGCTTGCGTCCCGTGTAATCCACGTAGACGACTTTCAGCTCGGTGTAGAAGTCCAGCGCCGTCGAGCCCTGCTCGCGGTCGCCGATGCCTGTGGCCTTGATGCCGCCGAAGGGGATATGCGCTTCGCCGCCGGTGGTCGGCGAGTTGATGTGCGTCATGCCCGTCTCGATCTCGTCAACGAAGCGGAAGATGCGCGCCGCGTCGTTGGTGAAGATCGAGGAGGAGAGACCATACTCGGAATCGTTGGCGACCATCATTGCCTCGTCGAAATCCCTGACGCGCAGGACAGACAGAACAGGGCCGAAGACCTCTTCGCGGGCGATACGCATGTCGGGCTTGACGTGATCGAACACGGCTGGCCGCACGAAGTAGCCTTTGTTGAGACCGTCGCCGGTGGCGCGCTCGCCTCCCGTTGCCAGATGAGCGCCGTCCTCGCGACCGATATCTATGTAACTGAGGACGGTCTTAAACTGGTTCTCGTCCACGCTCGGCCCCATCTCCGTCTGCGGGTCATCGCCCGGCCCGATTCTCATGCTCTCGGCGCGCGCGACGATTCGCCGGACGAACTCGTCCGCAACCTCATTAACGACGACGGCGCGGCTCGTCGCCGTGCAGCGTTGACCGGAAGAGCCGAAAGCGCCCTGTGCCGTCGACTCGACGGCCAGATCAAGGTCTGCATCTTCGAGGATGACGACGGGGTTCTTGCCGCCCATCTCGCACTGAATTTTCGCGCCGCGCCGCGAGACCTGTTCGTAGAGGCGTATGCCGACATCGTTGGAGCCGGTGAAGGAGACGGCTTTGACCGCCGGATGACCGATGATCTCGTCGCCAGCCTCAGAGCCAGAGCCTAAGATCAGATTGAGCACGCCTTTGGGCAGGCCCGCTTCCTCGAAAATCTCCGTGATGCGGACAGCCGTGGCGGGCGTCAAACTCGCCGGCTTATAGACGACAGAGTTTCCGGCGACGAGCGCGGGCGCGATCTTCCAGACGGGGATAGCGACGGGGAAGTTCCAGGGCGTGACGCAGGCCACGACGCCGAGCGGCTGCCTGATCGTGTAGGCGAAGTTGGAGGGAAGCTCCGATTGAATCGTCTCGCCGTTCAAGCGTCGCGATTCGCCCGCGCAGAACTCCGCGACGTTGATCGAGCGTTGCAGCTCGCCCCGCGATTCCGAAATGGTCTTGCCCTCCTCGCGCGTCAGAAGCTGGGCCAGATTCTCCTTGTCTTCCTCCATCAGGCGTGCCGCGCGGGCCACTATGCGACCGCGCGCGGGGGCGGGCGTTCTTCGCCAGTCACGGAATGCCTCACTGGCAGCCTCGACAGCGCGGCGCGCCTCTTCGCGCGTCGCCTGACGCACCACGCCCAGCACGTCGTCCGTATTCGCGGGATTGTGATTCTCTATTGTTTTCTGTGAGCTGGATTCTATCCACTCGCCGTTGATGAAATTGCGATAGACTGTCATAGGCACATCTGCGACCTTAACCGACTGGGAAGGTTATAAGCGAAAAACTTTGCTATGTCCTGAACTATTCAAAGGGTGGCGCTCATCGAGACCTTCCGGCTAACATAAGCTGTGGAAGTGATGACTCAAGCGAGACTTAACTATATCATAGACGGCCATGATTGAAAGCGAAAACCTGATCAGGCAAGAGACACGACAGGCAGAGCCCGCGTCCCTCGGCGAGCTGCTCGGGCAGCGCACGCAGGCCGCACCCGATAAGGTCTTTCTCTTCTCGGAGGCGGACGGGCGGCGCTACACCTACGCGGAGTTTGACCGGGCGACCGATAGGGCGGCGCGACTGCTCGCTGCACGCGGGGTGTTGAAGGGCGATGTGGTCGCGCTCCTGATGCCTAATAGCCCCGAATACATCATCGCCTACTTCGCCTGCTTCAAGCTCGGCGCAATCGCAGGCCCCGTCAACTCTCTGCTCAAGCCGCTGGAACTGGCTTACGTGCTTGCCAACTCCGAAGCGAAGGCGCTGCTCGTGCATTCGGAGTTTCTGCCGCGCATCGATGCTGTCCGCGATGAGCTGCCCGGTTTGCAACACGTCATAGAGTTTGACGACGAGGCGCGGGCCACAGCCGAGCTTGCACACGGGTTGGGCCAACTCGCTTCGCCCTCCATCGAGAGGGATACGGAGGCGATCATCATCTACACGTCGGGGACTACGGGCAAGCCCAAGGGCTGCCTGCTGACGCACGGCAACCTGATCGCTAACGCAAGGCAGATCAAAGGCTGGCTTGGCTTCACGGAGCGAGACCGCCTGCTGACCATCATGCCGCTTTTTCACATGAATGCTGTTTCCGTAACAACCATGACGCCGCTCTACGCGGGGGCTTCGACGGTGGTGAGCCCGCGGTTTTCGGCCTCGCGCTTCTGGCACATCATCTCGGACTACGAGGTGACATCGTTCGGGAGCGTGGCGACGATGCTCGCGCGCCTTTTGAGCGCGTACCCGGAGGGCGTGCCCGCCGGGCTCAAGACCGAACAACTGCGCTTCGCCATGTGCGGCTCAGCGCCCGTGCCCGCCGAAATTCTCAAGCGCTTTGAAGAGACCTTCAACTGCCTCGTGATCGAAGGCTATGGACTATCGGAATCCACATGCCGCTCGACCTTTAACCCGCCAGACGAGCGCCGCCGTCCGGGCTCCTGCGGTATGCCTATCGGCAACGAAATGAGGGTCGTGGACGAGGAGGACAGGGATGTCGCCGACGGAGAGTTGGGCGAGATCGTGCTGCGCGGCGAAAATATTCTGAAGGGATATTTCAAGAACGAGGCGGCGACTGCGGAAGCCTTTCGCAACGGCTGGTTTCACACGGGCGACATCGGCTACAGAGACGCGGACGGCTTCTACTACATCGTTGATCGTAAATCCGACATGATTATCCGCGGCGGCGAGAACATCTACCCGCGCGAGATAGACGAGGTGCTCTACAGTCACGAGGCGGTCGCGGCAGCCGCCACCATAGGCGTGCCCGACGCCGTCTACGGCGAAGAGGTCGCAGCCTTCATCGTGCTCAGGGAAGGCGCGGAGGCGACCGCTGATGAGATCATAAAGTATTGCCGCGAGCGGCTTGCCGACTACAAATGCCCCAAGTCGGTGCGCTTCGTCACGGACATCCCGAAAGGCCCGACCGGCAAGCTGCTCAAGCGCGAGCTGGCGCGACAATACGCGGCGGAATAAGACTGTTGGCCCATGTTTTTTGTTGCCGGATAGGCTGACGCTCAAAGGTTTTTGTGCAAGGGAAATTGCTATCGGCTGCCTTTAAAAAAATAAGATGGGAATAAGCTCCTCATTGAACATTTCTACCTCGTGTTCAGTTGACAAGTCGGCCCATTTAACATAGAGTACGCACTCTTTTGAAGTAATGCTTGAGCACTGCCGCCGAAGCATTAGGCCGGGTGGCAGCCCGTCGGAACAGTTGTAATTGCCGCGAAGATCAATATTGGTTTTCCTTATCCGTTCCGCATTCATTGCTCAGTTAAATCCAAGTCAGTGCGGGCCAGAGGTGACCCTCAAAGGGGTGACGCTAAGCTGACCGTATGATTTTGCATTTCCAGCGAGCAAGAAAATTCTCGCCTGACAATCCAAACTGCGGGAGCCTTGCCGCTTGGCTCCTCGAAACACCAACCCTGCGCTGTGGCCGTTCACAGTCGCTTGCCCCTTAGGAGATAGAGTAATGATGAAATATTCGAGATTGTTTGTGATCGCAATTGTCGCAGCCATCGCTGCCATGGCCGCTTCCACCATCGGCCTCGCCGTTGACTGTACGAGGGCCGTCGTCGTCGAAGAGGACATTTCCCGACAGGCAGAGAACACCCCGCCGTTGAAGAACTGGGTGCTCTACTTCCGCAACGCCGGCAACGGAGCCTTCCGTACCGGCCCCGCGACCCCGCCCTCCGGTGTTGGCAGTTTCGAGTTGACGACGCCGACCTCCGCTGACAAAGCCACGCTCTTCAACTACGATCACATCGGCACTAAGCTCTCCGAAATAGACAAGATCAGCTATGCCACCTATCGCACAGCCGGACAGGCACAGCAGGTAGCCGCGCTCAACATTCAGGTTGACATTAACGGTGCAGCCCCCGGTGGTTTCACCACGCTTGTCTTCGAGCCGGTTTACAACACCAATCAGGGTGTCGTTCAGGACGGCATCTGGCAGACGTGGGATGCCTTCAGCGGCGGTCAGGCGATCTGGTGGTCATCGAACCCCATCCCGAGCGCTCCGAATCGTGACACCTTCGTGTCGTGGGCCACAATCGTTGCGGCCAATCCTGATGCCGTGATCGTCGGCGGCTTCGGCGTCAATCAGGGCAGCGGCAACCCCGGGCTGATCTCAGCCGTGGACGTGCTCACGCTTGGCTCCAACGGCGACTGCATCACATACGACTTCGAGCCCTTCAAGGTCGCGACGACCAAGGATGATTGCAAGAACGGCGGATACAACACGATGAAGGACGCACAGGGCAATTCGTTCAAGAATCAGGGCCAGTGCATTCAGTATGTCAACACAGGCAAATAGCCTTGAGCCATCCTGAGGCAAACCGTGCTTCAACCTGCAAAGGCCCTCGACTCGGTCGAGGGCCTTTCGCTTTTAAGCTCAACCGGTCGCGCCCTCCGCGACACCTTGATATACTGAGAGCGCTGCTTTTAATGACGAGCGGGAAAGGGTTGAAGAGATGACGCGCAAACTTGAAGACGAAAGGGTTGAGACTTCGCAGCTGTTCGACCGTCGCCCCTGGGGGACGTTCACTGTCCTTGACGAAGGGGAAAACTATAAGGTCAAGCGCATTGAAGTGTTGGCCCGCAAGCGCCTGAGCTACCAGAAGCACGCGCAGCGCGCCGAGCACTGGATGGTCGTCAAAGGCGTTGGCAGGGTCACGCTCGATGAGCGCGAGATCATCCTGCGTACCGGAGAAACCATAGACATCCCCATCGGCGCACATCATCGTGTGGAGAACCCTGTCGATGAGCCCCTCATCTTTATAGAGATACAGCGCGGCGACTACCTTGGAGAAGACGACATCGTCCGTTTAGAGGACGACTTCGACCGCGCATCGTAGGCCCGCATGCAGGGCCTCTCCTATCAAGGCTTAAGGGACGAAAATTTTTATGAGCGCTAAGAAGACGAAGAAAAAGAAGAAAAAGACGGCGCTGGTCGTGTGCCGCGACCGCAAGCAGTTTTGGACGACGCAGGCACAGTTCTGGCAATGGGTGCGAGATGGCGTCGTTGTCAAAACGCAGGATAACCCGTTGACCGGTGAGTTTGCGCGCGAGCATGAAGAGTTGATGGTCGTGCTGAGCAAGACCGTCCTGAATCTGGCGCGTCCCAACCATGTTCGTGAGGCGCTGGCGGCACGCCGCCTGGGACTTGGAAGAAGTTGAGGGACTGATAAGATATGAGACTGTTCATCACAGGCGGCGCAGGCTTTATCGGTTCCGCTTTTATCAGAGTGGCGCTTGCGGAGCTTCCTTCGTGCCACATCACCAACTTCGACGCGCTCACCTACGCGGGCAATCTGGACAATCTGGAAGGCTTGGATGAGAGCCGCCACCACTTCATACGCGGTGACATAGCTGATTCTGAAGCCGTGCGCGCTGCGCTCGACGCGGGCTTCGAGGCCGTCATAAATTTCGCCGCCGAATCGCACGTTGATCGCAGCATCGCCTCGGCGCGAGAGTTTTTGCAGACGAATGTGCTCGGCACGCAGGTCTTGCTCGATACGGCGCGCGAGCGCGGCGTCCGCCGCTTCGTTCATATCTCTACGGACGAGGTGATGGGCAGCCTGCCGGAAGACGAAGATGCTTTCTTCACGGAAAGCTCGCCCTATGCGCCCAACAGCCCCTATGCGGCATCGAAGGCGGCGGCTGAGCATCTGGTGCGCGCTGCCCATCATACCTTCGGACTTGACACGGTCATCACGCGCTGCGGCAACAACTACGGCCCGCGACAGTTTCCCGAAAAGCTGATTCCTCTCGTTCTCTCTAACGCCATGGACGACCAGCCGATCCCCGTTTACGGCGACGGGCGCAATGTGCGCGACTGGATTTATGTCGAAGATCATTGTCGCGCCATTCTCCGCGCGCTGCAAAAAGGGAGGCCGGGCGCTATCTATAATATCGGCGCGCGCAACGAGCGCACGAACATGGAGGTGATCGAGGCAATCCTCGATGCGCTCGGTAAGCCGCACTCCCTGATTCGCTTCGTGAAGGACAGGCCCGGACATGATCGACGCTATGCCATCGACGCCTCGCTGGCCGAAAGCGAGCTCGGCTGGCATCCGGTCGAGACGTGGGAGAGCGGGCTTGCGAAGACCATTCTCTGGTATCGCGAGAATGGCGAATGGATAAGACGCGCGCGCACGGGCGATTACAGGGAGTTCTATGCGCGCCAGTATGGAGGAATGCAGTTCAGGACGGCCTGAGCGCCTCACGGTTGCGCTCAAGGCCATGGGCAACACGGAAAGCCCGGTCTCCGTTCCTCGTCCGAGCATCGGAATTTTACAAAGCGAAAAAGGGAAGCATCATGAGAATACTTGTTACCGGTGGCGCTGGTTTTATCGGCTCACACCTGTGCGAGCGCCTGCTCGGCGAAGGCCACGATATCATCTGCCTCGACAATTTCTTCACGGGGCGGCGCGCCAACGTCCTGCACCTTCTCGACAATCGCCGCTTTGAATTGTTGCGCCACGATATTATCGAGCCCATCCTGCTCGAAGTCGATCAGATATACAATCTGGCCTGCCCGGCCTCCCCAATCCATTACCAATACAATCCCGTCAAGACGGTCAAGACCAGTGTGATGGGCGCGATCAACATGCTGGGGCTCGCCAAGCGCGTCGGCGCACGCATTCTTCAGGCTTCGACCTCCGAAGTCTACGGCGACCCGCTCGTGCATCCACAGCCGGAAGAGTACTGGGGCAACGTCAATCCGATTGGGGTGCGCAGCTGTTACGATGAAGGCAAGCGCGTCGCCGAAACCCTGATGATGGATTATCACAGGCAGAACAGGGTTGATATACGCATCGCTCGCATCTTTAATACTTATGGGCCAAGGATGCTTGAGAACGATGGACGCGTGGTCTCTAACTTCATCGTGCAGGCGCTCAATGGTGAGCCTTTGACTCTTTACGGGACGGGCGAACAGACGCGCTCCTTCTGCTATGTCGATGATCTGATCGAAGGCTTGATCAAGCTGATGAACACGGACGGGATAAATGATCCGGTTAACCTCGGCAACCCTACGGAGTTTTCCATCAAAGAGCTGGCGGAGGAAGTGGCGCGCATCTGCGGCTTGCGGGCCGAGATCAAATACTACCCGCTGCCGCAGGACGACCCGAGGCAGCGCAAGCCGGATATTACTCGCGCCGAGCAGTTGCTCGGCTGGCATCCAATCGTGCCCTTGAGAGAGGGTCTTGAGCACACGGTCGCCTACTTTGCCGGGCGTAAAAATGGTGTCACCGTCAATGACGGCGCGCGTGACTGATTAGACGGAGCGAAGAACCAAGCGCATGTTCGCCATACAAGAGACAGACGGGCTTAAGCGTCAGTGGGAGTTGCCGGAGGGCCGCACGCTGACCATCGGGCGCGCGCCCGACAACGACATACGCATAGACGACCTGCGCGTCTCGCGCCATCACGCCGTCGTCCGCTCCGTCTCTCGCCTGCGCGCGGAGCTACAGAATATCAGCAACGGCAATATAGTCGTGCTCAACGATGCGCCGGTCAACGCCGAGACGGGAGCTTGCGTGCTGCGTGTCGGCGATCAGATCAAGGTCGTCGCAACCCTCTTTCGCGTGGCCTGGAACGAGGAGCCGCCTTTAAGCTATACGGACGAGCCGCTCTCTATGAGCACGTCCATGGTCCCGGCTGAGACGGGCGTTTCCGCTCTGCTGATGACCACTTCGTCGCAGCGCACGAAAGACGACGAGATCAAGGAGCTGCGACGAAAGGCGGAGATGCTGGCGCAGTTGTGCGAGATGAGCGCCGCGCTCGCCTCCGATTTCGACGCCGCTTCGATACTGGATTACTCGACCGGGGTGGTCATGCGAACGATCCCCGCCGATTGCTGCGCGGCTCTCTTAATAGAGCAGGGCGAAGACCCGAGGCCCGTCAGCCTGCGCTTTCGCCAGCCCAACAAGATGGGCGCGCAGCAGCCTTTGATCAGTCGCACGGCTGTGCGGACGGCCATCGAGAAGCGCGTCATGCTCACCTCTCACGATGTCATGAAGGACATCAACCTTGAGGTCAGCCAGAGCGCCGTCTTGCAGGGCATACGCTCACTGGCCTGTGCCCCGCTGGTCGGGCGCGAGGGCGTCTACGGCGCGCTCTATATAGATCGGCGCGACGTGCTGGAAACTTTCTCGGACGTGGACACTCAACTTCTGGCGGCTGTCGCGGCGCAGGCGGCGCTGGCGGTCGAGGCTGGCCGCGCGCGCGAGCGGGCACAGCGTGAGGCGAAGGCGCGCGACGCCTTCGTGCGCTTCATGCCGGAGCATATCATCAAGGAGCTGGTCGAAAATCCACAGAAGTTTCAGCTAGGCGGGACTAACAAGCGCGTGACGGCGCTCTTCTGCGACGTGCGCGGCTTCGCCAAGCTCTCGCACCGCGCCCGGCCCGAAACCATCGTTGATCTACTGAACATACTCTTTACGGAGATGGTCGCGGAGATTTTCCAGCAGCAGGGAACGCTCAATAAATACCTCGGCGACGGTCTGATGGCGCTCTTCGGAGCGCCCGTCGAGGGCGAGAGCGATGCTGTCAACGCCGTCACCGCCGCCATCGGAATGCAGCGCCGCATCAAAGGGGTCAATGCTCAACTGGCCGCGAAGAACCTGCCGACCGTCACCTTAGGCATCGGCATCAACACGGGCGAAGCCACCGTCGGCTGTATCGGTGCTGAGCAGCGCTCGGAATACACGGCCATCGGCGACACGATCAACATCGCTTCGCGCATAGAAGGTCAGGCCAAGCCCGGGCAGGTGCTCGTCACGGAGGCGACCGCCAGAGAGCTTAAAGGCAAATTCCCCCTGAGCGAGTCATGGACCGTCGAGGTCAAGAACATAGACGAGCCGGTGCAAATCTACAGCGTCATGTACGGCGAGACGGAAGCGGAAGCAGAAGCGCCGGGGACATAAATAGCAATCGACCTCGCGAGCCCTTTCAAGGGGGCTCGGGAATTATCTTCTCTCCATCCTGTGAAATCGTAAATTGTTCTAACGCGTGGTGCGGCGCGGAAGCGTTCTTGAGCGGCCTATCTCGACAAAGACCGTGCGGGGGGTAGTAGACGGTTTCCCGCTCTCGCCGCAACCGCCGCAAGCGGTCTCGCATGGAGCGCTACGGCGACTGTCGCGAAGGGAGCGCAGATGGGAGAGGGCACGGCGCGAGACGTAGATGAGCGCCGCCATCACAATCAATGCCGTCAGGATGTTCTGCCAGTTCAACAGCATGCTTCTCATGTAAATCCCAGTAGCCGCCCGCCCTGAAAAGTTACGAGCGACGCGACGTAGGCCAGCACGAGCATGTAACTTACCATGAAGAGCGGCCAGCGCCACGAGTTGGTCTCGCGACGCACTACCGCGACCGTAGACATACACTGGCAGGCCAGCACGAAGAAGACCATCATCGAGACGGCGACCAGCGGCGTCCATGCCGGCGAGCCGTCCGGCCTGCGCGCGTCGCGTACGGCCTCGATGAGAGAGGGCGAGCCCTCTTCCTCATCAGGGCCGACGTTATAAACTATGCTGAATGTGGAGACGAGAGTTTCGCGCGCGGCGAAAGAGGAGATCAGCCCGATGCCCATCTTCCAGTCGAAGCCGAGGGGAGCGATCAGCGGCTCGATCAGGCGGCCCGCTCGCCCGGCAAAGCTGTTGCGTATCTGTTCTCCCGTTTCGTCGCCCAGGCCCTCCTGTGTGCCCTGATTCACGGCGGAAGTACTGTCAACAGCAGGCGCGCTTGCCGTATGCGTTGTCGTGGCGCGCGGAAACGTGACGAGCGCCCAGAGGATGATCGAGATGGCTAGAATCACTGTTCCGGCGCGGCGGACGAAAAGCCATGCGCGCGACCAGACAGCCTGCGCGACCGTTAAAAGATTGGGCACGCGGTAGGGCGGCATCTCAAGGACGAGCGGCGGCGGCGGCGCTTTCAGGATCGTGTGCTTTAAGACCCACGCCACGCAGACGGCGACCGCGATGCCCAGCATATACATAGAGACGATCATCAACGCGCCGACGGAGACGAAGCCTAAAACCTTCTGCGTCGAGAAAAAGGCCGCGATCAACAGCGCGTAGACCGGCAGCCGTGCCGAGCAGCTCATGAAGGGCGCGATCATAATCGTCGCGAAGCGGTCTTTCGGATTCTCAATCGTGCGCGTCGCCATAATGCCCGGAATGGCACAGGCGAAACTGGAGAGAAGCGGCATGAAGGCTTTGCCGTGCAGGCCCACCCCGCGCATCAACCTGTCCATCAGAAAGGCCGCACGCGCCATGTAGCCTGTGTCTTCCAGAATCGTGATGAAGAAGAAGAGCAGTAGAATCTGCGGCAGAAAGACAAGCACGCCGCCCACACCGGCGATGATGCCGTCAACCAGCAAGTCCGTCAGCAAGCCCGGCGACATTTGCGCTCTCACCAGTTCGCCGAGCGTGCCGAAGCCCCTGTCGATCAAATCCATCGGCAGCGAGGCCCACGAAAAGATCGTCTGAAAGACCAGCAGCATGATGAGGATTAAGACCAGCGGCCCGAATAGCCTGTGGGTCAGGATGCGGTCAATCCGCTCGGTCGCCGTCGGCCTCTGGTGCTGGTTGCCCGTTTGTCGCACGCAACGGGCCGTGACCTGCTCGATCCAGTCGTAACGGGCCAGCAGGGGTTCCTGCCACCAGTTCTGATCTGCCGCGGAGAGACGCGCCCGCGCCCGCTCAACGGCGGCGCGCCGCTCTGTGTCCGCCGGCAATTCTTCCCCGTAAAGATCGCGCAGCACTGCATGACGGGCGTGTCTGACGCCCGCGTGTTCTGCGAGCGAGCTAAGCTCTTGCTCCGCCGTCTCCGACAGACGCCAGCCCGGCCCGGCCCCCGTTTTCCCCGCAAGCTCTATGATCGCGGCAGAGAGGGCGTCAATGCCCCGGCGCTGAGACGCCACGACGGGGATCACCGGCACACCCAGCTCCCCGGCCAGCCGCTCCACGTCAATCTCTATGTCGCGGCGCTCGGCCAGATCGATCATCGTCAGGGCGATGACCAGTGGCCGCCCGTACTCGAGAAGCTGTGTCGCCAGATAAAGGTTGCGTTCGAGATTGGTCGCGTCAACGACAGCGACGATGATGTCAGGCGCGGGCAGCCCCGCGATCTGTCCTGTGAGAACGTCGCGCGCGATCTTTTCGTCAAGGGACGCGGCGTCGAGGCTGTAGAGACCGGGCAGGTCTATCAGGCGCGCGGGCGCTTGGCCGCCGGGCACAAGCGGCCAGACCCCCTCCTTGCGCTCGACCGTCACGCCCGCGTAGTTGGCGACCTTCTGGCGCAGCCCCGTCAGCGTGTTGAAGAGCGTCGTCTTGCCGGCATTGGGATTGCCCGCGAGCGCTATGGTCAGACGTTTACCCCGGCTCTTCTCGGCTGCGCCTGCGAGGTCTTTGACGGGGGGAGGGGATTCGAGGGTGGTGTTCATAAATCAGTGACGAGCGACGGGCCAACGCACGGGCCAGATCGCTTTTGATCTGGCCCGTGCGTTAGTCCGTCACTGCTGTGACCGTAATCGTCTGTGCTTCTGTGCGGCGGAGGGCGAGATGATAGCCGCGCACGCGAATCTCCATAGGGTCGCCGAGCGGCGCGGTCTTGATGACACGCACCGGCGCGCCCGGCACGACGCCCATCTCCATTAAGCGTCGCGCGACAGCCGTTGAGCCACTGATGGCGATGACGCGTGCCTGTACGCCGACCGGCAAGTGGGCCAGCGACGAGTCGTTGAGTGTCTTTTGAAATGGAATCATAAGTAAAAGTAGTAAAGCGAACTGCCGATGGCAGTATAGCTTAATTGAAAATAGATTTCAATTTCATGTTGGGATGGCATCTTTGTCAAAAAAGCTGAAAGATTCGCTCTTATTGTCTTGTGAGGGGGAGAATCGCCAGGTCTGCGCGCAGCGGCCCGAGCGGGGTGGTGGCCGTTATACGCAGCGGCAGGCGGCGCGTGTCGTCGCTGACCCACAGGCGCAGGGCGTATTTATCGCTCTGCGGGTCGTCTGTCGTCAGCGACAACTGGACGGCGGGAATCCTCTGCCCGCCGAGCTCTATGGTCTCGCGCCTGAGAGAGGTGATAAAGAGCGTGCGCGGGCGGTCTTCGACGATGAAAGAGACGGCGTTGCGTTTCGGCGGCGAAAGGTTAAAGGAGCGCAGCGCGTAGAGGACGGAAACAATATCGTGCGTGCCGACGGGAATCTCTATGCGCACGCCCTTGTCCGTCGTGGCATTGCCGCGATCCTGATCAATGGTAAAAGTCTTATTGATGCGGCGACGGCCTTCGCGACGGTTGATCTCTATACGGAAGGGAAGGAGCGTCGTCGGGTCAACGTAGGTATTGATCTGATCGTTGGCGACGAAGAGACGGGCGGCGGCGTTGGTGGTCTGCGCCTGCACTGCGAGCAGCAGCCCGTCGCGATTGAAATACTTGGCCCGCTGCTTGACCTGAAAAGTGGCCGTGCCGACCGAAGGGGCTGTGCCGCCCAGAAAGACGTTGAAGTTCAGTTGCTCTCCGACGGCGAAAGGCAGACCCGTGGTTACGCCCGTGCCCGGCGGCAAGGGTGTGCCGGTAACGCGCGGCTGTGCCGTATTGGGCGGCCCGGTGGTTGCCGGCGGCGGCGTGCTGGGCAGTTCCGAGCTGACCAGCTCCGCCCGAACCTCGCCGGCCTTGAGACGCGCCGTGATGAGGACGGGGACGTGCCGCTCGTCGTCGCTGAAATAGATGCGGATGTTATAGTCGTTGGCCGTCGGGTTGTTCCGCACGCGCACTTGCGCGACGACCGTATTAAAAGAGCCGACATTGGTTTTGACCAGCTGGCGGCCCTTCACTCTCATCTCTATATCATACTGCTCAGTATCACCACGCACGGTCAGAAAATGTGTAGACCCTTCGGTCAAGGGAAGCGCGCGCATGCGGTAGAACGCGGAGAGAAAATCGTATGGGCCGGAGAAAGCAACACGAGCCGGGATAGCGGAGACGCCCACGGGCACGTTGTATTCGCGAGAGGTGTCGGCGGTGCGTCCGCCTTCGCGCACGACCTGCTGCGAGCGATAGGGCAGACCCGTTTCGGTGTTAACGTAAGTCGTATAGTCGTTGTTGATGGAATAGAGGGCGGCGTTGACCGCCCCGGTCGTCTCGACATGCGCGCGCAGCTCAAATCCCGTTTGATTAAAGTTATTGCTCGGCCCGGCGTTGAAAAGCTCTATGTGGGCGGCGGTCGGGAAGTTTGAGAACGAGACGTTATAGGTCAGGCGCTCGCCGGCCTGATAGGGAGCGCGCGAAAAGGGAAGAGGCTGGAGCGTTTCCTTCGTCTGTGCGGCCAGAGCGAGGCAGAAAGCAAGGGAGATTAGAAGAGTTGTAACAACCGTAAGCGGACGATTCAAGCGTCAAGTTCCCCTTGGCGGAAAATTATTTTCGATAGAGCGAACGCTGTCAAATAAAACGTACCCTTTGTACACGCGCCGGGACACACAATGTTCCTGACTATCCGGCGAATAATCGCATGCCGCTGAGCATCACCGGACAAATGACAGTCAACAGCCATGATGCGAAGGACAGTCCCATTTGAGTGTACGGCAAAAAGTTGCGGAGCGCGACCGCTCAATAACAGCCTTGACCATAGGCGGGCGGGGCGCGCGAGGCCCGCATCTTTAGTTCTCCTGCGAGTCAGCCCGTTCCATCTCCTCCACGATCTGTGCGACGGCGCGCTCGGGATGCGGGGCTTTGAGTATGGGCCTGCCGACGACCAGATAATCCGCTCCGGCGCGAACGGCTTCCGCCGGAGTCATGACGCGTTTCTGATCGTCTGTTGCAGACCCCTCCAAGCGAACTCCCGGCGTAACGATCAGAAAGTTCGGCGCGCTTACATGCTCGCGCACCATGGCAATCTCTGCGGGCGATGCCACCACCCCGTCCAGACCACACGCTTCGGCCAGACGCGCCAGCCTTGTCACAAGCCGCTGCGCGCCGCCCTCTATGCCGACCTCTTCGAGCGTGGCGCTGTCGGCGCTCGTCAGCGCAGTGACGGCGATGATGCGAGGACGTTTGAGCCCCTCGCGCTCTGAAACCTCCTGAACTGCCGCGCGCGTGCGGCGCATCATCTCGCCTCCGCCGAGCGCGTGGACGTTGAAGATGGAGACGCCAAGGCGCGCCGCTTCGATGCCCGCACCCGCGACCGTGTTCGGGATATCATGAAACTTCAGATCGAGAAAGATGCTCGCGCCTTCCTCCGACAGCTCTCGCACAAGGCCCGGCCCGGCGGCAGTGAAAAGCTGCGACCCTATCTTGAACATACGGGCGTAGTCGCGCAGCCGTGCGAAAAGCTCTCTCGCTTCCCCGGCGCTCTCCACGTCGAGCGCGACGATCAACCTTTCTCTGACCTTCTCTCTCATCCTTATCTCGGTCCGCGCCGCGCTCTTAACTAACCGTGTAGGTTACTTTCTCTTTGCCCAGAAAGTCCTTAGTCGTCGTCTTCCTGATCAACCCGCTGCGCTCCAACTCGTAATAGGCGCGCTGAATCTCTCCCTTATCCACGGAGAGTTTCTGCGCGAGCGAGGCGAGCGACGGCAGTGCTTCTCCGGGGGCGAGCTGTTTGTTCTGGATCTGCGTTTCGATCTGCTGGCGCACCTGCGCGTAGACAGGAGCGACCGTGCGCTCTTCTAATTTGATTTCCATAATTGATCTACGAGCATGAAGCTGATTGGTACAGCTTCAGCTGATTGAAAGCTCGGCGGCGCGGCAACCGACCGCTTCGTCGAGCGAGCTTATACCCTCTCTGGCGGCGATCTCAGCCAGCCCGTCATTGATGCGACGCACGACGTAGACGCCCTCATAGATGAATCCCGTGTAGAGTTGAACCAGACTCGCGCCGGCGCAGATTTTCTCCCAGGCGTCAGCCGCGTTAAAGATTCCGCCCACCCCTATGATCGAGAGCCGTCCACGCGTCAGATGATACAGCCTCGCGATGATTTCTGTGGAGCGCGCGCGAAGCGGAGCGCCGCTCAATCCTCCCTGACCGCACGCCTCGACCTCACGCGGCGGCGTCCGCAGGCCCGCGCGGCTCGTCGTCGTATTGGTCGCGATGATCCCTTTGAGCCCCGCGCTGAGCGCGACTTCAACGATTGCTTCAAGGTCGCTGAAATCAAGATCAGGAGCAATCTTGACTAAGAGAGGGACAGTCTCTTGTCCCTTGTGCCCACGCGACAACTCCTCATTCCTCTGTTGCAGCGCCATGAGTAATGCCGCCAGCTCGCGCGGGCGTTGAAGCTCACGCAGGTTCGGCGTATTGGGCGAGCTGACGTTGACGACGATATAGTCGGCGATTGGATGCGCCAGCTCGAAGCTCGCCAGATAATCCGGGATGGCATCCTCGACCGAAACCGAACGGCTCTTGCCGATGTTGATGCCGAGCACGCAATGCGGGCGATGGCGCGATAGATGATCGGCGACAGCCGCCGCCCCCTGATTGT
This sequence comes from Pyrinomonadaceae bacterium, assembly GCA_036389675.1. Lineage (GTDB taxonomy): Bacteria > Acidobacteriota > Blastocatellia > Pyrinomonadales > Pyrinomonadaceae > DASQYE01. The sequence continues at coordinate 113,663 of DASVWI010000038.1, forward strand.
TAAAGCCAGCGCGATTGATTAAAGCGCGGTCGCGCGGCAGCCTGAAAAGACGCGGGCGCGGATTGCCCGGCTGCGCCTCGCGCGTCACTGTCCCGACCTCTATGAACCCGAACCCGAGCGCCGCCAGCCCCTCAGCCGCCACGCCATTCTTATCGAAACCTGCGGCCAGCCCGACCGGATTCTCGAACGAAAGCCCGAAACGCCGCAGCTCGCCAAACGGCGCGCGGGAGAGACGACCCGCCGCGAGGCTTCGCATCCATGCGGGCCAGAGCGCAAGCGCGAGCGAATGCAACGCCAGCTCATGCGCCGACTCCGGCGGCAGGCGAAACAGCACTGGGCGCAAGACAGAGCGATAGAGCATCAACAGACAGTGACGGGGGACGAGTGATAAGTGACGAGCAAGCGCGTCATTCTATCCTGTCACTCAACGCTTGTCACTCGTCACCAATCTTGATAGTATCCGGCCACAATGGATTTTGTGGAGAAGGCACGCATCATGGACGGGGCGCGAATCAATCGCGCTCTCTCGCGGCTCGCCTCGGAGATAGTGGAAGAGAATCATGGCGCGGGCGAGCTTTACTTAGTCGGCATACGGCGGCGCGGCGTGCCTTTGGCCGAGCGCATGGCCGATAAGATAGCCGACCTCGAAGGCGAGCGCCCGCCCGTGGGGATTCTCGACATCACGCTCTATCGCGACGATCTTTCGACCGTCGGGGCCAACCCCGTCGTCAATCGAACGGAGCTTCCCGGCGACATAGAGAACCGCAACATCGTCCTCATAGACGATGTGCTTTACACTGGACGCACGATTCGCGCTGCCCTGGATCAACTGATAGATTTCGGCAGGCCACGCCGCGTGCAGCTCGCCGTCCTGATTGATCGCGGCAAAGAGCATCGCGAGCTGCCCATTCAGGCGGACTACATAGGCAAGGTCGTGCCGACGAAAAAGAGCGAGATCATCAAGGTCATGCTCGCGGATTTCGACGAGGAAGAGGGCGTCGCCATCGTTGAGCGACCCGCGGAGACTTCCTGAGAGCGGCCAGAGATGGCCGCTTTTTTTATGCGTGTCGGAACATTTCCAAAGTCTGGTAAATCTTAATGAGCAGCAAGCCTGAGAAAGCTTTTGCGCTGAAACACCTGCTTGGCATACGCGACCTGTCGGCGCGCGAGATTACGCACCTGCTCGACACGGCGGAATCCTTCCGCGACATCTCGCGGCGCGAGATCAAGAAAGTACCGGCCCTGCGCGGGCGCACCGTCATCAACCTCTTCTTCGAGCCCTCCACCCGCACGCGCACCTCCTTTGAGATCGCAGCTAAACGTCTCTCAGCCGACGCCATCAACGTCAGCGCCTCGACCTCAAGCGTCACCAAGGGCGAGACGCTGCTCGACACGGCGCGCAATCTGGAAGCGATGGCCCCGGACGTGATAGTCATCCGCCACAGCTCGGCGGGCGCTCCGCACCAGCTTGCGCGTATCTGTCGCGCCAGTATCGTCAACGCGGGCGACGGCGCACACGAGCACCCGACGCAGGCGCTCCTCGACGCTCTCACCATACGAGAGCATAAGGGGCGTCTGGAAGGGTTAAAGATCGCCATCATCGGCGACATCCTGCACTCGCGCGTCGCGCGCTCGAACATCTACCTGCTGACGAAACTGGGCGCGACCGTCCGGATAGCCGGGCCGGGCACGCTCGTCCCGCAGGAACTCGCCGAGCTGGTCGAGGAAGGCGTCATCGTCGAGCCGCGTATAGAAGGAGCGCTCGAAGGGGCGGACGTGGTGATGATTCTGCGTATTCAGCGCGAGCGGCAAACCTCCGCCTTCTTTCCGTCAATGCGCGAGTACGCCGTGCATTACGGGCTCAATCTGAAGCGTCTTTCTTTAGCCGCGCCCGACGCCATAGTGATGCACCCCGGCCCAATGAATCGTGGCATTGAGATAGCATCGGAGGTGGCCGACGGCGCGCGCTCTCTGATACTCGATCAGGTTACGAACGGTCTGGCCGTACGCATGGCCGTGCTTTACCTGCTCGTCGGCGGCCCGCAGGTCGCGGGCACAGATCAGACTTGAGAATCTACGGAGCTTGAACCCTTTGAGCCGAGGAACCGAAGACACAGCATGAGACTCCTGATCGCCAACGGTTATTTGATAGACCCTTCGCAGGTGCAGAACAGCGGCAAGAACCTGTTCATCGAAGACGGTCGCGTGGCCGGTCTGCTCGAGCGCAGTGAGAGCGTGCCCGAGGGCGCTTTGGTTCTGGACGCCACGGGCCTCATCGTCGCGCCAGGCTTCATAGACCTTCACGTACACCTGCGCGAGCCGGGGCAGGAGTACAAAGAGACTATCGAGACGGGCGCTGCCGCTGCCGCCGCCGGAGGTTGGACGAGCGTGTGCGCGATGCCCAACACAGACCCCATCAACGACAGCCCCGCTGTCACGCGCTTTATCATTGAACAGGCGGAGCGCGCACAACTGGCGAATGTCTTCCCCATCGGCTCTATCACTAAAGGCTCAAACGGGACTGAGCTTTCAGAGATGGGCGAGATGAAGCAGGCAGGGATAGTCGCCGTCTCGGACGACGGGCGGCCTGTGCCCTCGGCTGGCATGATGCGTCGCGCCATGGAGTATGCGCGCGGCTTTGATCTGACGGTCGTCGATCATTGCGAAGATCGGACGCTGGCGGCGGGCGGTGTGATGCACGAGGGGCGCTGGTCTTTGCGTCTGGGCCTGCGCGGTATCCCGGCGGCGGCGGAAGAGATGGACGCCGTGCGCGATTGTGCCCTCGCCGAGTTGACGGGCGCGCGCGTGCATCTGGCGCACGTCTCTACGCGCGGCGCGATTGACGCTGTGCGGCGGGCGAAAGAACGCGGCCTCAGTGTGACGTGCGAGGTCGCTCCGCATCACTGGTCACTCATGGACGAAGCCGTTGAGAGCTACGATACCAATACGAAGATGAACCCGCCGCTCCGCAGCCGTCATCACGTCGCGGCGATTCTTGAAGGACTGAAAGACGGAACCATCGATGCCATAGCGACGGATCACGCCCCGCACCACGCGGACGAGAAGTCTCTCGAATACGATCAAGCGCCCTTCGGCATCACGGGGCTGGAAACAGCAGTCGGCTTAGCGCTCGACGGGCTGGTGCGCGAGGGCACGATCAACCTCACGCGCCTCGTCGAATTATGCTCGGTCAATCCGGCGCGTATCTTCGGCCTCACTGATCGCGGCACGCTGCGCCCGGGCGCTTGGGGTGATGTGACGATTCTCGACCCCGAGCACGATTGGACGTTCGATGTCAGCCGCTCAAGATCAAAGAGCCGAAACACACCCTTTGATGGCCGGGCCATGCGCGGCGCGGCGCTCGCCACCATCGTCGCCGGTCGCGTCGTCTATCGCCACCCTGATTGGGATACCTTACGCGACCGGGAACAGTCGAAGAGGGAAGTCATCAATGTGGAAAGCTAAGCAAGGATGAAGGCGGAAGGATGAATAAGAAAAAGCAATAGCTTTTATTTCATCCTTCATCCTTCCGCCTTCATCCTTAGATAAAGAGAAACCCGCTGCGCTCTCCCCTTCGCAACGGGTCTCTCTGGCCGGTCGCTCGCCTACGTAATGACAGGAACGACCGAACTCGATCAGATTTTCTTGGAAGCCCGCGCGCGCTCTCCCCTTCGCTCGCGGGCTTCCGTCGTACCGGCAACCGCCTGGCTGCCGATCTCTTTAATTTCCGCGCACGTTCGCCGCCGGCAGCGCGAGGCTCTGGTTAAGAACCACTCCGAACTCAGTGCCGGGCTTGACCACGGCCTCCTTGCCCTTGGAGAAATAAGAGCCTGCGATTCCGGCTGCAGCCCCGACCCCGAGCCCTATGCCTGCGCCCTTGCCGCCGCCTGCGATAGCGCCTATCAGTGCGCCCGTGGCCGCGCCGCCACCTATAAAGACTATGTTGCGATTTCTGGAAGAGCGCCCCGACACCTGTCCCTCGTTATCGTAGCTAACAGTCTCTTCCGAGACATCCGCCAGAGAGCCGTTGATGGCTCGCGTCAGGCCCGTCGGCAGTTGCAGCGAAATAAAACTCACTCCGAGCGTGCCGGCCTTGCTCTTACGCTGGGCACGCGTGACTGAAGTGACGCGTCCGCCGATTGTGCTGCCCGCCGGTATCACTTCCACGCCGCCGACATAGACGGGGTCAACCACGGTGGTGGTAAATCTGTCGCCGATGCGTGCCGTCTCCGAGCTGATCTGCTCGTTCATTCGCACACGAATCTTATAGCCGGAATTGATCGTGCGATATGTCGGCCCAGCCGGTTGTTGCGCTTGGCGCGAGTACCTGCCCAGGCGTGGCGCGCGGCGGCGCGTGCGCCTTGTCTGCGAAAATGCCGGAACCACGCTGACAGCTATGAATGCCAGAAGAATCAGAAAAGTTAGAGCGCGCCCGGCCAGTTTCATCTTGATCTTCATCCTGATATTTACCTTCCGCTTTGAGTGTGCCGCGCCGAGTTTCCTGCTTCTTCGTGTTGCGAGTTGCGGCTCGCTCGTCAAAGGCTTGAGCAATGGCCGTGCCACTTCCCGCAGGGATACTCTTCGAGAGGGGTAACACAAAATATTCTCTCAGTTAGCGCCCGCCAAAGGTTGTCAGGGCGAGGTCTTTGCGCGCGGCAGGCGTAAACCATGTAAGGGAGATTGCACGATATGGTATAAGAGGCGAGACGTAAGACAGAGGCGGTCTGCGCCACGCTTAAGACACTGCTCGGAGAGCTTTGATTGGAGAAGTGGGATGGCCGAAAAGAGGGGGAGGAAGACGGGTTACGCAGAGGTGGCCGGGGCGCGTTTCTATTACGAGCTGGCGGGCGAGGGCACAACGCTCGTGCTGGTTCACGCAGGGATCACGGACGGGCGCATGTGGGACGAGCAGTTCAACGCCTTCGCCGAGCACTACAGGGTATTGCGCTATGACCGGCGGGGTTTTGGCCGAACAGAGACGGGGACGGGGCATTTCTCGCATCATCAGGATTTGTATGAGCTGCTGAAATTCCTGTCCGTCGAAGAAGCATACCTCGTCGGATGCTCGCAGGTAGGAAAGACCATTCTCAACCTTGCGCTCGAACACGCTCCGATGGTGCGGGCGCTCGTGCTGGTCGCTTCCGCGGTCGGCGGCTTCACCTTTGCGGGAGAGCCTCCGTTGCAATTAGCGGAACTGGAGGAGGCCGAGGCGAGGGGCGATGTGGCGCGCGTCAATGAGCTTGAGCTGCAAATATGGGTTGACGGGCCTCGTCGCACGCCTTCGGAGGTTGATGCGCGCCTGCGCGAGCGCGTCCGCGAGATGAACCTCATAGCGCTCTCGGCAACGTCGGATTCGAGCCGTGAGAAGGAGCTTGAGCCAGCCGCCGCCCGAAGGCTGGACGAGATTCGCGTTCCCACTCTGGTCATCGTCGGCGATCTGGATACACCGAAGACGCTGGCGGCTGCCGACCTGCTCGTGGAAAAAATCGACGGCGCGCAGAAGGTCTTGATTCGCGGCACTGCACATTTGCCCAACATGGAGCGCCCCGGTGAGTTCAACCGGCGGGTGCTGGAATTTCTTAAGAGCCTCGACTGATGCTGAGGCCCTAGCGCCGCCGCGACTTGCTCGTCGCTTTGCGCGAGATGCGAAAGTGTAGCTTCTCCTGTTCGGCAAAGGCTTGCAGGGCGTGCAGCAGCCGGTTGCGATCCTGCGAGTTGATGACGGCTGCGGCGTCCGCCGTTTCAAGCGCGTAGGGGTAGCCGTTGCCGACGACGCATTCGGCCCTGACCGTGTCAATCACTTCTTCAAGCAGACCGGCCTCGAAAACCCACGAGGGCACGTCCAGCCGCGCGGGCATCCCTTCGCCAGTCGTTTGCAGGTAGGTGAAGCCCACGAGCGGGTCGCCGTTCTCGTCCAGAAAATCATCGCCGAGCCCTTCGCGCTCGCAGTAAAAGAAGCTCGTGCGGTCGCCCCATGATTTCAGGAGCGGCCCCGCGTCGAAAGGAGCGCCGAGGACTTGCGCGTCGTGAACCGCATAAGAGCTTTTCCATTCGCCGAGGGCTTCCAGCAGATTGACCAGATCACGCGCGTAGCTCGAATCAATGTAGCCTATGACGGGCACTCCGGTTTCGCGCGATAGCTCTATCAACTCGATGATTGCCGACACGTACCTGTCCTGCACGGCGTTGCGCGGGCGGGCGTAAGAGATCAGGAGCGTCCCGTCGAAGAAGCCCAGGGGCATCCGCACGCCGCGCTCGCGCCAGCCCTTTTGGCGCTTGAGGAAATCCTTGAGCACGCGCGTCTCTTCACGGAAACGCCGGAAGCCGACCAGCGAGTCGATATCCGTGTCGGCCTGCAAAATCTCGGCGGGAGTGATCAGCGAGAGGTCTGCTTCTTTAATATATTTCCCGTCGCGCGTATGAGGGTTCTCGAAGAAGGCGACCTGCACGGCGGCCACGGGGAGCGTGATTTCACGTCCGGGCAGATACTGGCTTCCGTCGGCAGCGCCCGTCACACGGTCGAAGAGAATATCGAGCGCCCAGCGCCGCGCTTCCTCATGCGAGCGCCATGCGGTCTTGAAGCGGATGACCGTGGAGCGCGCTTCGTCCAGCTCCGTCGAAGGAACTGCGCCGGGCGCGCGTGCAACGCCTGCGCGAAGCTTAATCTCCTCGGAAGGCTGCGCTGCGATGCGCGATAGTTGCTCTGCGCCGCTGCTCAAATCATCGCGCAGTATCCGGTCAAAGGTTAGAAACTCCTCACGCCTTTCCTGAAGCTGAGTGCTGAGACTGTTTTTGAATAGCATCTTCTTTGTGATCTCTTCGTCCTGAAGCGTTAAGGTCTCTATGATACCGGGCCATGCACTATGTCCCTGCTATCCTAGCTCAATTTTATACGCTTACCATCGAATATCTTGTCAGCGCGCGGGCGGCATCTGGCCGTAAAATAGAGCAACTGGCTGCAAGCTTTCCCGCGTTGGCTGAAAAACCGAACACGTGCCCGATACCTGTCGCTTACACTCCCCGGGCAAATAGAGACCTCGCCGCCGCCACTTCGCGCGCGCGCGGATTGAAACGATATTGACGGAGAGATATAAAAATGAAAAGAAGAGATTTTCTGGCGACCGCCGCCGGGGCGGGCGTTGTCCTGGCGGCTTCATCCATCCCCCTCGCTCTCTCCCGTGGAGAGAAGCCGACCGGGAACAGCCCTCTGATCGAGAACTCAGCCGAGAGCAATAAGCTGACACCACCATCGAAGGGACGCATAGGAGTCGCCTTCGCCATCTCGGAGGGGGTGACGGTCATAGATTTTGCCGGCCCATGGGAAGTCTTTCAGGATGTCATGCTCGGCGGGAGCGGCAACGATATGCAGATGCCCTTCCAGTTGTTCACCGTCTCGGAGAAAACAGAGCCGATCACGGGCTCAGGCGGGTTGAAGCTGATTCCCGATTACACTTTTGAGACTGCCCCGCAGCCGAACGTCGTGGTCGTGCCCGCGCAGAGGGGCTCCGCCGCTCTGCATGAATGGCTACGCAAAGTGAGCCGGGCGACCGATGTGACCATGTCCGTCTGCACGGGCGCATTCCAGCTCGCCGCCGCCGGGCTGCTTTCCGGCAAGGCCGCAACCACACATCACGACTATCAGGACAATCTGGCTAAAAGGTATCCGAACATAGAGGTCAAGCGCGGCGTCCGCTTCGTAGAGGGCGACAGAATCTCGTCAGCCGGTGGGCTCACTTCCGGCATTGATCTGGCCCTGAGAGTCGTCGAGCGTTACTACGGGCGACAGGTCGCGCAGACGACCGCCGATTATATGGAGTATCAGAGCAAAGGCTGGATCGTCTGACGGCTCAGCCCCGCAGATTTTTGAGGGCCATGACGCCTTCCAGTTCGTGTGTGAAGTGGTCTGTCCCGTTGCGCTCATTAAATTTGCGAGCTATGGCACGCGCCTCTTTCTGGAACCAGTCGGCCAGCCGAGGGGTTTCATAATCACCGCTCGCCTCGTAGAGGGGAAAAGTCCTCGGCAGGCGAAGGCTCAGGCGCGGCGTCCGTGACTCGGCCATGACATCGAGGAAGAACCACGCGGCACGATAAAAGAGGAAACGGTTGTGAGCGTCGGTATTCCCCTCCGTCCAGTGGTAATGCTCCTCAAACAGCTCCGCGGCGCGCTCAAGCTTACTGATGACCGTCAGATAGATGAGGTGGTCGCTCACATGGTTGAGAAAAGATTTGTTGCGCGAAACGGGGCGATAGCCTTGCAGGTGATAGGCCCATGCTTCATCGAGGCGTCCGAGGCGGACGAGCGGCAGAAGTAGTCTGGCAATGGTTCGCTGCGGAACTGTCCGGCACTTATAGCGGCCTTCGAGCAGGGGCTGTGCGGTGGAAATCGCCAGCTCTTCCTCTCCGCAATAATTGTAGAAGCTCACGTGTTCGTCCAGCTCGCACGCGGGGCAATTGCTCAGGTCGTCGCTCGCCAGCTCCTGAGCGTGGCGATAGTGGCGCAGAGCCTCCTCCCTGTTGCCGCAGAATCTTTCGAAGCGGTAACGATACTGGTAGATGACGCGCAGCCCGTAACCGGCCTCGCGGTAACGGCGCGTCATGTCGTCGAGCATGGCGTAAATCTGCTCTTTCGGGATCTGGGGAAAGTGAAAGATGGTGTTGACCATCCACTTATATGTCCAGAGCAGCTCGCGCTCGCTGAACTTGCCGGGATGCATGTCGAATTGGCCCAGACACCAGGCGTAGGCGACCATGGCCTTTTCGGGCGCGCCTCCCCAGTAGGCGGCATTAAGAAACTCCTTGCGCGCGAAATACTGTAGGTCGATGTCTGTGCCCGTGTCGGCGATACGCACGGCCTCTTCCAGAATCGCGATCTTCTCATCGCCGTCCTCTAAATCTAACGACTGGCCGATGGTCAGGTACACGCGCCTTTCAAGCTCCGATATTTCGTCCACGCTCACTGTATCCATCCCTCGATAGTGTCAACGCCCCAGGCGATCAATCCCATGAGCCCCTCGTTCAAAAGCCGCATCTCCTTCGCGTTCAGAGTGCGATGGCCGAGCAGCAGCGCCTGCACGTATAGCACCTGAATCGAAAGCCGCAGCAGAGACTCATCCATCATGCGACAAACCTTTTGCACGACGGCGTTGCGATAATTGAAGCAGAGCCGCCCGCCGGCCTCTTCCGCCAGCCCAGCATCCAGCCTGTCAATCACGGACGACCAGAAGGAATTCGTCACTTCCTTCGTCGTCTCCACGGAGCGACGAAAAGTCTCCTCGCTGCTCGCCGTGTAAAGGGCGGGGAGATCGCCGGGCGAAAATTTGCGTACCTCCGTCAAACAGTTGAAAGGGCTGAGCACGGTGTCAGCGAAACGAATGAACGCCGACACTTCCTCCTCTTCATCCACGGTCAGGTATTCAAAAGCGTGTGACAGGCTATTGCCGTCAACCTTCAACAGGATCACTCCCGGAAAGACTTCGTAGAACTTCATCAGGAGTTGAGCGTCATAGGTGTAAGCGGCGTTGATGACGCAGAGCGATTGCGAGGCGGCGACGCGTGCGATCTGCCGGAACTGGTCGAGGCTCGCCGCATAGCGAACGACCTCGTGCTCCTGTCTATACTCCGTCAGCGTCATCGTGCCCATGTTGGTCTCAAACGGCAGCCACTTGACGAATATCCTGAAGAACTCTTCGTCGTCGGCGGCCAGCGCCTTGATCGAAAGGTAGTGCAGCTCGATCAGCTTCTTGAGTCGCGGCGGGTCCTGTTCGGCCAGCGCGAGGAGGTAGTTTCGCAGGCAGCGCCCGAGCGCCAGACGCGACGCCGCGAGCGTTTCGTCCTCGTAAAAAGATTCGCGCGAAGCGGTCGGCCTGAGATCGTTGGCGTTGACAACGCACTTGACGAAGAAGGCCCAGTCGGGCAGGAGTCCTTCGACATCCTCCGAGAGCAGCATGTTCTTGAGATAGACGCGGTGCGTCTTTCTGGACGCGAGGCTCAGCGCGTGCGGCAGCACGAAGGCTGCGCCACGCACGTCCCCCTGAACGGAGCGCAGCGGGACGTAGTCAAGAAACTCCGTCTCGAAAGTCTTGTGCCCGTACTCAAGATAAGCTTCGCGCTCAAGCTCCGGGCTCGCGAACTCCTGCTTCCAGGGCGGCTCCTCCTCGTTGATGATCGAGGTCACGCCCGCGGCGGTCAGGCTTATCTCGTAAGGGAGCAGGCTGCCGTAATATCTGGCAAGCTTCAGGACACGGTCCGACTCGAAAAACTCCGCGCATTCATTCTTGCCTATCAGCTGCACTTCCGTGCCCGGCTCCATCTCTCGCTCAAGGACTCTGACCGAGTACGTGCCGTCAGAGCGCCCGCGCCACTCCATCGTGCGGCCCTCCTCCTGAGATGAGCGCGTGACGACGACAATCTCTTCGCTCACGACGAAGCATGAGAGCAGACCGATACCGAACTGTCCTATAAAGTCGTTGCGATGGTGGGAGGACGCGCCGCGTTTGGAGGTCTGGCCGATAGTCGCCAGAAAGCTATGAATCTCTTCCTCCATCAACCCCGTGCCATTATCCCTGAAGATCAGCGTAGGCCCACGGCCAGCGGTCTGCGCGGGCAGTTCTATCTGCACACGCCCGCGATGCCCGGCTTCGGCGTGCTGTCGGGCCACTATCGCGTCAACCGCATTCTGCAGGAGTTCACGAATAAAGACCTGCGGGCTGCTGTAGATATTGTTTGACAGCAGGTCAATGATACCGCCCAGATTGACCTGAAACTTAAAGTCCATGACATTCACAAAGGCTACTGGCCCGGTCGGCCCGGGCCTCGCGTTCCCTTCGAGCTGAAAGGTTGATTTAATGCAGAACTTACAAAAGGAGGAGAACCCGCAAGTCCTGTGAAATAACGCCCGGCTCAAACACCTAGACTTGCGGGCTGGATTATTGATGCCGAGGGCGGGACTCGAACCCGCACGGCCTCTCGGCCAACGGATTTTAAGTCCGTCGTGTCTGCCATTCCACCACCCCGGCACGCTCGTGGAAGATAACATGCGAGGGCGGAGCTTTCCAACCTTCTTCACACGACGAGAGGCGGGTGTTAGAATGGTTTCAGAGTCCATGACGGTTGAGTTAAAGCGGCAAGCGGGAAAATCTATGAGTGAAGAACAGGACGTATTCCTCCAACACTTACAGAAGGCTGGTCTGAAGCGCACGGCGCAGCGCGACCTGATTCTGGATGTCTTCCTGCGAACGGAAAAGCACCTCTCCAGCGAAGACCTCTATCGTCTGGTGCAGACGGAAGACCCCTCTATAGGCCAGACCACGGTGTATCGCACGCTCAAGCTTTTGACCGACGCCGGGTTGGCCCGCGAGGTGCGCTTCGGCGACGGGCGCACTCACTACGAGCATAACTACAAGCACCAGCACCACGACCACATGATCTGTACGGAGTGCGGAAAGATCATCGAATTCTACTCCGCCGAGTTGGAAGCCCTACAGGATCAGATGGCCGCCAAGTATCGCTTCGAGCCGACGCATCACCTGCTACGCATCCTCGGCGTCTGCGCCGAGTGCCGTCGAGAGGCCAAAGAGCGCAAGAAGCAGGAGACGAGCGCGCAGCCGCATGTCCGCCTGGCAGTCGCACACGGCGCGGATTAAAAGCCAAAGTAAAAAGCACGACCCGCCCTGCCAGGATCGGTCAAATGCACCGGGCGGTAATCAAACCCTACGTCGATCATCGAAGCCCCTGCCCGCACGAATTGTAAGTCACCGCCGATCACTCTTACCGCTCAGATCTTCCTGTTGACATTCGACAAGGAGTCGTCTACACTGCGCCCTTGTCGAATGGCGAGGGGAAGCTAATGAAACAGATGCAAACAGAATTATTGCAGGGAACGCTCGACCTGCTGGTGTTGAAGACTCTCCAGACGGGGCCGACGCACGGATGGGACATCGCCCAGCGTATCCAACAGGTTTCGCGCGACGTGCTTCGCGTCGGTCAGGGCTCGCTCTATCCGGCGTTGCACCGTTTAGAGGCACAGGGATGGATCAGTTCCGAATGGGGCGCTTCGGAGAATAACCGTCGCGCGAAGTTCTACAAGCTGACCGCTGCCGGGCGCAAACAGTTAGCCAATGAGCTGGAGCTATGGGAACTCTTCTCGGGGGCGGTGGCGCTGATTCTGAAAACGAACTGAGCGAAAGAAGGCTGAAATGCTAAACAAGCTGAAGATGCGGTTGCGCGCATTGTTGCGTCGGGCTGAGGCCGAGCATGATCTGGATGATGAGATGAGCTTTCATCTGGAGAAGGAGATCGAGCAAAACATTGCACGCGGGATGAGCGGCGAGGAAGCACGGTTGGCGGCGTTGCGTAGCTTTGGCGGGGTTGAGTATTTCAAGGAGGAGGCGCGCGACGTTCGCGGCGTCCGTGTGCTCGAAGAATTGTGGCAGGACTTGCGTTACGGCCTGCGCTTGATGAGGAAAGCGCCGGGCTTCACGGCCATCGCGGTGCTGTCGCTGGCGCTGGGCATCGGTGCGAACACGGCCATTTTCAGTCTGGTCGATGCGGTACTGCTGCGAACTTTGCCGGTGGCGGAACCGGATCGGCTGGTTCTCTTCAACTGGCAATCGGGGAAAGCTTTCAGGATCAGTGGGAGCCGTGGGATTATGATGGGCGACTATCCGCCGGGCGTGCGTGGCGGTTCGTCTTTCGAGTATCACATCTTTGAGAAGTTGCGCAGTGACCTGGTGCGGGAGCAGTCGAGTCCGCTCTCTTCGCTTTTCGCATTTGCGAATCTGTGGGATTTGACCGTGCTGGTGGACGAGCAGGCCGAGGTGAGCAAAGGGCTGGCCGTTTCAGGTAATTACTTCGCGGGCCTTGGCGTGCCGCCGGTCATTGGCCGCACGATCACGGAGGAGGACGATAACCCTGCGGCGCAGCCGGTCGCGATGATCAGCCATCGTTACTGGCAGGAACGCTTCGGCGCTGATCGCGCCGTGATAGGCAAACAGATCAAGCTCAATCAAACCACTTTCACCGTCATCGGTGTGACGCCGCCCGCCTTCAACGGCACGTCGCAGGTCGACTACCACCCAGCCATATACGTGCCGGTTGCTTTCGAGCCGACGTTGATGGGCGAGAGGTCGGCGATGAAACCGAACAAGCCAGGGGTTTGGTGGTTGCAATTGATGGGCAGATTGAAACCGGGCGCGACCCTTGAGCAGGCGCGCGACAGTCTGAACGGCGCTTTTCAAACGCTGGCGCTGGAAATGATGCCGCCGCCCAAGAACACGAATGACGTGGCGCGTCCCGAACCGAAGGATTATCCGAATCTGGTCGCGCTTTCCGGCAGCCGTGGAATGTGGGAGATGCGCAAGCTCTACTCGTTCACCATCTACGTGCTGTTAGGCGTCGTCGGTTTGATCTTGCTGATCGCGTGCGCGAACGTGGCGAATCTTTTGCTGGCGCGCGCGGCCCTGCGCGGGGCTGAGATCACAGTCCGGCTCGCGGTTGGCGCTGGTCGTTGGCGTTTGATTCGTCAACTATTGACGGAGAGCGTGCTGTTGTCGTTGTTGGGAGGCGCGATCGGCGTGCTGTTCGCATTGTGGGGCAAGGATGCGCTGGCGGCGATGGGCACGGGGCATGGCGAGTTTCTGCCCGCCAACCTTGAGTACAGTCTGAACTGGCGTGTGCTCGGCTTCACAGTCCTAATCTCTTTGTTGACGGGAATCCTGTTTGGCCTGACTCCGGCATGGCGCGCGACGAGTCACGATCTGACGACGGCGCTCAAGGAGAGCAACCGCAGCGCAGGCAGTATGTCTCGTTCGCGGGTCAGCAAAGCACTGGTCATCGTGCAGGTGGCGATCTCTTTAGTGCTGCTCGTCGGAGCGGGGCTCTTCATGCGGACCCTGCGGAATCTGGAACGGGTCGAACTGGGCTTCAATCAGGAGAACCTGCTGCTCTTCGGATTACAGCCAAGCTCGAACGGGTATAAGGACGAGCGGCTGTTGCAATTCTATGAGCGGCTCTCCGAACGGCTCGATGCACTGCCGGAGGCGCGTGCGGCCACTTTCGCCACCATCCCCCTGATCGCGCACTATCAGAATAATAATACGCTCATACTTCCCGGCGAGACGGTTCAAACCGGCGCGCGACATTTGACCAACATTCAGATCGTGCGTGAAAACTATTTTACGACGATGGAGATACCGCTGCTGCGCGGTCGTCATTTCAACGCACATGATGACGGGCGTGCGACTAAGGTCGCGGTGGTGAGCGAGACGCTGGCGCGCAAGTATTTCGCGGGCGAAGACCCGATCGGCAAGCGTGTCGGGTTCGACGAGAAGACCGCAGGTCAAATAGAGATCGTCGGCATCGCGCGCGACATCAAATACGCCAGCCAGCGCGAAGAGGATGAGCCGCTGATTTACATGCCATGGCGACAGAACGGCGAAGATTTGGGCGAGGCATACTTCGCCATACGCACGACGGGCGACCCGATGGCACTCACCGCCGCCGTCCGCCAGTCCGTGCGAGAGTTGGACAGCAATCTGCCGGTCAGGGATATCAAAACGCAGGCCGCGCAGGCGAGCGAGATATTGAAGCCTGACCGCCTCTTCGCAAGTCTGCTCAGCTTCTTCGGGGTGCTCGCACTGTTGCTGGCGGCAATCGGCTTATACGGGGTGCTGGCCTATTCGGTCACTCAAAGAACACGCGAGATAGGGATCAGGCTGGCGCTCGGCGCGCAGTCGCGCGATGTCCTGCGCCTGGTTATCTGGCAGGGACTGAAATTGGTCTTGATCGGGTTGGGCGTCGGCGCTCTGGCCGCCTTTGCCCTGACCAGAGTGATCGCAAGCCAGCTTTACGGTGTACGGGCGACAGACCCGTTGACGTTTGTGATGGTGGGAGCTTTGCTATTGATGCTAGCGTTGCTCGCTTGCTGGTTGCCCGCGCGTAGAGCGACCAAGGTTGATCCGCTGATCGCACTGCGCAACGAGTAAGAACCAGCTCTTCCGGTTATCCAGGGTCAGTACAGCCTGTGGTCTCGGGCGGGTCTCTCATGTAGAGCACCCGCCCGGCTTAAGCAGGCGGTGCTGACCTTGACGCTTGCGGGCGGCATATCTCCCGAAGCCCTCTACCGAGTCAACCTCTCACAATCAATTACCCGTAACGCTGTGAGGAATACAAGTGCCTTAAACATTCAGGCGAGGCGCTTTCGCTTGGAAATGGTTCCCGCCAAGTGGCCGCAGTCTTGCCGCTTTTCACCTTCGGCCTTTGCCTTTCCCTCTCTCCGGGTGTAATTTTCATAACGGTCTTCCCCCGAAACAAAACAGACAGGCGTGCGAGAAGCACGGCGAGAGATTCATAAAATGAGTGTAGATATAAAATTCCAACCCGACGGCCACGGCGGCATCATCGCCGAAGGCACATATTTGTGGGACGCGGCGAAGCGTCTGGGCGTGAATCTGCCCGCCCAGTGCGAGGGACGCGGCGAGTGCGACACGTGCGCCGTCATCGTCGAGAAGGGCGCGACGCTGCTCTCTTCCTTGACCGAGGCGGAGCGCAAACTGTTGAGCCCGGAGCGACTGGCGGCGGGCGAGCGTCTGGCCTGCCAGACGAAGGTGGAGCACGGCGGCGAGCTTGTCCTTCGGCCCGTGCCCGTGACCGAAAGGGCCGAGACAGAAGAAGAGGCCATCAAGGATTTACGCAAGGAGTTTAATGATCTGCCGCTCACGCGCAAGCTCGCCACGCTGGTCGAATTGGAAGCGGTAACGATGGCGCAGACCTTCAGCACCCTCGCCAACTCTCCCTTCTCGCTCGTCGAGAAGGTGATGGATTTCATGGCCGGAAAGGGACGCTTGATGAGCCAGCGCGAGCGCGAAGCGCGCCGACCCGCCGAACACCGTAAAGATGAAGGATGAAGGATGAAGGATGAAGGATGAAGGATGAAAGAAATGCTGGCGGTTCTTGAAAGCTTTTATTTCATCCTTCCGCCTTCATCCTTCATCCTTGCTTTTAATCTCGCTCGATGAAAAAGCCTCTGATGAACAAACGCCGATCCGTGTCGCGCAAGAGCTTTACGCTTTTGTTGTCCATCTTTCTCCCGCTGGGTTTTATCGCGTGCCCCGGCGGGTCTGAGCGCGGTAATAAAGGAGGCTCGCCGCCGCCTCCTGCCGCCGCCGCATCTCCGAGCCCGCAGGCGAGCGCCGAGCATATCGCTTTCGACGGAGAGCGCGCCTTCGAGCATGTGCGTAAACAGGTCGAGATTGGCCCACGCCCGGCGGGCTCGGCGGAACTGGCTCGCGCGCGCGAGTACATCACGGGCGAATTGAAGTCTTACGGCCTGAGCGTCACGCTCGATGAGTTTCACCCGATGACGCCGCAGGGCGAGAAGAAGATGGTCAACATCACGGCGGAGCTTGCCGGAGAATCGAGCGATGTCGTGATGATCTCAAGCCATTACGACACGAAGCCGATCAAGGAGTTTCGGTTCGTCGGGGCCAACGACGGCGGCTCTTCGACGGGCGCGCTGCTTGAGCTTGCGCGCGTCATCGCCGCCAGGGGCAAGCCGCGCTACACCTACTGGTTCGCATTCTTCGACGGCGAAGAGGCTTTCTGTCATGAATGGACTGAGTGCAGCAACATGGGCTCGCCCGATAATACTTACGGCAGCCGTCATTACGTCCAGCAGCTCAAAGATAAAAAGGAGCTGGGCCGCGTGCGCGCTATGGTTCTGCTGGATATGATCGGCTACAAAAACCTTGAGATTCCGCGAGAAGAGACGGGCACGACCTGGATTAACGATGTCATCTGGCAAACGGCGCGCGAGCTGGGCCACGGCGCTGTCTTCGTCGAGCGCTCCGATAGCGTGACGGACGATCATATACCGTTTATGCAGGCGGGCGTCGAGTGCGTTGACCTTATACAACTCGGCGGCTACCCCTTCTGGCACACAGCCGAGGACACGCTCGACAAGATATCCGCGGGCAGCCTGAAAACTGTCGGCGAGGTCATGCTCGGCAGCCTCCCTCGCATCGAGCAGAGGATTTCAAGCCGTCGCGGCTCGTAGCCGCCTTTGGTACGTAGAGGGAAAGGAGGACAAGGGCTTTGCTTCAAGCGACTGACATACTTGTTCCCGTCGATTTTTCACAGTGTTCACTGAACGCCGTGCGCGCCGCTGCCGGTGTCGTCGGGCCTGACGGCGAGCTGACGCTGCTTCACGTCATTGACGAAAACTTCGTCAACGATGCCGTGGCGGCGAGCCTCGGCAACAGCGACGAGATTCAGGGACGCCTGCGCGAGCGCGCCGAGATTGATTTCGTCACCATGCTCGAAGGCATTGATTTCGGGGAGGTCAACGTCGAGCGTATGATCGTCGTCGGCACACCCTTCGTCGAGATTCTGAAGATCGCTCGTGACCTGGACCTGCCGATGATCGTGATGGGCGTGCGCGGGCGCTCGACCCCGCCCGAAGAACTGCTCTTCGGCTCGACGGCGGAAAAGGTCTTGCGCGGGTCGCGCGTGCCCGTGCTCTGTCTGCCTTTTTGAAAGGTGAGTAAGGAATTAATGGTGCAGGGAAAGAAAAGAATCGCCGTCATCCCCGGCGATGGCATCGGCCCTGAGGTGATCGACGAAGCGGTCTCGCTCATCGATCATTTCAAAGGCACGCACGGCGTTGAGCTTGAGCTGACGCATTTCGATTGGGGGGCGGACAAGTTCCTCAGTGAAGGTATATCCATGCCGGAGGGCGCGCTCGCGATGCTCTCCGCAGAGTTCGATGCCATCCTCGCGGGCGCGTTCGGTGACCCGCGCGTCCCTTCAAACCAGCACGCCGAAGATATTCTCTTAGGGATGAGGCGCGGCCTCGACCTCTACATCAACCTGCGCCCGGTGCGACTGCTCGGCGCGCATCTCACGCCGCTCAGAGACCGCGCGCCTGAGGCGATAGATTTCGTCGTCTTTCGCGAGAACACCGAGGGCGCTTACTGCGGCGCGGGCGGCTTTCTCAAAAAGGGGACGCCCGACGAGATAGCCACGCAGGAGGAATTAAACACGCGGGGCGGCGTTGAAAGAATCATCACGGCTGCCTTCGAGTATGCGCGTCGTCAGGGGCGGCGCAAGGTGACGATGGCCGATAAGTCCAACGTGCAGCGCTACGGCGGCGACCTCTGGCAGAGGGTCTTCAGAGAGGTGGCGGCGCGCTACGCGGAGATCGAAGCCAATCATCAGTACGTCGATGCGATGGCGATGTTCATGGTCTTAGACCCGGCGCAGTATGACGTGATCGTGACCAATAATCTGTTCGGCGACATCCTGACAGACCTCGGCGCGGCGCTACAGGGCGGTCTGGGTCTGGCCGCTTCCGGCAACATTCATCCCGGCAGAGTCTCGCTTTTCGAGCCCGTGCATGGCAGCGCGCCGCCGCTTGCCGGAAAGGGTGTAGCCAATCCCGTTGGAGCTATTCTCACTGCGGCGATGATGCTAGAATATCTCGGGCACGAAACGGCGAGCCGGTCGATTGAAAAGGCCGTCGGCGCGAGCATTGCTGATGGTCAAACGACGCGCGACCTCGGCGGCAAGCTTTCGACGCAGGAAGCCGGAGCCGCCATTCGCCAACGGATCGTTAACGTGTAGGGCCGTGTCGGGTTCAGAATCGCGCGGGACGAGCTTTGAAATTCGAGCTTTAAAATCGAATGGGCGCTAAAGGGAAAGAAGCAACGCAGAGACTTTTGGCTATCATCGTCATCGTCGCGATGCTGGCCTTAATGGGAATACCTCCGTCCGTGATTATCTTTTTTGCCATCGTCACATATTTTATCTGGCGCGCCGTCCAGCGCTCGGAGCATCAGGAGACGGGCCGCATCTTCGAGTTCTACATCTCGGCCAACGACATCCTGCGCGACGAGGAGCGACGCTGGTATGGCTTCGAGGTTCAGGAAGTCATAGAGCGCGGCGAGCGGCTGCTGCACACGATGTCAGACCCGCCGCCGCTGGTCTATTTCGCGATGGGCGCGCTCTATAATTACATGGGCGACCATGACGCGGCGGTAGAGCATCTCTCCTACGTGGTCGAGAATGATCTGGCGGACGAGCGCCATCGCTTCGCGCCCTCGCCGGAGCTGCGCCGCTACGTGCACATCCTTCGCAAGCTGGAGCGCGAGCCCGCGGAAGCGCCGCAAACGATGGCGGCCATACGCAGCCTTGATCGCGTGCGCCGCAATCGCGCCGCCTCCATGCTGGCCGAAAGCCGCGAGCGCGTCTCCATCATCTCTTCGCTTAACCCGGCATCCGCATCCCCAGCCCCTCGTGAAGTCTCACCCTCCCACGGTGAAAGGGCCGCGAACAACGCGCAGGCTGCGGTAGACCGGCGGCAGGGCAGGCAGCAAGCACCCCCTCCCATCGCCGAAGTCTTGCGCGACGTGTACGAAGAAGAGAAGAAAACGGCTTGAGGCGCAACTGCTGAGGACGAGCGCGCTGGAAAGTGCGAGGCCATGCTCGAAGCGCCTTCGCGTTTTTCCGGATTGCCGCCTCCTTGCCGAGCCGCCCAAGTTGTGCCGCTTTGAATCCGCAGCCGTCAGTTCAGTGGGGGCGAGACCTTGGGCGACGAAACAATCATCGGAAACTATCGGATCGAAGAGCTGATCGGGCGCGGCGGGATGGGCGTCGTCTATCACGGCCATCACGTCCAGCTGCCGCGCGAAGTCGCCATCAAATCCATAGACGCCCGCGTGGGGAGCGACCCGCTCCACCTCAAGGCCCGCTTTGAAAAGGAAGCCTACGTACAATCGCAGCTCGATCATCCGGGCATCGTCAAAATCTACGACTACATCGCGGACGAGAAGGCGTACTACATCGTGATGGAGTTTGTCGAAGGGCGCTCGCTGGCGCAGTTGATGACGCGCGAAGCCGCGTCGCTGCCGCGCGACCGCGCGCTTGATCTCTTCGAGCAGATGCTCGAAGCCGTCTCCTACGCGCACACGTTCGTCTATCGTGATCAGAACGGCTCTTCGCATCGCGGGCTCGTGCATCGTGATCTTAAACCGGCCAACATCCTGATCACCCCGCAGAACAACGTGAAGATCACGGACTTCGGCATCGTCAAGCTGGTCGGCGCGGAGGGGACGGACACCCTTGGCACATACGGCTCGCCCGAATACGTCTCGCCCGAACAGGCCGACGGCAGAGCGGTTGACCAGCGCTCGGACATCTACAGCCTCGGGATTATCCTTTACGAGATGCTCACGGGCTCGCCGCCCTTCTGGAATAAGACCGGGACGCTCTCGCACACGGACATCATACGCATGCACATAGAGCGTGCGCCGCAACCGCCCTCGGAGCGCAACGCGCGAATCACGCCCGAGATAGAAGCGGTTATCCTCCGTGCCCTTGAGAAAAGAGCCGACCAGCGATACGCCACCGCCGAGGAGTTTCTTCAGGCCGTGCGCGAGGCTCGTCATTACGTCGAGCCCGGTCTCGGGACGCAGAGAGCTGGCGCGCCGACCAGGCAGATAGAGGACACGGGCTCAATCGGCGGCGACGCCGCGACCGAGTCCCCCTCGCGGGAGAGCTACGTGACGCAGCCCATCGGCGCTGTCAGCTGTCCGGCCTGCGGCGCACAGTCCGTGCCCGGCGATAAAAATTGCCGCGCGTGCGGTCAGGAGCTGAACGCCTCGCCCGCGACCGTCAAGCTTACGCGACAGGAAGCTACGGAGATACGGAAGAAAAAGAGACTGGACATCGTGGTGGCCGGCGTTCTAACCGCGTTGGCGCTGGCCGTCTCCGTCATCTTTTACGCGCGCCGCAACAACAACGACCCGACGCAATCCGCAGCAGGGCCGCCGGCGGTCGCAGAGTCTACGAAACCGACGCCTGTACCCGCCTCCGCGCTCGTGGAATTGAAGCCGTCGCGCATAGCCGTCGATTCCAGCTTTGACGGGTACACCACAGCGCCTTTGAACGATGGCGAGATGGACGTGCGACGAATCGCCGGGATGAAGTACAACCAGGGCAACTGGGCTTCAGCCGAGACGCAGACGCCGCACTGGATCGAGTTCGGTTTCGATCAGCCCGTCCGGCTCGCCGCCGTCTACCTCTACTGGGGCTTTGATCGCAACCGCTTTATGCCTTCGCGCCGCGTTGAATTACAGACGGCGGATGAGCGCGGCGAGTGGCGCACGGTCTCCGTCATCGAGCCCGGGCTCGATCACGACCGCGTGGCCTTTGACTTCGCTCCCGTCAAAACCTCCCGCGCCAGAGTCCTCCAGTCCGTCAAGGACGGGCCGACCAACAGACCCTTCGTCATGTGGGTGCGCGAGATAAAAGTCTTCGGCGTCGCCGAATAGAAAGGATGAAGGCGGCAACGATGAAGGATGAAGTAAAAGCATTCAAGACAGTGAAGCATTCTTTTCATCCTTCCGCCTTCATCCTTCATCCTTGCTTTCCATCCCTGTTTGAATCCGCTTACGGAAAGTTGAGGTATCCTTGATCAACCAGCCAATGCTTACTGCTGAAATCATCGCCATCGGCTCGGAGCTGCTGACGCCTGACCGTACCGATACGAACAGCCTGTGGCTGACCGAACGGCTCAACGGTATCGGCATCGAAGTCAAGCTCAAGACCATCGTCGGCGATGACGACGCGCGGTTGGAAGAGGCCATCAAGGATGCGCTCAGGCGCTCGCGCGTCATCATCATGACGGGCGGGCTTGGGCCGACCGAGGATGATATTACGCGCAAGATCGCCGCCCGCGCCCTTGGCCGCCGACTCCTCTTTAACGAGAAAGTGCTGGGCGACATCAGCGCGAAATTCGAGCGCATGGGTCGCGGGATGCCTGAGATCAACTCGCGGCAGGCCATGGTCATACAGGGCGCGGAAGTCCTCGATAATCCGAACGGCACAGCGCCCGGCATGTTCATCGAACATAACAATTGTGCGGTCGTGCTTCTGCCCGGGCCGCCGCGCGAGATGCGCCCCATGTTCGAGAGGTTCGTGCAGCCTAAACTCGCGGCTCGCGCGGGCGACCTGCGCGTCGTCAGGCGCATACTGCGCGTCTCGGGGATGGGCGAGTCGGCTGTGGACGAGCGCATCGCTCCCGTCTACACGCAGTACAAAAATCCGCAGACGACCATTCTTTTCAACCGCAGCGAGATAGAGATTCACCTGACGGCGCAGGCGAAGACGGAACAGGACGCGGAGCTATTGCTGGACGGGCTCGCCGGGCAGATAGAGGAGCGGCTGGGTCACGCCATCTTCGCCTTTCGCGGCGAGAAGATGGAGGAGGTGGTCGGCCTGCGCCTCGCCGTCGGAGGTTTTTCGCTGGCCGTGGCCGAAAGCTGCACGGGCGGCCTCATCAGCGAGCGCCTGACGGAGGTTCCCGGCTCATCCGTCTACTTCAGGGAAGGCGTCGTCGCTTATTCAAACGATGCGAAGATCAGGTCGCTCGGCGTCGACTCGGAGTTGATTCGCCAGCACGGAGCGGTGAGCGCCCCCGTGGCCGAAGCGATGGCAGAAGGCGTGCGCCAGCGCGCCGATACGGACTTCGGGCTCAGCGTGACGGGCATCGCAGGGCCAGGCGGCGGGAGCGAAGAGAAACCCGTCGGACTGGTCTTCATAGCGCTCTCCGACGACGCGCATACGGAGCATCGCAAGCTGATACTGCCGGGCGACCGCCACCTCATACGCTGGCGCGCCTCGCAGGCCGCGCTGGACCTGCTGCGCCGCCGACTTATATAGAAGGTAAGCACCGCCTGCGGCCCTGACCACAGCCTGTAGATTGTTAAGCTGATTACACCTTCCTCTACAAACTTTCTCATCATCTTTTCAAAAAACTTTTGAGCAGGGCCACGGCCCGGCGGTATCGGGCTTGCTTTTTTCCTGCGTGCGAGGCCCTGAAGCGTACATAAATCGCTCAGTGAAGTCAGGACAGGAGGTGTGCCATGTACTTTTTTACATCTCAGGGTACGGTATGCCACATCCTTGAAGATAAAGTGACAGGGAAAGCGCCTGCGCCCTGCGGCTCTACGGCGAGTAAAGTGGGGCTCATACGCTTTCGCGCCGGACAGCCCACACCGCACATCGTCTCGGAGAAGCCGGAGGACGTTCCTCTCTGTAAGCACTGCCAAAAAAATCTGACTCGCGTTTAGTGACTCTTCAGGGACAACCTCAAATCCACCGGCGTCTCTATAAATGATTCGTCATGCAAACTTTACGCGTTCATCTCTCGAACCCGGGCCGGGACGGCGCGCCTCACACGCGCTTGTCGCACGCTTCCCCGGCTTGCTATAGTCTCGCTTTGCTCTTCGAGAGATCTCTATAGCTTAGGGCGCGTGGAGTATCCAAATGCGGCCCGTCCTTGTCCTCATCGCTGCATATCTGCTGGGCTCGATTCCTTTCGGCTATTTGATTGTGCGCGCCAGGGAGGGCACGGACGTGCGCGAGACGGGCTCGGGCGGCACGGGCGCGACCAACGTGACGCGCAGGGCCGGGAAGAAGGCAGGCCTCGTCACCCTGCTTCTGGATGCCGCCAAAGGGTTGGCGGCGGTCGGGCTGGCGCGCTGGCTGGCGGCCTCGCACTTCGAGGTCAACTGGTGGGTGGCGGCGGCGGCTGTGCTTGCTGTGATGGGCCATTGCTTCCCCGTGTGGCTGGGGTTTCGCGGAGGCAAGGGCGTAGCAACGGGCGTCGGTCTCTTCCTGGGATTATCGCCGTTGGCGGTCGGATGCGCTCTCGTCGTTTTCATCTTCGTCGTCTGGCTGACGCGCTACGTCTCGCTGGGCTCGATCATGGCTACGGCTCTCTTTCCTCTCTGCGTCTGGGTGCTGAGTCGCTACGTTAAGCCGGCGGAAGACCTCGCGCCTGTGATGACGGCGAGCATCATCGGCGGCCTGATCATCATCTTCATGCATCGCGCCAACATCGGTAGACTGATCGCGGGCACGGAGAGCAGGTTTAAGTGAGAGAAGGGAAAAGCATCGCGGTTATCGGCGCGGGTAGCTGGGGAACGGCGCTCGGCATCATCGCCGGGCGTGCGGGTCACAGCGTCCGGCTCTGGTCGCGTAACGCGGACGTGGTCGAGGCCATAAACCGCGACCGCGTCAATAGCCTCTACCTTGCGCCGCACGAAATACCGCCGGGCATTCGAGCGACCGCTGATCTCAGCGAGGCTTTGACGGGCACAGAGATAGTATTGATGGCTGTGCCCTCGCATGTGACCAGAGATTTGCTCACGCGCATGCTGCCCGGCTTGCTGCCTGAAATGATCTTTGTCAGCGCAACCAAAGGCATCGAGACGGAAACGGGCAAACGCATCTCTGAGGTCTTGCGAGACGTGACGGCTGCTCGATTCGAGGCGCGCTTCGTCTGCCTTTCCGGGCCGTCGTTTGCACAGGAGGTGGCCGAAGGACAACCGACGGCGGTTGTGGCCGCGAGCTTGAGTCAGAAAGACAGCCGGCTGGTGCAGGCGGCGCTCAGCTTCCAAAACCTGCGTATCTACACCAACACCGATGTGACGGGAACGGAGATAGGCGGTTCAGTCAAGAATGTTATGGCCGTGGCCGCGGGGATGGTTGCCGGTTTAGGATTTGGAACCAACAGCGTTGCCGCCCTGATCACACGCGGTCTGGCCGAGGTCGCGCGCCTCGGCCTCGCCGCAGGCGCATCGCTTGAGACGATGATGGGCCTTGCCGGGATGGGCGATCTGGTGCTGACCTGTACGGGCAAGCTGTCGCGCAATCGTTACGTCGGGCAGGAACTGGGGCGCGGTCGTGCCCTTTCGGAGATCGTCAGCGGGATGCACGAAGTCGCCGAGGGAGTCAGGACGACGCTGGCCGTCAAACGACTGTCGGAAAGCCTCTCGGTCGAGATGCCTATCACGGACGAAGTACACGCCGTGCTTTACGAAGGCAAGACGGCGAGCGAGGCCGCCGCCGCGTTGATGACGCGACCTTTGCGTGACGAGTTTGCAAGATAAAAGGCTTATACAATTTTAGATTCTGGATTCTGGATTGGCGCTCGGGCGAAAGTCGAGCGGCTCACGTCCAAAATTCAAGCTTCTCGAAGCGTTAATCCAAAATCTAAAATCCAAAATGGGGCGATGGTGAAGGAAGACAAAATACTCGTGGCGAATCGTGCGGCTTACCACGAGTATCATATCTCGGATAAGTACGAGGCGGGCGTCGCGCTGACGGGAACCGAAGTCAAGAGCGTGCTCGCCGGTCGCGTGCAGTTGAAGGACTCCTACGTCGCAATTCGCGACGGCGAGGCGTGGTTGTTTAATGCACACATTTCGCCTTATTCTCATGGCAACAGGGAGAACCATGAGCCTCTGCGGACGCGCAAGCTGCTGCTGCACCGGCGCGAGATCGACCGCCTTGAGCAAGCCTCAACCATTCAGGGCATGACGCTCATGGTGACGCAGGTGCATCTGCGTAACGGTCGGATTAAGTTTGAGATCGGCGTCGCGCGCGGCAAGAAATTATACGACAAGCGGGAGACGGAGATGCGCCGCACAGTTGATCGCGAGACGCGCGCCCAGTTAAAGGAGCGCCAGAGATAAGACACAAATATAGATGAGAGAGGATGAAGACATGCAAGTCGAATCAAGCGCGAAAAGTTATCGGGAAGAGGATGTGCAGGCCGTCGCCGTTGCCGTCTTCAAAGATGAAAGGGCCGACGAAGGATTCCTGAAAGAGCTGGATGAAGCGACGGGCGGAGTGATCAGGTCTGTCATCGAAGCGGAAGAACTCAAGGGCAAAGAAGGCGAAATGGTGTACGTTCACGTCGCCCCCGGCGGCCCTTTGCGTGCGCGCAGGCTGCTTTTGATCGGCGTCGGAGAGCGCGACGCGTACGGCAATCCCCAGGTCTCGCAGATGGCCGGAACGGCTGTGCGCTACCTTCGCAACAAGAATGTTAAGACCGCTGCTATCGTCGCGCGCGCCGAAGGCGATGCCGAAAAGACAGCCGCCGCCGTCGCCGAAGGCGCAGTCACAGGGCTCTTCGAGCCCGACAAGTATCGCACCGTAGACAAAGAAGAGCGCACCATCGACCGGCTTTTAATTATCGTCGAAGGCGCGGACGCGGAAGCGCTCACGCGCGGCGCGGAGCGCGGGCGCATCATCGGCGAGTCCGTCAACTTCACGCGCGACCTGTCGAACGAGCCGGGCGCATACATGACGCCCACGGATATGGCCGACCGCGCCAGAGAGATCGCCACGGAGTTCGGACTCAGCATCGACGTGCTCGATGAGGCGCGTATGGAGCAGGAGGGGATGGGGGCGTTGCTCAGCGTCTCGCGCGGCTCGGACGAGCCCGCCAAGCTCATCATCCTTAAGTACACGCCGCGAGATGGCGCAGCCGAACAGCAGGACGGCGACCTGCTGGCCTTCATCGGCAAGGGCATTACCTTCGATTCCGGCGGCATCTCGCTCAAGCCGGGCGAGAATATGGAGTTGATGAAGTACGACATGACGGGCGGCGCAACCGTCCTCGGCGCGATGCGCGCCATCGCACAGTTGAAACCGCCGATCCCTGTGCTCGGCGTCGTGCCCTCTTCCGAAAACCTGCCGTCCGGCAAAGCCACCAAGCCGGGAGACATCGTTCGTGCCATGTCTGGCAAGACAATCGAAATCATCAACACGGATGCCGAAGGCCGCCTCATCCTCTCGGATGCTATCTGCTACGCGAAGAAACTGGGCGCGAAGCGCATCATTGATATGGCGACGCTGACCGGCGCTGTCTCCATCGCGCTTGGCGATGTCAACACGGCTGTGCTTGGAACAGACCAGCAGTTGATTGACGAGATCATAGCGGCGGGCAGGGAAGTCGGCGAGAAATTCTGGCAACTCCCGCTCGATAAGGAGTACACCAAGCAGATCAAGTCGGACATCGCCGACATCAAGAACGTCGGCGGGCGCAAAGCCGGGACGATCACCGCCGCCGCTTTCCTCAAAGAGTTCGCCGACGGCGTCTCGTGGGCTCACCTGGACATAGCCGGTACGGCCTGGGGGGATGAAGCCAAACCCTATCGCTCGAAAGGCCCGACGGGCATCGCCGTTCGCACGCTCCTGAACATAGTCGATCGCGCGCCGCACGCTCAGGCCGGCGACAGCAGCAAAAAATCGGAGAGCTAGAGCACGCCTCTCTCCCATCGAAGATGAGGGCGATGCTTCCGTCAATGTGCGGGAGCATCGCCCTCTGATGTTTGGGCCGAAAGCTTCCCGCTCTCCGAACCCCCGCCTCCCCGCGCTCAAGCTGACGGACGTGTCCTTGATTGTGGACATGTGTGTGTACTTTTGTGGACACAAGGCGCGGCGGGTCTCCCGTAAACCCCATATTTTTACTGCTTTTCTGTGTCCTCTCGGGGCTGGCATAGACATTGCTGAGCTATGGCGAGAGTCAAAGGGCGTAGTCTTCTTACTTCACATAAACATAGTCCTCGCCCCCCTCGACGTAAGTTCGAGGTCGCAAGAACCGCCCTTTGACTCTCGCCTCACTTTCCCGGCCCTCAAGCTCACGCCGCCCCAATCCGACAATCCCTGAAATGAAGATGTCTCACCCGATGCGAGACGAATTCGTCCGCTCCGTGTTATATTATTTGGCGTAGGGCGAGCCCTCCCCAGCCCCGTCAAACAGAAAATTCTGACGGCAATCGCTGGCTTTCGATCAGTGGTTAGAGCAAAGCGCGGTGGTTGATTATTACAAAACTTTAGGTATCAAGCGCACGGCATCCGGGGCCGAAATCAAATCGGCTTACCGCCGCCTCGCGCGTAAAATGCACCCGGATGTCAACGGCGGCTCTGAGGAAGCGGCGCGCCAGTTCGCGCTGCTGGCGCTGGCCTACCGTACGCTGAGCGACCCGCAGGAGCGTGCCTTCTACGACGCGCAATGGGCAAAGCGTGACACGGTTGAGTCGAGCGGCTCGGTTCTTCACTCCAACAATATTCACGCCCAGCGTATGCGTAAGGCTGCGGCGCAGGCGCGCTGGGACAGGGCCGTTGACCTCGTACTCGAACAGGAGCGGCGCGACGAAGATATCTTTAAAAAGGCCGTCTTCACGACCGTCTCGCTCTTCCTCTCCACCTTCTTCGTCGCGATGTTGAGGCCGCATTTCTGGCACGTTTTCGATGACTGGACGGGCCGCGCTATCGTCATCACCCTTTCTCTGATCGGCATCTGGCATCTGGCAACGCGCCTGCACGAATATATTGAACGCTACACTTATAAGCCGAAGCAGATTCAGCATTCGATCATGCAGGAAGACGAGAAGCCGGAGCAGCCTTACAAGCGCGTGACGGCTTATGCTTTTCTCTTCGTCGGCTACATCGCCAGCCTCGGGACGGGGCTCTACATCGGCGCGCACGCCGATGTCTTCATCGGCGACCTTGGGTATTTCTTCCGTCAGCATGTGGGTCGGGAGCTGCTTCTGTATCCTCCCGCGAGCCTGATCATTCCAGACCTGCTTATCTACCCTCCCATCGCTGTGCTGATCGTTGACACGATGCATGCCATCGCCGCCAAGATAGACCCGTGATGAGCCCTTCATCGATGCTCATCGGCGTCATCTCCGACACACACGGCAAACTGGATGAAAAGGTTCTAGACCTTTTCGCCGGCGTTTATCGCATCATTCATGCGGGCGACATCGGCGACGAGGATTTGATCTGGCGTCTGGAAGCAATCGCGCCCGTCATCGCCGTGCGCGGTAATAATGATGCGGCGACGATGTGTTTTCCGAACGAGCGGCTGGCCGTCATCGGCGGTCGCACTTTCTTTGTGCGCCACCAGTTTGCGACCGTGGAGAAGATGAGCGCCGCGCATAAGCGGATCATCGAACAGCGTATGCCGGATGCCGTCATCTTCGGCCATAGCCATCAGGGCTACAGCGGAGAATGGCGCGGGACGCTGCTTTTCAATCCCGGCAGCGCCGGGCCGAAGCGTTTCAACCTGCCGCGCTCCATCGGCCTGCTCGAAATTAAAGACGATGCTATCGAGCCGCGAATTATCAACCTTGACGGCGACGCGCTGTGAGCCGCCGTTGTGGGGCCGTGCCCTTGAGCAAACATTCTTGCGTGTCAAAAGGGTCTGGTGTTATATTGCGCTCATTCCACGCGAAGTCGTGAAGCATTAATCAGGCCATCCATTGACGTTGGGCCGAAAACTTTTT
The DNA here is from genome assembly GCA_036389675.1 of Pyrinomonadaceae bacterium. Classification (GTDB taxonomy): domain Bacteria; phylum Acidobacteriota; class Blastocatellia; order Pyrinomonadales; family Pyrinomonadaceae; genus DASQYE01. The sequence continues at coordinate 142,801 of DASVWI010000038.1, forward strand.
CTGAGACGGAGACCTAAGCAAACGCTCTTGAGAAACGGTAAACGGTGTGCTTCGCACCAGTACAAAACCCGGCGACGGCCTCCTGAACGTCGCTGCGTCAGTTTCCGCGAAAACTGATCGCGTCTGGCCGTCAGCCCTCTGCCCTTCCGAGAGGAGCAAAGAGATGGCAAAGCGATTGACCGAACGCCAACGGCTCGCCCTCAAACTCGATTCACTGACAGATTCCGAAGTAGGGGAAGTCCTCGATTATATCTCGATCATGGAATCCATGCGTCGCACTACGATTATGCCGGGAACGTGGGAAGACGAGCTGGTGTCGCTCCTTGCAGACGCACAGGAGAACAAACGCGCGCGGCAGGCTTTCGAGTGGGAGGCCGTCAGGCGACGCGCCGAACGCCGCGCCGCCCTCTGGCCGGCGACGGTGCGTGCCTGAAACAGAGATGAACCTGTCCCTGCGCTCTCAAGCTACTGGCCGCCACGCGCACATGCTCATCCAATCAGCATGCGCGACCGGGGCGATTCTCTTATTGATCGTCGCATTAATCCCAACGGTTTCCGCTCAACAGACACGCCCGCGCACTGCCGCATCATCCGACGCTCTCACACCTTTGCAGCAGGAGATTGAGCGCGAGCGCCGACGCCTCTCGTCCGCAGATCAGGAGGAGCGACGCGACGCCGTGATGCGACTCGGCTGGATGAAGCGTCCCGAAAGCTCGCGCGCGGCCTCAAGCGCACTGAGCGATTCTTCCGCCATCGTGCGCGCCACAGCCACACGCGCCGTGCTCTCGCTCCCGCCGGAAGAGGCCGCCGCCGCTCTTCTTCCCCTGCTTCAAGACAAGGATGAGTTCGTGCGTCAGGAGACGGCCTATGCCATCGGCCTGACTCGTAGCCGCACAGCCGTCCAGCCGCTCATTACGCTGCTGATTAATGATAAAAGGAGCGGTGTGCGCGGGGCGGCTGCTGTCGCCTTGGGCCAACTCGGAGACGATGCTGCCGCTGCGCCTCTGGCGGACACGCTCGAAAGACGCGTCGCCGCCTCCGGCCTCTTCAACAAGATCAGGCGCAGCAAGACACCCGAGAATGAGTTCGTGCGCCGCGCCGCCGCGCATTCGCTCGGACAGATACGCAGCCGCGTGGCTGTGCCCGCGCTCATCTTTGCCCTCTCGGATGAAAAGGCCGGCGACGATGTGCGCCGCGAGGCCGCGCGTGCCCTCGGCCTGATCGCCGACCCGGCGGCAATCCCGGCGCTGAAGAACGCGCTCGACGCACGCGACCCCTATCTCTCAAGGCTGGCCTACGAGGCCCTGCTCAGGATCGCTCCCTTGGAAGCGACGCGTCCGACATAAGCCGCAACTGAAGCTTTTGAAGCTGTGCCACGGAGCTTGTGGATTTACCCCTGCGGAATTAAAGAAGAAGCGCCGAACTCTTGCGGATGAAGGTTCGGCGCTTCCTGATTTATATGTCGCGTCGGCGACACAGGTTGGGTGATTTAGTTGTCTGTCTTCTCGCCGCGCCCGTGTCCTTTGCGCGCAACTTTGGTCTGCGCGGGGATGGGCAGCGCGACGCCGCCGGATTTGCTCTGCTCCTCATCGGGCTCTTCTCGCGCTTCTGACGGCTCTTGAATCAACGCGCCGCCGCTGCGCTTGGAGAAGATCAGCCTGCCCGTCTCTTCGTTCAAATCCACGCTCACCAGATCGCCTAGGCCAACCTGGTCGGTCGCAACCAGATTCGAGAGCGGATAGACCAGGAAGCGCTCGATGGCGCGCTTCAAGTGGCGTGCGCCGTACTTGAAGTCAATGCCTTCGCGCAGCAGCATGTCCTTGGCCGCATCCGAGCACTGGAAGACGAATTTCGTTCCGGCTGACATCATAATGCGATCCTGCACGGCCTGTAGCTCAAGCTCAAGGATCTGCCGCAGGTGATGCTCTTTGAGGCTGCGGAAGACAACCACCTTGTCTATGCGGTTCATGAACTCGGGCGAAAATTTGCGCCGCGCCGCTTCGACAGCCGTACGATATATCTTCTGATCAACTTCGGAGTCGTTCGGATTCTTCGCGCCCTTGCCGGGAGCAAAGCCGATGCCGCCCGAAATCAGCTCGGACATCTCTCTCGCGCCGAGGTTCGAGGTCATGACGACCATCGAGCGGGAGAAATCCACGCGGCGATTATCACCGAGCGTCAACGTCGCCTTGTCCAGAATGCCGAGCAGGAGCTGCCACAGCGAGTCTGAAGCTTTCTCGATCTCGTCGAAGAGGATGAGCGAAAGCTTGGTCTCTTCCGTGTGCGAGCGATCAAGATTCTCCTGCGTGAGCATAGGAGATGTCTCGCGGTGGCCCAGGTATCCGGGAGGGCTGCCGATCAGCTTCGCTATCTCGTGCGAGTGCTGAAACTCCGCGCAGTCAATCTTGACGACCGCATTCGGGTCGCCGAAAAGCACTTCGGCGGCTGCCTCTATCACGCGCGTCTTACCCGAGCCCGTAGGGCCTAGGAAGAGCATCGTGCCGACGGGGCGCGACGGGGGATTCATGCCCGCCAGAAAAATCTGATAGAGACCGCTCATGCGGCGTACGGCGCGCTCCTGTCCGACGATGCGGGAAGAGAGCTTCTCTTCAAATTCAAGGGCGCGCGGGCTCTTTTGATCGGGGTCGAGGAAGACCCTGTCCATTGTATCGTTCTGTTTTTCCATTTCAGCAATCATCTTGGTCCTCCTCGCATCAGCGGTCTTGAGCGACGCTGCCTGTCCGCTTTGTTGAGTCCTTGGAAGCCGTCCACGGTGGCTGGTTCCGACTCGGGCGGGGCAGCACCCCTCAATTATCTATGCAAGGAACGAACCGCTATCTCTTTTGATGCATGTTCAGGGGGCGAGTTTGCTTTCCAGTTTAAGGCCCACGGCCTCCCCTTTTGAAAGTCAGACGCTATATATACGACATTACTCCAATTGTCACCACAAAATATTCGTTACGGCCTTTGAAAAAAGCTCCGGCGCATGGGCCAACCCGCCGCCGGAAGTGACAAAACGCGGCATGACGGGCCTGACAATAAATGTCGCTTTCCAAAATTTTGAAAGGCGAAAAGGGTCTGCGATACACCTAAACGTGACCCGCGCTGACCATATCGTCCAGGGAATGTATCTGCGCGAGCAAGGAGCGCCGGGCTTGGACGGGTGGGCGAAATGGCTGCGGGCGCGTAAATAATTGGACGCGCCCACAGTCACTGTTAGGGATTATTTGCGGAAGTTGCCGTACCCTCAGTCGTAGTACTCAAGGCCGAGGTGCGTGATGAGGTCTTCGCCGCGCAGGTGGCGCAGGGTATTTTTGAGCTTCATCAACTGGATGAAGATGTCGTGCTCGGGGTAAAGCTCCGGCGCGGTCTGCGGCGATTTGAAGTAGAAGGAGAGCCATTCCTGAACGCCCTTCATCCCGACCCTCTGGGCCAGGTCGAGGAAGAGCGCGAGATCCAGCACGATGGGCGCGGCCAGGATTGAGTCGCGACAGAGAAAATCAATCTTGATCTGCATCGGGTAGCCGAGCCAGCCGAAGATGTCTATGTTGTCCCAACCCTCCTTGTTATCGCCGCGCGGAGGATAGTAGTTGATTCTCACGACGTGCGAGAAATCCTTATAGAGGTCAGGGTAGACTTCGGGTTGCAGAATATATTCGAGGACGGAGAGCTTGGATTCCTCCTTGGTCTTGAACGACTCGGGGTCGTCTAGGACTTCGCCGTCGCGATTGCCTAAGATGTTGGTCGAATACCAGCCGTGCAACCCGAGCATGCGCGACTTCAAGCCGGGCGCGATGATGGTCTTCATCAAGGTCTGACCGGTCTTGAAATCCTTGCCGCAGACGGGAACGTTGTTCTCGTCGGCGATCTGCATGAGGGCCGGAATGTCGACGGTCAGATTGGGCGCTCCGTTGGCGAAGGGCACGCCCGACTTGAGCGCGGCGTAAGCGTAGACCATCGAGGGCGCGATGGCCTTGTGGTTATCACGCATCGCCTGCTCGAAGGCTTTGAGCGTTTTATGAACGGCGTGCTGCTTGAGAAAGATTTCGGTGGAGGCGGCCCAGACCATCACCAGTCGCGTACATTTATTCCGGCGCTTGAACTCAGCGATATCCTCTATCAACTGCTCGGCCATCTCCATCTTGTTCGCACCCTCTTTGACGTTGACACCATTCAGGCGCTTGACGTAGTGCTGGTCGAAGACGGCCCGCATGGGCTTGATCTTCTGCAAGGGCGTCTTGATCTGCGCGAGCAGCTCTTTTTCGAGCACGCCCGCGTGCATGGCCGCCTCATAGGCCGAATCCTCGAAGATGTCCCACGCGCCGAAGACCAGATCATTCAAGTCTGCGAGCGGGACGAAATCTTTGACCAGCGGTACACGATTGTCCGTCCGTTTGCCGAGACGAATCGTGCCCATCTGCGTCAGGCTCCCGACGGGCTTCGCGATACCCTTCTTGATCGCCTCGACGCCCGCGATGAAGGTCGTGCTGACCGCGCCGAGCCCGACCAGCAGTACGCCCAGCTTGCCTTTGGCGGGAGCAATCTCCGCGCCCTTTTCAATCGCCATAATCCTTAGTTTTCCTCTCCAGATTTAATACCTCTGATGATACAGAAGCGCGGCGCAGGGCGTCCGGCAAATCTTGCTTTTTATCGTCGCTGGATTGCTGAAAGGGGCGATCAGCCCCTGATCAGGGCGGCGCGAAAGGCGCTCGGCGTCAGCCCCGTCGCCTGACGAAAGGCCTTGGTGAAATGGCTTGAGCTGGCGTAGCCGACGCGGGCGCTGACCTCGGCCACGGAGAGGTCTGTTTGTGCGAGCAGCGCCCGTGCTCTTTCGACGCGCAGTGTCGCGAGGTAAGCGTGCGGCGATGCTCCCGTCAGCTTTTTGAAGAGGCGCGCGAAATGAAACGGCGAAAGATAGGCGGCGGCGGCAATCTCTTCAAGCGGCAGCTCTCGATCCATGTGGGCGTGCATCAGCTCGACGGCGCGGCGAATGCGCCTGTCCACCAGCCCGACGCGCGATAGCTCCAGCTCGTCCGAGCGCCGCACGTTCGCGTGATGCCTGAGCAGGTGTACGACCAGTTGCTCGACGAGCGCGGCGACGACCATCTCCTGTCCGGGCGCTTCCTCCCTCAATTCGACAGCCAGGTCGCGCGCAAGCCTTGATAGATGGGGAGCGGCGCTGACGAAGTTCGAGCGGAACGAGACGCTGTTGCCCATCTGGACGAGCCGTGTGCGAACGGCGCAATCGAGCAGGTAGGATGGCGAGAGCGTCAGCGCCACATATTCGACGCCCTGTCCGGTCGCCTTCGCCGCGAGTCCGGGGTCGAGCAGCAGCGCGCCGCCCGTCGAAATCTCGCCAGCCTCTTCCCCAAGCTCATAATCGGCCACGCCGCCGAGCAGAAAGAGCGCGGTATATTCGGCGCTGATTTGCGCGTGCCAGCGCAGGCGGCGCGTGCGCCGGTAAAAGATGGCGTACTGTGGGCGCAGGAAAATCCTGTCCGGCTGGGCCTTGGACTTGCTCATTGACGAAGGAATGTACGCGAAGCGCCAGCCTGCGCTCAACCTTCCGGAAGCTCTGCGCGCAGGCCGTCTCGCATCAGCGCGGGATTATTCGTGATGAGGGCGAACACGCCGTAGCGTCTGGCGCGCCGAACCCATGAGGGATTATCAACCGTCCAGACGACCATAGGCATCCCGGCACGTTCGGCCTCTTCCGCCGCGCGACGGCTGGCGAGCGAGCGGTGCAGCGCAATCTCGTCCGCGCGACAACTCTTAGCGCGCTCTATCATCCGGCGTATGGAAGGAAGGGGACGCGCAAGCTTCGGCTCGAAGAGCGCCGCCGTGCGTATCGAAGAGTCTATGCGCTTGATCTCGACGATGGCCTCGTGGTTGAAGCTTTCGACGACGACTCGCTCGTGGAGCGCTGAGCCGCGCAAGAGGTCAGCCACCTCCACGGCAAGCGCGCGGCTCTCGCCCTGCTCACACTTCATCTCGACGTAGAGGACGGCGGCGCTCTTCGAGCCGAACATCTCAAAGACTTGATAGAGCGTGGGCACTGTGGCCTGCTCATACTCACGTGAAGCCTTCGACGGATGACGCAGGTTAAACCACGTGCCTACATCAACGCTGCCTAGCTCTTTCGATGAGAGGCTTGCGACATCAGCTTCTCTCAAGCCGGTGCGGCGCAGCGTCGCGTCGTGAATGACGACGGGCACACGGTCGCGTGCCAGCCTGACATCGAACTCGATTCCATCCGCGCCGTCGAGCATGGCCCGCTCAAAGGCTACAAGAGTGTTCTCAGGCGCGAGGGCCGAAGCCCCCCTGTGACCGATGATGAGTGGCGGCTGCTGGCTTGCGGGGCTGGGCATGAAATGCAGTGAAGGAATTAACAGGGATAGACAGGGAGGGTCAGGATAAAAGCTGAAAGCATTAAGGCATCAATGATCTCTTTGCTTTTCTTATCCTGACCATCTCTGCCCATCCCTGTTTGAGTCTGCTACGATTAAGAGTGCTTATGCCTGCGGTTTCGGGCCGCTCTTGATGCTCTTGAGCTTGATGTCGAGCGTGCCCATTTCATTGCTGATGTGGGCACGGACGGGGATGCGGCGCGCGTCGTCTGTAAACCAGATGAAGAGCTTGCCGCGCCCCTGTAGCAATCGTCCCTCGCCGAAGATTTCCGGCTCGACCTTCAACACGGCGACCTCGCCCACCACCGTCTTCATCATCTTCCTCTCCACGACCTTGTGCGGAATGCGGTAGACGCGCCCGGAATCGCTGACGGTGACATCCATACTTTTACCGAGCGCGAGCGGCTGCGTGCGAAGGAAGTAGAAAACGGAGGCAAGGTCTTGCACAGAGCCATTGAAAGGTGACGAGATGACGCGCGGCTCTCTGGTCGGATTGTTCGGGTCGCGTTCCGTCCAGACCACTTTGCCGGTCGTGCGGTCAAAGACGGCCTCGCTGGTGCGGCGTCGGTCGCCCTGCTCGTCGAGCTTTCTGGTTTGCAGGACGGCGAAGGAGGTCGGGTCAACGGTCGATTCGATGCGCTGGTGAAAGCGCACGCCGAAGAGCTTGCGAATGATGCCCTTCGAGACGGCGTCGACGGTCAAATGCAGACTCTTCGTCCCCGTATTCTCGTGCGACTTATCGGTTGTAGACGGCGCAGGGTCGAGAGTGGCCGTGAAACGCAGGTCGGCGATGTCCACGCCGCGCAGCAGCGCTCTCGTAAACTCACCCTCGTAGACAAGCTCTTCGGTCGGCGTGAAGGGAAGGATCACGGGCGTTTCTGCCCGGTGATCGTCGCCCGACGCTCGCGCGGCTGAGCCGACAGTCGAGACGAGCGTGAGTACAGAGAGCAGCAGAACCGCGCAGAATAAAAAGGGCCGACGGCGCATCGCAAAAATCATTTCACAAAAACTGCTTTCAGTGCCAGCAGGCTCCACGCTATCAAGAGCCCAAGGGCCGCACGGTACTCTCTATAACGAAGGTAAAGTTGCGCGTCGAACTTTTCAAACGGCATCCTTTCCTCTCTGAAGGGGAAGAGACGCGGGATGAAAAGGGGGACTGCGCCGGAATAACGTTTGTAGTCTTCGCCGAACAATCCGGCGAGCGTCTCAGCTTCGACGCGCATGACGGGTAAATAGATGCCCAGAAACAACGCCGCGAAGAGCAGCCCGAGCAGGGGTTGTGCCGAGGCGACGGTGAATCCTATGCCGAGTATGAAGCTGCCCAGGTAAAGCGGGTTGCGCGTGTAGGCGTAAGGGCCGGAGACGGCGAGCCGTGTGTTCTTCCTGATATGGCCGGCGGCCCAGGCGCGCAGGCCCAGACCGCAGAGCGCTATAACGCCCCCGACGGCGAGCGACAGGGGACGCGGGCGCGCAAAGATTATAAAGAGCGCGCCGCAGGCAAAGCCGAGCGGCACGCGCCAACGCTGCACCCATGTTCCGCCCCTACGCGCCAACGCTCGTCTCCAAAACCCTTCCTAACGACACACGCCGCAACCTTTCAGTGACCGCCCCGAGCACGCGCTCGACCTCTATGTCCATGCAGACCCACTCAGAGCAGGCGCGCCGGTGGCAATCCGTGCGGCATCCTACGTCGTTGCGCTCGACGCAGATGTCCTGCGGGCGCGGACTTCCGTTGCGCCACCACTCCGTCGGCCCGAAGAGTCCTACGACGGGCGTGCCCGCTGCGACGGCCAGGTGCGTCGGCCCGGTATCGCCGCCGACATAAACGCGTGTGCCCTCAGATTTCGCCAGCGCATAAAACCCCTTCAAAGAGAGAGTCAAGGCGCGCGCCCGCCCCGAGCGGCTCGAAGCCTCGACGCGCTCGGCCAGCTCGCGCTCGCCCGGCCCGTACGTGACCAGCGAGCGCAGGCCGTGATGAGCCCATAACTCATCGGCCAGCGCTCCGAAACGCTCGGCGCTCCAAAGCTTGGTCGGCCAGCCCCCGCCCGGATTCAAAATCGCATACCCGGCCTCAGCGCCGCGCGCAGCCTCCCGCGCCTCGCGCTCGTGTTCGGCCCCGACGGCTATCGGGAATTCCAAATCTTCAGGCCCGGCGGGGACTTCAATGCCGAGCGCGCGGGCCGCAAGCGCCAGATTTTTATGGATAACGTGCGTGTGCGGCTCAGTGGGGACGGTCTTCGAGAGCAGGAAACGGCTCGCGGGCTCGCGCAACCCAGCGCGCGCGAAACCATAGGAGCGGCGCGCACCCGAGAGCCGGGCGATTGCCGCTGACTTTAAAAGTCCCTGAAAATCTAAGGCGAGATCGAAGGTTGAGGCGCGTAGACGACGTAACTGCTGGCGCGGTGCCAGCAGCGTCTCCCCAGACATCGGCCAGCGCCTCAGTGCCTTCGTGTCCACTTCGATGAGACGATCAAGCAACGGGTTGTCCCTAAGGATTTCCGCCGCGCGCCGCTCGACCACCCAGGATATGTCTGTGCCCGGGAGCGCTCGCCTGATCGCCGCGAGCGCCGGAAGCGTATGGACGATGTCGCCTATGCTGCCAAGTTTGACGATAAGAATACGCACAATAAAAGCAGTGACGGGTGGCAAGCGGCGAGCAGGAGAAAAGCTTTAACTTGCCGCTCGTCCAACGTCACTCGTTCTCACGTTCCGCCGAAATAGCTGAATTTCAGGCTCGCGGCGGATACTTTCCGGCGGCCTCTGAATTTTGAGAGCTGGCCTTCGAGGATGGGCTTGCCCCATTGATCCGAGTCCAGCTCGGCGAAGACCCCTCCGCGAAGAAAGCGCCCGGTGAAACTGTAGCTAATCTCACCAATGGCGACGGTCGTGAAGGTGAACCTCTCACGCGTGACCGTCAGGGTCTTGAACCTGTAGGTCACGCCCCTGTTGGTGTAGAGGCCCGAATGAGAGTTCATAAAACTCTTCTTGATGTCGCGCAGAAGCTGAATCGTGCTGACTTCCGAAAGCTCTTTCGGTAGCTTGCCTTCGACGTTGAACTCGCCTTCGGGGTCAAACTTCTGGGCAAATGCCGAAGGGGCGGGCTCAAGCGCGACGGCCTGCGGCGCGTTGAAGGCCGCGCCCGGGACGAGGAGCAGGGCAAGGCTCAAAGGGTAAGCCGCACGGCGAAGAGCCCGCCTTCCACTAATCTTCTTTACCGGAGGGACGCGAGCGCCCGTCGGTTTTTCAGCCCTCATCGGAAATCCTCTGTCCGAGCTGCTCTATCATCTCGGACGTTGAATGATCTTTGGGGTCGCCGACTATCATGACGCGACCGCCGTATGATCGTACCACATCGCGTTCGGGAACAGAGTCCACCGTATAATCAGTGCCCTTGGCGTGGATGTCCGGGCGCAGAGCCCGCAGCAGCGCCCCGACATCGGCCTCGGGGAAGATGGTGACGAAATCGACGACCCGCAGCGACGCGATGATCTCGGCGCGCTCGTGTTCGGGAATGAGCGGGCGGCCCTTCCCCTTCAACGTCCGCACCTGTTCATCGGAATTGATGGCGACCACCAGCAGATCGCCGAGCGCCTTCGCGCCTTCGAGGTATCTGACGTGCCCTACGTGCAGGATGTCAAAGCAGCCGTTGGCGAGCACAATGCGCGCGCCATGTTTGCGCGCAATCGCCAGGCGCGCGATCAGGCGATTGCGATCCAGTATGCGCGCCGCCGCATGCACTCTCGATTGGTCGTCCGTCACATCAATGCTCCATTTAACTGCGACCGCGATAGGTTTGGATTATCCGGCGCTCTGAGACGCTCGAAGCACGGACGAGAGAAGCTCGTCACGATTGACGGATGCCGTGCCGCGTTTCATGACGACGAGCCCGCCGGCATGGTTGGCAAGCCGTGCGGCCTCGCTGAAGGTCGCGCCGGAAGCGAGCGCCAGCGTGTAGGCGGCCATGACGGTATCGCCCGCCCCCGTCCCGTCAACGGGTTCGAGCGCCCCGACCGCTTCGATGTGCAGAGGCGGCGAGCCCTCCTCGATGAGCAGCATCCCGTGACCGCCCCGCGTGATCAGCAGCGCGCGGTATCCCAGACGCTCGCGCAATCGCATGCCTGCCGCTTCGAGCGAGCCCGAGCCCGCGTGTTGCATGCCGAGCAGCTGCTCGACCTCGTCCTCGTTCGGCGTGGCCGAGGTGAAGCCGGAAAACTCCGCGAGACGAAAGCGCGAATCAACCAGCACGGGAATGGCGCGCTCACGGGTCGCTTCGCGCACAGCCTCTATCATCTGAGCATCGGCCACACCATAGTTATAGTCTGAGATGATAACGGCATCGGCCCGCGCCGCTTCGGCCAGAAGCCTTGAGCGCAACTGCGCGCGCAGGCTCTCATCCGCGAGCGGCTTGCCTTCATAGTCGACGCGGATGACCTGCTGGCGCGTCGAATGCAGTTGGCCGGCGAGAATCCGCACCTTGGTCGTCGTCTCAACACTATTGGATTGAATAACACTGCCAGCGCCGACGCCGCCCGCGATGAGCCTGTCAAGCAGCGCGATACCAGCCTCGTCCTCGCCGACAAGGCCGATGAGCGAGACCTGCGCGCCGAGCGAGGCGAGGTTAATCGCACAGTTGGCCGCCCCGCCCGGCACTGTCTCCGTCCGCTCATGGCGCAGTATAAGCACGGGCGCTTCGCGCGACACGCGGCTGATCTCGCCATATAGAAAACGATCAGCCACCGCATCGCCGACCACAAGGATGCGCCGCTCCGAAAAGCGACCGACAATCATCTTCAGCCGCTCCACCTGCTCTGCCGGCTCAAAGCCCAATCAAGTCTTCTCCTTCATCTAGTCGGACATCAATATCTTCCGCACAGCTTCAAGCAAATCCTCTGCGACCACGTCGGGCTCTCGCTGCCAAGCCGTGCGTTGATACTCCCACTCGCCGCGCCCGTAGCCGCTCAGCACGAACGCAGAGCGCACGCCCGCGTTGTGGGCCAATTCAACATCGCTGTGGCGATCACCGACCATCCAGCTGCCCCCAAGATCAATGTCGAAATCCTGCGCCGCGCGGTGAATCAAGCCCGGCTTGGGCTTGCGGCAGTCGCAATCCAAACGATACGGCGGTTGGCCCACGGACGGGTGATGCGCGCAGTAGTAGATGGCGTCGAGCCGTGCCCCCGCGCGCGCAAGCTCCGCTTCAAGCACCCCGTGCACGGCGGTGATCAGGTCTTCCGTAAAGTAGCCGCGCGCCACGCCCGCCTGATTCGTCACCAGAATCGCGAGCCAGCCCGCCTCGTTCAATAGCCTGACGGCCTCGCCCGCATATGCGAAGACACGATAACGCGAAGGATGATTGACGTAGCCTATCTCCTCCGAGACTGTTCCGTCGCGATCCATGAATACCGCGCGGCGTTTCATACTCTGACCTCCGCCGCGCGCTTACGATCAATCATAGCCAGAGCACGCTCAAAGACTTCTTCGGGCGTAATGGCCGTCATGCAGCGATGGTCAATCGGGCAATCGCGCAGCATGCACGGCGCGCAATCGGGCGGGCGGCGAATGATCTCGGCCTGTGGCGAAAAGGGCCGGGTTGTCGCCGGGACGGTTGGGCCGAAGATGACGAGCGTGGGCCTGTCGAGCGCGGCGCTGATGTGCGCCGGGCCGGTGTCGTTTGTGATGAGCACGTCCGCGAGGCTCAGGACGGCGATGGCCTCGGCAAGCTCAGTTTGACCCGTGAGCATGATCGGGCGATGACGCATACGGCTGGCGACTTCGATTGAGACATCCGCCTCATCCGGTGAGCCGACGAGGGCCACGGACGCGCCCGCGCTTTCGATCAAAAGGTCTGCGAGCGCGGCGTAGCGCTCGGCGGGCCAACGCTTCGCCCGGCTGTTGGTCGAGCCGGGACAGAGTGCCACGAGCGGGACATCACCCACGCGTGCACCTTCGGCGCGCAGTAACCGAAGCGCCTCCGTGCGGCGCGCCCCTGAAACCCTGAGCGCGAAGACGGGCTCACGCGTGTCAATGGTCGTCGCGCCGTCGAGCAGCCTTTCAAGCTCGCCGATGATGTTGAGATAGTAAAAGACCTCGTGGCGCTCGCCGCGCCATGCGGGCACGGGGAGCGGGTGTGTCAGCAGCGCCCGTCGCCCGTCCGTCGCGTAGCCGAGGCGTAGGGGAACGCGCGCGGCGCGTGCGATCAGCGCGGCCTCGAAGGCATTCTGGAAAAGCACAGCCGCGTCGAAACGCCGCCGCCGCCACTCGCGCATCTGCCTGAATGGAGCGCCGGGGTCGCGCCGCCCGCGATCATAGATAAGCAGGTCGTCAAGGAAATCTGCATCGGCGAAGAGCCCTTCGGCCCAGGAGCGCGTGGCGAGCGTGATGTGGGCGGAGGGCAGCAGGCGTCGCAGCTCGCGCAGCGCCGGGATGGTCAGGACGGCGTCGCCGACCCAGTTCGTCCCGCGCACGACGACGCGCTTGATATCCTCACGCTGAATTGAGCGCACTCTCACAACAGGCTCCGCAATCCCTCTTCGACGCCGATCTCGGGCTCCCATCTCAGGTCTTCGCGCACGTGTTTGAGATCGGAGATATAGTTGACGGGCACAGGGGGCGGCACGCGCGCATCCCTGTCAATCAAAGGCTCAAGCTCGATCATGTGCCCGACCCGCTCGACTATCTCGCGCAGGCTGACGGCGTTGGCCCTTCCCCCGCCCAGATTATACAGCCCGCGCGGGTGCGGCGAGTCAATAAAGGCGCGGCAGGCGCGCGAGAAATCGTCTACGTGAAGAATGTCGCGCACGGGCGCGCCGCCCAGAGGCAGGCGAATGGGCCAGCCGCGCTTGACCGATTCGACGTAGTGGGTCACAAACCCCGACTCGTTGTCCTCGGACGGTCGCGCGTAGACGTTCGACAAGCGAAAGATACAGGCGCGCAGGTCTAGCGCCTGCGCGTAGTAATTGACGTAGTGCTCGCCCATCAGCTTCGACCATTCGAGCGCCGACTGGCCGCAGTACTCCGTGCTGCACGTCTCGGGGACTTCCACATAGGCGTTGGCGTGGAAGCCGTAGACATCCTTCGTCGAGGCGTAGATCAAAACCGCGCCGCGCCGCATGTGGCGCAATAGATGGGCCGTCCCTTCGGCGTTGGTGCGAAAGCAGCTTTCGGCAGCCGCCGGGTCTTTGTCCAGATACGCGGCCAGATGTATGACCACGTCGTAGTCGGCGACCACGCCCGCGTCGTGCGGGTTGAGGATGTCCAGATGCGAGCGGCGCGAGTAGTCGTCGGCATTGAAGAAACGGCGGACATGCGTGCCGAGATAACCGCTGCCGCCTGTGACGAGAATTCTCAAGTTCTGAATACCATATAAAAGCAAGGATGAAGGATGAAGGATGAAGGATGAAATAAAAGCTTTCAAGTCACGGAAGTAGTTCCTTCATCCTTCATCCTTCATCCTTCATCCTTTCTATTTACCCCGCGCCTGGCGGCTCAGCTCCGCGAGCGAGTCCGCGCGACCGATGGCGATCAGGGCATCGCGGGCCTCTATGACGGCATCCCCCGACGGATTAAAGATCATCTCGCCGCCGTGGCGACGAATGGTGATAATGACCACGTCCAGCTCCGAGCGTATGTTTGTGTCGCAAAGCTTGTGACCGACATAACTCGAAGTCGGCTCGACTTCGAGTTGCTCGAATCCGAGGTCTAGATTCTCAGCCGTGATCGAGTCCATGAAATCCGCGAGCGCGGGCTTGATCAGAGCCTGAGCCATACGATGGCTGCCGATGATCGTCGGGGCGACGACGCGATTAGCCCCTGCCTTGATGAGCTTCGGCTCGGCCTGCTCCTCGACGGCGCGCGCGACGATGTGCAGGTCGCGCTTGAGATCGCGGGCCGTCAACACGACGTAGACATTATCCGCGTCGTCGGGCAGACAGGCCGCCAACCCGGCAGCCCTCTCGACGCCAGCCGCGCGCAGCGTCTCTTCGAGCGTCGCGTCGCCTACCAGAACGTGCGCGCCCTCTTCGATCAGCGCCGCGACCTTACGCGCATCGCTCTCGATGGCGATGAAGGGCGTGCCGGTGCGCTGCATCTCGCGGACAATGCGCGAGCCGACGCGCCCGACCCCGCAGATGATGAAGTGATTGTTCAATTTGCTCATCTCGCGATGACGACGAAACTCACCAAGAGTATGCACTATCTCCGACTGTACGATGGTCTGCACGGTGCTCGACAGCGCATAAGCGACCGTGCCGACTCCTATGATCATAAAAATGGTGGCGAAGGCGCGGCCCAAATTGCTCTGCGGGGGCATGTCGCCATAGCCGACGGTCGTGACCGTCTGCACCGTCATGTAGAGGCTCTCGGAGAGAGACCAGCCCTCGATCAGGTGAAACCCGACGGTTCCAAACGCGATGGCGCATGCCAGCGCAATGAGCGCATAACGCAGGCGCAGGAGGGGTCTCGCGATGGGGCGCGCATCCTGAGGCATCAAACTCGTTTCTGGCTGTCTGCATCAAACTTTGAGACCGGAGCGAACAGGCGACCGCTCACGGTAGCGAAAAGAGAAGGGAAGTGTCAATCGGAGGTAGACAGCCCCGCCCGAACGGTTTACAGTTTCAGAGGGCGGAAGAGAGGCGGACGGCGCATCGCGGACGCTATGGCGCGACTCTCTTCCGGTCGTCTTCCCTCCCACAGCTTTCGGCGGAAATCCGACCGGCGCGCGGAAGGCCATGGCGAATCGTGAGGACTGATGCGATGATGAAAGACCGGCTCTTGAAAGCACTGCTCTTCATGTCCCTCATCATCGCTCCCTGTCTGGCGCAGACGCCCTCTGACCTGCGGCGCAAATACGGCAAGCCTCAAACGCTCTCGCACAAATCCTCGCAGATACTCGTCGAGCGCTACACGCTCGGACACAATATCTCGATGACGGTGAAATTCGTAGACCAGAGGCGCGCGTGCGAATTCAGAATCGAGCCGACCAATGCTCTCTCAGGCCGCGTTCGCGATGCGGTCATGCCAGCCGATGAAGCCTATAAGCTTACGGAAGAACTGGCCCCGGCGGCAGAGCGCGGGCAGTTGATTAAATCGAGCAAAGTCGGATTGGGCTGTTCAGGTGTGGACTATAACGAGTATGAGCACGTGATGATCGCAGTTGCTACGAGATGCACAGAGAAGATGAGCGGCACTTACTCTGTTAATATACGTTGGAAGGATACGGCGTGCGAGCCTATAGATCGCAGGGAGAGCGCGTCGAACGCTTCGGGGTCGCCTGAGTAACCAGATGGCCGTTCGTCACCCACCAGAGAATCGTGTGCCTCCGGTCGCCCGCGGCGGGCGCGGCGGCGCTGGGCCGCGTCGTCCGCCGCGCGTCGTCAAGTATCAGGAACCGCCCACGGGTTTCTTCCGGCGCTGGGCCAAGCGCATCTTTCGTCCACCCGTCATCATCGCGCTCGTCTTTCTCACCACCATCACGATAGGCGTGCTGGGCTATTACTGGTATGTCTTCTCGGGCCGCATTGATCGCCTTCTGAACGGCGAGGTCTTCACGCGCTCCGCCGGGATTTACGCCGCGCCGAAAGAGCTGAGAGTCGGCGAGACTATTTCGGTGGAAGACTTGATCGCTTATTTGAAGCGGGCCGGATACGTCGAGAAAGCGCAGCAGGCCGATAGCTCGCGCGGTCGCTACAGTGTGAGCGGCACAAGCGTTGACGTGGAGCCGAGCAAGAATGCGACCGTCGACGGACAGCAGACATTTCAGCGACTGCGCGTGCAGTTTGCGCGCGGCGGAAAATCTATTGCCGCGATACAGTTTCTGGACGGCGGCGCGCGCTACGACAAAGCGCAGCTTGAGCCCGAATTGATCAGCTCTCTGACGGGCAGCGAGCGCTCCAAGCGAAAGATAGTCGGCTTCAACGACCTGCCGCCACATCTGGTGAAGGCCATCACGGTCACCGAAGACCGCTCCTTCTTCGACCATTACGGCGTCAACATTCGCGGCATCCTGCGCGCGCTCATCCGCCGCTACGAGGCAGACCCTAACTCGCCCATCGCTCGACAGGGCGGTTCGAGCATTACGCAACAGCTCGTCAAAAATCTATTGCTCTCGCCCGAGCGCACCTGGCGTCGTAAGCTCGCCGAAGCTTACATGTCCATCATCATCGAGACGCGTCTCTCGAAGCAGCAGATTTTCGCGCTCTACTGCAACGAGGTTTACTTAGGCCAGCAGGCCGGATTCTCCATCAACGGCTTCGGCGAAGCGGCGGACGCCTATTTCAATAAAGACGTGACGACGCTCACCTTGCCCGAATCGGCCTTCCTCGCCGGAATCATACGCAGCCCGAATCGCTACAACCCTTACAAGGACATCGAGACGGCGACGGCGCGGCGCAATCAGGTGCTGGAATCAATGGCCGAGACCGGCGCGATCACCCAACTCGAAGCCGCGCAGGCCCAGAACACGCCGCTCAAGGTGACGGCCACGAAGGGGCGCATTGATTCTTCGGACGCTCCGTACTTCGCCGACTACGTGCAGAGCCAACTGGATTCGATCATCGGCGACCCGGGCGCGGCCCAGCACCTTCGCGTCTACACGACGATTGACATGGATTTGCAACGCGCGGCCTACGCGGCTGTGACCAAGCAGCTCGCCGCGCTCGATAAGCTCTACGCCAAACGCGTCGAGCCCGGCACGTTGCAGGCGGCGCTGGTCGCCATGAACGCGCACACGGGAGAGATCGTCGCGATGGTCGGGGGGCGCGACTACACTAAGAGCCAGCTCAATCGCGCCAACGACGCGCTGCGCCAGCCCGGCTCCGTTTTCAAGCCCTTCGTCTATGCGACCGCGCTCAACACGGCCTATGACCCTATCCCGCGCGTCATCACGCCCGCGACCATCTACCGCGACGAGCCCAAGACCTTCACCTTCGATAATCAGGAATACTCGCCGGGAAATTTTGGTGATACGTACTCGAACGGCCCCGTCACGCTGCGCGACGCGCTGGTCAGAAGTCTCAACGTCGTGACCGTAGACGTGGCGATGGAAGTGACCATCGGTCGCGTCATGAACCTCGCCGCGAAAGCCGGTTTGCCGAAACCGAAGAAGGCTTATCCGGCGATGGCGCTCGGCGCGAACGAGGCCACGCCGCTTCAGATGGCCTCAGCCTACACGGCCTTTGCCGCTTCGGGCACACGCACCACACCCATTGCCATCAATCGCGTCACGACCGGGGGCGGCATAACCATCGCCGCGCCCACGGGCCAGAAGAACGACGTGCTCCGCCCCGATGTCGCTTACCTGATGACATCGATGCTCAAGGATGTGGTCAATCGCGGCACGGCGGCCAAGCTTGGCGCGCGCGGCTTTAAGAATGTGGCGGGCCGCACAGGCATCGCCGGTAAGACCGGAACTTCGCGCGATGGTTGGTTCGCCGGCTTCACGCCCAATCTGGTCTGCGTCGTGTGGGTTGGTTTCGACGACGGCTCGCAACTGGGCCTGACCGGAGCAGACTCTGCGCTTCCCATCTGGGCAGACTTTATGTCAAAGGCGCTCTCTGATCATCCTGAGTGGAACGGCGATTGGGCCATGCCCGAAGGCATCGAGCAGGCGGAGATAAACATACGCACAGGCGGGCTCGCCGCGCCCGATGACCCGGACAAGCGGACGGAGTTTTTCATCAGCGGCACAGCCCCGCAGTCTCCGACAGAAGAGCCCACGGACGAAGGCACTATGCCGGATGAAGTCGATGAGGATAGCGAGCCGCCCGACATCAACCTCACGCCCTTACCCGAAGCCTCTCCGGGCACGACGCCTCGCGGCAGACCTCCCTTGAAGCCAGATGGCCGCGCCGCACCGGCGGATGACGAACCGTCGCCGCGTCTGGGAACCATCACGCTCGACATTGATCCCACGACCGGACTGATCGCAGACCCGACCGTATGCCCCATCATACGCTCTAAAACCTTCACCATCGGGCAAGAGCCGCGACAGTTCTGCGGCCCGCAATATCACGGCGGAGGGACGAGCCCCCCGTCCTCCACACGCCCGCGCCGCGCCACGCCCTGAGCGGTGCTTCGTGAAAGCACCGCCCGGCTTTCTGCCCACTATCGTTGTCTTCAATTTTCCCGCAGCCTGTCGGTGCATCTCATAGTTGGCCGAAACAAAACTATTAAAAACATTGACAAGCCATCATGTGATCATTCATCATAATGACGGCCCTTATGCCCTCATCGGGGCAGGCAGTTCAAGGCATCCTCATCCGTAATCAACGCATCTCAGGCGCGCCCCTCGAAATCCTCGCGGCAAACTGTTGCCATTAAGACTTCGCGTGATTCTTTAAGAAGCGGCTGGTAGTTTCGCTTCCAAACCCCCACAAAAATCGCGTAGTTGGCGGGTACTCGACACGCTCCGGCAGCGTCAGGTGTCCTTTTGCGTGAACGCTACACGGAGGAGATTGATAGGGAGTTATGAAAGTCGTCAGGAATAATTTCGTGAAAAAAATATTGGCCCTTTCATTGGGTCTGACCTTTATCGCCGCCCCTTTTGCGGCGTTGGCGCGCACAAAGGGAGCGACCAACGCTACCACAACGGCCAGTAAGGCGGGCGTGCAAACAGTCAGAGGAATCGAGAACGCCGGAGCGCTGCGCGCATTCTACACAGCGCTTTCGGATATCAGGGAAGGACGGCGCACTGAGCCCATCAGAATCGCGCACTACGGCGATTCACACACGGCTGCCAATATCTTAACGGCGGAGGTGCGCCGCAACTTCGAGCGAGATTTCGGCGGCGGCGTCGATGCTGCGCGACAGGCGCGCTCAAGGGTCATCTACGATGTGCTGGGCATTAACGGAGCGCGCGCCGTGCGTCTGATGAGCTGGAATGATTCCAGCTTTGCGTCGAGCGTCGTGCGCCGCAAGCCTGATCTGATTATCCTCGCTTACGGGACAAACGAGGTGACGGACAATAATTGGAGCGTCGAATCTTACCAGCGACTCTTCGTAAACATTATGCGCCGCTTTCGCCGCGCCGCGCCGCAGGCTTCCATTCTGATCTTCGGCCCGCCTGACCGCGCCGTCAGAGGTGCGGGAGGCTGGCAATCGGTCAGTAAGATGACCGCACTGCTAGAGGCTCAGCGCCGCGCCGCTATCGAGATGGGCGCAGCCTTTTGGAGTTCCTACGCGGCGATGGGCGGCGCGGGCTCTATGAACACATGGGTCGCTAAGGGCATGGGCCAACCCGATCACGTGCATCTGACGGCGCGCGGTTATATCAGGCTGGGCGATATGTTCTATGACGATTTCCTGAGCGCTTATGAAGCCTACGTCCCAACGGACAACCGGCGGCAGGATGATCTGAGGCGGGCTCTACAGTTTTAACCAGCGCGTCGCTTCTACAAGACAAAGGCCGGAGATTCATGTCTCCGGCCTTTTTGTATCAACCCGCTGCTCTCCTGCATGCACGAGCATAGTTGGCCTCATTGTCCGGCTCATCCTTTCTCGACCTCTTTATCGTACGGGCAATGCCGGCAGCCGTTCTCGCAGCAGTAACCTCTCTGCATAAGATAGTGGGCTGTGAAGACCATCAACCCGTTTTCAAGGTAGTAATCGCGGCCTTCCAGAAGTGGAAGCCTTGATGAGCGCTCCGTTTGACCATCGGTTGAACTGTTCGGTGTGGCATCGCTTTTCTTCACGCCCCACAGTCTAGCAAACCCGACGAGCTTCATCATTATTGAGCAAGCCCTGCGGGCAGGTGAAAACCTGGCGCGGCAAAGCACGCCATTAGTAGCAGTGTGAGCTTTTTATAAGCTATGATTGCGCCTGAAGCATGGACGAGCGGTCGACGCGCGATGTAGAGTTTGGAAGCTTTGTCGCCGATCTTAAGCCACCCACTCCTGAAAAGTATTTTCCTCGCCGTAAGGAGGCTCAAAATGATTATCAAGCGCTTTGTCTGCCTTTTGGTTTTCTCTCTGGCCGTCATCACGTCAGCCGCAGCACAGCCAGCAGCCCCCGCGCCCGCCGAGCAGGGAGAGGCGCAGGCGACGCCCGAGCAGCAGAAGGCTCAACAGGAGCTTGAGAGGAAAGCCCTCGCGCTGCTCGACGAGATCATCGCCGACACCAAGGCTCTCAAGAGCCCTGAGAATCGCATCCTCATCAAGGTTGCCGTCGCAGACCTGTTGTGGCCGCGCAACGAGGCTCGCGCACGCACTCTCTACAAGGAAGCCGCGAACAATTTCACGGAGGTCTTGACCGCCGATGGCGATGCCGGTGCGATGGATGTTCAATTCACGGATAACTCGACGGAGCTGCGCCGCGCGCTCATCCAGAGCATCGCACGGCACGACCCGCAATGGGCACGCGACATCTTACGCTCGACGCGCCCAGCCGCTGCCGCGCAGCCGGCGGGCGGGCACGCCCCGGGCTCTGAGCGCGAGCTGCAACTGGAACAGAGCATAGCCTCTCAGATCGCGGCGAGCGACCCCAAGCAGGCGCTCGAACTGGCCGAGCAGACGCTCTCCAAGGGCGTCTCCTACGAGCTGCTCAACACCGTCTCGCTGCTCATGAGAAAAGACCGCGAGGCGGCGGCGCGCCTGTCCAGTAAGATCGTGACGAAGTTGCAGACAGAGAATCTCGCCACCAACGAGGAGGCGCTGAATGCCGCGTTCAGGCTGCTTACCATGTTGAGCAGGAATCCTGAATCCGCTTTATCCAAAACGAGCGCCACCAGTCAGCCTGCTATCCTGACTCAACAGGAGTTGCGCGACCTGACGGAGATGATCGTCACCGGGGCTTTGAACAGCACTTCAAATAATTCATACAAGATAATCATGCTCAGACCCCTGTTGCCTGAGATAGAGAGATACGCGCCCGCGCGCATCGCTCAAGTGCGAAGCCGTCTCGCCGAAGCTGTCAAGAGAGAAGAACGAAACGGCGGCATGAGCGGCGAGCTTCAGGAGATCATGCAGAACGGCACGGTGGACGCCATCCTGGAGGCCGCGCCGAAAGCGCCCGAAATGATACGCAATCATATTTACCTGAGCGCCGCCATGAAGGCCGTGGAGCAGGGCGACAGTGATCGCGCGCGGCAGATTATCGAAGACAATGCCTCCGACCCGGCGCAACGCAAGTATATGATGGCGGACATAGAGCGCATGATGATGATGAAGGCGGCTGCCGAGGGCAACATGGAGCTGACGCGGCAGATGCTCTCGCGCCTGCGAACGAACGAAGAGCGCGTCATGGCGCTCACGCAGCTGGCGACGGTGGCTTCGACCAAGGGCGATAAGAAGGCTGCACTCGCGCTGCTGGACGAAGCGCGCAGCATGGTCGGCAGCCGCGCCAAAAACTTCGCACAGCTCGGCGCTCAATTGCAGGTCGCGCGCGGATATGCACGCCTTGACCCGGCGCGCAGCCTGCTCATACTTGAGCCGATGATCGATCAGCTGAACGAGCTGGTCGGGGCCGGAGCCCTGCTCGGCGGCTTCTTCTCAGAGCAGTTTGTTAAAGACGACGAGATACAACTGCACGTCATGAACAGTGTCACGGGCGGGTTGGCAGGAGAGTTCGCGGTTGAATTTAAGGCGCTGGCGAGCGCGGATTTCGACCGCACGAAGGCCGCCGCCGATCGATTTCAGCGCAGCGAAATACGTGTCATGGCGCGTCTAATGATCGCCCAGAGCATACTCGCGCCGCCAGGCCCACAAGGCTCGCCGCGCATCGTTCCCGGAGGCACAGGCATTATGCTCGGCGCAAGCCCCGCCATCCTGGTAGGAGAGCCTTAATGCGGGGGCGGGAGGAGGAGGGCTCGGCCATTGAGTGTGAGCCGTGCCGTCAGCCGCTCGACGCGAAACCTTAACTCTCATCCTTAAGCCTTCCCGCTTCGAGAGCGGCGCGCAGGGTTTCGATAGCGAGCGCCGCCGCGTGCTGCTTTCGCGAGGGCAGCCCGTCAATGGCGCGCACTATCTCACGGCGCGTGACCTGCGCCGCGTCTTCCACCGTCATCCCTTCGATCATCTCCGCGAGCACAGAGCCGCAGACGAGCGTCGGCGGGCAGCCGTAAGCCAGAAAACGCGCTGCTTCTATGCGTCCATCGCGCAGGCGCAGGGCCAGACGCAGGCGATCACCGCACACCGGATTCGTCTGTTCTGCTATGGCCGTAGCATCGGTGAGTTGACCGGCGCGGCGCGGGTTCGAGAGATGATCTTTGAAAGAATCCGAGTAAGGCAAGGTGGAAGTTTTCAGTTTCGCGTCTGTGGCTTAGACCTCTGCGGTGTCTCCGACTCTCAAGCTAGAACGCTCGCAACTCATCCATTTGAGATCGCCGCGAGGGGCTCATCCTGAAGGCAGGCGCGAGCGCCCTCAGCCTGCTGGTAGAGCGGAGAGAGGCGGCGCAGGTTGGTGACGGCACGTGGCAAGACCTCAAGCACGTAGTCAACGTCCTCTTCCGTGTTGTCCTGGCCGAAGCTGAAGCGTATAGAGCCGCGCGCCAGCTCGTCGTTGCGACCGAGGGCACGAATCACCGGCGAGGGCTCAAGCGAGCCAGAAGAACAGGCCGAGCCGGTGGAGACCGCGATGCCCTGCATGTCCAGATTAATCAGCAGGCCCTCGCCCTCTACATAGCGAAAAGAGATGTTGGAGAGATGCGGGAGTCGCCGCGTGCGATGACCGTTAAAAACTATGTCCGCGACCCGCTCCGCAACACCCGCCTCAAAGCGGTCACGCAAGCGCACCGTATGCTCTATGCGCGCCTGCAACTCTTCCTGGGCCAACCGGGCCGCCTCGCCAAACGCCACGATGCCTGCGACGGATTCCGTCCCGGCCCGTCTTTCACGCTCCTGATGCCCGCCAATGTTCTGCGCGGCGAGGCGGACGCTGCGCCGCACGAAAAGCGCGCCCACGCCCTTCGGCGCGTAGAGCTTGTGCGCGGAAAGCGAGAGCAGATCGCAGCCGAGCGCCTCCGTGTCGACAGGCATTCGCCCGGCGGCCTGCACCGCGTCCGTGTGAAGCCAGAGATGTCGGCGACCACGCGCGCGCTCTTCGCGCACAAGCTGGCCGACTTCCCGCACGGGTTGAATCGTACCGATCTCGTTATTGGCAAGCATCAACGTGATCAGCACTGTGTCCGGCCTGATCGCGTCCTTCACATCATGGACGCGCACGAGCCCGTCGTCGTAAACCGGCAGCCTTGTCACTTCCCAGCCGCGCTTCTCCAAAGCATCGCAGATGCCGCGCACGGAGGAATGCTCTATCTGCGAGGTGATGATGTGACGGCCATGACTTTCGGCGGCTTCGCTGAGGCCGCGAATCGCCAGATTGTTGGCTTCCGTGCCGCCGGAGAGAAAAACCATCTCATTGGGACGCGCGCCGACGAGCGCCGCCACCTCTCGCCGTGCCCTGTCCACGGCGGCGCGCGCCTCCTGCCCGAAGAAGTGGACGCTCGAAGCATTCCCATACTTCTCCCTCAAATATGGCAGCATCGTCTCGATCACGCGGGCGTCAACCGGCGTCGTCGCGCTGTTGTCCAGATAAACTCTGCGTAGCGTTCCCATAATTCAATTCCGGATTTTGGATCAGGCGACAGCCTCTACCGTCGAGCTTCAGTCTGATTGCTGCCAAAACCCTTGTCGAAAATAATCTTCGCCAACCTAATCGTGCCCTCTCCGCATCAGAACCATTCGGGAGCGGCCCGTTTGCTCTCCTCGCCTGCTTTTTTGATGTCCGCTCTTCAATAATGGCTGCTAAAAGAGTCTAGGGCGCATGTGATGGGGCGTCAAGGCTACGAAAGTTTTGCCGCGAAAGGCGTCTCGGTGGTAGCATTCGGCTGCAATATGGTTTATCGAGCGCCGGTGCGATGAAATCAACTGATCGGCATTCGCGGTCTTCTTAAAGAAGGGATACGGTATGAGACATCTCCAACGCTTTTTCGCCGTGGCACTGATGTTCGCGCTGCTGGCCGTCCCGCTGTTTTCTACGACGGCGACAGAGACCAACGCCGCCACCGCGCCGCAATCGTCGAGCGCGCTTGAGCGTGGCTATCGGACGGGTTATTCCGACGGCTATCCGGCTGGCTATCGCGATGCGGCGGAGCGGCAAGCTCGCAACTATCGCGACAAGGATGAGTACCAGCGCGGAGACCGCGCCTATGCGGCGGCCTACGGCTCTTTGGAAGATTACCGCGACGGCTACCAGCAGGGCTTCGAGGTCGGCTACGAAGCGGGTTTCGATCATAGAGTGTTTGACTCGACCGTGCCCACGGGTATCAGCCGCCGTGGCACAGCCGACAACAGCGCGACGGCGAGTAGTCGTCCGACTATTGACGATGACGACGACGACACGCAGAGCAGCACGTCCAGCAGCCGTCGGAGCGGTAGCAGCAGCAGCAGCAGCGGCAGCGTTGGGAGAACGACAGGCAGCGTCAGGACGACGGGCGGCTCTGTCGTCATCCCGCGCGACACGGAAATGCGCATAGAGTTGTTGACCAATCTCTCGACGGATGCGAGCCAGCGGGGTGATCGCTTTCAGGCGCGCGTGATCGAGCCAGCGGAATACGAGGGGGCTATGATCGAAGGCGTCGTCTCGCGCGTCAAACGCTCCGGCAGAGTGAAGGGCTCGTCCGAGCTTCAGCTCTCTTTCGAGCAGATCAGCCTCAACGGACGTTGGAGCAACTTCGAGGCTCAGGTCGTCGAGGTCATCTCGCGCGGTGGAACGGGCGTCGGTGATGTGGACGAGGAAGGCGGAGTTCGCGGGACGGGCTCGACCAAGGATACCGTCACCAAGATCGGAACCGGCACGGCCATCGGCGCGATCATTGGCGCGATTGCCGGCGGCGGCAAGGGCGCGGCCATCGGCGCGGCCATCGGCGGCGCTATCGGCACGGGCGGCGCAATCTCATCGCGCGGCAGCGACATACGCCTGCCAGCCGGTCAGGAACTCAGAATCCGCACTTCAAACACTACGCGCATCCCGTAATGCAAAGGATGAAGGCGGAAGGATGAAGGATGAAGTAAAGCTTTCAAGACAGGAAAGCATTAACCGCTAGCATCTCTTTCATCCTTCCGCCTTCATCCTTCATCCTTTGCATTTATGCTGATTACGCTTTTGACTGATTTCGGAATGGCGGACTACTTCGTCGGGGCGATGAAGGGCGTCATTCTTTCGCTCAGCTCAAGGGCACGCATCGTTGATATAACGCACGAGATACCGCCGCAGGATATAAGGGCCGGCGCATTCACACTGCTGGCCGTCTACAGTGATTTCCCGCCACAGACGATTCACGTCGCGGTCGTCGACCCGGGCGTCGGCTCAAGTCGCCGCCCCATTCTGGTCGCAGGCGGCGGCCAGTTTTTCGTCGGGCCTGACAATGGAATCTTCGGCTACATCTACGAGCGCGAGGCGGAAGCCAGCGTCTTTCATCTCAACCGCCCGGAGTTCTTTCGCTCCCCCGTCAGCGCCACCTTTCACGGGCGCGACGTGTTCGCGGCGGTGGCGGGCGCGCTCTCGAACGGTACGAAGCCGGATGAATTGGGGCAGGAGATAAAAGATTACGTGCGGCTTCCGATGCCTGCTCCGCGCCGGAGCAAGACGGATGGAAGCCTCGACGCAACCATCATCCACATAGATCGTTTCGGCAACTGCGTCACAAACCTCACGCGCGAACTCCTGACGGAAGAGATGATCGAGAGCGGGGCACAACTGCACGTCGGCGCAGATGTGGTTAAGACTTTTCGACGTTTCTACGCGGAGGCGAGCAATGCTCCCGACGAGCCGTTCGCCATCTGGGGCAGCGCCGGACTCCTTGAGATCGCCGCCTTAAATTCCAACGCCGCACGAAAGCTCGGCGCACGTCGCGGAGACCCTCTGCGCGTCCTTCTCAGGCCCGCCGGCGCAGGGTGAAGCCTCAGGCCTTCGATGAAGAGCGCGCTAATTTTTATTCGGTGATGAAGCCCCGGCGGGAAGCGACCTGCTGTGTGCCATAGAGATGCCCATGATCTCAGGCTTCTCCATCCAACGGGCGAGCGTCAACGGATTGAGCTTGAGGCGCGCGATAAACGCCTGCTCCCGCTCAAGACTGACGACCATAAGCTTGACGTCCTGTCCTTCGTTTCTGAAATAGACGAACATCTGCGCGCCCTGCTTTCGCGAATAGAGTCTGACGAGCGGCTGCCAGCGCTCGTCAAGCGCCCCCCGAATCACAGTATTGAGCTCGGCGTGGTTGATGTTGTCGTAATCTTTCAACTCCTCGAAGAACGTGATCTTGATGCTTTTCACTCCCGCGGGGCGAACGAGCTTGACGGCGAAGCTAGCCAGGCCGAGAAAGGGAATGCTCTTGCGCTTGGCCTGATAGCGCGCCTTCAGATGTGTGGTGATCGCCTGAAACTCTCTGTCTTCGGCCCGCGCCGTTTGCAGAGTAGCGGGCAGCAGAGCGGCCAGAACAAGGATGCAGATGAGCCATCTTTTATGCTTCGTCATCACGCCTCTACTCCTTTTGCGACTTGTCCCTGTTACGCACGATCTCCAGTCCGGGGATGCCGAAGCTTCCTTCCAGATCGCTGAGCTTTTCCAGATCAATCGGCCCGACGATATTGACGACGGTCAACTCCGTATCTTCAGTGGCGAGGACGGCCAGCCCGCCGACCTTGTTGCCGTTGATCATGGTATAGACATCCAGATTCTGCCCGTTTCGCTTGCTACGCACGTTCGCCATGCGCGACCACCCCGGGCTCTGCAACTGCGCGCGAATCGCTTCGACATCGGCCATAGAGTATTGTCCGGGCTTCTCAAATTTAAAGTGCTTGACGTAGATGCCTTCGATCTCGCTGATCAGCTCCGCGACCTTCTGCTCGTCCGGTTTTTTGGACTTCGATATAAATATCCTCGCCAGCTTCAGCACGTTCTGATCGACCGTCACATCAACGGTCTGATCCGCGACGAGCGATAACCTGTCAAGGGTTCCGAGCTGTAGTCGAGCGCTCTGGGCGAAGGCCGTCACAGCCGTACAGCCGATCAAAAGGGATGAGAAAAGGATGAGCCTGATTGCTCCCATGATTATTGATTTCATAACTGCTCCGTTCGTCTGCTTAAAACTTCGATGGTTAAGACGCAGGGCCGCTCGCTTTGTTAGCCTGAATCTTTCTCTGCACAAGGTTGAGCTTGCTGCTCGCGTAGTGGAGGGCCAGCATGAGCTGCTCCTTAGCCATCTCGCCCTCTCTCATCAGCCGCTCGTCACGGCGGCGCAGCGGCGCTCGCTTTCTCGCCGCGGCCACGACGGTCTGCCTCTCTTCGACCACGCGACGCGGCCTGCTCTCTCGCGTCAACTGTTCGGGTAGAGTGTTCGCCTCTCGCTTAGCCGTAACTTCATCAATGGTGAGGGCGAAGGAATCCGCCGCGCCGTATATGCTGGAGAGCGTGCCGGGCGTCCGGCGGGCCGTCAAGAGCCTTTCGCTCGCCGTATCGTGTGAGCGGCGCAGGAGGGCCACCCACGTCCCTGCCGCCAGAACCAACAGGACGACGGCGGCGGCGGCGGCGAGTCCGTAGAAGGGCTGGCGGCGCGCGGGCACAGCCGGCAACTGAAGCGGCTTCGGTTGATGGCGAAGCTTTTGAAGCGTGCGTTCCAACCTTTCCGTCTCAGGGTCAGGCTCGCCCGAGCCGTCCCAAAGGTAATCGTCTCTCATGTGCCCTCCTGTATCCCCATCTTCTCGCGCAGCAGTTTCATCCCGCGATGCAGGTTGACGCGCACGCTCGACGGAGTCAAACCCGTCCGCTCGGCTATCTCCGGGCCGGTCATGCCTTCGACAAAGCGCAGCACGAGCGTCTCGCGGTAGGCTTCCGGGAGCGTGCGAATCAACGCTATGGCCTCGCCCGCCTCGGCGTCTGTGGCATTGCTCGTCGACTGGGCCAGATCGAGCGGGAGCTCCTCGGTCTCGCGCGAGCGGCGGTGATAATCAATCGCACGATTGCGCGTAATCATGGCGAGCCATCCGCCGAAGGCATTATCATCGCGCAGCGTGTGAAGCCTCCTGTAGGCGTGCAGGAAAACGTCCTGCACCAGATCGTCCACCTCATTCCAGGGCACGCGCGCCAGCAGGATGCCGTGTACCATCGGCCCGTACAACTCGTAAAGACGAGTGAAGGCGCTCTGGTCGCCGCGCCTTACGGCCTCGACCAGCGAGGCGTGCGGCGACCTCACCGGGGCTGCTACTGCCGCCGCCGAAGCCGTCATGCCATGACGCCCCTCGCTGATCGGAAACAAGTCTGCGATTGCCTCAACCTCGCTCATTCGTTCAACCCGACTGGATGGATACAGTGAAGATCAGTGTGGCCTGCGATAATGTTGTGCCGTAGCGGTCGCACGCAGGTCGCAACCGGATGTAAGTCCTGCAATGGTGAAACGCCCGTGATGATGAAAAGGTTCTGGCCCGGATGAGCCTCGCTGCGGCCACTCTCTATCGCTCGCACTAATCTGCCATCCGTGTATAAGGACGTACGGGCGGAAGCGAGTGTTAACAAACGCACTCAGCCCTTTATGCGGCGGCCTCCGCCAGCACCGTCTGCTTCAGCTGGGCGGGTATGCTTGGGCAGCGACCCGCCCGAGACCTCAGGCTTTACTGACCTCAATTACCGGCTAAGGTGAGGGCGGCGGATAATCCTGCGGCGGCAGAAGCGTGATAAGCCCTCTGCTTTCGGGCGCGGGGTTCTCCTTCTCCGTCAGACTCTTCATCTCCGGGGTGGCCGAGACGAGGCGCGTGCGCCAGATGAAGAATGTAGAGATGAGCAGGACGAGCGTGCAGGCAGCGCCGCCTTCTATGCCATATGAGCCGCCCGTCAGCCATGCCGGGCCTTGATCTGCGGCGCGCATCAGGGGCTGTGGCGTAATCTTGCTGATGCCGCTGACGGGCAGCCCCAGCACAGCGCCCATCGTCCAGTTCCATGCCCAGTGTATGCCGAGCGGAAACCAGAGGCTGCGCGTGCGAAGGTAAGCGACCGCCAGCCACACGCCCGCCAGCGTCGTGTTGATAAAGGTGAACCCACGCACAGTGTTCGGATTGTCCAGGTGAATCGCCGCAAACGCCACGGAGGACGGAATGAGCGCGGCCCAGGCGGGCCATGATCTGAGCACGGTCTGCAAAGGATAGCCGCGAAACAAGACCTCTTCGGCAGCGCCCGCAAGGATAAAGATCAATGCCGAGCTGAGAAGCGTCTTTGCGACCATGGGCCACATGCCCGCTTCCGTCAGTGTGAAATGGAATCCGCCGGGAGCAGCGGCAATCAGACCGGCCAGCAGCAGCGATGCCGAGCCGAAGAGTGAGCCCATCAACAGGTCGCGAGCCCAGCCTCTGTGCAGCGCCCAACCGAGCGCGCGCATGGGCAAGCCTTCAAGCAGCGCGCCGCAGCCCCAGCCGATCAGCGCGGCGGGAACAAACAGTATCACCGCCTGAACAATCCAGCCCCAGCCGCCCTCCAGAAACGACCCCACACCCTTATGCGGAATGATCTGAAGCGCCAGCCGGAACAGGACGCCCATAATGGAGAGCGCGACGACGTAGAGGCCGGCGAAGATCAGCAGCCGCCAGCCGCTACGCAGGCGACCCGCTTCGTTGAATAAAATATTAGGAGATTCCATGTGACGGACTTGAACCGAACGGCCCGACTCAATCTAAAGAGCTTCGCGCCCATTCTAACCTACGCGGAAAGATACTTGCAGTGGAAAGAAAGGTCAGTGCCGCGCGGCTCAAGCGCGGCGGGTGAAGCTGCGGCTTGAGAACCCGCCCGGCTTAAGCCGCGCGGCACTGACTGCATGAGACGCGTCGGAACGTATGGTAAACTCATTTTCGTCGAGAGCATTCAACGATGAGCGACCAGTGGCAAAAATCGGGTCAGACGGAGCGCGGGCAGGCGTCGCGCAGGCGCACAGCCCCGTGGCTGCTGGGCGGGCTCGTGCTCGTGCTGCTCTCAACGCTGGTCGCGCTGCAAGCTTTCGGCCTGTGGGCGGTCGTTCCTCCCGACACGGCTTCGGACACGATGCTGCTCTACGCGCTGTCGTCTCTGAACTTCGCGGCCTTCATCGTCTTCACTTTCATTTTCGTGCGTAGCCTCCTGAAGCTCAGGCGCGAGCGGCGCGAGCGTCAACTCGGCTCGAAGATCAAGACGCGGCTCATCGTCTATTTCATCTCCGTGAGCCTTCTGCCGATCACGGCGATGGCCGTCTTCTCTTATCTATTCCTCAACCGCTCCATCGAAAAATGGTTCTATCGCCTGCCCGAAGACGTGGTCAAAGAGGCGAGGGAAGTGCAGAAGCAGGCGACGCTCGGACAGACGCGATCTTTACGCGAGACGGCCTCCATGCTGGCCGTGCTGATGGAGGATGAGCCGCGCCTGATCGATGCGGCTGTGCTCGGTCGTATGGTCGAGAACGGGCGGCTGGCGGCCATAGAAGTCGTCGGGCCGAGCGGAGAGGTCATAGCCGGCAGCCACTCAGTCACCTCTTCCGAGCGCGTCGAGCTGGAACAGGCGATTGAGGTGGCGCGCACCTCGCATGGCAGCGACCAGACGTTGATGGATGGGAAAGGCTACGACGCGGTCGCCGTCCCATTGAGCGGGGGGCGCTACCTGATCGTCGCGCCCGCGCGCCGCAGCGCTTCCAACCTGTCGGAGCTGACGACGAGCTGGGAGAGCGAGTACAGCAAGCTCGTCGCCAAACAGAGAAAGGTGCGGCTGCTGGGCCTCTCGACGCTCGGGCTGATGACGCTCCTCCTGCTGTTCGCTTCCACTTGGGTCGCCATTCACCTCGCGCGCGGTATCGCGACGCCGATACGCGCGCTGGCCGAAGCCTCTAACGAAGTAGCGCGGGGCAATCTCTCGCACAGGGTGACGACGATAGCCGAGGACGAACTGGCGCTCCTTGCGGAATCCTTCAACCAGATGACGGCCCAGCTTTCGGAAAATCGCAGCCGCATAGAAGCCGGTGCGACCGAGCTGAGGGACAAAAACTTAGCGCTCGAAGAACGCAGCAACTACATCGAGACGGTGCTGGAATCGCTCTCGACGGGCGTCATCTCTCTGGATGAGAGCGACCGCGTGACGACGATCAATGCCGCCGCCGCCGCGATGTTGATGCTCGAAGACAGGCCGCGCCGGAGCGTTGCGCTCTCTGAGATTACGAGCAGCGAAGACTGTGCCGTGCTTGAGCGCTTGCTTCGTCGCGCGCGCCGGACGGGTCGCGCCACTGAGCAAACGGAACTGGTGCGCGGCTCTGCCGCCGACGGCGAGGCCATCCCTGTCGCGCTGACGGCGACGGCGCTTCGCGCGACCTCCGAGAACGGGCGCGGCGTCGTCCTCGTCATGGAAGACCTCTCAGAATTGCTCTCGGCGCAACGCGCCGCCGCGTGGAGCGAAGTCGCCCGTCGCATGGCCCACGAGATCAAGAACCCCTTAACGCCGATTCAACTCTCAGCCGAGCGCATCGCCAAAAACTTTCATCGCGCCAACGGTAACGGCGGCGACCACGGCGTTGGCCCAAACGGCGCGAGCACTGAAGCGCGCGCCGAGAGGGCACGCGTGGAGGCTGTGGTGGACGAATGCACGGCGACCATCACGCGCGAGGTTGCGGGACTCAAGGCTATGGTGGACGAGTTCTCGCGCTTTGCGCGCCTGCCTCATTCAAGGCTCGAAGCGGCTGATCTGAATGAAGTCGTCAGGCAGGCGGTCGCGCTCTACGAGGATCGTCTGAACGGTGTTCGCATGGACGTGCGGCTGGGACGCATGCTGCCCCCTGCGATGCTCGACTCTGAGCAACTGCGGCGCGTCTTCGTCAATCTGATTGACAATGCTCTGGAAGCGCTCGACGGGATAGAAGGCGAGCGCCGCATCACTGTGGCGACGGCGCATCATCCGGCGCGCGGCGTCCTTCTGGTAGAGATCGCGGACACGGGCCACGGTATCGCGCGCGATGCTCTGTCGCGCCTCTTTCAGCCCTACTTCTCGACGCGCGGGCGCGGCACGGGCCTCGGCCTCGCCATCGTCCAGCGCATCATCATGGAACACGGCGGTCACATCCGCGCCGAAGCGAATCGTCCGCGCGGCGCAAAATTCACCATCGAATTATTACCCGCATCAAATGTCTGAATCAGTTCTCATAGTTGACGACGAGCGCGGCATACGCGACACGCTGCGAGGCGTGCTCGAAGACGAGGGTTTTACGGCGGACGCGGTCGCGACCGGTGAGGAATGCTTAAAGGCTCTGGAACGCCGCGCCTACGGCTGCGTGCTGCTGGATGTCTGGCTGCCGGGCATTGACGGCCTTGAGACGCTCAGGCAATTGCGCGCGAGCGGCGTCGAGGCGGCGGTCGTCATTATCTCCGGCCACGGAAATATAGAGACTGCCGTGCGCGCGACCAAGCTCGGCGCGTTTGATTTCATCGAAAAGCCGCTCTCCATCGAAAAGACCGTGCTCGCCGTGCGAAATGCGCTGCGCCAGAAAGAGCTTGAGCGCGTCAACGCCGAACTGGTGGCCGAGCTCAACCGCGAGTACGCGATGATCGGAGAGTCGGTCGCCATGCGCGCGCTGCGTAAACAGATTGCCGTCGTCGCTCCGACGGATGGGCGCGTGCTGATCTACGGCGAGTCGGGCACGGGCAAGGAGCTGGTCGCGCGCGCCATTCACGCGCAATCGCGTCGGGCTGGAGCGCCCTTCGTTGAAGTGAACTCGGCGGCTATTCCCGAAGAGTTGATCGAATCCGAGCTGTTCGGCCACGTCAAGGGTGCGTTCACGGGCGCGACGACGGCGAAGAAGGGAAAGTTTGAGCTGGCCGACGCCGCAACACTCTTTATGGACGAGATCGGCGACATGAGCGCGCGCGTGCAGGCCAAGGTGCTGCGCGTGCTCGAAGAGCAGCGTTTCGAGCCCGTCGGAAGCAATACGAGCGTGCGCGTCGACGTGCGTATTCTGGCGGCCACCAACAAGCGGCTCGAAGTCGAGATAGAGCAGGGAAACTTTCGCTCAGACCTCTTTTATCGTCTCAACGTGATACCGTTCGAGCTGACGCCGCTGCGCGACCGCCTTGAAGACGTGCCGCTTCTGGTCGAGCATTTCAACCAGAAGTTCTCCACGGCCTACGGCAAGCGCGCCAAGCGTTTCGAGCCGGATGCGGTCGATGCTTTGCAGAGCTATTCATGGCCGGGCAACGTCCGGGAACTGCGTAACACAATAGAGCGCGTCGTCATCATGCACTCGAAAGTGAGGGTCGGCGCGAGCGACCTGCCGACGCTCGGCGGTGAAGAGCCGCCCGCCGCCTCCTTCCGCTTTCCTTCTTTCAAAGAGGCGACCGACGCCTATCATCGCGAGTTTATTCAGAGAAAGCTGGCCGAAGCCGAAGGCAACGTCTCGCGCGCTGCCGAATTGATGGGCGTCGACCGCAGCCATCTATACCGTCGTATGAAGGCGCTCGGAATTCAGGGACGCGGCGAGCGCAGCGCGGCTTCCTAGCATCTAAGCTTTTCGCGCGCCCGTAGTTGACGGCTAGAGCCGACCCTGCGCGTTGACAAGGTGACAGCAAATACCGTATCTGTTACGTTTCGCCCCACAAGGGGCGGCGCTTATGCCGGAGCGCTACCTGAAGATTTTCAGGGGCGCGCTATTATTTTGAGGTATAGATGGATTACACGACAAAAGAGCTTTTGAAGCGTTACGCGCGCCTTGCGCTGGGCCAACCCTTCGCGCCCGTTCTGCTCAACATACTGGTCACAAGCGTGTGCGATATGCGCTGCACGCATTGCTTCTTCACGGACGAGCTGGATGACCGCCCGCGCAAAAAGTTGCAGATGAAGACGCACGAGATAGAGAAAATCTCCGAGACCCTCGGCGGCAACCTGGGTGTGCTGATCCTCGCCGGGGGCGAGCCCTTTACGCGCAAAGACCTGCCGGAAATCGTTCGCGCCTTTTATGAAAACAACAAGCTCGAATCGGTTTACCTGATGTCGAACGGCCAGATTCAGAAGCGCATCATGCCGGACGTAACAAGGCTTCTACAGGAGTGCCCGAACCTGAACGTGACGGTCGCGCTAGGGCTAGACGGCCTCAAAGATCAGCACGAGAAGATCAGGCAGAAGCCCGGCTCTTGGGACATCGCCATCGACACGGCCCGCCAGCTACAGTCGATTAAGAAAGAGTACCCAAGGCTGGACGTGCAGACCTGCACCTGCTTCATGCACTCGAATCAGGACACCATCTTCGAGTGGTACGATTTCCTGAAATACGATCTGCGGCCCGACAAGGTCAACTTCAACTATATTCGTCCGCCTTCAGCCGACCCCGTCGAGCTTGACATAGATCACTCCCGCTACGCGCGTCTCGCGCAGATGATCGATGACGATTCGCGCCACGCCGCCATCAAGAATAATTACGGCGGCGACGCTGGCTTCTTCAAAGCCGCGATTGACATCTACATGCACGGGCTCATCAGTCGGGCACAGGAAGAGCAGAAGGCGCAGATGACCTGCTACGCGGGCACGGCGGGCGCTGTCATCTACGACGAGGGCACAGTCTCGTCCTGCGAAAATCTCGCGCCGATTGGAAACCTGCGCGAGCATGACTGGAACTTTCAGAGCCTCTGGCTCTCGCCCGAGATGAAGGAACGGCGCAAGAAGGCTGCTGCCGGCTGCTGGTGTACGCACGAATCCAACAGCTACTACCCGAGCCTGCCCTTCAATCCGAAGCACCTGATTCAAATCAAGCGTCTTGAGCGAGAGATGAAGAAAGCGCGCAAGACGCTCGCCGGCGTGGAGACCAAAGAGGCCGACGGCTTGACCGTCAAAGCATAAACCATTTTCGATTTTGGATTGAAAGACAGCTGCGTGCTCTCATTCAACCCGGTCGCTAATCCAAAATCTAAAACCCAATATTGAAATGTTTCGAGCAAGAGTCCCTAAAATCCTGATCATCTCGTCGGACACGGGCGGCGGCCATCGTTCGGCTGCCGCCGCGATTGTGGCCGGTGTCCAGAAGTTCTTCAGCGGGCGCTCCTACGCCGTGCGGGTCGTGCGCGCCATCGAAGAATCGCATCAGATTTCGGAAAAGCTGGTCGGGCTCTACAACTGGGTCTTGCGTCATCGTCAACACTGGATGAAGTATCTCTACTGGGCCGTCAATCGCTTTCGACCCGAGACGAGAAACTTCTTTTACACCCGTAGCGTCGGGCTGCTGAGCGATCTTTTCGAGCGCTGGTGTCCGCACGTCGTCGTCAGCGTTCACCCGCTCACGCAGCACGCCATCGCACGCATCCTGAAAGAGTTGAAACTGGCGGACAAGATTCCGCTCGTCACGGTCGTGACAGACCCCTGCTACGGATTCTGGAAGGGCTGGGCCTGCGACGATGTGAGACTCTATCTGGTGGCGAGCCCGGAGGCGCGACAGCAGCTGATCGACTACGGTGTTGCGCCCGAGCGTATCAAAGTTTCGGGAATGCCGGTTCATCCCAAGTTTGAGTTTCCGAGCGAGCAGGCGGCGCAGGCCGCTCGCACAGCCCTCGGGCTCGACCCGCAGAAGTTCACCGTCTTCGTCAACGCCGGTTGGGCCGGCGGCGGGAATATTCCTCAAATCTTTCGCGAGTTGGTGCGCGGCGAGTTGAACGTGCAGGCCATTTTCCTCGCGGGCCGAAACGAAGAGCTGCGCCTTGAGGCAGAGATACTGGCCCGATCCGCTAAGTTCCCGGTCAAGGTCATCGGCTACTCCGAACACGTCGAGCAGTTGATGGGAGCCGCCAACGTGATGATCTCAAAGCTCGGCGGTTTGACGACCTTCGAAGCGCTCGCCTGCCGTTTGCCGATCATCGCCGACACGATCACGCCGCCCATGCCGCAGGAGGCGGGTGCGGCGAGCCTCATAGTTAAACGCGGCGCTGGCATACTGCTCAATCACGCCACGGATATCGTGCCGGTGGTTCGCCGCATGGTCGAAGACTCGAAACATTACGCGGCGCTCAGAGCGGCCACCGTCAGCCTTGCCATTCCAAACTCGACGCGCTACATCGTCGAGGAGATTACGGCGCTCATCCCCGCGCCCGTCATGGCGCATGAGGAGCCGGCGCGGCTGGCCTCCGGCAGCCTCTAAAACCCTCTCGCCCCTCTCCCGGTTTGACTGACTGGCCCAATTCAGGCTTTAATCCTCCATTACGACGACCGAATAAGATCTTCCATCCCGTGCCCGCTATCGAGCCGAGTCGAGGCGGGCTTTTTTGGAGAACACTGACAGGTGAGTCTGCTGCTCGAAGGAAAGCGCGCATTTATCACTGGCGGTACGCGCGGCATCGGCGCGGCGCTGTGTGAAATCTTCGCCCGCGAGGGTGCGGACGTGGCCTTCAACTATCATTCGCGCGACGATCTGGCCGAAACCGTCAGCCAGAAGATCAAAGCGCACGGCAGGCGCGCACATGCCTTCAAAATCCCCATCACTGATCGCGTCGGGATGAAAAGATTGACGCGCGAGCTGGTCGAAGAGTGGCAGGGCATAGATATCCTCGTCAATAACGCTGCCATCAACAGGGGCGATAATTTTGCCACGACCACAGACCGCGCCTGGGACGAGGTCATCAATACGAATGTTAACGGGCTGTTCGCCGTCACCAAGCCCATCTACAAGCAGATGATCCGCCAGCGAAAGGGAACAATCCTCAACATCACTTCCATCGGAGCGATCCGCGCGCTTCCCACCTCCGTGCATTACGCCACCTCCAAGGCCGCCGTCATTGGCTTCACCAAATGCCTTTCGCGCGAAGCCGCCACCTTCGGCGTCACCGTCAACGCCATCGCCGCCGGCATCTTCGACACTGATCTGGCGCATACGCTGCCCGACAGGCTGCTACAGATGCACGAGTTCTGGGTCGCGCGTGGCCGATTGGGTCGCCCCGAAGAACTGGCCGAATACGCCGCCTTTATGGTCAGCGACCGGAACAGCTTTATGAACGGCGAGGTCGTGATCGTTGACGGCGGCGCTGTCACCTGAAAAGGGCCTGACCTCGCGGCCTGCGCCTCGCAAAGGAGAGCTGCTTCGCGTTCTCTATCCTGATCGGAACTGAAAACGAATTTCAATGTTAACTGTTGATTTCCAAGGATTTACAGTTGACAGCGTGGGCTCGCCGAGGCTATTATCCCCCCGTTCTCAATATTCTTAGGCTGCAATCTAACCGGGAGAAGACTATGGCGAGTAAGGAACTGTTGGAACATCTCAACCGCGCTCTGAGCCTTGAGCTGGCATCGGTCGTGCAGTACATGCAGCACAGTTTTCTGGTGACGGGCATGGAGCGTGAAGTCTACCGCTCCTACTTTCGCAAGCAGAGCGAGGAATCGCAGGAGCACGCGACCACGCTCGGCGATAAAATCGTGGCATTGGGCGGCGTGCCGACGGTCGAGCCGGCGATGATTCGCCAGTCAACCGATCTGGCCGAGATGCTCAGGCAGGATTTGGCATTGGAGCGCGAGGCGATGGAGGTCTACATGGCCGCCTGGGAGGCCTGCGGGGAGGAGAAAGAAAACAGGCCGGTTCGCTTCCAGCTTGAAGAGCGTATCTATCAGGAGCAGCTACACATAGACGAGCTTGAGAAGCTCACCTCGGAGCGCAAAGCCAACGACGTGAAAGAGAAGATCACGCTACGGCAGGTCGGCTGAATCCGATAGCTTTATGCTAAAAAAAGAAGGGCAGCCGGGAAGCGTCAATCGCTCTCACCCTGGCTGCCCTTCGCCGCCTCAGGCTTCGGCGCGCTTAACTTTTTACGCCAGCGTCGGTAGTTGGATGACCTGCGCGGGCTGCTCCGCCTGCCGGCCACGCTCGGCGCGCGCGTGTTTGATACGGTGGCGCGCGACCGTCAGCGCGCGGTGAAGGTCATCCACCTGTTCGGCGTCGAGTTGGATGGTCTTCTGGCTGCACCAGCCTAAGCCTTCCGTCCAAGTCGAGTAACGAAGCACCACGCGCTGCTCCGCCGTGCCCTCATGCGACTCCAGACAGACCTCCACGCGCCTGTCATCATTGGGTGATTGTAAGATTTGAACCGTTGCGCTCTGACCGCTTTGCACTTGCCTGTACCTCGGGGAACTTCAAAGGTAATCGGCCTCAACCTCGCCGCTCAGGGGGGGCGAAATTGAAAACCGATTTCATTTAGGATTATGCCTGTGCCGCTCAGCCGGTGTCAAGCATTATCTTCATCCCTCCTGGCGGGGTCTGCTTCGAGCGCCTTGAGGCGTGCTTCGAGCGAGCGCAGCGTGCGTTGCATCTCGCCTAAGCGGCGGAAAGCAGAGGTCGAGCGCAGCCAGTCGCGATTGTCGAAGGCCGGAATACCCGATATCACTTTGCCCGCCGGGACATCGTGGCTCGTCGCGCTCTTGGCCGTCACGACCACATCGTCGCCGAGGGTCAGGTGGCCGGCGACGCCCGCCTGACCGGCGAGGATAACGCGGCGTCCGATGTGCGAGCTTCCCGCCAGCCCGACCTGCGCGCAGAGCAGGGCGTCTTCGCCGACCGTGCAGGAATGGCCTATCTGTACGAGGTTGTCAATCTTGGCCCCGCGACGTATCCGCGTCTCGCCGACAGAGGCACGGTCGATGGTCGTGCACGCGCCTACCTCCACGTCGTCTTCGACGACGACGTTTCCCGCCTGCGGAATCTTCAGCCAGCGTCCCTCCTCATCTTTAGCGTAGCCGAATCCGTCCGAGCCGATGACGGCGTTGTTATGAATAATGACGCGCTCTCCCAGTTGTGTGCCTTCGCGTATGGCTGCGCCGGAATGGATGACGGAGTCTGCTCCGATCTGCACCCGTTCGTAGATGGTCGCGTTCGGATGAATGCGCGCGCGGCTTCCGATCTGAGCGTTCGGGCCAATAAAAGCGCAGGCTCCTATCCAAACGTCCGGGGCTAACTGCGCCGTCGGGTCTATGATGGCCGAAGGGTGTATGAAGGGCTCGAACGACGGCTCCGGATGAAAGAGCCTGAGAGCGCGTGTATATGCGAGGTAGGGGTCTGGCGCACGCAGCACGGCGATGCTGCGTCCGACCTCGACCGATTCGCCGACGTAGATGGCGGAGGCCTGTGTGGTCTGCACGCGCGGGGTGTAGCGCGGATTAGAGAGAAAGGTGACGTGGCCCGCCCCCGCCTCGTCCAACCCGGCAGCACCGCTGATCTCCATCTCGCCGTCGCCCTGTTCAAGTCGCGCGCCCGTCAGGGCTGTAAGTTCTGCTAGTTTCATAAAGCGAAGTTTAGCGCGAAACAGAGGGCCGCGCACTCTCCGGTTACATCAGGTTGATGGGGTCAATCTCTATGTTGACGCTTCGCAGGTCGCAGCCGCGCGCGCCCGCATCCGCCATCGCCACGTCGATGACCTGACGCAGCTGCGGGCGGCTGCGCGATTTCAGTAGAAGCTGTATGCGATGCTCGCCCTTGAGACGAGACAGGGGCGCGGGCGCTGGGCCAAGGATGCGGCAGGCGCGCTCCGTGTTGGCTTCATCGAGGGCTCTTCTAATCTCGGCGGCGGTCGTTTGCGCGCGCGTGAAATCGTCCGTGTGAATGAGCAGGGAAGCGAGAGCGACGAAGGGCGGATAGCTGAGGCTGCGTCGATAGCGTATCTCTTCGGCGTAGAAGCCGGCGTAGTCCTGAGCGCAGGCGTGCTTGAGCGCGTAGTGGTTCGGGTGAAACGTCTGTATCAGCACGCGGCCCGCCAGCTCGCCGCGCCCGGCGCGCCCCGCGACCTGCGTGATTAATTGAAAGGTGCGCTCGGCTGAGCGAAAGTCCGGCATGGAGAGCCCGGCATCGACGGAGACGACGCCGACCAGCGTGACGTTCGGAAAATCGTGGCCCTTGGCGAGCATCTGCGTGCCGACGAGCATGTCCAGATCGCCCGCGCCGAATTCCAGTATGGCGCGCTCAAAGAGCTTGCGGCGCGAAGTCGTATCGCGGTCGAGACGCGCTATACGGAGCTGCGGGAATCGCTGCTGCAAAATCTCTTCGAGCTGTTCCGTGCCTTCGCCGACGTAGTAGATGTATTTCCCGGCGCAGGCGGGACACTGCCGGGGCGCGTTCTGCCTGTGGTTGCAGTAGTGGCAGACGATGCTCATCTCGCTGCGATGATAGGTGAGCGTGACATCGCAGTTGGGGCAATGGATCGACTCGCCGCAACTGCGGCACAGCACGAAGCTCGAATAGCCGCGGCGGTTGAGGAGGATAATGGATTGCTCGCCGCGCGCGTGCGTCTCTTCGATGGCGGCGACAAGTTCGTCTGAGAAGACCTGTGCGCGACCGTGGCGCGCGAAGACCTCGCGCATGTCTATGATCTCGGCGCGGGCCATGGCGCGGTTCTTGATTCTTTCCGGCAGTTGCAGGTAAGTGTACTTGCCGCTGCGCGCGTTATGGAAAGATTCGAGCGAAGGGGTGGCCGAGCCTAAGACGACGACCGCCGATTCTTTCAAAGCGCGGACGATGGCGGTGTCGCGTCCGTTGTAGTAGGGCGATTCCTGTTGACGATAGGAGGTCTCGTGCTCTTCGTCTATGACGACGAGCCCGAGATTCGAGACCGGGGCGAAGACGGCGCTTCGTGTGCCGATGACTATGTTCGCTTCGCCGCGCTTCAGGCGACTCCACTCGTCAAAGCGCTCGCCCGTCGTCAAAGAGGAATGAAAGATGGCAACTCGCTCACCGAAGTGCGCGCGCAGGCGGCGAGAGAAGACGGGCGTGAGCGCAATCTCGGGCACGAGCATCATGGCCGAGCGATTGTTGCGGAGCGCCGCGCTCATGGCTCGAATATAAATCTCTGTCTTGCCGCTGCCCGTCACCCCATGTAGAAGAAAGGCCGCATAGTTGCCCTGCCTGAGCGGCGCTTCGATCTCACGCAGCGCCGCGGCCTGTGCCCCTGTCAACTCCATGTCGAGCATCTCCGGCAGGGTAGCGCCCGCGAGCGGGTCGCGGCGCACGTCGCGCACGAAGACTTCAAGCACGCGCTTCTTCTCCAAAGACTGTATGGGCGCGGCGCTCGTGTTCGCCATCTCAAGCAGGTCTGTGAAGGCAAGCTCTCCGCCCGCGGTGATAAGGATGTCGATGATTCGCCTTTGCGCTTCGGAGATAGAGCGTGCCGCTTCGGGTTTGGCGTGGGCTTCGGGCGGAAGAAGGCGTACGGCCTTGCGCCGCTTGGCGCGTGCGAGCACGCTTCTGGCTCTGTGCGTGAGCTTGACCCAACCGGCGCGCTCCAGCTCGCGGGCGACGGCAGAGGCCCGCGCATCGCCTATGTGACGCGCTATATGGCGCAGGCTCATCTCGCCCTCGTCTGCGACCAGACGCAGGGCACGCGCTCTGGCGGTCGCCGTGCGACCGATAGGCAGACGGGCCAGCTCGTCGCGCCCTTCCGTTGTGATGGACAGTATCTGCTCGACGGTCGCATTGAGCCCGGCGGGCAGCGCGGCCTTCAGCACCTCGCCCCAGGGCGCTGCGTAATACTCTGCGACCCAGCGAGTGATCTCAAGAATCTCCGGCGTCAGGAGCGGCTCGGCGTCGAGCAACTCTTCGGCCTCCTTGATATCGTCCTCAGACAAATCGCCCGCCGGGTCAAGCTCGTCCAGAAGCGCGACGATGTAGCCGGTGATGCGTTTGTGCCCGAAGGGAACGAGCAGGCGAGAGCCCAGACGCGCCTCTCGGCGCAGCGCCAGCGGCAGGCGATAGGTGAAGGTCTGCATGACGCGCAGCGGCACGGCGACCTCGGCGTATTGCTGCGATGCCGGGGCTCTGTCGCTGTGGTCAACTATTTCGGAGGCGGTCGGTTTTGATGAAGCCATGACGTGCTGCACGGATATTAAAGTTAGCCTGAACCGGGCAAAAGAGGAAGCGACGAGCGATGATG
Organism: Pyrinomonadaceae bacterium; assembly: GCA_036389675.1. Taxonomy (GTDB): domain Bacteria; phylum Acidobacteriota; class Blastocatellia; order Pyrinomonadales; family Pyrinomonadaceae; genus DASQYE01. Next base: position 185,063 of record DASVWI010000038.1, read on the forward strand.
AGAGGCAATACTGATCGAAAAAGTCTTGTCGGAGATGCCTGTGCGCTTGCGGCTTGCGGCGAGCATGCGTAGTCGTCCTCTAAAGGTCAGTGCCGCCTGCAAAAGCCGGGCGGGTATTCTGCGTCGAGTCGGCCCGCGCGGCTTAAGGAGCGCGCCGACTTCAACGGCAAGTCGAACCGGCGAATATTCAATCGTCAATGGTGCTTTATGTTAAGATGAGAACCTTGATAAGGTGTCGGGCTTCTGATTAAGTAAAGGATGTTCAATCGTGAATCCTCAGTTCCAGTCTTCCCGCTCAAATGAGAACAAACTCCTTGCCGCTCTGGACTTAGCCGAGGCGCAGGGATTCCTCTCACAACTTGAGCGCGTCTCTTTGGCGCAGGGCGAAGTGATCTACGAGGCGGACGCTCAGATTGATTTTGTCTACTTTCCGGAGACGGCGGTCTTTTCCATGCTCTGCATAATGGAAGACGGCGGGACGGTCGAGGTCGGCCCGGTCGGAGATGAAGGGATGGCGGGTCTGCGTATCTACCTCGGAGCCGAGACCTCGACGGATCGCGTCCTCGTACACGTTGCGGGAACTGCCATGCGATTGAGAGCAAGGGTGCTGAAAGAAGCGCTGAGCGGTGGCCGGAGCATGATGCCGGAGAAGCTACAGCGCTACACGCGAATGTTACTGGCGATGACCGCGCGCTCGGGCGCTTGCTACAAGCTGCACACGCTCGAACAACAGCTTGCCCGCTGGCTGTTGATGATGAGCGATTACACGGGCACGGAGGTTCAAGTGACTCACGATCTGATGGCGCTGACGCTGGGGGTGCGTCGCGCAGGCGTGAGCGTCGCCGCCAGCGATTTAAGAAGCGGGGGCGTCATCAATTACCACCGCGGGAATATTCAAATCGTTGACCGGCAGGGGCTGGAGGCAATCGCCTGCGAGTGCTACCGGGTTATCAAAGAAGAGTATGACGACTTGTATGCCGATTTATCCGGTGCTTCAAAGTAAGGCGCACGGGTCGGCCTTCGAGCCAGCTAAAGGAGAGCGCCCCCTTTGTGTGCGCGCTTGCGTACAGACTTTATCACCCCGAATGTTAAGCTGATTGACAGGTTCTTTTAGAATTCATCACTCGATATCCGGAGGCGTTTTACTGCCTTCTTCTTGCGGCGTCTGCTGTGTTGTACGGGCGACTAAAGCCGGGTAGAGGTTTTTATGTACGACGAAACAGACCCGCCGGAAGAAGCACGCCCGACAATCTTTCTCGTCGAGGAAGACGACGACGCCCGCCCGCATCTGAGCAGGAATCTACGCAAACTCGGCTATCGCCTGCTCGTGGCGGCGAGCCTGGAAGACGCACGCGACTGGATGAGCGCCAAAGGCTGTGTCCACGCCGATCTGGTGTTGGTTGATCTTGTAAACAGAACGCCCGAAGAGTCTGTCATCATCGGGCGCGAGCTGTGCGGCCCCGCCAGATACAACGGTCACATGCCGCTCATCGTCATGCCTGAACGCGTCCCCGAAGAATTGGAAGGCACGGACGTTAACGTGAGCGGCAATGACTGGATTTCCTACCTTGAGGATTCAGACCAGCTCCAAAGGTTGATGGAAAGATTGATACCCGCGAAAGCGACGTAAATAATAACAGCATCGCACCCGTAGCATCCCTCTCATCATTCTCAGACCAAAACGAGACCGGAGTATTTGCCTTCGTATTCTCACGAGCCCGTCGTCGGTTTTGCCGCTCACAACTAAATTCCACCTGTCACTGCTCCGACGCCAGCAGCGCGCGCACCTTCTTCATGTCCTCCCAGACCTCGCGCTTCTTCGAGGGGTCGCGCAGCAGGTAGGCGGGGTTGAAGGTCGGCATCAGTTGCATGCCGTGATAGTCGTGAAACTCTCCGCGCATTTGTGAGATGGGCTTTTTGGTGCGGAGCAGGGCACGCGTCGGGGTGTTGCCGAATGAGATGACGACTTCGGGACGGACGATAGCCAGCTCGCGGTGAAGATAGGGCGTGAAGAAGGAGAGGATGTCGGGCGTCATCTCGTCGCCCGTCGAGATGATTTTTACGGTGTTCGTCAGGTAACAGTCTTCTCGTTTGAGGCCGATGCTTGAGAGTATGCGCTCAAGCATTTGACCGGCTGGCCCCATGAAGGGACGCCCCGAATCTATATCGGGCGCGCCGGGCGACTCGCCGACGACAGCCGCCCGCGCGCCCTTCGAGCCCTCACCGAAGATAAAGATGCGACTCGCATACTGCGGCAGCGCCTTGGCGCGCTCAAGCATCTCCGCGTTGAGCTCCTCAAGCGTCTCCTTCGCCTCCGGCGGCCCTTCGTCCTGAAAAAGTGAAGACTGCATAAGAACAAAGATGAGTGACGAGTTAAGGACAAGCATTTAACTTGCTACTTGTCACTCGTCACTGTATTCAAGTAGTCGCGCACCTTTTTCATGTCTTCCCATGCTTCGCGCTTCTTAGAGGGGTCGCGCAGCAGATAGGCAGGGTGAAAGGTGGGCATGACTTTGATGCCGTGATAATCCTGAAACTGGCCGCGCAGGCGTGTGATGCCCTCTTTTGTTCCGAGAAGATTTTTCATGGCCGTGTTGCCGAGGACGACTATGATGTCGGGGCGTATGACATCGATTTCGCGCAGGAGAAAAGGCTTGCAGGTGGCGGCCTCCGCCGGGGTGGGCGTGCGGTTCTGCGGGGGGCGGCAGCGGTTGACGTTGCCGATCATGATGTCGTCACGCTTGAGCCCGATGGCTTCGATGATCTTGTTGAGCAGTTGACCGGCCCGCCCGACGAAGGGGCGGCCCGATGCGTCCTCGTCCGCGCCGGGCGCTTCGCCGATGAACATCAGTCGCGCCTTCGGATTGCCTTCGCTGTTAACGACGCGCGCTCGGCTCTGGCTCAAAGGGCAGCGCATACACTCGCCTATGTCTCGCCAGATGTCTTCGAGCGTCTCGTTGGAACGGGGCAGGCTCTCGTCGTCCTTCGGCGTGACGAGGCCGAAGAGAGTTTCCTGCGGCGGCGGTGGGTCAGCGTCAGGATATTTCTTTTTAGCCATCTCCGTTTGCTCTGAGCTTGTCTGTGTGAGCGGTCTTTGAGCCACGTGCGGGCTCGCCTTAGCCTGCGTGGGCGCGGGCCTCTCTGCCGGTCTCTGCGGCTCGGCCTCCCTCGTTGCGGCTGCCACGGCGTTGCGTCTAAGGGCAGAGAGGTTCTCGGCAGCAGCGACCTCATGCCCGGACTTCTCAGGCACGATTCTGGAATATTCCTGCGGCTGGCTGGCGCTCGCCTGTCCAAACTCTATGCCTTCGACGCCCAGTTCGCGCAAGTATGAAGCATACTCAGCCGCTTCCTCTAACAGCACACGCAACTCTGTCAACTCTGATTCTGCCATAACATATAGAAAGGATGAAGGCGGCAACGATGAAGGATGAAGTAAAAGTATCTCTTTCATCCTTCCGCCTTCATCCTTTCTCTTTCCCTCGGCGCAGGCGCACCAGATAATCAAGTATGTGGTGCGAGGCTTCGAGCTTGGACATTAAAGGCAGCTCGACGGGGCGCTCGCGGTCGCGCGCCAGTAGAGTGATCACATTGGTTGAAGTGTCGAAGCCCGCTCCTTCGCGCGTGATGTCGTTGGCGACGATCATGTCCAGTCTCTTTCGACGCATCTTTTCCGCCGCGTGACGCAGCAGATCATCCGTCTCGGCGGCGAAGCCGACCAGTATGAGCCCGTCGCGCTTTGAATTGCCGACCTCCGCCAGAATGTCCGGCGTCGGTTCAAGCTTGAGCGTGAGCGCGGCCTCCGTCTTCTTGAGCTTGCTCGCGGCGCGCTCGGCTGGCCTGTAGTCTGCGACGGCGGCGGCGGCGATGAAGACGGTCGCATGCTCGACTTCATGCATGACGGCGGAGCGCATCTCTTCGGCTGACAGGGCGCTGATGAGACGCACCGCTGCGGGCGGCTGCGCTGTGGTGTTGGCCGCGACGACCGTGACATCCGCGCCGCGCGCACGGGCCGCTTCCGCCAGGGCGAAGCCCATTCGGCCAGACGAACGGTTGGAGAGAAAGCGCACGGGGTCAATCTCTTCGCGCGTCGCCCCGGCTGTGATCAGTATGCGCTCTCCGGCCAAATCCTGCGCCGTGTGGCGTCCGGCCTCAAGCAGAAGGTTCAACGCGGCGGCCACTATCTTCTCGGGCTCACTCAAACGACCCGGCCCGAACGTGCCGCAGGCCATCTCGCCGGCGTCGGGCTCTATGACGCGCACGCCGTCGGCGCGCAATTTGAAGAGGTTGCGACGCGTCGCCGGATGATTCCACATCGTCGTGTTCATCGCCGGGGCTACGAGGACGGGCGCGTTGGAGGCAAGGTAGGTCGAGGTCAGAAAGTCGTCGGCGATGCCGTTAGCCATCTTGGCGATCAGGTTGGCGGTGGCCGGCGCGATCAGAAACAGGTCAACGCTCTGCGAAAAGGTGATGTGCGCGATGGGGTCTGGATTGTCCGGCGCGTAGTCGTCAACGATGACGTGAGAGCCCGAGAGCGCGCGGAACGTCAGAGGCGTGATGAATTCGCAGGCCCGCTTCGTCATGGCGACGCGCACGGAGCAACCGGCGCGCTGCAACCCGCGCAGGATTTCCGCAGCCTTATAGGCGGCGATGCCGCCCGAGATGCCAAGCGCAACACGCCTGCCCGCCTGCCCCTCTTTCGTCAAATCATCGGCCATCAGAGTCAATCACAAACTTCTTTTCATCTTGAAAGAAGAAAATGTAACATCGCTCTTCGGGCACGCGCAATCCAAGCGGAGCGCCGCCCGCGTCGCCCCCTTGGGCTCATATGAGACGAGAGGCGCGCCCGTGTGCTAAACTTCCGAACATACATCTTGACCCCAGCGATTGAGATAACTTCGTACGCTTCCGACGTAAGGCTCTGGTATGAGAAGGGTAAAGATTTTTCGCATCGGTCTGTTGATTCTGATTACGCTTGCCGGAACAGTTGCTGCTGCTGAGGCGCAAGGCAGGCGAGGTGAGCAGGACACGGAGTTTGGGCCTGTGGTGCGCGCCTATCTGGGCTACCTGCGTAATGAACAGGAAGTGGTGGACGACCGCGTGAGCCGCCGCGAGGTCAGCCGCGCCTATTATCGCCGCAACTCGAACCGCATACGCGCGCTGCGCCAGATGGCAATCCAACTCGCCGAAGAGAGCGGCAACGACTACCTGCCGGAGCTGGAAGCGGCGGCACGCGACGAGCTAAAGAACCTCTTCGAAGACCCTCCGCAGCCGGGAACTTTTCAGCCGGGCGAAGTCCTCAATAACACTTTCAGATTCCTCGGCACGGTTCGCGCCGGCGAGGTCTTCTATCTCTTTGCGCGCCTAGACCCGTATGAACAGGCCGAGTTGATGCAAAAGGAGAAGGAGAGGGCCACGGCAGAGGCGGCAGGCGACACCGAGCAGGCGGCCAAGCCTGCGACGACTACGACGACGCCGCCCGCCGATGCCGCCCAGACGACACAGACGACCAGACCCAGACGCGCCACCGCGCCGTAACCCTTTAAAGGCTCTGTCAATATTGCCGTTTTCGTCCATGCGTCAGCCGACATTCTTCGATAAAAGTAGCGACCAGACCCGGGTTGATGCCGAGCAGATAGTCCTGCGCGCCCTGGGCGAATTCCAGTCGCGCGGGCTTGTCCTGGCGGAAAGAGACCTGCCGCTTGACCGTTTGCGGGGGGCGCTCAAACGGGCGGCAGACGCTTTCGACGTTGACGAATTGCCGGACGAGAGCGCCGTCGCGGCCTTAAGAGCCCTCGGCGCAGACATAAGGCAGGTTCCGTCCTTCGTCGCCAAACATCCCTTCCGCGTCATCGTGCCGAAGGAGTTGGCCGCACGTGCCCTGGACGCTTACAGGGAAATGTCTTAATGAAAGCCGACGCGGGCAGAGGGCAATCAAAGACGCTGTGTTGATCTCTTAAGACGAGGGTAGCCGGAGGCCATAGAATGCGCTCGACCATCAAGCGAGGGTCTGTCTTTTTATTCATCGCCGCACTTTTCATCACCACAGCGCCGCCCGGCACACAGGACGGATGGGCGAGGGAATCTGCACGGAAAGGAAGCATGAGCGATCAGACACCCCGAGCGGCCCGTCCGCCCATAGGGTTTGCTATTCACGGCGGGGCGGGCACGATTCTCAAGCAGGATTTGACGCCGGAGATGGAGCAAGCCTATCGCGTCAAGCTCAGAGAGGCCGTTCTGGCCGGTTACGATATTCTCAAAAACGGCGGGAGCAGCCTCAACGCCGTCGAGGCTGCCATTCGTATCATGGAAGACTCGCCCCTGTTCAATGCCGGTAAAGGCTCTGTCCTCACCAGCGCCGGCACGGTCGAGATGGACGCCTCCATCATGGACGGAAAAACGCTCAAAGCCGGAGCCGTCGCGGGCCTTAAGCATATCAAGAACCCTATCAGCCTGGCGCGACTGGTCATGGAGCAGTCATCGCACGTCCTGCTCATAGGCGACGGGGCCGAAGCCTTCGCCAAAGAGAAGGGCATCGAACAGGTTCCGCAGGATTATTTCATCACCGACAGAAGGCTCAAAGAGCTTGAGCGCGAGAAGGAAAAGGTGAAAAAGCAGGCCGCCCCGCCAAAACAGACGAATCGCGAAAGCGGCCTCGCGCCGCCGGACGAGAGAAAATACGGAACTGTCGGGGCCGTGGCGCTGGACAAAGAGGGCAATCTGGCAGCGGGAACCTCTACGGGCGGGAAAACCAACAAGAGAATTGGGCGCGTCGGCGATTCACCCATCGTAGGCGCTGGCAATTATGCCAACAATCGTACCTGCGCCGTCTCTGGAACTGGTGACGGCGAATACTTTATCAGGCTGCTCATCGCCTATGACATCTCCGCCCTGATGGAATATAAGGGCATGGCGGTCGAGGCTGCCACCCGAGCCGTCGTGATGGAGAAGCTCAAGGCGCTCGGAGGCGAGGGCGGCGTCATCGCCATCGATAAAAACGGCAATGTTGCCATGAGCTTCAATACCCCGGGGATGTACAGGGCCTATATCGCGGCGGACGGCAAACCCGTCGTGGGAATCTACAAGGATTAGCCCTCAAGGCTGGGCGGCGTGCTTTTTCTCGTCCAGGGACGACGCAAAAGAGAGTTTGGGGTTGACAAGTGAGCCGCGAAGGGCTTACATGATAGATGCTGGCCCGTAGAGGTCGGCCCGGCCCACAGGCTTTTATCCCGAAGCATCCATAAACGGCATACGGTCTCCCCGTAAAATCCGCAAAAAAAGAGCTTCGGAGTGCGTATTTTACGTAAATGTTTGTTGACACAAGCCTGCGATTCGTGTAAAAAGGCCGAGATACTGAAGCCCACGGTGGCTCATCATGCCTGCTTTTTTAAGGGATGTTCCGCGCGGGTGATCTTGAAAGAGTCAAGACGGTCGCGTGATGGAAGTTAAAGACCGTCTTCCGCAAGTCTGGTGAGGCTGGCGGCGCGCTTTAAAATTTTTTTCACTTTACGGGAGGAGAATTAATGATTAGCAGAAGTTGGAGCCGCAAGTCCTTAGCGTTCTGCCTGGCAATCGCCGTCTTGAGTGTCTACTCGATGGTTGTGCTGGCGACGCCGGGACAGACAGGGCCGTCGGGAGAACTGTCGGTATCAGGGCAAGTGACCGTCAACGGCCAAGCCGCAATTTCCGGTGCGACGGTTTTTTCGGATAGCACCGTCGCCACGGCGCAGAATTCCAGCGCCGTCGTCAGCCTCGGCAAACTCGGACGCGTTGAGCTGTTGCCGAACTCAAGCATGAAGGTTAGCTTTAACGAGACGAGCATCTCAGGAATGCTCGAATCAGGACGCGCTCGCGTTTCCACCCCCGCCGGTATCATGGTCAACATCGCAACCAAAGATGGAGCCGTGGTCGCCGAGGGCAAGGATGCAACAGCCTTTACCATTGACACGGAGTGCGGTAATACGATCGTTGCCACGCAGGCAGGTCTCGTTGAACTGCGCGCCGGTGGCAAGACGACGCAGGTCGCCGCCGGACAGGATGCGACAGCGGGCGTGGCCCAGCCGGGCACGCGCTGCACGCGCATCGCGAACGTTCGTGGCTATAGCTCGATTGGTGGCGGCGCGTTGGCTGCGCTGTTGTTGGCCGCCGGTGGAGCCATTGCCGCAGCGATCCTCGCCGGACGCGACAATGACATTAACTTTGGCGGTACGGATGTAATTGCCAGCCCGACCAAGTAACCTGCGTAGAAAGACCGATTCAAACCGTCGCGGCCCCTGTCCGCCGGCGGTAGATGAATAACCTTGCGGGTCATGCGATATTTACCGCGCATGGCCCGCAAGGTTTTACCATGTCCGAATAAATCCTTCTTCCGGGTGTATTAAGTAGTAATGCATATAGCTGTCATTGGCTCTGGCTATGTAGGTCTTGTGACCGGCGCGTGCTTCGCCGAGTTCGGCGTCGATGTCACGTGCGTGGACGTTGATGCCGAGAAGATCGCGCGGCTCTCAGAGGGCCGGATACCGATCTATGAGCCCAAGCTCGATAACCTCATCGCCAAAAACCTGCATGCCGGGCGGTTGAGCTTTACGACCGACATTAAGACGGCAGTTGAACATGCCCTCGTCATCTTTCTCGCCGTCGGGACTCCGCCGAAAGAGGACGGCTCCGCCGACCTCAAGCAAATACATGAGGTGGCGCGCTCCGTGGCCGAGTACATGAACGGCTACAAGGTGATCGTCACCAAATCCACAGTGCCGGTCGGGACTGGCGAGAGCCTGCGGGGGCTCATACGCGAGCACCAGAAACGACAGATCAATTTCGGCATCGTCTCGAACCCTGAATTCCTGCGCGAGGGCGCAGCCATTGATGATTTTATGCGGCCAGACAGGGTCGTCATAGGCAGCCGCGACGAAGAGGCTATCGCCATTATGCGTGACCTCTACCGCCCTCTCTTCCTGATCGAGACCCCTTTCGTCATCACCTCGCTCGAAGCCGCTGAGCTGATCAAGTACGCGGCCAACGCTTTTCTTGCGACCAAGATTTCCTTCATCAACGAGGTCGCGCTGCTCTGCGACCGGATTGGCTGTGATGTGCATGATGTGGCGCGCGGCATAGGCATGGACGGACGCATCGGTCGCAAATTCCTCCACCCGGGTCCGGGCTTCGGAGGCTCATGCTTTCCGAAAGACACGAGCGCGTTTAGCTCAATCGCGCAAAAGTTCGGCCTTGATCCTTTGATCGTGAATGCCGTCATAGAGGTTAATCGCCGACAGCGCGCCGCGATGGTGCCGAAGATAGAGAAGCTGGTGGGCGATCTGCGCGGTAAGAGTATCGCCGTCCTCGGCCTCTCCTTCAAACCCGAGACGGACGATATGCGCGAAGCTCCGTCGATTGACATCATTCGTGGCCTCGTCGAGCGTGGCGCGACCGTTCGCGCTTACGACCCGGTCGCAATTACGGAAGCAAAGAAGGTTCTGCCGGACATCGCTTATGCGGAAGACGAGTATGGGGCCGTCGCCGGGGCAGACGCGCTGGTTTTCATTACGGAGTGGAATCAATTCCGCGCGCTCGATATGGAGCGCATACGCGGCCTTATGCGGAGCCCCAAAATCGCAGACCTGCGCAATATCTATGAACCCGAAGCCATGCGCAATCTGGGCTTCGATTACGTCGGAGTCGGAAGATAAAAGAACAGATATCAGGTGTCAGATGTTAGATGTCAGTAAGAAGAACATCGAGCGTCCGGCATCCGGCATCTGAAACCTACTCATATGAGTCTTTCAGGAATCGTTCTGGTGACAGGCGGCGCGGGCTTTATAGGCTCTCACATCGCGGCTAATCTGGCGGCGAGCGGCGCTCGCGTGCGCGTCATAGATAATCTCTCGACGGGCCACAGGGAGAACCTTGAAGAGATAGGCGGCGAGGTGGATTTCGTCGAAGCCAGCCTTGTGGACGAGGCCGCGACGCGCCGCGCTCTGGAGGACGTAGAGGTGGTGTTTCACGAGGCGGCCATCCCTTCAGTCCCGCGCTCCGTGGATAATCCGCGCGAGACGCATGAGGCCTGCACGGACGCGACCTTCACGCTTCTGCTGGCGGCGCGCGACCGCAGGGTCAGGCGCTTCGTCTATGCTGCCTCAAGCTCGGCTTATGGAGACCAACCGGGGCTGCCGAAAACGGAGGAGATGAGCCCCAACCCGCTCTCGCCCTACGCTGTCGCGAAACTTGTCGGCGAGTATTACTGCCAGGTCTTTACCCGCGCCTATAGCCTTGAGACGGTCTCTTTGCGCTACTTCAACGTCTTCGGGCCGAGGCAAGACCCAAGCTCGCAGTATTCGGGCGTTATCTCGCGTTTCATCGACGCGCTGATGAGCGGCCAGCGACCTGTGATCTTCGGCGACGGAGAGCATTCGCGCGATTTTACGTACATAGAGAACGTCGTGGACGCTAACCTGCGCGCCGCGCAATCGACGAGCGCCGTCGGTCAGGTCATCAATATCGCGAACGGGCAGAGAACGACCCTTAACGAGTTGCTGAGTGTTTTGAAGAGCGTGACGGGCCGCACAGGTGTCGAGGCAGAGTACAGGGAAGAACGCGTGGGCGACGTTCGCCACAGCCTCGCGGACATTACGCGTGCGCGAGAGCTGCTCGGCTACGAGCCCCGGGTCGGCCTCAAAGACGGCCTGCAATCAACGATAGATTGGTGGAAGCAGAGTCGCTTCGCCCGGCAGTAGGGCGAAGGCAGGCGTTATTACGATTCAGGGGTTTTCGCCCGCTTTTTTCAACAATAAAGCAGATGGGCCTGACTATTTAAGTCAGGCCCATCTGCTTTAATCTTATGCTGATTCAGCGTATTGCCCTGAGTGATCAGCCCTCTCGTTTCATACGCCGGCGGGCCATTCCTGCAAGGCCTGTCAAGCCTGTCCCGAGCAGCAGCAGCGTCGTCGGTTCTGGAACCGTAGAAGTGATCTGTGCCTGAACAGTCGTCACACCGTTATTGGTGCTCGGCGGGACGAGCGGCAGCGGATTATTGGTGAGACTGTAAGTGACGCCATTAATCGTCGTCGTGTTGACGGCAAAGGTGACGAGACCTGTACTTTGGTCTTGCTGGATTGTTCCGTTCAACGTCGCAAACAGACTGCCAGCGCCCGGTGTGGGCGCGGTCTGGGTGATGCCCAGGGTAAAGGTCGTGCCGGGCGCAATAGTTCCACCCGTGCCCGTCACAGTCGTTTGGAACTGGCCCAAACTGGAAAAGGTGAAAGGGTTCGCCTGCACGGAGCTGGCGACGCCCGTGAACGTGATCGTCGTCAGATTCCCGGGAGCGCCAAAGGAAATGGTGTTGCTACCTCCGTTAAACGAGCCGGTGGTCGAAAAGGTGACAGTGTCGGCGCGCGCTACTCCCTGGCCGAGCGCAAAGATAGCGATAATGGCGACACACAGTATTAAAGATTTTATCGGGGCGAATGCGAGACTTTTCATTACTTCCTCCAAATGGTCCTCAACTGGCATGGCTTCCAGAAGTACCGGCAAAAAAGCTAGACGGGCAATATTGCTTTGAGCCGGTGGAAAACAAACAGGGTCTAGGTTGGCGTAAAATACACCTAAACAACTAAAAAATCTAGCTTTGTTTTCACAAAAATCGTAATCCCCCCCGGTTTCCAGAAAAAAATGGCCGGGCCAGGATTTTTTTTGTGGGCCGACTAACCCTTAAGCATGCGGCGCAGGCTCTCCGTGTAGGGCTGGCGAGCAACGCCCCTGTCGGTGATGATGGCTGTGATCAATTCGTTGGGCGTGATATCGAATGCTGGGTTTTGCACCTCTATGCCTTCGGGCGCAAGCTGCTGCTCGCGTATGTGCGTGACCTCTCGCGAGTCGCGTTCCTCAATCGGGATGTCCTCGCCGGTTATGGATTTCAGGTCAACGGTCGAGACGGGCGCGGCGACGTAGAAGGGAATATCATGCTGGCGTGCGAGGACTGCGACCATGTAAGTGCCGATCTTATTGGCCGTGTCACCGTTGGCGGCGATGCGGTCTGCGCCGACGACGACCGCATCCACCTGACCCTTCTTCATGACATGCCCGGCCATGTTGTCGGTAATCAGCGTCACCGGTATCTCGTCTTTGTGAAGCTCCCATGCGGTGAGTCGCGCGCCTTGAAGAAAGGGGCGCGTCTCGTCCGCGATGACGGCGATGCGTTTGCCGGCGTCGCGCGCGCCGCGTATGACGCCGAGCGCCGTGCCGTAATCTCCGGCGGCGGCGAGCGCCCCGGCGTTGCAGTGCGTCAGCACGGTCGAGCCGTCTTCCAGAAGCTCGCCGCCGAAGCGGCCCATCGAGCGGTTGGATTCCAAGTCCTCTTTATAGACGGCCTTCGCCTCCTCGACGAGCATCCCCTTGATCTCTTCAACATCACCTGTCTGGGCGCGGGCGCGGTCAAAGGCCGCGCGCATACGCTCGATGGCCCAGAAGAGATTGACGGCGGTGGGGCGCGTCTTGCTCATCACTTCGCACATATAATCGAAATCGAATTCGAGGTCTGCGACGGATGTGCCGACAGATTGCTTTGCCCCGAGCGCCAGACCCATGGCGGCGGACACTCCTATGGCCGGTGCGCCGCGCACGGCCATCTTCTTGATGGCCTCGGCCACCTCTTCATAGGAGCGCAGCATGAGGTATTTCTCCTCCGTGGGGAGGATACGCTGGTCTATCATACGCACGCCTTCGTCCGTCCACTCAACTGTCTTTATCATCTTGATCGAATGCTCCTCGGGTGAATTTAGTATGGAGGCATCTTAGAAGGAAAAGAGCGAAAGGTAAAAGGCAAAAGGAAGGCCGCCCCGCGCGCGAGAGCGCGCGCTCTCTCTCTCTCTGTGAGCGTCGTGCCGGTCTTTTGACTTTAAAGGGCGCGGCGTGATAACGTCCGCTCCTCTGGTCAAGGTGGGTTCACTTTTTTTCTTGCTCTTTTTATCAAGAAGCGTCCGGGTGCCCCGTTCGATAAAAGCGGGGAGAATAGGGAAGCGGGTGCAAATCCCGCGCGGTCGCGCCACTGTAAGGAGAAGAACCGGCAAGGACGGGCTGGCGGCTTTAAAAGGAGCTTGCAGCTTCGGGCCGGGCGGTTGCCCGAATCTTTTTCTCCGAGCCAGGAGACCTGCCCGTTGATGCTTTGCCTCCTTCGAGCGCCTCGCGTAAAGGTGTTCAGGTCGCACGCGGGTCTTCTCTATTCCATCCAAAAGCATAGAAGTCCCGTCGCCAAGCCTGTCGCCTTTCAGTAAAGAGGCGTGTGGGCGTGCGCGACGGGATTTTTCATTTGAGTAACTATCGCCTGCGACAATTTAAGTTTTTAAGCCTGCTGCTTTTGACGAGCGCGCTCCTTTTTGCCTGCGCGCCGCGTAGTGAAAGCGGAAAGGGCACGCCGCCCGGCAATCTCGCGGCTGAGATGCGCGAGGTGACGGATGATGCCGGGAAGCGTGTGCGCGTCCACGCGCGCCCCGAGCGCATAGTCAGCCTCGCTCCGAACCTGACCGAGATCGTTTACGCTGTCGGCGCTGGCCCACGCCTCGTCGGCAATACGACCTATTGCGATTACCCGCGGGAAGCCAATCAGGTCACAAAGGTCGGCGACACGCTTCACCCGAGCGTCGAGCGTATTCTGGCCTTGCGCCCGCAATTGATACTCGTCTCGACGGCCTCTCAGCTTGAAACCTTCGCGCGCCAGTTGGACGAGCAACAGATCGCCGTCTACGTCACAGACCCGCGCGACCTTGACGGCGTCCTTCGCTCCATCGTGAGCGTGGGCGATTTGCTGGGCCAACGGGCGGAGGCCGAGCGTGTGGCGGGGCAGTTGAGAGAGCGCGCCGCCAGAGTTGAAGAGGCCACGAGATCAAGACAGCCGGTCAGCGTCTTCTACCAGCTTTCAGCCGAGCCGCTTTACACGGCGGGGCACGATTCCTACATAACAGACCTCGTCAGGCGGGCGGGCGGGCGCTCCGTCACGGCGGACGTGCCCGGAGCATGGCCGCGCTATAGCGACGAGGCTGCGCTCTCCTCGCGTCCCGAAGCGATAGTGATGGCGACTGGCGGCTCTATGGGCGAGGCCAACGCCGACATCGCGGCTGCCCTGAAGAACTCCCCAGCCGCCAGGAGCGGGCGCATCATTAAGATCAACGGCGACTATCTTTCTCGTCCCGGCCCGAGACTTGTTGACGGCCTTGAGCAGATGGCGCGCTCACTGCACCCGGAAGCATTCGGGCAATGAGGTTTGTGACCATAGAGACGGCGAAAGCGGGCAGCCCCGCAACCGCAGACTTCGCGCGCGGCGCTCATACGACTTTGCGCCGCACGCTCGCCATCTGCTCGTTGCTCGCGCTGGCGCTGCTCACGGTCGGGCTCGTCAGTATGTTGATGGGCAGCCAACGTCTGCCCATCACTGGCTCGCTCTGCCTGATCTTCGGAGGCGACGGGGGAAGGTGCGGGTTGACGCCCGAACAGCAAGCAATCCTTTTTGACTTAAGACTGCCGCGCGTGCTGCTCGCGGCGAGCGTGGGCGCATCCCTTGCGGCTGCGGGCGCGGGCTATCAGGCTCTGCTTCGTAATCCGCTGGCCGAGCCTTACCTGCTCGGTATCTCCAACGGCGCAGCCGTCGGCACGATGATTGCGCTCGTCTTCCTCGGCACACAGACGTGGACACGCTCTCTGATGGCGTTTGCGGGGGCACTGGCGGCAACCTTCGTCGTCTACCGGCTGGCTCGCGGGCGCACGGGGACATCGCCGGAAAAGTTGATTCTGGCGGGCGTGATCGTGACCACGTTTCTTTCCTCGGCCATCGTCTTCATCACGACCATGATGGATGCGACGCGCATACGCTCTTTCAACTTCTGGCTGCTGGGCGACCTGTCCGGCTCTACCTCAAGCCTGTTGACCATCGGTCTCATCGCTGCCTTGTTGGGGACTGTGCTGCTGGCCGCGCACGGGCGCGCGTTGAACCTGATGATGCTGGGCGAGCGTGACGCGTTCGACTTAGGGGTCGAGGTGGAGCGCGTGCGCCTGATAGTCTTTCTGGCGGCCTCGCTTCTGGTCGGAGCGTCGGTCGCTTCGAGCGGCTCTGTGGGCTATGTCGGTCTGGTCGTGCCGCATCTGGTGCGCCTCTCTGTCGGGAGCGATAACCGCACGACTATTCCTGCGGCGGCGCTGGCCGGGGCATTGTTCGTCATCGTAGCGGACACGGCGGCGCGCACAATCATCGCCCCGCGCGAGTTGCCCGTCGGCGCAATCACGGCGCTCATCGGCGCGCCGCTTTTCGTCTATCTGCTGAGAAGAGGCTGAGGGCTTCGGAGAATGCTTGAGGCGCGAGAGATCAGCGTGAGTTACGGCGAGCGTGAGGCTGTGCGGGGCGTATCTGTGAGCGCCGTGCCGGGCGAGGTCGTGGGCATCATTGGCCCAAACGGCGCGGGCAAGTCAACCTTGATGCGTGCTTTGAACGGCGCTATCCAGCAGACGAGCGGCGAAGTTTTGCTCGACGGCAAGCCTCTGCGCTCCTTTGCGCGCCGCGCCGTGAGCCGTCGCATAGCCGTGGTCGCGCAGGAGGCCGAGCTGCGTTTCCCTGTGACGGTCATGGAGTTCGTGCTCGGAGGACGTTATGCGTGGGCGAGCACGGGCGCGTGGGGCTGGGAGACGGAGCGCGACGTGGAAGTCGCAACCCACGCTCTGGTTGAGACGGGGCTCATGGATTTCAGTGGGCGCTTGATGAACGAGTTGTCCGGCGGTGAGCGGCAGCGTGCCGTGCTGGCGCGCGCTCTGGCAACGGAGGCAGGGATTCTCCTGCTCGACGAGCCCACGGCGAATCTCGATCTGGCGCATCAGGCGACGGTGCTGAGGCTCGTGCGCGCGCGCAGCGATAAAGAGGGGGCGGCAGCCGTCGTCGTGACGCACGACGTTAATCTCGCGGCGGAGTTCGCTGATCGCGTTCTTTTGCTCAAGGGCGGGCGGGCGCTCGCTTCAGGCCCGCCGCGTGAAGTGCTGACGCCCGCCACCCTGCGCGAGCTATTCGACATAGAAGTTCTGGTGGATGCTCACCCGGTTACGGGAGCGCCACGTATTACGCCGGTGCATGAAGCGCGCCGGTGATTCATCAACCAACGAGCGACGGTTCGGGGAAGGCGGTGCAAAGCCGCCACTGCCCGCGCAACTGTAAACGGCAACAACGTTCCGCATGCTCTAGGCCACTATTCCACAAGGGAACGGGAAGGCGCGGAACTGAAAAGCAAGGATGAAGGATGAAGGCGGAAGGATGAAGTAAAAGCTATCAACGAAATTGAAGCATTTCTTTCATCCTTCATCCTTCATCCTTCATCCTTTGCTTTTGGCCGTGAGTCAGGAGACCTATCCGGCGCTCTCTTGCAGGCTCGTACTGCGACGGGCAGGAGAAGCTAAACATGAGAGATAAGAGGAATGATGAGAGAAGAAGAGTTGATCGGCGGTTGAGATTTGCGGGCATGATAGCGATGCTGTTGATGCTCTCTTTATATTCAGCGAGCGCGTTGGCCCAGAGCGCGGGGGGCGTGGTCGAGGGGCGCGTGACGGACGAGCGGGGCGCGAACATCGCGGGAGCCGAGGTGCGGCTGCGCTCGCGCGAGGGGCTGCGCCTTTTCGCGCGGACAGACCAGAACGGAGTCTATAATTTTTCGGGTTTGGGCGCGGGCGATTACATATTGGAGGTTAAGGCGCGCGGGTTCAGTGTCACTACCTCGGAGAGCTTTCGCGTCGAGCGTGGAGAGACGGCGACGCGCGATCTGACGCTGCCCGTCGCTGCCGTCAACGAGAGCGTGACGGTCGTGGCGACGGGCACACCGCAACGCGCCGACGAAGTCTCAAAGGCCGTCACGCTGCTTGGGGAAGATCAGATCGAAGCCCGACGCGAACTGTCTTTGCCTGAGGCTCTGCGCGGGACGCCGGGCCTGCGCGTGCAGCAGCAGGGCTCGCCGGGAGCGCTCACCACGCTGCGGCTGCGCGGCCAGAGGAATTTCGACAGCGCTCTCCTGCTGGACGGGCTGCGCGTGCGCGACGCTTCGGACATCAACGGCTCGGCGCTCCCGTTCTTCACAGACCTTGTGCCCGCCGGGCTTGACCGTGTCGAGATACTGCGCGGCTCAGGCTCTTCCATCTACGGCACGAACGCCATCGGCGGCGTCATCAACCTCGCGCCCAAAACGGGAGCGGGCAGCCCGCGCTTCGAGGCTGGGTTCGAGGGCGGCGGTCTCTCGCTTTTTCGCGAGCGCCTCCAAGGCTCTGGCGGCAAGGACGCGCGCGCGGGCTACAGCTTCGGCCTGACGCGACTTGACGTGCGGCGCGGCGTCGACGGCAATGATCCTTACGGCAATACTGCGGGCGGCGCGCGCTTTCAATTCAACGCGACACCTTCCATTACTATCGGCGCAAACTTTTACGGCACGATCTCGAACGCGCTCGTCAACAACAACCCGTTCGCCCTGCCCGGAGCAGCCGCGAGCACGCAGCTTTACCCGCGAGCGGTCGAGGGCGTGACCTTCCAGCCCGATTTCAATAATCCAGATCAGGGCCGCCGCAATCGCCTGCTCGTGGGCTCTGTCAGGCTCACGCATCAGGCGAACGAGATGTTCTCTTACACGTTGGCGTATCAGCGCGTGGCGACTCGCAGGCGCAATTACAACGGCCCGGGGGTTGACCCACGCTTCGCCTCTCTGGTTCCGTTCGGTGATTTCGAGTTCGTCAGCACTAACGAAGGCGCGACCGATACTCTGGACGCGAGGGCCAACCTTCGTTTCGGGCACACCAATCTGGTCACAGCCGGTTTCGAGTTCGAGCGCGAATCGCTTTTTCAGGAATCGCTCTCGGCCTTCGGCATAAACGGGGGCGATACTGATCGCCAGCGAACCTTCGCCGTCTTCGCTCAGGATCAGCTTTTTCTGCTGGATGACCGCTTGCAGATTTCCGTGGGCCTGCGCGGACAGTTCTATCGCATCAACGCCGCCGACCGTCCGGGATTTTTAAGCGGCATCGACGCGGAAAGCTCCATCACAGGCGACGGAGCGATTGCCTACTTCATACGCCGGACGGGGACGAAGCTGCGCGCGCACGTCGGCAACGGTTTTCGCGCGCCCTCGCTCTTCGAGCGCTTCGGCGAGGGGACATTTGAGAAAGTCGGCTTTTCGCGCTTCGGCGACCCGACGCTTCGCGCCGAGCAATCAATCGGTGTGGACGGCGGATTCGACCAACGCCTCGCCGGCGACCGCGTACGCTTTGGCGCGACCTACTTCTACACGCGCCTTCAGCGCGTCATAGACTTTGCGGATTTCCTCAATCCGTTTGCGCCAACCGCCCCGCCAGACCCGCTCGGGCTGGGGCGCAGCTTCGGCGCGATCAATCTGCCGGGCGGCCTTGCGCGCGGCCTTGAAACCTCGCTCGAAGCTGCCCCCGTGCGCGGGCTGGAGTTGCGCGCCTCCTACACTTACACCAACAGCGACCGCTTCGTGCCTGCTCAGGGCTTGCGGCAGCAGTTCGTGATACCCAAACACCTGTTCGGCTTTTCCCTCACGGAGCGTTGGCGCGCCCTGCTCCTGAGCTTCGACCTCAACCGCACGGGCTCGTACCTTGCGCCGGTCGGATTCCCCTCGGTCGTGCTCAGGTTCAAGGGCTATACCAAGGCCGATGCGTTTGCGAGCTACGAGCGGGCGCTGGGCGAGCGCGTCGTGCTTGTTCTGTTCGGCGGCGCGGAGAATCTCTTTGACGAAGAGTATTTCGAGAACGGCTTTCGCGCTCCCGGAGCCGTAGGCAGAGGCGGGCTGAGCTTCAGGTTCTAAGCTGAGAGCTTGAGCAGTGAAACAACACACAGTCTCAGGTTGCAGACTCGCTCAGCCGAACGAGCCTGCAACCTGAGACCATAGCTGTCTTGTGCATGTTAGTCTGTCGCGCGCGCGACATCGGCTTTGGTCAGGAATCCGCCGATGAGAAAGACTACGCCGAGCAGCACGTGGACGATGTGATCCATCGTGCCGAGTTCGAGCTGGCCCGGAATAACTCTCCACAGCCTCGCATCGCGGCCCATGTCGGCCATCCCCGCGATGGTCGATGCCTGATCGGAGCCCAGAAGGAAACCGCAGATGGCAAGCAGGAGATAAACAGCCCCGAAGACGATACAGAACAGGCGCGCCGCCGAGAGCGAACCGGCAAAGCCAAGGTAAAGAGCAATTGCGCCTGAGATGATGTGCACCAGATTATGCACAACGCTCAGGTGCGTCCCGAGAAAGCCGGGCATAACGAAACCGACGAGACCAACCAACAAGAACACGACGCCCAAAATCTTACAGATGGTTTTTGCCATGATCCTCTTTTTCTCCTTTGCGAGAAAATGGTTAACAACTGCCGGCGGTGTTGCCTCGCTGCAAGGCTTCCGCCTTCCTGGGTAAATACGCTGGGTCTGAGCGAAACGGATTGTACACCAAAGCCCTTTTATTATCTGCAAAAGAATTATCACGGAAGGGTTTCGCCCGCCTCTTTGTTGAGTGTGCATTTCGGCGGATGCTATACTCGAAAGCGAAAACCATGCGAGCAGCGATCAAACGGGACATCAACAATCCGCCGCAGCCTCTGGCCGCCGAGCCGAAGCAGGGTCGGCTCAGTTTCAGCCTTGCCCACGCGCGCTTCGTCTCGCTCCTACTGCTCATGTTAGTTCTGCCCGTCGCCGCCTCGGCCTACACGGTCGTCATGCGCGGCGGTCGCCGCATAGAGATTCCGGAGAGCTTCATCGTCACTCGCGCGACCCTTACCTATGAGGCCGCGCCCGGCATCAACGTTACACTGCAACTCTCGACCATAGACATCCCTGCGACCGAGAGGGCCAACAACGAGGCGGCGGGAAGTCTACTGGCCCGCGCCGACCGGCACGAGCCGCCGCCACCGCACGCTTCGCGCGGAAGCGCCGGCGGGGCAGCAGCCGCCGCGCCTTCGCCGTCGGCAGCGCCGCGTCGCACGATCACTAATCGAGACCTGGAAGCGTCACGCAGGGCCAGAGAGGCTGGCGAGGCGGCTTACGAGCGCAGGCGCGCGGCGTTGGGGCTGCCGTCTCTCGAAGAGGTACGCCGTCGCAATCAGGAAGAGGTGCAAAGACTGAGCGAGCAGTCGCGCATAAGCCGGGAGGAGGAGGCGCAGGCAGAGACCTACTGGCGCGGGCGTGCGACGGAGCTAAGGACAGAGTTCGCCGTCGTGGACGCGCAACTCAACTACCTTCGCAATCGTCTTGCCGAGCGGCCCTCCACACCTCTGCTCGCGGGCGCTTACACGGTCGTGAGCGGCGCTGTGCCCTTCTTCCCCTACAGGCCGCGTGTGTTCCCGCACACCGTAAACAGTTTCGGAACGGCAGGCCCAAGAGGCCCGCAGGTTGTCGGCAGTATAGATTTTGGCGGAGGCTCTACGCGCGGGCGCGTGCTGGTTAACGTCCCCGGCCCTGCGGCCAATAATTTCGGGAGGCTGCCGGGCTTCTCAGGAAGGCCGCGCGTGTTCGTGCCTCCCTTCGGACACTACGCCGTGTCCTATCCGTATTACGATTCTTCATACGACCGCACGGCCCTCTTCATGCGCCTGCACGAGCTGGAATCTGTGCGCGCAGGGTTGGAAGCGCGCTGGCGTCTGCTCGAAGACGAAGCGCGACGGGCCGGAGCGCCGCCCGGCTGGCTGCGGCCTTGAATGCTTGATGGTTGAAAGGAAAAGCCCTGATGGTTGAAGAGCGAGTGGAGTTGATCGGCGTGGACGAAGCCTGGCAGCTGGTCGAGCAGGGGGCTGAGCCCGTCTTTATAGACACGCGCAACGCTAAGCACTGGGGACAGAGCGACGTGATGATACCGGGCGCGCTGCGTATCTGGCGCGAGGAGCTTGAAGCAAGGATCAGCGAAGTGCCGCGCGGGCGCACCGTCATCACCTACTGCACCTGACACAGGGAGCATTCGAGCACCCGTGCGGCGCTCATCCTCCTCTCACACGGCTACACGGACGTGCACCCGCTCGCCGACGGCATGAACGCATGGCGCGACAAAGGCTATCCGCTCGTGCCGAAGGAGTAGAGCATTCTGGATTTTGGATTGGCGAGCGACGAAAGTGGCGCGGCTGAATTTCCAAATCTCAAGATTGCAGAAGCGTTAATCCGAAATCCAAAATTGAATACTGAGAGCTGATTATGAAAGAAGGTTGGGAAACGGTTATCGGTCTGGAGATTCACGCGCAGTTGAGCACGGAGTCGAAGATTTTTTGCGGCTGCTCGACGCGCTTCGGCGACGAGCCGAACTCGAATACGTGTCCGGTCTGTCTTGGCTTGCCGGGCGCGCTGCCTGTCTTGAACGAGCGTGTGGTTGAACTGGGCGCAAGGGCTGCGCTCGCCCTCTCGCTTGAGATCAACGAGCGCTCTATCTTCGCGCGCAAGAACTATTTTTATCCTGACCTGCCGAAGGGCTATCAAATCTCGCAGTACGACCAGCCTTTTTCCGAGCGCGGCGAATTGGAGATCATGACCACCGAGCGGGACGAGGCCGGACATCCGCGCCAGTGGAGGCCACACAGGGTGCGTATCACGCGCCTGCACCTTGAAGAGGATGCTGGCAAAAACGTTCACGAGGGTCTGCCGGATGTAGACCGCTACTCGTACGTTGACCTGAACCGCGCCGGGACGCCGCTGGCCGAGATCGTCACCGAGCCGGACTTTCGCTCGTCCTGGGAGGCTTACGACTACGTCAACTACGTGCGCCGCGCTCTGCAATGGGTGGGAGCAAGTGAAGCCGACATGGAGAAGGGCAACCTGCGCTGCGAGGCAAACGTCTCCGTGCGGCGCATAGGCGAAGAGTTCGGCACAAAGGTCGAGCTGAAGAATCTGAACTCCGTGCGCTTTATGCAGCGCGCCATAGAGTTTGAGATAGAGCGCCAGATCAAATTGATCGAAGGGGGCGGGCGCGTGACGCAGGAGACTCGTCTGTGGGACGAGCGCGCGCAGGAGACGCGGCCCATGCGCTCGAAAGAGGAGGCGCACGACTATCGCTATTTCCCTGAGCCTGACCTACCGCCGCTCGTCGTCACCCGCGAGTTCATAGAACGCGTGCGCGCTTCCATGCCCGAACTGCCGGAAGCTCGACGCAAGCGCCTGATGGATGAATACAACCTCTCTTTCAACGACGCCTCGCAGCTCACTTCGGAGCGCGCGCTCGCCGACTATTACGAGGAGGCGTCGAAGGCTTCCGGCAACCCGCGCGGCGCGGCCAACTGGATCAGGTCGGAATTGCTGCGCGAGCTCGAAAGCTCAGGCCGTGACATCTCGGCCAGTCCCGTCTCGCCGTCGGAGCTGGGCGCGCTGGTTCGTCTCATCGATGAAGGCAAGATCAGCGGCAAGCAGGGCAAGGAGGTGCTGGTGGAAATGTACCGGACGGGGAAGGCCGCCAGCGAAGTCGTCGCGGAACGCGGGCTCGTGCAGGTCAGCGACGAGAGCACGATCGACCCGATCATTGACGAGGTGATCGCGGCCAGCCCGCAGCAGCTGGAGCAGTATCGCGCGGGCAAAGAGACGCTCTTCGGGTTCTTCGTCGGGCAGGTGATGAAAGCCTCCAGGGGTAAAGCCAATCCGAAGGTGGTCAACGAGCGGCTGCGTGCGAAATTAGGCTCACAAGAATAAGGGGACGAGATGAATCTAAGTGGCAAGACGGCGATTGTGACGGGTGGGACAAAGGGGATCGGTCGCGCGATTGCGGAAGCCCTCGTGAGGGAGGGGGCGGGCGTATGCATCAGTGCGCGCCACGCGGACGAGGTGGAGCGCGCCGCCAGTGAGATTGGTGACGCGGGCGAGGGCACAGTCACGGGCGCTGTCTGCGACGTGCGGGACTACGACGAGGTCAGGGCTCTCTTTGAGCATACGGTGGCGGAACTGGGCGGCGTGGATATTCTCATCAACAACGCCGGCATAGGTCTCTTCGGTCGCGTCGAAGAGTTGTCGCCGGAAGATTTTCGCGCCGTCCTTGAGACCAATCTCTTCGGCGTCTTCTATTGCTGCCACGAAGCCATCCCGCAGATGAAGCGGCGCGGCGGAGGCTATATCATCAACATCTCTTCGCTCGCCGGCGTCAACGCTCACCCGCAGATGTCTGCCTACAACGCTTCCAAGTTCGGCCTCAACGGTTTCAGCGAAGCTCTCATGCAGGAAGTCCGCCACGATGGAATCAAGGTCAGCTACATCATGCCGGGCTCCGTCAATACGCACTTCGGCGATGAAGAGCCGAGCGCGGAAAAGAGCTGGCAGTTGCAGCCGGAGGACATCGCGCAGGTCGTCATCGATCTGCTCAATCATCCGGAGCGCAGCCTGCCGAGCCGCGTCGAGATCAGACCGAGCAGGCCGCCGAAGAAATAGTCGGACGCTGCTTTCTTTTATGAGCAGAGAAGTTGAGGGTCGCTATGGAATCAGCAATTTTGAAGCTCGCCGTCATCTGTTTCTTCGTCATCGGCATATCACACATCTTTCGCCCGCGGGTCTGGGCAAGGTTCTTCATGGATATGCACAGCAAGGGCGATGTCGGCAGCTTCCTCAATGCGCTGCTGCATTTCCCGATGGGAGTCCTGATCGTCTCTTTCCACAACGTCTGGCATGGGATTCCGATGGTGCTCACCATCATCGGCTGGGGACTCGTGCTGAAAAGCTTTATCTACTTCGTCTTTCCGGGCCACGGTGTTTACATGCTGAGCCGCGTCTCTGTGGAAAGGGCCTGGGGATTTGTCGTCGCGGGTATTTTCTCTGTCGGGATTAGCGGCCTGCTGGCCTTCGCGTTGCTCGGCAGATAAACGCCGCTCGCCCTCCGTGCCACTTGTCACAAGCGACTTCTCGGAAACCGAGATGAATCAGGGAGGATTTAGGAGAGATGGAACCGAGTGATGCTGCCGAACATATAGTGGAGGCGAGCGAGGGGGAGGGAAGGGCCGTAGATGAGAAGTTCCGCTCGCGCACGGCGCTGACGATTGCCTTCATGGCGATGCTGCTGGCGATCACAAGTCTGGGCGGCGGCAACGCCGGCGAAGATATTATGAACAATAATATTCAGGCCAGCGATACATGGGCCTTCTATCAGGCCAAGAGCATCAGGCAGACATCGAATCGCCTCGCCGCGGAGCATCTCGAAGCCGAGCTGCTGCTTCACCAGAGCTCGCTCAGCCCGGAAGCGAGGCAGGAGATACAACGCAAGATAGACAAGCTCAGGGAGACGGCTGAGCGTTACGAGAACGAGCCCGACCCGAAAGACCCGAACAACCCGCTCAGGGGCGAGGGCCGCAAACAACTCTCTGCGCGCGCCGCAGACTTTGAAGCCCAGCGCGACCGCGCACAGCTTCAAGACCCCAACTTCGATTTCGCGGAAGCGCTCTTCCAGATTGCCATCGTGCTGGCCTCGGTGGCTATCCTGGCGATGTCCAGACTGATCTTCAAAATATCGCTCGGCGTCGGCGCGCTCGCTTTTCTCCTGATGCTCAACGGCTACTTCCTGTTTTTCAGGCTGCCGTTTTAGCGCTCGCCGAAGCGCGCGGACGCTTCGCTTGAATTATGAAGAAAATTGTTGTCACGCTGTTTATGAGTTTGGCGCTGTCCGAATGTGCGAGCGCGCTTGCGAACAATGGCGGCCCGGCTGCGACGGGCCTCAAAGGTGAAACGCAAACGCCCGCGCCGCAGTCCGCCGAGCTGGCCGAAGCCGACAGCCTGAGCCGCTCAATCGTCGAGCTTCACAAGGCGGGCAAGGATGATGAAGCCCTCGTGCTGGCGAACCGCGTGCTGGCGCTGAGAGAAAAAGCCCTCGGGCCTGATGACCGGCAGGTCGCCTTTGCGCTTTTCAACCTGGGCGAGCTGTATGTGGCGAAGCGCAAATACGGAACAGCGCAGCCATTCTATAAGCGTGCCCTGACCATACTGGAAAAGGATAAGGACAAGAACAACGAGATCATCGGCAAGGTTTTAAATTCGCTGGCGCTGGTCAGCTATCTTGATCGTGATTTCGGGCAGAGCGAAACTTTTTACCAACGCCTGTTGGAGCATCAGGAAAGAACCTTCGGGGCGGGAAGCCACGAAGTCGCGCGGGCGCTCTTTAATCTGGCGGAGCTTTACCGGCGGCTGAGCAAATATGAGAAGGCCGAGCCCTTGTTTCTGCGTATGCTCGCCATCGAAGAGAAACTGTTGAAGCCGGACGACCCTAATCTTGAGAAGGCGCAGGAGCGCTACGTCTGCCTGCTCTATGAGAAGGGCGATGAGAAGAAGGCGGACGAGCTGTCAAGACGTTACTCGGAGAGCAGGGCGAGCTGGGTTCCCGGCACGCTCATCCCGGAAGTCCTCAACGGCAAAGCCCTCAGTCTTCCCCGGCCTGAATACCCGCAGGAAGCACGTAACATGCGCGCTTCCGGCGTCGTCATCGTGAAAGTCAAAATAGATGAAGCGGGCAAGGTCATAGAGTCTGTGGCGACGTGCGGGAATCCTTATCTAGTCAGAGCGTCGGAAGCGGCAGCCTCCAAGGCGCGCTTTACGCCGACCCTTAAGGCCGGACAGCCCGTGCAGGTGACGGGAATCATAACCTATAGGTTCTTGCCCCAATGAAGAGAGGCTGAAAGCCAAGGGATGCGAGCCGTATTGCAGCGTGTGACGCGAGCTTCCGTTCGGGTCGAGGGGGAGACCGTCGGCGAGATCAGCCACGGCCTCGTCGTGCTGCTCGGGATAGCTCACGACGACGCCGGGCAGGATATACGGTATCTGGTCGAAAAGATCGCAAGCCTCAGAATCTTCGAAGACGCTGAAGGGCGCATGAACCTGTCTTTGACGGACGTGGGCGGCGCGCTGCTGGTCGTCTCGCAATTTACGCTCTACGGTGACGCGCGGCGCGGGCGTCGCCCGTCATGGAGCGACGCCGCTCAGCCCGAAGTTGCAGAGCCGCTATACGAAGCCTTCGTCAAGGAAGCGCGCGAGCGAGTGGGCCGGGTGGCGACGGGCAGCTTTCGCTGCATGATGGAGGTCGAGCTGGTGGGCGACGGCCCAGTCACCATCCTGCTCGATAGCCGCAAGATGTTTTGAGCCTCATGCGTACATGAAAGGTGCGGGCCGATCTGTTAATATCGCGTGCGCTCTACAAAAAAAACTTTCCGGCAGAACTTTCCGGCAATCAATCTAAGCAAGACATCATAATGCGGAGGCAAACATCACAGTGAACATCGAACGGCTGCGGGCACGGGACGGGTTGAAGCCCGGCGGGAATAGATGGCGTGCGACTTTGCTCCTGTGCCTCGTGCTGGGGCTTGCGTTTGCGGCGTGCAAGGGCGACCGGAGCGCCTCGAAGGATTCCGACAACGCCAACAGGGAACAGGCTGAGCTTGAAGCGAGCGTCAAGAAGGGCGTCAAGCCTCAGGCCGACCCGGAAGTGGCCGTCATAGAGATGCAAGACCCGGGCTTCGGCAAGATGGTCATAGAGCTTTATCCGAACCTCGCCCCCAAAACCGTCGAGCGCTTCAAGCAGTTGATCAAAGAGGGATTTTATAACGGCACGACGTTCCATCGCATAGATCAGGAGCTGGGCATCATTCAGGGCGGCGACCCTCTCTCGAAGGACGACAACCCGAATAATGACGGGACGGGGGATTCGCCTTACCCGAATCTGCCGGGCGAGATGAGCGATGTTCCCTTCGAGCGTGGAATCGTCGGCGCGGCCCGTAAGGGAGCGCACCCGGCCTTTGGTGGTCAGCCGGAGGTGACGGAAAAACAGGCGCGCGACACGGGCAATTGCCAGTTCTACGTCACGCTCAAGAAAGTGCCGGAGTTCGACAAAAAGTACACCGTCTTCGGTCGCGTCATCGAAGGCATCAACAACGCCGACATCATCGCCGGAGCGCCCGTCGAGCCCGGCTCCGAACGCCCCTCGCCCAAAATCATCATCAAGAGCATCACCCTTCAACCACACCCTTAAAGCAGCAACGAGTGGCAGGTGACGAGTTAAAGCGATCGCTTTTAACTCGTCACCTGCCACTCGTCACTCGTCGCTGCTCTTATATCGTGTCGTCGTCGGTCTTCGAGCGTTCGTCCAGTTCGTAGCGGTCGCGGTCGCGGCTCACTATCTTGTCAAGGAATTCCAGCTCTTCGTTATCTTCGTAGCTGACGCCGACGGCGCGCGCGTTCTCCTCGACGAGGGATTGATCGGGCGTCGGATTATCGCCGGAGATCGTCTCTGTGCCGCTGTCGTTGACATCCTCCCATGCGGCGTCAGGATCGCCGCCCGCGTCCTCCGGCGAGGACGCCGTGTTATTACGCAGGCGCTGCGCCAGCCGGTCAGGGTCTTTCGGCGCACGCGAAATCTCTTCTTCCATAAACTGTTCGATGTCCGGGTCGGGCACGAAATCCGGGTTGTTGCTCAAATACTCGAAATCTTCCGGTCTCTTTTTAGGCATCCCAATCAATCTCCCTCCAGCTAAGGCAATTCAGCAGTCAGCCCTTCAGCAGCAAGTCTGCGGGATGGGCGAAAGCCTGAGCCGTAGACCGTCACGCGTGCGCGCCCTCGCGTTACGAAAGCGCGAACGACCAGGAAAAGCACACTGCTGATTGCTGAACGCTTGAACTATAGCAGATGCTTTGAAAAACGGGCAATCACGGTTCAACCTTTCCCGCCCGAAGGCTTTGCTTGACGTTTGACGCGCGCCCGCCCTACACTAAACTTTGGACAATAACCCTGATCGCAAGTGTTCCCGAGGCGCGATAGCCGTGAGGCTAGAGCTGTGCTTATCACCCACACAACCACTTGAAACCTTATGCCACATAATCTATTCAATACGCTGCAAAACTTCCCCGCGGGCCAGTTCTATTCGCTGCCCCAACTGGAAAAAGAGGGCGTTGGCCCAATCTCCCGGCTGCCCGTCAGCATCCGTATCATCCTTGAATCCGTCCTGCGTAACTTCGACGGCAAGAAGATCGTCGAGGAAGATGTCCGTGCGCTCTCAAACTGGCAGCCCAATGCCGAGCGAACCGAGGAGATACCCTTCGTCGTCGCGCGCGTCTTATTGCAGGATTTCACGGGTGTGCCGCTGCTGGTTGACCTGGCGGCGATGCGCTCGTGCGTGGCGCGGCTCGGCAAAAACACCGGCGTCATAGAGCCGCTCGTGCCTGTCGATCTGGTCATAGACCACTCCGTGCAGGTCGACTTCTCAAGCATGGCGGACGCTTTCCAGAAGAATATGGAGATGGAGTTCAAGCGCAACAATTCGCGCTACCAGTTCCTGAAGTGGGGCATGCAGGCGTTTGACGGATTCCGCATCGTGCCGCCGGACATAGGTATCGTTCATCAGGTCAATCTGGAATTTCTGGCGCGCGGCGTGTGGGAGAAGGACGGCATCTATTACCCGGACTCGCTGGTCGGGACGGACTCGCACACGACGATGATCAACGGGCTCGGCATCGTCGCGTGGGGCGTGGGCGGCATAGAGGCCGAAGCGGGCATGTTGGGCCAACCCGTCTACTTCCTCACGCCCGATGTCGTCGGCGTTCACATGATGGGCAAGCTTTCGGAGGGCGTCACCGCCACAGACCTCGTGCTGCGCGTGACGGAGCTGCTGCGACAGGCCAAGGTGGTCGGTAAGTTCGTGGAGTTTCATGGCGAGGGGGCGGCGAGCCTCCCGGCGGCTGACCGCGCCACGATCTCCAATATGTCGCCGGAGTACGGCGCGACGATGGGCTTCTTCCCCACGGACGAAGAGACCTGCAAGTACCTGAGCGCGACCGGAAGATCGGACGAGCAGGTCGAGGCCGTTCGCAGCTACTATCAGGCGCAGGGCATGTTCGGCATTCCGCGCGGCGGCGAGTGTGAGTACAGCCGTGTGCTTGAGCTTGATCTCGGGGAGATTCGCCCGAGTGTCGCCGGGCCTAAGCGCCCGCAGGATCGCATTGAATTGCCCGCGCTTAAAGAACAGTTCGTCGAGCTTTTCCAAAAGCCCGTCAGGGAGAACGGCTACGGCAAGACGGAAAAAGATTTGGCCCAGCGCTACACGGTGCGGGTCGGGCTCAGCGCCTTGAAGGGAAGGGCGGCTGTGGCCGGAGGCGGCGAACAGGAGCCGGCGACCGTTCCGGATGAAAAGCAGCTTCACGTCAGCGAAAAGAATACGAGCCCCCTGACGGAGCTTGAGATGATGAACAATCGTCCGACGCCCGACCGCGTCGAAGATATTCACACAGGGGAATTCCCTGAGCGCTTCGACGATCTGGGCCACGGCGACGTGGTGATCGCGGCCATCACCTCCTGCACCAACACTTCAAACCCGAGCGTGATGATCGCCGCCGGCCTGCTGGCGAAGAAGGCCGTCGAGCGCGGCCTACAGGTTGACCCGTCCGTCAAGACTTCGCTCGCGCCGGGCTCGCGCGTCGTCACAGAGTATCTGGAAAAGTCCGGGCTGCAACCTTACCTCAACGCGCTCGGCTTTAACCTCGTCGGCTACGGCTGCACGACCTGCATAGGCAACAGCGGCCCGTTAGACCCGCGCATCGAAGATGTCATTACCGAGAAGGATTTGGTCGTCGCGAGCGTGCTCTCCGGCAATCGCAATTTCGAGGCGCGCGTGCATCAGAGCGTCAAAGCGAATTTCCTGATGAGCCCGCCGCTGGTGGTCGCTTTCGCTCTCGCCGGTCGCGTCAATATCGATATGTCCCGAGAGCCGCTCGGCAAGGGCAGAGGGGGCGAGGACGTTTACCTGCGCGACATCTGGCCCAATCTCGGAGAGATCAACGACCTGTTGAGCACGGCCTACGACCCGGAGACTTTCCGTCGTCTCTACGCTGATTTCGCCGAGCAGAATCCGCTCTGGAACGAGATACCGTCGAGCACGGGCAACGTCTACGATTGGGATCCGCACTCAACCTATATTCAGGAGCCGCCGTACTTTGAAAAGTTCAGCAGCGCCGTAGGCCGCTTCTGCGACGTGCGTAACGCTCGCCCGCTTGCCATCTTCGGCGATTCCGTGACGACCGACCACATCAGCCCTGCGGGCGCGATCAAGCCGAACTCTCCCGCCGGCCTCTATCTACAGGAACACGGCGTCGCCATCGAGGACTTCAACTCTTACGGCGCGCGGCGCGGCAATCATCAGGTGATGGTGCGCGGCACGTTCGCCAACGTACGCATCAAGAACCTGATGGTTCCCGGCACGGAAGGTGGCGTTACGGTTCACCAGCCGCACGGCGACCAGATGTCCATCTACGATGCTTCAATCAAATATCAGGCCGCGGGCATCCCGCTCATCGTTCTGGCGGGGCAGGAGTACGGCACTGGAAGCTCGCGCGACTGGGCCGCGAAGGGCACACTCCTGCTCGGCATCAAGGCTGTCGTGGCCCAGAGCTTCGAGCGCATACATCGCAGCAACCTTGTCGGCATGGGCGTCCTGCCCTGCCAGTTTAAAGAGGGCACGAGTGCCGCAACGCTCAATCTGGACGGGACGGAGACCTTCGACATCACGGGTCTGGAAAGCGGCGTTGAGCCGCGACAGGATGTGACGATGGTCATTCATCGCGCCAGCGGCGAGACTGAAGAAGTGCCGCTCACGCTCAGGATAGATACGCCGATTGAGATCGATTACTACCAGCACGGAGGCATCCTGCCGTTCGTGCTCCGGCAACTGCTCGCCGGAACGACAGACTTCTAAAGGCAAAGGTAAAAGTAAAAGGGCGAAAGGGAGGAGAAGGGCATTTCATTGAATGTAGTCTCCGCCTCTCTTTTGCCTTTTCACTTTCACCTTCTTTAGGATGAGCGCAATTCTACTGACAGTACTGGGAACGTGTATCGTGGCCGGAGTGGCCTATGATGTTTACGCCACCGTCCTGCATGCGCGTGCCCGCTCAGGGCCAATCGGCGAGACTCTGAACCGCACCGTCTGGCGCATGTCGCGCACGCTCGCCTTCCGCATTCCGCGCCAGCGCCGTCACAAGCTGCTCAATACGGTTGGCCCACTGCTGCTGCCGCTTCTGATCATCATCTACATCGTGCTGCTCGTCTCCGCGTTTGCGCTCGTCTATTACGCCTACATGCCCGCGCATTTCGTGGTCGCGCCCGAAGCGATGAGCCCCCCCTGGATTGAGTCTGTCTATTTCAGCGGCATTACGCTGACGACCGTGGGCTACGGAGACATCGCGCCCCATACGACGCTGATGCGGCTCGTCGCCCTCGTCGAATCGGCTTCCGGGTTTGCGCTCATCTCTTTGACCGTCACGTACCTGATCACGGTTTACGGCGCACTGGAGCGCAAACGCGCAGTCGCGCTATCTTTCTATCATCAGGCGGAGGAGGGGGCGGACGTGGCCGGGTTCATCGCCCATCATTTCGTTGAGGGACGCTTTTACGGACTGGACGCAACGCTGCGCCTCGCCACGCGCGATATTCAGGGCTTGCTCGAATCGCACGTCGAGCATCCGGTGATCCATTATTTTCACCCGGTCGAGGTTTACAAGAGCCTCCCGCGCATGCTCTTCCTGATGCTGGAAACCTGTTCGGTGATTCGCTCATGTCTGGACGCGGAGCAGTACAGGGAGCTTTATAATCATCCGGTGGTGCGTAACCTTGAGGCCAGCGCTCGCCATGTGCTCTACGAGCTGGATGCTTCGCTCGGTCTGGAAAGACGGCGCGCCCGCCGCACCGAGACCACATACGAGGAATCCCGGCGGTGGGGCGGACGCTATCAGGCCACCATGCGGCGCTTGAGCGATGCGGGCATAGAGACACGCTCCGACCGGCGACAGGGCCTTGAAGAGTATCGGGCACAACGCGAGGAGTGGGAGTCGAAACTCCATCGCTTTGCCCTCTACCTCGGCTACGACTGGGACGAGACCACAGGCGACCGCGACCTGCGCTACGCCGCCGATGAAGAGATGGAAGAGCCGATGAAAGGATGAAGGCGGAAGGATGAAGGATGAAAGGAATGCTTCTCTGTCTTGAAGCTTTTACTTCATCCTTCCGCCTTCATCCTTCATCCTTTTACTTTCGGGAGGTCGAAGTGATAAATTACAGGGCAACAGTGAGCAGCGCCCTATTTCATCCGAACACCCATTCCACCCACATCTTTGTGAAGGAGTAATGACATGTCTACTGCGCAACCGGCAGCAACCAACACGCCACGCAAGTATCAGCTTTTCATTGACGGAAAATTCGTAGACGCCGAGTCGGGCAAAACATTCACGACGCCTAACCCTTCGACGGGCGAGACCTTGGCCGAAGTCGCGGAGGCGGACAAGGCCGACATTGACAAGGCGGTCGCCGCCGCCCGCCGCGCCTACGAAGGCAAGTGGTCGCGCATGAGCGCGCGTGATCGCGGGCGTCTGCTCTACAAGCTCTCGCAACTGGTCGAGGAACATTTAACGGAGCTGGCCGCCCTTGAGACCGCCGACAACGGCAAGCCCATACGCGAATCGACCTACGTCGATCTGCCGCAGGTCGTCGAAAACTTTGAATACTTCGCCGGCTACGCCACCAAGATCGAGGGCGAGACCATCCCCGTGCCCGGGCAGATGTTCAACTACACTCTGCGCGAGCCCCTGGGCGTCTGCGGGCAGATTATCCCGTGGAACTTTCCGCTGCTGATGGCGGCATGGAAGCTTGCCCCGGCGCTCGCCGCCGGAAACACCGTCGTGCTCAAGCCAGCCGAGCAGACGCCCGTGACCATTATGGAGCTGGCGAAGCTCATTCAGGAGGCAGGCTTCCCCGAAGGCGTCGTCAACATCCTTCCCGGTTACGGCGAGACGGCGGGCGCGGCCCTCGCCTCTCATCCCGGTATAGACAAGATAGCTTTCACAGGTTCAACCGACGTGGGCAAAATCATTGCGCGCGAAGCGGCACAGAATCTCACCAAGGTCTCGCTTGAGCTTGGCGGCAAAGCGCCCAACATCATCTTCGCCGATGCCGACCTGGAGCAGGCCGTTAACGGCGCGATGATGGGCATCTTCTTCAATCAGGGTCAGGTCTGCTGCGCCGGCTCGCGCCTCTTCCTCGCCGAAGAGATCAAGGACGAGTTTCTCGACCGTTTCAAGGAGAAGGCGCAGAAGGTCAGAGTGGGCGATCCGATGGACCAGGCGACGCACATGGGGCCACAGGTCTCCGAAGAGCAGCTGTGCCGCATCAAGGGCTACGTTGACATTGCCCGCGAGGAGGGCGCGACCGTGCTGACGGGCGGCGAGCCGCCCAAGCTTGAAGGCGATTTCCAGAAGGGCTACTTCTTCCAGCCGACCATCTTCAGCGAGGTCAAGAACCAGATGAGAGTCGCGCAGGAAGAGATCTTCGGGCCTGTCACCTCCGCCATCTCTTTCGCGAACGAGGAGGATCTCATCAAGCAGGCCAACGAAACGATCTACGGCCTCTCTGCCGGCATCTGGACGCGCGACATCACGCGTGCCCACCGCTTCGCCAAGGAGATTCACGCCGGAACGATCTGGATCAACACCTTCAACATGTTCAATGCGGCGTCGCCCTTCGGCGGCTTCAAGCAGTCGGGCTATGGCCGCGAGATGGGCAAGCACGCGCTCGAACTCTACACGCACATCAAGAGCGTGTGGGTCGATTTGTCGGGCAAGCCGATCGGCTGGTACGGTAACTAAGAGTGGTTCTCAACAGCGGGGCGTGTCATGGACGCGAGAGACTTCATAACTCTCGCGTCCTTTCCCTTTCCGGAGGCGGCCTGTGACGCGCCCGCGCGTCCGTTCTCGAAAGGCGTCTGTGGCGTGGTATGATCTGCCTGCTCTCCCTTATCTGACCGACGAGAAGGAGATGCCATTGCGCTCGCGTCATCAAACAATATTTTTATCGCTCATCCTCGCCGCGACCGTTCTTCTGACGGCCTGCCCGAAGCGTGAAACGATCTCTAAGATCAACGCCGACCCGGGCCGGTATATGGACAAGGATGTATCGGTCGCCGGAACCGTGACTGACAGCTACGGCCTGCTCAACATGGGCATCTACGAGATAGACGACGGGACGGGAAAGCTGCTGGTCGTGACACGCAACGGCCTGCCGTCGCGCGGCGCACGCGTCGGCGCACGCGGGCGTATCTACACGGGAGGCAGTTACGGCGGCAAAAGTTACGGCACTGTGCTTGAAGAATCCGAACGACGCACTGCTAAATAATGGAGCCAGACAACGCGACGGGCGAAGGCAGCAAGGCGTTCGTCCTGAGCCTTGATAAAGAATTCGCCCGTCTTCATAGGCGCTCGCGCGCGCTCGTCGAGTTGACGGCGGCGGAGCATCTATACAGACAACCGCGCCGGACGACGAACGCGCTCCCGGTCTATTCCTGCGGCGAGCACCTGTTGCGAAGCGCCGCGACGGTCGAGCAAACCTTCGGCGGCATCACGGCGAACCTCTGGGATGACCCGTTCGAGTGGACATTGCCCGAGGCTCTCTCCACACCGGCGCGCGTTGCCGAATATCTGGATGAAGTAGAGGCCACGCGGCTTCGCGGCTTTGCGCTCTTGACGACGGACGCAGACCTCTCTAAAGAGATTGCGCTCCCGTCGGGCGAGATGCAGACGCTCTGCGCGCTATTGTTGGAGACGCTGCGGCGCGCGGCGCATTATCAGGGCCGCGCATTCGCTACCTTCAGGCTCTTTTCAGATTCGCGCGTGCCCCCGGTCTAGGATGTTTCGGCGTTAGAACTTTCACCCGCGCGGATTCGTAAATCAGGGTTCGGGCCTTCTCGCTTATCAGGAGCAAGGCCGTTTCATTCTCTTCTGAAGGGGTCTTTCGGATGTATTGTCCTCAATGTGGACAGCAACAGATTTCCGGCGACACGCGTTTTTGCTCGCGTTGCGGTTTCCCTCTGAGCGGTGTGCTGGCGCTGCTCGCCAGCGGCGGCGTGCCAGCCGTGAGCCCTATGGGCGCTTCTCCGAAGATGCTCTCGCCGCGCCGCAGGGGTTATCGCCAGGGCGCAATGATGATGATTATCTGCTTCCTCATTACGCCGCTCATGGCAATCCTGACCGAGGTCGGATTGCCGGAAATCCTCGTCCCCCTTTCCGCCGTCATCTTCTTCTGGGGCGGGGTGATCAGAATGATCTACGCGCGCATGTTCGAGGATGCAACGCCGCATACGATGCCTGTCAGCCTGCCGTCGTATATTCCGCCGGCAGGGGCGGCGCAGTTCGGCGCAGGAGGCGCTCGCTCTGCTGATGCGCTGCCGCCGCAGCGCAGCGTGCCTGTCACAGGTTGGAGGCAGCCCGATACCGCCGAGATCATCGCGCCGCCTAGCGTCACAGAGAACACCACGCGGCTGCTTGACGACAAGGCCGAACCTCCCGGGCGCTAGTCGCAGCCTTCTTCGTCAAAACTCCTTCAGTGTGCCCTTGAGTCAATTAACAAGATGGGCCAGCGCGACGTTGATTACACGCTTGAAGCGTCACTCGCCGACCGCCTTCGCGCGCGAATCAGACGCGACGGCCTCATCACTTTCCGCGACTGGATGGACGCCGCGCTCTACGACCCGCAAGGCGGCTATTACTGCCGCCCGGACCTCTCGCGCTGGGGCCGCACAGGCGACTATCGCACGTCTCCCGAGCGCAGCCCCCTGTTCGCCGCCACCTTCGCACGCTATTTCGCATCGCTCTACGACGAGCTTGGCGCGCCCGAAGTTTTGACCGTCATCGAAGCAGGCGCGGGCGCAGGCCACTTCGCTTACGGCGTGCTGGAAACCCTGCGCGACACATTTCCGCACGTCTTCGCCGCGACACACTATCTGATCGACGAAGCGAGCGATGATGCACGCGAGCGTGCCCGTCTGCGTCTCTCACCATTCGCGGAGCGACTGGAATTTCGTCGCCTCAGGGAGATCGAGACCCCTTTCGATGGGGGAATCATCTTCGCCAACGAGCTGCTCGACGCTTTCCCCGTACACAGAGTTGCGATGCGCGGCGGCAAATTCTCGGAGTTATACGTCGGCCTCAACAGCACAGGCGGTTTCTGCTGGGTCGATGGCGAGCCCTCCACCGCACATCTTCAAACATACTTCGAGCGCATCGGCGTCCGCCTACAGGAAGGGCAGCTCGCCGAAGTCAATCTTGAAGCGCAGGAATGGATGGGCGTCGCCTCGTCCACACTCAAGCGCGGTCATCTCATTATCGTTGACTACGGGGCGGACGCCGCCGACCTCTACGACTCGACGCATCGACAACAGGGAACACTGAGAGCTTTCCGCCGCCATCAATTCGCCGACGACCCGCTCGCCCGGCCCGGCCAACAAGACCTCACCACGACCGTCGATTGGACGCACCTCCGAAAAACCGGTGAAGAGAACGGCCTGCGAACCGTCAGCCTTGAACGGCAGGACAAATTCTTGCTGCGTGCCGGACTACTCGAACAGTTACAGCTAATGACCGCCCCGATGCCCACCGAAGCGGAAGCGCTGGCCCTTCGTTCGACCCTGCGCGACCTGATCCTCCCCGGCGGGCTAAGCGAAAGCTTTCAGGTGCTGATGCAAAAACGGCTGCCATAGACGACCTGTAAAATTCAGCATCTGATTCGCTTCTTTGTGTTACTATTTTTGCCTCATAACGGTAGACAGCCTTATCTCCACCCAGTCGAATCGAGTTCTGCTGAATGAAACGAGATTACACTTTCAGTCTGGAAGTTGAGACATCGGCTTGAGACTCCTGTGAAAGGACATGACATGAGCCAGAAGGCGATGTTTCCTAACACCTTCCTCTCAGGTATACGTGACAATTACAGACGCGGCAGTGTCGGCGATTTCCTGAAGGATAAAATTAAAAGCGGCTCGAAGCTCTCGGTCGTCTCGGCATATTTTACGATCTACGCTTTCGCGGCCCTCAAAGAAGACCTGCGCGACATAGAGCGCATGGATTTCCTTTTCGGCGAGCCGCGCTTCGTCCGCTCCCTAGACCCGGAGCGCACCGACAAGAAAGCTTTCAAGATTGAGGACGAAGGGCTAAGCCTTGAGAATCGCCTGACACAGAAGCGGGTCGCGCGTGAATGCGCCGAGTGGATGGAAGACAAGGTCAACATCAGGTCTATCAGGCAGGCCGATCTGCTGCACGGAAAGATGTACCACATCGCCGACGGGGCGCGCGAAAGCGCCATCATGGGTAGCTCTAACTTCACCGTCAGCGGACTGGGCCTCGGCGCGAGCAACAACATAGAGCTGAATCTCGCAGTTGATGGGAATCGCGACCGCGAGGACTTGAAGCACTGGTTCGATGAGTTGTGGAACGATGATCATTTGGTCGAAGACGTGAAGGGCGAGGTGCTGCTCTACCTCGCGCAGCTTTACGAGAATCATGCGCCCGAGTTCATTTACTATAAAACCCTCTTCCACATTTTCGAACAATTCCTCGCCGAGCAGGGTGCGGGAGGGCTGTTCGACGCGAAAGACCAGCTCGTCGACACGCAAATCTGGAATACGCTTTTTGATTTCCAGAAGGACGGCGCGAAGGGCGCTATTAACAAGATCAGGGTACACAATGGCTGCATCATCGCCGACAGCGTGGGGCTCGGTAAGACCTTCGAGGCTCTGGCCGTCATCAAATACTTCGAGTTGCGTAATGACAAGGTGCTCGTCCTGTGCCCGAAGAAGCTGCGCGAGAACTGGACCGTCTATCAGGCACAGAACAACAGCGAGCTGAACCCGTTCCTCAAAGACCGTTTCGGCTACACGGTGCTTTCGCACACAGACCTGAGCCGCTCGCGTGGTCATGCCGGTGATATCGATCTGGAAACCATCAATTGGGGCAACTACGACCTCGTCGTCATTGACGAGTCGCACAATTTCCGCAACAACACCAAAGGCAGGCGCGATGAGGACGGGAACATCATCGCCCGAAGCCGCTATGAGCGGTTGATGGACGACATCCTCAACTCGGGCGTGAAGACCAAAGTGCTGCTTTTGTCGGCGACGCCGGTCAACAACGACCTCAAAGACCTGCGGAATCAGATTTACCTCCTGACGGGTGATGACGACGCTGCATTCTCCGAATCCATAGGCATCGGCAGCCTCAAGGACACTCTCGCCACGGCGCAGCGCACGTTCACCGAGTGGGCCAACGACAAGACGACGAAGGAGCGCAACAGCAGCGTCCTCCTTGAACGCCTCGGCTCAGCCTTCTTCAAGCTGCTCGACGAGCTGACCATCGCCCGTTCGCGCAGGCACGTGCAGAAGTACTACCGCGACACGCTCGCCGTGGTCGGAGAGTTTCCCCGGCGTGAAAAGCCCGTCTCCCATTTCCCGGACATCGATACGAAAGACGAGTTCATGTCTTACGACAAGCTGAACGACGAGATTTCCAACTACAAGCTCTCGCTGTTCAGCCCTTCGCAGTACGTCAGGCCGGAGTTCAAGAAGCTCTACGCCGACCGCACAGAGGTGGACAACTTCACGCAGGAGAATCGCGAACATTTCCTGATCGGCATGATGAAGGTCAACTACCTCAAGCGGCTGGAAAGCTCCGTCAAGTCGTTCGCCATCTCGATGGAGCGCACGATGGAGAAGATCGTCACCCTTGAGGAGAAGATAAAGACCTTCAAGCAGGCCCGCTCCGAGAACCGGACGCTCGACTTCGAGCTTGTCAGCGACGTGGATGAGGAAGACGACGAGCTGCGTGAAGCCATGCAGACGGGGACGAAGCTGAAGTACAAGCTCGAACATCTGGAGGTTGACCGCTGGCTCAAAGATCTGGCAAAGGACAGGCAACAAATCAACCTTCTCAACATCAGCGCGCGGCAGGTGACGGTCGAGAGGGACGCGAAGCTCAAAGAACTTAAAGGGCTGATTGCTGACAAGGTCAGCCGGCCTGCGCTCGACAAGGACGGCAAGCCGAAGCGCAAAATCCTTGTCTTCACCGCCTTCGCCGACACTTCCGCTTACCTGTACGAGGCGCTGGTTGATTGGGCGCGCGACGAACTCGGCATTCACGCGGCGACCGTGACGGGCGGCGCTGGTGGAAACAAAACCACGCTCGGCGGCACGAACTTCAACGAGATTCTGACGAACTTCTCGCCGGTAGCCAAGAAGCGATCCGCCATGAAGGGAATGCCACAGGATGAAGAGATAGATCTGCTCATCGCCACCGATTGCATCTCCGAGGGGCAGAACTTGCAGGACTGCGACACCGTCGTCAACTACGACATACACTGGAACCCCGTCCGCCTCATCCAGCGCTTCGGGCGCATTGACCGCATCGGCAGTCGTAACAAATCTATCCAGCTCGTCAATTTCTGGCCCACAGAGGACTTGAACAAGTATATAAACCTCAGGAATCGCGTGGAGGCCCGCATGGCGCTGGTGGACATGGCGGCGACGGGGCAGGACGACATCCTCAGTGTCAAAGAGATCGAGGAGCTCGCAGCCGACGAGCTCAACTATCGCGACAAGCAGCTTCTGCGGCTCAAGGATGAAGTCCTCGACTTGGAGGATTTCAACGAGACCGTCGCGCTCAACGAGTTCACGCTCGACGACTTCCGCGCGGAGCTGGCCCGCTTCATCGAGAGCAACCGGAAGAAGCTACAGGACGCGCCGCTGGGGCTCTACGCGGTCGTCGCTGCGCGCGATGATATCGCCTCGCTCTCGCCGGGCGTGATTTTCTGTCTCAGGCAGAAGGGCGACACGACCGGCAACGAAGCCGTGAACCCCTTGCAGCCGCATTTTCTGGTTTACGTCCGCGACGACGGGCAGGTGCGTTACACCTTCACGCAGGCGAAGCAGATTCTGGACATCTTTCGTGCCCTCTGCGCGGAAGAGTCGCGGGCGAATGAAGATTTGTGCCGCCTGTTTGACGAAGAGACCAGAGACGGCACGGACATGACGCGCTACACAGAGTTGCTCAACAAAGCAGTGCTTGCCATCACACACACTTTCCGCAAGCGCAACGCCGGCAATCTGCTGTCCGGGCGCGGCGGAACGCTTGTCAAACGCGACCGTCAGGTCAGCGCGACGACTGATTTCGAGTTGGTCACATGGCTCGTCATCCGGTAGTAAAAACAGCGGGACTCAACGAACAACGATGGCGCGTATGCCTGCAAACGACACAGTGCCGGGAAATAAGGTCGAATACCTGCGGCTCATCGAGACGAGGTTGAAGTCATTCCGTTCGGGTGCGCTCAACGATAACGCCGTGAGCCTGCTGAGTGCCCTCGGCTACAGAAGCGATAAGACTCTCGGGTATGAGTTGGGCACGGCGGCGGGCTTGCTGGAGTTGACGAACCGTAAGGATTTCTTCAGCCGCGAGAAGGCTCGCCCGGAAGAGTGGCTCTCGGTTGATCTACTGTTTCAGTTGACGGATGAGGAAATCCGCGACAACGGACGGCCTGCCCTGAATTTCGACTCGAAAAAGCTTGACGTTAATTCCGCCACGCAGATCGAGAATTACATCTTCTTCGCCCTTGAGCTGATACCGAAAGAGGGTGGCTATTCGCGCACGGCGCTCGCCGATATCACGCGGGAGATCAACCGGATGTTTCCGAAGCCCGCGCTCATCCTCTTTAAGCACGGCGATACCTTAACGCTTTCGGTCATCAACCGCCGCCTGCACAAACGCGATGCGGCGCGCGACGTGCTCGAAAAAGTCACGCTCATCAAAGACATTCGCATCGCCAATCCACACCGCGCGCACGTCGAGATACTTTACGACTTGGCCTTCTCGCAACTCTCGGCTGTTCATACGATCACAAACTTCGTCGAGCTACATGAAGCCTGGCGCAAGACGCTGGACATTTCCGAACTGAACAAGCGCTTCTATAAAGACCTCGCCAACTGGTACTTCTGGGCGCTCGAACAGGTGGAGTTTCCCAGCGGAGGCGCAGCCGTGTCCGACGAGGTGAATCGAGCTACGAACGTCATCCGGCTCATCACGCGGCTGATCTTCGTCTGGTTTCTGAAGGAGAGGCGGCTCGTGCCGGATGAGCTGTTTCGCCCGGATCATCTCGCCTCGGTGCTGAAGGATTTATCGCCCGGGAGCAGCACGTTCTACAAAGCCGTCCTGCAAAATCTGTTCTTCGCCACACTCAACACGCCGATGAATGATGCGGCGAGCCCGCGCGAATTTCGTCAGGACACCGACACGGGCAAACGCTTCAACGACCAGTACATGGTTCACAACCAGTACCGGCACAAGAAGCTTTTTCGTGACCCGGACGCTGCCTTAGGGATGTTCGCTTCGATTCCGTTCCTCAACGGCGGTCTGTTCGAATGTCTGGACAAGAGGGAAGAGGTTAACGGCAAGCTCGTCGAAACTCGCGTGGACGGTTTCTCAGACACGGAACGGAAACAGCCCGCCGTCCCGAACCGCCTCTTCTTCTGCGAGGAGCACAACTGCGCCGAAGATGGCGTTGACCTTAACGAGGTTTATGGCACGCACAGCAAGACTTACAGGGTGCGCGGGCTGATCGATACGCTCAACCGTTACAAGTTCACCATCGCCGAGAACACGCCGATTGAGGAGGAGGTCGCACTCGACCCGGAGCTTCTCGGTAAGGTCTTCGAGAATCTGCTAGCCAGCTACAACCCTGAGACTAACGCGACGGCGCGCAAGCAAACCGGCTCTTTCTACACCCCGCGAGAGATTGTCAACTATATGGTTGACGAATCGTTGATCGCCTACCTTGAAACCCGGCTTGTGCCTTCGAGGGATGAAACGCAACCTGAAAGCATCGTGATGCGCCAAGGCGACGCGCAAAGCTCGTTCGTCGGCCAGCAGCCCTTTGTGCCCGCCGAGGCGGGTGACGGTGTGCATGTCGAAACACAGGAGGGCGTGCCGTTTCATGCTCGCCTGCTCAGGCTGTTCGCTTACACGGATGAGCCGCACGGCTTCACGGACGCAGAGGTCGAGCGGCTCATCAAGGCGATTGACGAGGTCAGGATACTTGACCCCGCGTGCGGTTCAGGCGCATTCCCGATGGGGATTCTGGGAAAGCTCGTCTTCATCCTCGCCAGGCTCGACCCGCAGAACGCTCGTTGGAAACAACGGCAGATAGAGCGTGTGCGCGAGGCGATGCGCTCGGCGGAACGGATTGAGGACGACAGGTTCCGCGAAAGTACGCTGCAAGACCTTGAAGCGCAGATCGGCAGCATCGAAGAAGCCTTTGAGCGCAACGAGCTGGACTACGGCAGAAAACTCTACCTCATAGAGAATTGCATCTACGGCGTGGACATCCAGCCCATCGCCATCCAGATCAGCAAGCTGCGCTTCTTCATCTCGCTCATCATAGACCAGCGTATACGCCCCGAAGCGGAGAATCTGGGGATTCGCCCGCTGCCGAATCTTGAGACGAAATTCATTGCGGCGAACGCACTGCGGAAGCTTGAGAAGCCCGCGGAGGCTTTCTTGCGGAACACGGCGATTGACGAAAAGGAACGTGACCTGAAGACCGTGCGCGAACGCTACTTCACGGCGCGCACGACACAAACCAAGGAGCAGTCTCGCCGCGAGGACGAACGATTGCGCGAAGAGATAGGTGCGCTGCTTGAGGCGGAAGGCAACTTCCCGCACGAGACGACCGCAAAGCTCATCGCCTGGAACCCTTATGACCAAAACGCTTCGGCGGACTTCTTCGACCCGGAATGGATGTTCGGCGTGCTCGACGGTTTCAACGTCGTTCTCGGCAACCCGCCCTACATAGATTCCGAAGCCATGGTCAACATAGGGTTACAAGAGCTCAGGGAATACATCGTTAGAAACTACACGGCAACGAGGGGCAACTGGGACATCTACATCGCCTTCATTGAGCGTGGATTTAATCTGTTGAGCAGGCCGGGCGGGCTCATGTTTATTACACCCGACAAATGGCTCTCCAAGCCGTTCGGCGAAGAAGTCAGGAGGATGTACCTGAACAATATAAAATCCATTCTGATCGCGGGGCGTGATGTCTTTGAGAGCGCCAATGTTGATTCAATCATCACTCTGTTTTTGAAATCTTATTCGGAGACCCTTCAGGTTTATAAAGCGGAGAAGGAGAGTATTTTCCTCCTCAACGAAAATCGCAAAGACATTATCAAGCCGCCCTACGCGCTGGATTTTCTATTCTCGCAGAACCTTCCCCTGCTGCTCAAAATAGAAAGTAATAGTGGTAAGTTCTCAGAGTTTCTTGTGTGTGAAAATGCCTGCGCCACGTCTGACGCATACAAACTGAAACCGTTTATCCTCGACCACCAGAACGCCGGGCTTCGGAATGGCGCATATTTCAAAGTTGTAAATACGGGGACGATTGGCAGGTTTGTTTCCCGTTGGGGAATGCGGCCAATGACTTATCTGGGGGATAAGTATCTATATCCGACAGTTCCTAAAGCGGATTTTCAGCAGGCGTTCAAAAATAGTTACTATAGCAAATCCGCCAAGCCCAAGATTATGATAAAGGGATTAACATTATTGGATGCCTGCATCGATCTGGCGGGCGAGGTGATCCCCGGAAAATCAACACTCGTGATTGCGGATTCCGATCCGGGGAAATTGAAAGTAGCGTCAGGGCTAATAAATTCGAAACTCTATTTTTTCTATATATCCGAAAAGTACTCGGCTTCCAGCTATAACAAGGGCATTACGTTCACAAAAGATATGATTAATAATGTGCCCATACCACGGCTCGATAGCACTTCCTATGC
This sequence comes from Pyrinomonadaceae bacterium, assembly GCA_036389675.1. Taxonomy (GTDB): domain Bacteria; phylum Acidobacteriota; class Blastocatellia; order Pyrinomonadales; family Pyrinomonadaceae; genus DASQYE01. The sequence goes on from DASVWI010000038.1 coordinate 228,683, forward strand.
AACACAGCTCGGAGCGCTCGTTGACGAAATCCTCGCCGCCAGAAGCAAAGACGCGTTAACCGACACGAGCCAGCTTGAGCGTGAAATTGACCGGCTCGTTTATCGACTCTACGACCTCACGCCGGACGAAATTGCGATTGTCGAAGCAGGCGCGAGAAAGTAACTGAAGTTAAAACAGCACTCACAAACTGAAGGCAGGCTACCTCAGATGAATACCCAACAAAAAACTTACGGCCACGAAGTTTACCAGTTCGGTTTTCGCATCCCCTTTTTACCTGATTTTCTTCTCGACCATACCCTGCTTGAAAAAGAGCCACATGAGCGCATAGCTGAGCACTGCCGTCGCTGGACACAATTTATTGCGGGGTTATGGCGTGAAGAAGATATAACTTTCGCCCTGGTTTACGAGTGGAATCCACAGCCGAAATCCATCCCCAGTGCCCGCGCCGATTCAATCGAAATCACTCTGCTCGGATGCGCCGCGAGGGGCCGGATAGCTGATGAGATTATTGATACGCTGGCTTGCGCTCTGCGCGCTTTCGGGTTCGCACCCGAACGACTTTCAGATGAGGATGTTTCTCTACTGAAACCGCTTCGGGACGGTGAAGTTTTTGAAGTCCGGCAGCGCGATACGCGCGTCGAGCTGGACGTTGACTACATTCGACGCCACTACTCGAAAGAGTTGGATGCCGCAACGCTCAGGCAGATAGAGCACGGCGTTTATGCCGTCTTGCCCTGGTGGGGGGCCGGAGGGACGCACCTTTTCCCCTTTCATTCACTCGTCGCTCAGGGAAACCCCGTTGCGATTTGGATATTGTTGCGTCCGGTGGCGCTTAACGAGATTACGAACGAACGAGGATGGCTCATGAAATGGGCACGCCTTTTAGCGAAATGGTCGGAGGATAACGGATCGAGAGGGGATTCGACCGCAGAAACAAAAACGGAATCAACAACCACTGGGGATTCTAATGCGAAAACTGAAGGTGCTAATAAAACCGCCACTGATTCCGTGAGCAGTGGGAAAGACAGATCAAAAATTTTAGGTTTTGACGGCAGTATAAGCAGCGGAAAAGGTCATAGCACGGCGGAGACGCTGGCAGAGTCGAAAACAATCACTTACAGTAATTCCAAAGCTACAGGTACGTCGGTCACGGTTACGCAAGGCGCTCAATCATTCTCGGCGAGAGACCCGCAGGCGAAATGGTTTGCCGAGGAGATAACCGCGTTTACGCGCAAACTGAATAACCCTTTTTATGTGACTGTCTATTGCTTTTCTGACGATATATCGGCGGCCAGAACCGTTGCTAATTCAATCACCAGCGCGATCAACGAAGAGATGCCGTTTGACGCGCAGCAAGGAGAAACTTCGCCGCGTCGTTCGAGCGCCGAGTTCATTAAGCTTGAAAAGGAACAGAAACGAGCTGCCGTAGAAACCTGTCGAACGCTGATCTTTGAGCCGGATAAGATTCAAAGCTCGCCCAACTTGCGCGTTGACGAGCCTAAGAACTTAAATTACATCGCCGACGCGCGTGCGGCTTCAACAGTTTTCCGCTTTCCGGTCAATACTCGCGGCGGTATTCCCGGCATTCAGGTAAAACAGCAAGCGCCCAATTTTCATCCGGGCGCTATTTATTCAACCGTTCCAGACAAACATATATCGCTCGGCAAGTTGGGCGATCTGGGGATGTTGTCTCTTCCGGTCGAAGACTTCAAAAAACATGCACTGATTACGGGCTTCACCGGAAGCGGTAAAACCGTAACGGTTTTAAATTTGCTCCACCAGTTTTGGATCGATTGTAGTATCCCTTTCCTGGTTATCGAATCGGCGAAACAAGAGTATCGCGGGTTGCTCAACGTGGACGGTTTTGACGGCACGGATAATCTGCGCGTCTACACGCTGGGAAACGAAGTTTGCGCGCCTTTTCGCTTCAATCCATTTGAGCTTCTGCCCGGAGTGCGCGTCGAAGCGCATATCAGCAAGCTGCAAACCTGCTTCGAGGGCGCGTTGCCTCCGATCGGCCCGCTGGCGTCACTAATTTACGAAGCTCTGCTTGATGTTTACAGGCAGAAAGGTTGGCAGTTGACAGATCATTATCCACGCAACGGCGAAAAGGTGTGGCGCTCTTTCCCGACAATGACCGATTTTGCCAGAACCGTTGAGGAGTTAATCGGGAAGCGCGGCTATCAAGGTGAAATGCGTAATAATTTAACAGCCGCAATCGCAGGTCGCATCAAGCCGCTCATACTGGGCAGCAAGGGGAAAATGTTTGACACACAGCATTCGAACCCGATAGCAGATGAGTTATTCAACATCCCGACAATTCTGGAGCTGAATGATCTCAATCAGGATGACAAGGCGCTCGTCGTCATGTTTTTGCTGACCATGCTCCGCGAATACCGTGAGATCATGCCGGCTGCCGACGGAAAACTTAAACACATTACGGTTGTCGAGGAAGCACATAACGTTCTGGAAAATGTTCAGTCAACGGGCCTGGCCGAGGGGGGCTCGGCAGATACCCGCTATAAGGCTGTGCAGGCATTCTGCAACATGCTGGCGGAAATCCGGGCGCTGGGTGAAGGTTTAATAATAGCTGACCAGAGCCCGGAAAAACTCGCGCCCGATGCGATGCGTAATACGAACGTGCAAATCGCCCATCAGCTACGCGACAGCAGCGACCGCGAGGCCATCGCCAAAGCCATGATCATGGACGAAGAGCAGCGAGACTTTCTGGGCAAGCTAGAGACGGGAAATGCCGCAGTCTTTGTCACCGGGTTACAAAAAGCGACCTTCATCAAAGTGCCGCAATATTACCCGAGCGAGAGGGATAAAACGATACTCAAACGCGATGAAAATCGGCAGGCGCGGAAGCTGCGACTCCAAAAAGTTTTTCGGGGATACGGCTTCGGCCCGGTCGGCGACGAACGGCTCAAGTCTTATATGAACGACCTGACCAAAAGATACCATCAATTGAGCGTGCCTTTTGACGAGTGCAAATACTGTCAGGCTCAAGGCTGTTACAGGGATTCAATGTTCGTTCAGGCACAGGACGATAAACTGAAAAAACAATTCAAGACGGCCTTTTCTTACTCTAATCCAGAATATCTGGGCCAGTCGGAAGAAAGACATCAACAATACTGGAAAAAGATGGTCACGATTGCCAACAGCGCCGCCAGACAAACAGGCCACCCAAGCGATGTCGATGCCGCGTGGTGTTTTTATATTCACGCCTGGCATAACGAGTCGGCTGAAACACGAAAGGCGGGCGGGCCTCTGACTTTAACTCACCGGAAAGAAGTGGAAAAAGCATTTTCCTATCTCCTGAAAAAGAGAGGATAAGTTTTATGTCTAACATCGAAAATCAAAAAATCGAAGTTCCCGAATCTCCCGAGACGAGTGATTCCCAGCAGGGAATAGATATGAATGATCGTGTGGAGGCTACCGGTCAGGCGACGAGCGATGTGTGGGAGGGGGAGATTGGCGACTTGCCGGATGAGCCTTATGAGCCGATAGGAAACGAGGTGACGGTATCTTCGGCGCACGAAAATGTTTCCAGAACCGAATTCGCCGCTGCGCCCGACGTGAAAGAGGACTTTAACAAGGCCGCAGAACCGCCGCCGGACACAGATAAGCAAACGGATGAAACAGATAGAAGTGATCACAACCTGAACCCGCCAGACCCGCCGGCCCCTCACATATGACTGGATAAAGACCGCCCGACTGAAAAGTCTGACGGGTTTGACACGACCGAGCTGCGGGATCGCGATTCGACGAAAAACGTTGAGCCGATTAACGGCAGGATGCCGCGTAATTATATTTATGCCGGAGAGACATATCCTGTAGAGCTGCTTAAGCCTGAGCTGAGAGAAAAATACCCGGACAGCGTCAGATTCAATGAGAAGGGTTTCCCCGACTTCTCTCCCTATTCCAAAGCGGAAGTTGATATTCTGTATACCGGAAACAGAAGTGACGATTTTGATCTGGCGAATGAGGCCGCCGGGTTTGATGATAAGCCCGAAGGGTATTCGTGGCATCATCACGAAAACGGGACGACGATGCAGTTAGTCCCGACCGACATACATAAGGCAGTCGGTCATACCGGGGGCTGCGCGACATCCGGTTTAGATTATAACGCGTGAGGGCTGACATGACTGAGATACTGGACGCGAATGAAAAGCTGGACGAGTCAACTGTTTTCAGGCTGGAAGATTCGTTACAGATTAAATTACCTCCGTCATACAGGAAGTTCCTGATGGAGTTTAACGGGGGCAGGCCGGTCGCCCGGCGCTTCAAGTTCAAAGGCGCAACGCGTGGCTCCTCAGTTGACAGGTTTCTGGGGGTGCATAATAAAGAGCATAATAACCTGATGGACTACCTGGAAACTTATAAAGGAAGAATCCCCCCGAACTTCTTTCCGATAGCGCACGACCCGGGCGACAATTTAATCTGTATCTCAGTTGCAGGAGCGGATAAAGGCAGCATCTATTTTTGGGATCACGACCGGGAAGGCAACGACGGCCCGCCCAACTACTCGAACGTGATTTTGATATCGGAAAGCTTCGAAGAGTTTATTGAAGGTCTTCACGAAAAGGAAGCTTCAAAAACCTGAGCCCGACAGCGGCAAGAGAATGATTTAAAGCCCTCACGCCGTCCAGACAGGCCGGCGGGCAGCACTCAAGCTGCATGAGCGCCTGTCCTCGCCAAAGTACAGAACGTCAACACGCACACTGGCCGCCGGATTCCGCGTTAACGAACCGGGTGGATGTCATTCCCGTGAATCCATCCGGTCGTGCCCTGTGCTGTCTCGACCCTGTACCATGGTTTGCTTATTTCGATGACTCTCAACGGCGTGTATATGGATAGATACTCTATGACCGACCCGTCAGACCTTTTCAACGCGGCGTCGGATGTCCGCACGCTGGTGTTGCTGCGGAAGGGTGTTGAGCTTGGGGCGGGCGGCGCAGTTTTGGAAGTTGATCTCGGCGACCCGAAGGGATTCGTCTGGCTGTTCGTGGTATACGAATTACCCGATCTGGTATCGAACCCAGCCGGCGAAGTGTAGTCATATCTTCCGGCATTCGCCTCTATGAAAAAGAATATACTCCCCGCGAGTATCATGAGAATACTTAGCGCCCACATGGCGGCAATGACTTTGCCGTTCATGGTTTCGCCCGGAGTCGAGACGCTCGGAGTATAGGCCGGGGCGGCTAGCGTTTTGTCTTGAGCGATTGGCTTGGGCGTGCCGGTTTCAAAATCAACAGTGCCGCGCAGCAGCCAGCCTAAAGGTTTGAGAACCCCTTTGGGGACAAAAGGCACGGAACTGGAATCAGGCAGACGCCCTAAGGGGCTGCAAAAAAAGTACGAAACATTTTTGAAGTCACGCTCGATGCCGCGAATCAGGTTGCCCTCTCCGTTTTTCTCAAGCCAGGTGCGGACGGCGAAAGATTCAGGAGACTGTTTGTCGCGCGTTTCTGACAGCGGTTGTTGGGCGGCGAGCTGTTGAATCTCGTTTGAAATATCAAAGGCATCGGTCTTGGTGATGACGACCGATAAGGGTTTTGACGAGCGGCTGCCGACCCCTTTCTCCTGCTGTAGGATTTGCAGCAAGTTTGCATAAACATCCTGCGGAGTCAGCTCGCTCGGCCTGATTTGAGATTTTGCAGAATTGAGCTCTTTTTGGAACCTGCTCTGAACATGGGGGAGGGAAAACGGATCGATAAGAAAGATAATCCCGTTGGTGTAATGATAATACTCCTGTCTTCGCATATCATCGGTTTGCAGAAACAACTCGCCCGCCGGGTCATACACGTAAAGCAGACAGTCAGCGCCGCCGGAATTAAGATTGACGAGAAACGCGTCGGGAGATTTGTCTGAAGTGGCATCGACGGTGCTGCCGCTCTCGAAATGCCGTTTCCATTTATTGTAATCGACCTCATACTTCTTTTCGGGAAACGCCACGCTTATTTTTCCGTCATCCGCCCTTTGATGGATTTCCAGCATCGTCGCCACGAGGAAATTGCTTTTACCCGCCGAACGCCCGCCGATGATTGGAATATGGATGTTTTTAGTGACCCCGATGCTTGAGTTGAGAGGCTTATTACAGCTCGGGCAATAACCGTTCAGGCGATTGCGTCCGAAAAGGAAGAGGGTGGGCAGCCACGCTCCGCACTGGCACTGACGATTGATCACGCCATAATCGCCCGGCAGCAGTTTCTCGTGCTTAGCTCCGCAGGACACGTTCGGGCAAATGTAATAAGGCAGCGAAATGTCGCCGTGACACGCGCCGTTCGGACACTTCAGCGAGATGCGGCGCTTAAGCATCAGAAGATGTTCGACGCCCCTGAGCGTATAGGCCGCCGCGACCGCCAGCGCAGCGCTGAGGAGGACAATCGTCAGGTGCGTCAACCCGAAAATCACGTAGGCCAGAACGCCTACGACCGTGCCCCCCACCATGACGGCGGCGTAGCCGAGCGCAAGCGGGAAGGTTATCCATAAGAAGCTGTTGGCGAAAATTAGTAAGCCTTTGTCTTTGACCCAGACGAAGACTTCGGAGTTTTTGATGCCGCTTTTTTTCACGACCTCCCAGTAATCATGAAAAGCTTTGCGAAAAAAGTATTGTTTGAATGCGGGCTCGGCTCCAGTCGGGCTGTCAACCCAGCCTTTGCCGACGACCAGCTCCTCATACAGGACTTTCACATAGTTGAAGAGAACCACGGCGATGAAAGCGGGACAGCCGAGCATGAATAAATACAGGGCAACGTAAAATAGAGCCCAGAGGATTAATACGTAGACGATGATAGCTAGAACAATGAGCACGAGATAGAAGATAGCCATTTCGGATTCCTCCTTTTTCCCGGACGCCATCAGCGCCCGCCTTTCAGGAACAAGCCTGTCAGCGACGTTTGATCTGCGCTTTCAATTAATACCTGAGCGATGTTTTCGAACGCGGCGGTAAGCTCGCCGCTTCCCGACAGCAGAATGGACTGGTCCGACGTGGCTATCTGCCGCAAAAACTTTTCGTCGGCGCTTCCGAAGCCGATGGCAATGATCTCGATTCCGGCCCGATGACAATTTTTTGCCCTCTGGACGGCGTGCTCCTGACGCGACCACACGCCGTCTGTGAGCGCGACCAGAAAACGCGGGCCTTTTAGATCGCTGAGCTGTTCAAAAGTAACGTCGAAAGGCTGGGCGGAATTGGCTCCCCCGACGAGCCCGATCCGCAACGAATCGATGGCACGTAATATCTCTTTGGCGTTTTGTGAGGCCGAGACCATGAGTTGTACTTTATCGGCGAAGGCGATTATACCAACGGAGGTGTGAGCTAAATCCGAGTTCTGAACGAAGCCTCGCATCGCCTCCTGTGCATCTTTGAGCGGGCCGCCGCTCATACTGCCTGATAAATCGATGGCTAAATAAATCGTCTTGTGCGGGGGAACCAGCGTGCGCGGGGACTGGGAGACCCAAGACATATCTTCGGGCAAAGGCTCTTCGGTCACGGTTAAGGCGGCGCGGGTCTTTTTGTGAACGGCAGAGACACGAACAGTCCCGCTCCGGTCGTATTCGTAGCTGATGTCGAGCACGGATTTCCCCGACTTCTCAAACGGAATCTGACTGATCACGTATTTCCCGACGAACGAGCAGTTGTCTACCTCTTCTCCCTCTCCCTGAGTCACATAAACTGTGATTCTGTTGTCGGCGTGCTCTCGTGTGCTGGCCTGATAAGGTCTGACTTCGCTCGAAGGGATTGATTTGTTTTTGGGAATGATGACGCTGTTAATGAACCTGTTGCCGTCCACACTGACGGCGACCATGCCGAGGCTGTGGCTCGTGACGCTGTGAATGCGACTACCGGAGAGAAAAAAGCTTTTCTCACTTACCTGATACTCTGAGCCCTGTATTGCTGCCCCGACCGCCACAGCTTCATCTGGATTGACCGAGGTGTTAGGGACTTTCCCGGTCAGTCTGCGGATAAGCTCGGAGCAGGCGGGCATACGCGTCGAGCCTCCGACCATCAATACGCTGCTGATTTGCTCGAAGCCATAGCCTGTATCGTTGACGACCTGCTGGATCAGTATTTCCGTCTGCGCCAGTAATTCCAAAGTTCTTGATTCGAAAACCTCGCGGGTGATTTCAATCCGCTCCATGACGCCGCGACAATTGACCGTCACCGCCGTGCTGTTTCTGCTGGACAAAACCTTCTTGGCGTCCTCGGCCCTGACCAGTAAGTCCTGGAAGGCGAAGGGCTCATCCAGTGGGTCGAAGCCGCGCCGTTTTTCAAACTCCTCGCCCAGATACGTGAGGATGGCGTTATCCCAATCCCTGCCGCCCAGGTGATGGTTGCCGTCCGTGCCGATAACCTTGATCGTTCCGCCGCGTATCATCACCAGCGAGATGTCGAAAGTCCCTCCGCCGAGGTCGTAAACCAGTATGGTTTCGTCTTTATCCGCGCGGTTGAACCCGTAAGCGACTGCCGCCGCCGTCGGCTCGTCGATCATTTGCAGAACTTCCAGCCCGGCCTGTTCTCCGGCCTGACGTGTGGCGACGCGGGGCTTGTCGTGAAAATATGCCGGGACGGTAATCACGGCTTGCCGGACTTCGGTTTGCAGGAAAGCTTCGGCGTCCGCTTTGAGTTTCTTCAGCACCTCGGCTGACAAATCCGTCGGGGTATAGTTGTGCCCCTGATAGTTATAGATCGCACCGGTTCCCATATCACGCTTGAAAAACTGGGCGGTGTTCTCTTTCTCAATAGCGACCTCCTGCTTAGCCGTTTCGCCGACGACGACACGGTCGGGCTGAATCTGCACGACGGAGGGCGTGATGTTCCTGCCCTCCGCGTTAGGGATAATCTCGGCCTTATTGTATGCGGGGTTGATGTAGGCGACGGCGGAGTATGTCGTGCCCAGATCAATGCCAAGGATTGGACTGTGCTTCATCCCTTTAGTTCCTCTGACGCAAGCTCACCTTTGCCGGGAGGAGCGTGTTAGCCGCGGCCTAAAATATTGTCGAAGAATCGCCCCAGCGTGCCTTTTTGCTCCTGCTCTATTCTTTGTCTCGTCCGTATCCAGACCCTGTATGTATCGTCATCGAGCGCCACCTCCAGCTTCTCCAAATCTTTTTTCGACTGGTTTTTTAAGATGATGCCGATCCAGCTCCGCAGGTGAGATTCCATACCCCTGTTGGCTCTTGCGGCCAACGTCCAGATTAGTAACAGGCGTGCAATTTCCAGATAGTTTTTTCTGGTGAGCGAAAGCTCATGAACTTTCCCCTGATAGCTTTGCAGGAATTGCCCGCTGCTCTCTCTTATGTATTCCGCGAGCCCCTGTGAGTGAAGCTGAACATCTTTGACCCTGATAAATTTTTGTCCCAGAAGTTTATATAAGTGCGGTGCGATCTGGGGGAGATGTGCCCTGTTATGCGTCAACCACCTCGTGTATGATGTCGTGCGTTGCTCATCAACTCTTTCAGGAGCAATCTGTAGTTCGACGGCCATGGCATAGGCATCGACCGCCATCTTTGCCTTATCGTCAATCGAGTCATAAATTTCGTCGGAAGATAACCTGTCTATTAATTCTATCTGTTGGGTCGAGAGAGTCCCGTTGTCAAGACTGAGCGCCTTAATCAAAAGACCCGGAACCTCGCTCTTGATGACATAGCCGCTCAGGGGAGGGGAGAGTAATTGATTTGCTTCGCTTAATGTCGGGACTTGATTGAGCCAGATCGAGCTGAATGCCGTCTGCATGATCTCCGCGGTGATGTCCGTCTTGAATGAGGTCTGGATGGTGGTTAATTGCGTGGTGAGAACTCCGACCCGCTCGGATTGCTCGGAGGTGAGGTTGGCCTTTATGCCGCTGAGGCGCAAATACAAAGGCATGTTCTGCGTCTTGACCGCATAGCCCGAGAGAATGCCGTACGAGGCGGCATCGGACATTAAGATGGGCAGCGATGTGAAGAGTCGCAGGTTGTCGATCTGCTCGACTAAGAATGCCGCAATGCCTTCGAGTAAGCTCTTCCCGCCGCCCCTGCCGGAAACGTCTCGAATACTTTCTTGCACCGGCGTCTCCGTCAGCCATGCTGCGGCGACGTTCTTCCCCAGCCAGTTCAGGATGTCATGTTCCTGTTCGACAAAACCCATTTTGTCGCCGAGTCGTAGCAAAGCCACAAAACGCGCAGCGGTGTCGGCATCCTTCAAATGTCTTAGCCAGTCTTTGAATGTTTTTTCGGCCTCATCGCTCCGGTAAATCAGGCGAGGGAGTTTGTCTGCCGTCTCGGCAAGTAAAGCGGGGTCAACCTTGCCGCTCGTCTCAGAGATCAGCCACTGGAAATAAAGATTTTCTATCTGACGGGTAGAGGGAGTATCGATGCCGGAGCTTACGGTCGCCAGATAAAAATCTGTCGCCGCGCGCAGGGTTTCCGCCTCAACCGGGCTCTTGCCGGTGATCTTACTAAACAGATTGGTGAAGTCTTTGTCTGCGAGCGTGGTCACATACCTGGCAGACCAGTTCAGAACCCTCACATCATCTACGTCGGGTACATACTGGTCTTCAAAATAACAGTAGGTTGATAAAGCGTCTTCCAGCTCTTCGACCGGCATGTTTGGGGCCACATGCTCGACGAAAACGGCAAAGCCGATCAGCACTTCCCCGTAAGTCTGTTGATATAAGAACGCTGACTTCAGGGCGAAGCCATCGGGGTCGATACTGGTGAAGCGTCCGCCCCTGATATCAAAAACAGAAAACAGATGCTCGATCTCATGCGGGGCGAAGTTGAAAGTCGAATCCTCCGTAGTTCCCGTGATGAGGGCGTCCGTGCTGTAGGGGTTTTGGACGTAGGTGCTGAACGTGAGCTTTAAGACGAGATGATAGGGAAGAACGTAAGACGCGGCGGCAATCCAGAGGGCTATGTTCTCGTTAGCGTCGATGATGATGACTCGTCTATTCGTTTTCAGAGCTTCGACCACGGCGCTCAGGTAGCGAGGCAGGATTTCACGGCGCTGGGGCTCTTTTAAAAATGGCTGAACGTTGGCGAAATTGATCGTTTCGCCCAATGGTATCTTTTCAAGGTCGGGCAATAGGGTCGAATCATTCTCGGTGGTCGCCCAGTATTTCGACAGCCACGTCTCAATCGGAAGGAGCTGGCCGGTTTGAAAAAAATCCGCGTAAGGGTCGGTGGAAATGAGCGAGTGGGTGAAATAGTTTCCGTAGCGCCCGTCTGGCAGCAGGCCGACGTATCTGGCCTGCCCCAGGACGACCCCCACTTCATTCAATGTTTGAAAAAACAGAGAGACGGGAAACTGCTCGATCTCTTCCAGCGTCGGTTGAAGAGGGGCCGAATGCGGTGGGGCGTATGAGCCCAACCTCTCAACCCTCTGCAAGGCCTCGGGCGCGATGTCAGGACTGGCGGCGTTGACCTGAAACCCCACCCCTTTACTCAAGCCTTTATCGCAAGCGGTGTAATATACCTGCTGAAAGCTCATCGCTGGTCGCTCCTTCTGCCCGGTATGATTCCCTGCTGATGCAGAATCCACAGAACCGGGTCTACGACGCGAAAGGGGGCGGCCCCGAGGGCCAGCTTGCCGTCCGCTTGAGGCGAATCTCCCAGAGCCGACACTCCGAAATAACTGTATGTGAGGAAATGATTTTTCAATACGCGATCCATGTTGCCGCCCTCCCATTTCGCCAGATGCGCCTTGATGTTTTCGCTGACAATTTCGGCATCCGTAATGTCGAAATACCCGTCGTGATTCGAGGCGTCTTTGATGGGCGAGCCGGCGTCGAACAGGTGCAGGATTTCGTCTATCTTTGAAAAGGTGACGGCGAGGGGAATCTTTATTTTTGTTTGCTGATTGCTTAAGCCCTTGAATCTCTGTATCAGCTCGATGGTGTTGCCGATGATTTGTATCGGCTCGGTATACTTCCCCGGCAGCTTGATGGAACCTTTTAACTGATCCCTGACCTGAGCCATCTGCAAAGGGTCGAGCAAGACGACTATCCCGTCAGAGTTGGCGATGTATTTCGCCTCCGTCGACATCACATCGATGCTGTTGAGGTCTTCGCCGGCGGTGTCGAAGAAAGCCATGAGACTGACGTGTTTGCGCTTGCGCCTGCGGGAGAACAAAGAGGGCCGGCGGGTCACGTCAAATTTATAAACAAGCGGCCTGTTTGTTTTGACGACCGCCGAAACGGTCGCCGGGACGATGATATTCCGCTCGTAAATATATTTTTCAAAATTGTCTTTGTACCTTTTATTAGTGTCCTCGTTATTCCAATCTTTATCCCAGGCGAATATTGACGAATCGAATTTCGCGCCGACGTTGTCGCTGAACAGCTCGTGTATCAGCACGGCGATATAGTTGCTTTTCCCCGAGTGGCGCGCGCCGATGAGGGCAATCGTTTTCGTCTTGACTTCGGCGAAGCCGGTCGGCAGGTCGTGATGGCAGAACGGGCAAACTTCCCAGGTTCTCTCGCCACACTGACAGCGCAGCATCTTCCCCGAAGCGCTGGTGATGTTTCTTCTCAATGTCCGCCAGACCGGATGGTTGGCTTTGAAGATGCGGCCACGTAAAGGCGGGGTCGCAAGTTTTTCGTATCTCGCTAGCTTCTCGTCCGGCTCGTATGCACAGTGGGCCGGATTCTTGCCCAGACAGCGAAACTCGATCTGGGCAAAAGAGAATTGTTCAAAACAATAAGGGCAGATTAGTTTGCTCATCACTTGACCTTCAACTGCTTCGGCGGCGGATCGGACAGCTTATAAGTGTCGTAGGCGTTGGGCGCGGCAAAGAATAAGCGGACGAAGAACGGGCGTCTCAAGTTGGAAATTTCGAATTCGTATTCAAATGGCAACGAAGGGTTGATGGCGGCATCTTTGATGCGCGCGACGACCTGCCCGCTGTCACGGTCAAGCGGTTGGGTCTCGCCATGTTTGGCTACAACCAACAGCTCGGGCAGGTCTGAGATAGACTCTTCAGAGGTCAAAGAGACGACGAAACTTTTGCGCCACCACCCCTTGGCTTTAACCGAATAGCTTATTTTGACGACTGGCAGGGTGCGGATTTCAGCGCTGCAATCCTTATTCAATCCGGCGCTATGAATTAATTTCCCGTTCCGCTCAGTGACGGTGAAGACTGTAAACTTGTAAGGCAGTTTCTTCGGGTTAAGGATTCGCAGTCCCCCCTGCGCGTCGTATTCATATTTCGTCAGGGTCTGTTTCGTGGCCTGTTTGTCCTGCACGTCGACAGGGTAATGGTCGTGCCTCCAGGCGACGGTGACTGCCTGAAAACTGCCGGACCACTTCCACCGCAACAATAAATAGGAGCCAAAATCTTCAACCCTCAAGCCGGTAATCTCTTCGGCGGGAATGAACTCCTTGGTTTGGCCGACGACCACGATGTCACCGTAGATGGTGAACAGGGTGTAATAGACCTGACCGTTCGGCACACTCGCATCGACCGCCGCCCCTTCGCTCTTGTTGCGGAGCGGGGTCCCGATCTTTGCCAGCTTCGCCAGCGAAATCAAAGCCCCGCATTCCCACTCAGGCTTCTGGGATAAGCGATAAATACTGACCGTCCCGAACGGCGGCGGAGTCCATTGAAAATTAAGCTCGCCATTTTCGGAGCGGATATCGAATCGCTCGATTGCCTGAGGGAGCAGCGTCGGCGTCGCGGAAGCGAATTTACCTGTAGTCGAAATAGTTTTACCGTTGGGGTCTTGATATTCGACAAACACCCTGTAAGCGTATGTCTCCCCGTTGGTCAGGTTGCTGTGGGTGAAAGCGTGAGGGCTCGTCAACTGAATCTCACTGCCCGCGCCTTCTCGAAGCGAGGATTCATTCCCACACAGGACGCGCACTTTGCCCTCGGCGATGTCGAATTTCCAGCTTCCGCGGACGACCGCGTCTCCGACTTCCAGATAAAAGTCTTCGACCTCTTTAATTGCCAGAACGCCGTCGGAAGCGACGCAGGGTGAATACGCTCCCCCGCGCTCGGCGCAGACGCCGTAGTAAACGAAACTCCCCGGGCGGACGTTTTCATCGCTAAGACTGTTGGAGGGAATTTTGGCGATCACCTCTCCGTCCGAGGCGGCGACGGGGGCTCGATTCTCGTAGCGCACAACCACATACTCAAGATTCCCAGCAGAGGGACTCTCACCCCACTTAATTACGATGCCCCCTTCATAGACAGTCGTCGTCACGCTATGCACCGGTTCGGGTGGGTATTTTTTTAAGCGTTTTTGAACCTCCTCGAAATCAACGGCGATGTTCAGGACTTCCTGATAAATCCGAATAGCTTCATCTACGTTCTTCTCGCTCTCGCACTGTCGCCCCTTCTCTATAAGCTTCTCGACTTTCTGGAATTGCAGCTCCAGCTCACGCTGTAGCTCTTCAGGCGTCTTGCCGTCCCAGGATTTGTAATGCGGACTGAGGCCGACGAGCATCCTCAGGCTGTCCCGCGCGGCAAGCAGTCTCTTCTGCGTTAAGGCCTCGTCGTAATCTTTGCGATAAGATTCGGCCTGTTTGATAAGCAGCTCGACTTTATTAAGAATGATCGCCACGTCGTCGGCGCGTCCCCAGATGCGCTCGGCCTCGCGCGCTATCGTGAGGGCGTCTTCCAGCCTCTTCTCATCAAGTGCGAACTGAAATTTTCTAGCCAGCAGATTGACTCGGTAACGATCTGCGGTGACGTAGCCGCAGTTCCCGCAAGCCGTACTGCTCAGCGCGAGCTTCTTCGTGCATTTGGGGCAGATCGTCCACAAATCTTCGCCGCATGACGTGCATTTATTATTCTCCTTGGGCACGTTGGCATAACACTTGGCGCAAATGATGGTGTCTCTACGCTCGGAGAACTCGACCACCGCCCCCTTCTTATGTGCCAGCCATAAGATCGCTTCGGTCGCCTGCTCTTTGCTCAGCCCGACCTTGATTCCCTCATCGACGAGAGAATCAAACTCGGAGCGTGATATCCTCCCGTCGGTCGCTGCGAATTCAACCTGTATGCTTAATTCGTCGTCGATCACATCCCAGACGAGGGCCTTTTCATACTTCTCCAAACCTCCCTCTTTAAGGAGCGTGGTTTTGATAATCCCCAGCAGGGCCATGGCGGATATTTTCTTATTATCATTCTTTCTTTTGGCCCACTCGGCGCTCAGCTCCTGATATCTTTTTTCCAGTTCCGACGTGGAGATCCCGCGCCTGATTTCGAGAAACTCATAGAGATTGGTCTTATTGAGGGTCGCCAGATTGCTGCGAATTGTTTTCCTCGTCGAGGGGTCTAAGCCCTGTTCGGGCGGTTTGACAACTCTCTCCTGAATCGGCACGTTGACGCGGGAAAGGACTTCCTGCTCCGTCAATCCCATGGCCGTGAATTTAGTGATTAGAGTGTTCTTTTCCTCCGGGCTCAGATAGCCTTTGGCGGAAAGCATCTTGACGGCCTTGTCCAGATTGTCGAATCTTTTTTCCTGCTTCTTCTTTCGCTCCCCTCTGGTCAGCTCGCGCAACGCCTCTCGCGCCGCCGCATCAACCAGTTGTTGCACGCTCTCCTTATTTTCAGTACGCAGGACTCTCAACATGTTCCCGAGTTTCGGGTGTTCTATATTTTTGTTCCAAAAAGCGAACACAGTCCCGGTGGCTTGCTGAATATCGTTCAAGTCTGATACGTCGAGCGGCAGGGCGTATCTCTCAAATACGTCCGGCAGGACGCCGCTTTTTTTAAACTCCTCAGTCGCGGGAACTAGAACCTGTTTCTGATATTTGTCCGGGTCAAAAGTCCACATTACCGTCAGTCTCCCAAATCACGATGTCATGTCTGCCTGCGCCTCTGCTAATGAAGCTCGCAGCCGGCGCTCATAGAATCGTAGGTGCTAACCACTGAAGGTCGCAGTCGGATATTTCGGAACTGCACAGGGTCGGCGAGTGTGTTTGACACTTACGCCGCCACTCTGTTGGCCCTGCGCCATTGTGAGTCTTGCGGCGGCCCGCTGTAACGTTAGTGAAATGATGAGTCGCCGAAGACCTGCACGAAGGCGCGAGGGTGCGGAAATCGTGTGCGGCGGTTCGTCACTCGGTCATAAGGCGTCTGTCAGGTTTTCTAAGAACTTCTGTGACTAATCGATTTCACGAGAGGGCTGCTCAAAGCCGCGGCTTAAGAAACACTCTGCTTCATCATCAAACCGCGCTTTTCCTTAATTTCCTCACGGCTCATCACGCCGCCCTCGACCTTCACGTCAAAATTTAAATCTGTGTTTGATGACGGCTCTAATCCTCTGACTTTAAGCGTTCCATCTTCTTCAAGCCGGAAGGTGACAATGATCGGAGACCCTGCAGGAAGGTTGGTCGGAAAACCCACGAGGTCGCCGAAGCCGATCTGAGTGTTATCGTCCGGCTGCGGCGATTCGCTTTCGCCGGCCTGTTCCATGACTCGCAGCTCCACGCTCGATTGATTGTCGAATCTGGTTCCGAACTCCTGCGTTATCTCAGCCGGCAGCGGCGTATTCTTGTGAATAAGAAACGCGACAATATCTTCCTCGTTATCCTGCTGAGTTACGACTATCCCGAACCCTTTCGAACAGACATTGGTGATTTTACGTTTAGCCAGATCGAGCAATTCCTTGCCGCCCAGACGAAAAACGCCCACCGCATTGGCGGCAGCCGTCTGGGCAGCCGCCTCCAAAACTTTTTCATCGATTGTGTCAAGGTCGATTTCGCTTTTCGACACGCCCTGTAGTCTGGCAAGCTCTTCGACAAGCAGGTCGCCGGCGAGAGTCTTTACTCCCCCCAGCGCTGCGCCTTTGGCAACCGCCAGGTCTGGCTCAAGGAGTTGAGGCTCGAGGCCAAACTCTTCTTTGATTCTTCTCGACACGTAAGGCATTTTGCTGGAGCCGCCTACGAGGATGATTCGGTCGATCTTGTGATAGCCCTTGCCTCTGGCTTCTTCGATCACACCTTTCGTCATGCCGATAGTTTGCTCCAACAGGGCAGAGGTTAGTTCCTCAAACTTTTCGCGCGTAAGCTCTATCGTTGCGCGTTCGCCTTCGTGCGAAATGGAAAGCCTGTACTTTTCTTTGTTGGTCAGGCTGATCTTGGCTTCCTCAGCTTTTTTCAAAAGCTCCTGATAAGAATGGGAGCTATCGAGCGGGCTGCTTATATCCGGGTATAAATTATTGAACTCTGAAGCGAAATGCACGGACAACAGTTTGTCCCAATCGGCTCCGCCGAGATAAGCGTCACCGCCCGTCACAACGACATTGACGTTATTGTCTTCGAGCGCAATGACCGTAATGTCGAAGGTTCCGCCCCCCAGATCGTAGACTAGTACGACCTGGTTGTCCTGCGCTTTGATCATGCCGAAAAAGATGGCGGCGGCTGTCGGTTCGTTGAGGATATGATGGACGGTTAAGCCGGCTATCTCACCCGCGTTTTTCGTCGCTTCTCGCTGGTTCGCCCCGAAATATGCCGGGCATGTAATGATCACGTCGGTTATATCTTCGCCGAGAACCTGAGAGGCATCCTGAACGAGTTTGCGGAGTATATATGCTGAAATCTCTTCCGGGCGGTACTGCTTTCCATCGACCACGAAGCTGTAGGACGGATCGCCCATGCTTCTCTTGACATATTCGGCCACCCTGTCGGGGTAAATCTTGCTGACGTTTTTGGCTTCCTCGCCGACGATAATGTTCTCTTCATTCTCGAAGTAAACGGCTGAAGGGGTGGTGAACTTTCCGTCGCTGTTTGGTATAACGACGGGCTTGCTATATTCGTCGATGTAGGCGACGCAGGAATAGGTCGTGCCTAAGTCAATACCGATGATTTTCTTCGAGCTCATTGGGCCTCCGGTTGGTTTTCAATCTCTTCTTGAGTGGTGGTTATATCCTGCGCTCCATCTTCGATCTTCGGCGCGGCATAGCGCGAAACCTCGACCTCGACATTCCTAATGATCCTGGTTTCGGCCTTGAAGCCATCCCGAATAATTCTTGATATTTTTCTATCCTGCTCTATCTCTGCGACGGGAGTTGCGGCCACGGCCTTGTGCTCTTTGGAATTAAAATCTTCGCCCGCCCGAGCTTCGATTTTTTCGACCCCGTAACGATATAAAATATCGATGATCGTCTCTGCGTAGCAGATCAAGTCTTTTACAAAATTCTCGCTGCCCGCCGTTGACTGGTCGGAATATTTAGAAGCAGTCAGCTTTAAATCGTCATATAACCTGATTAAATCACGAAAAATCGGAAGTTGAACCTGTTGCAGCTCACCCCGCTTTAGCTTTTGGTTTTCCTGATGTAGCCTGTCTATTACCAGTTCTCTTTCCTGTGAGATTCTATTAGTTTCCTTCAATTGATCGGATAGACCCGTAAGCAGCTCAATAACCTGATGGTCTGCTTCACCATTTCGGAGTTGAGCGTTATCCGAAGTGGTTTCTGTAACTTCAACGCTTTGCTCGTCCGCGCCAGTTTCAGAATCCGGCGCTTCGCCCGCAGCCATTTGTGTGTCTTCTGTTTTCTCTTCTTCAGGTAAGTTATTCATCATGATCTTGAGTCCTGGTGTGGTTGCCGAATTCTGCGACTATAAGTTGAGATCGACGCCGCTTGGTCAAGTCGGCAGAGTGGTGGGCTAACTGAACTGACAGTTGATGCAAAGACTGTCCTTTGACACAGAGCAAAGCGCCACCGTCACCCACATGCTGTTTGGCCTAATACTATTGAAGCGCAGCGAACAGATATGATAAGGCGCTGAGGCTACTGCGCTGGCGTGAAGACCGAAGCCCCCACCGTGTTTGGCTTCGCCGCCCAACACGCCTTTAAGTAAAGCTACTGGACGACGATTTATACGAGGTCTGGTTCAGATTATTTCAACTTGTCGATCTCTGCTATCTAATCCGAGGCGCTACAATAAATCAACCCTTCCAAAATAGCAACGCCTGATTAACAACCACCGCCTGCTATTTCGGCCCTGACTCGTAAGTAAAATCCTCACCTGGAAAAGAGACCTCTAGAGCGCGCGTCTCACGGCGCACTGCTGATGGTTATGCTGGCTTACTTGATCGGTACGTGCGCGACACTCTTGGGCCGACGCGGTTAGATAAGTTGCTGCCTTTGGACATACAGAAACTCTATGCGAGATGCAGATACGCGGCTTGAGCGCGCGAGTTGTCCGACACACCCATTCTGCCCTACATAATGCGTTAAAGCAGGCTTGCAAGTGGGCCTGTTAGCCCGCAACCCTTCTGACCTGGCAGAACTTCCGAAAGTACCACATAAAGAGCGGCACGTATTGTCACCGGATGAAGCCCATAACTTTCTTAAAGCTGCCGGTGTAATGCCGCATGGACTAATTTTCGAGTTTGCCCTACTAATGGGGATGCGACCGGAAGAGTATCTAGCCTTGCAATGGTCAGAGGTGGACTTTAAACGCAGTACGGCTCAAGTCCGGCGCGCTCTGGTTAGACACAAGAAGAGTTGGAGTTTTGAAGAGCCTAAGACAGCACGTAGCCGTCGCACCGTTTTCTTGCCTACGCCACTACTGCAAAAACTTACCACGCACAGGCGTAAGCAGGCAGCGGAGAGGTTGAAACTTGGCGTGCTGTGGCAAGCTTTCGATTTGGTCTTTTGCAGCGAGCAGGGAACACCTCTTTCAATCCCGAACCTTACTTATCGTTTTTCCGTCCAATTCTCGAAAAGGCTAAATTGCCTCAGATTCGCCTCTATGATCGACGCCACACCTGCGCGACACTATTATTAATAGCAGAGGAAAACCCGAAGGTGGTTAGCGAACGGCTCGGACATTCAACCATTGTGCTTACTCTTGATACCTACTCTCACGTTCTACCAACGATGCCGCAAGGGGTGACAGCGCGTCTCGAAAAGCTACTCTACGACAAGGGCAGCGCACAAATAAGTGGCACAACAATTATACAAACAAAAACGGGCAGATAAGGGCTGCCCATAATTGATCTGCTCTCATGTATAATTTGAAAGACAGCGTGAAATGCAAGCTATCGAGCGCTCCGGTTCAATGAGTTGTTAGATGCTTATGTGTCCCTTTATTAGATTGAGAATAAATCTTCGGACGGGATAGATTGCTCAACTACTCTCGGAGGATTTTGACTGGAACATGCTAGCCCCCACTCCCAGGCCCTCTCCCACCTGCGGCGCGGATTGTGCGGCGACCGGCTGACTATCGTTGAACCGAAGTTTGGCGCCCACCCCTTTACCGCTACGGTAGGTGAGGGTCGTCGAAGGCTCATCCATCCACTTGATATAGTCAGACGTGTTGTAGACAATGATTTTCCCCGTTTTCGAGTCCACGTCGGCGACCCCATCCATACCCTGCACACTCAGGTTGGGGCGACCCGAAAAGTCGAGAAGGTGGCTTACCCACCTGGCATAGCTATTGGTCTCTTCCGGCATGACCGATGCGGTGAGGCAGGACACAAGCTTGATCTTCCCCCTGTATCCCTTAGGCAGCCACACGCCGAGATTGGGTGCAAGTTCGGTGTCTTTCTTCCCGCCCACCTTGGTGCCATCCCCGTGCGCCAGGATATAGAGGGTCTCATCGAGAGGGATACTTTTCAAACCATACTTATGAGTAATCACCTCGCCCCGAACGTTGTTCCCTACTACACCACCCTTGTTAGTGGATAGGGCGTTCTGCACCGCAGCGGTAATGGCTATGGACGTCTCGTCGTCGTCAGGCGCGTCTATCCGCCAAATCATCCGTTGGATCACCGGATAAGCATTGCGCGGGTTGGGGGCATGAACTCCGGAATGACGAACCGCGCCGTGAGTTTGAGACGGCGGGCGCGAAAACTTAGGCGGCGAATTCTTTTCGGGCTGTGTCGCCGTGCCCATCTTAGGCTGAATGGATTTCTGCTGCTCCAGTCGGCGCGAGGGCGGCGTAGCGGGCTGGCGTCGCGGTAGAGGTTGTTGCCGACCACCTGCCGCTTTTGACTGTAACACTTTAGGCACCGGCTGCGGGCGATAGGCGGGCGGAGCCGCCGAATGCGTTTTCAACTGTGACGGGCTAGCCGTCTTCTGTTGCACGGCATTCGGTTTCGCTTCCGGCCTGTAGACTGGAGGGGCAAGGGGGCGACACGGGAGATTGCCTGCCTGCGGTTGAGAATTGGCTTTCTTGGTCTGCAAAACTCTCGGCACTGGCTGCGGTCTGTAAACCGGAGGCGCAACTGGCTGCTTTGGCTTCTGTGGAAACGTAGCAATCTTGGGCTGAATAGCGCGCAGGTGAGATTGATTCTGCTTCCTCATCTGCTCAACTGCTGATAAGTGTGAGGGCTTGCCTTGAGGAAATTGTGAGGGCTTATTCATAGGCTTATTCCTTACTTCAAGACTGCTCTCTGACTAAGAACTGACTTGAAAGCTAACGAAGATCAACTCTTCTCAGCAGAATTGAGGCGACTGCATAGTATAGCTCTCAGTCTTGAGTGTCAATCGTCAGACCCAGAATCGGCCTGGAACCGTCGAAGTGCTGACGAAGGGCTGGATGAGATGATGAAGCGTTAAGGATTCAATCCGTGCCCGGGTTAAATGAGTTGTTAGATCGACCTTCGATTCTCCACTCAATGCGGCTTTGTTCTCGCAACTTCGTAATCTACCGCGCGACTCTTTACGTTAATGCAAAGCGTGTCTAACGCTGGAATTGAGCGGTTGCCCGCCCGATACCAACGACCTCAAAGAAACCATGCAACTTTGATGAGAGGCAAGCTGGGGGCAGCCCGCTCGAATGACTTGTTCGACAGCGCGTTACTTTTCGCGCCAACTCCTTCCGAAATCCCTTCTCTCCAAAACTTTCAATCCGTCCTGGTATGTCGTGGATGAGTCTGTTTTTACCTCACCTGTTCAGTCTGCATCAATTAGCAAATCCTTGATGTCCCAGCATCTTTCACCGTTTGACAGAAAGTCACACACTTTCGCAATGCGCCAACTTTCGCCGCCATCGTTTGTTACGGCGTAATCAGAATTCATAATAAAGTACCCAAACTTTGTCACCAGCAAAACGAACTTGCTCTCGCGGAATACCATTCGGGTCATTGTGCCGAACCGTCATAATCTCGTGTCATTGGTTTGAGCAATTGCCAGATTCCGATTGGAAAATATAATAAGGGTTCATCCCCATATTTGATGACCTGTTTATCACAAACCTCTAACTTGCCATAGGGATACCAAAAGCATCCGTACCTATATCAAGCACTTATATCCGATATGAAGTGCTGTGAGTCCTTTGCCTTCCTGTTTCTCTTAGTTAAACGGACGGTACAGCTCTTGCTTCGCTAATAGCGTGAACAAGACGGAATAAGAGGTACGGAAGGAAATGAAGTATTGACTGAACCAGTGGCAATGTTGATATGCGGTATTAGTTTGATTGTCATTATTTCCGGAGTGCGGAGGATAATAACCTCCAAACCGAATCTGATTAGCCCGCCAGCATCATTGGGTGAAGAAGTGGAAATTGATGTCGTTTAGGCGCGATAAACTTCTGCGGATTCGATACGAAGTCTATCTTTGTGTCATCAGAAGTGCGGGAGAACCATAATAAGCGCTATTCAGAACAGGCATAAAGCCGCCTCTTTCGATATGTTTGTCAACGCGAATCCGAAAAGGCGTATTTGAGGTTTCCCAAGTTTCGACAGCTTCGTCTTTATACGGCGATTTAAGGAACTCAGGTGTCGGCAGCACTTTCACTATAAGAATAGCGGCGACAAAACAGATTAAAGTTGTAACTACTCGTTTCATATTATTTAAAGCGAAGCCGTCGAACGCCCGAATTAACCGGGCGCGGGCGAGCAGCAAACAAGCCCCGCCGCAAGAGAAGAACATGAAAGCAATGCTATCCCGCGCTCCGGTTGAATGAGTTGGTGGGCGGAACTTACACCATTCAATGTAGCTTAGACGCTTTCTCCACACGCATTATTTCAAGTTGGAGTGAAGCAGTGTCGTAAATGGTATCGCTTTCGTTAGATGGAGTCACTTTCTTGAATTTAGCGATTGCAATTATATTGACTGGCTCAAGCCAATTCATCGAACTATCTGAGCCTCTCGCACGATTAAGCGTCTGTCTGATTTCTTCAGCCATTGGCGGATAGTAGCTGGCGGCTGCCTGATTATTCACCCCAAGGCAATTTTCATCGGAGAAGACCATCCCATGAATGAATCCAGATAATCGAGCACGAACACGAACGATCTTCCCGCTATAACGCTCAGGGTTAGTTGCCAGCTCACAATAATCGAGGATCGGGAGATTAGAGGCAGCGGAAATATCAACATTCGGGTCAAGAGCCACTGAGCTTATGCAGGGTGGATTAGAAGATGGATTTCTTTCCGCCACCGCAGGATGAGGTAACTGACTCCAGAGCATAGCCGCTGCGAATCCGAGCGCAAACGTACAAGTTGCAACAAGTAGCCAAAGAGATATTCGACGCATATAGACCTCCTAATCAATTAGACGCCATATAAAGCGAGATGTTCCGCCCAACGCCCGAATTGACCGGGCGCGCACAACGTCAGTACAGACAAGTTAACGATAAAAATCAAGCTAACTCGCGCTCCGGTTGAATGAATAGTTAGACCGCCTTAGTAACACTGCCATGATAATGCCCACTGATTCTTAGCAACACCAGTACCACGACCGAAATGTCCCACTCCGGCATCGCCCCACCGCCAATTTGCTTTTTCTTCAGAATTTATCTGAAATACATATTCGGGATTGGCTGGATGCTTGTTCCACGGTGCCCAATAAATCTCTGACTGGATGAGAGTCGGCCAACCA
>DASVWI010000039.1:0-10440 GCA_036389675.1 Pyrinomonadaceae bacterium
CTGGAACCCAGCGCCGGATAGTAGTGTGAGAAACATCGACTCCACGCTCGTCCATCACATCTACCAAGTCTCGATAGCTAAGCTTGTCAGTGATATACCAACGAACACAGAGAATGATGATTGTGCGATCAAAGTGCCGACTACGAAACAGGGACGATGCATGAAGAGGATGCTGAGTCAGGCTACTGCTTATCATCCCAACTCAGCGTTTGCACCAGAACCGCCAGTGAAGTGGCGGCAGCGAAGGCTTAAAAGAGTTGAGGCGATGGAGGCGCTATTCAGCCCATCGTATGTCGGGCCTGTGAGCCTGATAATTCTTGAGCGAGCTGCTTAGCACTTGAGATAGTGTGTCAGGCTCGTCTGTGCCGAGCCTGACGCTCGCGCCATTCTTGAGCCGAACCTCGACGGCAGCCGTGCCCGAGACGTTGTAAAGCCAGCCATGCGGCGTCAGCCTCACGCCCCATCCGTAATACCATGGATTTTTGACCACCGTGCATTGATCAATCTCGTCCAGGCGATAACGCTTCCGAAAAAGCCCGACGCCAAAACTGCACACTAAAAAGCCATCTTTAATTTCGATGGTGAGAGAGGAAAACGACACGGCGCTGACGAGCAGAATCAGACAGACAGCTATTAAGGCCGGGTTGGGGCCGTGCTCTTTGAGCTGGTAAATGATGAGGAGAAGGCTGAGGCCCAATACGGTTAGAACCAAGTGGCCGCTTTGAGTATGCTTGTATGTCGTCATTATCAACATGACCTCCGCACGACGCATTATATCACCGGGCAGAAAAACTTCAGCCGTGGGTTGTGTGCTCCTGCCGCCTCGATCACTCTCTTAGAACATCGCTTCGCCAAGCACGGCGGCCAGCGCCACGCGAAAGATGAGGCTGAGGGACCAGAGCGTGAGAACTATGGCTGCGGCTGCTCCGCCTGATAAACGCGCGACCTGACGCAGGCCCAGGGCGGCGAGGAATAGTCCGTAAAAGGAGAAGATGTCCAGCATGCCCAGGGCCGTCGCCATCTCGGGTTGACGGCGCGAGCTGACGAGGAAACTCAGGTTGGCAAGCACCAGCCCGCTGTTGCCATGGAGTGCGCCGAGTCTATCCAAAGGCTGGAAGAGAACGAGGGCGATGCTGATGAGCATCGCCAGTGTTGCGGGCGGCAGTGTCGAGTATGTCCAGACGGAGAGGGCCTGCCGGTAAGTGATGATGCGTCCGAGCGCGAGCGCGCCAAGCAGGTAAAGGACTGCTCCGAGCGCGAACGTGATCGCCAGATTAAAGACAGGGCTGATGAAGGCTAGGGCCTTAACGGGCACGCTCAACTGCCTTTGAACCAGTCGCTCGCGCTGTTGAGGGTCGAGCCTCTGTGTGCGGGCTTCGATCTGACGGCGCACGATATTTTCGTAACCGATCTTTCTGAGGAGCAGCACATGCAGCGTCAAGGTGAGAGAGGCGATGATCATCGCGGCGGCGACGAAACGTGGACGCCCGCGAAGCGCGTCAAAGGTGCGTACAGGCTCAAAGAGAATACCGTAGAGGGTGCGCCCGCTCCGCATGGAAGAGGTCGCGCCGTTGGTCGCAGGCACGCTCAAGACGCTTTCCGCGCAATCAAAATGGACATCCACATCGCTCATCATCCAATACGCTCCATCTCTCTTTTTCGGGCGGCGAGCCTGTCAGGCGAGTAAGCTCAAGTGGCGATAGCCTCCTCGGTTGAACGCAGCCCGACTGCCTCAAGGAATTCCAAAGCTTCGGGTGAATTCATAATCGTCCCACACAGGTGACAAATGTTGACGTAGTGCTCGTCGAATTTAATGTTCGAGTTGTCTTCGATAAATCGTTTCAGCTCGACCACACCGATCTTATGAATCCATGCTGCCAGCGGGTCGCAGTTCATCAAATCCAAGATTTCACCGAGCGGGGTTTCGTGGATATTGCCATAGGCCAGTGCGGGGCACTCTCGACCGAACACGACGGCGCAGCCTGTCACGTTGCCGTCGGCGTGAATGGTCGGGTTGACGGTCAAAGACGGGCACGCCCCCACGAATCTCTCCACCGGTTGCAGAATCAGATCCGAGGCGGGCACTTGATCTGAGGCGCGACCGAAAGGGATGTAGGGCGATTCGTAGAGCCAGGGAGGTAGCTCACCCGCCGCCTCGAATGCCTCACGAACCGTACGCGAACAGGTCTTGGAAGTCTTTGAGGTTCCGAGCGCGAGGTAGAGTTCAATTCCGTAGTGACGTGCGGCCCGTGCCGCTTCGATGACATTCTCGATGGGGACGAATTCGCGGTGAGCATCGCTACAGCTCACGGCGAGCTGTCGCAGGCCCGCCGCCGCGAGCGGCTCAAGTCGTCTTTTTGCCGCCGCCGCACTGTTGCTCCAGTAGGCCCCTGTGGTCACGCGCGGGATCATAGACCTTTGCGCTGCCGCTTCGACAAAGGCTGTCAGAGATTCTCCGAGAATGAAGGGCTCGCCCCCCGAAAAATTGACCACCCGGCACAAACGCTCGCGGGCTTCGTCCAGAGCGGAGATGATCAGCTCAAGTTTGAGCGCGCCCCTCTCGCCGGGGCCGCTGCGTGGGCCGCAATGGGCACAGCGCAGCGGACACTGATTGGTCAGCATGACGGTCAGACAATCAATATGTCGCTTCATCTTCAAACTCTCAAAACCAGATCGGAACGGGACGGCTGCACGACGGTTTCAGGAATCCGCGCGCTTCGTGAAGAAAGAGGCCGCGACCGGAACGAGACCTGCTGCCAGGACGACGAGAACGGTCGAAACCCACTTGATGGGAATAGAGTAGATGTTGTAATCGAGCAACTGTAAAAAGATGTATGTGATCGCAGTGACGAGCAGATAGAAGGAGACGAGCGACCAGAGCGAGCGCCGATCATGATATTTCGGCAGCAGGCTATTGGAGAAGCTCGTTAAGAGAAGCAACAAGACGCCCGTGCCGAGGGCGAGGAATAATCCGCGACCCATAGAGCCGTTAGGCGTGCCGCGCAGGTCGAAGTGGATGACCAGTTGCGCGGGCAGCTTATTCCAGTCCGCGAGGTAGATGCCGACAAAGAGAGGCAGAGAAAGCCAGGGCAGTAGAACCAACGGTCGCCAGAGCTTGTCAGTCATTTGATACCTCCCGGAGAGCAAGCCGTTTTCAGCTTACCGTGGACATTTGTAAAAGCTCAGGAACGGGCGCGGCTGTCTGCTCCCGCGTCGCTTCCACGCATTCAAAGGTGCGGGTCGAGCCGCCGAGCGGGCGCAGTTGATAGACGCGGTCGCAGCCGTCCAGGATTTGCTGCGAGTGGGCAATGATGAGGACGATCTGATCGGCTCTCGGTCGGCTCAGGATGTGCTCGACGATGGGCTGGGCGGCCTGATCCAGACTGTTGGCGGGCTCGTCAAAGACCAGCACGGGAGCTTCACGATAGAGCAGGCGCGCAAGCCCTATTTTCTGTATCTGCCCGCCGGAGAAGGTCGTCGCCAGCCCCGCGTTGATCTGCGTCTCCCAGCCGTTCGCCAGAGAGCTGACCCATTCACGCAATCCCAGCTCCTCTTCTATCCGCAACAGTTTTGACTTGTCAAGCTGCGACTGAAACAGGGTCACGTTCTCGGCCAGAGTGCCGTCGAAAAGCGTCGGCGATTGAGGCAGGAAGCCGAAGAATTGCCGCCGCGCTTTCGCCGCGCAAGCATCACCGTTCTCCAAATCAAGGATGATCTCCCCTTGGCTAGGGGCGTAGATGCCCGCCAGCAAACGGGCGAGAGTTGATTTGCCTGCGCCGTTTGGACCCATGATGCCTATGATCTCGCCGCGACGCGCCTCAAGCGTCCGCACGTTGAGATGAAAGACCGGCTCCTTTCCAAAGCTGAACTTGAGATCATGGACGCGAATACTTTTGACGGGAGCTATCCGAGGTACGGACGGGAGGTCTTCCGTGTCCTCGACGGATAGGAATTCGCGCACGCGCGCCGAGATGGGATAAAGAGTCGGGAGAGTCGTGATGAGCGTTCGCACTAATCGTTGTATGGGCGCGTTGAAGTAGGTGGTGAAGGTCATGAAAGCGAACAGCTCGCCAATGGTCAGCGACCCGTTCAGAGTAATGTAGCCGCCGTAGCCGAAGATAAGCAGCGAAGGGATGGAGAGCAGCGTCGTGTTGACGGCCCCTACCCAAGCGCCGAGCACGCCTATGCGGACGGAGTTGTTCGTCAGCTCCTCATTCTTCGTGCGAAAGCGGCGCGCGGCTTCGCCTTCCAGAGAATGAATTTTGATGGCGAAGGGACGCGATAACCAGGACTGCAAGTGACCCGTGACAGCCGCGACGTTTTCCCGCACCAAGAGCGCCGCCTGTTCCAGCCTCCGCCGCACAACCCGCCCGTAGAGCACCGTGACGGGAGCCGTCGTGATGGTTAGCAGGGCCAGCAACGGATTCATATTGACGAGGATGACGACGACCACCGCCAGCGCCACCCCGTCGTAGACGATTTGCAGCAAGACTGTGGTGAGGAAGCTTTTGAGAATGTTGCTATCGTTAATCGCCCTGGAAACGATGTCGCCCACCCAATGCTTCTCGAAAAATCTCAGTTCCTTGTGAAGCACCGTCTCCACGATCAGACGGCGCAGCGACATCCCTGATTGCTCTTCAATCTGTAATAAGCAGTAACGATGTATGAAGCTGATGATCGTTTGAACCAGCGTCAGGAGGGCCAACGCCCAAAGGTTTTGTCGAAAGCTGTGCCATTGCCCGTCCTTGAGCGCGTTGATAATCCTGGCCCCGATCAAAGGCACAAGGGTAAGAATTGCCGTCTCGGCAAAGCCTGCCAGCAAGGTGAGCGGCAGCTTCCAACGCCAGCCCGGCAAATTGGTCAGCAGGAAGATGGAAAGCTCCCGGAACCTTTCCTGTGGATTTTCGACCGGCTCCTGTTTCGTCATTACTCCACTCATACTCTTGCGCCCTGTGATGGCAAGCACAACGTCGGCGCGACTCTAAGCAGAGTTGAGGAGAGATCAGATCGTGCGGCTTCAATCTCTCTCCAACTCTGCTCGGAAGGTGTCCCGCCCGTGGCAAAGACAGTCGAACAGATCATCATGGAGCGGCGTGCATTGGCCCAACGCTCATTAGAGGAACTGCGCGCTTGTCTGAATCTGTGTCCCGGCGATCAACTCCGGTTGCTGCGCGTCCGTATAACCGA
This sequence comes from Pyrinomonadaceae bacterium, assembly GCA_036389675.1. Lineage (GTDB taxonomy): Bacteria > Acidobacteriota > Blastocatellia > Pyrinomonadales > Pyrinomonadaceae > DASQYE01. Next base: position 5,188 of record DASVWI010000039.1, read on the forward strand.
AGACGACGGCCAGGGCGAAGAAGGCGACGACGGCGACGTTGACGACGACCTCGACGTTGACCGCGTAGATGAGGTTGTATTTCGAGACGTTGCGATAGGCGAGTTCGTCCTCAAAGTCGCCCGCTTCAGTGGTGCGAACGTAGTCGCTCGCCACCAGATTGCATTTCGAGACGGGAATGGCCTGCTCCTTCAAATAGGCCGCAGGATTCTGCACGAAGCGTGCCCGGTCGGCACTGTTGGCCGCCAGTTTCCTCGTCACATTGTCCACCCGCTCGGCCTTGCTCCCTAAGACTGGCCGGTTGGCAAGATTGATTCGCCGTTGTAGCTCCCTATGCTCGGCGTCCTGCAAATTAAAGACAGGCAAATTCTTCATGGGGTTCTTCTCCTTTCAAGTGTCAGGCCATGATTTTGGCCTGCATGGTTCTGACGATAAGCGGATCGGTGTTGAGAGGGTTGTAGGCGGGCATGTGCGTGATGCCAGTTTCGGCCCGACCCTTCCAGAAACGAATGATCTGTCCATAGAGAAAACTGGCGGGCACCTGCTGTTGCCGTAAGCTCTCCTGCCAGGCCGCTATTTTTTGCGCGCGGTCGCGCGACGACAACTCAGGACAGGTGTTCTTGAGATTACCGTCCAGAGTAAACCGGATATAGTCCGCGATGGGACTCTTCGTGTTGACGTAGGCGCAGAAGTCCAGGCGCTGCTCCTTCGCCATTGCGGCGAGCAGGTCGCGGTTGATGTTGATCGAGAACTGATCGCCGAGCGCATTGCAGAACAGGACTCCCTGCGCGTTTTCCGAAAGATGCTGCCCGAGTCCCTCAAAGATACGCCGTAGAATGCGCGCCCCGTCCGCTCCGCCAGCCCCGCACAAAGGGTAGTCAACATCCTCCATGACAGGCATGAATGGTGGATTCGAGACGACGAAATCAAACACTTCGTCATCGGCCAGAGACTCGAAAAGGTCTGACTCCCTGATCTCCACCGTCTCCGCGAAACCGTTGAGCGCGGCGTTGAAGCGCGCGACCGCCACAGCCTCCTCGCTCTTTTCCAGCCCGACGACCTGCGTGGCTCCGCGAGCGGCACAGATCAAGCCCTGTATGCCGCTGCCGGCGCAAATATCCAGCACGCGCTGCCCGGCCAGGGTGGCTGGCAAAGCCTTCGTCAGCCAGATGGATTCCGGCCCCAGATAGATGGGCTGCTTGCGCGTCCCGGCGGTCGGATAAGTCGGCGGCAGGCTGACGAGCAGGTAAATCCCTTCGATGGGCACAATCGCCAGGCTCGGCGTGCTCAAACGCTTGCGCGCATTCCTGACAAGCAGCCCCGTCGAGAGCATCGCTTCCAGAACGTCGGGCGGCAGAGCCTGGCGCAAGACCTCTTCGTCCGCCGCGTGTCCTTCACGAAAGACCGTGAGCAGCAGACGGTAGATCGGAAAGACATGCTTGAGCGTCGTGTGCAGAGAAGAGAATTCGGGAAAGATTTTCGTATCATGTTCGGGGATGATGCGATAACTCATGTAGGCGAAGTCCATCTTGTCCAGATAGCTTCGGATGGTTTTCAAAGCCGAAGGGTCATCATATTTCAGCATACGTTTCCTCGCTCTTCCAATTTCACCAGGAGATTCATATTGCGCGTTTGATAACGCTCTAGGTCGCCTCGCCCGTTGATCACCAGACGCACGATGTCGTCCGAGCCGTTGACGAAGACTCTCATCTCAAGGAGCCGGTAGGTTCGCCCGTCCTCTACAAAATCATCCAGCCGCCTGACTTCACAGATGCCGCCGGGAACGATGTTGAACTGCTGCGGCTGCGGGTCGTCGTAATTGAAACGGCGCACGATATGTAGAGGAAAGTAGAGACCACCGTTGAGGAGGACGAAGGCGCGGCGGCGTCCGAACGGATAGTTCATGGTGCGTTCGCCCTGCTGGCTCCTGGTCGAGATGCTGATCGCATCGTCGCTGAATTCCATGAGCAGCGAAGCGACCTCGTCGGCCTTGACTTCCAGGCGGCGCGGCGTCCAGTCAGCATCCATCTCAAAGCGCGCGTGCTGCACGGGAATGGGCGACGGGCCGAAGATCGTGTGGCGCGATTCAACCAGCAGCCCGTCATCCACCTGCCGCACGGCGAACCAGTCGTAGCCCATCTGGACGCCGTTGTTCATGTTCGTGGCGACGTAATAGCCTTCCGCCTTCGCCGCCGAAGGGGCTTCGGATAGAGTCTCCATATTTCAACCTTAAGTGTCCGGGAATTGAGCCGAGCCGGGTCAAGCAGGTCTGGAATTGCGCGAGCCGCACAGAGCTACTCCGTCATGGCTTCGGCATAGTTGAACTGCTCCGTGTTATAGAGCGTCGCGTCCATCGCCACCTTGTTGGCGATGATGTCGTCTATGCGCTCGTGACCATGTTCAACGAGCAGCTCCTGGCAGCGCTTGTCGTAAACCAGCTCGGCGCAGAGGTCGCAGATCGTCGCATATTTATCGCTGAGCTGAAGCGTCGGGTCTTTCTCTTTAAGCCAGCCCTTCATGTCCTTGAGGCCGACGTAGCGAATCCAGTTGAGCACGATATCGTTGTTGGCCGCTTCCACCATCTCGCGTAAGGGTTGCTCTCGCCAGTTGCCTATGTTGAGCAGCGATTCTTCGCGTACCATGACGCCGCAGCAGGCCGTAGCGTTGCCGTTCGGGTGCACTGTGATGGCCGAGAGCACGTCCGCACACAGGCTTTGAATCTCTTCTTCGGGATGAAGAATCATATCCTCTTCCTTAATGAAATCCTTGCCCCTGCCGTGTCTCATCGCCGCGCCGCAAGAGAAGCCGTGCCACTCAGAGACGTATGGACTCATCAAATTCGGAGACAGAAGATTCTCGCCGAGCGCCGCGACATAATCGTCGAGCGAATACTTGCCTTTGCCTTCGGCCAGAAACTCCCCGGCCATTAAGACCGTCTTGTAGTCCAGATCACGCGCGGCGCGAAACGCATTGACCACGCTTGAGATTGGAACGTACTCCTGATGGAACTCGCCGCAACTGATGTTCAGCTCGACCAGACCGGCCTCCTTCCACTCTTTCAGGAGCTTGTAGGCAGCCATATAGCTGGTGGCCCACTTGCCGTTGGTGACGACGCGCGTGAGCAGGATGGGTGTCTCGTCGCGTATGTACCTGAGGGCGGTGATGAAGTCTTTTTTGAGGAGCGTCGGCTCGCCTCCTGTAAAGACGATGTTGAAGGCCCCAAGCTCCCCGGCCTGTCGAATGAGGTCGAGGATTTCATCAATGGTCATCCAGTCTTTTTCTCTAGGGCTGCAATAAGGGCCGCAATGTTTACACTCGATGTTGCACTGGTAGGTGACCTGCATAGAGAGGGTGGGCACAAGGGGTCTCATGGCTTTCTATCCTTTGCTTGGAAGGCGATGAATTGTTGATGAGCAGGCTTCAGGCGTAAGGCCCCAACCTGATTTCAGGCAAAAGCGATCCAGAGTCTGGAAGCGTGCTGGTGTTGGCTTGAATAGTGGCTTTAGGGTGTGCAAACAGGGGAGTTCATTTGCACAACTGAGATGTCGGAAAAATCTCTAAAGTGCTCCAGCTCAGGACGCGAGCTTTATACAGGGCGCGCGCGTCGTGCGTCATTCAACTAGTGCAAGACGGATTTTTAACTAGGTCAAGAGTGGCGTTGCTATAGGTCAAGGGCCGCCGTGGTTGTCGTTGTGCCAGTGAAGCCGTAGGGTGCGCTCAATTGCCCTGCCAGTGCCACAGCTTTTGCGGGTCGGGCACGACCAGCCATCCGTTCCTGCGATGGATAGTGTTGTCATCTTCCATTTGATTGAGGAGTCGGCTGAGGTAGGCCGGAGCGACGGCGATCAGGGCGGCGACCTCCCAGTTCTTCAGCGGCATATCAAGCTTAATCTCTTTCTGCGAATCCAAAAGCTCCAGCGAGCAGATCAACTGCCAGAGCAGCTCTTCGAGCCTTTGACGGGCCGAGAGACAACCGAGCTGGGCCACACGCGCGACGTGCTGAAAAACTTCCTGACTGTGCAACTGGTGCAGATACCATGAGAATTGAGAGTCCGTCTTAACCAGGTGCAGGAAATCTTCTAGAGGAATGCGACGCAGCTCGCATCTGGTGAGCGTCATGGCCGTCACCGAATAGGGCCGGTGAATGACGGCGGAGGCAGAGCCTATCATCCACCTTGGAAAACGCAGGTCAATGATGATCTCCCGCCCGTCCTCCTCCAAGCGTGTGAGCTTCACCAGGCCGCGTTCTATCAGATAGATGTTTTTGGTGGGCGAGCCCTGGTGAGAAATCTCTATGCCGGGAGGATAAGAATGGCACGGGGCCAGCGGCTCAAGGCGTTTACTGACTTCGATGTCGCTATCCCAATACGAAGCGGAGTCCTCGTCTACGCCGCTCTGAATACACTGTTCGGCTTGCATTGTAATTCTCCCCTGATGCTTCCCCTTGAGTGGAGCAATAGAGAATCCTGACCCTCAATAGTGGCCGCCGGAGTCAGCTCACGCTCTACGTCTAACTATCGGAAACTCTATCGCTTGTTTTGATTTTTAGTCCGACAGGAATGTCCATGCGGAGCCGATTGTCGGGCCGAAACGAGTACGATTATCCGAAACAACCTGAACAGAGGAGGAGACTAATAATTAGAGTCAGGTCCCGCGAAGATGCCCGCGCTATTCGTCCAAGCTCTTGAAGAGCAGAATACAGGCCACGGCTTATTGACAAAGGGCGCTGGACAGCAACAGGCGTTTATGCTGGCTTTTTGAATTTACAGGATTATCGTTAACGCGGGGAGCTTTCCGTGAGCCTCACGAGAACGAACAATTTTGAGCCAGGACAGAGTAAACTCAGAACCTAAAGCTGTCAAGAAAAAAGTGTCGCCGCTGTTCGCGCAAAATATGTTAGAGCGCGACAGAGCACTTTTACTCTCGCCCCAACGACCCGCCCGAGACCTTTGGCGGTACTGATCTATGTCGCACTCAATTGAGAATCGCTATAAGTCTTGAGCCTTTGAGGCAAAGGCTTACCCGGCGCGAACCACTGTTGACGACTGCTGGTGCGGAAACGCTCGTAGAAGGAATAGACGGCTCTGGTGCAAATAGCAGGGTAGACCACGCCGAAGGTTTTACAGCATTTACTCAGGCGGCCAATACTGCTTCCCAAATCTGTGAGCTTCGCGCTCCATTCTGGCCTGTCCTCGGAGTATCGAACTGCTTTTTTCTGATCCGATGTGTTAACTCGATCCCGCTCATCACAATTG
>DASVWI010000040.1:0-312408 GCA_036389675.1 Pyrinomonadaceae bacterium
CAGACCGGAGTTCTCTAACCGCTACGGCGGGCTCACCAGTGCCGCCTTCGTCGATGCACTTCTACAGACGGCGGGAGTGACTGTGCCGCAGAGTGACCGCGATCAGTGGGTCACAGACCTGAACACGAACAATAAGACGCGGGCCAGAGTCTACCGAGAGATATCGGAGCGGGCGGAGGTGAGCGCTAAGTATCTGCACGAGGCGCAGGTGGTGTCGGCTTACTACGGATTCTTTTCGAGGAATCCTGATGGAGCATACCTGAGCTACTTGCAAAGATTAGATAGCGGGGAGATCACGCTGTCGGATTTGGCGAACGCGTTTGTTAATGCCGCAGAGTATCGCCAGCGCTTCGGGCAGTAATGGTGGTTAAAGCTCTCTAAAGAGCATAGACGGGATGAGCGGCGGGCTGGTGTAATCATCAGCCCGCCGCTTTCTTCTTAAGCATTTGTGAACTTTGCCTTGAGGCGCTCCGTAATGCTTTAGGGCCAGAGTATAATGCTGCGGTCAGCGGGAATAATGATTTTCAATTGGAGTCTCTAAATGTATTGTCCCAGATGCGGTCAGCAACAGGCGTCCGATGATATGAGGTTTTGTTCGCGTTGCGGCCTTCCGCTCGGAGGATTGACGGAGTGGCTGGCGACGGGCGGCTCTCTCGGCGTCCGCGAGCCGCAGGCGGCCCAGCCTTTGCTGCGGCGCAAGGGTGTCAAGCAGGGAGCGAAGCTCATGTTTTTAAGCGGCGTGGTGTTTCCCCTGATGTTCGCCCTGAGTATTATTGTTGATAGCCCGGGGCCGCTGCTGGTCTCTTTCGTCATCTTTTTCGCGGGCCTCGCCATGATGCTTTACTCAAGGCTGTTTGGCGAAGACATGTTCCCGTCTAAAACCAGTCAGGCGCAGGCCGCCCCTCTGAATATACAATCAGGCCCATCCGCTTTTCTTCCATCCGCACAGACGCCTTTGAATCCCTTCGGCAACCAGAAGATGCGCACAGCCGAGATGGTAGAGCCCCCGAGCGTTACCGATCACACGACGAAGCTGCTCGACAGGGATTAGGGGGGACGCCCCGCCCTTTGACCGTTTAAGGGAAATGGCGATGAAGGGTTACTATATCGACCTGATCTCGGACGGGCCGCGTGGTGTGGGGCTACCTGCCCGGCGCTCCGGCGTGAAAGAATAATATTTTGAGGGGAAGCGAAAGTGATTGAAGGATACTCGACAGTAAAACTCAGCGGGCTCTCGTTCGTTGCGCTGCTGGCGATAATGGTCTGCGGCTGCACGCGCCAGAGTCAGACTCAGGTAACGAAGGTTGACGAGAATGCTTACCGGCAGGAGATCGATAAGTGGCACACGGAGCGCGCCTCGCAGCTTAGAAGCGAGGACGGCTGGCTCACACTCGTCGGGCTGTTCTGGCTCAAGGAGGGCGAGAATCGTTTGGGCAGCGACCCGTCAAACCAGATCATCCTGCCACAGGGCAAAGCGCCGCAGCACGCAGGCTCCATATGGGTTGAGAAGGGGGCGGTCAGGCTCGAAGCGCAACCACAGTCCGGGATTACGAGCGACGGCAAACCCGTCGACAAGCTTGCGCTCAAATCCGACGCCGAAGGCAAGCCGACCGTGCTTAACCTGGGCACGCTCAGCTTTCACGTCATCAAGCGCGGCGACCAGTTGGGCGTGCGCGTCAAGGACAAAGAGAATCCGGCCCGCACGAAGTTTGCCGGGCTCGATTATTACCCGGTCGCGATCAACTGGCGCATCGATGCCCGCTTCGAGCCCTATAATCCGCCGAAGAAGATTCCGATTGTGAACGTGCTGGGGATGGTCGAGGAACAGCCCTCGCCGGGCCGATTGGTCTTCGATGCCGCGGGAAAGACCTACAGCCTCGACACCATATCCGAAGAGGGCTCGAAGGAGCTGTTCGTGATCTTCAAGGACGAGACCAGCGGCAGGGAGACCTACGGGGCAGGCCGTTATCTTTACACAGACCCGGCGAACGCTTCCGGCACTGTGCTGCTGGATTTCAACAAGGCTTACAATCCGCCCTGCGCTTTCACGACCTACGCGACGTGCCCGCTACCGCCGAGCCAGAACAAACTGGCCCTACGCGTCGAAGCCGGAGAAAAGAAGTACGCCGAGAGTCATTGAAGTGATGGCGGCGACCTGAAGGTGGGCAATGACGAAAGGGGAGACGCTTTTTTGTGTAAGCGTCTCCCCTTTCAATTGCATCACGGTTTGCCCGGCGGCTTAAGGTCTGCGGTTGCTGTTGCCGTTGTTCGCCGTAGAGGTATTGCCGTTGCCGCGCCCGTTCCCGTTCAGCGTGTTCACGCCCGCCGTGTTGGCGTTGCCGTTGTTGGTGGTCACGACCGCCGTGTTGGACGGAACTGAATTGGCGTTCGCACGCGGATTTATGTTGGCGTTGTTATCGACCACGCCGTTTCTCGTAGCATTACTATTGTTAGCATTCGTCTGGTCGCTGCCGTCGCAGCCAGCAAGGAAGCTGGCAAGGATGAGCAAGACCGGGAGAGCCAAGGTTCGTCGCATTGAATTCCTCCTGTGCATTGCTCAGGTCTGAGCTTTATCGGAAGGGAGGCTCGAAAGCCCGGCGCTCGATTTGCGTCGAAGACTTTTTGTCGGGCGTCTCTCTTTGGGCTCAAGCTTCCGGCTACCCTGCTCCGTTTGTCAACGAGGCAGGGTAGCCGAATTCGCCGTCCTGAGCGGTGTCTGAAACTAGAGTTTAGCGGTAAACGTGTTCGCCGCGATTCGACTTCCAGTCGTTCTCGAAATACTCCGCATCTTCGTCCGTGCGAGCATTGACACCCATCACAATGCCGCCGCGCTTGATGCCTTCCTCGTAATCCTTAACACGCTCTTCGGGAATACCAGCGCCGACGAGCGCGCCGATAATACCACCAGTCGCACCACCAGCGCCCGCGCCCGCGAGAGCCGCCGCAATCGGCCCGGCCACGATCAGGCCCAAGCCGGGCAGCGCCACGGATGTACCGATGGCGGCGATGGCCGCCAGCGTCGCGCCGACCGTACCGCCGATGGCCGCGCCCGTGCCAGCGCCTTCCAGCGCCTTGTTGCCAAGCTCCGTCTCACGACCCCCCACGAAATGCTTGTCGCGCGTCTCGTCCGACATCAAAAGGTTAACATCGTCCTGGCTATAGCCACGGCTGGTCAGCGAGCCATACGCGCGCTCGGCACTCTCCCTGTCATTGAACAGTCCGGTCACCGTGCGTGAGCGTCCCGTTGTCGCTCCTGTTGTTGTATCTGCCATTTCTCAATCCTCCACTTGTCTGAGATGTAATTTAAGATAACGTCGCGGCCTATCACTTGAAAGCCACTCTTTTTGTGGCCGCGCGCTTTCATTCCTGAAGGCAAGCCGGCGGCTTGCCCGTTTTCGGTCAATTTAGACCCGCAGGCTTCTGCCCTTGATAAGCCTGTACACGGCCAACACGATGATGGCCCCGACGACCGCCAGCACCAGACTCATCAGGAATCCCGGACGGCTCATGTCACCCACAGAATCAACCCGCCCGTAACCGAGCAGAGCGCTTCCGATAAACCCACCGATGATCGAGCCGACGATTCCCAGGAGCGTCGTGATAATCAGCCCGCCCGGGTCTTTCCCCGGCATAATCGCTTTCGCGATAAGACCTGCGATCAGGCCCAAGATGATATATGCGATAAACCCCATAACCTGTTTCCTCCTGCTCACTGTGTCAAAACAGAACCACCGCCGCTATGACATTCCGCGATTAAAACCCCCGCGTGTACGATTTTCGTATCAAACTTGAGCGGCTATAGTGGGTATAGCAAAATAGAGGCCACGGCTACCCTTTTGCGGTAAATATTTATGGGCAGAGGAATCGGCAGATGGAGCGTGATTGCGGGTGTGGGGATGAGCGACACTCGGAAGCGCGGCGCGCTCAGTGTTCGATCCTGAGCGTTGAGAGGTCTATCTGGTAGATATCGCCAAGGCCGTTGCGCGTACCTCTGAGTTTGGCGGACAGCTCCCTGTAGTTGAGAGCCCTTTCCAGTGGCTTGTCTGTAAAGCCTCTGGTGCTCGTCCAAAAGAAGTATTGACCGTCGGGCGAGATCACAGGCGAAAGCTCGTTCCCGCTCGAATTGACCTTGTCGCCGAGGTTCACCGGCTTCGTCCATGCGCCGCCCCGGTTGTAGGTGATGTAGAGGTCAAAGCCGCCGCGACTATCGGCCCGCCCGCCGCACATAAAGATTAGAAAGCTTTCGTCCGCCGCGATCATCGGCTCAAACTCGTTTGACGGAGTATTGATCATGTCGCCCAGATTCTCCGCCGGCTCGTATGCGCCGCCAGCCAGCCGCGCGCGGTAGAGATCGGTTCGGCCTTTGCCCCCTTCACGATCAGAGCCGAAATAGATAGTCCCCGAAGCCGCGATGGTCGGATACCACTCGTTGCCGGGGCTGTTGACGGGCGCGCCTAAGTTTTTCGGCTCGCCCCACGCGCCGCCGCTGCCCGCTCTCTCCATCATCCATATGTCCAGATCGTCTTTGGGCTTCGCTCCAGCCGTCTTGTCCAACGGGCGGTTCGAGATGAAGTAGAAGCGTTTTCCGTCAGGCGTGATGTGCGGGTCTGCGTCCGCGTACTGTCCCGAGAAGGGAGCGACCTCGGGCGTCGTCCAGCGTCCATTCTGAAAGCGCGAGACGACGATAGTCCAGAAGCTGAAGGTCGGAGTGTTCTTTAAGAAGTAGAGCGTGTGGCCGTCAGGAGTAAAGGCCGGATGAGATTCGTAATCGCCCGTCGAGATGGTGTCTTCGGCAAAGATCGTGGGCTCGCCCATAGGACGCGCCGGAGCATAAGGGGCGCGCGAGCGCTCGGCCTTTTGAGCGGAAACGTCCTGCTGCCGCAGCACGCAGAACGCGCAAGCCAGCAGCAGGGTCAAAGCGAAGATCGAGTGCCCGTATTTGTTCATGTTGGATTTCAGTTGATTCACAGCAAAGCCTTTGCGAATCCGTACTCGACATCCGTGGCTGCTCTGAGCCGCGGCAGGGATGAGCGATTCGCTCCGTGTCGCTCAGGCTTTTCGAGTTTTATGGGAGAGCGCCCAGTTGTTCGAGAAGTAGCGCCCTGTCGAAATAGACATTCTCACCGACGATCTTGCTCTCCTGGTTGAAGGTGTAGATGGCGCAGACCGCTATCCTGAATGTTATCCCCGAAGCTTCTATGCCTTGCCAAGTGCCCGTGTGCCTGCCGCTCAAGGTCTGTTCCATGATGACGGCCTCGGGGGTCACGTATCTCTGCCTCTCTTCAACGCGCAGCTCGGAGAAGCCGCCGTCGTCGCCGAAACCCAAATCCTGATGCAACGCCCGAATAACCTCCTGATCGCCGAAGGTGTAGCCGTTTAAGATCAGTTTGGCGTCCGCTGCGAACGTCTCCATGATCGCGTCCAGATCATGAGCGTTCTCGGCGCGCAGGTGTTCTTCCAGCAGCGAGACGTTCGCCGACGCCTCCCCGTGGGTCAATGGTTTCGACATCATTATTTCCTCCGCCAGAGTTTCCGAGAGGTGACGGTAAAGAGTTCAGCCGCGAGCGAGGCGAGTAACAATATGAATCAGTAGAGAGGATAGCGCAAACCCACGGGGCAAGGCTATAGATTACAGGTTGCCGCCGCGCGCAAAAAGATGCTCCCGCGTGCGCCTGTGATGGAAGTAAGCAGGACGCACGCGGGAGCTGGCAGGAGCTATCTTAAGGAGCATCAAACGTGTCGGTGGGTAGTACGGGAAGCTACCCACCTATCTCATTTGGAATCCCCACGGTGGCGATTTCCGACGAGCTACGTATTGGAAAGGGCAAATCGCGGAAAGTTTCCAGAAAAGGCCGGGGCACAACACCCTTCGAGCCTTCGAGCGACTTTTTGGCCGCTTCGGTTTATAATTGTCTTTTCGACAAATCATCCGAACAAGCCTCTGAAGGAGTATGCATGACCGCAGGAGTTGTAGAGAACGCAGGCAAGCGCCCCACACGGCTGAGCTTTAAGGGACGCATCCTTTTTCTGACCGACGACGTTTCGCTTATCCGCCGCCAGCTCGAAGGCGAAAACTTGAGCTTCGACCCGGATCTCGCCCTGATGAGCAATATCTCGACCGACGAGATCACGCCCGGCTGGGTCTGTTTCTATTACGACGAGACCTTAGGCCAATACGTCTACGTCGGCATGCGCGAGGGCGCTGTGAAGAAGGACGAGGTTAAGGAGGGCGGCTTCTCCGTGGTGGTCTCGGGCCTCTCGAAGGGCTGCGGCTCGTCGCGCGAGACAGCGCCTTATGCCGAGAAGTGGGCGGGCATAGAGCTTGTCATCGCCCGCAGCATAGAGAAGATTTACGGGCAGAACTCGCAGAACATAGGTCTTCTGACCTCCACGGACTTTGGGCTCATCGAGCGCATACGCCGCGGCGAAGAGATTCCGCTCGAAGAGTTCACGCGCGGCCTTGACCCTATCTCCAAAGCAATCGTCGAGTACGGCGGTCTCTTCAACTATAACAAGGCGCGGCTCGCCGGCAGCGTGCAGCCGCCCGCGATTGAGACGCCACCGCGTCCGATGACGATTGTGGAGAAGATCATCGCGCGCCACGCCTTCGTGCGCGCCGGAGAGATCGGCGTCACCGCGGTCAGGCCGGGCGATGCGCTCTTTGCCGTGGCGGACGTGCGCTTTTCGCACGAGTACGTGACGCCGATGGCGGAATCGCTCTTTCGACAGGCGCTCGGCGCAACGGCGCGCGTGACCGAGCCCGAATCGGTCTTCGCCTTCCGCGACCACCTGACGTTTCTCGGTCAGGTCATGCCGGAGAAGCAGCGCGAGATGGGCCTGCTTGAGCGTGCGGATGGGCTCGCGGTCACGCAGGAGGAATTTACAACGCGTCAGAACATACGCCTCTACGGCGAGAACGCGGAGGGCGGCTCGGAAGCCATCTGTCATAACGCCGTGGTCGAAGACCTTGCGCTCCCCGGCCAGATAGTGATCGGCACGGACTCGCACACGTGCATGGCGGGCGTGCTCGGCTGCTTCGCTTTCGGCGTCGGTTCGACCGACATGGCAAACGCCTGGTACACGAAAGACATACGCATACGCGTCCCCGAAACCGTCCGCTACGTCCTCAAAGGAAAGAAGCGCGCGGACGTGACGGCCAAAGACGTGATGCTGCACATCCTCGCCAGCGACTACATGAAGTCGAGCCGCGGGATAGGCAAGGTCCTGGAGTTTGCGGGCGATGGTATTAAGGATTGGTCGCTGGACGAGCGCGCGACCCTGACGAACATGGCCGTCGAAGCAGGCGGCACGACCGGCATCATAGAGCCCGACGACGTGACGCTCGATTACATAGTACGCACGCGCGGGCTCGACCCCGAAGAGGTACGCAAAGGTTTTCTCCGAAGCGACGATGACGCAGAGTATGCCGAAGTCTTTGAGATCAATCTCGACGAGATACGCCCGATGGTCGCCACACCGGGCGACCCGCGCAACGGCATACACATCACGGAGCTTGCGAGCGAAGTCAGGATAGACATCGCTTACGGCGGTTCATGCACGGGCGGCAAGATGGCGGACATGGACATGTACGCAGCCGTCCTGAAGCGCGCCGTCGAGCAGGGCCGACGCGTCGCCCCCGGCGTGCAGCTTTTCCTGCAATTCGGCTCGCAGAAGATCAAGGAGTACGCGCGTCGTCAGGGCTACATAGAAGTCTTTGAGCGCGCCGGGGCGCAGTTGATTGACCCCAGCTGCGGCGCTTGTATCAAGGCTGGGCCGGGCGCATCCGTCTCACCCGATCAGGTGGTGGTCAGCGCGCAGAATCGCAACTTTCCGGGGCGCAGCGGCCCGGGCCAGATGTACCTCGCATCGCCTTACGTCGTCGCCGCCTCGGCCATCGCCGGGCATATCGTCGCTCCCGAAGAATTCCTGCGCGAGCGCGAAGAGGAGATGGCTGGAGTTTGATCAGGACATCAAGCGGAATGGAATAGGTGATTTTCCCGGGTGAAAATGGCTTGTCAGATACTTACCTTCGGAAGAAAAATCAGGGGCTTGCCATTGCTTCGATGGTGATCGGCATCGTGAGCTGTCTGGCGTTAGGATTTCTGGGGATCGGCTCTCTCTCAAGCATAGTGCTCGGTGTCATTGCTCTGAGGAAGGCCAAACAGCAGCCAGATCAATTCGGAGGCCGTGGCTTTGCCATGACAGGTATCATCACCGGCGCTCTATCAGGAATATTTTCTATTCTTCTGCTCTCAATTCTTGTGTATAAGTTCTTATTTAATCCATCTACCAGATAGACAGGATATGAGTGTGGGCCAAGGCAAGTATGCTCTTATCGAGCGCGAGCGCCGCTTTCTGCTGCGAGACTTGCCGCCGCCGCTGACGCGTGCGAGCGAGCATGTGCAGATATGGGACAATTACGTGACGGGCACGCGGCTGCGCTTGCGGCGGATTCGCGTGCCCCTGACGAAAGAGCGCGTCTATAAGCTGACGCAGAAGTACGCTCCCGACCCGCCTGATTTTTCGCGCACCCTTATCACGAACATCTATCTCTCGCCCGCCGAGTACGAGGTGCTGTCGGTCTTCGAGGGCAACGAGATTCGCAAGAATCGTTACCGCTTCGAGCATGAGGGGCGCGTCTACTCGGTGGATATTTTTCTCGGCTCTCTGTGGGGACTCGTGCTTGCCGAGACGAGCTTCGAGACCGACGAGGAGATGAAGGGTTTCGCGCCGCCGCCCTTCGCCGTCATGGACGTAACCGAAGACGAGATGTTCACCGGCGCGCGACTGGTCGAGCTTTCGATTGATGATATACGGGCCGAGCTGAAAGCAAGGACGAAGGGAGGAATTAACAGCGATGGTCAGGATGAGAACTGAAAGCATGACGGCTTCAAAGCATTTTCTTTATCCTGACAATCTGCGGCCCATCCCTGTTAATCTCCTTCTTCCATACTCTTTTCTCTGATGTCTTCAACGCAACCTGTCATCTATACCATCGGACACGGTCGTCATCCGTTCTCGTACTTTCTGGGATTGCTCAGAGAGCACGAGATAGCTTTCGTCTGTGATGTGCGAAGTGTGGCGCGTTCGCGCTGGCCGCAGTATAACGGGCGCGTGCTGGCGGAGCTTTTAAGGGAAAACGGCATCGGCTACGAGCACCTGCCCGAGTGCGGCGGCAAAGTGGTTGCGCCGCCGGAGGAGTTGGCGCGCGGGCTCGACCGCATTATGGAGCTCGGCGCGGAGATGCGAGTCGCCATCATGTGTTCGGAGTCGCGCCCGCTCACCACACACTCGTGCCCGCGCGCCAACTGTCACCGCGTCGGCCTGCTCTCCGTGCCGCTACGCTCGCGCGGCGCGCGCCTGCTACACATCCTGCCCGACGGTGCGATTGCGGAATTCGACGAGGCGGCCACCCCGTCCATCTGGTAGCGCCCGCAAGAGGCATCTGAACCTTTTCCGCGCGCGCCTGCTCCTGAATATATTTTCTGACCGGACGTTTCACATCAGGATGGAAAAGAGCCGTTCCGTCTTTAGCCTCCGACCTTGACGCTTCGCCCGTCGATCTCATACTCCGAGGCATGCATGCGCGCGAAATAGATGGAGAGCAGGAAGGCCGCGCACATGATGACCGCAGCCGTCCAGAAGGTGACGCGCAGACTGTGATCGCTCATGTTATGAATCCTGCGGTCGGCCCCGTATGTCGCCGCGGCGCTGTAGATCAGGGCGGACGAGATCAGTGGGCCGACGATGCGCGCGAGGCTCGCGACCGACTGCGTGATGCCGAGCACGCCGCCCTGTTCGCCGCGCCCGACGCTCTTTGAGGCCAACCCGGCCAGCGACGGGGTCGAGAGCGAATTGCCCAGAGCGAAGGCTGCGCCGACTATGAGCAGCGTCAGGAGGCCCGTCTGCGGATTCGTCAGGGGAATCGCAAAGAGGGCCGCCGCGAAAAGGAGCGCGCCCGCGATAACCAGCGTCACCTCTCCGAAACGCCTGACCAGACGCCCGATCAACCCGCCCTGAATGATCGCGCCGATCAGACCGACAAAGACGAAGAGCCAGCCCGTATCATGCGCGTCATAGCCGAAGCGGTACATCGTAAAGAGCGCAAACGATGTCGTCATGACCGAGAAGGCGACGACGAACAGGAAATAGATGGAGAGGATAAGGGTGAGCCTCGGCTGCCTGAGCGCCCGGGCCAGTAGCGTCCACCTCGCGGTCGCCGCAGAGGCTCGCGCCGGGTGATCGGGCGTGACCGTTTCCGGCAGCGTGAAGTAGAGCAGTATCGCATTGCTGAAAGCCAGCCCGGCGGCGAACAGGAAGGGAATATGAATGCCCCAGCGACTCAGTATGCCGCCGATGGCCGGGCCGAGGACGAAGCCCAGACCGAAGGCCGCGCCGATCATCCCCATCCCCTTCGCGCGATTCTCAGGCGTGGTCACGTCCGCGACATAGGCTTGCGCCGTCGAGATATTGCCGCCCGTAATCCCGTCTATGATGCGACCGGCAAAGAGCATCCAGAGGGTGGTCGCGAAACCGAGAATCAAAAAGCCGAGCGCCGTCCCGAGCAGACTCAAAAACAGAATGGGCCTGCGCCCGTACTTATCCGACAGCCTCCCGAGCACGGGCGTAAAGATCAACTGCATCACCGAGTAGGAAGCGAACAGCAACCCGACGGCGCGCGGCGTGGCATTAAAGGTCGTCCCCTCGACGTAAAACGGCAACACGGGAATGACGATGCCGAACCCGATCAGATCAATAAAGACCGTAATGAAGATGACCAACAGCGGAGAACGCATAAGAACAGTGACGAGTGAGAAGTGACGAGTTAAAGCAGTGATGAGTCATGAGTGATGAGAGAAAAGCTTTGCTCTTACTTCTTACAGCTTGTCGCTTGCCACTCGTCGCTCCTCACAGCTTTCATTATCTTCTTCTGCCGCCCGGCCCCATCATCAGCCTGTCAATGGAGGCTTGGCCGCCGCCCGCGATAAGGAGCGCAAGCGCCATCCCCAGAAGCGCGACCGTAAACTCGATTCCACGGTTGCCCATGAAGAACGCGCCCCAGTGGACGCCCAGCATGGCGACCAGCATGACGATGGCGATGAAGAAAGCGCCCACTCTGGTGAGCAACCCCCCAAGCACCAGCAGGCCGCCGACCAACTCCGTGAGCGCGGCTGCGCCCATCCAAAGCCAGCCGGGCCGCATGAAGGCGAACGGCGGCTCATTCTGTATGAAAGCATTGAATCCCTTGCCGCCCCAGTAGCCGAACACCTTCTGCGCTCCATGCGCGATCATGACGATGCCCAGCGCCAGCCGCACCGGCACTGTCACCCACGTCGGCGCAGTGGAGATTATTTTCCTGAACATCAACGATACCTCTCGTCTAAACCGATTTTAGGGGAACGGCCAATATTAAATTATCTGCCGCCGAATGTCGCCCGGCGAGATCAAAACTTCTCGACCGGTAAGAATGAAAGAAAAAGAATGAACAGGGATGGACAGGATAAGAAAGACGAAGACAGATTCACGCCCGAATGCATTTAGTTCTTATTCTGCTTTCTGTATTTATCCTGACCATCTCTGCCCGTCCCTGTTCATCGTGCTCTCAGGTTTTGATCTTCTTCTCACTTCAGGCGCGCGGCGATGGCTGCTTTGGATTGCACGCCGACCATGCGATCAACGAGCGCGCCGTCCCTGAAGATGAGCAGTGTCGGGATGCTCTGGACGCGAAACTCTGCGGCTGTGCGCGGATTCTCATCGACGTTTAATTTCGCGATGATGTAGCGCCCGCCGGATTCCGAGGCCAGTTGATCCAGAACGGGCGTGAGCATGCGGCAAGGCCCGCACCACTCTGCCCAGCAATCCACAAGCAGCGGGCGGCTACCAGCCTTCTGCACCGTCCCGGCAAAACTCTCGTCCGTCACTTTAAGCGGCTGAGAGGTATCAACCTCGCCCGCCGCCGGGAGCGCCGCGCCGCATTTGCCGCAGACGGGCTGGCGCACGCGGGCCGCCCCCTCGTCAACACGATTTCGCGCGCCACACTTGAGACAGGTGATGATGCTCATAACAGGATTCTCCTTATCCGTGCGGCTGATCTTAGCCGAGCTTCGTCGCAAAAGTTTCGCAGAACCGAGGGCGACCGTGCCCTGCGTCGGGCGGCGCGGAATGAGAATTTCCCGCCGGGAAGGGGAATCTACGCCCTATTGCAACTCTTATCCCTTCGTCTTTAGCCTTCTCTTTTTGGCCTCCTGCCTTTTATGATATCCGCAGGTCTTGAGCAGAAGGAATCGGCGCAGGATAATGGATTATCAGAACATCAATCTTTCCATCAAAGATCGTGTCGGTCGCATCCAGCTGGCGCGCGCACCGCTGAACGTCTTTAACATCGCCATGATGCGCGAGATCGGCGCGGCAGTGGCCGAGTGCGTGCGCGAGCGCGAACTCGTTGCGATTGTGTTCGAGGCCGCGCAGGGCATGCGCGCCTTCAGCGCCGGGGTGGCCGTCGAAGAGCACGTCGAAGAGACTATCTATCAAATGCTGGATTCGTTTCACGCCATCTTTCGCGCGCTGGAGCAGGGCGGTAAGCCGACGATTGCGGTGGTGGACGGCGCGGCGCTCGGCGGCGGCTGCGAGCTGGTGGCCGGATGCGATATAGTTATCGCGAGCGAACGCGCACGCTTCGGCCAGCCGGAGATCAAGCTCGGGGTTTTCCCGCCCGTCGCCGCCGTGCTGCTGCCGCGCATCATCGGTGACAAACGCGCGCGCGAGCTGATGCTGACCGGAGAGTTGATCGACGCGGCGGAGGCGGCCCGGCTCGGGCTGGTTAATTATCTGGTCGCACCGGCGCAGCTAGCGCAGAAGACCGAAGAGATTCTGTCGCGCCTGCGCGAGCTATCCGCACCCGCGCTGGAAACGACGCGGCGCGCGATTGATCTCGCGCGCGGCCTCTCTTTTGAAGAAGCTCTCAGCCGCGTCGAGAGCCTCTACCTGAACGAGCTGATGAAGACCAACGACGCCCGTGAGGGTGTCAAAGCCTTCATGGAAAAACGCAAGCCCGTCTGGCGCAACAGGTAAAGGATGAAGGCGACAACGATGAAGGATGAAAGCAATGGGCGGATGTAGAGTCGGAGATAATGAGTTGAATGTGACAGAGGGAGCGTGCACGCGCGTTGCCGTACGCCGTCTTCGCTCTTCCTTCCGCCTTCATCCTTCCGCCTTCATCCTTGCTCTTCTCCTTCTTCTTCTGCCAGCGTTTGACCGGAGCGCGATGGCGCAGAGCGTGCAGGGCAAGAGGGGAGCACAGCAGGCGGCGCGCTCGCACGAGACTTCGCGGCCCATAGAGCCCGAGATGATCGAGCACGCGATGAGCGCGGTCTGCGAGGAGCGCGAGGCAGACCCCTTAGGCAGCGTGCCGATTGACGAGATGCAGGCGCGGCCTTCGCTGCCGCTGGCGCACCCGGACACGATTGCCGGGACGCGACGAGCCGAGCGGCTGCTGCCCGTCGCTCGCGAGCTGGCGATTGCGGCGCTGCGCCAGCTTGCGGACGAGTACGGGCTCGCCCCCGCCAGATTCCGCGATGCTGTCGCGCGTATCAAGGCCGTCAAAAACATAGAGCCGGATATGGAGCTGCGCGACAATGCGGCGGTTGTCCTGAGCGACCCGCACACGATCAGCTTCGGGACGATCTTTCTCGCGGGCCTGCGCTCGGACGAAGGCATGGTGAGCGTGCTGTCGCACGAGTTGATACACATCGCCGACGGCAAGACTGACACGCTGCGCCCGCTGTTCCGCGTCATCGGACGACGCGCCGCGATGCTGACAGCCCTGAGCATCTACGGCCACAGGCCAGAGGAGTTGACCTGTGATCTGGTCGGCGCGATGGCCGCGAGCGCTCTGGTGGCGCGCACGCCCAACGCGGAATCGCTGCCGCGCCGTCTCGCTCGCGCCGTCGAGCACAACTGCGTCGAGGAAGACGACACGGACGAGGATCATCTCTCGCCGCGCAATACCATGCGCGCCGTCTTCGCGCTCGACCCGGAGCTGGCGCGCGACATTATGAATCGAGAAGGTTTTTTTATACCCCTTGAGAAAGCAAGCCCGCGACCATAACCTCCCACCCGGCGGCGCTTCGTTGACAACCCTCATTCCCGCTTCCTATCATCAACGCCTCAGATGAATTACATATCAATGGACTTCAAAGATACGCAGGGCCGCTCTGCGACGAAAGGACGCGCCGAGCGCACAACGGTGCGTCGCCGCGTGCGTCCGCGTGTACGGCTGCTGCGGCTCTCGCTCGCAGTCCTCCTGCTCGCGCTTGTCTCAGGGACGGGTTGTCGCGATCTTATCGGAGACAAACAGAGCGTGCGCCCGCGCTCCATGCGCGACGTGCCCGCGCAGCGCCTCGCCTATCGCTTTGCGCCGGACACGCCCGCGCCGCCCGCGCCTTCAGACCCGGTGAGGCTGGCCTCCATCGAAGCGGAGTTTGAGACGAATCGAAAGGACGATGCGCTCCTGCGTACGGTCGTCTCGCCGGACACACAGCCCGAGCGCCAGAGAGTGCTCGCGCTCTATGCGACAGGCGAAGAGCCGGAAGAACTGTTTCGCATGGACATGTACACGGCTGAAGGGAGGTTCATTCGCAACCTGACGCCGCCCGAATTGAAGGGCGCATTCGCCTCGACGGTCGCATGGTCGCCCGACGGCAACTACGTAGCCTTCATCGCGCGCAAGAACCCGGCGGCACAACCCACGCCGCCCGCGCTCGTCGACGTGCCTGAAGAAGCGCCTACGACCACTGCCCCGACTCCGAGCGGGTCTGTCGCGCCCGTCTTTGCGCCTGTGCCATCCTTCAACACCGAACAGATTTACATCTGCACGCGCGAGGGCTTCGACTTGAAACCGCTCACGCAGCGCGAAGGGCTGATCTACTTTTATCTTTTCTGGGCTCCTGACTCCCACGCGCTCGTCGCGCTCGCCTGCACGGAGGGCGAGCTTTCAGCGCGCGACCCTTCTTACCTGCGCCCCAATGGCCGACCGCGCCTGATTACGCTCGACGGACAGGAGCGCCTTCTCGCAGACGAGTTGACGGACGCGCTACCCGTCTGGTCGCCGGACGCCTCAAAGGTCGCCACGGCCTTCGATAAAGATGTCGCCATCTATGACGCCGTGACCGAGACGCCGACAGCCGCGCGCATCCCGCTCGGCGAAGCGCTGCTGGCGGCTTCCATCCAGTATGACGAAAAGAACCTGAAGAAGGCGACGACGCGCCCCGTCTCGCTCAACCCCATCGTGCGCCTCGAATGGCCGCAGCCCGAAACGCTTCTGATAGAGACGGGCTTCGAGCGCATCTATACGAACGAGCCGCCCATCAGCCGCTTCATGCGCTGGCACACGCTTTACCTGAGCCCGCAGGCCGCACTACTTCAGTAGACTTTTAAATCAAGAATCGCGGTAAAGAGAAAAGCGCCCGTCGTCCGAAGACCGCAGGCGCTTTTCTCTTAAACTGTCTTGACTGGAATCTGCGGAAGCCGTTTTCAGGGCTTCCGGGTTTACGAGCCTGAGGCAGCCTTTTTCTGCCCGGTGACATTGCTGGCGAGCAACTGTTTGGCCCGGTCTGCGAGACGCGTGTATTCGTCCTTGGTCTCGCGGAAAAACTGGGCCAACTCCTGATTGCCTTCCTGCTCGGCGTCCTCTATATAGATCGACACGGTCTCAGCGCCTTGCAGCAGGTGATAAGCGGTGCTGATCAGGTCGTAGGTGATGTCTCTGGTTCCTGTATCGCCCTGTGTGCCATCGTCTTTATTGCTGGACATAATGTTCCTTCCTTGAATTAAGGTTTACTTCGCAGGGGCTCAAGACGTGGGGAACTTGCGCTCCATTTTAAGGAGGGCATGAAGGGCCGGTCAAGACATGAAGACCTTGTCATCACGCGAGACGGGCCACGGACGGATGAAGACCGATCTCCTGCTAATGGACTGGGCCGTTGCCGATGCTCATGCGCCGCCAGATGAGCTGTTCGTCGGGGAAGGTCACGCCGGGCTCGGAGCGTAGCACCGTCGCCGCGAGCACGATGGTATCGAGGTCGCGAAACACTCCCGCGCAGGGGAGACACTCGTCGAGGTGGGTTCTGACCTGCACGCGCAACGTCTCGTCAAGCCCGCCGTCATGAAACTCGCTCAACAGCTCCAAACTCTTTGCACATTCCATATTCTTAATTCCCTTAAAGGTAGATCGGTTCCTGGAAAACCCTGTTAGACTCTAATTATTGGCCGCCTGTTGCCTGATCAGCGCCCTTAATTTCAGCCGCGCCTTGTGTAGCTGCGACTTGCTTGTTCCTTCCGAGATGCCCAGCATCTCTGCTATCTCGCCGTGCTCGTGCCCTTCCACGTCGTGCAGGACGAAGACGCTGCGGTAGCCGGGCGGCAATTTCGAGATCGCGTTCTCAAGAATAATGCGGTCGACGACGGGCATTTTGTCCTGATTCTCTGTGCCCTGAACGATCTGCACGGGGGTTTCGCCCTCCTCATTGCTGAAGGCCGTGAATTCTGGCCGGCTCTTACGGCGGCGAAAGTGCATCAAGACCTGATTGACCGTCATGCGATGCAGCCAGGTGGTAAAGGCCGACTCGCCGCGAAAGCTTCCGATCTTATTGTAGAGGTGTGTGAAGGTATCCTGCGTCAGGTCTTCGGCCTCCTCCGGGCTACCGGTCATACGCAGGGCCAGAGAGTAAACCCGCCGGAAATGGCGATGGTAAAGCTCCTCGAACGAGGCTATATCACCGGACGCGGACTTTTGCGCCAACTCAAAATCGGTCGGCCCTGTCTTTTCAATCTCGGCCACGCTCACGTCTCTAATCCCCCCTGTATTTTGTCGGAAGCGGTCGCGACGGGTCGTCGTCGCAAAACGGGTTGCCCCGGACAACTCCCTTACGCGCTGCCGCCAGCTTAAAGATCATATCCTATAAGTGCGTCTCCTGTCCTCTCGCGCGGGCAGGGCGGCGGCGGCAACCGTACCGCGATTGAGCGACGACTTGGGGGAGGCTCAGCCTTAAACACCTTCATGTCCCGCCCGGCGTTATGCTTGATGAGCGCAACGCATGGGGCTTAAGATCAGCCTAAAGGGAGGAACAATCTCTGATGAACACGGAACGCCCCATTTTCATCCCGGTAATCCTCGGCACTGTCCGCAAGGGCCGGGCCAGCGAAGCGGTCGCGAAGTTTGTCGTCGAAGAGGTCAGGAAGCGCGACGGCGTCGAGACGGAGCTGGTGGATATTCGCGCGCTGAATTTTCCGACGACGGATGCGGGCGAAGCTATTAAGGATTCGCAGTTCTCCGCTCTGGTCGCGCGCGCAGACGCCTTGGTGATCGTCACACCCGAATACAATCACGGCTATCCGGGCATGCTCAAGCACGTGCTGGACACCAACCTGAAAGAGTACGTGCACAAGGCCGTGGGCGTCTGCGGCGTCTCGGCTGGCGGCTTTGGCGGGACGCGCGTTGTCGAGAATCTACTGCCAGTCCTGCGCGAGCTCGGGCTGGTGACGATCTTCTGGGACGGAAATTTTTCCGGCGCGCAGAAGCTCTTCGACGCCGGGGGCACGCTTCAAGATCAGGCATACGTCAAGCGCATGGATCAGTTTTTGAAAGAGCTGATCTGGATGGCTAAGGTTCTACGCTACGGTCGCGAGCAGGTCTCGCTCTAACTGAAAATTATGAAACTCATCTCCTTAAATGTCGGTCGCCCGCGTCTGGTCATGTCCAGAGGCGCACCGGTCTCGACGGGAATCTACAAAGAGCCTGTCGAAGGGCCGGTGCGGCTTCGTACTCTCAACCTCGACGGCGACCGGCAGGCTGACCTGACGGTGCATGGCGGGCCGACGAAGGCCGTCTACGCCTATCCGTCGGAGCATTACGACTTCTGGCGCGCCGAGCTGCCCGACATGCGGCTGCCGTGGGGAATGTTCGGCGAAAATTTTACGACCGAGGGATTGGAAGAATCACGGGTCAATATCGGCGACCGCTTTCGCGTAGGCGCGGCGGAGCTGATGGTCACAGAGCCGCGCATGCCCTGCTACAAGCTCGGCATCAAGTTCGGGCACACCGATATCCTCAGGAGATTCTTACAGAGCGGTCGGACGGGTTTTTACTTCTCGGTCACGAAAGAGGGCGAGGTCGCGGCGGGAGAGCATATCGAGCTGATCGGTCGTGATGAGCATAACGTGACGGTCTCCGAGATCGTCAGGCTATACGCGCGCGATCACGGGGACGTGGAAGCGATGCTCCGCGCCGTCGCCGTGGAAGCTCTGCCCGCGAAATGGCGAGACCACTTTCTGCAACTGATAGAAAAGGGGACGAAGACCCGTTCCCATTAACCGAGGGAGGCAAGCGATGGCCGAGAGCAAGATGATTTGTCCCGGTTGCGGCGCACGGATGAACCACCACGCCGAGAAGATTGATTACACGGCGGCGCTCGACGAAGAGAGCACCGTTGATGAAGACGCGGGCGGCGTCCTCGAAGAGATTCACACCTGTCCGAAGTGTGGTGATACGGAGACGCGCCCCGCTCTCCGCGAGAAGCAGTAGTTGTGCTATCTTGCGGTTCAATAATTTCAACACGGACGGCGAGAGGGCAAGGTAGATGGCAGGGTCTGACAAGCTCGTTGATGATTCTCTGTGGTACAAGGATGCGGTCTTTTATGAAGTGTATGTGCGCGGCTTCTATGATTCCAACGCCGACGGGATTGGCGATTTCCGCGGGCTGACGGAGAAGCTGGACTATTTACAGTGGCTCGGCATTGATTGCATCTGGCTGCTGCCGATGTATGCGTCGCCGCTCAGGGACGGCGGCTACGATATCTCGGATTACTACGAGATGCTGCCGGAGTACGGGACGCTCGAAGACTTCAAGACCTTTCTCGATGCGGCACACGCGCGCGGCATTCGCGTCATCGCAGACCTCGTCATCAATCACACCTCAGACCAGCACCCTTGGTTTCAGGAAGCGCGGCGCTCGCCCACGTCTCCGAAGCGCGACTGGTACGTGTGGAGCGATACTGATCAGAAGTACACGGATGCGCGCATCATCTTTACGGACACGGAGCGCTCTAACTGGACTTGGGATGATGAGGCGCAGGCTTTCTACTGGCATCGCTTCTTCCACCACCAGCCAGACCTCAACTACGACAACGAAGAGGTGCAGCGGGCGATGCTCGATGCCGTTTCGTTCTGGCTCGATCTGGGGATCGACGGCTTTCGCGTAGACGCCGTGCCCTACCTGTTCGAGCGCGAAGGCACGAACTGCGAGAACCTCCCGGAGACTCACGCTTTTCTCAAGCGCATGCGCGCCGTTGTCGAAGCTCGTTACCCGAACGCCCTGCTGCTGGCCGAGGCCAACCAGTGGCCCGAAGACGTGGTCGAGTATTTCGGCGAGGGCGACGAGTTTCACATGAATTATCATTTCCCGATCATGCCGCGCCTGTTCATGGCGCTCAGGCAGGAAGACCGCCGCCCCATCGTGGAGATTCTGGAACGCACGCCGCCCATCCCTGAAAATTGTCAGTGGGGAATGTTCCTGCGTAATCACGACGAGCTGACGCTTGAAATGGTGACGGACGAGGAGCGCGACTATCTCTATAACGAGTATGCGAAAGACCGCCGGATGCGTCTGAACGTCGGGATTCGTCGCCGCTTAGCGCCGCTCCTGGATAACAGCCGACGCCGCATAGAGCTGCTGCACGGCTTGCTTTTCAGCTTGCCCGGAAGCCCCTTTCTTTATTACGGCGACGAGATAGGCATGGGCGATAACATCTACCTCGGCGACCGCGACGGCGTACGCACGCCCATGCAATGGTCTGCCGATCGCAACGCCGGATTCTCAAGGGCCGATTTCGCGCAGCTTTACTTTCCCGTCATCATGGACTCGGTCTACGGCTACCAGTCGGTCAACGTCGAAGCGCAGCAGCGCTACAGCACATCCCTGCTTCACTGGATGCGCCAGATGATACACCTTCGCAAATCGCATCACGTGTTCGGTCGCGGCGCGATGCGCTTTATCAAGCCCGAGAATCGAAAGATTTTTGCATTCACGCGCACCCTCGGCGAAGACATAGTGCTCTGCGTCTTCAACCTCTCGCAGTTCGCGCAGCCCGTCCAGCTAGACCTCAGCGAGTACAGGGGAATGATTCCGGTCGAGATGCTTGGCGAAACAAGTTTCCCGGCGATTGGCGACGCGCCGTATCAACTGGCGCTCGCCCCTCTGGGCTTCTACTGGTTTCATCTGGAACGCGAGGCCGGCAAGGAAAGCTAAAGAGTATTCGATAAAGCCTGGAGGGACGAAAGAGGCTCATGGTCGATCAGGTTAACCATGAGCCTCATTCGCCCCTTCAGGGCTTTATGTTGACTTGCCTTGGGCTAGACGCCGCTCTGCGGGCGCGCGTTCATGGGCACGAGGCCGTCGACCGCGGCGTAAATCCGCAGATACATCTGCGTTTCGGAAGGGATAAGGGTGCGCCATTCCGAGCCGCCGCGCTCTATGTAGCCCGCCAGACGCGCCGGGTTCGAGTTGTATCCGGCGGCGAGCAGCTCCGCCTTCGTCGCCAGCTTTGCGTCAAGGGCGTTTCTAATCTCTTCCCGCCTTAGAAGATCATTCCATGTGCCTTGCATGTAGAGCAGCATCGCTTCCAGAGCGTTGGCGTGGTTGCGCATCCCTTCGACGAAGTCTGGGTTGAGGTCTGCCTGAGGATGCAGGTTTCTGATCATCTGATAGGTCGAGGGAATCATCTGTATCATTCCGCCCGCCCCGGCTGTGCTGACCGAATAGCGATACGTGTTGCGCGTGTTCAGAGAATAGAGCGTGGCGATTTCATTAAAGAGCGCGGCGCGGTCTTCGTTCATAAATCGCTTGTGGTCCGTATGCTCGACGATGCAGAGACGCTCCGCCGAATCGATAATGGAGGGCTCTATACGGACGCCCTTCTGCTGCAAGCGTTCAGCCGCCAGATTGAGCATGCGGTGTATGTAGTCGCGGCCATCGCGCGCCAGCTCGGCAGATTCAAGTGCCGGATGGACGGAGGTGTAGTAGCCGACCTCGCTCAGCTTGCCTTCGCGTATGATCGGGTACTGAACGGCGAGCGGCGCAAGGCTGCGGCCAGCGTCGTCGAAAATATTGACGGCGGTGTTAACCCCGTTGGCGCGAACGACCCTCACGTGCACCTTCTGATCTTCGGAGGTATCAATGATCGCCTCCGCGTCCTTCTTCAGAAAAATCTCTTTCGAGAGCGTCAGCACGTGAACCTTGGAGGTGAGGGGATCGCTGGCCGCAATCCTGACCTCTTCCGAGTCAGGCTGAGCCTGCTTTTGAAGCAGCTGTTTCGCCTTTTCGATATTCGCGTGTACACGGCTGACCTCCTCGTTCTCGGGCCGCTCGGACGCGGCACTGGTCGAGAATTCGCCGCCGAGCGTGAGCGCCGCCGGGGGA
Organism: Pyrinomonadaceae bacterium; assembly: GCA_036389675.1. Lineage (GTDB taxonomy): Bacteria > Acidobacteriota > Blastocatellia > Pyrinomonadales > Pyrinomonadaceae > DASQYE01. The sequence continues at coordinate 21,474 of DASVWI010000040.1, forward strand.
AGGAAAAACGAATTGTGCGCGAAAAGCGGGAGAAGCAAGAGCGCAATCGGCATCGCAGAGAAGAATGCTTTTCTCATGGGTAATCGAGACTGCAATTGTCCAGGATTTGTACCGGCGATGAAGTGCGGGGGAATGATTTTAAGATGCGGCGCAAGGGATTTCGGTTGCTGTGAATGAGGCCTGACGAGCCCAAAATTTCGTATATCAGAGCGGCGGGGAAGGCGCTCCTAGCCGTCGTTGCTCGTGGCTCAGCGATTGAGCGTACTCATAGAATTCAGCGCTTGCCTCAAATCGTCAGATTGAACGGATGGGCCTGTCGCAGGCCGAGACGAACTGCGGCGCAGACGCCGCAGCATTCTGCCGCATATAGGACAGGTCGCTCACCATTTCGTGAGCTTACTGTGGTAAAACAGTAACGCTCTATCCGTACTTTTGGTCGAAAGGGCCTGAAAGCAGCGCCTATCATGAGCGTGCGCCGCGGCTCACTTTCTGGCACGGGTTTTGATATGGTTACGGGTGGCTTTAAAGATATGTATTACAAGATCGGTCGCCCCGGTTATAACATAAGTAGGCGACCGTGCACGGGGGGTCCGGTTGTGAAGGGGAGAGCACAACCGGGCCTCCATTGCTGAAAGATGCCCCCTTGCGAAACGCTCCCGCTTTTAAGATTCGAAATTTAAGATATGTCAGAGAATACAACAGCTAAAACAACCGTTCTGGTCGTCGATGATGTACACGATAATCTGATTATCCTCAGCCTCTCTCTACAGGACATGGGCTACCGCGTGATTACGGCCTGCAATGGGGAGGAGGCCGTCGCGTTTGCGCTGCGTGCGCGGCCCGATCTGATTCTGATGGACATAGCCATGCCGGAGCTTGACGGTATGGGGGCTACCAGACGCATACGCAGCCACCCGGAACTGCGCGGCACGCCCATCGTGGCGATCACGGCCTTCCAGACAGATGGCTTTCGCCGCGCAGCCTTCGATGCGGGCTTTGACGGCTATCTGACCAAGCCCATTGATTTCACGCAGTTGAATAAATTAATCCAGATGCTCCTGCCCGCCGAAGTGCCGACAAGCGACCTGGCCGCCGACGAGACGACGGAGCTTTCTCATGATGTGACGACGGAATTGACGCGGCACGGCTGAGTCAGGCTTGCTGTGGACTGAGTAAGGAAAGTTGCGGGCTTAAGAATAGAGAGGGCACAGAAGGTTGGACACAAGCCCATTGTGTCCAACCTTCTGTGCCCTCTCCGCTTATTTCCCGTCAGGCGGGAGCGGGTTCGTCGTATCCAGCACCACTTTCCATTTGCCCGCCTTATTGCGTTTCCAGACGCGCACGTAGTAGCCCTTTTCAGCGGTCGCGGCTGTGCCCTCCGGCTTCAACTCGTAGCTGCCGTAGGTGTATCCGAGGTCGTCCGATTGGGAAACGTCTGCCTTGATCGGCTCCCAGGAGAGCCGCATCGCCCGGCCCGAAAAGTAGGTGCGAATGGACTCTTTTCCGACGAGCGGAAAGATGCCGTTGCGGTGCAGGCGGGCGTCCTCGCTCATGAAGTCGAGAAAGGCTTTCATCACTCCGCCCGCCTTCGACGCCTTCAGGAACTCGCCTTCCATGTTGATCAAAGCCGCGCGCTCGCTGTCGAGATTGACGTGAGCGGATTTGGGCTTGAACTCGGAGGGAGTCGCTGCCTGAAACGCGGGAAGCTTCGCCCCCTGCGCGGGCTGAGGGGTTTGTATCCCCAGATCGAGCGCTACTTTCCAATTGCCGTCAGCCTGTTTTTTCCAGATGGAGAAGTAATAGCCGTGTCGAGTCGGCTCATGCTTCGGCCCTTGATCTGTAAGCCAGTAAGGGCCTGTCGTATAGCCAAGGTCGCCCGCGCGCGAGACATCCGCGTAAACGGGCTCCCAGTTGAGCGTGATGGGCGGGCGCACAGCCGGAGCGGGACGCTTCCTGATAGCCTCGCGAGTGTTGGTCGGGTGGGGCTGAAAGTTGATGCCGTCCTCTGCGAAGAACTCGTAGAAGGATTCGCGGATTCCCTTCTCGACGCTGGTGCGGGCAAACGAGCGCTCGGCCTCAACCAGCGAGGCGAGCGCGCCGTTCTCTTTCTGACCGAGCGCGACCGAACTGAAGATCAGCAGCGCCATCATGAGAGGCGTCAAAAAAATCGGAACGTATCTTTTCATATTGCTCCTCAACAGGGGGTTCATGCCTGTTACGGTGATGGGCGTTCACTTCCTGCGCGTGTACATGCCGTCCCAGACGACGTTCCAGGTCTTGCCGTCATCCGTTGACTGCTCCCATAGCTGTCTGACGCGCTCCCGGCCAAGATTGACGAACGACAGCCGGTGCATCGTCATGCTTCCGTTTTTGGCGCGCGTCTCGCCCGTGTACAGCAAAGTGTTGTCTTTGTATTCTCCCGTGAGATTCAGGACGCTGCCCGTGCTGTCCACCCACGTCTGCTGCCACTTGCCCGTGCTGGCGTCATAAAAGTTGAAGCTCTTGCCCGTGCCGCCGCTGGCGCTCGTCCAATTTTCCAGAAGGACGCAGCCGTTGAGTATGCGCTCTACGCTGTTGGTTCCGGCCTTTTGCCCGTTATTCTGCACATCCCATTCGCCGACCCAGAAATCGAACTGCTTGTATTCCGGCCCGTACATGCACGGTCTGGTCAGTTTGTCGGCCAGCGCCAGCACTTCCGTAAAACGCGCATCCGAGCGCAGGCCCTCAAGGTCCGGGTCGGACTTCAGAAGCCCCGCATTCGGAAACCCCGCGTTGAATGCCTTGTTGAACCACTCGAAAGCATGCTCCCTGTCATTCATTCGCGCGTAGGAGCGGGCGAGGTTATACATAGCCAGCGGATTCGGGTTGATCTTCAAACCCTTCTGATAAGCCTCTATGGCCTGATTGTAACGGCCAAGGCTGTGCAGGGATAGGCCGAGGCGAAACCATGCCCGCCCATTGGTGGCTTCCGTCTTCGTGATCGCTTCATAGGCCCGGGCCGATTCGTCCCATCTCTGAGCCTGAAAGAGCGCGTCCGCCTCCTGCGCCGCCGTTGACCCCTGACCCTGCGCCGGCACGCTCGCCACCGAGAGCGCCAGCATGAACAGGGTGAGACACGTCATTGCGATGAGATGATTTTTCATACGACAAACTCCCTTTCGCCTCTCGAAGAGTCCCGGTCTTCGGGTTCGTGTAGCGTCACGGATTATGCCTGCAAGTCGCTGGAGAGTCTTTAAATCGGTGGTGAAATATTCTAAAAAACTTTCAAATTGTTCTTCAAGCCAAAGGGGAAAGGCCCTGCGCGCGCGTGTTTCTATCGCAAAGTCTGCGCGAAGGAGTAGGATGTCGCCCTGACCTCCCTTTAGTTTTTATCCTGTCCGTCCCTGCCGTTTTCTGCTTTCCCCCTTCTTAATTTTTCCTTAGCCCGCTGTCCTGCCGCGCCGAACTTCCTGTAGAATTCTCGCCATGATTGATCGCACACGCGCTTTCTTCATCCTCGCCGCCCTGCTCGCTTTCACCCTTTCGGACGTGAGCGCGCAGCCGCAGCCGCAGCAGTCGCGCGGAAGAAGCCTGGCTGGCCGTGCACACTACTCTTCGGGAGGAAGCGTCGCGTGGATTATCGTGCGCCTCTTATCGGCGAAGAACGAGGCCGTCACCGTGACCGTCACTAACTACGAGGGCGAGTTCGTGTTCGGCGATCTGGCCGAGGCTCGTTACACAATCGTCCTGACAGCGCCCGGCCATCAGATCGTGACCGAGAGGGTTGATCTCTCGGCGCGCGGCGGCGCGCCCCCGAAGATAGAGCTGACGCTTTCACCCGACAATACTCCGCAGCGCTCGCCGTTGCGGCTGGCTTTTACACAGCACGTGCCGAAGGCCGCGCGCGACACCTTCGAGCGCGCCATGAAATTAGGCAAGGCCGGGAGAAAGCAGGTGGCGAACATTATGCTACAGGAGGCGATCAAGATTTTCCCGGACTACTTTGACGCGCACTTCGCCCTGAGCAGCGAATGGATGAAAGCGGGCCGTATGGCCGAGGCCATCGCTGAGCTTGAACAGGCGAGCCGTATCAACCCGAAGGATGACAGGGTCTATCAAACCTTCGGCGTTATCCTGATGAGGCAGGGAAAACTGGACATCGCTGCGGCGCTCTTTGCCGAAGCGGCGCGCCTCGACCCGACAGAGCCGCTGCATCCGCTAATGCGTGCCACGGCGCTGATGGATTATGCCTCTGCCCTTAACACCACTCAAACGGAGTCGAGCGCCGCGCTCGCCGCCGAGCGTGACATGGCTCTTAACGAGGCGGAAAGAAACCTCATCACGGCCAACGAGAAAAGCAATAAGCAGTTGGCGGTAGTGCATATGCAGATGGCTCGTCTTTATCAGAAAAGGGGAGAGCGCGAGCGCGCCGCCGACGAGCTGGATCAATATCTGCTGGCGAACCCGAACGCTAAGGACGCCGCCGAGATTCGCGACATTATCAGAAAGCTACGCACGCCCGCAGAGGCAATCGCGCCCGCTTCGCAGCCTCGCTGAGATGGCGGACGGTCGCCCCCTGCCGCGCCTCTTCAATAAACAGGATGATCTTGTGTTGTTTGAATAAACGGGCCACCCGACATTTCGGCTTGTCGTAAGGTTTTTCTTCCCCCACATACCAGGGCACAAAATCTCTGTCCATCCCTGTTAATTGTCTAAACCTCTCCCGTCCAGCTCTCTTCAGACACCTCTTTCCATCTCGCGCGGATGGCGTCGAACTCTTCTTTAGGGAGTGGGCCGGCTTGCAGCAGCGCGGCATTCTCTCGCCAGCGCTCGGGCTTTGTTGTTCCGACGATGGCTGTGCCGACGCCCTCTATGCTGAGCGTGAAGCGGAGGGCACGGCTGATCGCGTCGCCCAGACTCCCGCCGAGGAAATCGTATTGAAGCTTGCCCAGACGCTCCCAGTAAGGGAGCACATAATCGTTCGCCGGCTTTGTCTTATTTTTCCAGACGGCGTTGGCGATGGGGCGCTTGGCGATGATACCCATCCCGCGCTCGCGCGCACGAGGTATCGTTAAATCAAGCGCCTCCTGATCGGCGATGTTGATGGAAGTTTGCAGAGTATCGAACGCGCCCGACTCGACGGCATAGAGCGCATCCATACTATCGCCGCTGTAGCCTATGAACCTCGTCTTGCCCGCGTCACGCGCGCGCTGCAAAACCTCTATGACTTCGCCGCGCTCCAGGACCTCTCTTGAGCAGCTATGCAACTGCAAAAGATCAAGGTGATCTGTTCTCAAGCGTTGCAGGCTTCGGTCAATACTCTTCCCGAGCATCGAGGCGTCCCAGTCCGGCCCGTCGAGCCCGGAGGCGTGCCCGCACTTGCTGAAAAGATAGTAGCTCTCGCGGCGGCGCGCGACCGCCTGCCCGATCAGCTCTTCGCTTTGGAGGTAACACTCCGCCGTGTCTATGCAGTTGAGCCCGGCGTCGAGCGCGCTGCCCAGCACACGCTCGACCGTCTTCAAGTCGGCCCGCTCATAACCTATCTCCGAGCCGCCGAAACCAAGCACGGTGACTTCCATACCCGTCCGGCCCAGCGGACGTTTCTCCATGGCTTCGCTCATTATCGCCTCCGATCTCTTCCGAAAAATAGTGTCGCGCCTGAAAAAGTTGATTTCCTGATTCCGATACTATAACGGATAGCGAGCATGACGGCATCCGCCACACAGGGCCGGAAGACTCCGTGCAGAAGAAGCATCGCTCTTAGGCAACACCGCTCGGGCACGAAGCACCTAAGCTTGGAATAAAACAAGGAAGGTAAATGTCTCGCATGAGTGTTGGATTTTTGTCATTACTACTGGGCGGTTTGCTCTCGACCACTACGGCCTCGGCCAGCAGCGGGCAGGAGAGCGGGTTGCTCAGTCGCAACGCGAAGGTGGGCACGACCAGTTACGTTTATCAGGTCTACGTTCCGGCCAAACTTCAGGGACAAAAGAACCTGCCTGTGATTCTTTTTCTGCACGGCATAGGCCAGCGCGGCGCGGGCGGTTTTCTCCCGACCGAAGGCGTACAGGCCGGGATGCTTCGCCACTATCTGGAGCAGATTCCGGCCATCGTCGTCTTGCCGCAGTGCCGACAGGGCAGCTACTGGACAGACCCTGAGATGGACGAGATGGTCATGAAGTCGCTGGCGCAGACGGTCAGCGAGTTTGGCGCAGACCCTGAGCGTTTGTATCTGACGGGCGTTTCGATGGGGGGCTTCGGCGCATGGCATCTGGCATCCGAGTATCCTGAAAGATTCGCGGCCATAGTCGCGATCTGTGGCGGCAGCCCGCTACGCTCAGGCGACCGCTTCGCACCCATCGCGCGCAAGGTCGGACAGACGCCCGCGTGGCTCTTTCACGGGTCGGACGACAGAGTAGTGCCGGTCAGCGAATCACGCCAGATAGTCGCCGCACTGAAGGCCATCAAGGGCAACGTGCGCTACAACGAGTATGAAGGCGTCGGTCATAACGTCTGGCTCAAGGCGCTCGCCGAACAGGAGCTCATCCCTTGGCTGCTCAAGCAGCATCGTCAGGAAAAGCATCAGGGTGATTAGAGCGGATGCAAACAGGGATTGAGATGGTCGGGATAAAAACTGAAAGCAGGATAAGAACAGAGAGCGCTGACGCGTGAGGCTCTTATAGCTTTTTCTTCACCCTCTCCGTCTCTCTTAATTTCCGTCTTTCGTCCTTTTGTAGAGAGAAGAGCGCGAGAGAGTAGAGTTCCAGATTGTAGGTTCCGTTGACCTGCAAGTCCTGACGGCGCTCGTGTCTGCCGGTCGCTTCTTTCGTATCGAGCAACAGCTTCCAGTTGAGGTCTGGCCGGTGAGTCGGCAAAGCGAATGCGATTGTCTCGTGATAGGCGTTGAGTAGAATCAGCAACGTGTCGCCCGAGATTCTTTGCCCGCGCTCGTCCACCTCGTCTATCGCATCCCCGGCGAGCCGCACGCCGAGCGCGCGCGACCCTTCGTTGGCCCAATCCTCCTCGGTCATCTCCTCGCCGTCGGGCCGAAACCATGACAGGTCTTTAATCTCGGAGCCGCGAATCTTTCTCCCCTGAAAAAACTTTCGCCGCCTGAGCACGGGATGCTTGTGAAAGAGGCGTATCAGAAGCTTCGTGAATTCCAGTAGCTCACGCTTCGCGTCATCCAGATTCCAATCGAGCCAGGATAGCTCGTTGTCCTGACAATAGGCGTTGTTGTTTCCCCTTTGCGTGCGCGCTATCTCATCACCGGCCTGTAGCATGGGCACGCCCTGAGAGAGCAGCAGCGTCGCCAGAAAATTTCGTTGCTGCCGTGCCCTCAGCGCCAGAACCCCCGGGTCATCCGAGGGGCCTTCGACGCCGCAGTTCCAGCTCAGGTTGTGATTCTCGCCGTCGCGATTCTCCTCGCCGTTGGCCTCGTTGTGCTTCTCGTTGTAGCTGGTGAGGTCTGCGAGCGTAAAACCATCGTGCGAGGTGACGAAGTTGATGCTGGCGTAGGGGCGACGCCCACCGCCTTCGTAGAGGTCGCTGCTGCCGGTCAAGCGGTAGGCAAGGTTATCGATCAGCCCCGCGTCGCCGCGCCAGAATCGCCTCACCACGTCGCGATAGATGCCGTTCCATTCCGCCCACAGCACGGGAAAATTCCCTACCTGATAGCCGCCCTCGCCCAAATCCCAAGGCTCGGCGATCAGCTTGACCTGCGACAGCACGGGGTCTTGATGAATGATGTCGAAGAACGCGCCGAGGCGATTGACTTCAAAAAGCTCGCGGGCCAGCGCCGATGCCAGATCGAAGCGGAAACCGTCGACGTGCATCTCCAGCACCCAGTAGCGAAGGCTGTCCATAATGAGCTGGAGCGTGCGCGGGTGCATCATGTTGAGCGTGTTGCCGCAGCCGGTGAAATCCATGTAGTAGCGCGGTGAGCCCGGCATCAGTCGGTAGTAAGCGGCATTATCAACGCCGCGAAAGCAGAGCGTGGGACCAAACTGATTCCCCTCGCCCGTGTGGTTGTAGACCACGTCGAGGATGACTTCGAACCCTTCGCGGTGCAGCGTCTTGACCATCGTTTTGAATTCCCTCACCTGTTGGCCCAGCGTGCCGCTGCTCGAATAGCGACTGTCCGGCGAGAAGAATCCGATTGAGTTATAGCCCCAGTAGTTAGTGAGCCCCTGATCGGCCAGGTGCTTGCCCGAGATGAATTGATGAACGGGAAGCAGCTCGATGGCGGTCACGCCCAGCTCCCGCAGGTAATCAATCACAGCCGGGTGGGCCATCCCGGCATAAGTTCCGCGCAACTCTTCGGGTATCTCCGGGTGAAGGCGCGTGAAGCCCTTGACGTGCAGCTCGTAGATGAGCGTCTTGTGCCACGGCGTGCGCGGGTGCGTGTCGCCTCCCCAGCTGAAGGCCGGATCGACGACCACCGACTTGGGAACTCCGTCCGCGCTGTCGCGCTCGTCAAAGGAGAGGTCTCCGTCCGCGCTCCCGATGGTGTAGCCGAACATAGCATCGCTCCAACGCACTGTGCTCGCGATGGCTTTGGCATAAGGGTCTATGAGGAGCTTGTGCGGATTGAAACGATGGCCGGCCTGCGGCTCGTACGGCCCGTGCACGCGATAGCCATAGAGCTGTCCGGGCCGCGCCTCCGGCAAGTAAGCGTGCCAGACGTGATCCGTATACTCGGTGAAACGAATCCGCGCCGTCTCGCGGCTCGGGTTAGCAGAGTCGAAGAGGCATAGCTCGACGCCCGTGGCGTTCTCCGAAAAGAGAGCGAAGTTCACGCCCGCTCCGTCCCAAGTCGCGCCCTGCGGAAAGGGCAATCCCGGCCAGACCTTCATTCCTTAATCACGCTCCCCTGTTCAGATAAAGCGCCGCGTTCCAGCCTGAGAGCGTGACGCTTCTGTGCGCCGCTTCGGTCGCTTCCAATTCCGCGGGCGGCGTTGATTGCCCTTCGCCCCCGTACTCGGTCGCCCCGCTCCAAAGCGATAGACGCCACGCGCCGTCAAGCGATGCGGGCAGAGGAACGGCTTGAACCTTGTCCGACAGATTGCAGACGAGCAACGCACGGGCCTCCTGGCCTGCGCCGCGTTCGAGCACGATCGTTCGCCTCTCTTCATCAAAGCCGAGCTTCGTCCGCTCCTTCGCACAGTCGGACAAAGCCGGATGCTGCTTTCTGACAGCGATCAGGTCTTGATAGAAGCGGAAGATTTGCGCGTGCGGCGCACTTTCAAGACGCGGCCAGGAGAGTTTCGAGTGCTCGAAGGTTTCGACCGCCTGCGGGTCGGCGAAGCCTCCGAGCGCGGAGATGGTCTCGCCCGCTTCTCTGGCATAAGAAGAGTACTCGGCTCTGCGCCCCTCGCGTACGGCCTGCCCCAGCGCCTCATCCGTGTGACTGGTGAAATAGAGAAAGGGTGCGACCTCCCCCCACTCCTGACCCATAAAGAGCATCGGCACGTTGGGCGCGCAAAGCAAAATGGCCGCGGCCAGCTTTTGCTGCTCAAGCGAGACGAGCGAGGCGAGACGATCACCCCAGTAGGCGTTACTGATCTGATCGTGATTCTGGATAAAGACGACGAACTGCTCGCCCGGTCTCTCTGCGGATGAGTTGCCGTGACTCTTCTTGCGAAAAGGAGAGAGCCGCCCGTCGTAGACGAACCCTTCCGTGACGGCCTTCGCCAGATCGGCCATCGTCCCGAAGTCCGCGAAGTAGCCGCGCCGCGTCCCCGTCACCAGCGCATGCAGAGAGTGATGAAAATCGTCGCTCCATTGGGCGTTCAGGCCATAGCCGCAGTCACCCGCGGGGCGTATGACCCGCACGTCGTTGAGGTCGCTCTCGGCTATCGTCCAGGCCATGTGCCCGAGACGCCCGGCCTGCGCCTGAAACTCTTCGCCAAGCTCTTGCAGGAGGTGTCTCGGGCCAATATCGATGATGCGATGGATGGCGTCGAGGCGCAGCGCGTCCACGTGATATTCCGTCAGCCAGTAGAGAGCGTTGTCGATGAAGAAGCGGCGCACGCCGTCGCTCTGCTCGCCGTCGAAGTTGAGCGCCGCGCCCCATGGGGTCTTGTAATTCTCGCTATAGACGAGCGCGTAGTCGCCGAGGTAGTTTCCTTCCGGGCCAAGGTGGTTATAGACCACATCCATCACGACGGCCAGACCTTCCGCGTGGCAGGCATCAATAAGGCGCTTGAGGCCCGCCGGGCCGCCGTAGGTCGACTGCGGGGCATAAAGATAAGCGCCGTCGTAGCCCCAGTTTCGCCCGCCAGGGAACTGCGCCACAGGCATCAGCTCGACAGCCGTCACGCCCAAACTTTTAAGATGCCGCAGCTTTCGTGTCGTACCGTCAAATGTTCCTTCCGGCGTAAACGTCCCTGTGTGCAGCTCGTAGATCAGAAAATCTTTGAGCGCGAGACCCTTCCAGGCATGATCAGACCAACCGAACTCATCCGGGTCAACGACGCGCGATGGCCCATGCACGCCGTGGGGCTGCCAGCGCGAGACGGGGTCTGGGCGCTCTTTCTCGTCATTGATAACGTAGAGGTAATCCGTGCCCGCGCTCGTGTTGGGGACTATCGCTTCGTAAATATCATCGTCGCCGCGCTGCATCTCGACGCGCCGCGCCCGTTCTCCGATAATCTTCACCGCCAGCCGCTCCGCGAGCGGAGCCCAGACGCGAAAACGCGTGCTCCCGTCGGAGAGCGGGCGCGCACCGAACTGTAGCTCCCACGCCGCGCCGCTACTTTTGCGCTCCTCTTCCCCGTTCTTCATCGGCCTTCCCTCGAATATTTTTTACGATTGCATGCCGTCATTCAGGTAGACGCTTGAGGTCAGTAGAGCGCAGCTCAAGCCGCGCTCTACTGACCTCAATTTAATATAGTCGCTCCAACAGCGCGACGGGCAGTTGGGCCAACACGTCCGCGAGAGGTAATGCGCTGTGGCCCTCTGCGTCCGTAGTGCTGAACTCTCTTCCCGTAAAGAGATCGCGATAGCGGCCCGGCTTCAGGTGTTCTTCCAGAGAGACGCTCGTATCAGCCCACACGCTCGGGTCAGGCGGAAAAGGCTCAGAGCCTTTGACTCCGAGGCGTGTGAAGAAGCGCGCCGCGATGACGACCGCTTCCTGATCATTGGACTTACGCGCGAAGGCGACGACCGAATCGGAGCGAGTGCCCGCCGCACTGAGAGCAAGGTATTCGCCTCTGGCAAAAAGCTCTCGGCGTGCGCGGCGAAAAGTGAGCGCGCGGCTCGTCACGTACAGCTTGATGCGCCCGTCTTCGGCACTACGCACGAGGGTGTCGACGAAGCCGGGCAAATCCCGTGCGCTCTCTTCGCGTATGGAGGCGAGCAGCCTTTGCAGATGCTCGTAATCAACCGGGCGGCGATTGTCCGGGTCAACCAGCGAGAGATTCCAGATTTCGGTTCCCTGATAAAAATCTGGCACGCCGGGCGAGGTGATCTTCAGGAGCGTCTGCGAGAGAGAGTTGAGGAGACCGGCGCGCGCCGTCGTCTGCTGGAATTGAACGAAATCCGCGAGGAAGCGATTGCCTTCGCACGGCTCAAGTATTTTAGCGACGAACGCCCTGACCGCCGCGTCATACGTCTCGTTAGGATTAATCCAGCTCGTGTATATCTTGGCTTCCTTCAGGGCCTTGTTCATGTAGTCCTGAATTCGTGTGACGAACTCCCCGCGCTCGCCCTCGTTCATCTCAGAGAGAGGCCAAGCGCCCACGAGCGTCTGGTAGAGCAGGTATTCTTCGTTCGGGCCGGGGACTTCCATCCCCTCTATCGTAATCCGGTGCGGGCCGTTCCATTCTCGCCAGCGGTGTATCGCTCGATTCCATTCTTCGGGAATCTCGGAGAGGACATTGATGCGCGCGCGCACATCCTCGCTGCGCTTGGTGTCGTGCGTCGAAGTGGCCGAGAGCGTGTCGGGCCATAGCTCCAGCCTGTCCAGATTTCGGCGATGGAAACGCTCTGTGGAGACACCTAAGATGGCCGGCTCGCCGCCAACTTCATTCAAAGATGCGAGCGGGTAGAAACGATAGAAGGCTGTGTCTTCCAACCCCTTGGCGGTGACGGGGCTGGTCAACTGCTGAAAGCGCATGACGAAGTCGCGCCGTTCAGCGCGTTGCGTCGGCGTGATGCCCTTCGGGTCTTCGAGGAGCAGGATAGAGCCGATGAAATCGTAGATGGAGGAGCTGATCGCCGGGTTGCGTCGCTTGGCTTCGCGTATGGCCGACATCGTGTGCAGGCGGTCGTCCGGGTGAACGGACGAATGCCTGCGCCGCGTGTAGCTGCGATAGACCGGGAAACAGGCTATGACCTCGCCGAGCGCATCCTGCAAGCTGTTGAAGGTGAAGTCGCGCGACCAGCGATGCTGTTCCGAGATGCGGTCGAGCTTGCGCGAGAGCACGTGCAGCTCGCTGGACATGGCGACGCGCAGGATGAGCTTCTTGCACTCGTAGAGCAGGTCGCTAAAGTTGACGCTCACGCGGGTGAAGTCGCCGTAAAGCTGGCGAAACGCCTGCGCGTTCGCATGGTCAACGAAGATGCCGTTGAGCAGGTTCGCGAAGTCGTAGCCGGTGGTTCCATGGACGGGCCATTCGGAGCGCAGCAGCTCGTCGTGCCCCAGAATCTTTTCCACCACGATGTAGAAGGGAAGCTCGCGCCCTTCGGTTTGTGCCCCTTTGATTTCCTCGGCTGTCGCATTGTCGGAGCGTGTAGCCCTCGTCGCCAGACGACACACGCGCTGTAGGTCGCCGAGGTATCTCTCCGGATTAAAGAGCCCGTCGACGTGGTCGATGCGTAGGCCCGTGACGAGCCCGCGCTTGATGAGGCGAAAGATCACCTCGTGGACGGCGGTAAAGACCGGGCGCTCCTCGACGCGGACGGCGGCCAGCTCGTTGATGTCGAAGAAGCGGCGATAGTTGATCTCGTCGGCGGCGACGCGCCAGAAGCTGAGGCGGTACGCCTGCTTGTCGAGCAACTGCTCAAGCTGGTCGAAGCTCTGTGGTTGGCCGACCGTTCCGTTGATCTGTATCAGCGCCTCGTGTACGGCGTGTCTCACCTCCGGGCTCGCCTTGACCAGATTAGCCAGACGCCTTTTGTTGACCTCTGTTTCACGCCGACGCTCTCTGACCTTCGCCGCGTCCGTCTCCGTATGCAGCGGCAGATGATTGAGAGCGGTGATGATGCTTTCCAGCTCAAGCGAGTCGGCGTGCGATTCCCCGAGCCTCGCCTTCACGTCTCTGAGCGCCAGATCGAGTATGCGCGTGGCGGAGCGCGGTGCGACCGGCAGCGCCGTCTCGTAATAGTTGGCGAAGAAAGAGCCGCCGCGATAGCTGAGCTTGATCTCCTGATTCTCAAGCATGCGCCCGTACTGGTCGCCGAGTATCGGGAGCAGGACTTTGTTCGTCAGGTTGGGGTTGGGCGGATTCCAGTCGATGTCGAAGAAGCGCGCGTAGGGTGAGCCCGGCCCGTTTTCCAGCACGTCCAGCCACCAGCGATTGAGAGAGCCGGCGATGCACATGTGATTGGGGACGACATCCATCAGGAGGCCCATCCCGCGCTCCCTGAGCGCGCGGGCGAAATCAGTAAACTCCTCTTCGGTTCCGAGCTCAGGGTTGAGCCTCGTGTGGTCAACGACATCGTAGCCGTGCAGGCTGCCGGGGCGCGCCATGAGGACGGGCGCGGAGTAGCAATCGCTGATGCCGAGCTCCGAGAGATAGTCCACCAGCGCCGAGGCGTGCGCGAAAGAGAACTGGTGATTGAACTGCAGGCGATAGGTAGATACGGGAATACGCGCCGTCATAGCTGATCGGTCTTTCGGTCACACGGAAATCTGATGAGCGTTTGATGTCGGAAATCTCATCATCCATCTTCTCATACACAAAATTGAAGGGCTGCTGATCGACGGGAAGCGTGAGCTACTGGAAACGCTTCGCGACGAATAGCAACCCGACAACACGCGCAAGCGAGGCCGTCTTAGTGAAAAGACAGCCCCGTCGTGCGAGACTACGCTGATTGAATATGTCGGTTAAAACCTGAGCGTCAAAGTATCTTACGACGGGCGGGCCGGAGTCTGTACGACTCCGTACTTAAAGCGGCGAAGGGCCGGTAAGGATACCGGCCCTTCGGGCTCCCAAGGCGTGTAAGCCTGTCGGGGGAAGGAGGTCGTCAGCTGCTCAATTACCGAAGCGTCAGGCCCTCAAGAGCGACCGTGTACTGCTTGGTGGCCGGGTCGTAGAGGATGCTGTACTTGGTCGGGTAATAGCCGGGCGTGGCATAGCGCCGGGGCTGCTTGATGATTTCCGTCACGCTCGTCTTTGCATCCAGAAAAGCTTTGCTGATCATCGGCTCCATGAAAACAATCTGCCCGTCGTAGTTTCCATAGAGGAAGCTTCTGGTGAAGGGCTGGCCGCGAAACTCGTTTGATTGGGGGTCGGCCCAGTGACCGCCCATGCGCGGTATCTCAGAATCGGGAGCGTACATGTAACCGTCCGGCACATATTCGAGCGGGGGCTGCCTGCGCGCCTTCTCGCGGTCAGCGCCCCTGGCCGTAATCTGGTTGCGCTCCTGCGGGCTGATCATATAGAAGTGGAAATCGAAATGGGGCGTGTCGTAGATGTGTCCCGGCGGATGGCCCTGCGGATTCCAGTCGATGCCGATATGGTTGAAGGGCGTCGCCGCGGCTTCGGGCGGCAGGGCCAGCACGTACTCGACTCCCTCCTGACCCGCCGGCAGAGTTTGCGGCAAGCCGACGAGCGCCGCTTCCGTAAAGGTGAGACCGATGGCCGTCGGCTTGCCGTCCTTACCCAGTTTGACCCACGAGCGGGCGCTGCCTTTGCCGAGCGGGGTCGCCGTTCCGAAGATCATCCCGGTTGTGTTTAGAGATGCGCTCGACGCCGTATGATTCGTGCTTTGTTGCTGCGCCGGGACACTCTGCGCGAAAGCCGAACCGGCGACGAGAAGGGCGAGCGCAACCCCCGTCGAGAGGTTGCGATAAAACCCTCTCATCTTCCTCCCCGCCGCCGCCGCCAGCGAGCTTGATCTCTCTTCATCCTTAAAATTGTTCATGGCCGCTCTTTGTCTCCTCCTCGAATAAGCCTTCATCTACTAACGCGCAAAATCGGCGGCCATCCAATCATCCCGGCTCAAAAAAAATTTCGCCGCCCGGGTGATTGGAATTGACCCGCGCTTTCCGCGTTAAGAAACAGAGACGACGAAAAGAGAAGATTTTAGGAGTGGAAGGAGAGCGAGGATTATGCATAGCGCTCAAACAGTATTAAGCCATCATTCAAATAGCAGTCAGGTTGATCTGGCTAGGCTCGGAGGGATTCTAACGCAGTGGCTCGTGCGACTATTCGGCTGCTGGCACGGCGAGATGAGCCGCCCCTTCACGCGCGACAATGAGACGTACCGCGTCTGTATGGACTGCGGCGCGCGCCGCAGCTTTGACCCCGTCAGGTGGGAGATGGTCGGCGGTTACTACTACGGCAAGCCTTCGGCGAACGAGTCGTACAGGACGGAGAAGAAGGCTCAAACCGTGGGAAGACGCACCACACCGCTCAGGCTGGTGGCGTAACAAGGGGAAGCTATTTGGCGTCCGTGATGAGGATGAGATCGTTGGTCATCAGGCCGCGCGCGAAGATGAGGCTTCCGTCGCGGGCCAGATCAAAGGAATAGAACTGGTCTTTGTTGAAGTTGGACAACTGTTTCGCCGGGCCGCCCTCAAGCGTTTGCAGGCGCAGATTGGTCACGCCGTCGCGGAAATCAATGTAGATGAAGGCGCTGCCGTCCGGCGTCCAGCGGATGTTGGAATTGCCGTCGGCATCGCTCTGCGGCACATCGAAGAGGCGAACCTGCGTGCCGTCCTCCGCACTAATGACGCTGATCTGCCAGAGCGCGTTCGGCTGATCTTCCTTGTGCCAGTAGGCGATCAGCCGTCCGTCGCGCGAGATGGAGGCGCGCATCGAGAGCTTGTCCGTCAGGCGCACGGGCGTGCCCCCCTCGACGGGGATTTTCCAGAGATTGGCGAGCGTGCCCGTCCCCGTATGCTCGTAGATGACCCAGCGCCCGTCCGGCGTGACCTGCGGCCAGTTGCTGCTTCCTTCCGAGTCGTTGGTCAGCCGCACGGGGTCGCTGCCGTCGCGATTCATGCGCCAGATTTGCCACGCGCCCGAGCGGTTCGAGTGAAAAATGACGAAGCGGCCATCCGGCGAAGCGACGGGCGCATAGTTTCTGCCCGCACCGGCGGTCAACTGTTTCTGGTTCGAGCCGTCCGCGTCCATCTCCCAGATGTCAGCCGTGCCGCTCGCGTCCGAGCCGTAGAGGATAGCGCCTTCGGGCGTCCACGCCAGATCAACATAGCGGCCCGCGCCCGTAGTAATCTGCGTGAGGCGGCCCGGATCATCCTTGGTCGCGCGCCAGATGCTGGTAAAGGTCTGGCTCTGGACTGTCAGGAGCGCGCCCGAGTGGGACGCAATACTGACTTCCCTGTAATCGCTCAGGTCGTTGGTGAGCTTGCGCGCTTCTCCGCCGGGATAGGTGAGATACCAGAGCTGCAAGAGAGACGAGTTCTCGTCCTGCGCCGTCACGACAAGGCCGCTGCCGTCGGCGAGCCACGCGGATTGGCCCACCTCCAGCCAACGCTGCGGCGAGACGGGCTGTTCCACTTTATCGGCGAGCCGCACCTCCATGAGCTTCATATAAAACCCGCGCGCGTCCGAGCTTTGAATGCCGTAGGTGATTCTCGCCGCGTCGGGCGACCAAGTGGGCGCTGAAGAAGTGGTGATGCGCTCCGGGAATTTTTTATTCGTGATCTGCTGCTCTCCGCTGCCGTCCTCGTTGGCGACAACGAGCGCCTCCACCCCTTCGTCCGGATGACTACGCACGAAAGCGATCTGCTTACCGTCGGGCGAAAAGCTGACGGGACTATCAACATCCCTTTTGACTTCTCTAGCCGAGCCGCCAAGGGCCGGAACCTGATAGAGACGGCCATGCCTTCCGTCGCCCTTTTCCGCGACGACGTAGTAGACATAAGTTCCATCTCTGGAGAAGGTGACCCCGCGGTATTCGACCTCCGCCTGAGCGACGATGCGTATGCCGTTGGCGACCGTCAACTGCCTGACCCAGAGGCCCTGCCTGCCCACCTCGTTCATCGTATAGGCCAGATACTTGCCGTCCGCTGAGATGGCGGCGTTGCGTATATTGCCGGTCGCCGTCAGCTTGTTGGTCTTCGTCGCCTGAAAATGTGAGACGTGCTTTCGTGGGCCAACCAGCTTATAGAGCCCGAAGCCGGCGATGGGAATCAGTATCAGCAGGGCAAGCGCCAGTATCCAGCCCATGCGGCTGCGCCGCACGCCCTCCTCGGGAGCGCTCGTCGAGTGTATGGCTTTGACCTCGCCTGTGCTTTGGGCCGAGCGCCCGTCCGTGTCCACACGAATGTGCCCGCTATCGCTTACAGGCGGTGACGACTTGAGCAAAGTCGGCTCGCCCGACAACGGCCTCTCGACCGAGACCTCTATCAGGGGCGGCGACTGAGACGGCAAATTCGACAAATCTATAGGGGCGCTCGAACGCTCCTCCGTCTTCTCTGTCAACCCGACGCGGCGGAGCAGGTCTGCAAAGCGCGGATCGGCGCGCAGATTATCGAGCTTGGGCTCTGTGGCGAGCCAGATGAGCCACGGGTCGTTATCCTGAAAGGCACGCTCAAGTGCTCTGAAGGCTTCGTCGTGCCTCTCAAGGCCGGCGTAGATGATCGCCATGTGATACGACGAGACGTAACGCAGCCGCGACAACTGTTTCATCTTCCTGAGAACTTGCTGCGCCTCGTCATGCTCTCCGGCAACCGCGAGCGCGTGGCCCAAGACCCACATCGGGATGACCGTGCCGGGCATCAGCGAGACGGCCTTGCGCGCCGCCGCAATCGCCTCCGCGAGCATCCCCTTGCGCTCGTAGGCGGCTGAGAGCGGCACGTATCCGACCCCGAAACCATCATCAATCTCAAAGACCTTCTGAGACTGCGCGATCACGTCGTCATACTGTCGCGCCTGATAGAGATTCCACGCCACCATCGTCACATCCATGACCGAGAGCGGGTTGATCTCGACGGCGCGCCTGATCTCGCGCTGGCCCTCACTGAAGCGTCCCTGCGCGCTTAGCAGGTAGGAATAGGCTTCGTGCGCGCCCGGATTGTTGTTGTTAAGCTCAATCGAGCGTTTGAAGAGTTGTTCGGCGCGCGCCCAGTCGCGGTCATAGCAGAGCGTGGCGGAGCCGAGGCTCGCGTAGGCTTCGGCCAGAGAGTCGTCAATCTGTAGCGCCCTGATCGCCTCGGCCTTCGAGCGCGTGTAGCACTCTTTGGGCGGGAGCATGTGATAGATCGCGGCCCAGTTGTAATAGTCCGCGACCCCTATATGGGCCAACGCGTAATCCGGGTCGAGACGAATCGCCTCCTGAAACTGTTCGAGCGCTTTGACGAGCGCGTCGTCCGTGAACCTGTTCCAGAAGTAGCGGCCCTTTAGATAAGCCTGATAGGCGCTGGCGTTTTCCGTCTCGCGCTTATTCAGCAGCTCGCGCTCCTCGCCCGACAGGCGCGGGATCAGAGCCTCGGCCACCTGACTCGATATGGAATCCTCCACGGAGAAGATGTCAGTAAAGCTCTCGTCAAACTTGGCGGCCCAAAACGGCGCGCCGTCGCGCACGCGCACGAGCTGCACCGTCACTCTCACGCGGTCGCCCGCGCGCTGTATCCTTCCGTCCAGCACAAAGCTCACCTCAAGCTCGTAGCCGGCGGCCTGCGCGTTCTGCTCCCCGTCGTAATATTTGAGGACGGAGCTAGTCGGGCGCACTATGATGCGGTGAATATTGCTGAGCTTGGTGATGATCGCATCGGTCAGGCCCATGCCCAAAAATTCGTCCGTCTTCTCCTCCGTGCGTAGCACCTTGAAGGGCAGCACGGCGATTGAGCGGGCTGATGTCGACGGCTCTTCGGTATGGATATCCGGGCTCGACGAGCTATGTAGATAGCTGGGCGCGAGCACGGGATGGCCTTCGAGGTATCGCTTGATGTCTTCGGAAAGCTCATCGACGGTCTGATAGCGGCGTTGCGGCTCTTTGCGTAGAGCCTTAAGGACGATGTTGTCGAGGCTGCCTGAGAGCTGGCGGCGAAGCTGTTCGGTCGTGGAGCTGCGCGCGCGGCTGACAGTGTCGGGCGTAATCTCTATCGGCTCCGTCCCCTCGTTGGGGATGACTTCGATCTGGTTGACGGCGACGCTCGGGCGCTCGGGCTCTTCCTCGCAGATGACGCGGGCCAGCTCCTGCGGGGCACGGCTGCGCAGGCGATACGGGCGATGATCCGTCAGCAACTCGTAGAGCAGCACGCCCAGGGTGTAAACGTCGCTGGCCGCGGTCGCCGGCTCGCCCCGCACCTGCTCGGGGCTGGCGTACTCGGGCGTCATCATCCTCAGGGCGATGCTCGTCGGGTCAAGGCCGTGCCCGCCGATCTCCGGATTGAGAATCTTGGCGATGCCGAAATCGAGCAGCTTCGGAACGCCCTCGCCGGTCACTAAGATATTGCTCGGCTTGATGTCGCGGTGAATGATCAGGTTCTGGTGCGCGTGGTGAACGGCGGCGCAGACCTTGCGAAACAGCTTGAGCCGCTCAGAGATGGAGAGCTTCTGAGAATCGCAGTAGTGATAGATGGATTTGCCTTCGACGTACTCCATCACGAAGTACGGCAGGCCGTCTTCGGTCGTGCCGCCGTCCAAGAGGCGCGCGATGTAGGAATGATCGAGCGAGGCCAGAATCTGTCGCTCGTGGCGAAAGCGGCGGATAATAAAATCCGTGTCCATGCCGCGCTTGATGAGCTTGATGGCGACGCGCTTTTGAAACTCGTCGTCGGCGCGCACGGCCAGATAGACTGAGCCCATGCCGCCGCGCCCGATCTCGCGGACGAGCTTGTAAGAGCCTATGCGCTTGCCGATCATGCCGGTCGGCGCGTCGTCCACCAGTGTCGGAACCGAATCAATGCCGAGCGCCGGCCCTTCGATAAAACTCCCGGCGCGCTCGTAGGATTCGATCAGGGTCTCGACCTGAGAGCGCAAGGCATCGTCCCCGCGGCAGGCGACCGCCAGATAAGCGCTGCGCTCATCGGGCGCTCGCTGAAGCGCCGACTCAAATATCTCTTCAACTTTCTTCCAGCTCTCAGGGTCCATAAACGAGTGACGAGCAAAAACAGTGATGAAGGACGAGGAATGAGAGCGAAGCTGTCTTTAACTTCCCACTCGTCACTCGTCACTCGTCACTGTCTTCGACACTTCATGATAAAGCCAGGCTTTTGCTAGTTTCCACTGGCGAATGATGGTCGCCGTGCCGAGTCCCAGCACTTCGGCGGTCTCCTCAATCGAGAGCCCGCCGAAGAAACGCAGCTCAACGATGCGGCTTTTCTGCGGGTCGATCTCGGCCAGCGCCTTCATCGCTTCGTCCAGAACGATGAGGTCTGCGGCTCTTTCGTCCGAGAGGTTGATGACATCGTCCAGAGGTAGTTTGATGCCTCCGGAGCCCCGTTTCGCAGCCTGAAGCCCGCGCGCGTGATCTATCAAAATACGCCTCATCATCTCGGCGGCAATCCCGAAGAAATGTGCCCTGTTCTGCCACGGCACGTCCTGGTCGATCAGCCGTATATAGGCTTCGTGGACGAGGGCCGTCGCCTGCAACGTGTGATCCGGGCGCTCGCGGCGCAGGTAGCGCTCGGCCACGCGGCGCAACTCGTCATAGACAAGCGGGAGAAGCTTGTTCAGTGCCTCCGGGTCGCCCTTGTGCGAAGCGACAAGGAGTTCGGTCACGCTACTCTGCTCAGGCAGTGTCATACAGGGAACTATCTGGGTAGGAATTCATTACCTTCGAGATTAACCTGTCTGAGAATATAAACTGTTGCCGACCCAAGTCAAACCGCGCCACGACAGAGATGGAGGCTCCGGCTTGGCAAAACTCTTCAGGTGCGGCGGCGGTCTTCCGTCCCTTCAAGCGTTTGCGGCTGCGCGTCCGGTTTCCGAAGAGACTGAAGCTTGGCCGAGACCTGACTGCTCAGGCGATTGCCCCTGTCTCTGGCGGGCGTCATGTCCGCATCGAAAATGTCATCGAACCACGAGGCGGCGCTCGGCGGCTCGGCCTGCCGAGCGGCATCAATCTCGCCGGAAGAGACGGCGCTCGTCGACTCGGACGTGGCCGCCTCCTGCTCCGCCTTGAGGCTTTGCATCTCGTCGGCGATATTGAGCGCGGCAAGGATGGCGATCTTGGAGATGTCGTGAGTCGTGATAGAGGATGCGATCAGCCTCATGCGCTCGTCCACGAGGCTCGCTATCTGCCTCACATGCTCGCCGCCGCTCATTGAGCGCAGGCTGTAGGTCTGGTTGAAGATCGTCACTTCGATTGATTCTGCCGATGACATGCTTCCAGCTCCTGTGAGATACAGACCCGTCCAACCTTGGTTGAATAGCCCGCGAGACGCATCACCGCTCAGGTTTCAACCCGGGCCGCATGGCCCGCCCATTATTATCCCACAGAGCGGAGAAAGGATGAAGGATGAAGGCGGACAGAAGGAAATCGCAGGGATGGACGGAAGACTGTCAGGGTAAAGAAAAAGCTTTGAAGCATTCCTGCTTACAGTTTTTATCCTGACAGTCTTCCGTCCATCCCTGTTAATTCATCGCGCGATTACAATATGTGGTATAAACCTTTCAAGCTTTATCATCATCATTCGGGAGATAATTCTGAAATAAATGGCAGCCACCAAGAAGTCTAACAAGCAAACCGGGGCCGGTGCGAAGAACGGCCAGAAACGCATGTCACAGTCGGAAGTGGTCAATCACATCGCCGAGAGATTCGATTTCAAACGCGCGCAGGCCAAGGAGTTCTTCACGGAGCTATCGGAGCTGGCGGGCAAAGAGGTCAAGAAGAACGGCGAGTTCGTCCTGCCCGGGTTCGGCAAGCTCGTCATGGCAAAGCGCGCCGCGCGCGAGGGACGTAATCCGGCCACCGGCGAGACGATCAAGATTCCCGCCAAGACCACGCTCAAATTCCGCATCGGCAAGGCGATGAAAGATTCAACCGGACTGGCAAAAAAGAAGTAGCGGCGCTGGTCTCTCTCTCTGGTCAGTATAAACTTCGGAACTGAGACGGTCGCTCTGTTGCTACGGGCGACCGTCTCTCATCTACAGGAGGTTGCTACTCATGCCGCCCACGGCGTCAAACCCTCTGACAATCCTCTGTCTGGCAAGCTACGAGAAGGGCGCGGAATTCCTGCGCGAGTGCAAACGCCAGAATTGCCGCGTGCTTCTGCTCACCTCAAAGAGTATAGGCCCTGCCCCCTGGCCCAAAGAGAGCATAGACGAGCTCTTTCTGATGCACGATGTCAACAAGCATTGGGAGCTCGATCACGTCCTCAAGAGCGTCAGCTACCTGGCCCGCAGAGAGAACATCGACCTCATAGTTCCGTTGGACGACTTTGATCTTGAGACGGCTGCCGCTCTGCGAGAACATCTGAGAGTACCGGGCATGGGCGAGTCGGCCACGCGCTACTTCCGCGACAAGCTGGCGATGCGCCTGCGCGCGCGCGAGGCGGGCATTACAGTCCCCGAATTCATTCACGTGCTGAATTACGACCGCGTGCGCGAATTCATGCAGCGTGTTCCGCCCCCCTGGCTGCTCAAGCCGCGTCTTGAGGCATCGGCTTCGGGAATCCAGAGAATCAACTCGTCAGAGCAGTTCTGGGATGCGGTCAACGATCTGGGCGACCGTCTCTCCTATCACCTGATGGAGCGCTATGTGCCCGGCGATATCTATCACGTTGACTCTATCGTGAGCGATGCGCGCGTCGTCTTCGCAGAGGTACACAGGTACGGCAAGCCTCCGCTCGACGTGGCGCAGGGCGGCGGCATCTTTACCACGGCCACGCTCACGCGCGGCTCAAGCGATGAGCAGACCCTGCTCAGGCTCAACGAAGAGGTGCTCACCGCGATGGGACTCGCGCGCGGAGTCTCGCACACGGAATTTATCAGGGCACACGACGGCGGGGAGTTCTATTTCCTCGAAACTTCGGCGCGCGTCGGCGGCGCTCATATCGTCGAGCTTGTCGAAGCGGCGACGGGCATCAACCTCTGGGCCGAGTGGGCCAAGATCGAGATCGCGCGCGGAGAGGACGCCTACCACCTGCCCCCTCATCGCGAAGACTACGGCGGACTGATCGTCTCACTGGCGCGGCAGCCTTACCCCGACACCTCGGCTTACACAGACCCGGAGATCGTCTGGCGCTTGAACAAGCGCGCGCACGCGGGCCTGATCCTAAGCTCCCATGATGAAAAGCGCATCCACCACCTGCTCGAAGATTACACCAGACGCTTTGACGCGGAATTCAGCGCGACTCATCCCATGCCCGACAGACCCACCAGTTAAAAGGGCCGGACGATTCGCCCGGCCCTTTTAACTGCCCTGATTATTTGCTCCCTCTCATCAGCGCGAGCGACGCCCCCTTTCGGCCTTACCTTTCGTCCCTGTCCCTGACGGCGTTCGTGTTGGCGTTTGCGCCGCGAAGCTCAGCCATCTTTTCCCAGTCCTCGCGCGTGAGCGGCTTGATGGGTTCCAGCTTCTTCTTCACCAGCGCAGCGTTGATACCCGATAGCTCACGCGCCAGCCACGCGTCGAAGTCTTTGACCACGTCCGCCAGCTCGCGGGCGAGCGCATCGCCTCTCTCGGCCTGTGCCTGCGAGGGACGGCCCTCGTAGAAGACGACGTTGCCGTAGAGGTCTGAGAGGTTTTCGCGCAACCGCTCTTCGCCCGTGATCGCGCCGCCTTCTTTGGTGGCGACGATCTTCCTGCGAAGCTCGTCAACCTGCTCGGAGGCAGTTCGCAGCCGCTGGCGAAGGGGATCGTCGGCTGCAAGCTTCGCCGCCCGATCATCGAGCGCGAGGCGAACGACGTTGAGCCTGTCGACCGCGTAGGTCATCTCGCCGAGCGCATTGTAGAGCTTCATCGAAAGGTCGTACTGTGCCCTGCGTTCCTCCGCCGTGGATTTCGAGCGCGGATCGGGCACTACCTGCAACTGCGTGCTATAGACCTCTTTGTTCTTGGTCATCTTCACGGTATAGGTTCCGGGCAGCACGCGCGGGCCGACCTGAGCGCCGAAGGCCGCGCTCGCGGCGGTCGGAACTTTGGGCGGCTTCAGCCGCATAGACCACGTCGCGCGATTCAGGCCGCGCCGCTTGCTGCTCGGGATTGTGCCCAGCAGCTTGCCCGCCTGATCGAAGACCTCTATCTTGAGGTCGCCGAAGATGTGTCGCTTCTTCTGGTAGTAGGTGATGATGGCGTCGTCCGTCGGGTTAGGCCCGACGAACATCGCATCGCCGTTGGCCCATCCGCCGCCGACGGGCATACGCTGCACGGTGGACTGCGCCTGTATGAAGACGACATCCTTGGCTAAAGTCTCGGGCGTCATCGCGCGCAAGGGCGTAATGTCGTCAATGATCCAGATGCCGCGCCCGTGCGTGCCGATCACCAGATCATTATCGCGCGGGTGAATGACCATGTCGCGCACGGCGACGTTAGGCATCTCGCCCCCCTTGTACTGTGCCCACTGCCTGCCACCGTCGAGCGAAATCCAAAGGCCCTGCTCAGTGCCGGCAAACAGGAGGTCACGATTAACGAGGTCTTCCCTGACGACGTGCGCGTAGCCGCGCATGGTGCTGCCGTCGGCGACCAGCGGCGTCCACGTCTGCCCGTAATCGGTCGTCTTATAAATGTAGGGCCGCATGTCGCCGAACGTGTGCAGGTCGAAAGAGGCATAGGCCGTGCCCTCGTCGAAATGGCCCGCGTCTATGTAAGAGACCCAAGCGTTCTTCGGCAGCCCTTGAATGTTGGCGACCACGTTCGTCCATGTCTTGCCCGCGTCGCGCGTGACCTGAACATTGCCGTCGTCCGTGCCGACCCAGATGACGTTACGATTCTTCGGCGATTCGGCGATGGAATAGATGGTGGTGTGCATTTCGGCGGCGGAGTTGTCAACCGTGACGCCGCCGGACTGTTCCTGCTTCTGCTTTTCGGGATCGTTCGTTGTCAAATCCGGCGAGATGCGCTCCCACGTCTGGCCGTGGTCGCGCGAGCGGAAGAGGAACTGCGCGCCGATGTAGATCGTGCCGTCCCCGGTCGGGCTCAGGTGAATCGGCGTATTCCAGTTGTAGCGCAGTTTGCCTTCCTTGTACTGGGGCAGCGGCTTGATATTGCGCGACTCGTGCGTGCGGCGGTGTACGCGCGAGATCTCGCCGCCCTGATACTCTGCGTAGATGTAGTTCGGGTCGGACGGGTCGGCGAACACCCAGAAGCCGTCGCCGCCGTACATATTCTCCCACTGGTGATTGGTGATACCGCCGGGAAACTGCGATTCGCCGACCCATGAAGAGTTGTCCTGCAAGCCGCCGTAGACGCGATAAGGTCTGTCCATGTCCACGCTCACGTGATAGAACTGCGAGATGGGCAGGTTCTCGGCCTTCCACCAGCGATTGCCGCCGTCGTAGGAGTACCAGACGCCGCCGTCGTCGCCCGCGATCAGGTGATCTGTGTTGTTGGGGTCAATCCACAGGTCGTGGAAATCGCCGTGCGCGCCGCCCGAGATGTTGCTGAAGCTCTTGCCGCCGTCGTTGCTGACGATGAGCGAGAAGTCCGGCTTGTAAATCCTGTTCTCGTTCTTCGGGTCGACGATCAGGTTGGCGAAGTAGAAGGGACGCCAGATCATGCTCTGGCTGCGGTCGAGCTTGGCCCACGTCTGGCCGTTATCGTCGGAACGATAGAGAGCATCATTCGGGGACACGGCCTCGATGAACGCATAGACGACGTTCGGCTTCGACGGGGCGATGGTGACGGCGACGCGCCCCCAGGGCTTCGCCGGCAGGCCTTTGACGCTTTTCTCATCCAGCTCCGTCCAGCTCTGTCCGCCGTCCGTGCTCTTGAAGAGACCGCTGCCGCTCGGCGCATCCGGGCCGTCGCCGCCGGAGCGGAACGTCCAGCCCTTGCGGCGAAAATCCCACATCCCGGCGTAGAGCGTCTTCGGATTCTTACTGTCCATGGAGAGCATGGAGCAGCCCGTCGAGGCGTTTGTGCCCTTCAAGACCTTGGCCCAGGTCTTCCCGCCATCGGTCGTCTTATAGACGCCGCGCTCGTCCGAGTCGCTCCAGAGCTTACCGGGAACGCAGACGTAAACAGAGTTTGTGTCCGACGGGTCAACCAGAATCTTCGCGATACGCTCCGACTCTTTCAGGCCCACGTTGGCCCAGTTCTCCCCGCCGTCCGTCGACTTGTAGATGCCGTCGCCGATGGAGACGCTGTTGCGCGTCCAGGTCTCGCCCGTGCCGACCCAGATTGTCTTCGGATTTTTGGGGTCAACAGTGACCGCGCCGATGGATTGCATCGCCTGCTTATCGAAGACGGGCTTAAAGGTCGTGCCGCCGTTGACGGACTTCCACACGCCGCCGCTCGCCGAGCCTATGTAGACGGTCAGGCGGTTGCCTTCGCGCACGGCATCAATGGCGGCGACGCGACCGCTCATCGCCGCCGAGCCTATGTTGCGCGCCCCAAGGCCAGAGATCGTTTCGGAATCCACCCTGACCGGCCCGGAAGACGTTTGCGCTCCGGGCGTGCGCGCCACCTCGGGTGTCTGTGCGACCGCGCTGGCAATGAATGCAAAGCTCAGAAGCGCTGCCGGGAACCAACGCATTAAATTTGTCTTCATCGTTCTCTTCATCCCTCTCTCGGTTGCTGCGGAAACTTAGTTCTGCTGTTGCGGCTTGGCGGGCGGCTTCGCGGCCTGCTGCGGCTTCTTCGGCTGAGTCCTGGAAGCGTCCGGCTCAGCTTCGTTGGGCTGGCGTGGCGGCGCACCCATGACCGGGCGCGCAAAGCGGCGCTCGTCAATCGCGACGTTGGCCTCTATCTTTTCGTAGGTGGTCTTTTGCCTGTCCTGGCTGCCCTTGACGTTGACCTCAATCGAATGCGGCAGATACCAGCCTGCGACTTCCTTGTAATCACCGAGCGTCGTCTCATACTCGCGCTCAGCGCCGCGAATCATCCGCTTGGTGTCGATCTTGATGGGGACGAAATAGTCCGTGTCCATGTAGTAGTAGCGGACATCACCGTTGGCTAAGGTCAACTTGAGCTTGTAGGCATCCGTGCCCTCGACCTGATCCATTCCGACCAGCTCTATCTTGTTTCCCTTCTGCTGGTAATTAACGAGCGGCCCGTCGAAATCCGAGTCTTCGAGAATCTGCTTCATCTCCTCTTCGCCTAAGGGCTCCGGGTCTTTCTTGCCCTGCCAGGGCTCGATCTTCCAGCCGGTCTTCCCGTCATAGGCGACGATTCCCGTCAGCCCCTGTACAGAAAACTCCTGCCGCACCATCCCCCGGCGCTTATTCTCTTCGAGGATGACGGCCTCGAATCCTCCGCCCCCCATAAACTTGCCCGAGCGGCGCAGCGTCTGCACGGCTTGAATCTTATCCATGCCGCCGACGGTCTTAATGTAGTTGGCGACGATCTCTTCGGCGGTCTGCGCCGAAACGGGCAGGGCGAACAGCGCCAGCCCGGCCATTCCCAGCAGGAATCTACGCATGATCTTCTCCTTGAAAGGTAATGCAGAAGTGAGACGACTAGGATATACGGTCAATCAGCAACACAGGTTTCAGAGTCTTCGCGCCAACCTCAATCGCCGCGCCTACTCCCTATTTTGACCGGGGCATTCTAACCATGACTTTAAGATAAAGTGCAAGAAGCCTGGGCGAGTGATGATCCGATGTTGAGTGAAGCGAAAGTTTTCAATGGAGCCGAGGGGGATCGAACCCCTGACCTCATGACTGCCAGTCATGCGCTCTCCCAGCTGAGCTACGGCCCCACATCGAGGTATTGCTACTGAGAGGAGAGTAACGTAGCGCGCGAAATCGCGTCAAGCGGCTATCACATAGGCTTGCGGCGGGCGGCGAAAAAGGCGAGGGCCATGCCGCCGATGAGCATGATGATGCCGCCGGCGGCGCGCACCGTGTTGGGGAGCTCGCGCACGTCCTCGTTGGTCACGACGATGGCGGCGCTCGGTTCGAGAAAGAGCGCGCGGTAGGCGATGACGCCGCCCGCCGCTGCCAGAGCGAGGCCAATAATGAAGGCGACGACGCGAAACATTAGGGAATCATTTGCCCTTGAAGGCAGGCTTGCGTTTTTCCAGGAACGCTTTGACGCCTTCGTCCTTGTCCTCGCTGGAAAAGCATAGAGCAAAGAGGTCTACTTCGCGGCGCAGGCCCTCGTCCAGATTCGAGCGCGAGGCGATCTTGACCGCCTCCTTAGCCATACGCAGCGCGATGGGGCTCTTCTCGCTGATGCGGTTCGCCATCTCCATCGTCCTGCTTTCGAGGTCTGCGGCTGGCACGACCATATTGACCAGGCCGAGGCTAAAGGCCGTGCGCGCGTCGATGATGTCGCCGGTCAGGACAAGCTCCATCGCTTTGCCTTCGCCGATGAGACGCGTCAGGCGCTGTGTGCCGCCACCGCCGGGGATGATGCCGAGGTTGATTTCGGGCTGGCCGAAGGAGGCCGTCTCGCTGGCTATACGCAGGTCGCAGGCGAGAGCCAGCTCGCAGCCGCCGCCCAGACAGTAGCCGTTGATCATCGCGATGACGGGTTTCGGGAAATCGTCAATCGCTGTAAAGAGCGAGCGCCCGAGCATGACATCGCGTTGGGTGATGGCGGTGCGCCCGGCGAACTCCGCTATGTCCGCGCCCGCGATGAAAGCCTTATCGCCCGCACCCGTAAAGACGACGACGCCGACCGAATCGTCTTCGCGCAGCTCTTCGAGCGCGGCTGCGCCCTCGCGGCGCGTCTGTATGTTGAGCGCGTTTCTCTTTTCAGGGCGGTTGATGGTAATCAGAGCGACGCGATTGCGCCGCTCGACGATAAGCGTCTCGTAGGATTCCTGCATATTAACTTCGGTGATGAGTGATGAGTGGCGAGTGACGAGTTAAAGACTAAAAGCTTTTGTCCCATGCTCGTCACCCGTCACTTGTCAGTGGTCACTGCCTTTCAGTCGTTGTCAGAAGTTGTGGGTTGTTCGTCGGCGACCCATGAGACGAAGAGGCGCAGCCAGTTCTCGGTCGGCTCGCTGATCTGGACGCCGACGCGGGCCGTGCCGTAGATGGCCGGGGCGACGCGCACGACCATGGCCGTGACTTCGATGGGTGCGCCGTCGGGCCTGTGCGCTCGAAGGTACAGGCGCTCGCCGCGGTTTACTTTCTGGTTGAGATGAAAGAGCGCGCCGGAGGTCGAGATGTCGTCTGTTTCGGTCGGCTCGCTCCACGCCGCGCCGTCTTCGCTGCGCCCGGAAACAACGATGGGCAAGCGCATCGCCATGCGCAGCGCAAAGCGTTTCTCTTCGTTGTAAGGCGTGCTCATAAGATTTGTCATGAACCTCTCAGGTTCGATTTTTAGGTAAGCGCGCGCGCCGCCGCGCCTTCCGTCCCCTCATCCCAACTGTAAAACCCTTCGCCGCTCTTTTTGCCGAGCTTCCCCTCGGCGACCATGCGCCGCAGAATCTCCGGCGGGCGAAACCTCTCCGACCGCAGCTCGCCGTGCAGATACTCCGCTATCGCCAGACGCACGTCCAGCCCGACCATGTCGGTCAGGCGCAGCGGGCCGACCGGGTGGTTATAGCCCAACTCCATCGCCGTATCTATATCGCGCGCGCTCGCCACGCCTTCTTCGAGCATACGCATCGCTTCGAGCCCGAGCGCAACGCCCAGACGGCTCGAAGCAAAGCCCGGCACATCACGAACGATGATCGGCTCTTTCCTCATCCTGTGCCCGACGGCGGTGACGGCTGCGACCGTTTCGGCGCTCGTCTCAGCCCCGACCACGATCTCCAGGAGACGCATAATATGCACGGGATTGAAGAAGTGCATCCCGACGATTGCGTGTGGGTGGCGCGCGCCGCGGGCGATCTCTGTAATCGAGAGCGATGAAGTGTTGGTCGCAAAGATGAACGGGCGGCGGGCCAAGCGTTCGACTTCGCTTAGTATCTCGCGCTTTAATTCCAGAACTTCGGGCACGGCTTCGATGAAGAGGTCTGCGTCCGCCGTCTCCGAGAGATGAATAGTGCCGCGTATGCGCTGTAGCGTCTGGTCGCGATCATCCTCCGTCAGCTTGGCGCGGGCGATGCCTTTGGCGAGGTTGCGCTCGATGGCGCGTACCCCGCGTGCGAGCCCTTCGCGATCAACGTCGCGCAGGATGACGCGATAGCCTGAGGCGGCGGCCACCTGTGCGATGCCGTGGCCCATCGTGCCTGCACCAAGCACGGCGATTGTTTCCAGAGCGCTTGCAGCGCCGGGGATGCTCTCCGTGGTACTCAAAATGTTTCCCGAATATTGATCGCTACGTGTCGGCAGGCCGTTCCTTTGTGAAGTGCTTCTCTCTCGCCCGTCTGCCCCGGCGTCTCGGACATCAAATCTGGCTCCGGCGCGCCCGGGTAGGAATCAGTTTGCGGCTCAAGGCTTCAACACCCGACCGTCGGACGGCGCAAGGGCCGTCACTCACAAAGCCCGCCAGGCCCTTCAGTTCGACTACGGCTACGCTAGCAGTTATACTACACGCGCAACCGAAAAGGCTATATAAGCGTGCGAGATTTATAAAAATCTCTGAAGGAGACTATCAAAATCAGATGACCAAAGAGACCTTGCACAGGGACGTGGTAATCCTCGGCTCGGGGCCTGCCGGACTGACGGCGGCCATTTACGCTGCCCGCGCAGACCTTCATCCGCTGGTGATCGAAGGGCCGCAGCCGGGCGGTCAACTGATGATCACCACGGAGGTGGAGAACTATCCGGGCTTTTCCAAGGGCATACAGGGGCCGGAGCTGATGGAGGAGTTTCGCCAGCAGGCCACGCGCTTCGGCACGGAATTCCTGACCACCTATATCGACCGCGTAGACCTCTCGAAGCGTCCCTTCACGCTCTACGGCAAGGAGAGCGCCGACAGCGAAGAGGTGATAACCACCATCCGTGCCGAGACACTGATCATCTCTACGGGTGCTTCGGCCAAATGGCTGGGCATACCGGGCGAAGCGCCAGCGCCCGCAGGGCTCGGAGGCTACGGGGTGTCGGCCTGTGCCACCTGCGACGGCTTCTTCTTCAAGGGCAAGCCGCTGGTGGTCGTCGGCGGCGGAGACACGGCCATGGAGGAAGCCACGTTTCTGACGCGCTACGCCTCGCGCGTCACGGTCGTCCATCGCCGCGACACGTTGCGCGCCTCGAAGATCATGCAGGACAAGGCGTTCAAGAACGATAAGATAGATTTCGTCTGGAACTCGGCTGTCGAGGAGATCCTCGGCACACCCGAGACCGGCGTGACGGGCGTGCGGCTCAGAAATCTTGAGACCGACGAGGAGAGCATCTTCCCTTGCGAGGGCGTCTTTATTGCCATCGGCCACAAGCCCAACACAGACCTCTTCAAAGGCCAGTTGGAGATGGACGAAGTCGGCTATCTGAAAACTGCCGGGCGCACCATGGCGACACAGATTCCGGGCGTCTACGCGTGCGGCGACGCGCAGGACTCCTTCTATCGTCAGGCCATCACGGCTGCGGGCACGGGCTGCATGGCCGCCATTGATGCCGAGCGCTTTCTGGACAACCTGCCCGTAGAGATTCCGACCGGCGAAGAGGTGACGCGCGAAGGAGAGCGCGTCACGGCTGATCATGAAAACATCATCATGCCGGACGGTGAAGTTATTCCCAACAAGACCGAAGGCGATGCTGCCCACGGAGACTAAAAAAATTTTCCCGCCCCCGGCGAGCAAGCCTCTCTGACTGAGCTTTGTAACCTTAAACCGCCCGCGACCTTCTCGCAGAAAGTCGCGGGCGGTCTCTTTTCTCTCGCTCCATGCCCTGACGGAAATCACCCCGGCTGGCCGGTTGGCCCAGAGGGTCGAAAAACCATTGACTCGCACGTTGGTTTTGGCATATTGTCGCGCGCCGTCGAACACTTCGCGGGTGGGCCAACGCCCTTCCAGTCGCAGGTATCGAGCCGAGCCCTCGGCTTCCTCCCTCGCAGAGGCCACTCAGTAGTCATACGCGCCGTTCGGGCGGCGGCGGTGAAAAACTTCAGAACATTCAATCTGTAAGGAGAAAACAGAGATGACCAGAAGAATTTTCGCTTTCCTTTCCACAGCACTGTTCTTCTTCGTGCTGACCTTCGCAATCTCTTACGGCACTCGGACGGTCAGGGCTCAGAACCCGGATCAATGTAACCCCTGCGTGGCGCGATGCGGCGCTCAGCAGGAACAGTGCTACGCCATCCACGGGTTTGATGAAGTGCGCTGCGGCGATCAGGCTAACGAATGTGTCGTTCGCTGCTTCAGAGAATTCTGCGAGCAATAAGACGCGTTGACGTACATGAGGCGTCAAAGACAAAGGGTGATGACCGAGCCGATGGCCCGCGTCGTCACCCTTTCGATCAGCGCGGCTGGTCTTCTCAGCTTTTATCCTGCGGGATGACTTTGATGACGGCGCGGCGCAGCGCGTGCTCGCCTCGCTTCTCTGTCTCCCAGTAGTCCAGCTCGAAATTATTGATGTCATGCTGAATCACTTCAAGGCAGCGCATGAGTATGAAGATGACCTCTTCGGGCGTGGAGGGTTTGGCGGCTGTCACCATATCGGCCAGCACTCTGCCGATGGCGACAGATTCGTACCAGTGCCTAGTCATGTAGGCGTCCGTGACGCGCTCGAAGAACTCTCTGTCTTCCAGGAGCAGCGCGGCGTTGAGGTAGAAGATGGTGCGTACATCCTTGCGCGGCACTCCGGGATAGTCGGCGAATTGATCCGACATGATCAATTCCATCTGACTATGCAGCGCTTCGTCCGGTTTCAAGTCCATGGCGCGCACCTGCGGGTAGATGATCGTATGGATGATCGCGTCGTAGACCATCGCCACGATGTAGCGCACGTGCGCCTGCTGCCTGTCCGTGCTCCAAGAATGCGGGTAGTTGAGGCGTATGACGGGAAAGCCTTTAGCGTAGAGCTTGATGTGCCATAACTCGTGGACGATTGTCGCTTCCGTGGGGGGAACGTCCGCGTCCATGCGAATGCTGGGCGTGCCGTCCGAATCGACGGAGGAGAGCGCGGCGTAATAGCTGTAGTCCAGATTGCTCCTGACCTCCTCGCGCACGCGCTTGCCGTAATGGTTCTCTATCTCGGCGATGAGCTCTCGGGCCTGCGGGCGCATCTCTATGCCGAAAAGTTTGCGCGCGGGCAGCGCTCCCGCCCTGTTAGTCGCCGCCGCTTCGCTCTGCGTATCGCGACGACATGAGACGGCTAATAGGGCCGGAATCAGAAGAATTGCGACGATGCTGCTTGCGCGACGGGGCTTCATTCAATTCCGAATTTTCCTACAACAGCACGACCGGGACATCCTTTTCACGGCGCGACGGGGTCGAAGTGTGCGGGGCGGTTTCCGAGCGCGGGCAGGCTTCGCAGTAGGAGCCGAGGCGACGATGACGATCTTCACACTCATTGCAGTCGAGCACCTCGCCCAGCTTGCGCAATGTATCGAGCAGCGGGACGAGGAGTCGCCCGCGCTCTGTCAGAATGTATTCGACGTGCGGGGGGCTTCCGCCGTAATCCCGCCGCTCGACGAGCGCGTCCTGCTCCATATCGCGAAGGCGTCCGACCAGCGTGCGGCTGCTGATCGGGTGAAGCGCCTGAAGCAATTCGGTCGTGCGTCTTGGCCCATGAAAGAGGTCGCGCACCACCAGCATCGTCCACTTATCGCCGACCAGTTGGAGCGCGCCCGCCACAGGGCACCCGTCACCTTCGCGTCGTCGCATGCTTTCGCTCTCCTTCTAATAGGCTTCGGAGCCGCTCGCGGCCAAACTGCCAAGCGGGCCTCTGTTAAGTCTTCGGTTTCTTTGAACCCGAAGACTCTTGTGTACGTTTCCGGCTGATGGCTGACGACCCCGTGCTGACTGCTTCCTTAAAGCTTAGCACAAAGATGAGCCATTGCGACGGCGCGGGAAACTATTTTAAGATGACCTCCGCAGCAGCAGCAGGCGAGAGCGCCCCGGAGAAGCTTCTGCGAAGAACCCGTTTGGTCTTTCATCCTCACGGAGCGCAGAGAGAGAGACACGCGTGCGCTCCGGTCCACCTCGCGCGCCGTCAAACGCTTCCGCACCTTTGATCGAGATGAAAACGAATTCGCACATGGGAGAGGACAGGCAAAGGCACTCGAAGGATGAGCGCGGCGCGCAGAGGATGCGCGAGCTGAGCCGGCTTGCGCGCCAGTTGAGCGGCGCGCAGACGACGGCCAGCGCTGTCGAGACGACCCTTCGTGCGCTGGGCCGCATCATCCCGGCTGAGAGCCTGCGGCTGACCATGAGCGTTGGAGACGACCGCCAGCAGCTTCGCTTCGCGCTGGAGGAGGCGGACGGCGAGTTTGTGAGCCTCTCGGGCGGCGAGGTCGTGCGCGTCTCGCACACCATGCTTGAGCGCGCAGTGCAAACGGCTGCTCCCGTCTGCTTCAATCACGTCCCGGCAGAGCTTGTGAGCCGCGCGCTTTTAATCCCGCTCGTCTGCGCGGCGGCGCAATCGATCCTCTGCGCGCCGCTCATGCTCTCGGAGCATCTGGAAGGAGTCGTCGTCGCGAGCACTCCCGTGTCCGACAGCTACACGGAGGCCGACTGCGATACGGCGGCGGTGGTCGCCAATCTTCTGGCGGCTACCCTCAAGCGGCTGGAGCTTTCCGAAAGCGTCAGTGTGAAGCTCAGGCGCGAGGAGGCGCGCGAGCGCGAAGAGGCTCTGATCGAGCGCCTGCATCGCATGGCACAGGCCTCTTTTGATCTGGATCAAATCATTCAGCACACGATTGACGAGTTGGCGCAGGCCCTGCCCGCCAGTTTCGTGTTGTTGCGCGCCGTCTCCTTCGGACGGCCCGAGCCGACCCTGCGCGCATGGACGCCCAACAGTGATCGCCCGCCGCTCGAAGTCCATGCCCCGGTCGCACGCGTCGAGCGCACGGTCTATGCCGAGCAGCGCCCGGTCTTCATCGAAGACCTCAGAGCCGAGCGTGCCTCAAACCCTGACCTCTTGCCGTTCGCCGAGCGACTGGGGGCGCGCTCGATGTACGTCGCGCCGGTCGTCTATGGCGGGCAGGTGCTGGCCGCGCTCGGGCTGGTCGAATCGGACGCGCAAAGGCAGTGGACGCGCGATGAGCAGAGGTTGCTGGCGCGCGTCGCCGAAACCATCGCGCCGCTTATCCTCAACGCCCAGCTGCACGGGCGGCTGCGCTCTTACGTGGAAGACCTGCTGATGCTGATGAGGCTCGCGGCGGAAGCGACGGGCGAGGCAGAGCTTGATCGTTGCCTGCGGGCCGTGCTGGATTCGTGGTCGAAGATCGCCGGAACGGACGCGGCTGCCATCCTGCGCTGGGACGAAGAGGCGAAGCTCCTGAGGCTGGCGGCGGCAAAGCATCTGCCGACGGGCATACTCGAACGCTATACGCAGGGCGTGACGCTGGCAGACCCCGTTTGCGGGCTGGCGGCGACGCGTCGCGTCGGTGTGGTCGCAGACCTCGCGAGCGAGCCGCGCTTTGCGACGCTTTACAACGCGGCGCGCTGGTCTGGACTACGCGCCGCGTGGGCCACGCCCGTCTTAGGCCATAATCAAAAGCTGCTCGGCATGCTCATCACCTTCTCCCGCGTCGTGGCCGAAGCGAGCAGCGACGAGCAAAGGCTGGCAGACCTCTTCGCGCGCCCCGTCGCGACGGCGATGCAGAATCTTGAGTGGAGTCGCGAGGTGCGGGGGCTTGCACAACGGGGCAGGCAGCTCGAAGAGGACTTGCGACAATCCGAAAGGCACAAGACGGAATTCATGTCTATCATCTCGCATGAGCTGCGTACTCCGCTGAACGCGATTATCGGTTACGCGCAGATGCTCAAGGAAGGTTTTTCGGGCGGGCTCAACGAGCAGCAGGCGAGCGACGTGCAGACGATTGCCGACAGCGCAGACCGCCTGCTCAGCATGGTCGAAGACACGCTCGATCTGGCGCGCATCGATGCCGAGCGCTTTCCCGTCTACATGGACATCATAGCCTTCGAAGAGATAGTCAAGCGGGCCATCAGCAGCGTGCGCGCCGTCGCCGACAAGAAGGGATTGAACATACAGATGAGCATCGCCGAAGACCTGCCCATAGTCCGCACAGACCCCGAGCGCGTGCGACAGGTCTTGATGAACCTTTTATCGAACGCCGTCAAGTTTACGGAATCCGGCTCGGTTCACGTGAGCGTGCTGGCGGGCCAGCAGGGGAGCGTGCAGATCAACGTGATGGACACTGGCATTGGCTTCGATACGAAATCGTTCCCGCATCTCTTCGAGGAGTTTCGACAGGCCGACACTTCGAACACGCGCGCTTACGGCGGCACGGGGCTCGGCCTCGCCGTCTCTAAAAGATTGGTGCAACGCCTCGGCGGCACAATCGGCGTCACCTCCATGACAGGCGAGGGCTCGACCTTCTGGTTCAGCCTCCCGCCCGAAGTCCCCAATGCTGAAGAACAAGGATGAAGGATGAATAAGAAACTATTCAACATGGGTGATTCAACCTTCATCCTTCCGCCTTCATCCTTCATCCTTGCTTTCGCTTATGCTTGACGACAGGGAATATAAACCGCCGACCATTCTCGTTGCCGACGACGAGCCGATTAACCGGACGCTGATACAGCGCAGGCTTGAGAAGGCGGGCTATTATGTGCTGGGCGCAGAGAACGGGCGCGAGGCCGTGGAGGTGGCGATGCGAAGCCTCCCGGATTTGATCATCCTCGATGTCATGATGCCTTTGATGGACGGGCTGGAAGCCTGCCGGTTGATCAAAGAGAATGGGGGGACGCACGACATTCCGATCATCTTTCTTTCCGCGCGCGATGAAACGGATATCAAGGTGAGCGGCCTCTCGCTCGGCGCGAACGATTACATCAGCAAGCCCTTCAAGGCCGAGGAGCTGCTCGCGCGCGTCGAGGTCGCGATGCGTATGAAGCGCGAGCGAGACCACCTGCGCCTGAGCGCGGAGGAAGCTAAAGCCTCCGCCGAAGTCGCACAGGAGCGGGCCATGACAGATCAATTGACGGGCCTGCTCAATCGCTACGGGTTGCAGAGGGTTCTCGCGCACGAGTACGCCGAAGCGCGCCGCTACTCGCGCCCGCTCTCTTGCCTGATGACCGATCTGGACAACTTCAAGCTCATCAATGATACGTTCGGGCACGCGGCTGGCGACGCGGTGCTCAAACAGGTGTCATCTATCCTGACGCAGGTGGTGCGCGGCTCCGACATGGTGAGCCGCTACGGCGGCGATGAATTCCTCGTGCTGCTGCCCGAGACTGATATCGAAGGGGCTGAGGCTCTGGCCGAGAAAGTGCGTGCGGCGGCGGCCTCGCAATCTTTCGGCGACGGCGAGCCGCGCTTTCAACTGACGCTTAGCATCGGCGCGGCGACCCTCTCCGATGCCGAGTCCGGCAATGACATGATCGTCCGCGCGGACATGGCCCTCTACGACGCCAAAGAGCAGGGCCGCAACCGCGTCGGGAAAGCAGGAGGGAAGGACGAAGCATGAGAAGCCGCCTGAATTCGCTTTAAGAGATTAACCGACGCGGAGAGAATCATTATGGCCGATGCAAAGATAAAGGAAGAGGCTGCGGGCGGCGTGGAAGCATGGCCGAGCCTTCCGCTTGAGGAATGGGAAGAGACGCGCGCGACGCTGCACATGTGGACGCAGGTGGTCGGGAAAATCCGGCTGGAGCAAACGCCGCTCGTCAATCACTGGTGGAACGTGCCTCTCTATGTGACGGCGCGCGGGCTGACGACTTCGGCCATGCCCTACGAAGACAGAAGCTTCCAGATAGATTTCGATTTCATCAGTCATCGCCTGCTTATCGAATGCAGCGACGGCAGCACCAACAGCCTCGCGCTCGCCCCCATGGCGGTCGCGGACTTCTACGAGCAGGTGATCGGATTGCTGCGAGAACTCGGCATCGAAGTGAAAATCTGGACGATGCCCGTCGAGATAGAAAACCCCATCCGCTTTGAAGAAGATCGCCAGCACGCCTCTTACGATCCGGAGTACGCCAACCGCTTCTGGCGAATTCTCGTGCAGGCCGACAGAATCTTTACGGATTTCCGTTCGCGCTTTATCGGCAAGGTCAGCCCCATTCATTTCTTCTGGGGCAGCTTCGATCTGGCGGTGACACGTTTTTCTGGGCGGCCAGCGCCCGAACGCCCCGGCGCAGACCCGATCACGCGCGAAGCCTACTCGCACGAAGCCATCAGCCACGGCTTCTGGCCCGGCGGCGGGCCGGTCAAAGGCCCTGCCTTCTACTCTTACACAGCGCCGGAGCCGGACGGCCTCAAACAAGCGAAGGTGCGCCCCGCGAGCGCTTTCTACAGCCTTGAGATGTCGGAGTTTCTATTGATGTACGAGGATGTCCGCAAGGCCGCATCGCCCGCCGACGACCTGATGGAATTCCTGCAAAGCACCTACGAGGCGGGCGCTGATCTGGCGAAGTGGGAGCGCGCAGCGTTAGAGCGATAGCCACACTCTTACCAAATACAGGTCAGTACCGCCAAAGGTCTCGGGCGGGTGCTCAACATTGGAGACCCGCCCGAGACCTTTGGCGGTACTGACCTGTCTTGCCCTGACAAATGCTGCTTAGATCAAGGCAAAAGTTACTCTTGTCGTGACAAATGCTTCATTTGCCGCAATGTTTGCTCCGCCTGTCCTACGGACGCAGGCTGATGTTGTAGGTCTTGATCTTGGAGTTGAGCGTGGTGGCGTTCATGCCTAAGAGGCGCGCGGCGCGTGACTGGTGGCCGCCCGTTTGCTCAAGCGCGCGGCGTATTAAGTCCATCTCGAAGTGGCGCACTTCGTCGTAGAAGTTGATGCCGCGCCCTATGTCGAGCGAGGGGGCGAGCCCTGATTCGCGCACTGATTGCGCCGACTGCGGATCGTTGATCTCCGAGCGCAGGCACTCGCGCGTAATCTCCTGTCCGGGCGCGATGACGACCGCGCGCTCGATGGCGTTCTCAAGCTCGCGCACGTTGCCCGGCCACGAATAGCTTTCGAGCAGCGCAAGCACTTCGGGCACAATCTGCTCGGAGACCTGACGGCCATTCTCTTCGTTGAACTTGCGTATGAAATGCTGGGCGAGGGGCAGTATGTCCTCGCGGCGGTCGCGCAAAGGAGGCAACTCAATCGGCACGACGGAGAGCCTGTAGTAGAGGTCTTCGCGAAAGCCGCCCTGACGCACGGCCTCTTTGAGATCGATGTTGGTGGCGGCGATGATACGCACGTCCACGCGGCGCGGGCTCGTGTCGCCCAAAGGGGTAAACTCCCTCTCCTGTATGACGCGCAGCAGCCTGACCTGCGTTTCGGGCGGAATGTCGCCGATCTCGTCCAGAAAGATCGAGCCGCCGTCGGCCACCTCGAAGAGCCCCTTCTTGGCCGCGACCGCGCCCGTGAACGCGCCGCGCGTATGACCGAACAGCTCCGACTCCAAAAGCTCCGAAGGGATGTTTGAGGAGTTGACCGTGACGAAGGGTTTCTGTACGCGCGGGCTCGACTCGTGTATGGCCTTGGCGATCAATTCCTTGCCCGTACCGGACTCGCCCGTGATGAGTACGGTGGAGCGCGCGGGCGCGACCTGATCGACTAAACGGAAGACCTCCTGCATGACATCACTGCGCCCGACCATCGAGCCGCGATCAACGACGCGGCTCATGGCGCGCCTCAGGGTCTGTCGCTCTTCCTCCTTGCGCCTGCGCTTGATCCCCGCCGCAATCGTTCTGCTGATCTGCTCGTTCTGAAACGGCTTGCGAATGCAGCCGACAGCGCCCTTGTCCCATGCCGCGACCGCCGTGTCGAAAGTCGCGTAGGCGGTAATCATGATTACGACCGCCTCGCTGTCCAGCCTGAGAAACTCTTCGAGCGCGCGAAGTCCCCCCATGCCCGGCATCGAGACATCCAGCAGCACGACATCGTAAGCCCGCCGCCCGTAAGCTTCTAAACCTTCTTCACCCGTCTTCGCCAGATCAACGCGATAGCCCTCAGCCGAAAGCAGCGTCTCCAACACGTCGCGCATGATCTCCTCGTCGTCCACGACGAGCACCGAACCCTTTTTCGCCATCCGTCTTTCAGTCTTCACTTTCAAATCGTCTTATCAACGCAGGTCAGTACCGCCCGAGACCTCGGGCGGTACTGACCTGTTGCATTGTTGCCTTTTCAAATCCGTATTATACAACGTGGCCCAACATAAACTGAAAAAGGGCGATGCTTGATAAAGGAAGCCGGGCCAGAGATAAGCTCCCGCCGTCTCCTTTCAAGCCTTTCGCCCTTAGAGCTTCTCCCCTTTTTCCTAATCGCCGACGGCCTGTAGCCGCGCCCGCGCGTGTGATGTCGGCAGCGTAATGCGGAAGGTCGTGCCGCGCCCCGGCGTGCTCTCCACGGAGATGTGGCCCGAATGCTCCTGCACTATGCCGTAAGTGACGGCAAGGCCCAGACCCGTGCCGCGTCCCACGCCCTTGGTGGTATAGAACGGATCGTAAATCTTGGCGACGTTCTCCGGCGCGATGCCTATCCCTGTGTCGGCCACCTCGACGATGATCGTTTCCCTGTCGGTCGAAGCCGTAAAGAGTGTGATACGCCCGCCTTCGGGGATGGCATCGCGCGCGTTCAGTATCAGGTTCGTGAAGACCTGTTGCAGCTTTCCGGGATTGCCGAAGGTCATCGGCAGATTCGGGTCGTAATAACGCTCGACCTCTATCTGGTTGCGCCGCAACTGCGGTTCGAGCAGTTGCAGCGTGTCGTCCAGCACGCGATGAACGTCAACTTCCGTAAACTCTGTCGCGCTGCCCGTGCGCGAGAAGTTCAGGAGGTTATTGACTATGTCGGAGGCGCGATCAGCCTGCCGCCGCACTTTCTGAAGGAGCGCGTGCTTCGGGTCTGTTTCGGGAAGCATGCCCAGCAGCATCTGCGTGTAGGAGGAGACGCCCGTCAGAGGGGTGTTTACCTCGTGCGCCACGCCCGCTGCCAGAAGACCTATCGAGGAGAGCTTCTCGCGCTGCTGCAACTGTTCTTCAAGCCGCATCCGGCCCGTCACGTCTTCGAGCACGACGAGCGCGCCCGTGCGGTCATCCGAATCCGTCCTCAAGGGCGCGAGCGCGATGTTGAGGACGAGCGGACGGCCCACGCGCGTCGCCGTGTGCAGCTTGTAGATGTGGCGCAGCTCCGTCAGCTGCCATTTGCCCGGCCCGAGCACCTGCCTGAGCGTCTCTGTGAAATCCTCCGCGAAGAGGTCTTCGACAAGTCTTCCGATGGCCTCGTCGCGGCTGAGGCCGAGCATCTCTTCGAGCGCAGAGTTGCAGCGCGTCACAAACCCGTCCAGATCAACGGCGAGCAGCCCGACGTTGATGGATTCGACGATTGACTCGTTGAACTCCTTCAACATCTCAAGCTCGGCGGCGCGCTTCTGCTGCTCCTGATAGAGCAGGCTGTTCTCGATGGCGACCGCGACGTAGCCCGAAACCGTGCGTAGTATCTCCACGTCCTCCGAAGAGAGCAGAGCGCCGTCAGCCGAGCGGCCCAAACCTATGACGGCGACCATCCGCCCGCGCACCACGCACGGCACATAGTAGTGAAGCGCGCGGCGGACAAAGCCCGTCGTCTCAGGGGCTAGGTCAAGATCGTCTGCGCGCACGACACCCGTTTCGGCTGAGCGCGAGCGGATCATCTCTCTGAAATCCGGCGGCACGACCATCACGGACGAAAGGCCCGCGGCCCGCGCCACTCTGTAACCGGCGGGCGCTCTCTCCTCTTCGATGAAGATCGCCACGCGCTCGACGTTTAAGACCTGCTGCAAGCGGCTCACTAAAGCATCCAGCAGCGGTTCGAGCGCGGTGGTGGCCGAAAGGGTGCGCCCGAAATCCAGCAGACCGTTACGCATGTCGTAGCGCTCGCCGTAAAAGAGACGGTCTGTGCGCTCCTGCAAGAAGTTCTTGATCGGCGCGGCGACCATCACGATCACGGACATCGAGACGACAGCGACGATCACCCGCAGGCTGATCAGGCTCAGCGTTATCTCACCGTCCAGAGCATAGAGGATGCCGACGTAGACGACCGCTCCGATCATCAGTGAGATGGCGAGCGTCGTCAGCGCGTAGACGAAAGCGCGGCGCACCACGATGTCCACGTCCATCAGGCGATAGCGAATGACGGAGTTGCCGAAGGTGAGCGGTATCAGAATGAGCGGCAGAAGGGCCGCATCCGTCAGCCAGCGATTTTCCTCCGCGCCCGACACGTAGCCGACCGCATAGAGCACCGAGAACGGAGCGATGGCGAGCATGGAGCCCCACACGACCCACTTCAACTGCTGCCTGACGACAGCCGCATCGCTCCTGACGAAGGTGCGAACCAGCAGCACTGCGCTGACGGCCAGCGCCGCCCAGAAGTGCAGGAAGAGCGCCTGATAGTACCAGTCGGTCGCGGCCTGCGAAAACTTGATGTGCAGGTGTCTCTCAAAATAGTTGACGGCGGCGGCGGCGATCAGCAACGCAGAAGGAATATAGAGCAGCGCGGCCAGCCAGCGCCTCTCCTGCGAGAGCCTGTAGCGCGCCGGGTAGATGGCGCAGAAATGCACGAAGATGGGCGCGAAGAGGATGAAGGCTGCGTCGTCTAAAAAGGCTATCGCCAGATCTAGGTCTTCGTAGGCGACCGTCGGCTTGTAGACATGAAAGACGAAGGCGACCAGACAGAGCATCGCGAAATGCACGACGAAGGGCGTGCGGCTTCCCTGCTTGAAG
The DNA here is from genome assembly GCA_036389675.1 of Pyrinomonadaceae bacterium. Classification (GTDB taxonomy): domain Bacteria; phylum Acidobacteriota; class Blastocatellia; order Pyrinomonadales; family Pyrinomonadaceae; genus DASQYE01. The sequence goes on from DASVWI010000040.1 coordinate 64,364, forward strand.
AGGACGAAGAAGCCTACGAACAGGTATACCAGCCCTATGAAGTTGAGGTAGAGATCGTGCGTCGTCCAGGTCGGAATCTGGTTGAGCCCGTAGAGGTCTACGTAGTAAAAGCGCGTCTCCTCTGGAAACGTCGGGCGCTCTATGAGGTACGTCAGGTGGCCGCCCACCCCCGCGTCTTCCAGATAGACCTGAACCTGCGCGGGGCTCTCGACGGCATCGTACTGCGTCTCGTCTTCACTGATGGCGATCAGGTGGTCGCCCGCGAGGATGCCCGCGCGCTCTCCGGTCAGGCCGGGCTGGACGACCTCGGCGACAATCGCGTTCTCTTTCTGTGCCCAGATGATGCCATCGGTGGGCGGTGATTTCTGCTTCCAACGCTGCCAGAAATTGACCCCACCGGCGGCGACCAGCAAAGCGGCCACCACCAGCAGTACCAATGTACGCGTTGTCAGCACCGATCCTTTCATCCTTCCCGGAGAACCCTTTTCGGTTTCCGCTGGGGCGCACGCCCGCAAGCCTTTTTACTACTCTGCGATGATGAGTTCGGAAAGTGCGCCCGGTGTTGTAGGAGCGCCGAAACAAAGTCAAATAAACGAGGCAAGCCGTATTCCAAGCCTTCCGCTCGTCACGAAGCCTTCACCGTCTCTACAAAGCCCTGCGAGGTTGTCACGCACGTGAGCCGCTTTTGCTGCCCTTCGGCCCGCCCCGTGATCTTTGAGACCCCTTTGTAATAGAGTGTCAACGCCAGCCTTATCCAAGATTTTGGACTTGTCCGAGATTTTGGAGAAACCCGTATTTAAGACGACTAAAGGGAGGTCGAGCGATGAAGAGGATGCTGAATCATCCTATCCCTTTCATCTCTCGGTCTCCCTCTTGGTACGAGCTTTAAAACCTGACGGAAATTCCACCGCGCAACGAGCGGCGTCCCTGTATGACTGTCAGGAGCGAATCGTCGTCTTCCGTGGTGGCCTGCGTGTCCAGAAGATTACGCGCATCGATGACGGCTTCGGCGCGCACCGGCAACCCGAACGTCGGCAAGTCCTGCGTGACCAGAATACTCAAAGACGGATCATAGACGGCGAGGCGACCGGCGAAGGGGTCGATGGCGAAGACGGTCGCGCCGGGCGAGAAGCGAAAGATGGTGCGGACGTGCGTCCCCGTCTCGAAGTCCGCGTTGAGCTGCAAGGCGGCGGTCTGGAAATACCCGTTGTCAAAGAGGTCTGCCGGGTTTGAAATCCCGCGCTCCGAGAGGCTCTGCCCGCGCCCGAAAGAGTATCCGGCCTGCGCGCTGAAGCCACGGCTGATGCGCCGCGAATAGACGACGCGCAGCCCGCGCGCCGCGCCCTGCTGGTTCGCCACGTCGATGAGAGCCGCGCCGCTTTCGCCCGAGAAGGCCGAGAGCGGTGTCGTCATCAACCCGACGCCATGATTCGACGTGGTATCAAAGAAGGCCATCGCCTCGATGCTCGATTCATTGTCGAGCACCCTTTCGACGCCGAACTCGAAGCGGCGGCTGCGCTCCATCACGGCCCGACCGTCGACGAGCGCGACGGGCTGTGTGACGGGTTGTTTGAAAACGATCTGGCGGCCCTCGAACTGAGCCATGCTCTGCGTCTGCATCTCGCCCCCGCCCGGCGCATACGCGGCCTTAATACGCGTGCGCGCATTGGCGTCGAACTGCAAGCCCAGACGCGGGCTAATGGAGCGGTCGTTGCCCTCTCCGAAGAACTGCGAGTAATCGAGCCCCATCACGATCACCACGCCGTCCCTAACAATCCATTCGTCTACGGCGCGCACGGAATATTGGCCGAGCCTGCTGCCTTTGGCTCCCTGCAATGAAGCGAGCGTATTGAGGCGCACCGTGCCGAGGCTGAGACCGAGGCGGTGGCGATCACCGACGCGCAAGCGGGTCGCCAGCTCAAGTCGCTGCGGCGCGCCCGGGCCGATGCCCGTTTGCCCGGCCAGTATCAGGTCAAGGCGCTCGCCGAGCGGCTTCGCGATGGCGAAGTTTATTCCCGTATAGGTTGGAGCAAAAGCGCTGGCGGAAGTGGCCGTGTAGGTCTCGACGACGCCGTGCATGCGTGTTGAGCCAGTCGCCGCCGCGATGGCGTCCGGCGTCTCGCCTGTGGTCGCCAGCTCTATGTCCGCCGCGCACCTCTCATCCGCCTCTATCCCGAGCGCAGCCGCTACGGCCTCGTCGTCGCCCTCCTGAATCTGGAAGACCGAGCGGCGGCCCTGCGAGGCGCGCAGACGCCACTTGGCATCGTCGCGGTCGCGGCGGCGTTCCGGCGCGGTGCGCCCGGAGCCTATGGGCTCAAGGTTGAAACGATAGATGAGTTGATCGGAGGGGCGAATATCGACGGCATTGAAGAGGGCCGCGTTGAAACCTTCGGCGATGGCCTGAACGCTGTAGCGACCGGGGCTGATCTTGGCCGAGAACGTGCCGTCCATGGCCGTGCGCGTCTGCTTGACGACCTCTTTGGCCCCGTCGCGCAGCAGCGAGACGACAGCACCCGCGACCGGGTTTCCCTTGTTGTCTGTGACCGTGCCGGTGACTGTTCCCAGAGAGCGGCTGCCTCCGCTGGCCCTTATACCGGGCGCACACGTTCCGCAGATTGCCAGAACGGCAAGCACTGTCAAACCGGCGTGTAATGCTTTTCTCATCGCGGCCAAACCTCCGGGGCGCACGCCTTCACCTTGCAATCAAGGATTCCAAGGTGAAGGCGTGTGCCCTCAAGTGTAACTTCGGTCTTTTCGGTGCCACGTCCGTGAAGGGAGACTGTCTTTTAAATTTACCCAGTGATCAAGGGCGGCGCGTCTTCAATCGCTTTCGTCACAGGCCCTTTCTGGTGCTGCCCGAACGGTGCTTCAGGCGAGGTTTAACCCGAAATAGCAGAACTCCGTGACGAGCCTTCTCGGGAAGAGGCCATTTTCCGCCAGCCCCCGAATTGTGTCAAGCTAACAATCGTTCGGACTATACCTATAGATTCACCCGGAGCGTCTGGCGTTTGCCGCCCTCTCGGCGCACGTGCTACGATAATTTTTTCTAATGCACGCAATTTTCTCGCCCGTCGAGGCACAAAATCTTTACCAGGCTATGATAGATCAGGTTCAATCCACCAAACTCGGCAACGGTCTGACAGTCCTGACGGAGCGCATGCCGGGTTTGCGCTCGGTCACGGTCGGCATCTGGGTCAGGCGCGGCTCGCGCCACGAAACGCCGGAGCTAAACGGCATCTGCCACTTTATCGAACACGCCGTCTTTAAGGGCACGAAGCGGCGCACGGCACTCGACCTCGCCATCGAGAGCGACCGCCTGGGCGGGCATCTGGACGCCTTCACCAGCCACGAGATGACGGGCTTTACGATGAAAGTGGCCGAAACCGGCCTCCGGCAAGCCTTCGACCTGCTCTCGGACATGCTGGCCGCGCCCCGTTTTGACGCGCAAGACCTTGAGCGCGAGCAGAAGGTCATCATCGAAGAGATGAAGATGGTTGAGGATACGCCGGACGAATTCCTTGGCGAGTTATTCAACGCGGCCTATTTTCCGGGCCACCCGCTGGGCCGTCCCATAGAGGGGACGCCACAAACCGTCTCTTCCTTCGACCGCAAGCGCACCGCAAGCTTTCACGAGCGCGAATTCAGGCCGTGCAATCTGGTGGTCGCCGCCGCCGGAAATATCGAGCACGAGCAACTGTTGGAACTGGCCGCCCGCGCCTTCGGAGGGGGCGGCGGCGAAGAGCAATCCTCGTCTTCTCCCCTGACGCCCGCGATGGAGGACACGGAGAGCCCCGAAGCCGCCTCGCCCATCCTGATCGAGCGCAAGAAGGAGTTGGAGCAGGCCCATCTGATTCTGGCCTCGCCATGGCCTTCGGCCAGAAGCGACGAGCGCTATGCCGGAAGCCTGCTGGCTTCGATCATCGGCGGCTCGACCTCAAGCCGTCTCTGGCAATCCATACGCGAAGAGCGCGGCCTCGCCTATTCGGTCGGGGCTGGCGCGAGCGCCTTCACGGACATAGGCGTCTTTACCATCTACGCCGGGACATCGCCCGCGCAGCTGGACGAAGTGTTAGAGCTATCGCTTCAGGAGTTGCGGCGGGCCGTGCGCGAGCGCGTGACCGAGGAGGAGCTGCGTCTCGTCAAAGATCAGGCCGTCTCTTCCATCCTGCTCGGGCTGGAATCATCCAGCGCGCGAGCCGGTGCGCTGGCCCGGCAGGAGATCGTACATGGCCGACGCGTCACGCCCGACGAGATCATCGCTCGGCTTGAGGCCGTCACCCCCGAAGACGTGCAGAGAGTCGCCCGCGCCTCCTTCACCTCCGAAGGGATAGCGCTTGCCGCCCTCGGCGACCTCAACGGCTTTCGCGTAGACCGCGCGCGCCTTGAAATATAAAATCAAGTGACGAGTGACGAGTTAAGAACTTAAAAACTTGTCCGCGCTTGTCACCTGTCACTCAGCACTTATCACTGTTCTCTTATGAGATTTACTGTTCTGGGCAGTGGCTCAACCGGCAATGCGGTCTTGATCGTGGCGGGCGAGACGCGTGTGCTCGTCGATGCCGGGCTGAGCGCCAGAGAGACGGTCAGGCGGTTGGCGCTGGTCGGCGAGGACATCTCGCGCCTGAACGGCGTTATCATTACGCACGAGCACGGCGATCACGCCGGCGGGCTGCGCGTGCTTTTGAAGAGCCTGAGCTGTCCCGTCTATGTTTCAGGTGAGACGCGCGAGGCTTACATCGCTGATCGTCATAATGTTTCGGGCGACGAGCCGCGCAAGCGCGTTGACGCTCTGCGCGACCGCGTCGAGGAGATCGAATCGAGCAGAGACTTTCGGATCGGCGCGATTGATTTTCATCCCTTCACAATCCCGCACGATGCGGCTGACAATTTCGGCTTTACGGCGACGCACGAGGGCGTCTGCGTGGCGACCCTGATGGACTTCGGCCAGATCACGACGCTCATCACGGAGCGCCTGCGCGGCTGCGCCGCGATCATCATCGAATCGAATCACAGCCGCGATATGCTCAAAGCCTGCGAGGTTTACCCATGGGAATTGAAGCAGCGCATACTGTCGCGCACGGGCCATCTCTCGAACGAAGATGTCGCCGAATGGCTGCGCACGGGCTTCGACGCGACGGCGCGTCATATCGTGCTGGCGCATCTGTCGCAGCGCGCCAATAACCCTTACCTCGCCAAAATCTCCGCCGAAATGGCGCTTGAGCAACGTGCCCCGCTCTTTAAGGCCGAGACCGAAATCACGCTCTCTTTTCCCAAAGAGCCGACGCCGTGGATAGAACTGTAAGGACGCAGGATGAAATTAAGAGCATTCCGGTTGAATAGCTGTTCTTTCATCCTTCCGCCTTCCGCCCTCCTCCTTTTCTCCTTTCTCGCGTTGGCCGCCGGGTGCAATGTGGGCCAACAACAGCAGCAGAGGCCGAGCAGTATCCCTGATGAAGCGCAGGCAACCGTTGACAGGGTGACGGCGGACATGGAAGCGGGACGGGACGAAAAGATTTACAGTGAAGCGGCTGAGGAGTGGCGGCGCACCTCGACGCCCGAACAATCCCACGAGATTTTCGAGATGCTGCGGGCAAAGCTCGGCAAGGTCAAAGAGCGCGCGCGGCAGACGGTTCACGATGAGCAGAAGACGGGCGGCGAGACGCCAATCCACCGCCTCGTCATTCGTTACGAAACAAAGTTCGAGCGCGGCGACGGCATGGAAACCTTTACGCTCCTCGAACGCGATGGCCGCTGGCTTCTGGCAGGCTACATGGTCAACTCCGATGCCCTGAAACAGTGACCGGTGGCGAGCGGCAGGCAAAACCGAAAGGGTTTGACGAGCGATGAAGGACGTGTGTCGAGAGCGAAGCTGTCTTTAACTCGTCACTGAATTCATATGATTGAACGCTACACGTTGCCGGAGATGGGCGCGCTCTGGTCTGAGGCTGCGAAGTTTCGGAAATGGCTGGATGTGGAGTTGGCCGTCTGCGAGGTTCATGCCGAGATGGGCACGATTCCGCGCGAGGCCGTCGAAGAGATCAAGGCGCGCGCGAGCTTTACCGTCGAGCGCATTAACGAGATCGAGAAGACGACCGACCATGATGTCATAGCGTTTACGACCGCTCTGGCCGAATCAATCGGCGAGGCCGCGCGCTTCGTCCACTACGGCCTGACATCTTCGGACGTGGTGGACACGGCCAATGCGCTCACCCTGCGCGACGCTTGCGACCTGCTCGTCGCGAAAATCGACGCGCTGATGGCGGTCTTCAAGCGCCGCGCCTACGAGTTCAAAGATACGCCGCAGGTCGGGCGCACGCACGGCATACATGCCGAGCCGACATCCTTCGGCCTCGCTTTCGCGCTCTGGCACGACGAGATGCGCCGCAACCGCGAGCGCATGATGCGCGCCAGAGCGACTATTGCGGTCGGCAAGATCAGCGGCGCTGTCGGCGCTTTCGCTCATCTCTCGCCCGAAGTCGAAGAGAGGGTCTGCGCGCTCCTTGGCCTGCGTCCTGCGCCCGTCTCGACGCAGATCATCCAGCGCGACCGCTATGCGGAGTACCTCTCGACGCTCGCGATCACGGCGTCCTCGCTCGATAAGTTTGCGCTACAGGTTCGTCACTGGCAGAGAACGGAAGTGCGCGAAGCGCAGGAGAAGTTCAAGCGCGGGCAGAAGGGCTCGTCCGCCATGCCGCACAAGCGCAACCCCATCCTTTCGGAGCGCATTTGCGGGATGGCGCGAGTCGTGCGCGGCTACAGCCTGGTCGGACTGGAAAACGTCGCGCTCTGGCACGAGCGAGACATCTCCCATTCCTCAGCCGAGCGCGTCGTCCTGCCCGACGCATCAATCGCGCTCGATTACATGCTGCACAAGGCCGCGGGGCTCATTGACGGGCTGGTGGTCTACCCGGAGAGGATGCTGGAAAACCTGCGCGCGACGCGCGGGCTCGTCTTCAGCGGCCAACTCCTGCTCGCGCTCGCCAGAAGCGGCGCGTCGCGCGAGGACGCCTACGAATGGACACAGCGCAACGCGATGAAGGTCTGGGACGAGGGCGGCGACTTCCAGACGCTCGTGGCCGCCGACCCCGAAATCAGCGCACACCTATCGGGCGACGAGATAGAACGCATCTTCTCGCTCCAGACATACCTGCGCCATGTCGATTCGATCTTCGAGCGGGTCTTCGACGGCGCATCGCATTAAGACTCTTCGATTGCGCCGTCGAAGCCGAACGGCTGGGCCTCAGCTGGCGGCCAATGATCTCTGTTGGCCGCTCTATTTATTGGCGAAGTTGGCGGCCATATCGCCGATCACCGGCAGCTTGAAGGTCTCGCCCTGATAAGCCTTGTAGGCCCCAAAGAGCAGGCTGCCCAAATAGACGAGCATGAGCAGCGGGTAGATGAGCGCCGCCAGCAGGGCGAGCGCGTTTGAGATGGCGGTCAGGATACCGAACAGGACGCCGAGCACGATGAATATCACCACCCAGGCGACGTGCAGCAGCAGCGATTGAAACGCGTGGAAACGCGCGAAGCGATTCTCTTTTTCGATAATGATCTCGATGATGGCGATAAGCCCTATAGGATAGCCGAGCGCGGAGGTAAGTTTTCCGTCCAGCCCGATGGCGGTTTTATCGTTTGGCCCACCTCCGGGCGGTGTACTGAGCGGTGCGTTGGGCGGCGTGCCGTATGATTGACCGTAGCCATAGCCTTGTTGGGTAGGCGGAGGGTTCTGCATTGCGATTTTCTCCTCTATCGGTAAAAGTATTCGGGGTCGAAATTGTTTGAGCTTTGTATTTCAGAAACGTTCGGCGCAAATCTTATGTCAATGACTATACCGGACGCAACATTTTGCCGTACTATTGTAGGGCGACCGAGGAAGAGATAATGAAAGCGAAAGTCTACGTCACACTTAAACCGAGCGTGCTCGACCCGCAGGGCAAGGCCATCCACCACTCCGTCGAGCTTCTGGGCTTTGGCGGCATCAATGATGTGCGTCAGGGCAAGTATTTCGAGATCAGTCTGGACGGCGCGCTTCCCTTACAGGAGGCGCAGGAAGCCGCCGCCCGCATCGCGCGTGAAGTTTTGTCGAACCCCGTCATCGAAGATTACCGTGTGGAGATAGAGAGTTGAAATTCGGCGTCATAATTTTTCCCGGCTCGAACTGCGACCACGATGCTTATCACGTCATCTCAAAGCATGTGGGCCAGCCGGTGGATTTCATCTGGCATCAGGACACAAACCTCAGCACCTATGATGCGGTCATCCTTCCGGGCGGCTTCTCTTACGGCGATTACCTGCGCGCCGGGGCGCTCGCGCGTTTCTCGCCCGTCATGAAATCCGTCAGGGAGTTTGCCGAGCGCGGGCGCTTCGTCCTCGGCATCTGCAACGGCTTTCAAATCCTCTGCGAGGCGGGGCTTTTGCCCGGCGCGCTCATTCGCAATCGCGACCTGCACTTCATCTGCGACCACGTCCGCGTCCGCGTCGAGACGACGGACACTCCCTTCACCAACGAGCTTGTGCGCGGCGCTGCGCTCAGCCTTCCCATCGCGCACGCCGAGGGCAACTACGTATGCGATGACGAGACTTACGCCGAATTGACGGGCGAAGACCGCGTCGTCTTTCGCTACTGCGACGAGCGCGGCCAGACGAACGACGCGAGCAACCCGAACGGCTCGCGCGATTCGATTGCCGGAATCTGCAACCCTACGCGCAACGTGCTGGGCTTAATGCCGCACCCTGAGCGCGCCTGCGAAGACCTGCTCGGCTCATCCGACGGGCGAGACATCTTCCGCTCGCTCGCCGCCACGCTCGCCTACAGTAAGTGAAAAGTGAGAACGAAAGCACGAATCAGAGAGTTCAGATTGAAGCCTCCCAGGAAAGGCAGCAAGAAATGACACCGGAAGAGATGGAGTCAACAATCCAATTCATCCTCGAACAGCAGGCGCAGTTCTCCGTCAACATGGCGAAAACAGAGGAGAGCATCAGTGCTCTTTCCGCCGCACAGTCGCGCACGGATGAAACAGTGTCGCGCCTCGCCCTTGAAGTCGAACAGCTTACGACGCAAGTGAAGCAGATCACGGTGCAAGTGAAACAGACCTCTGAACAGCTTGAGCAAAACTCTCGCCAGCAGGCGCATATCAATGAGGTGGTGGCCGTGATTGCAGACTCGCAGCAGCATACGGACGAGCGGTTGAACGCGCTGATAGATATTGTTCAGGGCCGCAACGGCCAGTGACCTCACGTCTGTCTTTTCTCTTTCGCCTCTTATTGCAGCGCGGGCTTGCGCGAAGTCAGTGCACGGTCGTCGGAGGGCACGGCGACGGGCCGTCTCTTTTCCGCCGTCACGAATAGATCGAAATCAGAGGTGAAGCCGCCGACTCTCACGTAGATGTCCGTGTCGTCGAGGTCGCTCGTCTGCGGCAGGCTTCCCATGTAAACGATGCGCCCGTCGGGCACGACAGACCACAGCACGTAGGTGTTAGCATTGACGGCGGCGGGAAGCGGCAGGTTCTGAAAGCGCGCGCGGACGTAGGCTTTGAGCGAGAGCGTGGTGACTTGCGCCAGCCCGTGCGCGCCCGGCGCTATTTGATCGCCGAACAGCTCAAGGCTGCGCCCGCCTCCCGGCGCTGACTTCAACGCCTCGTCCACCTCGCCGTAAAAATCGTTCATCGTGTTGCGCCTGATGCGCGCGCGACGGCTCAACTCACGCGCGGCCTTCTGCGTGCGCCTGACCTTCTTATCAACTTCGGCGAAAAACGCCGTCACCTCATTGGCGAGCGAGGCGAACACGACCGTCCCCGTCAACTTCTCGACAGACCCGCTGGGCTCTGCCGTCACCAGCACGCTATAGCTATCCAGAGTCGGTGGACGTGTGAACTGTAGACCGCCGTTGCCGCTCGCATCCGTTTGCAGCTCGCCGACGCGCACGACGCGCCCGCCAGAGGCAGAGGCCCAGACGACGAAGGTGCGCGCCGTCGCCATGACGGCATCCGGGCGCGGCAGGCCGAGGACGGTCAGGCGCACGATGCCGCCTTCCGGCGTCGGCTCAAAGTGCATGCTCCCGCTCGCGGTCGGAATGAAGGAGCGCAAGCGCACGCCAAGGCGCTGGCCGGACTCCTGACCTGTAGCCCGCGCTCTACCGTCGCCCGGCGCAGCGCCCGCGTGCTGCATGACGCACACCAGCAGACAGGCTGAAACGACTGACAAGCACATCGTGACGGCGCACCTGTGTATTACTTGCGATCTTTTTGTCATGAGTTAGACCTCTCGCGGGAGACTTCCAGTAAGAGCGCGTGTGCTCTTACTATAACAGCTTGCCGGATGCGTCAACACTATATATTTTGGTCTTGGCCGTGCGGGTCGTCACGCCCTTTTTCAGATCATGCGTCATCGTAAAGAACCATTCGCAGTGAGTCAGGCTCCCCGCAAGGGAGAGGCGTCGCGCGCCGATGCGGACGAGGGCAAGATTATCTCCTGGGCCGAAGTCAATCGCACGCATCGCATCAGAAACGGTGTCTACCAGCGCGGTGGCCGCCTCATCTCACTGCTGACGGACTTCGGGCGCATCAATCCCTGCTATCCGGACCAATGGGACGCAACGAGCGATAAGATTTATTACACGGGCGATGGCCGTCGCGGCGACCAATACTTGAATCCGGGCAATCGTGCGCTGCTCTCGGCCATCGAAAGCGGCCACGCCGTTCCTCTCTTCAACAAATTGTCCACGGGGCGCTGGCAGCACATGGGCCAATGGAGAGTCACAGCCGGGCGTCAACTCTACAACGAAGCGGAGAAGCGCATGCTCTGGCTCTTTACGCTCGAGCGAGCGGAAGAGATTGGCAGGGATGAAAAGCAAGGATGAAGGCGGAAGGATGAAGGATGAAGGAAAAGCATTCAAGACAGTGAAGCATCCCTTTCATCCTTCCGCCTTCATCCTTCATCCTTGCTTTTCATCCCTGTTCATTCCTGTGACCTGCTTTTTACAGTTCTGTAGGATTTCAACACCGCCTCGCTTGTCACCCATTAACCGGGCTGCTAATCTTCTCCAAACCGTATACCTTCGAAAGGAGTCTCGAATCAAGATTATGAAGAAGCGTTACGCATTCGCTATCTCTCTCTCAATCATGATGGCGCTTAGTTTGGTCGTGGCCGGTGCGGCCCGCAGGGGTGTCGCAGCATCGGGCGACAAGGTGGCGGCGGCGGCCATCGGCTCGACCATCGCCAACTTCAAGCTTTCGGATACGAGCGGCAAGGAACAGACGCTCTCCGCGCTCAAGGGCACGAACGGAACTGTCCTGATCTTCATCTCGACGCAGTGTCCGGTCGTCAGGGATTACATGGAGCGCATAGGAAAGCTCGCCGCAGACTACAAAGAGCGCGGCGTGAATGTCATAGGCATCAACGCCAACGCCTCCGAATCGATGGATGACGTGAAGGCTCACATCGCCGCCAACAATCTGACCTTCCCTGTGATGAAGGACAAGGGCAACAAGGTCGCCGATCAACTGGGCGCAGAGCGCACGCCGGAAGTCTTCTTCCTCGACGCCGCCAATAAGCTCGTCTATCACGGGCGTATAGACAATCATCGCAACATCTCGCTGGTCAACGCCAACGACCTGCGCGATGCCATCGATGCGACCCTCGCGGGCAAGCCCGTAGTCAAAGCGGAAGCGTCCGCCTTCGGCTGCACCATCAAGAGAGCTTCCTGAGCCGTAGGGTCTTGGCCCGCAGATGCGATACTCCTTTTACCTCTTGCCGGGGCTGGCGATGCTGGCCCTTTCACTGACACCAGCGGGGCAGCCGCAGCATGCGCGATCAGCGTCTGCTGCGGCTGCGGCTGCTGCTCCGCTCATCCATCGGCCCGCCGCGACCCTCGTCGCATTCAATCCCCTCAAGGGGGCGGCGCAGGAAGTCGTCACCGGCAAGACGGGACAGGCCCACAAGACGAAAAAAGGTGAGACGGCGACCCGCGTCGCAGTTGTCCGCGAGATCGATCTTGAGGCGCTGAAAAAGCTCCTGCAACGCGGGACGGGCACGGACGCGCGCCCGCTGCTGGTCAACTTCTGGGCGACATGGTGTGTGCCCTGCCGCGAAGAGTTTCCAGACCTCGTCAAGATCAACAGTGACTATGCGAAACGCAATCTTGAGGTGATCACCATCTCTCTGGACGACCCCTCGGAGATCAAAACCACCGTGCCGCAGTTTTTGCGCGAGGTGCGCGCAGGGAATTTGCCCGCCTATCTTCTCAACGTCATAGACCCGGACATCGCCATCAACACGATTGACCCGCAGTGGCGCGGCGCTCTGCCCGCGACCTTTCTCTACGACGCGAGCGGCCAGATGGTCTTCAAGCACACTGGGCGCTTCGACACACGCGAGCTGCGCGCGGCCATTGACAAAGTGACAACCGCCAGATGACAGGCTAGAATCTCCTGCTCTAACCCATCACTCGTCGCTCGTCACTTGTCGCTGTCTTATGATTACTCCCGAACAGGTCGCCGCACACAATCTTACCGCTTCAGAATTCAAGCGCATTCAAGAGCTGCTCGGGCGCGAGCCGACGCTGGCAGAGCTCGGCATCTTCTCCGTCATGTGGTCGGAGCATTGCTCTTACAAATCTTCGCGCATTCATCTGCGGCGGCTGCCGACGACGGGCGAGCGCGTCGTCGTCCCGCCCGGCGAGAACGCCGGCGTCGTCGACATAGGCGACGGGTGGTGCGCCGCCTTCAAGGTCGAATCGCACAACCATCCTTCCTTCATCGAGCCGTTTCAGGGCGCGGCCACGGGCGTCGGCGGCATCCTTCGCGACATCTTCACGATGGGCGCGCGTCCCGTCGCGGCGATGAACTCTCTGCGCTTCGGCTCGCTCGACAAACGCGCGCACGGGCGACGCAATCGTGCGCTGCTGGCGGGCGTCGTCGCCGGAATAGCGCACTACGGCAACGCGTTCGGCGTCGCAACGGTCGGCGGCGAAGTCGAGTTCGATGACGCCTACACGTTGAACCCGCTCGTCAACGCTTTCGCGCTCGGCCTTGTGCGCCACGATCAAATCTTTTTCGGCAAAGCCACGGGCGTCGGCAATCCTATTCTGTACGTGGGCGCGAAGACGGGGCGCGACGGGATTCACGGCGCGACGATGGCCTCCGCGGAGTTTGACGAAGAGGCGCTGGAAAAACGCCCGACCGTGCAGGTGGGCGATCCCTTTCTGGAAAAGCTGCTGCTCGAAGCCTGCCTCGAAGCGATGCGTAGCGGCGCGGTCGCAGGCATACAGGACATGGGCGCAGCCGGTCTGACCTCCTCATCCTGCGAGATGGCCGCCCGCGCCGGCACAGGCATAGAGATTGACCTGAGCCTCGTGCCGCAGCGTGAAGAGAATATGACGGCCTACGAGATGCTGCTCTCGGAGTCGCAGGAGCGCATGCTGATCGTCGCGCATAAGGGGCGCGAGCGCGAGGTCGTTGACATCTTTCGCAAGTGGGAGCTGGACGCCGTCGTCATCGGTCGCGTGATCGAAGACGCAACAATGCGCGTCATCCATAACGCCGAGACGGTTGCGGACATACCGGTCGCCTCGCTGACGGACGAAGCGCCGCGATACGAACGTCCGCTTCGCGCGCCGGAACGTTTTCAGAAAACAGATACCGAGGAGAGCGCCATTGAAGAGGCGCTACGCATTGACACCTCCGGGGACGAGGCGATCATGGACGCGGCATCGCGCATCGTTCCCCTAAGCGTCGAGGCCGCACGCCGAGACCCGACCCTGACCGGTGAGCCGGGCACAAGCGTCGGCGGAGGTCTGGACATTATCCAGCCAGCGCCGCCCAACGCTCCCGCACTTGAAGCATTGGCCCAATCAGAACAGGCGGCGGAGGAGGGCTCGCCCGTTGCTGACGCGAGCCGCACCAAGACTTCAAATTACAACGACGCATTGATGCAGCTTCTGGCCGACCCGACCATCGCGTCCAAGGAATGGGTCTACCGCCAGTACGATCACATGGTGAGGACGAATACGGCTGTGCTGCCCGGCGCTGACGCGGCGGTCGTTCGCATCAAGGAGACGCGTCGCGCGCTGGCGATGTGTCTGGACGGAAACGGTCGCTACTGCGTCGTGAATCCGCGGGAAGGCGCACGGCTTATCGTCGCCGAGGCGGCGCGCAATGTCGTGTGCGTCGGCGCGCGCCCGCTCGCCATCACCAACTGCCTCAACTTCGCTTCGCCCGAGCGCCCCGAAGTGATGTGGTCGTTCTCCGAAGTTATAGACGGGATGAGTGAAGCCTGCCGCGCCTTCGCGACGCCCGTCATCTCCGGCAACGTCTCTTTCTATAACGAGACGGAAGGGCGCGGCATTCTGCCGACGCCCGTCATCGGCATGGTCGGCCTCATCGAAGACGTGCGGCGTATCATTCAACCCGGCTTCAAGAAACCGGGCGACCTCATAGCACTGCTCGGCGCGACCCATGATGATCTTTCCGTCTCAAGGTACGCCGCCGTCATCGAAGGGCACACCCTTGAAGAGATGATAAGCACGGGCCGCGTGCCCGTGCTTGATCTTGAGCGCGAGCTGGCCGTCCAGCGTGCGGCCCTGAACGCCGCCGAAGCCGGCCTGCTCAACTCGGCTCACGATTGCTCCGACGGCGGTCTCGCCGTCGCGCTGGCGGAATCCTGCTTCTCTTCCCTCAATCGTCGTGCCCTCGGCGCGGACGTTGATCTCGCGGGCACGCTGGCGACGCCCGCGCGTCTCTTCAGCGAGTCGCCCTCTCGCATCATCGTCAGCTTCGACGAAGCGGCGCTCGGACGTATGGAAGAGATAGCTGCCCGCGCCAACTGCCAGCTCAACCTGCTGGGCCGCACCAACCTCGGCCAGCTCCGCATCGAAACGGACGGCGAAGAGGTCGTCAATCTAAACATCGCAGAGCTCGAAGCCGCGTGGCGCACCTCTCTGGCCCGCAAGATGCAGGCGGAAGTGATGGTCGCGGCTGCCGAATGAGAGCGGCGGCGTCATTCCTCCGGAGAAGAGTGAGCAGAGATTTTCAAGGCTTGTTTGAGGACAGACCCGTCATGCCTTCAGGAATCTACAAGGGCCGGTTTGTGGTGCATGAGCATCACGCTTCGCGTTTGCACTTTGACTTTCGTTTGGAGATGGCCGGAGTGTTGAAGTCGTGGGCCGTTCCGAAGGGGCCGTCGCTTGATCCGGGGCAGAAGAGGTTGGCCGTCGAGGTTGAGGATCATGCTGTCGGTTATATAGATTTCGAGGGGCGCATCGCCGAGGGGCAATATGGTGCGGGCGAGGTTGTGATCTGGGACAATGGCAGCTATCAAGTCAACGGCGACGCGGTCGCGGCGCTTCATGCCGGCAAGCTCAGGTTTAGTATCCACGGCAAAAAGCTTCAGGGAGAATTCAATCTGGTCAGGATGAGCGGGCGCGATAAGCAATGGCTGCTCATTAAGAGCAGGGATGAATTTGCCGACGCAGATTGGAGATTAGAGACCATCCTGCCGGCTGGGAGAAAATAGCCCGGCGTCACCCGCGAATGTCTCAGTTAGTGAAGTGTCCTATCCTCGCTCTTTCGTCGAACTCTATTCGGTTATGCTCCGCATCGGGAGCGCTCTCGCCGGTCGCTTTCGGTCGTTCCCGGGATTGAGGGCCAAGGAGCGCGGCGCGAGAATTCCGTTATTGAAGAAGGATGAGGATTGAGCTTATGAAACGTCGTTTTGAGTCGTCTCTCTGTTGGGTTGTGTTGATGGCCGTGCTGGGGGGCACGCCATGGCAGGCGCTCCCGCAGGGACAGCAGGCGACAGTTTCTACACGGTCTCAGCAGGCATGGACGCTCGACGAGGCGCTGGCCCAGCTACAACTCTACCCGGACGACGCCTATCTGCAATACGTCGCGCTGCAACTCGCGCTCAGGCAAAATCGTTTTGACGAGACGGCGGGGCGCATCGAGAGCATCATCGCGCGCACTTCAAACATGGATGCCCGCACGGAGCGCAGCAATCGCGTCGACCTGTTCAGCATCTTCACGGGCGCGCTGGCCGTTCAGGAGAGCCTCCAACTGGACACCATGCGCGTCAACACGCGCTCAACAAGACCGCCGTCGGCGACCACGGCAAGGACGGTCGCGACCGCCGGTAACTTAAACGGCAATCTCTCAAGGCCCACCCAAACGCCGGCGACCGGACGCAATCGCAGGCGCAACCGCAGACAAAGACGGAATGCGCCGGAGACCGTCACAGGCACTTTGCCTGTGCTTGCACCGTCCATGGGCGTTGACCTCGCCGCGAGCGCCGCGAGCGAGAAGCGCCGCAGGGAGATAGTGGAGGTCGCGAGCCTTTCGGGGCCGACCGTTAAGAGTCATCCATGGGAACGTATGCTCGCGGGCCGAAAGCCTGAGATGTCGACGTTGGCCCAGTACGTCCCGGAGGATTTTTATCTGGTCGAGTTCTCCTCGCTTGGCAAGCTGCTGCAAGCGATGGACGCGAGCGATCTGTGGGGCACGCATCTCTTCAATCAGGCGTATCGCGAAGCGCGCACGCAGCAGGTCGGCGAGCGTATCAAGCGCCAGCTGGCCCTGAAGACAGAGCCCGCGCTACGTCCCTTCTATGATCTGGTGGTGAGGGAGGTGGCCGTCGCGGGCAGTGACCCGTTCGCGCGCGAGGGCAGCGACGTGACGATGCTCTTTCAGGTCAAACAGCCGGAGATTTTCAAGGCCCGCATGGATGGCTTCATGGCCGACGCGTTGAAGGAGCACGCCGATGCTCGCCGCGCAGAGGGTAGCTTCATGGGCGTCAGTTTCGTCCAACTGGAAACGCCCGACCGCGCTCTCAGCGTCTATGCCGCAGACCCCGCGCCGGACATTCACGTCCGTAGTAACTCAAGGGCAGCGCTCGAGCGCGTCATCGAAGCGATCAAGGGCCGGCGCGCGGACGGTCAACCCGTGCGAAGGCTCGGAGAGTCGGCGGAGTTCGCCTACATACGCACGCTCATGCCGCGCGGTGCGAAGGAAGAGGACGGCCTCGTCTACCTCTCAGACCCCTTCATACGCCGCCTCATTGGCCCACAGCTCAAGCTCACCGAGCGACGGCGCATGTTGTGCTACAACCACCTGCGTATGATCGGCCACGCCGCCATGCTTCATCGCACGGAGCGCGGCGCGTGGCCCGCGTCTCTCGAAGACCTTGCCGAATCGAAGACTTCGCCCGGAGTCTTCGGGCAGGGTGAGCTTTCGTGTCCGGACGGCGGCAAGTATTCTCTCTCGGCGGACGGCATGAGCGGCGTCTGCTCGCGTCACGGTCGCGCAGAGTTTCTAACACCCAACATAGAGATTCCCGTCACGCAGGTAACGGGCCTTGAGGCAGACGAGTACAAAGCCTTTCTTGAGGAATACAATCGTTACTGGCGGACGTACTTCGACCCCATCGCGCTGCGCGTTAAGATCACGCCCGAGCAGTATCGCTTGGAGACCATAGTGCTGCCGCTCATTGACAACTCCGTCTACACGACCCTCGCCAGCGTGCTCGGCGGAAAGCCCGAGGCCTTAGACTCTCTGCCCGTCCCGAAAAGAAATATTTTCAGCATCGGCCTGCGCCTGAACAAGGAGCGGTATCTGCCCGAGCTGGTGAGGATGGAGCACGACAAGGAATACGACCAGTTGATGCGCGACCTCGGCCTCACGGGCGATGCGCGCAAGCTCAACCTGACGGAGTTCATCTCTAAGGGTCTGGGCAATCAGGTCGGCGTTCACTTCTACGATGCGAGCCCAGCCTTCGACCTTAACATGTCGAGCTTTCTGGGAATGCTCATCGGCAGCACGGCTGGCCGCACGCGCTCGCTCGGGACGGAAGAGCTGCTGATAGGCTTTGCCCTCGCTTCGCTCAACACTCCCGTCTATCTTTCTTACCCGGTGCAGGACGCGAAGATCGTTGACCGCACCCTGAATCAACTGGACACTGTGCTGGCGACGTTTTCGCGCAGGCAGGAGCGCGGCGGCTGGCTCAACCTCGAACAGGATTTCTACAAGTTCCCGCTTGGGCAAGGTCAAATCTATCGCGGCTACGGCCTGCGGCTCGGCCCGATCAAGCTGCGTTTCTTCTGGGCACGAATCGGCGGCGGGCTCTATATTGCGAGCCGCCCCTTCATCCTCGAAGACCTCGCCGCGATGGAGGCCGAGCGAATCCGGGCCGGAGGCGCGGCTGTCGCAGCAGGTGTCGGCGCAGCGGCATCAGCAGCCACGGCGGGCGCGCTCGTTCAGGACACTGGGCCTGAAGGGCATGCTATGGTGAGATTGCGCCCGCAGAACTGGAATGAAGTCCTGCCCGATTATCGGCTGAGCTGGGCCGAGAATGATCGGGAGGCTTGCCTCAACAACCTCGGCGTGCTGTCGAGCACGAGTCGCGCGCTGACCGCTCGCGCTCCCGAAAGTGCTGCGGCTGGGCCGAAAGGATTGGAGCTGGATCAACTGGTTCAGCAGTATGCAGATCAGCTTCAGGGTCAGCATCTATTTTGTCCTGAAGGTGGGCGCTACGTGGTCTCTTCTGACGGCAGGACTGTCGCGTGCAGCATCCACGGCAGCGTGCTCGACCCGCGTCAGCCCTCCGCGCCGACAGAAGCGAGCGCGCCCGGCCAACTGCTGCGGGAGCTGAGGGGCGCGACCGCCACGCTCAAGTTCACGGAAGACGGTTTGCACGCCGTCGTCGTCATTGATCGAAAGTAGATGCGGGGCACAGGCGCAGCGAAAGTGTTGACCGCAGAGGCGGTCGTGCGTGAGATTGATTTGCCGCCGGACGATCTCCTTCGCGCGCTGCTGATGCTGGACGCGCGGCGGCGCGTCAGCATTCTGGACAGCGGCGGCTCGCGCCCTCCCGACGCGCGATTCCTGATCGCGGGCTTCGACCCCTTCGAGATCATTGAGGCGCGCGGCGCGCAACTGCACATCACACGGCGCGACCCGCCTGCGGAGGAAACGGTTCAGGGCGAGCTACTCGCTCTGCTTGATGAGCGCCTGCGAAGCTACCAAACGGCAAGCGCACCGCAAGGCGATGCACCCGTGCCCGGCGCGTGCATCGCGACCTTCTCCTATGATCTGGGCCAACGCTTCCAGCCTACGCGCATCAATCGCTCGCGCCGCGACCTTAGAGAGCCTGACGCCGTCCTCGCTTTCTGCGACACGCTCGTCATACACGACTATGAGCGAGGGACATCACAGCTCGTCAGCCGCTCCGGCCCGGAGCGCCTGGATGAGGCTTACCGCCTCCTCTGCGATGCCGCGACGAGCGCCCGTTCAGTGTCGCCGGGGGAAGCGGACGCCTCACCGCTGGAAGAGGATGATTTCAAGCGCCCGCCCCTTTCGATCAACGCTCCGGGCGTGGCCTCGAACTTTACGCGCGACGAATACCTCTCGGCCATCGAGCGAATTAAAAGGCATATCGCGGCGGGCGACATCTATCAGGCCAACCTGACGCAGCAGCTCTCCGTCTCTCTCTCGCCCGGCCAGAAGCCCGAGCGTATCTTCTTACGCCTGCGCTGCGATCATCCGGCCTCTTTCGCGGCTTTCATACGCAGGCGCGAGGACGCGGTCGTCAGCGCTTCGCCTGAGCGTTTTCTGCGCGTCGGGGTGAGCCCGTCGGGCGCGCGTCTCATCGAAGCATGGCCCATCAAGGGCACGCGCCCGCGCGGCGCAAGCCAGGATGAGGACGAGCGATTACGCCTCGAATTGTTACGGAGCGAGAAAGACCGCGCCGAGAACGTGATGATCGTCGACCTGATGCGGAATGATCTGGGTCGCGTCTGCCTTTACGGCTCTGTCCGCGTCGAAGAGTTGTGTACGCTACAGGTGCATCCGACGCTTTTTCATCTGGTCTCGAAGGTCAGCGGCACTCTGCGCGACGAGGTACGTGTGAGCGACCTTCTGCGCGCAGCGTTTCCGTGCGGCTCGATCACGGGAGCGCCGAAGCTGCGCGCGATGGAGATTATTGACGAGGTGGAAAACGTCCCGCGCGGGCTTTCGATGGGGGCTATCGGCTACTTCTCTTTCGACGGGCGGATGGATTTGAGCGTGGCGATTCGCACGATGACGCTTAGAGCAGGGCTGGCACGCTTCAACGTCGGCGGCGGCATCGTCGCCGACAGCGACCCCGCGCTCGAATACGAAGAATCTCTCACGAAGGCCCTCGCCCTTCTCCGCGCACTGCGAAGAGCAAGGATGAAGGCGGAAGGATGAAGGATGAAGTAAGAGCAATTAAGAAAGAGAAGCATTCCTTTCATCGTTGCCGCCTTCATCCTTCATCCTTTCTTTCTCTATCCGGGCCGGTCGTTTTAATGTATCCTTCGGCTGCTCTGAAACTCTTTGGACGGCGACCGTTAGCGATGCACTCGCATGTGATATTGAACAATCGTCTGGTCGAGGCGACGAAAGCGCGGCTGATGCCGATCAGCTCCGGTGCGCTCTACGGTAACGGTGTGTTCACGACGCTCGCCATACACGCCCGCCGCCCTTTTCTCTGGCAGCAACACTGGATGCGTTTGATAGATCACGCGGGTCGCTCGGGCATTGATTGCCACGGCCTCGCTGAGGCGGACGTGCAGGCATCGCTCTCAAAGCTGATCGAGGCCAACGGGGTTTCGGAGGGCCGCGCGCGTCTCACTCTGTTCGGAGGGGCTGATCGTGGCGTCTGGAAAATAAAGGGGGTGGGCCAACACAGGTCGGAGCTACTGATGATGACGGGCGATGCGCGCTCGCTCGGTAGTGACGGCGCGGCGCTGACGGTCTCGCCCTATCGCACGAATACGCTCTCGCCGCTCGCCGGGATAAAGAGCGTTAATTATCTCGAACGCGCACTGTCATGGGAAGAGGCGCGCGCGCGCGATTTCGACGAGGCGGTCGTCCTCAACGAGCGTGGAGAGATTGCCTCGGCGACGATGGCGAATCTTTTCTGGGTGACTGACGGGACGATACACACGCCCTCGCTCGCGACGGGCGCGCTCGCGGGCGTAACGCGCGCGCGCGTCCTCTCTCTGGCAAGCGAGCTGTCCATGCCGCACGTCGAGGGCGTCTATGATCTGTCGCATCTATCGAGCGCTGACGAAATCTTTCTCACCTCGTCGGGGCTCGGCGTCGCGATTGTGACGACCTTCGACTTCCACCGCTACACAGTCCCGGCGGGAAGCGTCGCCCTGCGCCTGCGCGAAGCCTTGCGCCAGCTGACGCTGGGTGAAGGCTAGAAAGACAGGATCAAAGGGGTCAGTAGCAGATTTATTCTCGGGCAAGCCGGGAAATGCGATTTTTCAAGCATTACTCCGGCGACAATCAAGACCCTTAGAGAAAGAGGATAGGGCGTCGCATCTATGAACGCTCTAATAACTGGTGAGGCTCGTGCTATAATTTGTCCCTCGTTTCACCGAAAATCAGAGGCTGACATATTCTCAGCAGGAGGAGTAGAGGCAATGGCGACGGAACTCAAACGCGCGGACACTTCGCTCGACCGTATTGAAGAGTTGTTAGGCGAGGGCGCGCGCGCGCTGCTCGATCATACGACGAAGACGATTCCGAAGGATCAGATTCAGCTACCCGGCCCGGACTTCGTTGATCGCGTCTGGGCGGCCTCGGATCGCCGTCCCGCCGTGCTGCGCTCGCTGCAAACGCTCTTCGACAACGGACGCCTTGCCCGCACGGGCTACCTCTCGATTCTGCCCGTAGATCAGGGCATAGAGCATTCCGCGGGCTCATCCTTTGCCCCGAACCCGCAGTACTTCGACCCGGAGAATATCGTTCGCCTCGCCATCGAAGGCGGCTGCAACGCCGTCGCCTCGACCTTCGGCGTCCTCGGTATAGTCGCGCGCCGCTACGCGCACAAGATTCCCTTCATCGTCAAGATCAATCACAACGAGCTGCTGACCTACCCGAACAAGTTCGATCAGGTCATGTTCGGCACAGTAGATCAGGCGCACGACATGGGCGCGGTCGCCGTCGGCGCAACCATCTATTTCGGCTCTGACGAATCCACACGCCAGATCACGGAGGTCAGTCAGGCTTTCGCCTACGCGCACGAGCTTGGCATGGCGACCATCCTCTGGTGCTACCTGCGTAATTCGAAGTTCAAGACCACACAGGGCGACATGCATGCGGCGGCGGATTTGACGGGTCAGGCCAATCATCTGGGCGTCACCATTGAGGCCGATATCATCAAGCAGAAGCTGCCGGAAAGGAACGGCGGCTACAACTCGCTCAACATGGAGGGCAGTTCTTACGGCAAGACGAGCAAGAAGATTTACGAGGAGCTGACGACCGACAACCCGATTGACCTTGTGCGTTATCAGGTCGCCAACTGCTACATGGGCCGCTGCGGTCTGATCAATTCGGGCGGCGAATCCAAGGGCGCGACCGATATGCAGGAGGCCGTCCGCACAGCCGTCATCAACAAGCGCGGCGGCGGCATGGGGCTCATCTCCGGGCGTAAAGCCTTCCAGCGTCCGATGAACGAAGGCGTCCAGCTTCTGAACGCCATACAGGATGTCTATCTCTCCGATGAGATAACCGTCGCTTAAGAGCGTTGGCCCAACGGGCCGATCCTTCAATACTAAAGACGCAGGCAAGAGCGCCGCGCCAGATTAACTTTAATAATCCGGCGCGGCGCTTCAACTTTCAGGCGCTTCGATTTTCTGACAGAGGCTCTGGCGCATTCGGGCTAATCTCGGATAAGATGGGCCATCGCGGTCAAGAGTACTGGTCAATCTACTTTTGCAGGCTTCGCATACGGAATTAGTCCCTGATGTGTCGCCCGCATTTGACTTTTGTGGCAGCCGAAGCGTTGACACCCGACGAAGCGCAAACGTTAGACTCCAAACTACTTCACGCCGTCGCGCGCGGCGACGAAGCGGCGCTCGCCTCTCTCTACGACCGCTACAGGCTAATCCTTTTCGGTTTAATCCTACGTATATTACATAGCCGCCCCGAAGCGGAAGATATTTTGCAGGATGTCTTCATACAGGTCTGGAAAACGGCTGGAAGCTTTGACGACGCGCGCGGACGCCCTTTTACGTGGCTTGTGACGCTGGCGCGCAGCCGGGCCATTGACCGCCTGCGCGCGCTCGGCTCCCGGCAGCGCGTGGCCGACGAATCCGTGCAGGCAGCGCCCGAGAGCATCTCGGATTCGGAAGCAGACGCTCTACAGTCGGAGCAGCGCGGGGTCGTGCGCGCGGCCCTCAGAGAGCTTCCGGCGGAGCAGCGCGAGGCGCTCGTCCTGGCCTATTTCGAGGGGCTGACGCAAACCGAGATTGCCGCGCGGCTCAATGCCCCGCTCGGCACTGTGAAGACGCGCATGCGCTCCGGGATGATCAAGCTGCGCGAGTTGTTGGGAGAGAAGATGAAAGATTTTCTGTAAAAGCTTTGACCTTGAACGTCAAAGAGTAGGGCGGGCCAGACATCACAAGTTGTCGGCGAAAGAGAAGATTTCCAAGTGACGCACGAAGAATACAGAGAGATGCTCGCGGCTTATGCGCTCGGCGCGCTTGAGGCGGCGGAAGCGCGCTCTATCGAAGAGCATCTGGCCTCGTGCGATGATTGCCGCGCGGAGGTCGCAGAGTGGCGCGCGACCGCCTCGGCCCTCGCGCTCTCTACCGAATTGGTCGAGCCCGGCGCGCAACTGCGCTCGCGTATTCTTGAGAGCGTGCGCTCCATCCCCCAACCCTCAAGCGAACAGCGAGCGAGCGCGAGCGCCGCGAAGGACGGCGAGCCTAAACGAGCATCCAACGTGATTCAAATGCCGCAGGCCGTGCGTTGGAGCACCGGGCAGAAGTTCGGCGCGATTGCCGCTTCCGTCGCCATACTCGCGCTCTCGGCCTCGCTCCTGATCCTCTGGAATCGCCTGAACGATTTACAGCGGCAATACGAGCGCGAGCACACGGCTGTCGAAGTCCTCGCCAAACAGGTATCGGAAGAGCGCGAGATCAGAGAGATGCTGACCGCGCCCGGCGCACAGATGACCCGACTCTCCGGAACGAACGCGGCCCAACAGGCCAGCGCCAAGCTAGCCTTCGACCCGCAGACTGGCCGAGCCATGCTCTTCGCGTACAACCTCCCGCCAGCGCCCGCAGGCAAGGCATACCAACTCTGGTACATAGCAGACCTCGCGCATCCTGTGCCCGGCGGCGTCTTCAACACGGATGCGCGCGGCGGCGCTGTGCTGCGCGATCAGGTTCCGGCAGAGGGACGAAGCGCCTCAGTCTTCGCCGTCACGCTTGAGCCACAGGGGGGCACGAGCGCCCCAACCGGCGACAAGTATCTGCTCAGCCCCATCTCTTAGGTTTGAATCAACAGGGATTGTCGGGATGAAAAGCGGAAAGCATGACGACGCGAATGCTTCATAGCATTTTCTTTATCCTGTTCATCCTATCCATCCCTGTTCATTCCTTCTTAGCGGCTGGCCCAATCTTCCGCGATAATCTCAACCATGCTGACACACTATCTCATCCGCAATGACACTGAAGTTTTTCGCTTATCTAAATCCTAAAGCGCCGGGTCGTGCGTAAATTAGTCAGAACGTTCGAAAACAAAAAAGGGCCGGAGTGGTAACCGCCGTCCTCTAACAATAGCTTTATCTGGTTCCGTAAATGTTGAGTGTGTTTCGTTGAAAGCCGAAGCACACCCGTGGCCCTGGTCTGCCTTCGTAAAGAAAGTGTGACCGCCGCGCGAATTACCAGAACACTTAAAGGATACGAGAGGAAGAAAAATGAAAAAAACATTCGTTATGTTGCTACTTGCAGTAGCGTCGATGACAGTCGCGGCGTCAGCCGCTTTGGCTCAGGATAACCCCATGGTGGGCGGCGCGGCGATGCTTCGCAGCCGTGACATCATTGACAACGCGGTGAACTCCGCCGACCACACGACGCTGGTGGCTGCCGTCAAAGCCGCCGGGCTGGTTGACACGCTGAAGGGCAAAGGCCCGTTCACAGTTTTCGCTCCGACAAACGCGGCGTTCGCACAGCTTCCGGCGGGAACGGTCGACAATCTTCTGATGGCGCAGAACAAGCCGATGCTCACCAAGGTGCTGACGTACCATGTGGTGGCCGGTAAATATGATGCCAAGAAGCTGATGAAGCTCATCAAGAAGGGCAACGGTGCTGCGACCTTGAGAACCGTCAGCGGCGGCACTCTGACGGCGAGGATGAACGGCATGAACGGCATCAGCCTGACCGACGAGAAGGGCGGCATGGCAAACGTTACGACCGCCGATGTCATGCAATCGAACGGCGTCATTCACGTGGTCGACACCGTGTTGATGCCCGGCATGTAAGAGTTCAGGGTGCGCTCTCGCTCCATTGCGAGCGCGAGGTACACCGCACGAGTATGACGACTTCGGTGAAGCCCTCACGGCTCTCACAGAGGCGTCAGAGATCAAGGGGTATAACAAGGGGGAAAAGAGGCGCGCCCGAAATCACGGGCGCGCCTCTTTATCTGCGTCAGCTCTCAAGCCATCCGTGAAAAATCCGCACGCGCCGCCTGACACGTAAATACATCCGAAGCCCGACGAACACGCCGCCTGCCAGCCCTCGCAGGAGATTCAGACTCGTCGGAGACGGCTTTCCCGGTTCAGCTAATCCTCGTGCCCCACCGTCTCCGCGTCGTTTGATCGAGCTTGCCCGGTGTATGTAGGATTCGCTCCGATGCTTTTCGGTCAACCCCCGAAAGCTTTCAGAGGATGAGCGCTTTGTTAGAAGAACGAACCCGCCGGGCCGTAGTAATCAAAACCCCAACCGATGAAGGAGAAGATAGAGATGCGAAAGCAACGCTTATTAACGAAGATGTTTTTTCTGTCCTTGCTTTTCCTCGTGAGCGTGCGCGCCGCGCCGCTCATGGCCCAGTCCGACCCGGCACAGGCCAGGGAGAAGCCGCTTTACGAGAGGCTCGGCGGCTATAACGCGCTCGCCTCGGTCGTCGACGAGTTCATGAAGCGTCTGGCCGAGGACAAACAACTGGCGCGCTTTCTGGTCGGCCTCAGCGACGACTCCAAAAAGCGGCTGCGCCAGCACCTGCTCAACCAGTTCTGTCAGGCGACGGGCGGCCCCTGCCTCTACACGGGCCGCGATATGAAGACGGTTCACACCGGATTGAAGATCACCGAAAGCGATTGGGACATCGCCGCGAAGGCGCTGGTGGCAACCCTAGACAAGTTCAACGTGCCGAAGAAGGAGAAAGACGAGCTGGTCGCCATCGTCGTCAGTCTCAAGAAAGATATCGTCGGGCTCTAGCGGTTCGCAGTCAAAACAATCCTTTGAGCCCTGACCCACGAAGGAAGCGGGCAGCTCCCCCTTTTGGCGCTGCCCGCTCGCCTGCAACCCGCACGGGTCGCAGATTGCGACAGCGCGGTAAACCTCT
This sequence comes from Pyrinomonadaceae bacterium, assembly GCA_036389675.1. Taxonomy (GTDB): domain Bacteria; phylum Acidobacteriota; class Blastocatellia; order Pyrinomonadales; family Pyrinomonadaceae; genus DASQYE01. The sequence goes on from DASVWI010000040.1 coordinate 90,730, forward strand.
GCCGGGAAAATTTGCTAAACTGTCGTCCAGCTATCAGGGCTTAAATTTCGGAAAGTGTGAGGAACAGAAAAAGGGTGACTGAAAATAAGAGCAAAGAGCAGCCCGTGCTGTCCAACGAAATATCAGACGAGACCGGACAATATGACGTGCGCTTTCTTTTGTGGCGCAAGTTCTGTAACGACAACGGCGTGCCGGTCGAGACGCTGCCCGGAGAGTTGAAGGGAGAGATCAAGCAGAAGTGGGAGAGCCTCAAGGAAGAGCGCCTGCGTAAGCCCGAAAAATAGTTTCCCGCCGAGGGCTCAGAAACGAGCGCCGCGCCCCAGAGAATAAAGGCCCGTCAGAAAAGGGTTCGTCAGCCGCTCGCGACCGATGGTCGTCACCTCCCCGTGACCCGAATAGACCGAGACATCGTCGCCGAGCGGCACGATTTTGTTCAGGAGCGAATCCATCAACTGCTCGGATGATCCGCCCGGCAAATCCGTCCTCCCAATCGAGCCCGCGAACAGGCAATCGCCGACAAAGACCTTTCGCTCCTCTTCGCTGAATAACACGACATGGCCCGGCGTGTGCCCCGGACAATGTATGACCCGGAATTTCAATTCACCGACCGCGTAGATTTCCCCGTCCGTCCAGTAGCGATCAATCGCGGGCGGCTCATCATAATCGAACCCGAGCCTGGCCCACTCAGAGCGCGGGACGCCGATCCACGCGGGCTGTTCCGGCAGCGCCCTGTACAGGGGCTCGTCCGCGCTGTGAATCAGGACATCAGCCCGTGGCCGCAATCCTTTCAGCGCCGCGACTCCGCCGACGTGATCCATATGCGCGTGCGTCAAAGCGATGGCCTGAAGCTCAAGCCCGTGCCGCTCAAGCGCGCTCACGACCAGCTCCGCCCCGTCGCCCGGGTCAATACAGATGGCGCGCCTCGTCTTCTCGCACCCGACGACGCGCGTGTGTTGTTGAAACGCCGTGACCGTAAGCTCTTCAATAATCATAAGCGGTAACGAATCGGTGATCAGCCCGAAGTTTAGTCTAGAGACCGGAGGCTGATAGCTGATCGCTAAAGTAGTATAATTGCTCAACCCGATTTCCGCTATTATAGGGGTTTAAGACAATGCCGATGAGTAGTAGATCAGCCTCACTCGCTGAAGTCATAGACGAGCTGACGAGGGAAGGCGCGCCGGAATTGACCGAACATTTAGAGGGGGCAGACCTGCGCTGCTACGCCTGCGGCCACCGCTGTCTGATCAAGGAAGGCAAGCGCGGCATCTGCAAGGTGCGCTACAACGAGGGCGGCCATTTGATGGTTCCCTCCAACTACGTCGCCGCGCTCGCCTGCGACCCGACAGAAAAGAAACCCTTCTTCCACGCCCTGCCCGGCTCCGACACCCTCACCTTCGGCATGCTCGGATGCGACCTGCACTGCGCCTATTGCCAGAACTTTTTAACGTCGCAGACCCTGCGTGATGATGCGGCGGGGGTCGCGCCGAAGGCGGTGACGGCGGAGAGGTTGGTCGCGCTGGCGCGCAGTTATGGCGCAAGGATGGTTGGGACGAGTTATAACGAGCCGTTGATTACGGCGGAGTGGGCCGTGGAGGTTTTCAAGCTGGCGAAGCCCGCCGGCTTTAAGACCGCCTTCATCTCGAACGGCAACGCGACGCCGCAGGTTCTGGATTACATCAGGCCGTGGACGGATTGCTATAAGATTGATTTGAAATCCATGGATGATCGCAACTACAGGCAGTTGGGCGGCGTCGTGGATAATATTCTGGACACGGTGAGGATGGTTCACGAGCGCGGGTTCTGGGAAGAGATCGTCACGCTGATCGTGCCCGGCTTCAACGACTCGGAGGACGAGTTGCGGCGCGCGGCTGATTTTATCGCCGCGGTTTCGGTTGATATACCATGGCACGTGACGGCGTTTCATCAGGACTACAAGATGACGGAGAACGCCAACACGACCGCCGAGCAGCTCATACGCGCCTGCGAGATCGGGCGCGAGGCCGGACTGCGCTACGTGTACGCGGGAAACCTGCCGGGCAGGGTCGGGCGCTGGGAAAACACCTATTGCCCGTCTTGCGACGAGCTGTTGATCGAGCGCTACGGCTATATCATCAGGCAGATGAAGGTCATGAGCGCGGGCCGATGCCCACAGTGCGCGACGCTGATTCCCGGCGTCTGGTCGTGATAACTCCTCGCAGTTGTGACGGTCACGCCCGCGCGCACGCCTGCCTCTGCTCCTGCTTATTACTAAAACAAAAAGCTTGTCATGCCTCACAGGACAATGACATAGTGTCTGCGGGGCAGGCCCGCAGAGTTCGGACCTTACCGGACAGCCGCCCGGGAAGTGAAATCCATCTGGAAGAGATACGATGTCACTTTATGAGAATGAACGCCGCAGCACTCGCAGACACAGGACTCAACTCGCCATCAGAGTTCTGGTAGTGATCACAAAGAGGAATGCTGATGACGGCGAGAACGTGCTGACGTGCATCGGTTACACTCACGATATCAGCGAGACCGGCATAGCCCTCGTCATATCCGCGAAGAGCGTTAACGAAGCCTTTCTCGACAGGGCGGATTGCACGATGCAGGTCGGGCTCACACTTCCAACCGGCTCGGTTGATATAACGGCGATCCCCGTCCGCTACCAGCGCGTGACCGACGGTAAGATGGATGCCGGCGAAGAGCATACGGCGGAGCAGGGCTATCTGGTCGGCATGCTCATCACGGAGATGAACGACGACGCGCGCTCGCGCTACACGGCATACATACGCGAAACTCTGCAAGCCTGAGAGGCCCGCCTTCAGCGGGCCATGGTGCTGCCGACTCCCGGCGTTTGAAGAGAGCAGCCCCGCGGGGCGCAGACCTTCGGAAGCAGCCACGGGGCACAGTCCGCACCATTGACTCCGACACCCATGTTGTCTTATTGTCGCGGCTGCAAAACCTTCAAAGGCTGGTTGCGGCGGAAGACTTGCCAGAGACCTTAGCCTTCTTTCCCGTCCAGCCTTTGATTATCACACCCCAACTGCGGTCGCACTGGATCGCAGCGCCTTCTACGGAAGGAGGAGCCACCTACTATGCTTCAAATCAGGAAGGACTATCTTGTTTTCAAATTGCCCGGCTTTGCGCTCATGGCCTTCGCGCTGGCCTGCTTTGTGACGGGCACGAGCGTAAGCGCCGACGCGCAAACCCGTACCACCCGCGGCGCGGCGACGAGTGCGGTCGAGCCGCAGCCGAAGGGAGAGGACGAGCCGCTCTTTAGTGAGTACAAGGGAGTGCGAATCGGTATGCTGGCCGACGAGGCGCGGAAAAAACTGGGCAGCCCACAGGACAAGAGCGACGAGCAGGATTTCTTCGTCTTCAACGAGCGGGAGTCGGCGCAGGTCTTCTACGACAAATCGCGCAAGACCTATGCTATTTCGATCAACTATCTGGGCACGAACAACAACAACACGCCGCAGGCAAAGACTGTCTTCGGCACGGATATCGAAGCCAAGCCGGATGGGTCGATGTTCAAGATGGTGCGTTATCCGAAAGCCGGCTACTGGGTTTCGTACAGCCGCACCTCCGGCAGCGACCCGATTGTCTCCATCACGATACAGAGAATCGACTAGCCATCGGGCGCATCGGGCCATTAACTTCTGAATAGATAACGTACCCGGACGCGGCGGGCCTTTGAATGCCCGCAAGCCAGGGGTCTGTTTTCTATGTCGGGCGGGAAACCGTTGACGCTCAAACGTGCGGCTAGAAGTTTGACGAGTGGCGCTCGCTGCCTTCCTCAGTGCCGTAGAGGGGCGCGTATTCCTCGTTGTTTTCGGCGGCCTTCAAGGCCCGTTTAAGCTCCGCCATATCATTTGAGACGGCGTCGAACTCCGACTGGTCGAAGGGCTCATACTCGCCTGCGACCTCTATCAGCCGGTCTATTCTCTCGCTCGCTTCATCGAGCGCTTCGACCGAGAGGTCGCCCTGCTCGACGGCTTCGACAATCGCGTCGCGCGCGGCGACGAAGTTCGCCTCCTGCTCGCAGATCAAGATCATGTCCGAGCCAGCCTGAATGGCGCGCAGAGAAGCTTCGGCCACAGAGAGCGTCTGGACGACCGCGCCCATCTCCATATCATCCGTAATCACTAAGCCTTCAAACTTGAGCGCCTGTCTAAGGAGCCGCATCACGACGTTGCCGCTGATCGTCGCCGGAAGCTGGTGAAGGCTCTCGGGCGACGGCAGCTCCTGCGTGCGGCGAAACCATGCTTGCAGGAATTCGGAGACTTCGGGGAAGGCCGCGTGGCTGACCATCACCGAATAGAGCCGCTCGCCCGGAGTGTGAAACATCAAGTCCATGAAGGGAACGAGATCGCGCTCGAAAATCTCTTCCCATGTATGCTGCACGATGGGGAGACGGCGGTGCGAATCGACACTCGACCCGCCGAGGCCGGGGAAATGTTTGCCGCAGCCGATGATGCGCCCGACCGTCGTGCCCTCCACCTTGCGCCCGCCCTGCAAGCCGTCAAGGTACGCGCCCGCCAGCCTTGAGACATCCGACGGGTGACGGCCAAAGGTTCTGCCGCGCAGACCGTTATCCAGATTGTCGCCGGAAAGGTCCAGCACCGGCGCGAAGTTCATATTAAAGCCTAGCTGGCGAAGAAACCGCGCCGTCAGCTCACCGAATTTCCGCGCGAGGTCTGACTGGCCGGCATCACGCACGGCCTTGGCCGAAGGCATCGATTCGCAGACGTGGCGAAAGCGATCGACGAGTCCGCCCTCCTGATCGACGGCGATGAGAACCGGATGCTCGACGGCGTCGCGTATCTGCACATTCATATGCGCGACCTGCTCCGCCGCCCGGACGTTGCGACCGAAGAGGACGACGCCGCCCGGCTGGACTTCGCCGAGCAGCTTGCGCGTGGGCCGATCAACACTCGTGCCGGGCAGACCGATGAACAGGAGCCGTCCGGCCTTCTGCCTGATTGAAAGTGAATCCCGCGCTCTCGTGCGCCCCACACCCTCTGTCATAAAAAACCTTCCGTCTTCAACTCAACCATCAACCTGAACCTTATTCACAAATTCTCGCACCCCTCTGGCCGGACGCGCCTCATACGGCCTTCAGAGCGCTTACGCTTCACTGTCATTACTGGGGGGAGTCGGCTTTGATCGCCGCACTAATTGAGATTAACGGGTCAGAGTCCCTTTGGCAAGAATGAGGGCAGTCATAACAAGGATGAAGGCGGAAGGCGGAAGGATGAAGTAAAAGCTTTCAAGAATGAGAAGCTCTATTTCATCCTTCATCCTTCCGCCTTCATCCTTGCTGTTCTATCAATCTTCCTTTCGCTCGGTCAGGCTGAACCAGTTGCCGGAGTTGTCTTTGAAGAGGGCTTCGATACCGTAGGGCCTTTCATCCGGCGGCGACATGAACTCCACACCCTTGTTCTTGAGCTCTTCGTAGGTGGCACGGCAATCGTCCGTGTCGAAGACGCCCGCGCCGAGCGCGCCCTTCTCGACCAGCGCCCTGATCTGTGCGGCGGTCTCCTCATCGAACATGAACCCGGCGCGCGGCTCCATCAATGCGATCTCGAAATCGGGCTGACTCTTTGGGCCGACGGTCAGCCAGCGAAACCCGCCGTCCATGGTGGCGTCTGTGCGGACTTCAAAGCCCAGCTTGTCCCTGTAAAATTCCAGCGCCTTCTGCTGGTCCAGTACGTAGACGGTGGCGTGCGACATTTTACTAATCATGTTTTTTTCTCCTCACTCTCGAAACCTGAGTGACGAGAGAATAACCGTAGAGGCGCGCCGCTGGCTTCTCGAAAATTGCTAAAGTTCGAGGGGCGCTGCCGATTCTATTCCGTACATGATGAGGAAACAGAAGGGGACGCGTGCGGGCTGTGACGGCCTGTGGATGAAGACTCTGGCGCGGTGTGCGACCGGCGTATGGCCCACGCACCTGTGAAAGAGACTGCTGAATGAGCCCAGACTTTGAAAGCCGACCTCGAAGCAGACATCCGTGACGGTCATGCGGCCCGAGCTCAAAAGCTCCTTGGCCCGCTCAATCCGTCTCTCGGTCAGATACTGGTGAGGGGTGCGTTGAAAAGCCTGCCTGAACAGTCTGATGAAGTGATAGCGTGAGAAACACGCCTGTCGGGAAATCTGATCGAGATCGAGCGGCAGGTCGTAGCAGTCGTCCATGAAATCACGAGCCCGGCATAACCTGCGGTAGATGTCCGGCGGGAGATTTCGACACCTCTGATCGCCCGAATTTCCAGCCATCACCTTCTCCTGCTCAAACACGGCCTATCGTTGGCAAACTGCCCATCAATAGCTCGGGCTCATACAGCATTACACGGCTGGCGCTTATGAGCCCGAGCTGTTGAGAAGCTGCGCTATTGTCCGAATCTTGAGCGATACTCGGCGGCATTGATGAACGCATTCGCCAAATCCGACAGCGTGATCTCTCCCGCATCGAGGCGCTGCAAGTAGTTCAGGTATGCTCCGTCTGGATTTCGTGTGAAGAATCCATAATAGGCTGACACCACCTGCGCCTCGTGCAGATATTTGGCACTCACCTCCGGCCTCTCTGACATCTCACGGTACACCTGCGCTCTGCTCTTCGTGTTGTTTTGTAGTGAGTTAATCCACTCATCCTGCACGGCCTGCGGAGGCGTAACTCCCGAAGTCTCGAACAACTTCAGCAGAAACTCCGTGTTGTTCAGAGCGTTGTATTTGCCGGCAAACTCAGGGCGCAGCACGATCTCATTGACCAAATCCTGCTTGTTGAGTTCCAGCTGCTCGGCGGTCAGGAATCCGCTGACGGCTGCCAAGTCTCCGATCTCTTCGTAGCGAAGGATGCGACCCAAGCCAGTGCGATAGAGACGAATCACAAAGAACTGTCTATCGAAGAACTCTCCAGAGCGGAGGAAGCCGTCGCCTGCGACTGTCACACGGTCGCAGGGAGGAGGAGGCTGACCGGGTAGACCGCAGAGATTGATGCGATTAGTCCATCCGTCCCAGCCCGCCGGGTCTGGCTCGCGCGAGAGCAAGTCCACATAAAGCTGGCGGACGAAGAAGTGCGTGTTGTCTATCGGATTAGGCTGTCCGAAAGTGTCGTTGTCGGTGATGGTGACAGCGGCAGTGCTGTTTTCTCCGAGCGTTGCACCGACGGGATTGCTCAAGGTGACGGAGAAAGCCTCGGAAGGCTCGACGTAGACATCATCTGTGAAGCTGAGGGTGAATTGTTTGGTCGTCTCACCTGAAGCGAAGCGCAGAGTGCCGACGGCGATGTGATAGTCGCACTTGCGGGAAGCGAAAATGGTGGCTTGGCCCGGTGTGTAGGGGTCACATTTGAAATTGACATCCGTCGGGTCTGAGGTAGCGTACTTGACGGAGATGGGAACCGAGAGGTCGCCGCTGCGTATGACAGTGATGTTAAGCGAGCCTGCACTTTCGGACACTGTATAACTTGCCTTTGTGAATTGAAGAGTCGGGAGCGGCAGAGCGGGTTTTGGGCCAGGCGTGGGCGTGGGCAACGGCAGGCCACCATCATTGAGAAAGCGCCCGGCGATCCCTACCGTACCGAATTCAAGATAGGTCGTCCCCCCGATGATCACGATCTTGCCGTCGGGCTGAAAAACCGCGTCCAGACCGTTATACCCGTTAGTGATCTGCTTAGTGCCGCTCTGGCCGAAGGTCTGATCGAGCGTGCCGTTCGGTTGGTAGCGGGCCAGCACCCATAAGCTGCCCCGACCGCTGGTGGCTCCGTAGGCATCGCAAAAGACGATAATCTTTCCATCCGATTGAACGAACACTTTTTCAAAGCGCTCTTCGCGTTTGGAGAAGTCCAAGGTCGTGAACCCGTCCGTCCCGAAAGTCGTGTCGAGCGTGCCGTCCGTGTTATAGCGCAAGAGCGCGGCATCGTTCGGCGAGGTGTGGTCCAGGAAGTCCGCCGTCGTCCCTCCGACCAGCAGCCGACCGTCCTGCTGGCGGGCCAGCGAGTATGCGTCATCCGTCGGCTTAATATCCTTCGTCACCCTGCCGCTCGTGCCGAAGGTCGAGTCGAGCGAGCCGTCCGTGTTGTAGCGTACGAGCGCAAAATCGTCCGCAATCGTGTTTGGTATCTTGCTCATCGTCTTACCGGCGACGACGAGTTTCCAGTCGGGCAGAAACAGCACATCATGGGCGAGACTGAAGCGATCAGGGAAGTTGGTCAGAACCTTGCCCCCCGTGCCGAACGAAGTGTCTAGCGAGCCGTCCGGGTTGTAGCGCGCGAGCGCAAAGGACGAGCCCTCCTTCCCCGTCGAAGTATCACCCGTGAAGGCAACGCCCGCCACCACGATCTTCTCATCCGGTTGGAGAATAACGGCGGAGGGCGAATCCTCTCGCCCCAGAAAATCCGTCCGCACCTTGCCCCCCGTGCCGAATGTGGTATCGAGCGAGCCGTCCGTGTTATAGCGCGACAATAAGAAATCCGGTTTCGCGGGCGCTGTGTTTTCGGCCTTGCCGACCAACACGATCTTTCCGTCGGGCTGAATAACGAGCGCGACGGCTAAATCCGCCGGGGCCTTCCCGCCGCTACCGAAGGTGGAATCAAAGGAGCCGTCGGCGTTGAGTCGCACCAACCAGATCTTGGTTTGCCCGCCGAGGGGCGTCCAGAAGAGGCTGATGACGAGTTTGCCGTCCGTTTGGAGCGCGACGGCGGTGGCCGTCCCATCACCGACGGTGCCGTCTGTATGAAGGGGGACGTAACCGAAGCCACTGCTTCCGAAAGTCGTGTCAAAATCTCCTGCCGCCGCAGAGGCCTGCTGTGAGCCGCAGAGGACGAACAGGGTCGCAAGCAAAACCAGCGCTGCTACGGGTCGCGGCAAAGATTTGGGAGCTGTCAGGTAGTTTAGATAATTCATAAAAACACTCCAGCGAGAGGTCAGAAGTAAGGTGACAAAACCGGAAAAGCAGATGAGCAATCAGCTCAATGGCCGCTTCAAGTAAATTCAGTTTCCGGCCTGTTTTATAAGTTTAGTTAAGCGACAACGTCTTGCGCGGGTTTTTTATACCTGGCGTTGGGTAATCCCCTAAGGCAGCGGCACTTTTTGAGATTGACCAGCGCGGCGTGCGTCATTATATAGCATTTCGATTTTCATTTATAGAGCTACAGCACGTGCAGGCCAGCTTCCATCTCAAGTTTCTTCCCGCGAGATGGTCGTGATCTTAAGGCGACTTTACATCTGCTTGATAATCGCGGCGCGGGGTCTTACTATCTTATTCAAGAAGGCTATCACAGAACCACCGGATGAACATCGCACAGGACAATGCGGAACAGCAGCGCGGGCTCGCGCGCCTGCGCTCAGGCAAGATCAGGGAGCGGGCCTACGCCGAAGGGTTCGAGAAGGTCGGCATTGTGCGCGCCGAAGCGCTCGACCGCGAGGGCGAGCGCTTGCGCCAGTGGCTCGATCGAGGGTTTCAGGGCCGCATGCAATGGATGGCGCGCGACCCGACGCAGCGCGCAGACCCGCGACTGCTTTTTCCAGAGGCGCGCTCCTGCGTCGTCGTCGCGCTCAACTACTACACGCCGCACGAGCATGCGCGCGAGGGCGAGCGGGGTAAGATTTCGCGTTACGCATGGGGCGATGATTACCACGATGTGGTCGGCGGAAAGCTGCGGGCGCTGCTCTCCTGGATTAAGGAAGAATGGCCGGAGGCGGAAGGCAAGCCGTGCGTTGATATTCAACCGATGATGGATAAGGCATGGGCCGTGCGCGCGGGCCTGGGCTGGATAGGCAAGCACTCGAACCTGATTACGCGCGAGTACGGGTCCTGGGTTTTTCTGGGCGAGCTGCTGCTCAACCTTGAGCTTGAGTACGACACGCGGCAGGTTGAAGATCATTGCGGGAGCTGTACGCTCTGTCTGGAAGCCTGCCCGACCGGCGCGATCACAGAGCCTTACGTCGTCGACTCGAACAGGTGTATCTCTTACGCGACAATTGAGCTGCGCGAGCCTGAGATGCCCGAAGAGGTGGCGCGAAATCTGGACGGCTGGCTCTACGGCTGCGACGTGTGCCAGGACGTGTGCCCCTGGAATCGCTTCGAGCAGCCGACCCCGGAGACTCGCTTTGAGCCGAGGGCGGGCAACGTCTCGCCGGAGCTTTCCGAGATTCTGGCGCTCACGCCCGAAACCTACGCGGAGCGCTTTCGGCGCAGCCCCGTCAAGCGCGCCAAGCTCGCCGGCCTTCATCGCAACGCTCGCACACTGCTTGAGCCCCTTCATAAGGATTGAAGATGAAACTCGTCAACTGTCTTTTGATTGCCTGCCTGCTCCTGTGTCTCTCTTCAAGTCTGGCCGCCGGACAGACGCGCGCAAATTCGTCGCGCGCGATTTCGCTCTGCGCGCGCGACGAGAAGACCGTCTGGAGCTGCGAGATCACTAACAGGAAGATCGCCTCGATTTGCAGCTCGCCGCAGTTGGATGCGACGCGCGGCTACGTGCAGTATCGCTTCGGACGAGCGGGCCGCGTCGAGCTTGAGTTTCCGCAGCAACGTGAGAACACCCAATCGGCCTTCACCTACAAACGCTACACGCGCCCGCTCGTCACTTATCTGGCGGTCAGGTTCAGCGCCGGCGGCTACACCTACAAAATCTACGACCAGTTCAACGACGAGGAGAGGCCGCGCCGGCGTGAGGCTTACATCTCGATCACGCCGCCGAGCAGCGACGGCGCGCGCTCCCTTGACCTCAACTGCCGCAGGCCCGTCACGGGCACGCTCATGGATCTGGAGGATGTTGTGACGAAGAGCAGCGATGATGATCTGACGGAGCCTTAAGAATTGGTGCGGGGCAGCTTGGAACATGCATCCAAGCAGCGTATGATTATGATCGCTGAAATCTCTCTCTGACGCGCGGTATGCTCTCTTCTGTAGAAGGTTTGAAGAAGTGGCTGGTTTACTCAAAGATTCCTATGGCCGACCGATACGCGACCTCCGCCTGTCGCTGACGGATCGCTGTAATTTTCGCTGCTTTTACTGCCTGCCGCACGGCGAGCCGCCCATTGCGCCCAAAGAGCAGATGCTCTCCTTTGAAGAGATCGAAACGGTCGCGGAAGTTTTCGTCTCGCTCGGGATTGAAAAGATTCGACTGACGGGCGGCGAGCCGATGATGCGACGCGATATCGAAACGATTATCGGTAAGCTCTCGGCCTTGAAGCCTCGGCTGCAAGACCTGGCGCTGACCACGAACGGCTATTTTCTGCCGGGCCGCGCCGAAAGCCTGAAGCAGGCCGGCCTTGATCGCGTCACGATCAGCATGGACAGCCTCAAGCGCGACACGTTCCGGCAGATGACGGGCGTGGATGTATTAGACCGCGTGCTCGAAGGCATCGCAGCGGCCAGGAGCGCGGGCCTTGTGCCCATCAAGATCAACGCCGTGGTCGTGCGCGGCCATAACGAGACGGAGGTCGCGGACTTCGCCCATTTCGCGCGCGAGCATCAGGTCAGCATGCGCTTTATAGAGTTCATGCCGCTCGATTCCGGCCACGACTGGTCTCGCGCAGACGTAGTCTCTGGCCGCGAGATTTACGAGCGCATCAACGCGCGCTTTCCGCTCGCGCCGCTCTCGGTCAGGCGCGGCTCAGAGACCTCCGCGCGTTACGGCTTCGCCGACGGCACACCGGGCGAGATAGGCATCATCGCGCCCGTCACCGAGCCATTCTGCGGCGCTTGCTCGCGCATACGCCTGACCGCCGACGGGCAGATCAGAACCTGCCTCTTCTCCACGGTCGAGCACAGCCTGCGCGATGTCCTGCGCGGCGGCGCGACGCGAGGCGAGCTTATCGAATACATAGAGGGTGTCGTGATGAAGAAAGAGCCGCGCCACTACATCAACGACCCCGGCTTTCGTCAGCCCGCGCGGACGATGAGCTTCATCGGCGGTTAAGCGCCGAACGTAATTTGAAAATCGAAAAAGTTTTCGGGGGAGCCGAGGGCCGCGACGGCCCGAAGCTGAGAGTCACAAACGCGTGAGACCCCTTGAACCTGATACGGTTAGCACCGTCGAAGGGAGAAACAACAGGTGAAGACCGTTCTGTCCCTTTAAGTCGGGGGAGCGGTCTTTTCCTTTTTCGGGCCGAGTGTGTTCGGCCAGAAAGTCTGAGCAAGTTATGAGCAACATGAACGAGACGAGAGAGCAGAGATCGAGCGCGGAGGTCAGGCTTCCGAACTCGCGCAAGGTTTACGTCGAAGGTGAACAGACGGGCGTGCGCGTTCCCTTTCGGGAGATCACGCTCAACCCCACGAAGAATTTCAACGGGGGGATGGAAGAGAACGACGCGGTTCGCGTCTACGATACGAGCGGCCCGTGGGACGACCCCTCCCTGCGCTGCGACGTGCGCGAGGGGTTGCCGGGCCTGCGCCGCCAGTGGATTATCGAGCGGGGCGATACGGAGGAATACACCGGGCGCGACGTTAAGCCGGAAGACAACGGCTACCTGACGGCAGGCGCGGAAGAGTACGCGAAGGCGAAGGACAAAGGGCGGCTCGAAGTTTTTCCGGGTCTGCGCCGCGCGCCGCTGCGCGCTCGCGCGGGAAGACGCGTCACGCAGATGCACTATGCTCGGCGCGGGGTGATCACGCCCGAGATGGAGTTCATAGCGATTCGCGAAAACATGGGACGCCGCGCCGCCCTCGAATCCGACGGCAACAGGGATTCTCTCTATCACGAGCACAGGGGCGAGAGCTTCGGCGCTTCTATTCCACGTTACGTGACGCCCGAATTCGTCCGCACGGAAGTGGCGCGCGGGCGCGCGATCATTCCGGCCAACATCAATCACCCGGAGTCTGAGCCGATGATCATCGGGCGTAACTTCCTCGTCAAGATCAACGCCAACATAGGCAACAGTGCGGTCGCCTCTTCAATCGAGGAGGAGGTCGAGAAGATGCGCTGGGCGACCAGATGGGGCGCGGATACGGTCATGGATTTGTCCACGGGCAAAAACATACACGCCACGCGCGAGTGGATTCTGCGTAACTCGGCTGTGCCCATCGGGACTGTGCCCATCTACCAGGCGCTGGAAAAAGTCGGAGGCCGTGCGGAAGAACTGACATGGGAGATTTACCGCGACACTCTGATCGAGCAGGCCGAGCAGGGCGTGGACTACTTTACGATTCACGCGGGCGTGCGCCTGCCCTATATCCCGCTGACGGCGCGGCGCACGACCGGCATCGTCAGTCGCGGCGGCGCGATCATGGCTAAATGGTGTTTGGCCCACCACGAGGAGAGTTTTCTCTACACGCGCTTTCGCGAGATATGCGAGATCATGGCGGCCTACGACGTGTCTTTCTCTCTGGGCGACGGGCTGCGCCCCGGCTCTATCGCGGACGCCAACGACGAGGCGCAGTTCGCGGAGTTGGAGACGCTCGGCGAGTTGACGCAGCTCGCATGGGAGCAGGACTGTCAGGTGATGATCGAGGGGCCGGGCCATGTGCCCATGCATCTCATCAAGGAGAACATGGACAGGCAGCTGGCGATCTGCCACGAAGCGCCGTTCTACACCCTCGGCCCACTCGCGACCGACATCGCGCCCGGCTACGATCACATCACTTCGGGGATAGGCGCGGCGATGATCGGATGGTTCGGCACGGCCATGCTCTGCTACGTCACGCCGAAAGAGCACCTGGGGTTGCCCAATAAGAAGGATGTCAAGGACGGCGTCATCACCTACAAGATAGCGGCGCACGCCGCCGACCTGGCGAAGGGCCATCCGGGCGCGCAGCTTCGTGACAACGCGCTCTCGAAGGCGCGCTTCGAGTTCCGCTGGGAAGACCAGTTCAACCTGGCCCTCGACCCGGAGGTCGCGCGCGAGTATCACGACGAGACGCTGCCGCAGGAGGGCGCTAAGCTGGCGCACTTCTGCTCCATGTGCGGCCCGCACTTCTGCTCCATGAAGATTACGCAGGACGTGCGCGTCTATGCCGCCGAGGTGGGGCTGGACGACGAGGCCGCGCTCAGTGCAGGCATGAAGGAGAAGGCGGCGGAGTTCGTCGCCAGCGGCTCAGAGATTTATCAGGGCGAGCGCCCCGCAGGCTCGCATCACGATCACTGAAGTGCGCCGTCCGTCTCTTCCCGGCTTAACCGTGTAGAAGAATAATGGCGCGACCCGGAGGGGAGACCGGGCCGCGCCATTCTATTGTTCTCACGTGAAGATTCGACCGGGCCGCTTACGGCTGGTCGTTCGGGTCTCTGCGTCGCACGTAAACCTCACCGCGCTGCGTCAAACCGGCCTTGCCCGCCAGCGTATAAAGCACGGATTCAAGAATCTCCTTGTTCTCAAGCTTGAAGCTGGTGATGCCCTGCGCGTTGGTGTCCGGGTCGCGGTACTGCATCGTCAGGTAACGAAACTTCTTCCTGATCAGCAGCGCCGGCAGCGCGAAGATGCTCACGCGGGAGGCAACGTCTGCGGCAATCGGCCTCTTGGATTTCACGTCGGCGAAGGCTGAAAGCACGGCCTTGTAGGGAATGAACAGGATTTCACGCTGCTGCTTGTTGCGAAACAAGAGGCGCTGGTTCGTATCATCGAAGGAGAGCGTGCCGTTGATCTTTTTATTGTAGCCGAAGACGCCGCCCTCGTAGTTGGCGTTGACGCTCTGCGGCGCGGGCGCGGGCTGCGTCGAGGAAGTCGTCGCTGTGCCGGGCTCGCTGACGTTGCGCGGGCGCTGCCCGAGGGCCGTGCCCATGCACAGCACTGCCGACAACAGGACGGCCCCGAAGATGCTGTAAATGTTTCTCATTCAAAGTCTCCCCTCTTATCAGGAATTTTTCCGTGTGAAGAATATTGTCAGAGCCGCATGCCGCCCACGGTTCGTTGCCACATCAACGCGCCCTTGAGGACGCAGAGCCGCTGGCGATCTGCGGGCGTGCATGCCGGCTCAAGTTGTTCGAGGATGGCCTCGATCAAAGACACACTGAAAGGCCCGGCGTGTGTGATGATCTGCGAGTAGTAATGTAGCTGCACGTGGCCTTCCGCGTCCGTGTGAAACTTCTGCATCTCCTCGTCGCTCAAACGATAGATGTCCTGATTGACCGGAATCACGCGGCGCGGCACGGCATGATGATTCACCGAGGTCGCGCGCTCGCGCCAACCCAGGAGCAGTATCCCTATCAGCACTCCCTGCTCGTTCAAATAATCCGGACTCAGGACTGAGAGGTCTATCATCGGTGAAAGGCGCGGGCCGTAGTTTCCGTAATCAGGATTGGCGAGCAGGGAGTTATAGACGACACCAATCACCTCATGCTCATCGACGGGGATGGAAACGAACTGCGCGAACCCGTAGTCCGAAGCCAGCGGCGGCGCGTCCGTATCGAGCACATCAACGATGCGCCCGACATAATCAACATGCGAATTAGATTTAACGACCCTGGCAAGACGAATCATAAGAATTTTGGATTTTAGATTAAGGGGGATCGCGATTTCAGAGCTGAGTTGCTCCCTTTTGAGATTTCAAATCCATGCTGCAAGGATTCGAAACAGGCTCGAATCCTTAATCCAAAATCTAAAACGGCCTCGTCCATTCCGGCACTTTGACGATGATCCACCAGAGCAGAATCTGGACGCCCAGAATCACCAGCCCAAAGGCGACGCTTGAGTAAGAGGCGCTGCGCCCGCCCTTCTCCGGCACGCGCAGAGAGTGTGCGAGGCCTATGACGCCGAGGATGACCGCGCCCGGACAAAAAAGTATGCCGAGGTAGGGAACGAGCGAATAGGTCATAAAGGCGAGCGCCGTCGTCGCCGCGGAGTTACCGTTGCTGGCTGAAAAGCTTGAGGACATTTGAATCTTCGCCCGCGTTCCTTTCGGCTTACGGCTCGCAGAGGGCCTGTGTTGCAGATGATAAGAGGCGCGCAGCGCGTCAGCCGGAAGATAACTGTCTTCGAGCGCGCGCCCGCACGTCGAGCAAAAGCGCGCCTTCGCGCGCCGCGCCTGCGTGCCGCAAGCCGGGCAGCTGCGTACCCTCGCCCGTTCGTCAGCCTTCCCGCTCGCCGGCTGCTCTTTATCGCCTCTCTCGCTCCCCATAGAACCCAACTCAACCGATCAATAGCCATGAGCGATGAGCAACAGCTTTTCACTCATCACTTACTGCTGTTCGTCAGCTTCCCTTCTGTGCCCGCGACCATTGTTCCGCTGAGGGCGTGAAGTAGGTCGTCTTGAGCCTTCCGCCGATGAAGGTGTAGACGATGCCTTCCTTCAGGTTGCGAAAGACCACGGTGGAGTCCTTACCATCCTGACGCTCGAAATCGTTATTGCCCGCGATGGTCAAAGACTCCGGCGTCTCGCTGGACTTTTCGTGCTGAAGGACGATCTGCCTGACTGTTCCTTCGAGCTCGGGAAAGAGCTTCTTGGCGGCAACGAAGCGTGCGTCAACGAAAGCGACCGTGACTGTGCCGCCCGCGACCTTGAAGTGCAGCGTGCCGTTTGTGCCCGGCTGGTCTCTGAGAGGTTTGCCGAGCAGGCGCTCGACATCCGCGCGCCTTGATTTCAAGGGCTCGATGCCGTTCCAGTTCGCCGCCCTTGTGACCGGCACAGAAATGACCAGAGCGGCGAGAACAAGAGCGATGGCCGCAATCACGCGCCGCACGCGAAAGCTTAGGAGGGTAAAATTCTTCATAGCGGCGATGCTACTCCACAGCACCGACAAGTGACAAGCGAATAAAACAGTGACGAGTGTGGAGCAGGAAGAAAGCTCTTTAACTCGTCACTGTTTCTGGGCGTAGGGCCGGACGCGCTCGACCGATTCTTTGAAATCCGTATCGGCGGGCGCTAAGGCCGCGCCCTTCTGGTAAGCATCGAACGCCTTGCCGTATTGCTTCGAGACCTCGTAGACATATCCGAGCTCACGATAGATGTTCACATCTTCGGGCGTCTTCGCGGCGGCGCGTTCGAGCGCACTGATGGCCTTCGGATAGTTCTTGGCCCGCGAATGCGAGACGCCGAGCAGGTAGAGCGTGATGCCCTTTGCGTCGTCTCCCGTGGTGACGCGCTCAAGGACGGTCGCGGCGCGCGCGAACTGCTTCGCGCCGATCAGCGCCTGAGCGAAAAGCGTGGAGGTCTCTGCGTCGGCGCGGACGCGCGTGAGGCTTTCACCGGCACGCACCGCACTCAGGTAATCGGCGTCGGCCCTGGCTTCGACGGTCGCGGCGGCTGCGCGACGCAAGTAAGCGGTCGTCAATAGAGCCCAGGCGGAAGCGATTCGCCCGTCATTCAGAGTGGCGCGATTCAAAAAGCCTATGCTCTCGTCCAGACGCCCGCCCTTGAAGGCGATCTGCCCAAGGTAATAGAGCGACGCCGCATCTTTGGGATTGGCTTTGATGGCTGCGCTGAAGGAGCGCTCGGCCTCCGCCGCTTTGCCCGTCTGGTATTCGGCGATGCCGCGATAGTAGAGGAGACTCGCGACGGGCTGAGTGCCCGGGCGCGTCGTCGCTATGACGAGCAGGGGCAGAGCCTCCGCAAACTTCTCCGTCAGGATATAAGCCTGTGCCAAAGCGTCAACGGTGTTCGCGTCCTCCTGCGAGGCTGCGCGTTGCAGGTCGAGCGCACGCTGTAGGTCTGCGGCGGCCTCCGCATACTGCTTGAGGTTGATCTCCGCAAACCCGGCGATCTTCCAGGCCTCAGAGTCGTTCGGATTGGTGGCCGCCACCTGTTTGGCCTCGCGTGCCGCCGCCGCGTACTGCTTCTGTTCCAGCAGTTCATAAGCGCGCCTCGTCCCCGTCGGGGTGCTCGCGGGACTATTGCCGCGAGGGCGCGCCCTGCTGACGCTGGCCGTCGGCGGCGCGCTCGTATCAACTGTGGTGTCGGCTGCGGGCGCGCTGCGCTGGTCGTTACGCGAGGCGGTCGGCTCAGGATTGACGCGGCGCGGTCTGGTTGAGCCGGACTGCGCGAAGGCCGTCGAGGCGGACGCCAGCAGAGCGCCGCCGAGAATGATGTCACGCGAAATGGATTTGATCGTCATTGAATACTGATCTTTCAAGTTTTCCCGACCCGGTTTCCTAACAAACTTCATGCGGCGATAAAGGCGTGCGCCTTGCTGCCCATGCGATGCTTCGACGAGCGATAGGGTTCGCTTTTTCTTTACGAGCCGCGCGCGGCTCTGAATACTTAACCCGCGAAAGCTTACGGTTTCAACAAAAAACCAGCCAGCTAACTCTCGCTAACTGGCTGGATAGTAATACCCGCTTAAGAATCTCTGGAAGCGAAGGCTTGTCTCATCAAGACAAACCTTCGCTTCCGATCACTTCCGTTCTTAGAAGTTGATCTTAAGGCCGAACTGGAACTGGCGCGCGTCGAAGGCGGCGGTCGGTCGGCTGTAGTAGCGGCCTCCGCCGTCGCGCTGGTGGAAGGCGTTGACATCCTGAAAGAACGGCGATGCCGAGCCCTCGTTGAAGCGATTGAAGAGATTGAACCCTTCGGCGATGAGGTCTATGCGAACGCGCTCGCCGAAGCGAATGGCGCGCGTCAATCTCATGTCGAGCGAGGCGTAACCGTGCGTAATGCCGCGGTTGCGCCCGAGGGAGCCGCCCTGCGAAAGGAAGGGCGGGATAAAGAGCGTGCCGTCGTTGGCTACGCTCGGGCGCTCGTTCGTGCCCTGTATGTCGGCGTTGGTATCCGCGCCGCTCAGGATGTTGAACGGACGGCCCGAAGAAAGCTCTAGTATCGGCGCGACGATAAAGTCGGCGAGGACGCTGCGGAAGCCGCCCGCGCCGCGCCAGCCCGTCGGCGAAGCGATGACGGCGCTGAACACGAAGCGATGACGCTGATCGAAGAGCGAGTCGGCGCGCTCGGCACTGACGAGACGGTTGTTCTGCGGTTTCAGTAGCGTCTGCAAGTCGGATGAATCGTCAATCGAGTGCGACCAAGTATAGGAGGCCAGAAACTGGAAGTTGTTCGAGAAGCGCTTCTTCAAATCCAGATTCATGGCGTTGTAGTTGGAGTTGCCGATGGAAGACTGCGCGTTGACATCCCCGAACGGAGAAACCACGTTGGTCGGAGTGCGAAGCGTCGTTCCAAGGAACGTGTTGAAGACCGTCGGGGTCAACCCCGTGTTGGCCTGAACGAGGAAGTAGTTCGGCCCGCTCGGGCGGAAGAAGTTGGCCGCAAACGGCAGGATCACGTCGCCTCTCGGCCCACGCACGATGAAGCCCGGGATAATGACGGCGAAGGTTTCGCCGGTGATCGGGTTGGCGAAGGTCGAGCCGGGAGCGGTCGTCGGAAAGAGCCCGCCGGCGGCGAGCGCTATGTCGGCGAAGCCTGACGGTTTTGAGGTCGCACCGGCGTAGCGGCGGAAGTTGGCGAGCAGCAAGTCCTGACGCGTCTCATTGACATCGCGCGGCAGCGGCAGGTGATGCGCGCCGACAAAGAGGTAGCTGGCCGAGAACGACATGTTCTTGGTGATCT
This sequence comes from Pyrinomonadaceae bacterium, assembly GCA_036389675.1. Classification (GTDB taxonomy): domain Bacteria; phylum Acidobacteriota; class Blastocatellia; order Pyrinomonadales; family Pyrinomonadaceae; genus DASQYE01. The sequence goes on from DASVWI010000040.1 coordinate 110,143, forward strand.
GTCGCTCGATGGTGAAGTTGGCCTGATTGGCGTAGGCGTACTCGAAATCCTGCGCCACGGGCAGCGTAAAGGGCAGCAGCGCGCCGAAGCCCGGGAAGGTCTGGTCGTTGAAGCGCTGACGCCCGAACTGGTAATCCGTGCCCGACGCGACGCCCGGCGTAAAGACTCCTGCGGGCAAGGCAGCCGCGCAGAATGGTGTCCGGGTTACGCCCGGCGCGCAAACCGTCCCTTGAAATGCCTGAACGGCGTTTAGAAGCGCGGTCGGATTAGGGCTGCCTTGCAGGAGCGTTGACTGCTGCTGCTGCGCCGCGTCGGCGATGTCGGAGTTGAAGCCGACGGCCAGAAGCGGGTGGTCGTAGAAGAGACCGTAGGCGGCGCGTATAACTGTCTTACCGTTGTTCTGCGGATCCCATGCGATGGCGAAGCGCGGAGCCCAGTTGTCCTTGTCACGCGGAAAGCCCTGCTGAACGCCGAGGGCATCCTGCGCGGCGAGAATGTCGTTCTGCGAAAGAGTGATGCCCGAGAGCGGGTCGCGGAACGCTGTCGTCTCGATCTGATCCGTCAACTCCACATCGTAGCGCAGGCCGTAGTTCAGGGTCAGGTTGGGCCTGATCTTCCATGAGTCTTGCAGGAAGAAGGCCAGCGGCTTGTTAGAGAGCGAGCTGACCGGATTGCCGAACCCCTGAATAAAGCTGGAGGGGAAGCCGAGGCCGTATTGCTGCACGGGCGTCAGGTCTGGCACAGGGGGCAGGCCCGGCGTCGTGCAAAGTGCGGAGACGAGCGCGCAGGGGTTCTGGCCGCCGAAGTTATAGAGCCCCGCAAAGTTCAGCTCGAAGATGGCGTTGCCGATACGGACGAAGGCCGCGTCGCCGCCGAACTTCATGGTGTGATTGCCGACGACCCAGTTCAAGGTGTCGGTGTACTCGTATCGCGTCTCGGTGCGCTGCACGGGCGAGAAAAGCTCGCGACCGATGAAGGCCGTGCCGGTGATGTTGAAGGCCGCGGCATCGCCGTTCTGTGACTTGAAGAGAGCGCGGCGCTCGCCGAAGTTAAAGCGTGCCTCGTTGACCATCGTGTTAGAGAGGGTCGAGTTGAGCGAGGCGACGAAGGAAAAGTCGCGCAGCTTTTGAAAGCCCGTGCGCGAGACATCGTTCTGGCCCAGGGACTGATTCTGCGATTCAACCTGAATGCCGGAAATCTCGCTCGGGTTATAACCGAAGCGCATCGTAAAGAGATTGTTCTTGTTGATCTGGTGATCGAGACGGAAAGAAGAGAACGTCGTCGACTCCGTGATCGGGAAAACTCTTTGCAGGAAGTTGAGCGGGCGGAAGGCTATGGGTTGGCCCAGAGCATTGGTTGTGCCGACGGGCACGGGCGCGCCAGACAAAAGGAAACGTCCGCCGACCTGCGTGCCCGGCGTGATCGGCGTCAGGGCCGCCAGACCCGGGAAAACCAGCAGCGGGTTGGTTCCGTTCAGGCCCGTCGAGCCGCCGCTCGATGCCAGAAAAGCGTAGGGCACGGCAAGGGCCGTCGCTCCGGCTCCGACGAGCGTGTTGATGTAGGTGGCCTGTTGCGGCGTCAGGTTGCCGAACGTCTGACCGCCGATGACGACCTGGCTGTTCATCTCCCCGACGACATTGCTGGTGAAAAAGCCGGATTCCTGACGGCGGCGCTGCTCGAAGGCGACGAAGAAGAAGGTGCGGTCTCTGTCGAGGGGGCCGCCGAGCGTTGCGCCGTACTGCGCGCGCGTAAACGGCGGGTCTTCGACGGGCGCAAAGGCGTTGCGCGCCTGAAAACTGCGGTGGCGGATAAAGCCGAAAAGGTTGCCGTGAAAATCGTTTGTGCCGCTCTTGGTGACGACGTTGACGACGCCGCCCGCGGCACGTCCGAATTCCGCCGCGTAAGAGTTGCTGACCACCTGAAACTCCTGCACGGCCTCCTGCGAAACCGTAGAGCGCGCGGCGTTCACCGAGTTATCCGTATTGTCAGCGCCATCGACCTGCACTAGATTGGAGCGCCCGCGCTGTCCGCCGAAGTTGAGGCCGGAAGTCGGCGCAGGGCCAATCGGGCGCGTATTGTCGCGCGAGACGGTGGAGGTCGTCAGCGCGAACGAAAGATAGTTTCTCTCGTTGATCGGCAGATTTTCTATGCGCTGCTGGTCAATGGTGGTGGCGACGGCGGTGCGCGAAGTCTCAATCACGTCGGTCGTCGCGCTCGATACCGTGACGGTCGCGCCGAGCTCGCCCAGTTCCAGCGGGATATCCAAATCCGCGCGCTGCCCGACCGTTAGCCTCACGGTCGGAACTACAGCGCGCTTGAAGTTGGCGGCCTCGACCGTCACTTCATAGTCGCCCGGCGGCAGATTCGTCATCTGGTAGAGGCCGCTCTCGTTGGTCGTCGCCTCGCGGGTGACGTTGGTGGCGGTGTTGCGCGCAGTAACGGTTGCGCCCGGGACGGCTGCTTCAGCCGGGTCACGGACGTAACCGCGCAGGTCGGCGGCATTCGATTGCGCCTGTGCCATGACGGCGCAGGCGCAAGTGACGGTCGCCAAACAAAGAAACAAAGCTCGGACACAGGCCGATAGCCATTGCGGAGGGAACGCACGCATTATCTTTTACTCCTTAAACAAACTGCTTTTAGAAGATTCGGAAGTTTCGCCCAATGTTCGAGAGACGAACGCAACGGCGATCAGGCCCTGTGCGTCGGATGCGAAACTGGAACAGGATCACGGGCAAAGTTGAAGCAGTCTACCGCGCGCTGTCCGGGAGATGATTGGGCAGCCGAACAAAATCACAAGCCAAAATTAAGCACCGGGAGTAGACTCTTCAACGAGCGCGCTATCTTTGTAGCTTAAAACACAGGCCCATGGCAAGTGCTTAATTGTTGGGCCGCGCGCAGGTCAGTACCGCCTGCGGTAGCGGGCGGGTCGTATCGTCAGCATCACCCGCCCGCTACCGCAGGCGGTACTGACCTGTGTTGCAATTGATAAGGGAACGACGCGTGGCGCGCGCCAGTCGGCGGCGCACGCCTGTGCTTGCGCCGAGCGCGAGTATTGCGGCCTCGGCAAGGCGTGGAAGGAAAGCGGCGCGGCGCAGCACGGAGCAGACCCGCAGCCTCTTGTTGAATCGCTCGGCGTAGAGCGCGCGATAATCGCTCGCGAGCAGGCTGTATGAAGGGCATGCCCCTCCTGCGCGTTCAAGCCAGCGTGCGACAACCTGTGCGGCAATCTCGCCGCTCTCAAGCGCCATCAGCATACCGCTGCCCGTAAACGGGTCGATGAACGAGGCGGCGTCCCCCACGGCCAGCAATCCTTCGGCGGGCGCGGGCTCGTGGCGTCCGAAATTTTCGAGCGCCACGCCCAGCCACTCAGACCGTGGCCGCGCGCGAGCGAGCGTCAGGGCCGCCCGCCTGTTCGTCATCAACACTTCGCGCATCACACGTTGCGCGTCCCCGTTGCGCTCACGCGCATCTTGCGCCGAGACGATAAAGCAGAGATTGCTGAGGCCACCCTCGACGCTGCTCAGGCCGCCGTAGCCGCCGCGATAGACATAGATTTCGCAGTGCTCCGGATTACCCGACGCGCCTTCAAGATGCGCCTTGAAGGCGACGAGCGGCGCGCGCTTACGCTCCTTCGGCCCTGCGCTCTCTATCTGCCGCGCCAGAGCGCGCGACCTGCCCGTCGCATCCAGCCCGACGCGAGAGCGGTACTCGCGCTCACCCCCGCAAACTTTCAACCGCACACCTCCGACGCGCCCGTCCTTCATCAGCAGTCCCGTCGCGCGCGCTTCTTCCAGAACATGCACGCCAGCATCTCTCGCACGCAGCATCAAACGCTCGTCCATCTCGGCGCGGCTCAGGCCGAGCGCAAGAGCTTGTCCTGCTCCGAACCAGTGGGAGGGCACAGAGAGGCTCGCGCCCCTGCGCGAATAAAAGAGAGTCTCGGAGACCTGCGCGCCGCCCGCCTGCGTCATACTCTCCGCGACGCCCAGCCGCGCGAAGTGATCGAGGCATTCCGGCGAGATGAACTCGCCGCACAGCTTGGCGCGCGGAAACCTTTTCTGCTCGGCGAGCAGCACGCGCGCGCCGCTTGTCGCGAGGTGAATGGCCGCGCTCGTGCCAGCCGGGCCGCCCCCGACGATAATCACGTCATAAGTGTCAGACGAATCGCTCATCGCTTTAGAGATTCTCGCGCGCCGCGCTGATGGCTGCCGTGCGACCATCGAGGTGTGCGACCGTTTCCGGCTCGCTCGCGCTCTGCTTTGAGCCGTCCGCGCCGAGCACAAGGCGAAAGGGAAAGCAGCGCCGCACATATACATTCGAGAGACCGGCGGCGAGGGCCAGGCGGCGAAGCTCCGCGGGGCGAAAGCTACGCAGAATCGAGAGCGCCCCGTCTTCGCGTATCAAGCGGTTATGCAGAAAGAGACGGCCCACCGTCGTGTATAGAAAATAGGCCAGCGCGTGACGATGCAGGTCTATGACAAGGATGCGTCGGCGCGCAACGCGGCGCAGCTCGCGCATGATGTGTTCGACTGCTTCATCCTCGAAGTGGTGTGTAAAGAGCGAGCAGATCGCGTAATCGAACTGACGATCATCGAAGGGAAGTCTAAGCGCGTCGCCGCGTACGGCGCTGATCGTTCCATAATCTTTCGACTCCTTCAAGATGGCCTGCGCCGAGCGAGCGTTCAACTCAAGCCCGACCAGACGGGCTCGTCTTCCCCCCTGATTGGCCCAACCGGCGGCGACTCTCAACAACTCGCCGGAGCCCGCGCCGACATCGAGCAGGGAAAAGCTTTGCAAGCCCTCGCGCTCGATCTCGGCCAGCAACGTGCGGCGCAGAGCGCGCGCGTCTCCCAGATACTGGTTGACGAGTTGAAGCTCCGCGATGCACCTTTCGTATTCTTCGGGCGTGTAATCGCCCTTATCCAGATGCTCAAGCTCGTAGCTACGCTCTTTAAAACGCTCAAACATAGAAACAGTTTAAGAGGCGACGGCCTCGGCGTGTGGTCTCTTTCTTCGTCTTCACGTCAGTCATTGAAATTATACTGCTTATACTTCTGATCGGCCCCGAGGTCGTGTTTCTGCAAAAACTCCCATGCGCTGCGATTGATCTTCGGGGCGAGGTCGTAATACCAGTGATCGTGGTTCGGCATCTCTGTTAATTCCACGGCGAAGCCCTGACCGTTGAGTACGTCGCGCGTCGCGCGCACGACCTTCAAGGGGAAAGCCTGATCTTCCGTGCCGACGAAGATGGCGATGGGAGTCTTTCTGCGCGCGAGCCTGATCTGCGAATACGAGCGTGGGTCGAGCGCGCCCGCGTGTATGGCCGTGGCCGCGAAGTATTCCGACTCGAACATTGAGAGTTGCAGCGCGTAGCTCGCTCCGGCGGAATGACCGAAGAGGTAGACGCGGCGCTGGTCTATCGCGTACTTGGACTTAAGCTCCTCGACTATGTCGCGCAAAAAATCCGGCCCATCAACAGGGATGGCCCACGACTGAGAGTCGGACGAGTCAGGGCCAACCAGAATCACCCCCTCCTTTTTCGCCAGCTCCTTCCACTTATCCACCATGATCGAGCCGTTGCGTCCGGACCCGTGCAGCAACACGATCAAAGGCGCAGGCGCTTTGACCTTCTTCGGAACGAACGAGTAATAGGCACGCGTGTGCCCGCCCGAAGTGATCAGATTCTTTTCAACCTCCTGTGAAAAGGCAGGCCCGGAGGATGAAACGAACAGGAGCGTGAAGAGAAGGACGGCGAGGCATTTCATTTTCGGTCTCCTCCGTGTGAATAAAGCAGGTCAGCACCCGCCCAAGGTCGCGGGCGGGTGCTGACCCGCTGCCCTCAAACTTTTTCAATCACGAGCGCGCTGTTCTTTGAGCCGAAGCCTATGCAGTTGCAGAGCGCTACGCGCACGCGTCCTTCGCGCGCCTGATTAGGGACATAATCGAGGTCGCATTCGGGGTCGGGCACGTCCAGATTGATCGTCGGTGGAATCAGGTTGGTGTGCATCGCGCAGAGAGCAGCGCCGAGCCCCGCGGCCCCGCTCGCTCCCTGCGGATGACCGATCTGCGATTTGGTGGCCGACATAGGGATGCGCGCCGCCGACTCTCCGAAGGCGAGCTTGAGCGCGTGCGTTTCGATGCGGTCGTTGAGGATTGTCGATGTGCCGTGAAGATTGACGTAATCAATCTCGGCGGGTAAGCGTCCGGCGTCATCCATCGCGAGCATCATCGCGCGCGCGGGCTCGTCGCCCGTCTCTTCCAGACGCACGCGATGATAGGCGTCGCACGTCGCGCCGTAGCCGCTGATCTCAGCGTAGATGTGCGCGCCGCGCTTCATCGCCCGCTCGTATTCTTCAAGCACGTAGACCCAAGCGCCTTCTCCCAGAACAATCCCGGAACGGTCAAGCGAGAAGGGACGAGAGGCGCGCTCCGGCTCGTCGTTCCACTCAGCCGTCAGCACGGTCATGAGATTGAAGGCGGCGAGAATGCCCGGAGCGAGCGGCGCATCGACACCGCCGGCGAGCATCGCCTCCTGTCGTCCGAGCGCGATGTGCTGGGCCGCGTAGGCGATGGCGTCTGTCGAGCTGGTGCAGCCGGTCGAGACTATGTGCGAGAGGCCGCGCAGGCCAAACGCCATCGAAAGCTCGCTTGAGAGCCCGCCGTGCGTGGACGAGGGAATCGTGTAGACGCTCGCTTTATAACGTGGGCCAACGTACCAGAATTGATATTGATACTCTGTGAAGGCGAGGCCGCCGCCGCCCGTGCCGAGGACGACGCCCATCTCACGGCGCTCCTGAAGCGTCAGATCACCGGGTTGGATTCCCGCATCGTCCAGCGCCTCGCGCGCGGCGGCCAGCGCCAGCGGCACGGTGCGCGGCACGTGCTTGCGATCTTTCGCATTGAGCTGCGCTTCCCAGTCGAAGCCGCGCACTTCGGCGGCGATCTTGACGGGCGAATCTCCGACATCGAACGACTCTATGCGGCGGATGCCGCTCTCGCCATGTTGAAGCGCACGCCAGAAGGCTTCACGCCCGATGCCTATGGGCGTCACACAGCCCATGCCCGTGAGAACGACGCGGCGCGGCTGCTTCAAACGTCTCAACATAAAGCTTCGATGCTCCTCGTTAAATATTCTGTCCGAGTGGTGTCAGGAGATGGCCCAAGAATAACATTACGGCCCGGACGAGGCTAATGGATGTAGACGGGCGGCGCTGGAAAGACGAGAAGGCGCGTGAAAAAGAGTCGGAGCGTTGAGCACGGAAGACAGGCCCAACGCTCCGACACTCAATGGAACTTCTCTCTGAAATCAGCTTGCGGGCGCGGTTGGCCCACCGGCTTCAATCTTCGTCCCGCACTCGTTGCAGAACTTCGTGCCGGGCACAGCCTCCGCCTGACAGTTAGGACACTTGGGCTTCTCCTGTTTCGCCCCGCACTGGTTGCAGAATTTTGCGCCCGCCGGAAGGTCTGCGCTGCACTTGACGCAGGGCACTGTCTCGGAGGCGACCTCAAGTTTTGCTCCGCACTCGTTGCAGAACTTGGACGCGCCCGTGTTGGCAACGCCGCACTTCGGACACTTGACGGTCGCAGAGCCGGTCTGGCTGCCGCCCTGAGTATTCTGCTGGTGCTGCTGCTGCTGTTGCGGGTTCATAGCTCCGGCCATCTGCCCGGCCATCATGTTACCGATGGCGAAGCCTGCGCCGAGGCCCGCGCCCGTGCCCGCGCCGCCCGAAGGATTCTGCGCCGCGTCGCGCATAGCATCAGCCGCCTGAAACTGCGCGTAGCGCCCGACATCGCCGATCACGCCCATCGAAGTGCGCTTGTCCATCGCCGCCTCGACCTCCGGCGGCAGAGAGATGTTTTCGATAATGAACTTGGTCAGCTCAAGGCCGAACGACTTGAACTCTTCGGTGAGCTTGGTGCGACCGAAGCGGCCCAGCTCATCGTAGTTTGAAGCCAGATCAAGAGCGGCGATCTTGGATTCGCCGAGGGCATCCGTGAAGCCGGAGACGAGCGTGCGCTTCAATTGACCCTCTATGTTCTCGGTCTCGAAGCGACCGTTCGTGCCCGCCACCTCTTTGATGAAGGCGCGCGGGTCTGCCACCCGAATCGAATAGATGCCGAAGGCGCGCAGGCGCACCATCCCGAAATCGGCGTCCCTCATCATGATCGGATTCATCGTGCCCCACTTGAGGTCTGTGAACTGCTTGGTGTTGACGAAATAGACCTCGGATTTGAAGGGCGAATTGAAACCGTATTTCCACGCGCCGAGCTTAGAGAGGATGGGAGTGTTGCCGCCGTCAATGGTGTACTGGCCGGGCGGAAAAACGTCTGCGATCTGTCCCTGAAAGACGAAGACGGCGACCTGCGATTCGCGCACCGTGAGACGCGCGCCGTTCTTGATCTCCTGATCCTGAACGGGGAAACGATAAAGCATCGTGTTGCCCGAATCGTCGAGCCATTCGATGACTTCAATGAATTGATTGAAGGGATTAACCCTGTCTAAGATTCCCATGCTTTCAATCTCCTTCCGAAGCGCGGCCTTCTCATGCCGTTCAAGTGCGAGAGCTGCTGCTGCTGCCGCCGCCTATTATACGCTCTAACATCTCAAGCGGTTCAAGCCTTCGATCATAGAGGCCGTTGATCGGAAACTATTGCATAAATAGTTTCACGATGGAAGTGGAAAAGCAAGGATGAAGGGCGAAGGCAGCAACGATGAAGTAAATGCGGTACGAGCCGCATGATTCAATTAACCCCAGCTACTTTTTCATCCTTCACATGGCCGCCCTCATCCCTGCTTTTCGCTTGCCCCAAAGCATCAGTAAGAGGAGCGCAGTGAGCCCGCCCGCCATGTCTATCAGGCTGTCGTAGACAGAGCCTGTGCGAGAGGGGACGAAGCTTTGATGGAATTCGTCCGAGAGCGCATAGAGGACGACGAGCAGGAGCGCGCACAGGAACCAGCGACGGCGCAGAGGCTTTTGAGACGAGCTGAGGAAGACGCGCGCGGCCAAGAGAGCGAGGACGGCATACTCCGTAAAGTGCGCCGCTTTGCGAACGAGGAAATGCACGATGCCCAGCGTCTCTTCACTCGTGCCCGGAAATAACCAGAGGATCAGCGGGCGCACGATGCGCGAGGTATTGCTTGCCGATAACTCTCCGGTCGAAAAGAGAAAGATCAGCGCCATCCAGAGCAGCAGCGGCCCGTAGCGCCACACTCGCCCGCGCCACGTCGTCTTTACACCTTCCGCTCCTTCGCTTCTCTTCGCCATACACTTTGCAGCCCGCAGCCTCCGGCTAAAACAAAAGGGAAGCTGACTCATCCGTCGCTTCCCTTCACTCTCTTACTTCCTGAAACCGGCGCGCTCTCGTTTTAAATCCCGCGCCCAAGGTGGATTTTCATCACTGGGCCGACGCGCCTGAGACCACTTCGATGATCTCGTTGGTGATGGCAGCCTGCCGTATGCGGTTCATGTTAAGCGTGAGCGAGCCGATCAACTCCCCGGCGTTCTTTGAGGCCGAATCCATCGCCGTCATGCGCGCGCCCTGCTCCGAGGCGATTGATTCGAGCAGCGCGCGAAAGATTTGTGTTTCGATAAGGCGCGGAAGCAGCCGGCTGAAAATCTCCGCCGCCGGTTGCTCGTAGATGTATTCGGTGAAGATGACGGGGCGCGAAGGGTCGGCAGCCGTCTCTGCGCCAGACGCAGTCGTGCGCAGGACGGGCAGCAGTTGCTCGACGACGACTCGCTGTTGAAGAACCGACTTGAACTCGTTGTAGATGAGGAAGACTTTATCCAGCTCCTCGTCCTCGCTGAAGCGCTTGATGACATCGCGCGCAAGATCAACCGCCTCCGAATACTCGACGCGGCCCTTGCCCGTCATGCCTATGTACTCCTCGACGAAGGTGACGTTGCGACGGCGAAAGAAGTCCCTTCCCTTGCGGCCAACCGGCATCATCTCGATGCTCTTGTCCGCGTTCTGGCGCATGAACGCCTGCGCCGCTTTGGTCAGGTTGGTATTGAACGCGCCGCACAGCCCCTTGTCGGCGGTGATGAGGACGATCAGGTAACGCTCATCGCCGCGATCGTCCAGCAGCGGATGATGAAAATCCTCGTCCGTATGCGACGCCAGCTCGCCCAGGACTTCCAGCATCTTGTTGGCGAAGGGACGCGCCGTCGTGACGCGATCCTGCGCGCGCTTGAGCTTCGCCGCCGACACCATCTTCATCGCCTTGGTGATCTGCTGCGTATTCTTGATGGACTTGATACGGCGTCGTATGTCTAACAGGTTTGCCATAAGAGATCAGTTGTTAGTGACGAGTGACCGGTGGCAAGTAAGAACAAGCATTTAACCCGTCACTTGCCACTCGTCATTGCTTTTACGCTCCGGCGGCGACCGTCTGTGCAACCGCCGTCTCTTCGCCCCAGCGGTCTTTGAAATCACCGAGCACCTGTGCCAGATCGCTCTTGATCTCGTCGGTCAGGCTCTTCTTCTCGCGTATGCTTTGCAGCACGCCCGGATGCGAGTTCTCGACAAAGCGCAGAAGCTCGGATTCAAAGCGACGGACGTTTTCCACCGGCACGTCGTCGATGTAGCCGTTGGTCGCGGCCCAGATGACCAGGACCTGCTGCGCGACATCCATCGGTTGATACTGCGGCTGCTTGAGAATTTCCGTCAGGCGTTGGCCGCGCGCCAACTGCGCCTGCGTCGCCTTGTCCAGATCCGAGCCGAACTGCGCGAAAGCTTGCAGCTCGCGAAACTGCGCGAGGTCAAGGCGCAAAGTTCCGGCAACCTGCTTCATGGCCTTGATCTGCGCCGCGCCGCCGACGCGCGAGACGGAGTTGCCGACGTTGATGGCCGGGCGTATGCCGCTGTTGAAGAGGTCGGCTTCCAGAAAGATTTGACCGTCCGTGATGGAGATCACGTTGGTCGGAATGTATGCCGAGATGTCACCGGCCTGCGTCTCGATCACCGGCAAACTCGTCAGTGAGCCGCCGCCTCTGAGGTCTGACATCTTGGCCGCGCGCTCAAGCAGGCGCGAGTGTAGATAGAAGACATCGCCGGGATAAGCCTCGCGTCCCGGTGGACGGCGAAGCAGCAGCGAGATTTCACGATAGGCCGCCGCCTGCTTTGACAGATCGTCGTAGATGGTCAGGGCATGACGCCCGTTGTCGCGGAAATATTCGCCCATCGCGACGCCCGCGTAAGGCGCTAGAAACTGCATCGCCGCCGGGTCGGAGGCCGTCGCCTTAACGACGATGGTGTATTCCATCGCGCCCGCGTCCTGCAAGGTCTTCACGACCTGCGCGACCGTCGAAGCCTTCTGGCCGATGGCGACGTAGATGCAGATGACATCCTTGCCCCTCTGGTTGATGATCGTATCGACGGCCACGGCGGTCTTACCCGTCTGGCGATCACCGATGATCAGCTCGCGCTGCCCGCGCCCAATCGGAACCATGGAGTCGATCGCCTTGAGCCCGGTTTGCAGCGGCTCCTTCACGGGCTGGCGATCAATGATGCCGGGGGCGATGCGCTCAATGGAAAGGAAAGCGTCCGTCATGATCGGCCCGCGCTCGTCAATCGCATTGCCGAGCGCGTCGACGACGCGGCCAATGAGCGCATCGCCGACGGGCACTTCCATGATGCGCCCCGTTCGTTTGACGATGTCGCCCTCTTTGATCTTCTGGAAATCGCCGAAGAGCACCGCGCCTACCTTGTCCTCTTCGAGGTTCAAAGCCAGCCCGCGCACTTCATGCGGAAATTCCAAAAGCTCGCCCGCCATCACTTTTTCGAGGCCGTGTATCTCGGCGATACCGTCTCCGACTTTAATCACCGTGCCGACCTCCGAGACGGTCACGCCGCCCTCGAAGTTCTCGATCTGCTGGCGAATAATTTCGTTGATCTCGTTAGCTCTGATCGGTTCCATATAAAATTCCTCTTGATGAAAATCCGGGCCGCAAGCCGGCAAATAAAGCAAGCCTTACTTGCCCGCCAGCTTTTCCTTTGCCAGTTGCAGTTGACTACGCACCGAGCCGTCATAGATGGTCGAGCCGATGCGCGTCACCATGCCGCCGATCAATTCTTCATCGGTCTTAAAGCTCAAGCGCACGTCCTTGCCCGTCATGGCCGAGAGCTTCGCACGCAGGGCCTGCTGCGAATCTTCCGGCACGGGCCGCGCCGTAGTGACTTCGGCTGAGACCACACCTGAGCGCTCGTCCAGCACCTGCGCGAAACGCTTGTTGACTTCGCCAAGGTCTCCGAGCCTCTGATTTTGTAGAAGGACTTGCAGGAAATTGGCCGTCGTCGGGCGCACGCGCGCACGCGCGACGAGCGCCGTCAGGACTTTGCGCTTTTGCTCGTAGGGAACGGTCGGATTACGGAAGACTTCCAGTAGCGGCTGGTTTGCCTGCATCATCAGTTCCCATGCAGACAACTCCTCCTGTACCCGCCGCGCTTCACCCTTTGCGATGACCACATCTGCCAGCGCCACTGCGTAGCGGCGCGCCACCGTCTGCACGCTCAACGCCTGATCCCCCCCAGTTCTTCAACCTGCCGATTGACCAGACGCTGATCGTCCTCGGGCCGTATATCGCGACGGATCATCTCTTCGGCCAGACGCACGCTCTGCTCGGCAGCATAACGCCGCAACTCCTGCCGCGCAGCTTTACCAGCGCTCTCGATTTCCCGCCGCGCCTGCTCGCGCAGCTTCTCCGCCTCTTCGTCCGCCGAGCGACGAATGCGCTCGCCCTCCGCTTCCGCTTCCCTTCTGGCCTGCTCGCGCACGCTCGCAACTTCGGCGTCCAGACGCGCCAGCCTCTCTTTAACCTCTTCCAGCTTGGCGTTGGCCGCGTCGCGCTCTTCACGCGCGCGCATCAGCTCGCGACGTATGCCTTCGCGCCGCGCGCGCAAAGCATCACTGACCGGGCGACGAATGAAGTAGATGAGCGCGCCGATAAACACGAAGAGGTTGAAGAACTTCCAGAGTTCGAGTCCGGGTCTGTTCCACCAAGGCGCGGCTCCGCCTTCCGCGGGCGACAGCAGCAGCAGCATCAATGTTATAAAAGCAGTGTACATAACCTTTGCTTACGCGCCCGAGCCCGTACTCTGTATGACCGACGTGCTGACAGGACGATGAAGAATATGTGCGCCGATCTCGGCAGCTATCTGTAACGAATCAGTCTTCAAGGTCGCGCGTGCCCTCTCGACCTGCGTGTTGATCGAATCCTTCTGCTCTGCGACCACCCGGCCAATCTCGTCCCGAACGGCATCCAGCTTGATCTGATGCTCGCGCATAGCGGTCGCGCGCTCCTGCTCCATCAGCCGATAGCCCTCCGAGCGAGACTCGCGCAAAGTACGCTCGTAGAGGCTCATTTTATCTTCGACATCACGAAGGATGTCGCGTGCACTGCCCGAGCGGCCTCGCGTGCGAAGCTCGCGCTCCTCAAGTATGCGATTGATGGGCTTAAACAGCGTGGCGTTTAGCACATACACCATCAACAGAATAAGCCCGATGTGAATAAAGAGCGTGCCGTCCGGCACGAGTTGGATAGAGTTCTCGGCTAAGCCCAGGAAGATCATAACAATCGAGAGGCTTCGATGAAGTCCTGCCTACAGGGTGTATATTCGCGAAAATGTACGCCTATCAAAAGCTTGCGAGTCTAGCACGCAGTTTCACAAACCGTCAAGGAGCGATGGCTGCCCATATATCCATAGCCTCACAGGTCTATTATTATGGCGCGCACCTTCTCGTCTTTAGTCCTGTGGAGGACTCTTATAAGCGACTGTCGCCCGTTCGGCATAACCGAACGGGCGACAATCGCTCGCGTCCCTCCCCCTCGCAAGGAGAGACAGAGCCTGAACTGATTCGGCTTTAACTCACGGCACTACGAAGCATGGTCAGATTTTTAGTTTAAGAGCGTTCGAGGCGAGGCGACAAAGACAGTTGTTTTTATCATACTTCGACAGATATATCACTCAATAATTTTCGGCACACCAATCAAACCACTTGAATCAGGTGGCCCGATTTCGGTTGTACCTCGCCGATAATCACGGCTCCATCAATTTTATTTATCAAAATCTCTGCTCTGGAGCGCTCAAGGCTTATCAAAAGCCCCCCCGCTGTCTGCGGGTCGAAAAGAGCGCTCTGCAACTCGCGCGAGACACTCTGCGCTATCTGAACAGTATCTCCGACGTACTCTCTATTATTTTTATCGCCGCGCGTGAGCATTCCCTGCGAGATCAACTCCAAAACGTCAGGTAATAGGGGAACACGCGCCGCCTCTATTACAAGGCAAACCTCGCTTGCGCGCGCCATCTCGTAAGCGTGCCCCAAGAGGCCGAAGCCTGTGACATCCGTGCAGGCGTGTGTGCCCACCTCCTGCATCGCTTCGGCGGCAGCGGCGGCAGAGGTAGTCATCACACGCATTGCTGCCTCAACCGTTTCCGGGCGCGCCATGCCCCGCTTGATGCCTGTGCTGATTGCGCCCGTCCCAATCGGCTTGGTTAAGATGAGCACGTCGCCCGGCTGAGCGCTGGCGTTGGTCACAACCTGCTCGGGATTAATCAAACCCGTCACGGCGTAACCGAACTTTATCTCGGCATCGTCAATTGAATGCCCCCCCAGCACGAACACACCTGCCTCGCTCATAGCCATCTGGCCGCCAAGCAGTATTTGCCGCAGGACATCCCAGTCCCCCTTCTGCGGATAGCAAACGATTGACAATGCCGTGATGGGCTTACCCCCCATAGCATATATATCGTTCAGGGCGTTATTGGCCGCCACACGACCATAAATCTCCGGGTCGTCGGCAACCGGAGTGAAAAAGTCCACGGTCTGAACGAGCGCAACGTCCGCCCCCAGACGAAACACTCCGGCATCGTCAGCCTTATCGTACCCGACGAGTACGTCCTTATTCTCCGGTTGTGGCGGTAAAGAGCCCAGAACCTGGGCTAAATCGCGAGGCGCGAGTTTCGCCACTCAACCAGCGCACGACACCATTTCGGTCAATCTCTTCTTCATTGTACTTTGTACTTCCCTTTTGTAGAGTCAGTTCAAGTTGATTTTACAAATGCGTCTTGACTATCACTTTTCAGGCATCAGGCGCTTGAAGTCACAAACGTCTTCAGGGTGAAAGAAACCAGCCTCGAAGGCCAGAGACCCGTGTGGCCCAGCATTGTATCAGGATGCAGCTTTCAGAAGAGACCGGGGCTTAAATGGGGGTCGCTGTCGGCTCCTGGCTTGCGGTCAATAGTTGGTATAAGCGATCCAGATCATTATCGTTGTAATACTCTATTTCGATCTTGCCGCCTGCGCCGGTCTGGCTGGGCATCACACGCACTTGTGTGCCGAAGCGACGGCGCAGTTTGTTTTCTGCCGCACGGATATTAGCGTCATCACGCTTTGGTGACGGGAGCGTGGCCGTAGCAGGGCTGGCACCGGCGATAATCCTCTTGATTGCTCGCTCGGTTTCACGCACGGAGAGAGACTGATCTATGACGTTTCGCGCGACGCGGCGCTGAATATCAGGGTCGTCTACGCCGAGGAGAGCGCGCGCATGCCCCATCGAGAGCTTTTCCTCTTCGACGAGGCGCTGGATATCTTCAGGTAAACGCAATAAACGCAGATAGTTAGTGACGAAAGACCGGTCTCTTCCGACCCGTTGAGCGACCGTCTCCTGTGTCAAGCCCAAGGTCTCTATGAGCCGCTTGTAGGCATGCGCCTCCTCAATGGCGTTGAGTTCCTGACGTTGTATATTTTCGATGAGGGCCAGTTCCAGAAGCTTGTCGTCTGGAATCGCGCGAACGACAGCGGGGACGCGTTGGAGTCCGGCGCGCTGGGCTGCGCGCCATCTTCTTTCGCCAGCGACGAGTTGGTAACGCGCGCCGCGCTGGCGCACGAGCAGTGGTTGGACTATACCGTTGGAGCGAATGGATTGAGCTAGCTCTTCCAGTCGCGCCTCATCAAAATGTGTGCGCGGCTGCGCCGGGCTTGGCTCGATGAGGTCTATGTCTATTTCGAGCAGCTCTTCGCTAGTTGTCGGCGCTGTGTCCGACAGCAGTGCGCTCAAGCCCCTGCCTAGAACTCTTCTTGTCATGAGCTATAACCTCCCTTGCCAACTGAAGGTAGCTTTCAGCCCCGCGCGAGCGTATGTCATACAAAATAATAGGCTTACCGTAGCTGGGGGCCTCCGCAAGACGCACGTTACGCGGGATCACCGTCTCAAAGACCTGTTGGCCGTAAAAATCTCGCAGATCGGATGCCACAGCCGCCGATAGATTAGTCCGCTCGTCATACATGGTGAGCAGCAACCCTTCTATCGTCAGGCTTGGGTTAAGAACCCGCCTTATGCGAGCTAAGGTATCGAACAACTCCGTCACACCCTCCAGGGCGTAGTACTCGCACTGGATAGGCACGAGCAGGGAACTTGCAGCAGTCAAAGCATTTAGGGTGAGAAGACCGAGCGACGGGGGACAATCTATAATAATATAATCGTACTCTAATTCGAGCCCACGCAGTATCTCTCTGAGCCTGTATTCGCGCCTTTCCGCGTCCACAAGCTCGACCTCTGCTCCGGTCAAATTCTTGTCCGCCGGCAGAACCTTAAGGAGTGGAATTTCCGAGGACTGTATAATATTGGTAAGCTGCTCGTCCAGGACGAGGGCGTGATAGAGGCTGCGTCGAAAGCTGCCTCTCTGAATTCCTACGCCGGAGGTGGCATTTGCCTGTGGGTCTGCGTCCACCAGAAGCACGCGCGCCTCAGACACGGCGAGCGCAGCAGCTAAATTTACTGCCGTCGTGGTTTTGCCCACGCCCCCCTTTTGGTTTGCCACTGCAATGGTTTTAGCCATTATTGTGAGCCTTAACCAGTCCCCCACGCCGAAATTACGGGTAAATTAACACAACAAGGGTTCACGCGCCACACTTTTCGTAGGCGGGAGGGGTTTCACGTGCTGCGAGGATGAATAAATCCCGGCCAAGCAGTGTTTCACGTGTCCCCAAAAGTTGATTCGGGATACGTGAAACATTTTTTGAGGCCGGCAGCCTAGGCCGCTCGCGATTGTAGGTTTAATTGAACGAGCAGGGCGGATATTGCCACGGGGGTCAAGCCGGGGATTCGCCGCGCCTGACCGAAGGTATTTGGGCGGGTACGCTCCAGGCGCTCGACCATCTCGTGAGAAAGGCCGCCGATGGAGTGGAAATCGAAGGTTTTGGGAATAATCAGCCCATCGTGCTGGTGCAGGCGGTCAAAAGTGGCTCTTTGCGCCTCTATATATCCCTTGTAGAGGGAATCGGCGAGGGCAGACTCCAGATCACGCAGGCTCGTATCCGCACGAACATCTGCGGGCAATAGCTGTTGAATCAACGAGGGGCTGACATTAGGGCGCTGGGCCAGCTGCGCGAGGGTGACGGAGTCTCCGAGGTCACAGCCGAGCGTTCTGGAAAGGGAAGAATAGGTAACATCGGAGCGCTTCAGACGGATACCTTCGAGCGCGGCATGCAGGCGGGCCAGACGGTCTCGTTTCCGGTTGAAACGCTCCCAATCCGTATCGCCGACCAGACCGATCTCTTTGCCATAGGGGGCTAGCCGCGCGTCTGCGTTGTCATGGCGAAGGGCCAGACGGTATTCGGCGCGAGAGGTGAAAATACGATAAGGCTCATCAACACCCTGTGTGATGAGGTCGTCGATAAGGACGCCGATGTAGGATTCCTCGCGGCTGAGGCGGAATCCCTCGCGTCCCTGAACACTGAGGGCGGCATTTATGCCCGCGATCAGGCCCTGGCACGCGGCCTCCTCGTATCCGGTGGTTCCATTGATCTGCCCGGCGTTGAAAAGCCCTTTGATGCGGGCTGTTTCCAGATGGGGAGTCAATTCACGTGGATCAATATAGTCATATTCGATGGCATAACCGGGCCGAATAATTCGTGTCTCGTCCATGCCGGGAATCATTCTCACCAGTTCTTGTTGAAGCTCGGCGGGCAGAGAAGTGGAAAAGCCGTTCAAATAGACTTCGTTGGTGTCGTGTCCTTCGGGCTCAAGAAAGAGCTGATGACGGTCTTTATCGGCGAACTTGACGACCTTGTCTTCAATCGAAGGGCAATAGCGCGGCCCGATTCCCTTGATCTTGCCGGAATAAAGAGGGGATTCGTGCAGGTTGGCGCGGATGGCCGCGTGCACGTCGTTTGTCGTATAGCCTATGTAACAGGTGATCTGCGGCTGATCTATGCTGTCTGTGGCGAAAGAAAAGGGCACAGGGCGCTCGTCCGCTGGCTGTGGCTCGAAGGCATCCCAGTCAATGGTGCGCCCGTCGAGGCGCGGCGGCGTCCCTGTCTTGAGACGCCCGACGGGGAAGCCCAGCCGTTTCAGGCTCTCCGCCAATTCGATTGAGGCAGGCTCACCGGCGCGTCCAGCCGTATGGGTTCGGAGGCCCGTATGTATGAGGCCGTTCAGAAACGTTCCGGTCGCGACGACGACCGAGCCAGCCCCAAAGCGGCGCGTATCCTGTAGTTCGACGCCGGCGATACGGCCATTATCTATAATTACATCAACAACTAAGCCCTGCCGCAGGTGCAGGTTGGGGGTCGCCTCCAGAGTGCGTCGCATCTCCTTACGGTAGAGGGCACGGTCGGCCTGTGCGCGTGGCGACTGGACGGCAGGCCCACGGGAGCGATTGAGCAGGCGAAACTGTATTCCTGTGCGATCTATGACCCGGCCCATGATACCGCCCATGGCGTCTATCTCGCGAACGAGATGGCCTTTAGCGATACCGCCTATCGCGGGATTGCAGGACATCTGGCCTATCAGATCAAGGTTGAGCGTGACGAGCGCCGTCTGAGCGCCGAGACGGGCGGCGGCAGACGCAGCCTCGCACCCGGCATGGCCCGCGCCGATAACGACTACATCAAAAACCTCATCAAAACTCATTCTCTATTTCCCTATACAGAAAGTCGCGAAGATTTGCGTCAACACATCCTCGGGCGTCGTTTCGCCGGTAATCTCGCCCAGAAAACGCAGGGCGTTATATAGACCGACGAGGAGGAGTTCTTCGCTGGCTCTTTGTTCGAGCAAAACGGCGGAGGATTCCAGCGAAGCCCGCGCGCGGCGCAGCAGATCGAAATGGCGCGCATCCGTAATAAGCAACCCGGCACTGTGCATATCAGGAGATGCGAACGGTCTCAGTATAGCAGCCCGCAAGTCATCAAGTCCCGCGCCGGTTTTGGCTGAGATGGCTATCACGGGCGCGCCGTCCCGCTCGTAACCATTAGGATGAAAGGAATCCAGATCGCTTTTGTTCAAAGCGACTATATGAAGGCTCTGCGCGACATCAGAGAAAATCTCTTCGTCCTCGCCGGTCAAAGCCTCCGAGCCATCCAGGACGACGACAATCAGGTCGGCATCCGCCATCGCCTGCCGCGTGCGCTCTATCCCTAAAGCTTCGATTCTATCGGCGGAGGCGCGCACGCCAGCCGTGTCGGTCAACAGAACAGGCACGCCCCGAAGGCTGATCGGTTCGCTTAAACTATCACGTGTAGTCCCTGGAATATCTGTTACGATGGCCCTGTCGGCAAGCAGTAACTTATTGAAAACACTAGACTTACCCACGTTCGGGCGGCCCGCCAGCGTGACCCTCAAGCCCTCTCTCAAAAGCCTTCCGGAGCGGAAAGTGGAGGCCAGAGCTTCGATATCCTTGATCAAGGCCACAAGTTTTACTTTAACTGTGTTGACGGCCACTTCCGGCAGATCATCCTCTACGAACTCAAGGGAGGATTCGAGCGGAACGATGATGTCCAGCAGCGCATCCTTGATGGGCTGAAGACGCGCCGACAGCTCGCCGCCAAGCTGGCGCGCGGCCTGTCGTGCGGCGGCGTTCGTCTGTGCGTTGATGAGGTCGCGCACGGCCTCCGCCTGACTCAGATTCAAACGTCCGTTGGCGAGCGCGCGCAGGGTGAATTCACCGGGCTCGGCGGCCCGCGCATCCTGACCCAGAATAATATCTACAAGATGTCGTAGAAGAACAGGCGAGCCGTGACAGCTCAGCTCTATGACATCCTCGCCGGTGAATGAATGCGGTGCTTTGAAAAAGGTGACGAGAGAGCGATCCAAGACTTCTCCGCTTTCGGGCTCGCGAAGTTTTTTTAAAGTGGCGTGATTGGCTTCGGGTGTGAATTGATCTTCGCCAACGAGCGTGCGCGTGATGGAGAGAGAGCGTGTGCCGCTCAGGCGTATGACGCCGATGCCGCTGCGGCCCGGCGGCGTTGATAAAGCGACGATGGTGTCTGCTCTGGACACGACTGAAAAAGTAGAGAGAGAGAAAAGGAAAGAAGAGAGAAGGCGCGACGAAAAAATTTCACGCGCGCACGTCTCTTCCGACTATCGCGCGCTTACTTGGGGGAAGATTTGAGACTTACTTTGAGCCTGCGCGCATTGCCTTCGCCGACAGACTCCGTATAGAGGTCTTCTTCGGTCGAGAGCGCCAGATGAATGACGCGGCGCTCGTTCGAATTCATTGGCCCAAAGGTGAAGGCCGCGCCGTTTGTTCTGACTCGCTGAGCGGCATGTCTAGCCATCGCTCGCAACTCTGCCTCGCGCGTCGCGCGAAAGTTTTCCACGTCGCAGACAATGCGCTCGCCCTTTGGAAGCTCTCGACCGAAAGCCTGATTGACGAGATGCTGAAATGCTTCCAACAACTCGCCGCCTTCATTGAGCAGCAGCGCGGCGTCAGCACCATCTATCTCAAGCAGACAACCTTCGGAGGATTCGCCTGCCGTTGCGCGCAACTTGAACCCGACGCCACTAAAGACGGCGTTAAGAAAATCCTGGGCCTGGACACATGCTTCACTCATAATCGATTAACCGTAGAGAGACTTCCGGCGCGTCGACGCGCACGTCACGCTTGCGAGACGCGCGCGGTGTTCAGCTTTTTAGTCGAACGTGCTTCGGCACTCTTCTCCTCCGGCGGTTCTTCATCATCTTCCGATTTCGTCAAGCGATTGATCAGCACTTGCTGACTGAAGCCGACTATGTTTCCCACAATCCAGTAGACGAGCAGGCCTGTGGGCGCGCTCCACATAATATACAGCATGAAGAGCGGCATGCCGACGGCCATCATCTTGCGTTGCAGAGGATCGGCTGAAGGCGCGGGCGTGATCAACTGCAAGACGATCATGGACGAGGCGAACAGTATCGGCAGCATGTGTATGGCATAGGGCTCTGCCGATGACAAATCCGGTATCCAGAGAAACGGGGCCTGACGAAAATCAATCGAGATGGTGATCGCGCGATAGAGCGCAAAGAGGAACGGCATCTGTATCAGCAGCGGAAGACAACCTCCCAGCGGATTACCCTCTTTCATCAAACGCAGCTGCTCCACCTGCAACTCCTTGAGACGCGGGTCGTCCTGCTTCATCCCCTTGATCTTATCCTGCAGCTCCTTCATGCGCGGCGCGAGCTTCTGCGCCTTCTTCATGGACTTAGACGAGCGCCACTTAAGCGGGAAGAAGAGCGAGTAGATGATAATCGTGAAGATGATAATCGCGACGCCGTAGCTGCCCGTGAGCTGGTAAAGCCACTTGATTGACCGGAGAATGGGCTTGGCGAGCTGTCGCGACATGCCGCCCAGAAAGCCATAATCTATGGACTTTTCAAGGTCTATCTGACGCCCTGCTCCGAGCGACGCGCTGATCTCTTCGCTCGCGCTGATAAGCAGGTAGTGATCTTTCGGCCCGGTATACAGCGCCGTCCGTGAGCCGTCCGCCGGGATCGGGACGAGGGCGGAAATCAAGTATCTGGGCTCATTTTTTCCGTTCACCTGATGGTCATACTGCGTAGTGCGAAATTCGAGTCCATCCGTCTTCTTCGACGGCACAGCGATCATGGTGAAGTAAGTATCGCCGACGCCGGCCCAGTCCACCGGGCCGTTCAGTAAAAGGCGATCACCATTCTTATGATTGATCGGCTCGGCCAGATGTCGCTCGTCTTTATCACCGACGACGGCGATGCCTTCTGGCGCGACGGAGTAGAAGGTGTAATGCTTGACGCCCTGATCGCCCACGCTTGGGCCAATCATCATTTTGGCCTGCGGGACGGGCTGACCATTGCGCGTGAGATTGACTTCGATGTCCGCGATGTAGCTCTCGGCGTGGAAGGTGATGCGCTTTGTGACATTGACTCCGCTCGCACCATCTTGGAGGACGAACTCAAGCGTCTGCCGCGGCGTGTTTGGGCCAAGCTCAAGATTGAGCTCGCCGCTGCCGGATTCCGCCCCCTTGATCTGATAATTCCTCGAAGCAAGCAACGCGTTAAAGCTCTGATCTTCGGTCAGGATTTGAAACGGCGCATGACCCCGCTTCACGCCCTCTTGCGGAATGAGTTCGAGAGGCTCAGGGTTCTGCTTACTGCCCGCCACGGAATACAAAGCCCGTCCCGTATTACCGTTCTCGCCGGGAAGCGCTTTGAGAATCCAACTGGTGGCAACCGCGCCCGTGTTATTGAGCCTTACTTCGTAGAGCGGCGTCTTGACAAGGATGGTTCGCGGAGGCGTCGTGTCGGTTTGCGCTGTGGCTTGACTTTGCGGCGTTGGTTGATCGGGTGTGGTAGCGCCGGCGGCTTCCTGCGTTGACGGAGTAGGGGTTTGCTGTTGAGCCGTCGAAGTATTGGCGTTGTTCTGTGATGGAGGTTGAACGGGGAAGAAACGACGCTGTAAGTAGCTCCACCCAAAAAGTATCGCCGCTGAAAGTAGAAGAGCGAGAACGAAACGCCTTTGTTGCATGTGATTTAAACTACCAAGCCGCCTTCCGCTGAGAATCTGAAAACGCGATCAGGGTTGACTCGTCGTGCCCGCAGGATCTTCACTTGACCGGATCATATCCGCCCGGATGAAACGGATGACATCGCAGAACGCGTCGCGCGCCCATATAGCTCCCACGCATCGCACCATGGCGCTCTATGGCCTCGCGTGCGTATTCCGAGCAGGTCGGAACAAAGCGGCACGAAGGCGGAAGCAGAGGCGAAATCGCCGCTTTGTAAAACCTTAATAGAGTGATTAGAACAATCCTCACTGCTTACTTACCGTTCGGCTGCTAACAGAACCGCTCTCTCATCATTGGCCGCGCGTGCAATGATTCGCCGAAACTCTTCAAGGGGCGCTGCCAGCTTGACCGTCAGGATGGAGCGCCGGGCGTTGAGCACCCAATCATATTTGAACGCGAGGCCGTCCAGTTCCGCACCGCTCAGGCGAAACGCCTCACGCAGCAGACGCTTGGCGCGATTGCGCTCCACGGAATTGCCTGTCGCCTTGCGTGACGCCGTGATGCCTAGTCTATGATGCTGTAAATCGTTAGGTAGTACGAAAGCAGTCATCAAGCGGCCATCATAACGCCTCCCGCTTGCATAGACGCGGCGAAACTCGTCAGAAGCGCGCAAGTGAGCTTGTTTGGACAAACGGCCTTCAGGCGGTATCAATAATGCGAAGGCGTGAGGCGCTTACGCCCCTTGGCGCGGCGACGCTTCAGCACCAGTCGGCCATTCTTGGTCGCCATGCGCGCCCTGAAGCCATGCGTCTTGGCCCGGCGTCGATTGTTAGGTTGAAATGTGCGCTTCGTCATAGTCAGTTATTCTCCGGTCAAATGAAAAGTGTAAGACTAACTGCGACCTCACATATATGTCAAGAAACGAGGGCCTTTTCAGATCCCCCCAAATCCATTTTCGTTGCTGGAAGTCTCATACATAGCCCCCTGTTTTTACGCAAAAGGAAATGCCGCGGATGTCCTAAAACAGTTCAATAAGTAGTTTTGACCGGATCGCCGATTCAGAAAGAGCAGCCAATATTGAGGTTGCGCCAAGCCTCAAAAAAATATTTATCCAGCCTGTGGATTTCCCTTGCTTCTAAGTTCCGATTATGCTAGTCTCCGCCCCGTTTCACCACCTCTTTGAACCTGTAAGTGCTTGATAAATAAATACTTAAAGCATCACTTTAAGTTTACAGAGTTTTCCACAGGGCTGTGGAAAACCTTGTGGAAAACTTTTGGAGCGGGGGGTGAAAAAGTGATCAAGGGGTGCATTTACAACACCTTCCGTGGGGTGACTCAAGGAAAAGCTTGAAAAGAAGAAAGAGAAGTACCTGTATTGTTTTGTGACGCTCAGCGTCACCCACAGCGTCAAGACTTTTTTGATGAGACAGGACGGATATAAACCATGAGTACAATGATCGAGAATCGGCTCTGGAGCGATATTCTTCATGCCGTCGAAAAACGGCTCAACCGCCAGAGTTTCGAGACATGGTTTCGCCCCATACAGTTTGAGGGGTGCGATGATTCGGAGCAGGTCCTGCACCTGCGTGCCCCGAATCAGGTGGTGAAGGATTGGGTCAGCTCAAACTATTCGGAAGTCCTGGACGAATCGCTTGAGGAGCTTAATCTGGCCGAATACCATGTTGACTGGATGGTCGAGGAGGAAGAGGCCCGCAACAATGAAAGGTTGGAGGAGGGCCGCGACGCCCAGAGCTACAGCCTCTCGGAATCGGCCACGAGCAACGGCAAGAGCAAAAGCTCCAGCCTCTTTACGCTTTTAGAGGCGGCTGAGTCCGACGGCCTGACACCGGCGGCGACCACCTTCGTCGACATAGAGCCGATAGACCTCAATCTCAATCCGAAATATACTTTTCAGACCTTCGTTGTCGGTTCCTGCAATCAATTCGCTCATGCGGCCTCATTGGCCGTGGCCGAAGCTCCCGGTAAAACTTACAATCCGCTCTATATTTACGGCGGAGTGGGTTTAGGCAAGACGCACCTGATGCATGCCGCCGGTCATGCCATCAAGGAACGCAACCGTCACCTGCGCCTCTCTTATATTTCCGCCGAAAAGTTCATGAACGAGCTGATCAACGCCATTCGTTATGACAAGGCGCAGACTTTTCGTGAGAAATATCGCTCGATTGATGTGCTGCTGATGGACGACATACAGTTCATGGCCGGAAAGGAGCGCACGCAGGAGGAGTTTTTCCATACCTTCAATGCTCTCTATGACGGGCAGAAACAGATAGTCATCACATCGGACTGCCCGCCAAGGGAAATCCCCACGCTTGAGGAGAGGCTGCACTCGCGTTTCGAGTGGGGACTGATCGCCGACATGGAGCCGCCAGACCTTGAGACCAAGGTGGCGATTCTCAAACGCAAGGCCGACCTTGATGGCGTACAGCTTCCGGACGACGTGGCCTTCTTTATCGCCAGCAAGGTGAAAAGCAATATACGAGAGCTGGAAGGCTCGCTCGTGCGTCTGGTAGCCATCTCGTCCCTGCGCGGCCTGCCCATCTCAAAGATGCTGGCGCAGGATGCGATTCGCAACATAGCCGAAGACGATCAACCTGCCGGAATCACCATTGACCAGATTCAGCAGGCCGTCGCGGCGCACTATCGCCTGCGCGTTGACGAGCTCACTTCAAAAAGTAATACGAGGCAGATTGCCGTGCCCAGACAGGTCGCCATGTACCTGTGCAAGCGGCTCACGAAACACAGTTTTCCGGAGATCGGAAGAGAGTTCGGAGGCAAGCATCACACGACCGTAATTCACTCCGTGGAGAAGATCGAAGCGCTTGTTTTGAAGGATCAAAATTTCCACAGGGTAGTGAGCGACCTTATGGACAATCTTTGCAAATAGTTAGCTCACTTCAGGGGTTAAAAGTTTTCCACAGTACGCTTTTCGGTTAAGCTCTTTGTACATAACATTTAACTTCGAGTTTTCCACATTTCCACAGGCATCGCAATAAAGTGCCCTGTGGAAATGTGGAAAACTCTGAAAATGGAAAACTTTTCCACAGGCGCGCTCTCTTTTCCACAGCGATTTCCACAGCCCCTGTGGAAAACAATCCCTTTGCTGTCAACAATAAGGTGACTTTTCCACATTTCCACAGGCCCTACTACTACTACTATATATATATACAAGGTATTTAATTAGTTATAGTAGTAAAAGGGCCTCAAGCTTTATGTCGTATAAAATCCGTAGTTGCAACAGCCATTATTCACAACAGAGGAGTTAGTAAATGGAGTTCAGTATCAGCAAGAACGCTCTGCTAAAAGAGCTGGGTTTTGTCCAGGGCATTGTCGAGAAGAAAAACACCATCCCCGTCCTCTCGAACATCCTCATCGAATCCGTAGGCGAGAACACCATCCGCCTGATCGGGACTGATCTGGATGTGACCATCCGCTGCGAGACCGAAGCCGAGATCGGCAAGCCCGGCTCGATGTGCGTGCAGGCGCGCAAGCTCTTCGACATCTCGCGTCTACTGCCGGAGGCGACCGTTCGTTTCCGCAAGGAAGAGAACGACTGGGTGACGGTCGATTGCGAGAACTTCCGCTCGAAGATCGCGGGCGTGGCGCGAGAGAGTTTCCCGGAAGTCCCCAGCTTCAAGTCCGCGCCGATGAAACTGCCTGCGGACATCTTCAAATCCTTCATCGACCGCACCATCTTCGCCATTACGCAGGAGGAGTCTCGCTACACGCTCTCGGGCGCGAAATTCATCCTCGACAAATCGGGCGCTAAGATGGTTACAACCGACGGACACCGCCTAGCCTATGTCGCACGTCAGGATTTGGGTAAAAACGCGTCTAAGGAGGCAATAGACGCTCTTATACCCCGTAAGACGCTGGCAGAGCTGACCAAGTTGACGGCCAACTACGAAGGCGAGATAAGTCTCGGCGCAGACGAGAACCATATTTACTTCGAGGTCGGCCCGCGTCTACTGATTTCCAGAATGCTCTCGGGCCAGTTCCCGAACTACGAAATGGTGATGCCGAAGGGCAATGACAAGTCCGTGGTCTTCGACAACGTCTCGCTCAATCAGGCGATACGCCGCGTCGCCCTGATGGCCGACGACCGCTCGCACGCCATACGCTTTCATCTCGCGCCCAATCAGCTACAGATCAGCTCGCAGAACGCCGAAGAGGGCGAGGCACGCGAAACGGTCGCCACCGAATACAACGGCGACGTGGTCGAGATAGGCTTCAACGCCCAGTACCTACAGGATTTCCTCAACGTCGTCGGCGAAGGCCAGACCGCCTTCGAGTTCAAAGACGGCAACTCGCAGGCGCAGCTGCGACCGACCACGACAGACTACGAATACAAGTACGTCGTGATGCCGATGCGAATTTGACGTAAGCGCTCGCCTTACTCACTTGAAAGCGAAAGACGCTGCTCCTTCTGACAGGAAGAAGCAGCGTCTTTCAATATTTTTGAAGCTGTGTCGGGAAAATGGCATGAAACTTTCAAAATAACTATGGCAATTTAAATTTAATTTACGGAAAGAATCAGCCGGCGATGAGAGGCGCAAAGGTGCGCTCTATGTTAAAATCATTG
The DNA here is from genome assembly GCA_036389675.1 of Pyrinomonadaceae bacterium. Lineage (GTDB taxonomy): Bacteria > Acidobacteriota > Blastocatellia > Pyrinomonadales > Pyrinomonadaceae > DASQYE01. The sequence continues at coordinate 137,484 of DASVWI010000040.1, forward strand.
CATGCTGCTCGAAACACTTGAGGCTCACAATTTCAGGAATCTGAGCGGCAAAGTCTCCTGGGGCGCAGGTCTCAACATCATCTACGGCGACAACGGACAGGGCAAGACCAACTGGCTTGAGGCCATCTACCTGCTCGCTACCACCAAATCCTTTCGCACGCAGCGCCCGCACGAAGCCATCCGTTTCGGTGAAGAGCTGGCGGTCGTGCGTGGCCGCGTGGGCCGCACCAGCGAGGTTCACCGCGACCTACAGGTGACGCTTCAGGGCAAGATGAAATCAATCTCCGTGAACGGCAAGCGCGAGGCCGTCACACGTTATCTGGGCCAGCTTCACGCCGTCGCCTTCACAGCCGACGAGCTGGATATCGTGCGCGGTATGCCCGACGCTCGCCGCAAGTTTTTAGACCGCGGCGTCGTTTCGCTTCATCCCTCTTACGTGCAGACGCTCAGCGATTACAACCGCGTCATCAAACAGAAAAACCGGCTCCTGCAAGACGCTTCGGAATCGGAGATGCGCGCCGACCAGATAAAGGAAATCATCGCGCCTTGGAATGAGCAGCTAGTCTCCTTAAGCGCCGAGATTCATCGCGCCCGCGCAGACTACGTGGAGCGGCTGAGGGACGTACTTGAGCGTCGTCTTTTCGGGCGTGAAGACATCACAATTCGTTACGTCTCGTCGCTCGAAGGCAAGGGCGATTTGAGCGATTACGAGGCGCTCATTGCCGACCGCCTTGCTCTGCGCCTGACCGCCGAAATCAGCGCCGGATACGCCCTCATAGGGCCGCACAGGGATGAGCTTGAGATATTGTTTGACGGACGGGACATGCGTGCCTTCGGGAGTTCCGGCCAACAGCGTAGCGCGTTGATAATACTTGACTTAGCGGCAATTTCCGTGTATTATTCATGGCACAACGAGTATCCGCTTTTCCTCATAGACGATGTGGATGCTGAGCTTGATCGCAAGCGCATCAGTAACTTGTTGGAATATCTCGAAGGGCGCACTCAGACGTTCATTACGACCTCTAAAGAGAGCCTCGTCGAGCAGTTCGTGGCGCGCGCCAATTTATACGAAGTGGGGGACGGCAAAGCCACAGATAACACGGCCCGAACAGAGCTCATTTCGTCAACCGCAGGGGCCGTTGAGAGCATCTAAATCGGGACGATGAAAGCGGCGCTCTTTAGCGCCGATCAGATCAAGCGAAGAACAAAATTTTATGAACAGCCTTTACGAAGAGGAGACTGGTTTGGTAACAGCAACATCAACCTTATCAAAGAAGAAAAATATGGCCTATGATTCGACTTCGATCACCGTGCTCGAAGGACGCGATGCCGTACGCAAGCGTCCGGCGATGTACATCGGCTCGACCGGCGATCTGGGCCTGCATCATCTGGTTTACGAAGTCGTAGATAATTCGATTGACGAAGCGCTCGCCGGTTACTGCGACACGGTGGAGGTCGCGATTCATCTGGATAATTCGATCACGGTCGTCGATAACGGTCGCGGGATTCCCGTCGATTATCACAAGCAGGAAAAGCGTAGCGCAGCCGAAGTCGTCATGACCAAGCTGCACGCCGGCGGCAAGTTTGATTCAAACGCTTACAAGGTTTCGGGCGGTCTGCACGGCGTCGGCGTCTCCTGCGTCAACTTCCTGTCGGAAACCCTGCGTCTGGAAATCTGGAGGGACGGAAAAACCTACGAGCAGGAGTACGAGCGCGGCATTCCCGTCACCAAGCTTGAGCAGACGGGCAAGACGCGCAAGCGCGGCACAAAGATCACTTTCAAGCCCGACACGGAGATTTTCGACACGACCGTTTTCAGTTTCGACAAACTCTCCGAGCGCCTGCGCGAAAAAGCGTTCCTCAACAAGGGCATTCGCATCACCATCAAGGACGAGCGCGAAGAGACGGAGCGCTCGCACGAGTTTTACTACAAGGGCGGCATCGCAGAGTTCGTCAAGCATCTCAACAAGAACAAGAACACTCTGCACGATAAGCCCATCTACTTCGAGCGCGTAGCGGATGCGCTCTCGATTGAAGTCGCCATACAGTACAACGACGGCTATGACGAGAAGGTCTACTCTTTCGCCAACAACATCAACACGGTTGACGGAGGCACACACCTCTCAGGCTTCCGCTCGGCCTTCACGCGCACCATCAATGCCTACGCGCAAAGCTCAGGGCTCGCCAAGAATTTCAAAGGCTCGCTCTCGGGCGACGATGTGCGCGAAGGCTTGGTGGCCGTGATCTCCGTCAAACTGCCGCAGCCGCAGTTTGAGGGACAGACCAAGGGCAAGCTCAACTCGGATGTGAAGGGCGCTGTTGAATCCTTCCTCAACGAGCGCTTGACGGACTACTTCGAGCAGAACCCGACCGTCGCCAGAAAGGTCGTCGGCAAGTCAGTTGACGCCGCGCGTGCCCGCGAGGCTGCGCGCAAGGCCAGAGAGATCGTCCGCAAGGGTGCAATCGGCTCGACCATGCTGCCCGGAAAGCTCGCCGATTGCCAGGAGCGCGACCCGGCCCTGTGTGAGATTTACATTGTAGAAGGAGATTCCGCCGGTGGCTCGGCCAAACAGGGCCGTGACCGAAAAAATCAGGCAATTCTGCCGTTAAAAGGTAAAATCTTGAACGTCGAGAAGGCCCGCTTTGACAAGATGCTCGGCCACGGCGAGATCAAAACGCTCATCACCGCGCTCGGGACAGGTATCGGTAAGGATGATTTCGATCTCGGGAAACTGCGATATCACAAGATTATCCTTATGACGGACGCCGACGTGGACGGCTCGCACATTCGCACGCTGCTGCTGACCTTCTTCTATCGCCAGATGCCCGATCTGGTCGAGAGAGGCCACGTTTATATAGCCCAGCCGCCGCTGTTCAAAGTAAAACGGGGTAAGCGTGAGGAGTACATCAAGGACGAACGCTCCATGGTGCGCTACATGATGAGGATGGCGACGGGCGATATCAAGGTCAAATCCGTCATGACAAACGCCGTGATAGAAGGGCGAGACTTGGCGCGGTCTTTGGAGCAGATGGTGGAATTCAAGCGTTACTGCGAGAAGGCCACCAGACGCCTCGGCGGCGACGGTCGCTTGCTGGAAGCGCTGCTAGCGGCTTTTGGCGGGCGCGAGGGCGTGCTGCGCGAGGACGGCGCTACTCTTCGCGGAATCTTTCAGGACGGCGACCTGATGGCACGCATAGAGGGCCATCTGGCTGATGAAAATTACCGGACTGACCTTTCAACCGATGAGGAGCACGGACTGTGGGAGATCGAGACCACGGCGGATTCCGGCGCAAGCGTCTGCATTGACTGGAATCTAGCCAGCTACGTCGAGTTTCAGAAGGCCGTGGAGCTTTACACGACGCTGGAAGATCGGCTGGCTGCTCCCTTCGTGGCCGGAGAGAACGGTTCAAGCGAGCAGATTCCGACGCGCGAAGCCCTGCTGGAGCGCGTGCTGGCGGTGGCGAAGAAAGACCTCATGATTCAGCGTTACAAGGGGCTGGGTGAGATGAACCCTGAACAGTTGTGGGAAACCACCATGAATCCGGAGAAGCGCACGCTCCTTCAGGTGAAAATAGATGATGCGGTCGAAACCGACCAGATTTTCACTGTCCTGATGGGCGACGCCGTTGAGCCGCGCAGGAAGTTTATCGAGGACAATGCGCTGGACGTGAAGAACCTTGACGTTTAATTTTTGATACAGCAGAAGCGCGGTCTGGCGAGACTATTTGACACACCGCGCTTCCCGGTTTACAATGTAATTCCTTTTCCTCCTGTGGATCTTTCCGCTGCATATATCGCGTATGCAGCGGAATTTTTTTGCCCACTCGGCGTTTGTTCCCGCCCCCGCTATTTTTTGTCGTCCGAAGGCAGCGAGGTCTTGATATCGTCCAAATTCAGACGGTCAGCTTCCGCTACGCCGTGCTGGTTATAATAGCCGCCGGGCGCAAATTGTCCTGATTCACCGATATCGAGCGAGCGCTGGTCGTTGGCCGGATTATTTTCTTCCACAGCATTGGGCGTAGTATCCGGTTTCAAATCCGGGTCAGCCGGGCTATCTCCGACAGTAGATTTACTAAAATTGTCATTTGCCATTTGTCTGCTCCTTGTTTTTCTGGTGTTGCAGTTCGGTTGGGGGCGGTTCACGAAAACGCTCGACGCGGAAACGAGAGAGCCTGAGGGGCGTGCCGGGCACAATACCGGCTTTGCGTGCGGCGATGTCAACTTGCTGCCCGGCGGTCTCGATGCCTTTGAGGTCGGGTAAAAGCAGCCCGCGACGCAGCCCGGCCTCGTCCTCCACAATCACGCCGTAGGTCTCCGGGTCAAGCTCCTCGAACGTCGCCGGCTCAGGCGCGGATAGAACGTCGACGGAATAACGCAGGCGCGGCAACTCTTCTGCCCTGACGGGTGGAAAGCGCGGGTCGCGCATGGACGCGTTGATGGCATTGGCGATCAATTCCTGCGCGAGGCTCGGCTTGACCGGCTCTATCGTGCCGATGCAGCCGCGCAGCTCGCCCTCTATTGTCTTGATCGAGACGAAACAGGCGGCGGGTTGGTCGAACGTTTCCGCGGGAGGCTCTATCACGCGGCCTTCGGAGACAAAGGTTTCTACGGCGCGGCGCGCGAGCGCGGGCAAGTCGTAATCGCCGGGTGAAATTTGTTCGGGCGGCGTCGTCTCGACACTCTTTTTCGCTTCGGTGTTTTGTGTTTGGCCGCTTCCCTGATGACCGGCGGTCTTCGCGCGCGCCAGTTGTGCGACCAGATAGCCGACTCCGAAGGGCGCTTCGTAATGCAGGACTTCACAATCCTGCTCCGTCCCCTGAACCGTGCCCAGAGCGACGAGCATCGAGCGATAGCCGCATTCTCCCGCCATCCTTCTCAAATCCTGATCAATGGCGGCGATGCGCGAGGGTTCGCTTTCTTTGAGGCAGGCGATGACTTCTTCATCGAAGAGGTGCGCGTCCGAGTTGTAACCGGCGGGCGCGGCAGGTATCAGCCGGTGGCTCAGATCACCGCTGGCAACGAAGGCGACGCGTCGCTGCGTCGATACAACAGCTCGCTTGATACACGAGCCGAAGCTCAGGTGATCTTCATTGGAGAGGAAAGTATAGCCGAGCGCGACGACAGAGCCGCCCCAGCCATTACGCTGCAAAAAATAGAGCGGCACGGCTGTGCCGTGATCAAGGTTGTAGCCTTCTATGCCGACCACCTCATAGCTCTGCTGGGCGGAAGCTTCCCTGATCGCCTCCAGTAGCTCTTTATCGAGCGGGGCTTCGACACTGGTTTCGGGCGCGCGAAAGTTCGCGAAGTCTCCGTAAAGCTGCGCGTCGTTATAAGCGACGAAGGCGCGCGCCTCAAGCGGCGCATGTGGCGAGATGAGTACGACGGTTTCCGCTCCACTCTCGATCAGGCGCTCGGTAAACCTGCGCATCGCGTCAATCGAGCCGCGCACTTCACGTATCGCTTCGCGTCCCACTTCGGGGACCATAATAGGCGGATGCGGCGCGATGCCGGCAAAGACTATTGAGCCTGTAGACATCACTCTCTATCACTCTCTCAGAGCTTCTGCTATTGAGAACTGCTCGCTCTTTTGTTCGCCCCGGAAAAAAGACTCATGCATCGCGCGCCGCATACAAGGCGCGTGACGCCGTTGGTCTTTTGACCGCAAATTCTTTTCGGGGAACGGGCCGCATTTTATCACACGCGGCGCGCGCAGGCGCAAGCCCGAATTGCGCGGCGCAGCATGTGCCCCTTATGATGTCTTAAGGGCGGTTGACGGGAAAGCGAATGAAACTCTGTCTTGAATCGAAGAAGAAAGAGCGCGCGAATGATGCTGGCAAGCGATAGATTCGATATCCTGATCGTCGGCGCAGGCCCGGCAGGATCATTCGCGGCTGAGCATCTGTCGCGCGCGGGTGTGCGCGTGGCGCTCTTTGACGGGCGACCGCAGGGAGAGCCGAAGGCTTGCGGAGGGGGCGTCACATCCAAGGCGCTCAAGGCATGGCCCCACCTGCTGGGCACGACCGCGCGCCTCATTGACGACCTTGAGATGTATTCGCCTGCGGGCAAACGCCTCCGCCTGAAACTCGCGGAGCCTTTCGCCATCTACTCGCGCCTCGCTTTCGATTCTTACCTGCGCGAGCGCGCTGTGGCCGCAGGTGCGATTCTTTTCAACGAGAAGGTCACGGTTCAGCCGCGCCCCACTGGCGGAAATGAAGACTGGACAGTGCGCTCAAGGAGCGGCTCGAAGTGGAGCGCACCCATGCTGGTCGCGGCGGACGGAGCGAACAGCGCGATAGCGAAAAAACTGGCTGGCCCGTTGCCCCCGGCGGAGATGGAAGTCGCCTTCGGCTATCGCACGCCTTTGCCCAAAGGCGAAGATGTGCCGACCGTCGTAGCCTTTCTCCCGGGCTGGGCCGGTTACGCTTGGGCCTTTCCGCGCGTTGATCACATCTCTTTCGGCATAGCGACCTCGCAGGATGCTTTCGATCATGGCGCGCTCGACCGCCTGTTGTGGGATTTCATGGTCGGCTACTATCGCATGCGCGTGGATGAACGAACACGCATCTGGGACGGGCGAAGCGTAGGAAGCGCGCAGGACGAGTCGATCAGAAAAGATTTAACCGCCATGGCCGAGCGCTACGCGGCGCGCATTCCCGGTCTGGCCGTCGAGACTTGGGATAAGCGTAGAGCGACGGGCGAAGGTTGGGCTCTGCTGGGCGACGCGGCGGGCTTTGCCGATCCAGTGACGGGCGAGGGAATCTACTACGCCCTGCGCTCTGCGGAGCTGTTCGCCGAAAGCTACGTTGAGGGTCAGCCTCTTGATTACGAGAGACGCTGGCGCGAGGATTTCGGTCGCGAGCTGAGACGCGCTTCCGAGATGCGCCGTCGCTTTTACGGCAGCTTCCTGGGCGCGCCCTTCACGGAGAGGATGATCGAATTTGCGCGCACGCATCGCGGCATCAGGAAAGTTCTGGGCGGACTGGTCGCGGGCGATCAGGGCTACGTCGATCTCAAGTCCACTCTCGCGCGCCGCGCGCTGTGGCCCGTTTGAACCTGTGGCGAGGAGATTTCAGGAACAGGGAACAAACAGGCTCTCATCCCTTCGCTTCACCCTCATGCTCAAGCACCAACGCTTTCGCTTTCTCAAGCGCCCAGCCATTCTCTAAAACGGCATGTAAAGTTTCGAGCACCTCGGCGCGAGCATCCCCCCTGATTTTGGCGAGCGCCGAAAGAAGCTTCGGCACTTCGCGTACGCCCTGAACGACGTAGAGGGCGATCTTCTCCGCTTCGAGCCGCTCATACTTTTCGGCCACCAGAAGCTCGACCAGCTTGCGTCTCATATCCTCGAACATATCGAATTCGAGACTGGTATCATCAATCATGGGTTTTGTCTCCGAGTTGGACGCGCACACGCTCTCTGGCCGAAGTAATGATACTAAACAAATTCCCCACGGGCTCATCGAAAATATTTCAGGGCGTGCCCGTGATGGCGGAGGCCAGGCGTTTTTGCCAGCGCCATCCTCCGCCGGCAAAGTAGCGCCAAGTGCCTGTTGAGTGCATGTCCTGATAGAGATAGAAATCGAGCGAGGCTACGGTGCTGATGTGAACGATGCCGCCGTGCGTCGCTTTCCAGAAGGGGCGCGCGCCTTTGATCTCGCGCCGCGGGATGAAAAAGGATTGCGGGTTTGCGAGCGCCTTCGCGCGGTCGAATGACTTGAGGCCGAGAGCGCCCGCGAGTTGGCCCAAACGGTCAGCGAAGGGAACTAAACGCGCGGCCAGACCGGTGACGCTGAAAGTGACTACGCGGCGCGTCGCGCTCTGCTCATCGTCGGTGAGAAAAACCAGAAACTCCGGATAGAGTATGACCATCCCGCGCGGAATCGTGATGAGCGGCCAGACGATGCGATCACGAGAGCCACGCGCCACGTCCGAAAATATTTCGCGCGGCTCTCGGCTCTCGACGTAACTCAAAAATTGCTCGCGAGACAAAACGCGCCCCTTCCTTCCGCGTTCGACTGTGCTGCTTATCGTGCGGGCTCGGTCCGGCTCTGCGCGGCGGGCTGAGTATAGGGCGCGAGGCGTCGTCTAAGCTCATCCGGCACGGGCACAGTCTCAAAGGTATCGCGGCGCACGGAGACGAGCACGAAGTGTGCTTCGGCGACCATCTCCCGTTCACCTTTGCGCCGCACTTCAAAGTTGAGGCGGATTGATTTTGTGCCGATGCGCCCGACGTAGACGCACACTTCCAGCAGATCATCCAACTGCGCTGCGCTGCGAAAGTCGCATTCCAGATGTGCGCGCGGCAGCCACACGTCCAGCTCCTCGAACATCACGCTGTAGGGAAGATTCACGGCGCGAAACAACTCCGTCTCCGCGAACTCGAAGAAGCGTATGTAAGCGCCGTAGAAAATAATGCGCGCCGCGTCCACGTCGCCCCAGCGCACACGCTCTTCGATACAATATTTTCGGGGCTCGTTCATAAATTGATACCGGACGGGCGAAGCCCTTATGGTTGCAGCGCGCGTAGGAATTCCATCAGAGCGCGGTTGAATTCTTGAGGGCGTTCGAGGTTGGAGACGTGCCCCGCGCCGGGAATGATTTCGAGACGCGAGCCGCGAATCTCGCGGCGCATCACTTCGGCATCGGCGGGCGGCGTTATCCCGTCCTCGCTGCCGACGAAGATCAGAGTCGGGGCGATGATGTTCGGCAGAAACTGCGTCTGGTCGCTGCGCGCTGCCATCCCGCGCAAAGCCGCCGCAGCTCCTTCAGGCTTCGTGCTCAGTATCATCTCGCGCACGCGCTCTACGATGTCTGGCCGCGAATAGAGCGTCGCGGGTGCGAGCGATTTTTGCAGGACATCATCGCTGACGGCCTTCATGCCCTCGTCCAGAACTTTGCGGGCCTGCTCTTCACGAGCGCGCCGCGCGTCGTCGGTGTCAGGCTGCGGGCGCGTGTCTGCGAGGACGAGCGCGCGCACGCGCAGGGGGAAGCGGCGCGTGAAAGCGAAGGCGACGTAGCCGCCCATCGAAAGGCCGCACAGCATGGCGCGGTCAATGCCAAGCTGATCGAGCAGCGCGGCCACGTCCTGAGCCATCGCGGTCATGGTCGCCGGCTCATCCGCGCTCGCTTCCGTCTCGCCGAGCCCGCGCAAATCAGGCATGATGACGCGAAAGCTCTGCGAGAGCGCTTCCGCCTGCTCGCGCCACATCGTGCGGTTGAAGGGATAGCCGTGGAGCAGCACGACGGGCGGGCCGCTGCCTTCCATCTCGTAGCTCATCTCGATACCGCGCACTCGTGTCCTGGTCATCTCACGACCTCGCTCATCTACTGCTCACTTAATGCGGCTCGTTCTGCGCTTCATAAAATCCATCAGGACGAATTGCGAGAGGTTATTGGGGTTGGCGAAGTAAGCCTTGCCGTTGGTCATCGCCGACATCTGCTTGACGAACTCGACGAGGTAGTAATCCGACGCGAGCATAAAAGTATTAATCATCACCCCGGCTTTGCGGCACGCCTGAACCTCTTTGAAGGTTTCGGCCATGACGAAGGGGTCGCCGCCCATCGAATTCTTGTAGAGCCTGCGAGTTGCAGCCGTGCCCGCGCTGCCCCCGCCGCGCATCTCCGCGCCGCGACCGCTGCCGCGCCCGAGCGGGCTCGTGGTGGCCGGGTCAAGAAAGCAGGCGGTCGGCTTGCCGTCCGTGACCATCACGATCTGCTTCATCTCTTTACGCTGAGCCTGAAGGATGCGACGCGCGAGCCTGAGTCCCTCGGCTGTGTTGGTGTGGTATGGGCCGACCTGCGTGGTGGCAAGCTTTGCCATCGGCAGCTCTTCCGCCCCGTCGTGGAAGAGCACGACCTTGAGCGAGTCGCCCGGGTAATGCGTGCGTATCAGGTGGGCCAACGCGAGCGCCACCTTCTTGGCGGGCGTGAACCTGTCCTCGCCGTAGAGAATCATAGAGTGCGAGCAGTCGAGCATCACGACGGTCGCACAAGACGACTGGTAATCGCATTGATGAACGTGCAGGTCGCTGTATTCCAGATTGAGCGGCACGCCCAAGCCCTCGCGCTGGATGGCGCTCAGCAGCGTGGTGTTCACGTCCAGATTGATCGTGTCGCCGAACTCGTAGAGCTTGGAGGCTTGCGCCGCCTCGATGCCCGTCGAAAGATGCGAGGTGTCATGACGCCCGACAGAGCTTTTCCCGAGGCTGCCGAGCAGGTTTCTCAAGGTCTTATAGCCGAGAAAATCCAGACCCTTCTCCGTGACCTCGAAATGCACATTGCGCGGCAAGGGATCATCGACCTCTCCGCGCCCGCCCCACCGCCGCTCTCTGGACTGTTGCGGCTGCTCCTCCTTCAAATTCAAATAGCCTTCCTCGACGAGCCGCTCGATCAACTGGTTGAGCATCTCCTCAAGCTGCGAGCCCTTGAACTCTCCGTTGTTGTCCGCCAGCATCTCCGCTATCTGCTGCTCGTCCATCAATCCCTGATCAAGAAGCGCCTGAAGCAGCGCGGCGCGCAGCGCGTCGAGCGACGTGTCCTGCGGGCGGCGCTGTCTCGTCCAGTAATAATCATCATCGTAACCCGATTGCAGAACCGAATCCGACAGCGCATCCATCAGATCGCCCAGGTTGATCGAAGAAACGTCCAGCCCTTTGAATTTTGAGTAACGCGTAAATTTCATTTACTTCTTTTGCCCCGGTTCAGGAACCTGTAAATCACGGCAGATTTTGCGCGCGAGGAAATCATTAAAATCTTTACTGAATTAAAAAAGCTGTTCCCGTAAAACCTCTTCTCCGCTAATTAATTCTTCTGCTAACGTACGGTTAGCTTCGATCACCAGCTCAACAGCTTCTTTCAGATTTGCTCGTGTCTCTTCCAGTGTTGCTCCCTGTGTATTAGCACCCGGCAACTCCTCGACAAACCCTATATAGCCTTCCGGCACTTTACGGTAAACAGCCGTCCAGATCATTTCCATAACTTACTCCTTAGCTTATCCGAGACTTCAAGCTGCACTGCGAATGTTTACCTTCTCGACATCGCGGAAGTTGAGCGTGAGCTCGACGGAACGTCCGAAGACGAGGACTACCACCTTGATCGTGGCGGTCTCTTTGTCAACCGCCCCGACGCGGCCTGTGAAGCTGGCGAAAGGCCCAGTCTTGATGCGGACGCGGTCGTCCGGTGAAAATGAGTAGGAACTCTTGCTGATGTGCAGGCGCACGTTCTCCATCACGAGCTCCAGATCATAGACGGTGCGGACGGCGGCCACGAAGTCAGCCTCCGAGTCTCTGAGAATATCGTAGAAGGGATTTCTCTCGTCCTGCGAGAGCGCGATGAAGAGGTCTGCCGCCCTGATGCGCGGGCGCTGATTGAATCGTGCCCGTCTGTAGGCGCGTTTGAGAAGCTCTATCGTTTCCGGCGCGACGTGTACGGAAGGGCCTTCGCGGCGCGGACAATGTTCGAGACGCTTTTCGATGAGCGCGCGCACTGTGCGCGGGTCTGCCGAAAGATCGCGCATCAGCGCATTGAAGAGGTCTGCTTCCTCGAAAGCGAGGGCCTCTATGATGTGCTCTATGCAGACGTAGTTCTGATCGCGGCGGCGGGCCTCCGTCACGGCATGGTCGAAGACGCGCCAGCCCCGCTCCGTAAATTTCCTGACGTAAGATTCAAGCTCCGACATCTCCTGTGCCTACACTTTCCGAAGCCGCATTGATGGCTTCAAAGATAACGCGACGACTAAGATCAGCTGTAGCGCCCCGTCTCGGTCAGGTCGTCATAGATCATCCCGCGACGGTCTTTCCTGGCTTTCGTCGCCGCCGTGTAGCCGCCCTCTTCGTTGCGGCTGATCTTGTTCTGCGCGTAGAGACCTTCGAGGACGAATTCGCAGGCGGAGACGGTTTGCGCGTCGTCCGAGCGTTTGAAGTCGAAGGGGATGAGGGCCGTCTCGATCAGTCCGGGGACGGCTTCGAGCAGGTTCATGCATTCAAAGGCCGAGGCCGTGTCGGCGAGGCGCAGATTGTTGCCCTGATCGAACCAGCGGACAGTGTCCGTAAAATCTATGCCGACGAAGTAGCCCTCGAAGATCTCGCCGGCGGCGCGCTTGATCAAATCTCTGGCGATGCGGTTTGCGCCGATCTGCTCGCCCTCGTATTCCAGCTCCATCTTGCCCGTCATCGAGGGCACGGCGGCATAGATGTCCGAGATGCGTGGCACGATCTCATCTTCCTCCGTCAATAGTGCGCGGCGCTCGGAGTTGGAGACGACCGATTCCGTGACGGTGATGGGCAGGCGCTGCGAGACGCCTGAGCGTTTGTCTATGCGCTGGTCTTCGCGCGCCTCAAAGGCGATCTGCTCGATGAGGTCGCGTATGAAATCGGGGAGGCGCAAACGACCTTCCATTCCCTCGCGCTCAGTCCATGCTTCCTGTCGCGTAATCTCGACGCCGAGTTGCAGCTCCGTCGGGTAGTGCGTCAGGATTTCAGCGCCGATGCGATCCTTCAGCGGCGTGATGATCTTGCCGCGCGCGGTGTAGTCTTCCGGGTTGGCGGAGAAGATGAGCATCACGTCGAGCGGCAGGCGCACAGGATAGCCTTTGATCTGCACGTCGCCCTCCTGCATGATGTTGAAGAGCCCGACCTGAATCTTGCCCGCCAGATCAGGCAGCTCGTTGATGGCGAAGATACCGCGATTGGCGCGCGGCAGCAGGCCGTAGTGAATCGTCAGCTCGTCGCTCAGGAGGTGGCCGCCCTTGGCCGCCTTGATCGGGTCAACGTCGCCTATGATGTCGGCGATGGTCACGTCGGGCGTGGCGAGCTTTTCGACGAAGCGGGCGTCGCGCTCAACCCACGCAATCGGGGTCGAGTCTCCATGCTGCTCTATCATTTGACGCCCGTAGGCGCTGATCGGATGAAACGGGTCGTCGTTGATTTCCGAGCCGGCGATGATCGGCAGGCGCTCATCGAGCAGCTCGGTCAGCTGGCGTATGATGCGGCTCTTGGCCTGCCCGCGCAGGCCGAGCAGTATCAGGTTATGACGGGCCAGAATAGCGTTGATGATCTGCGGCACGACCGTCTCGTCGTAGCCGACGATGCCGGGGAAAAGTTTTTCGCCCGCGCGCAAGCGCCGCAGGGTGTTGGCGCGCAACTCGTCCTTGACGGAGCGCCCGCGATAGTTCCCAGCTTTGAGTTCGCCCAGAGTTTTTGCTAATGCCATTGCTTGAGTATTTGCCCTTCCTTGAAATTGCTTCGATTACAAACCAGGGTCAGTAGCGCCCGCGGTGGCGAGCAGTTTCCCGGCTGAAGATGACCCGCCCGGCTTAAGTCGGGCGGCACTGACATGGATGCTGTCCCAAGTCTACACCAATAGTTGACCAGAGTTCACTTCCTTCAACCCGCAGACGGGTTGAGGTCATTGACCAGATATCGCTCGTCCGTCTGGCGCGCGATGAGATTGTCGGCTTCCAGTTTCTGTAGATGCGCGACGACGGCGCGTTCGGCCATCGCGTGGGCTTTGGGGGAAACATCCGTGTAAACGCGTGCGACGATCTCTCTCGGAGTAGCCGCGCCCTCACGCACCGCTTGCAGAATGTTGGCTTCGCGCTCCTGCCTGTGAGCGATGTACTCATCAATCTTAGCGCGCGGGTTCGCCATCGCCGGGCCGTGACCGCCGAACAGCACCGTAAGAAAGGGCAGCGCGCGCAGCCGCTCAAGCGAAGCGAAGTAGGCGCGCATGTCGCCTTCGGGCGGATCAATCAGAACAGAGCCCAATCCAACTATATTATCGCCGGTCAGAAGTGCGCCCGTTCGTTCTGCGTAAAAGCAGAGATGGCCGCGCGTGTGTCCGGGCGTGTGCATCGCGCGCAGAGAGAGTGGCGGCGTGCCCTCAAGCTCTATCACCTCGTTGTCTTCGATCATGCGATCGACGCGAATCGTGTCCCGCAAAGGCTCTGCCGTCAAAGCGTGCGCGGCGACCCTGACATGCCCGCCAAGGTGAGAGGAGAGAGCGTTGACGCCGCCGACGTGGTCTGGATGAAGGTGCGTCAGGATTATCTCGCGCAAGCTCCGGCCTTCCCTTAAAAGCTCGTCAACGCAAGCGGCGAGCGCCGCCTGCTCATCTTCATAAGGCGAGGCGGGGTCGATGACCAGCATCTCGCGCTCGGTATGAATGATGTAACAGTTGGTGTGTGTCGCGGGCGGTTTCGTCGGCGTCCGCAGGGGAAAGCAGATGAAGCCGGGGCGAAATTCTATGCGGCGCGTGGGCTCGCCGTGGGCCTCCGGGACTGAGAGTAAACGCTCGGTCAGATCATCCGTCAACCCTTCGGCCAGCGTCTTCAAGGCATGCAGCACGGGCGGCGCACCCAGAATTTCCGAGCGCTGCCACTTCTCATAAGCGCTCCGTGGGCTTATCCATTCGCCCGCTTCCAGCTCGCCTTCCGCCACGTGCGGCTCCTGTTTGGGCGGGCAGTTGACCAGAAAGAACCACGTGTCGAAGCGTCGCGGGCTGAAGGGAGGCGTCACCCATCGCCCTGCGAAAGTGAAATCGCGCGCGTCCAGATGAAGGCCGTAATGATCGAGCAGGGCGGGGAAAGACACGCGCCCGGATTCCAGATCATCGAGCAGAGACGCGCGCTGGCCCTTCGTGAGCGTCTGTGCGCCGCGCGCAACCAGCACGCCAAGCTCCTCAAACAACTCTCGCGCCGCGCAACTGATCATCACGGAGGTCGCGGCGTCCGGCGAATTTTCCACGCGCGTCTGCTCGTCCGACGCATCGCGCTGTCCGCCCGGAAAAGCATGGAAGCCTCCGAGAAAAGCCAGCCTCAGGCTGCGCCGCACCCAGAAAACCTCCGGCCCCGCTTGAGCCTCGCGCAGAAGTATGACCGCCGCCGCATCCTTCGGAACGACAGCGGCGGCGACTCTTGAGCCCTCAACGCTCTTATTCATCTCTGCGCTCAAACTCCTTACAGCCTTTCAGGTCAGTACCGCCTGCGGTAGCGGGCGGGTAGTCAACATTGAAGACCGCCCGCTACCGCAGGCGGTACTGACCTATTCTTTTATCCCTTATTCTTCTTCTTCCTGCCAGCGAAAGCGCTCGCCGTCGCCGCCCTGCCATGGATTGCCCCGCATGTGATAGCCGCCGCGTTCCCAGAAGCCGGGCTCGTCTTCGGCGAGAAAGCGCACGCCCTTAACCCACTTCGCTGACTTCCACGCGTAGAGCTGCGGGACGATGAGGCGCACAGGGCCGCCGTGATCTGGCGCAATAGGCTGCCCGTCGTGCGACCATGCGAAAAGCGCGTCTTCGGCCAGAAAATATTCGAGCGGAAGATTCGTGCTCCAACCGTCATCGTAACCGAAGGCGAGCGCAAACCGTGCTTCCGGCCTGATGCCGACCACCTTCGCAAACTCTCTGGTCGAGACGCCGCCCCAGACGTTATCCAGCCGCGACCAGCGGGTCACACAATGAAAATCCGCGTAGACCTTGACGGCTGGCAGTTGCATGAACTCATCGAGCGACCACCCCTGCGGATGCTCAACCAAACCGTCTACCTCGAATCTCCACGTCGCCAGATCAACGTCCGGCGTGCCGTGCGCGTCCAACACGGGCCATTTGCGCGTGCGCGTCTGTCCGGGCGGGATGCGTTTCGCGCGCCGCGTGTCCGGGCTGACGATCAGGTCAGCGTCCTCGATCTCTTCGGGACGCCGCGGCTCGCCCTTCTGGTAGAGCGGGTCATTGAAAAGATTTCCGAGAAAACTCATAAGGTTTCCAAAGCAATCAGTAATCGGCAACCAGCAGTTGGTTAGAAAGATTATTTGTTTTAGCTGAGTGCTGACTACTTCTTATTTGCTTTTCTTTCCGCGAGCGCCACAAGGTCTGCGGGCATCCACTTGCCGACCCCTTTTTGCGTCTGTTCTTCGATGCCGATGGTGCGGTCGTGCCAGTCGTCACGCGTCTGGTCAGCGCCGCGCTGGCGCTCGTAGTTCTCCGTCTGCTCAAGGCTCAGCACTATTCCGTTGATCACCTCTTTCCAGTCCTGCTGCTGAATGCCGCGCAGCATCAGCGACAGCCCGGCAGACCAGTCCTCTTCGGGCGCGCGCGCGTCCTGCTCCGGGATAGCCAGATTATAGACGGGCGGAAAGGGCGCGCCCGTGTACTCTTTGAGAAGCTGCGCCTTGACATCCTTGTAGGATATTTGCGGATTCGCTTGTCTGATAGCCTGCGCGCGCCGGAAAATATCCCCCACCGTCTGTTGCTCCTGAGCCATGGAAATCCTCCGAGCCTCCTTAAATTTTTTGTCGCCTGGGATGGAAATACCTTACAGCCTCCGCGCCCGAATCACAAACCCTTCGAAGGGGTGAAATCGAGCATCGAATCGAGCGCCTGTATTTCGTCAAACAACCCACACGGGCGCTTGCATCAACTCAACCTTTACGTCCATCATAGCGACGCAAAATCAAAAACCAGCCGGTCGAGAGGAGAGCCAGGGGTAATGCCAGAAGAAACGATCTCTGTTGAGCCGACACAACTTCATTCAGACCGCGCGGCGGGACGGCCCATCTGTCCCGTCTGCGGGCGTGAAGCGCCCGACGGGCTCGCTCCCTTCACTGCTCTTGCCGAAGAGCTGCAAAGAATCATCGCGGCCAACGCGCCCGCCGGAGCGCTGCTTTCGGAAATCTGCCCGCGCTGCCTTGAGCTTTTCGAGCGCGCGAAGGTGCAACTGGAAGTCAACGCGGCGGTCTTCGAGCAGGGCGGCTATGTGCTTTCGACGCCTCTGCGTCTGGACGCCGACGATCGCTTCACAGGGCGCGGCGTCACCATCGCCTTTCTCGATTCGGGCTTCTACCCGCACACAGACCTGACAGAGCCGCACAATCGCATCCTCGCCTACCACAGCCTTGTGGAAGCCGCTGGCGATAAGACTACGCTTGAGACGCCAGACCCTTCGAGCTGGCACGGGATGATGACCTCCGTGGTGGCGGCTGGCAACGGCGGGCTCTCAAGCGGTTTCTATCGAGGGATTGCGCCCGACGCTAACGTCGTGCTCGTCAAGCTGGCCCGAACCGGACGCATCTCCGAGCGCGACATAGAACGCGGCCTCGAATGGGTCTTGGCCCACCGCGAAGAGTACGGGATTCGTATCGTCAACATCTCGGCGGGGGGCGACGATGAACAGTCTTATCTTCATAATCCACTGGCGCAAGCCATTGAGAACGCCGTCCGCGAAGGCTTAATCATCGTCTGCGCGGTCGGCAATGCGGGCCACGCTCCGGGCCATCCCGTCCTGCCTCCGGCGAGCAGCCCTTCGGTCATCTCGGTCGGTGGACTCGACGACCAGAACTCGCTCGACCGCGCGCGTCGCGGCATGTACCGCTCCTCTTACGGGCCTACCATAGACGGCTTGCAGAAGCCCGAAGTGATCGCGCCCGGCATTTGGGTTCCCGCCCCCATCCTGCCGCACACGCAGACGGCTGAGGAGGCGGAGTTGTTCGCCAAGCTTGATGCTGCGTCGGACGAAGAACTGCGCGCCATGATCGAGCAGAACGCCGGATTGGATAAGGATTTGGATGAGGCACGCGACCTGCCCGTGCCGCTACTGCGCCAGTTGATTACCATCAAGCTGCGCGAAGGCAACGTCATCACGCAGCATTACAAGTACGTTGACGGAACATCATTCGCCTCGCCCATCGTCGCCTCGATCATCGCCTGCATGCTCGAAGCCAACCCCGCGCTCTCGCCACAGCAGGTCAAGCGTATCCTGATCGAGACGGCAGAGCGTTTACCCTCCATCGAGGTCGACCGTCAGGGCTGGGGCGTGGTCACACCCCGGCGCGCCGTCGAGCTGGCCCTCTCGCTGCGCCCGTTGATAGCTTAGAAGCTACAGCTTCCATCAATGAATGATTGCCGACTACACAATGGCTCGACGGTCGTCATCATCGGCGGCGGGCCGGGCGGCGCGGCCTGTGCCATCAAGTTGTTGCAGGAGGCAGACCGGCGAGCCCTGCGTCTGCGCGTGCTGATCTTCGAGGGCAAGGATTTCAACGTGCATGCCAACCAGTGCGTCGGGGTGCTTTCGCCGCCCATCGAGGAGGTGCTTGCCGGTGAGCTGGACGTGCATCTGCCGCCCGCCCTGATCAAGCGTCAAATCTTCGGCTATCGCCTGCACGGGATGCGCGAGAACGTGCTGCTGACGGGCCACGGGGCACACGGCGGACAGCTTGAGCATGGGCGCGCGACCTACGCCGTGGAGCGAGCGCACTTCGACCGCTTCCTTCTGGACAGGGCACGCGAGCTCGGCGCTGAGGTGGTCGAGGCCCGTGTCACGGGCATTGAGTTTGTGCGCGGCGATGGGCTGGACGAGGTACGCATCTACAGCGAGTCGCTTTATCAGAGGGCGGACATGGTTGTCGGCGCGTTCGGGCTCGACGAAGCGATGCTCTCCGTCTTTGAAGATGTGACGGGGCGGGGGGCGGGCCGTGGCTTCCAGCGCCCGACGAAGTGGCTCAGGAGTTACCTGACGACGATTGAGACGAGCGCGCGCTTTCAGACAGAGAAGCTGGGCCATATCGTCCACGCATTCCTTCTGCCGCCTCGTTGCCCGCGCATAGAGTTCGGCGCGATCACGCCCAAGGGCGACCACATCCTGGTCAACATCGCCGGCGAGGAGGTCTCTTCCTGCGACCTTGACCTGTTTCTACAGTTGCCGGAAGTGCAGGAGCTTCTGCCGGGATTCGACGCGAGCGCGATCAACTATTACGAGGGGCGCTTTCCTTCATCTCCCGCGCGCGGTGCTTACGGCCATCGCTACGCGCTCGTGGGCGATGCGACGGGGTGGCTGCGTCCCTTCAAGGGCAAGGGCATCAACACGGCGATCATCACGGGCATTCGCGCGGCGGAGACGATGCTCGAACACGGAGTTTCGAAACGCGCGCTGACGAACTACGAGCGCGCGTGTTCGGATTTGTTGGGCGACTATCGCTACGGGGTGCTGGTGCGCCGCCTGATGCTGATGGGGGCGCGCGTGTGCCTGGACCCGATGATCGATGTCGGCAAGGTCGACCCGTTGATGTATGATGCGTTGTTCGACTCGGTCTCGGGTCAGGATTCGTATCGCAACATCATCAGCCGCTCGCTGAAGCCGCGTCTGGTTCGCAAGGTCGCAGCGAGAATGATTCGCGGGGTGCGTCGCCACAGGGCGCGCAGGGCCAGACATATGCAAGACCTCAACGTGCGCCGGATGACCGTGCGCGACATAGATCAGGTGCTGCGGCTGGACGAGAAGATCACGAGCAAGCCGCACGCCGCCTATTATGAATCGAAGGCGGCGGCCTACATCGCGCGCTCGCCCGAATACTGTCTGGTCGCGGAGCATCGTGATCGCGTCGTCGGTTTCGTGCTGGGCGACGTGCGCGGCTGGGAGTTTGCCACAGAGCTGTCGGGCTGGCTGGAAATCATCGGCGTCGACCCGGACTATCAGGGGCAGGGCGTGAGCCGCGCGCTGATGGATGAGCTGTGCGAAAAATTTCGCCGCGCGGGCGTTCAGGTCGTCAACACTATGGTCAACTGGAACGACGGCGACCTCATCGATTACTTTCGGGCCAACGGGTTCGACCGCGGCGAGTACGTCAATCTGGTCAAGAGCCTCGATGAGGAAACGAGGTAGCAGGGATAGACAGGATAAAGAACGAGCGATGAAATGTCAGGTCAGTACCGCCTGCGGTAGCGGGCGGGTCTCAAGCAGCATCACCCGCCCGCTACCGCAGGCGGTACTGACCTGTCTTATCTTGTTTGAATCTGCTTGCTAGACATGCGCGATAGGGCTGTGACACAATCCGTCCTATCCAAACAAGACCGCACAGCGCAGGAGAGGAGAGGGCTTAGATTCACATGGCACAGAATGAGACTGATTTGACGGCTGGCGTGCCCGAACAGAATGGCGAGGGTCAGGCGTCACCCACCGCAGCCGCGACCGAAGAGATTACTTACCACGCCGTCGAAAAGGATGGGCAGGTGACCGCCATCTGGGAGATGCAGGGCCGCAAGCACTTGCGTACCATTGACCCACGCTCGCGACAGGGACAGGATATTCTACGCCTCTACACCGCAGAGCATCATGATGAGACGGCAGCGCCCGAAGGCGGCGTCGAGCCCGCCTCGTCCTGAGAATCATCTCAAACAACTGACAGCTTTTGGCGCAAGAGCCGTTGCCTTCGTGGCGCGGCTCTTCGCTTTTTAGAGGGCCATGACCATTTCATACTGGCGTTCCGTCTTTCTGAACCCGTGGGCCGAAAGCGGCGCGTTGAAGATGCTGTTCTGAGGCTCGTTGTTGAGGCGCAGTGTGCCGGGCACATGATGGAGCGCGTCGCAGAGCGCTAGGGCCGAGGAGTTGTCAGCGGCGGCGAGATCAACCAGATAGGTCGTGCCGTCCGGCCAATCTCTGAGCAGCGCGTAGGCCTGTGGGCAATCGGGCTCACCCAAAGAGAGACCTCGCAGGCCGTTCATCACCAGCAGCGAAGCAAGCGTGCGCTGCCATGCGGGCGCGTGCAGGTGCAGGCGATGAAAGTGACGGAGCAATTCATCTGGCCCTGCTTCCCTGAGCGGCAAGACTTGCGAAAGCGCGGGTGCGTCGGCTGTGCGTGCGTAGATATAGAGCTCGCGGGCAATGTGCATGCCCGCCCGCTCGTATAATCGAATGGCCGCCTGATTCTGCCGCAGCACTTCCAGCGTCAAGAGGCTTGAGCCGAACCCGCGCGCCTCGCTAACGAGAGCCCTCATCAATTCATGTGACAGCCCGCGCCCGCGATACTTCTCAGTAATGCCTAAGCCCCCGACCCAAGCCCTGTCCCCGCGCAGCCCGAGCAGCGCCATGCCGACAAGCTCTGCGTCCTCCAGGGCCAGAAGCGAGCGCTGAAGGTCAAGGTGCTCGAAACGCACGCGCCGCGCGAGCTGTTCGGCTGAGAGCGTCATCGGGTAAAAGTAGCCGCTGAAAGACGCAGTGAAGGCGGCGGCCAAATCCTGAAGGCTCACCCCGGCGGCGGATATGATTCTCATCTGGCGTGCCCCGAACCTCAATCCTCAGAAGTTGATTGTGCGAAAACTGCGATGGGATTATACTGGCATCCCTCTCGAACCCTTACTTACTTTGGAGGTAATCTATGGAATATCATCAAGACAAGTTAACTATCAAAATTATGGTCTCTCTCGCCGCGGCAGTTGCGTTTCTGTTAATCGTGCCGCTCACGGCGTCGGCGCAGGGAAGCACGCGCCCCAAGAGTCGTGCAGAGACTGAGGCCAACAAGCGCGCAGCCGCCGAGCAGGAACTACTGATACGCGGTGCGGTGCGTGATAAAAGATACGAAGAAGACGCGCGCCGCAAAGTCATCGCGCAGGCCGGCGAAGATTTCATGAAAATACAGGAGCTCAATGACAACATCCTCGGCATGCTGAAGGCGAAACTGGCGTTCAACTATAAAAGCATCGGGGAGATGACCTCTGAGATTAAAAAGCGCGCGAAGCGGTTCAAGGAGACCACAGACTTGCCTCCGCCCGCGGATGGGCCGGTCGAGGAGAGGAAATTCGGAGAGATCGGTCAGGCCGAGATGAAAATGGCGCTCACGGCGCTCAATGCCCGCATCAACAGCTTTGTGGATAATCCGCTTTTCCAGAGTCCGCAGTGGACTGATGTCAAGCTCGGTGCGAGGGCCAGCCGTGATCTGATCATGATCATAGAGCTGAGCGGACAGATCAAAAAGAGCGCGGAGAAACTCGGCAAGGATTCCAAATAATCGGTTGACCGAGTTCGCGCTGTCTCGCTGCCACATGCACATGCCGGAGGCACGCCATGAATCGCTATCAACTCAAGTTGTCTCTCGCAAGGGTCGCCTTTTTCACACTAGCGCCGGTCGGCCTCCTGTTGAGCCTCGCAACCGGGGCATTGGCCCAGCGAGGCGCAGGCTCTTCGGTGAATATGGACAGGGCACGCGAGAGCGGCGTGCGCGAACATCAACAGCAGCTCAACGTGCTGCTCAACAGCAAGGAGCCGGGGCACACGGGCGAGGAGCGCCGCCTGCAAGCGATCATAGAGCAGACCAAACAGGACTTCGACAGAATACAGGTTTTAAACCGCGAACTTATCAACACGGCGAGCGCCGAAGCAGCCGCTTCGCTCGACTACAAAAGCCTGACCGACATGGCTTCTGAGATCAGGAAACGTGCCCGCCGCCTCAAGGATAACATCAGCCTTCCTCCGTCCGATGATGCTCAGGAGACGCTCGAAAAGAGAGCGGGCGAGATCAGCCGGGAAGAGATGAAGGGCGCGCTCCTGACGCTGAGCAAACGCATCGTCAGCTTCACGACCAACCCTCTTTTTCAGACTACTAACGTGATCGACGCGCGCCTCGGCGCAAAGGCCAGCCGCGATCTGGACGTGATAGTCGAGCTGAGCGCGCAGATCAAAAAGAGCGCCGAGAAGCTCGGCAAGTCTTCACAATAAGGAGGTGAGCAGATTGCGCGGCTCGCCTCTCACGAACGCTTCTATATTCTCGATCACCTGATCGGCCAGAGCCTGCATCGCCCCGAGACTGGCCCACGCGACGTGCGGCGTCAGGATGAAGTTCGGCGCGTCCAGTTCCAGCAGCGGATTACCTTCGCGGGGCGGTTCCTTCGTCAATACGTCAAAACCAGCGCCCCCGATTTTCCCTTCGTGAAGCGCCGTGACGAGCGCGCTCTCAGAGACGAGCCCGCCGCGCGCCGTGTTGATGAGAAGCGCATCGTCGCGCATCAACTCAAGCTCCTCCGTGTCGATCATATTTCGCGTTTCATCCGTCAGCGGGCAATGAAGGCTCAAGACATCGCTCTCGCGAAGCAGCTCTCTAAAACTCACACGGCCCTGCCTGACAGAATCCGCGCCCTTGTGCTCGCCGACAAGTACGCGCATGCCGAACGCTGCGCCCAACCGGCCCACCGCCCGCCCGAGCGCGCCGTAGCCGATGATGCCGAGCGTGCTTTCGTGCAGGTCGCGAATGCCGTGATTGAGCAGGCAGAACTGTTCGGCGCGCTGCCATGCGCCCGCGCGCAGGTCCTGGCGGTAACTGATCAGATTCCGGCGCAGCGCAAGCACCATGGCAAAGACGTGTTCCGGCACGGCATACCTCGCATAGTTGCGTACGTTCGAGACGGCTACTCCCGCCCGGCGACAATAATCAAGCTCGACATTATCAACGCCTGTCGCCGCGACGGCGATGAACCTAAGGCGCGGCAACTCGGACAGTTCACGCTCTCCGAGGCGCACCTTGTTGCAGATGGCTATCGTCGCCTCACGCAATCTGTCGACGACCTCTTCGGGCCGTGTCGAGGCATACTCCTTCCATTCATGCCTGAAGCCGGGCCGCCGGAAGTTCGCCCTGAACGTGTCGCGCTCTAAAAAAACTATTCTTTCCATTTCGGATTTTAGATTAACGCTTCGGGAGATTTGAATGTTGGAATAGAGCTGGCAATCTTGCGTCGCTCGCCGATCCGGAATCCAAAATTGTCGGTCTAGTGTGCCCGGCGTATTGCATCACGCTTCAATCCTTTTGTCCATCGTAAAAGAATTTGGCCCACCGTGAGGGCCGACATGATAATCTCCGCAGCGCGCGCGGGCCGGGGTCAGGACAGCGGCACGGGCTTTGTAACTACGGGCCTACTGCTGTAATAATTGCGTCAACACGAACCAAAATTAGACTGGACAACGCGTTGTGATATATTAATTGAGTACATCAATCCCCGCTCCGTGAGTTGCGATTAGCGACCATGTCACTCTTAGGGAAGAATTCTAAAAGACGATTCAAGCTCTGGCTGTTTAAGGGCGTCAAGGAAAGGGAAGGCCCGCACGAGAAAGAGGGCCAGCATCACCAGCACCCGTGGTGGCAGGTGATGTGCCTGACGGGCGTGGACTATTTCTCAACGCTCGGCTACCAGCCCGGCATAGCTTTTGTCGCAGCCGGTGCGCTCTCGCCGATTGCCACGCTGGTGCTCGTACTGCTGACGCTCTTTGGGGCGCTCCCGATGTACAATCGGGTCGCCGCCGAAAGTCCGCACGGCGACGGCTCGATCTCGATGTTGGAGAACCTGCTCTCGCGCTGGAAGGGCAAGCTCTTCGTGCTTTGCCTGCTCGGCTTTGCCGCCACCAGTTTTATCATCACCATCACACTCTCGGCGGCTGACGCGGCTGTACACATCGCCGACAACCCCTATACGCCGCAAATCCTCGGCAAGCATCACATCATCGTCACGCTGGTCTTGATCGCGGCGCTCGGCGCGGTCTTCCTCAAGGGCTTCAAAGAGGCCATCGGCATCGCCGTCATTCTGGTCGTCGTTTACATCACGCTGAACCTCGTCGTCGTCAGCGTGGGCTTTTACCAGATAGCGACGCACCCGCACGAGTTGACGGAGTGGAAGGACGCGCTCTTTCAGGGCTACAGCAACCCGATGATGATGATCGGGGCTTCGCTGCTGGTCTTTCCTAAACTGGCGCTGGGGCTTTCCGGGTTTGAAACCGGCGTCGTCGTCATGCCGCTCGTGCAGGGCGACAGGGCTTTGACGGAAGAAGAGCTGGAGGACATACACTCGACGCGCAGCGCGCGCGTGCCGCAGCCGAGCGCGAAGGCCCTGCTTGAGGGTCGCATACGCAATACGCGCAAGATGCTTAAGAGCGCCGCCCTGATCATGTGCGTGCTGCTGGTTTCGAGCAGTATCATCACTACGCTGTTGATTCCCGCCGAAGAGTTTCGCCCGGAAACCGCGACGCAGGAGGCCGGGCTGGCAAACGGTCGCGCGCTCGCCTACCTGGCACATCATTACCTTGGCAGCGTCTTCGGCACTATCTACGACCTGAGCACGATCACGATTCTGTGGTTCGCCGGCTCGTCTGCGCTCGCCGGTCTGCTGAACATCATCCCGCGCTACCTGCCGCGCTACGGCATGGCCCCGGATTGGGCCAAGGCAACCCGCCCTTTGACACTCGTGTTGACCGGGGCATGCTTTGCCGTGACGCTCTTTTTCAGGGCAGACGTTGAAGCGCAGGGCGGCGCGTATGCGACGGGCGTGCTGGCGCTGATGAGCTCCGCTGCGATTGCCGTCACGCTCTCGACGTGGCGAAAGCGTGAGGCCATGCGCTGGCCCTTCCTGCTCATCTCGCTCGTCTTCGTCTATACGACGGTCGCCAATATCATAGAGCAGCCGGAGGGCATCAAGATCGCGCTGGTCTTTATCGGCGTCATCGTGCTGGCCTCGCTGATTTCCAGAGTCTGGCGGACGACAGAGCTTCGCGTGGAAAAGGTCGAGCTTGATCAAGCCGCAGAGGCTTTTATCGACGAGGCGCGTCACGGCACGATTCGCATCATCACCAATCGTTGCGATAGGGGCGATGCCAACGAGTATCAGCTCAAGGAGAAGGAGAAACGCGAGGATAACCACATCCCGGCGGACGAGCCCATCATCTTCTTCGAGGTCACGCCGAGTGATGCTTCGGAGTTCTCAGGCGTGCTCAGGGTCAGAGGCGAGAATGTAGACGGCTACCGCGTGCTGCGGGCCGAAAGCCCTGCCGTGCCCAATGCCATCGCCGCCTTCCTGCTCTATCTGAGGAATAAGACGGGGAAGCTGCCGCACGTCTACTTCGGATGGAGCGAAGGCAACCCTCTCTCCTACCTCTTAAAGTATATCGCCTTCGGCGAAGGCGACACCGCGCCGACCACGCACGAAGTGCTGAGACAGGCCGAGAAAGACCCTGAGAGACGGCCAACCGTCCACGTCGGCGGCTGACGACGCAAAGCGTCCGCAAGCAGGGGCACGAGAGAAGCTCTCTGTAACTGACAAGGCAAGCGACGAGTGAGCTCTCTCTCTGTCTGCGCTCTCGTCTTTAACAGTTGTCGCGGTGTTGATTTCCATAAGGGGTGAGCGTAGTATTTTCCGTGTAGCGCGTTTGAATTGACAATTTGTCTGCCGAAGTTGCTTGCGCACGCGTGCCGGAGATGCACGCGCGCGTGAGCGGCACGGGGGAACCAATGTTCTGCTCATCCAAAGGGGCAGGACACGGGGCGCATCATGAGTCGCGCGCGGGGCGAGCACCCGCCGCAGCTCACGTAGGACACTTCCAACGTCCGAGCCCGTCAGCTAACCTCGTAGGCGTGTGCGGAAGAGACAGAGAGAGTCCAGCCATCTACATTTCCGTACTGCCGAGGCCACTGTGGCGCGTGATTTAGCTAATGCGTCTGGTGGCTTTCGTCTGTACGCAGGAAGAGGCCGGATTCTCCGCAGTCTTTCCTGTCTGCTCAATGTTTGACAGGGTGGGCCAACGATGGCGGTTCTTCAAAGCAGGTCGAAAAGACGATTCAAGCTCTGGCTGTTCAAGGGCATCAAGGAAGTCGAAGGGCCACACGAGCAGGAAGGCCAGCATCACCAGCACCCATGGTGGAAGGTGATGTGCCTGACGGGAGTTGATTACTTCTCCACACTCGGCTACCAGCCCGGCATAGCGTTTCTGGCGGCGGGCGCTCTCTCTCCCATCGCCACGATGATCCTGGTACTGCTGACGCTCTTCGGGGCGCTGCCTATCTATAACCGGGTCGCCGCCGACAGCCCGCACGGCGAAGGCTCGATCTCGATGTTGGAGAACCTGCTCTCGCGCTGGAAGGGCAAGCTCTTCGTGCTTTGCCTGCTTGGGTTCGTCGCCACAGATTTTATTATCACCATCACGCTCTCGGCGGCTGACGCCACGGCGCACGTCATAGAAAATCCGTTCACGCCCGAGATCATCAAACATCAGATAGCCATCACGCTCGTGCTGATCGCCGTCCTCGCCGCGGTCTTTCTCAAGGGCTTCAAAGAGGCCATCGGCATCGCCGTCCTGCTCGTCGGCATTTATCTCTTGCTGAATCTCATAGTGGTGAGCGTCGGCATCTACGAGCTGGCGCTGCATCCGGTGCATGTGCCCGAATGGAAGGACGCGCTGTTTCGCCAGCATGGCAGCCCCTTCATGATGGTAGGTGTTGCGCTGCTGCTGTTTCCGAAGCTGGCGCTGGGGCTTTCCGGGTTTGAGACGGGCGTCGCCGTCATGCCGCTCGTAAAGGGCGAGAGGACTCTGACACAGAGAGAGCTTGAGAACATCCACATCACGCGCAGCTCGCGCGTGGCGCAGCCGAGCGCGAAGGCCCTGCTTGAGGGTCGCATACGCAATACGCGCAAGATGCTTAAGAGCGCCGCCCTGATCATGAGCGTCTATCTGATCGCGAGCAGCTTTGTCACGACCCTGCTCATCCCGGCCAAAGAGTTCGCCGACGGCGGCGAGGCCAACGGACGTGCCCTCTCCTTTCTGGCCCATCAATTTATGGGCGACTGGTTCGGCACGGCTTATGACCTGAGCACCATCGCCATTCTCTGGTTCGCGGGGGCGTCGGCGATGGCCGGTCTACTGAATATCGTGCCCCGTTACCTGCCGCGCTACGGCATGGCCCCGGATTGGGCCAAGGCGACAAGGCCCTTGACGCTCGTCTTCACGGCCATAGCCTTCGCCGTGACCATTATCTTCAGGGCGGACGTTGACGCGCAGGGCGGCGCATACGCGACGGGCGTGCTGGTGTTGATGAGCTCGGCGGCGGTCGCCGTCACGCTCTCCGTGTGGCGCAAAGGCGGCGCGTGGTGGGCCTTCCTGCTGATCGCGCTCGTCTTCGGATACACGACCATCGTTAATATCATCGAGCGCCCGGAAGGCATCAAGATCGCCTCCTTCTTCATCGGCGCGATTATTATCACCTCGCTCGTCTCGCGCGTGTGGCGCACGACCGAGCTTCGCGTCAACAAAGTAGAGCTTGATCCGACGGCGCAGGCCATCATAGACGAAGCGCGCCACGGCACGATTCGCATCATAGCCAACCGATGTGACCGTGGCGACGCCAACGAGTACAAACTCAAGGAGAAGGAGAAGCGCGAGGATAACCACATCCCGGCGGACGAGCCCATCATCTTCTTCGAGGTCAGCCCGAGCGATGCTTCGGAGTTTGCCGGTGTCCTTTACGTTATGGGTGATCGCATAGAAGGCTACCGCGTGCTGCGGGCCGAAAGCCCTGCCGTGCCCAATGCCATCGCCGCCTTCCTCCTGCATCTTCGCAACAAGACGGGGAAGCTGCCGCACGTCTACTTCGGATGGAGCGAGGGCAACCCGCTCTCCTACCTCTTAAAGTATATAGCCTTCGGTGAAGGCGACACCGCGCCGACCACGCACGAAGTGCTGAGACAGGCTGAGAAAAACCCTGCCAAGCGTCCCTCGGTTCACGTCGGGGGGTAACTGAAGACGTTGACGGCTTCGGACGTGGCTCGCTCGGGCGTCACCTCCCGCCGGCCTTCCTCCAATCCTCGCGCAGACGGTTGGCGACCTCTTCGGCGCGACGCTTGACCGGCTCGGCTCTCTTGAAGGGATTCGTCAGCAGGCGGCTGCCGAAGTCTCTGGCCCAGATACGCTGACCGCCGGGCGAGGTCAGACGCACGAAAGCGCGAGCCTCGGACTTGTTATCAAAGACGCGCACCGAAAGAGCGCCGGTCAGAATCGCGTCCGCGCTCTCTGCCCTCTCGACGACGGTGAATCCCTTTTTCGTCAACTGCTCTTCGAGCAGCAGACGGAAGCGATCAGCTTCGTCAGCTCCACCCATGTCGCCGACATAGATTTTTTGCACCACCCCGAGCCCGTCCCTGTGCGCGTCGCTGTCTACGGCGCGCGCCTCTGCGGAAGCGAGCTGAAGATTGGATGAGAAGCTGAGAAGTAGGGCGATGATCAGTATTAATCTCATTTTCGGTTTCTCCTCGATGGTCTCTGAGCTTTCCTGAAGCAATCATTCATCTTTACGGGGAGCTTACGCGCTCCGTCGCTTAGTTCGTAGGCGTTTTGCCGCGATCATTCTCGGCTGGACGCTCGGGAGCAACATCACGTTCTCTCGGGGCTTCGGCGGGAGGCGAAGGCGTTTCGGGCGGAGGCGGAGGTGAAGACGGCTGAGGCGCAGGCGTCTCCACTTGTTGCGGGGGCTCTTCCCTTGCAGGCGGCGGCGCTTCCTCTCGCGGCGCGGGCGGTTCAGGCTGAGACACAGGCGGCGCAGGCTGAGACGCGGGCGGTTCAGGTCTGGGTTCAGGTGTTGACGGCTCAACCCTCGCCGGTTCCGTCTGAGTCGTCTGCGGTTCCTGCCTCTGGACGGGAGCTTCCGGTCTTTCCGCAGGAGATTCATCTCTTTGTGCCGGGGCTTCCTGTCTTTCAGAGCGTCGTTCCGGTTGAGCCGACGGTTCTTCTCTGTCTTCCCGAGCAGGTCTTTCGGGTCGCGCCGGGCGTTCTATCCCCTCCGGTCTTTCTCTCCTTTCCGGCCTTTCGGCGGGCGGGGCCGGAGTCTCCGCGGACGGCGATGGCTCAACGGTCTGGGGCGGGCTCGCGGGCGCGCCGTCTCTCTGTTCGGGCACGACCGTTTCAACTGTAGAGCCGGGCGAGGGCTCAATGGGGCGTTCGGGTCTGAGGGGTCGCCCGGGCGTTGGCCCATTGTTAGGGTAGCGACGATCACGCTCGTTGCCGTCGCCCCCTCGATCAAGTCTCGGGCGCGTCTCGCGCTGCGCGGGGCGTTCCACAGCCCCAGTGCTCCGATCAGCCGGGTTAGCAGTGGTCTCTGACGGGGACGCCGGGACGCGCGGAAGCGGATTGCGACCGTTAAAAAGCCGCCTGCGTTGTAGCTCTTCATCGAGCGGAACGCCCGGCTCTCTATTGCCCGCGCCAGTCTCCCTCTCGGGTATGGTTGCTGACGGGACTTCGCGAGTGGGTCGCTCCGTGCCTGCGCGCGGGCGCAGCGGGCGATCACGCGTGGCGACACCATCGGCGTCCGGGCGCGAGATGGGCAGGCGTGGCGTGACGGGCTCGCCCGTTTCCGCGCGTCTGGCTATTTCGGCGCTCGCCGGTTGCGGGCGGGCAGTATCCCTGCCGAAGTTGCGTGCGGGCAGGCTCGTCACCCCCCCGCGCCAGTGTGGATTGCCGTGCCTTGGGTTATCACGGTCACGCGTGCGCGGCGGATGGCGGTCGTCTCGCCGGCGGTGGCGGCGGTTGCGCCTGTAAGGGTCATGCTCGCCGTAGGAGAGCGGATACCATGCGACCTGCTCGTCGGATGATGTCGCGACGTAGACGATGGTGACCAGAGCGGGCCGCCACCAGTTGCGACGGGCGGTCGTGCCCTGACTGCGCGGAGCCCAGCACCATCTGCCGTTGTAGTAGACCCATCGCCCGTAGTGATAAGGAGCCCAGCCCCATGGCTCGTCGCCTATCCATGTCCATCCGTAAGGCGGACACCAGCGCCATTGACCGTGGCGGTACGGCGCCCAGTTGTAATAGTTATTGATCACGGTCGCAGAGGGACGCCAGACCCATCCGTAATCACCCGCGTTAATCCAGTCGCCGTAGGCGTCCAGTTCCTCTGCGCCCCAGATGTCGCTGTCGTAGTAACGCTCGCGCGCATCGTAGCGCAGGCGCTCGGCAAGGTATCGTTCGCGCTCCTGAACCCAAGTGTCCCAGTCGTCGGAGGCCGACGCTGAGGAGAGCTGCCAGTCGCCTTCCTCCGTACCCCTTGCGACAAGCTCTGCGCTGCGACCGTCGCGCAACGTAAAGCCGGATGTCTCGGAGTAGATGCGCGCCTGCCCGCCCTCGCGCACGGTCAGACGCACCTCGCCCTCGCGGCCCGCGTCCAGACGATAAAGGCCCGGCTTCTCCGCGGCCAGTGTCGTCTTCGGAGCATCAATCTCAAAATATTCTTTAGCGCGGTCAAAGCGTGCCAGACGCAGAGTGGCCGTGCCCTGAACGAGGCTGAGGGCGATGCCGTCTTCACGCAGGGTGACGATACGCAGCATGGAATCGGCCTGAACGCGAACGTAGTTGCGCGCGTCAATCTGTATCTCAAGCCGCGCGCCGCGCCCTGTCTGAAGCGTGTCGCCCTCAACCAGCGGCAGATTGAGCGTCGCCCGCTCCCACTCCTTACTGCTCGCTCGTCGCAGTATGACTTCACCATTGAGCAGGCTCACACGCACGACGCGCGCGGTCACGTCATACTCGTCAGCTTCGACTTCATCGTCGTCGGCGCGCGCCAGCTTAGGAAACGAGAGCAGGAGCAGAAGCATGAAGAGAGTGGTGGCGAAAAGAGTTTTGTGGGAACGCATAAGGCACATGCTCCTTTACGAATGGAACGGACAGGGAAGCGGGCCGCCTCAGTGCGGGCGCACAACGGGAAAGATGAAAAAGGGCATGCGCGCCCGAAGAGAAGCACTCTGCGAGGGGTGTTCTTCTGGTGAAGGGCGCGAGAGCAAAGCCCGTGCCCGCCGAAGGAGCGGCGTGCCCGGCGGCTTATCTTTCAGGGATTTCCCCCCATGAGCCGCCGCTCCCGTAAAAGTTCCCTATGCGAGATGGTGCGTGTCCGGCACTATATCGTGTAGGATGCGAACATTATACGATTTTAGAAGAGGAGAGAAGCCCTTGAGCCCAGACGGGCGAAGGCTCGGCTTCGTTGAAGCGTAAGGTGACGGTTGACGGCACGCCCGGTCATCTTCCTGTTCATCCGCGCCGGAGTCTCGCACCGCTTAGAGGATTTCACAGGCGACCTGACGACGCTCCGGGTGATCTTTTACGCCCCAGAAGGCGGCGAAGCTGCGTGAAGCCTTATGTCTCGACGACGCGCGTCGAAAGCCCTATCCAATTGCCGGACGAGTCCCTTCCGACAATATAGACGGCGATCCCTACTTCCCCGACCCTGTACACTTTGAGGTCGGTGAGATTCTCTTTGAGAAGCCTTAGAAGCGCCTGATAACGTCGGGCAGCGGCAAGCTCATCCTCGCCCTTCCATTCCGGTTCGGACATGGCTTGGGCAAAGAACTTTTCAGGGCTCACAACCTGAACGGGAGCATCCGGCGAAGCCCCTGCCTGTCTGCGAAGATGATCAAAGGCTATCTCATTCATGCCGCCCCAGCTCACCGTCTCAAACGGATAGTCCGCCTCGCTCATAAAGAGCAAGCCTGCGGTGGCTCGCTCAAGCTCCTGTAGAATCTCTTCGTCTCTCTTCATGACTATTAATCGGCTACCGCTTTTAAAAGAAGCGCGGCTGCGGAACTTGTAATCCGCAGCCGCGTCCCATTAACCGCGCCGGGCGCGGCCTGCTTTAAAGGTCACTGGCAGCTGCTGATGACCGAGTACTCCGGGCCATCGTCCACGGCGGTAGTGCCGCTATTGTTCTTCGGCACAAACACCCTGGCCGTGGCCGTCGTCGTGTTGCCAGACGTATCCCTCACGAGGAAGGTGATGGTATAGACGCGGCCATTGCCGGTTCCTGCCCGCTCGGCACGCAGTTGTACCGACTTGCAGTCGGGGGCGATGACTATGTCATTGTCCGTCCCGCCGTCGCCGTTGCCGTTTTCAGCCTCGTCGCTCGTGACCTGCGCGATGACGACATCGCTCAAGTCCACGGTCGGGTCGCAGGCGTCGCTGGCGCTGGCGACGAGACTGGTCAGGCTGATGGTTTCGTACTGGTGGTTAGACGGGGCTAGAACAATCGTCTGACCAGTCAGCGTGATGATCGGCAATGAATTGTCAACGACGGTGATCATGACAGTGTCCTGCGAAGAAGCACCCGCCGAATCCTTCACCGTGAGCGTGATCGTGTGTACGCCCACGCTCAAGTTGACGTTCAGAGTCGCGGTCGTCCCAAGCGTGTTCGCGCCTTCCGTCCAGACGTAGGAGAGCGTGTCATTGGGGTCAATGTCGCTTGAGCCTGTTCCGTTCAAGGTGACGGCCCCGCCAGTGCATTCCGCGATCTGGTCAGGACCGGCATTGGCGATTGGCGGGTCGTTGACCGCCGTGACATTGACGTTAACGGTGGCCGTGTCCGTGCCGCCGTTGCCGTCGCTGATCGTGTAGGTGAACGAGTCCGCGCCGAAGTAGTTGGCGTTCGGAGTATAGGTCAGGCCCGTGCCGCCGCCCGTGATCGAGACCGTGCCGTGTGCGCCGTTGGTCGTCGCGCTGATGGAGAGCGTCTCGCCGGCGTCGGGCGTGAAGCTGTCATTAGCAAGAACGTCTATGGCGTTCGCGCCGCTATCCTCGGCAACGGTCGCCGCGTCATTGACGGCATCGGGTGCGTCGTTGACCGCCGTGACGTTGACGTTGACAGTGCCGACAGTGCATTTGGCATCGGGCGAGCCGTTCGTCGTGCCGTTATCGCAGACCTGATAGTCGAAACTGGCAGGCCCGTTGTAATTGGCCGCCGGAGTATAGGTGACTTGTCCGGCGCTCAGGGCGGCTGTCCCATGAGTGTCGGGCGTGGTGATCACGCTCTTGACCAGAAGCGTCTGCGCGCTTTCGTTGGCTGGCCCAGCCGTGTCATTAGCGGTTAAGTCAGCAGCAGAGAACGTCAGAGGCGTGTCCTCCGCGGTCACCTTGCTGTCGTTGACGGCTGTGGGCGAATCGTTGACCGCCGTGACGTTGATGGAAACGGTCGCCACGTTGGAATCCTTCGCGCCGTCGTTGACCTTGAAGGTGAAGCTGTCGGGGCCGAAGTAGTCCTGATCGGGAGCATAGTTAAGACTGTTACCTGTCCCGGTCAGGCTGCCGTGCGTCGGCTGCGTCAGAACCGTGTAGGTCAGCACGTTGTTGACGTTGAAGTCCGAGGCCGTCAGCGTGATCGCTTTCTGCGTGTCCTCGGCGGTCGTCACCGACTGAGCGTTGGCGACCGGGTTCGTGTCGTTGACTTCGTCAAGACGCGCCTCGATGACGTTCTGTATATTCTCGGGCACGTTTGAGAAGAAGTTGTAGCCGGACAGGGCTTCGACCTGATCAACCGTCGCCAGATACTTCTTCCAGTCCTCTTCCCTGATGTTGTCGTCGTTGGGCATGATGACGGCGAAGGTTCTCGTCGAAGTAGTAACCCGCGCCACGTCGTTGCCTTCAGCGTTGGGCAGAACCATGACTACCTTCCACGTCCACTGCGGAACGGTGACGCTGTTTCCGGCAGTGTCTATGATGTTGTCAAAATGGCCGTTCGCGCTGTTGCCGCCCACACCCGTGCCGCCCGAAACGATATACAACTCGTTCTGCGAGCCGACGAGCTGCGTGCGAATGTAGCCCTCAAGTTCGTTCCAAGGCCCCTGATTATTGCCCGACGCCTGCGGAATCATGTTGGTCATCAGGAAGGTGGCCGAGTTGTCCTCTACCGACGACGTGCGATCAGCCGACGGAGTCATGTGCCCGCGGTCGAAAGCGTAAGTAGCAAAGTTATAGCCGCTACTCACGTGTTTGAAGCTGGCCGGAAGCGTATTGTCGGAGCGGAAATCGTTCTGACGATCAGCCACACCCGTCACCCAACTGCTGTCCAGATGCCAGCTAGTCCAGTTCGACGTGCCCTTATCGTTGTTGTAAGAGAGCGCGTACTGCGGCTTCATCATCAGGTAGTTGAGCGGGCTGTTAATGTCTGTCACTGCGCCGGACGGATTGCCCATCACCATATGCTCAGCCGGGTCGCGGACGATGACGGTCGAGAAGGTGAAGGTGTAGTCCGCCGCCATGTTGTCGGGCGGGTCGTTCGTGTCCAGATCATTGACCTGACTGGCAAAGACCGTCACCGTGCATTGCTCGCTGCCGACGAAATCCGTGTCGGGGTTGAGCGTGAAGGTTGATGGCCCACCCGTCGCCGTCGCCGTGTGAAAACCGCTCTTGGTGCAGGATATCTGGAACCAGTTGCCCGTCACGGCGACCGGCTCGTCCAGACTGATGATGATGTTTGAAGAGACCAGGGCGTTCGTGCCGCTGCTGGCCGGCGTGGTGCTGAAGACCTCCGGCGCTTCGTCTCCTGACGGGCAGAAGTTGGGCGGCGAAAGCTTATTGCGCGGGCTCGGAGCGACCGCCGTGAAGTTAGCCGCGTTGTAGTCGGTATCCTTGCAGCCGCTGCGCGCGCGCAGGGCCGCCGTCGCGGCGCTCAAGACAGGGGCGGGGCCGAAACCCTCGTAGCAATCTGCGTCGCCGTAGCCCACGAAGTCTATGACATTCGGGTTGCCGATGGGACAACCATTGGGCAGGAAGGCGTCGTTGTTGACGAGCGCGACTTTGCCGTCAGTTCCGCCCATGGCGATGGTTCCGGTATCGTCCGCCAGCGGCAGATCGACCGAGCCGCCAGCGCCCGCCGCCTCTTTAATGAGATAGTACTGGCCCGGCCCAATCGAGCCGGTCAGCGTCGTCTTGCGAGTCCACGTCGCGCCAGTGCCGCCGCCAGCCGAGGCGTACTGCACAGACCAGCCGTTCAGGTTGATGGTGTTCGAGGTGCGATTGAAGATTTCGATGAAGTCGTTCTTCAAGGTCGCGCCGGAGTTGCCGCCGCCGCCGTAGACCTGACTGAGGACGACAGCGCCCGGAGGAACGGGAGCATCCTGAACGCTGAGCGAGATCGAAGCGTTGGCCGTTCTGGCCTGCGCGTCGGCGATACTGACGGGGATGCTCTTTAAGCCCGAGGGTGTGCTGCCAGAGACCGTCGCCAGATACGAGAAGACGTTGTTGCCAGCCGTCACGTCGCCGTTCGTGCCGTCGTCAAAGAATTGTTGCGAGGATGAGCCGCCGATTGAGCTGAGGTCGCCCGTGACCGTGATGCCTGTGCTGGTCGGATTGCTGCCGGGCGTGACCGTCACGGTCAGACGTGATGAGCCGCCGGCCACAACTGTGCCCGGATTAGCCGCACCCACCCCGGAGGGAGAGGTCGGCACAGTGACCGTCAGAGAGATGCTGGCGTTACCCGTGCGCGATTGTGCGTCGGTAACCGTGGCGGGCAAGCTCTTCGCGCCGCCCGTCGTTCCGTTGGCTACGGTCGCGCTAAACGAAAAGATATTGTCGCCCGCCGTCACGTCTCCATTTGTGCCGTTGTCGAAGAAGGCCTGAGCGTTTGAGCCGCCGATTGCCGAGAGATTGACGCTGACACCCAAGCCCGTGCTGGCCGGGTTCGCGCCCGGTGTCACGGTGACGGTTAGAAGCGTCGTGCCGCCCGCCGCGACTGTACTCGGACTAGCTGCGCCGACGCCCGTCGGACTTGTCGCACCACCGCCGCCGACGCCCAGGATGTTGATGTTATCAACCGCCAGCGCCTGTGCGTTGGTGGTGAGCGAGCCGGAAGTGACCGAGTAGTTCCAAGCGAGGTAGAAGGTGCTGCCGTTTGGAATCGCCTGATTCAGTGTCGCGCTGACAGGAACGGTCGCTCCGGGCGCGGTTGTGAATCCGTTGTTAGTCGTGTCGGCGGGAAAACTCGTCAGGAAGCTTGAGCCGGCAGATGTCCACGTCGTTCCGTTCGTCGAGTAGTACATCTGAATACTGAAGCCAGACGGATTCAGGCCGTTGCGGTATTTCTCAACGTCGTAAGAAATCTGTAGGCCCGAAAGGTTGCTGCCCGTGTTATTAACGAGCTGGGCATAAATATTTCCGCTCGTCGTGCCGTTGCCCGAAGAGAGAAAGCCTATCGCCCTGTCATTCGCGTTTGCCGTCGCGCCAAAGTTATAGACACCGTTTGCGGCGCTGGTGGAAAGATTAGTTCCGCCGGCCACCGTGGTCGCCGTTTGCGCCGTGGCATAATTGCCGAGCGTGCGGACTCCGGCTGGCCTGTCAACTTTGAAGTCTGCCGGGAGCGGGGCTGTCGCCGTCGTTCCAATCGTATCGAAAGTCTGTACGTAGGGGGTGGTCGTCGAAAGCGAGACCGCCGCCAACACATTGGCGAGCGTGAGCGTCAGCGCGACCAACAGAATGGCTACGAATAGATAATATCGTTTGGCTAACTTGAGAAGGGGGAAGAGACCGGCAGGCGACAGGGGGGCATTCTTATGCCTCGGGCGCTTGGGAGTTCGCACAGATAAAAATTTCCTTTCTTGTTTTGGAAAGCGGTAATTAAAATCTCTTATCGCAAGAGATATGTCCTGGAGGAAAAGGGCTTCGGAAACAGCTTAAAGCCTTCGAGTTAAGCCGCTTGAGGGCCGTTTGTAGACACACCTTAACGAAATTGCTGGGAAGAGACTACGCGACGATTTGTATTCTCTTGCGTACTGACTATTATACGAGGCCAGGTTGCTTACCTAAGTGCCAAGGTAGGTGCTACCGATACTAGAACGCGCACTTTTACATACGATAGTATTGAATGTCAAGATGAGGGGGGCTAAGCTCGCGACGTAACGTTATCCGATTTCTCAGGTTAGATGGTAACATCTGCGTTTTCGATGCCTCTCCTTAACGACTGGAATGAAATCGGCGCGGGTGAAAAACAAGCGTTTCGTGACGCCGCCTGCGCTCTTTTGTCGACGCCTGAAAGTCGGGAAGAGCGCGGCGCATAAAATCAAACAGAACAGGAATATCTTTGATGCTAAAACTTATCTGCATTCTGGTCGTGTGCCTGTGCGTGGTGTGCAGCCCATCCGCCTCGGCGACGAGCGCTGGAAAAGCAAGGATGGCCGCGCCCTCGCCGCAGGGAATGATCTGGACGGGCCAAAGCGGCGGCTTCGTGTTTCAGTGGAGCGCCGGGGACATCAGCGCGCGTCCCCTTGAGAGCCTGACGGGAGTCATGTTCTCTGTTAAGTCTTTGGCCCAAAGGGACTTTGAAGCGTTCCGCGAAGCGAGCAAAGACCCTGAGAGCGGGAAGACGGAGCATTGCCTGTACGATAGAACGTTCACGTTGCTCTCCGTCGTCGGCCCTATCATCAGCCTCAGAGACAACAACTCCACGACCTGCGATCAGGCGGCCCATCCCGGCGGGGAGACGCGCTATACGGCCATTGATCTGTCGAAGGCCGGAAATGTGGGCTACAAGGAGCTTGAGATGGAGGTTGACCTCGCCAATCCGGGCAAAATCGTCAAGCTCACGGACATCTTTGGAGAAGCGGAGATTCTGAGCGCACTTCTGGCCGACCCGCTCGTCAGGGAAGCGCTCAGTCGTTCAGGCAGCCGCCCTCAGACACTCTCTAAACTCATCGAAGAATTCGCCGGCGGCGCAAACGTCACGGACAAACATTGCTACTCGGTCTCCGAAGACATGCTGACGCGCTTCGCCTTTCATCACATAGAGAACGGCAAGGTCGCCGTCCGACTGGGCCTCTCCGGGGCAGGCCCGTGCCGTGAGTTTCTGACGGAAATCGGCATCCTTCTCCCCATCCCGCCCTCGCTCAGGACAGCCCTGGCCCAAGCGGAAGCAGGCAAAGAAGGCTTTCTCATGAAAGACCTCAAGAAAATCTCCCGCAACCGGACGACGACCTTCTCCTTTGAGACCACCAAGAAAGCGCGCCGCTAAGAGAGAAAACGCTTCGGTGAGTTGCGGAAGGCTCGACCATTGAACCCCGGAGTCAGGAAGATTCGACCAGACAGATAAATAAAAGAGGCTGATGGAAGCTTCCACCAGCCTCTTCGCCTTTACCAAGAAAACAACAGCGCTAACGGGGCTCGAACCCGTGGTCTCCGCCTTGAGAGGGCGGCGTGTTAACCAACTACACCATAGCGCCTTATATGCAACTGAATTATAGAGTCCAGCGCGTTTGGTTGGCAAGCGGGTGTGTTGCCTTCCTTCGTTAGTGGTGAAGCGGGCAGCCGGAAGACTTTCCGCGTTCCGCCTTCGTAGAATAAAATTTCGATGAATGAGCGCTATGTTATCTTTCATCCGAAGTGGGTCGGGCCATGATGGGGGTCAAAGGAGAAGAGAATGCAGATTGCGGTGTTGCGGGAGACGGAGGCCGGAGAAGAGCGCGTCGCGTTAGTCCCCGATTCGGTTAAAAGGCTGGTCGCATTGAAGGCGTCGGTGATGGTTGAGAGCGGCGCTGGCAGCAGCGCGGGCGCGACGGATGAGGATTACGAGAGCGCCGGCGCTCTCGTCGTGCATGACCGGGCTCAGTGTCTTGCGGCGGCGGATATTCTGGCCGTCGTCAACCGTCCTTCGGCGGAGGATTTCAGCAGTATGAAGACGGGCACAGTCCTGATCGGATTCCTGCGCCCTCTGGACGAGCCCGCCGCGCTTGAACCCCTGAACGCGCAGAAGATGACGGCGTTCGCGATGGA
The DNA here is from genome assembly GCA_036389675.1 of Pyrinomonadaceae bacterium. Classification (GTDB taxonomy): domain Bacteria; phylum Acidobacteriota; class Blastocatellia; order Pyrinomonadales; family Pyrinomonadaceae; genus DASQYE01. The sequence continues at coordinate 176,567 of DASVWI010000040.1, forward strand.
GTTAGTTCCGCGCACGACCCGCGCGCAGGCGATGGACGCTCTCTCTTCGATGGCGACGATTGTCGGCTACAAGGCCGTGTTGATGGCGGCGGAGCGTCTGCCGCGCATGTTTCCGATGCTGATGACGGCGGCGGGCACGGTCGCTCCGGCGCGCGTGCTGGTGCTCGGCGCAGGCGTCGCAGGTCTTCAGGCGATTGCCACGGCGCGCCGCCTCGGTGCGGTCGTAGAGGGCTACGATGTGCGCGCCGCCGCCGGCGAACAGGTGCGCTCTCTGGGCGCGACCTTCCTTGAGGTAGACCTCGGCGGGATTCAAACGGAGGACGAGGGCGGCTACGCCAGAGAGTTGTCCGAAGAGGCGATGGCGAGAGGCCGAGACCTGATCGCCAAACACGCCAGAAGCACGGACGTAATCATCACCTCCGCGCAGGTTCCGGGCCGCCGTGCGCCTCTGCTCCTGACGGAGGAAGCTGTGGCGGGGATGAAGCGCGGCTCGATCATAGTAGACTTAGCAGGAGCAACGGGCGGGAACTGCGCCGTGAGTCGTCCCGGCGAGACCTATGAGAGAGACGGCGTCGTGATCATGTCGCCGCTCAATCTGGCCGCGACCGTGCCCGTCCATGCCAGCCAGCTCTATTCACGCAACGTCACGGCCTTCCTGAATCTGTTGATCAAAGACGGGGCGCTGAACCTTGACCTGACTGACGACGTGGTTGGCCCAACCTGCGTCACGCATCAGGGCGCGTATGTCAATCAACGTGTAGCGGCAGCGCTGGAAGCAGTGGCAAGCAAGTAGAAGATGCGGTCAAACACGTGTGGGGTCTGTAAACGGAGAATCATCATATGACACTGGCACTCCTTATCGCTTCCGAATCATCCATTAGCGCCGAGGCGCTCATCCCGGCCTTCTACGTTTTCGCGCTGGCGGCGTTTCTGGGCTATCAGGTTATCTCGCGCGTGCCGCCGCTCCTGCACACGCCTTTGATGTCGGCGACCAATGCCATCTCCGGCATCTCGCTGGTGGGCTCGATTGTGACCGCGGGGGCACAGTACAACCGCATCAGCACTATCCTGGGATTCGCCGCTGTGACGTGCGCGACCATCAACGTCGTCGGCGGCTTTATGATCACTGATCGCATGCTCAGGATGTTCAAGAGAAAAGTCGCGCCCGCCAAAGAGCTGGCGGCGAAGGATGGTGACAAGGGTAAATAATGAGAACTTATTTTATAGAGTTCACCTACCTGCTGGCGTCCATCCTCTTCATCCTCGGGTTGAAGGGCCTGAGTCATCCAGAGTCGGCCAAGCGCGGCATGCACATGGCGGAGCTGGGGATGCTGATGGCGATTGTGGGCACGCTGCTGCACAGGGACATCATCAGCTACGAGTGGATCATCGCCGGACTCGTGGTCGGCGGCGGCATAGGCGCGGCGATGGCCTACTGGGTTCCGATGACGGCGATGCCGCAGCGCACCGCTCTCTCTCATGCCTTCGGCGCGTTCGCAGCCGCCTTGGTCGGCGTCTCCGAGTATTACCGTCACGGCGCTTCCCTGGGCCAGTTCAAGATGACGGCGATAGGATTTGAAGTCATGCTCGGCGCGCTGACGACGACGGGAAGCCTGATCGCGTTCGCCAAGTTGCAGGGACTCGTGCGCGGCACGCCCGTCACCTACAGGGGACAGAACGTCTTCAACATGCTGTGGCTGCTCGCGACCGTGGGTCTCTTTATCTACCTGATCTTCGTGCCGACAGCCGACGTAGCCTTTTATACGATGACGGGGCTGGCCTTCGTCTTCGGCATCCTGTTGGTGATGCCGATTGGCGCGGCTGATATGCCTGTGGTGATGTCGCTCCTGAACTCCTACGCGGGACTCGCGGCGGCGGCGACCGGCTTTGCCCTCTCGAATAATGTGCTCATCATAGCGGGCACGCTCGACGGCTTTTCCGGCTTCATCCTGTCTGTGCTGATGTGTCGGGCGATGAATCGTTCGATGACGAACGTGCTGTTCGGGGCGTTCGGCAGCGAGAGCGGCGGAGCAGAGGGGGCGGGCGGCGAGCAGGGCTTAATGCGCGAGATCGGCCTCGAAGATGTCGCGGTGCAACTGGCTTACGCCAATCAGGTCGTCTTCGTTCCGGGCTACGGCATGGCGACGGCGCAGGCGCAGCACGCCGTCAGAGAACTGGCGAACATGCTTGAGTCGAAAGGCGTGTCGGTCAAGTACGCGATTCATCCGGTGGCGGGCCGTATGCCGGGCCACATGAACGTGCTGCTGGCCGAAGCCAACGTGCCCTATTCTGCACTGTACGAGTTGGAACAGATCAATCCAGAGTTTCCGTCGACGGACGTGGCCGTCGTCATCGGCGCAAACGATGTCGTCAACCCGGACGCGCGAGACAATCCGCAGAGCCCTATTGCCGGGATGCCCATCCTTGAGGTTGACCGCGCACGCTCGGTCATAGTCCTCAAGCGCGGCAAGGGTAAAGGCTTTTCCGGTCTTGAGAACCCGCTCTTCTTCAAGCCTGCGACGGGCATGCTCTACGGCGATGCCAAGGACTCGCTCAACAAGCTCCTGCAGGCAGTTCAGCACGTCTAAAAGCAAGGATGAAGGATGAAGGATGAAAAGAATGCTGATCGTTCTTGAAAGCTTTTACTTCATCCTTCCGCCTTCATCCTTCATCCTTTCTCTTGTCCATCCCTGTTAATGCTTTCTTAGAGATCGAAGGGCTTTAAGTCCGGCCCGATCCAGCCGGCCTTTGCCGCGTCCGACATCAAGAGGTCTCTGGTGTAGTAGGTGTAGATCAAACGCGCGCCGCCGTAGGTCTCCAGTAGCTCGTCCAGCATGTCTGTGATGGGGCGGCCCGGCTCGCTTTTCATCAGAAAGCCGACGATCAGGTTGAGCCAGAACATGGTGATCGTTTCATTGTAGCCGGTCTCATTGTAGTGTTTGATGAAGCGCTGAATGGCGGCGCGGAATTGTTGGACGGCCTCCTGAACGGGCATCCGCGTCAGGTAGAAGAGGGCGACCGTGAGGTGTTCGCGGTGATTAAAGCTGGCGAGCGGTAACTGACAGCGCTCGAACTGTCGGACGAGCGCTTTCGTGCGGCTCAACCCCTCGTCCGAGCCTGCTGCTTTGCCCGGCGTTGCTGCTCTCATCTTCTCACTCCCTTCAGGCTCTGTCGAAATCAGGCCAAAAAAATTTACCGCCCGCGCCTATCATAGCGCGGTCGCCCCCGACCCCTCACTCAAAAACCGGCCTCCGCGACTTGGCGAACCGCCCTAAATAAGTCATCATCAAATCACATATCATCCAAAGTGGAGTGTTAATGAGAGGCATGTTCATAGAAGTCAGGCGGAAACTCTTATTCTTATTGCTGGTCGTCGCGCTGACCGCGCCGCTCGCGTCAATTCGCGCGCAAAGCGCGACGAGTGTGACGAGCGCAATCGTCCCGGCCTCGGCGCGCGAGAGTGCGGAGAAGATTACGGCGGCGCAGTTGCGCGACTATCTATACTTCGTCGCCTCGGACGAGATGGAGGGGCGCGACACGCCCTCGCGCGGGCTCGACACGGTTGCAAAGTTTCTCGCCATGAATCTTTCGCGCTGGGGTCTGAAGCCAGCCGGCGACAACGGCTCATACTTTCAAAAGATAAGCTTGCGCCGCAGCCGCCTCGACCCCGCGAAAACGCAGGCCGAGATCGCCGGGCACAGGTACACTCTGGGCCAGGACTTCTTCGCCTCTTTGAATCCGGGCACGGCCAGCGGGCAGGTCGTCTACGTCGGTCATGGCTGGGTCATTAAGAATAAGAACATAGACGCTTATCGCGGAGTCGATATCAAGGACAAGATCGTCGTCTTCTACGGCGGAGGATTGCCGAAGGGCACAAGCCTCAGCGACCTGAGCGGCAATCAGGGCGGCGATTGGGACACCCCGAGCGAGTATGCCTGGAAGCACGGCGCGAAGGGCGCGATCATCATTCCCGACTCCAGAGTGATGAGCAACCTGTCGGCGCGGCGACAGGTCACGCTTGAGCGCACGGGGCAATTCGGCGTCGCGGCGTTCGAGCAAAAGGAAGCGCCGGGGATGCCCATGATCACCGCCTCAGCCGCGATGATTAAAGCGCTCTTTCAGGGTGAAAAACTTGACGGCACGCAAATCCTCAACCAGCGCGAGGCAGGCCTGCCGGGCGAGTCCTTTGAGCTAAGCGCACAAAAGCGCGTCAACTTTACGGTCGCCAACTCTTACGAAGAGACGACGACGCAGAACGTCGTCGCCATCCTCGAAGGCCGCGACCCTGTGCTTAAGAATGAGTACGTCGCCGTCGGCGCGCACTACGATCACGTGGGCGTGCGAACGGGGGCCGGCATCACCGGCGATAAAATCTTCAACGGCGCGGACGACGACGGCTCGGGCACGGTGGCCGTGCTGGCGATGGCCGAAGCCCTCTCGCATTCGCCCATCAAACCGAAGCGCTCCGTTCTCTTCATCTGGCACACGGGCGAAGAGAGGGGTCTGTGGGGCTCGCAGTATTTCACCGACAACCCGACCGTGCCGCTCGCCTCGATCATCACGGAGCTCAACATAGACATGATCGGCAGGAGCAAACGAGCGGGCGACACCAGCGTCGGGAATCGCTCGCTGACCGGCCCGGATGAGATTTACGTCATCGGCTCGAAGATGATGAGCACGGAGCTGGGCCAGTTGAGCGAGGCCGTCAACAAGTCTTATCTCAATCTCTCGTTCAACTATCTCTACGACAACCCGAAAGACCCGAACCGCTTCTTCTTTCGCTCAGACCACTTCAACTACGCGCGCAAAGGGATTCCCATCATCTTCTACTTCGACGGCGAGCATGAGGACTATCATAAGCCCACCGACTCGCCGGACAAGATCGATTACCAGAAGATGGAAAAGGTCGCGCGCACCATCTACGTCATGCTGCTCGAGCTCGCCAACGCCAAGACGCGCCCCAAAGTTGATAGGCCGCTCTCGCAAGAGGTGATAAATAGCGGAGGGTTTTAAGAGCGGATGGAAAAAGTCGCGCTTCAGCGCCATGCGCTGAAGCGCGCCCGCGCACTTTCGCGGCGCTCGTTGAAGCGGTTGCGTATGAGCATCAGTTGCTCGCGGCGATACTCGAACATCCAGCCGACGAGCGCAAGGAGCGCGCCCACCGTCACCAGATAAATCTTTAAAGGGACTTGCAGCCAGTCAACGCTCGTTAATGTGAGCGCCAGAAGCTCTATCAGGAGCGTGACGGCTCCGACCAGTACGGGCGCGCGCAATCTTCCGAGTAAGCCGAACAGGAGCAGCGCGACGGACGCGCACAGCGTCGCGAGGTCTCGCCATGGCGCTGCCAAATCCATCAACAATCGAAATTGCAGTGCGCGCAGCAGGAGCGGCCCGCCCAGAAGAATACTGCCCGTCCAGAAAAGCAGGCTCGTGTCGCGCGCATACTCGCCCCACGCGCGCCTGTAAGAGATGTATGCGACCGCGAGCAGCAGGACGGCGATGGGCGAGGTGTAAACCTCCACGTCAACGAGCGGCGCGAAGCCCGCGCGCAGGCAAAGGAGCGCGTAAGCGATCACGCCCAGATACAGGCCGGCGCGAAAGAAGCGCACGCGCGCCAGACCCTCGCCGCAGAGCGCGCTGACGACGAATGACACGAGCGCCAGCACAGCAATCGTCAGGGAGGGCGCAAACAACTCTTCTTCCCCTGCTTGCAGATGCGGCGTCGCCTGTGAGATGGCCGCGACGAAAGCGAGCGCCATTGTGGCGAGCGCCGCGCGGCTCGCAGGCCCGGCCAGCCATGCGGCCCGACGCAGGCGCGCGTAAAACCCCACGCCGAAGAAAAGCGGAACGAGCACGAGCGCAGCCAGAGTAGGGAACAATTGCCTGTCTGCCTTGAGCGCGACGAGAAGCGCAATGAAGAACGCGCCCGCGTGCGCCGCCGCAAGGTACGTGGGCAAGGGCGAGCGCCACTGTGCGGCACGCTCTGCCCAGTACAGGAGCGCAAGCCCCAGCACTATGCTTGCGCCGAATCCGCCCTGATCGATAAGGGACAGCGCCGTCAGCAGCCACAGCAGCGCGCAGAGGGCAACGGCTGCGTTCAGGACAACGCGAATCGTCGCGTACAGCCGCCCGCTGCCCGCCTGTTCCCGCACGCCGTTCGCTTGCAGCAATCTTGCCGTAGCCTTGTGTATGACGAAGGCGGCGCACGTGACGCCCGCCGCGATGGGCCAATCGCGCGGCCAGATGCCTCTGTCCTGCAAAGCATCGAGGAAGGAGGCGACGGTCACGATCGACGCGACGCCCGAGAGGGCCGCGCCGAAAGCGGAACGCTCTCGCAGGACGCGCAGCAGACCATAGAGCAGCGGCCCGCTGAGCGCGCAGAACACAGCCGCGCGCGGCGCGATTCTGTTCGCCTCCGATAGGTAAAGGACTAGCGATGCGACGCTCGCCCACAGCAGAAGCAGCGTAACCTCCACGTCAGCCGTGCGAATGAAGGGCGCGGCTAACTGACTTTCAAAGCGCTGGTGCTTTGTCATATACGCGACGGCGTAGAGCGCGAAGGGCCACACCGCGCAAGCGAGCGTGAAGAGTGTTTGAGAGTTGAGCGACGCGCTCAGGAGTGCGACGAGGAAGGCGGTCGAAGCCAGAAAGGCCGAGGCGTAGGCGAACGTCTTCTGCGCGGCTGTGGTGTCCGCTCGTGGCGCGCTCAGGAGCGCAAACGCGACAGCCAGTAGAGCGAAGCCTGCGCTCTGCGTGAGTGTGACGGGCTCTGTCGCCAGCAACACAGCGAAGGCCACGGGCGTGAGCATCACTGTCGCGAAAACGCCAGCCATAAAGAGCGCCGCGCCCCATTCAAGACTACGGCGAGCGCGCCGCGCCGCCAAAGCGGCGGCCATCGCAATGGTCGCAAGCAATAGAATCTGGACTCTGGCCGACAGGCGAAGACCGTCCAGAGTCAGGAATATGGCCCAGACGAGCGCCAGCGTGCTCGTCGTGTAAAGCGTGACGCGTCGGCGCGCGTCCGCGTACCGTCCCGCGAACCATGACACGTAGCCGAGGGCGATGAAGAGAAAGATGCTGATGCTCGAATCATACCCGCGCGCGCGCAGCCGGAATATTCCGTCGTAGAGAGAGCGCGATGGGCCAACGCGTAGCATCATGTAACCGAGCGCCGCGAGGCCAGCCCCCAGAAACGCCGCGTGCGTGAGCGGATCGCTCCACAGCTCATAACTCAAGCGCCCGGCAGCCGTCGCGCGCCCGCTCTTTCCGCTCGCCTGATCTTCGATTGAGCCTTGAGTGGCTTCGCGGGCGGCGGAGGTTCGCGGAAACATGCGCGAGAGATGAAGCAGGGCGAGCGATGTGAACATGGTCGCGAGCGCGTAGAGGCCGGGCGCTCGCGGCTCGAAGCGATTGACCAGAGCCCACGCGGTCGCAAGGCTTGCCGCGCATGCCATGTAGACGTAGAGCTTCTCGGCGAGAAGCTGAGCCGTGTATGCGTAAAGCAGAGTGCAGAAGGCGCAGACCATCCACGCGCGCCCCTCGTCGGCGACGAGCCCTGAGCGAACCAGAAACCAGAAGTTGACGGGAACCAGTAGAGACCCTGCGAGCGTCAACGCCCGCCCCGTCAGCCTCTGCCGCGTACGCAGGATGGTGAACCAGCCCGAAGCAGTCAGAGCAATCGTGCCCGCCATCAACAGCCCGGCCTGAACCACCGGCTCCTGAAGCTTAAGATAGAGCACGTCGCGCAGCCAGATGATGATGCCGACGACGAACATCGCCGCGCCCGTGTAGAGCAGCAGGCGCAGCGTGTAGGGCTCGGCCAGCGTCTCGACCAGCGTGCGGCGCGGCGCATGTTCTACGGCCTGCGGCTTTGGTGAGGGGGAAAGAGGAAAGCGAATCGAAGGAGACGTAGAGGCGTTCTGCCCGTTGGCGGTCGTCTGTGAGCGACGCGTCGCATCCTCCTGCAATGCGGTCGCTGCCGTGGCTTCGTCAGCATCCCTCGCATGCGCGGAGGAAATGCCCTTCTCGGCGCTCGCGGTAATGAGCGCGCGTAAGTCGTCGCGGCGTCGCTCGTAGGCTGCGCGTAGCGTTGCGGCCTCCGCGGGGTTGATCGAGCCGTCCGCCTGCCAGCGCTCCAACTCCGACAGCAGGTATAGAACGGCGCGCAACTCTTCGACGCTCCGCTCCCTGTAGCCTGCGCCGCACTCTGAGCAATAGAGAGAGTCGGGGCTGAGCGCCGCCCGGCATATGTGGCACTCGGCGCGATTCGCTGGATGCTCATCTAATGGCATATGAGTCAGTAGCCGGGCCAGCAGTTTAGTCTCGTTCACGCGCCTTGTGTGCGGTGAGACGGCGGTATGCCTCGCTGCGGCTGAGGCCGAGCTCGCGCGCCACACGCTTGAGCGCATCACGCGCGCCGAGGCCCTCCTGTTCGAGCGCCGCCACACGAGCCGCGACCGCCTCGGCTGAATTCTTCTCCGGCAAACCGTCGCCTATAAGATTACGATCTATCAAAAGCACCATCTCGCCGCGCGCCGCATCGCCTTCGGCAAAATGCTGCGCCAACTCGCTCAGACGACCGCGCAGAATCTCTTCGTGAAGCTTCGTCAGCTCGCGCGCGACCGCGCCCTCGCGCTCGCCAAGGATTTCGCGCGCGTCCATCAGCGCTTCGTGTATGCGATGCGGCGCTTCGTAAAAGATGAGCGTTGAGGAAAGATTGCAGACCTCCGAGAGGCGCGCGCGGCGCTGAGAGGAACGCGCGGGCAGAAAGCCGCCGAAGTAGAACTGGTCTGTCGGCAACCCCGACGCCACCAGCGCCGCGACGAAAGCCGTCGGCCCCGGCACGGGCACAACGCGCAAGCCCCGAGCAGCCGATTCCTGCACGAGACGAAAGCCCGGATCGTTGATTCCCGGCGTGCCCGCGTCAGAGACGATTGCCACATCGCTGCCAGCCTCAAGCAGCTCGACAAGCTCTCGTGCGCGCTCTCGCTCGTTATGCTCGTGATAACTGGTGAGTCTGGCCTTGATCCCGTAGTGGTCGAGCAGCACGCGCGTGCGCCGCGTGTCCTCGCAGGCGATCAGGCCGACAGAGACCAGCACTCTGAGCGCGCGATGTGTTATGTCTTCCAGATTACCGATGGGCGTCGCCACCAGATAGAGCGTGCCTGCCATGGGCATATCTTCCCACCAAGAGGCGCAAAAAGCGAAAGCTCTACCGACTCCGCGCGCGGAGTCGGTAGAGCTTTCCCGTCAACAGGCTGTGTGCCCCCCGCAGAGCCTGTCTCGCTCTTAGAACGGGAAGTTTCTGAAAATATCGCCGATGGTGCTCCGATTATTACGGCGATTGTATGGGTCGTTGCCGTAGCCGTAGCTGCCGTAGGCGTTGGCGATGATGCGCAGGTCTGCGCGAATCTGCGCCCAGTCCGATTGAACGCGCCCGTCCAGACGGCTGCGCGACATGAACTGGTTAATGCGTGCGCCTATCTCCAGCAGGCGGCGTGCTTCGTTAGTGCTGCGATTGAGATCACGACCATTATCAAAGCGGTCGTCCAACCTCTGTGCCGCGCGCTCAAAGTCTCTGGCGATATCGTTGATGCGGTCTTCGCGGCGTGTGTCGTCAACGCGGCTGCGATCGAGGGCGCTGTCGAGGTGGTCTCTGAAATCGTCGCTGCGGTCTTTGACGCGGCGGATACTGTCGCGCAGCATGCGGTAGTTGTAGCCGTAGCGGTCGTCGCGACGGTCGCGGCGATAATCGCGGTCACGATTCCAGGGGTCATAACCGCCCTGGGCCGAAGCCATGATAGGGAGACACAAGGCAAGGAGAGCTGTTGCAATAATGGTTGGGATAATGTTCTTGCGTCGGTTGGTCATCGTTTTGAACTCCTCACTAAATTTCTGCGGAGGCAACCGAGCGTCCCTGTTCCGTCGCGAGGTCTATGCCGTGGCCCGGTCGGCCCTCTCTTCTGAAAACGCCAATGGCAAGACGCATGCCGCAGCCGCGCGAGCAGAAAAAAGCTATGAGAGCCCCTTGGAAATCTGTGAGAAACGCGCGATTCTCTGTTCGTCCGCGTTTGATTTATTGAGGCTCGCGCACGCCCCTTAGCTGTTCCAAAACGTGCAGCCCTTATCGCATATGGTTGGAGAGATGAGGATGGGCGAGCCTTTACCTGTCGCCGAGAAATCTATTGAGATGACGGCGGACGCGCGCTTCGGAGAGCGGGACGCGCTCGCCCGATTTTTCGAGGACGAGCCATGTGGGCGTGCCCGCAGGCGTGCGCGTGAGCAGCAGTTCCTCGTCCGCCGAGCGTTGGCCGAAGTGGCGCAGGTGCGCGCTCGCCAACCCGCCTCCGCGTACAAACCCGTCGCGCGGCACACGCGGCCAGCCGGCCTCCACCATCAGTTTACGCACGCCCATGCTGAAGGTCAGCAGCCTTCCCACCATCGTCGCGTTGCCGACATGAAAGCGATGCGCGTCGCGTTGTGTGATCTGAATGCTTGAGCCCGCGCGGTTGGCCTCGCCCGCGAGCGTCTGAAACGTGTTGAATAACCACTCAATGCCGGTCGAGCGCGCAAGATCGTTAGACGCACGCAGCGTTAAATAGTCCGCCAGATCACTGCGCCCCGAAGCGCGCGCGCGTCTTTCGGCTTCCGCCATCGCCATGGCCCATTGTTCGTCAAGCTCGCTCACGCCCCGGCCAGCGCCTCCCTCAAGTGAAAGCTCTTAAATTAAAAGTGTGCAGCCTTTGATAGACGGAAAAAGCGCGGCTGCCATCGCACCCAGCCTTTTACCCTTAATCTTTCCAATAATGTTATCATGTCCGGCAAAATTGTTCCCATCCATACCGAAGAAAAGGTGGCCCAATGAATCCTACTAATAGAGGAGCTGGATTGAAAAAAGCCTGTCTCAGCATCGCGCTCATCATCACACTTTACCCGCTCACGTCAGTCACACATCTGGGTCAGGAAGCGGCGCGCGCACCCTCCACGGGCACTGATAACGAGTACCTCGTGGGCTCAGTCCTCTGGACACAGTCTTCGGGCGAAGCGCGTGCCCTTGCCTTTCAAGCCTACAACTTCGCGCGGATTCTTCTCGATCAGGATTTGAGGGCGAATCGAAGAAGGGGACGGAAGCGCCCGGCTGTGGTCGTGGATGTCGATGAGACGGTGCTCGACAATAGCCCGTATCAGGCGTGGATTATCAAAGAGCGTAAGAGCTATCCGGAGAAATGGACTGCATGGATTAACCGCTCGGAAGCGGAGGCCGTGCCGGGCGCGGTGGACTTTCTCAAGTATGCTCGACAGAGAGGCGTGCGGGTCTTCTACGTCACCAATCGCAAGCAGGAGGAGAAGGAGGGAACGCGCGCCAACCTATTGAAGCTCGGATTCCCGGACGTGAGCGACGAGACGCTGCTCGTCAGAACGGATGATTCGAGCAAAGAGCCGCGCCGCCTGCGGATCGCGGAAAAGTATAGAATCGTGCTTCTGATCGGAGACAACCTCAACGATTTTGCGGAAGTGTTCGAGCAGAGCAAGACGGTCGCCAGCAGAATCGCGGCGGCAAACCAATCGAAAGCCCTCTTCGGCACGCGCTTTATCATGCTGCCCAATTCGATGTACGGAGACTGGGAAAACTCCGTCTATGAATACAACTTCAAGCTCACCAGCGATGAGAAGGCTGCTCGCAGGCGTAGCCTCCTGAAAAGCATCGGCGGTAACTTCTAAGCGCGTCATATGAGTCACTCGCGGCGCACGTTCGCCACAGCACTATTGCTCCTGTTCTTCTCGCTCGCGCCGTCGAGCGCGCAGAGGCGTCGTCCGGCCAGCCGTCTTCCTCCTCCTCCTGCGCCTCCCTCCCTACCGCAGACGATCAGCCAAACGCGCCCGCGCCTTGTGCTGCTCATCGTCGTTGACCAGTTTCGCTACGACTATCTGGAACGCTTCGGCGACCTCTTTACAGCCGGCGGCCTCGGGCGTCTCCTGCGCGAGGGCGCGTCCTGGGCCAATGCCGACTACGATCACGCGCCGACCAAGACTGCGCCCGGCCACGCCACCATGATGACGGGCACATGGCCCGCAGAGCACGGCATAGTGGCGAACGACTGGTTTGATCGCGCGACGGGAAAGAAAGTCACAAGCGTCACGGATGATACAACGCTACTGCTCGGAGGCCGTGAAGGCGAGAAGGGGCAGAGCCCGCGCCGCCTGCTCTCGACGACGCTCGGCGACGAGCTTCGACTGGCAACCAATGATCGCTCGAAGGTGATAGGCATTTCGAGCAAAAGCCGCTCGGCCATCCTGCCCGCCGGTCGCCACGCCAACGCCGCCTACTGGTTCAACACCAGCAATGGATGGATGGTCTCCAGCAATTACTACTTCGAGCGTCTGCCCGCGTGGGTCGAGCGATTCAACCGCTCGGGACTGGCCGACACCTTCTTCGGTCGTCGCTGGGAGAGGCTGCTGCCCGAAGCAGAGTACACGAAACGTGCCGGCGCGGACGCACAACCGTGGGAGAACATCGCCTCGCCCGCCAGCGATACCAAAACTTTCCCGCATATCATTACGGGCGGAGCCGCCGCGCCCTCCAAGCCTTTCTATAGAGAGCTTGATTACTCGCCATACTCCAACGAGCTGCTCGTCGCGTTCGGCAAGCAGGCCATCGAGAATGAAGGGCTCGGGGCCGACGCAGACACAGACCTGCTTTCCGTGAGCTTTTCCGGCAACGATTACGTGGGCCATCGCTTCGGGCCTTACAGCCATGAAGCGATGGACATCACGCTGAGGGTTGATCGACAGATCGCGGAGTTGCTCGATTACGTCGACGCGCGCGTCGGTCTTCGGAATACGCTGGTCGTCTTCACAGCCGATCATGGTGTCGCGCCTATCCCCGAGCAGGCGCAGGCGCTCAATCTGCCGGGCCGGCGAATTCAGGAGGCGGAGCTCTTCAAGGCAATCATGCTGACCATCAGGACGCGCTACGCACGCGCGGGCGAGCCTGACAGAACCGGCGACTACATTCAAAAGTTTCAGGACGGAAGCAAAACCCGGGAAGGCTTCATCAATAACAATATCTATCTAGACCTGACGGCGCTTCGGCGTGATCATGTGGACGTGGAGGAATTCGAGCGCGCCATCGGTGAAGCGGCCATGCGTGTGCCGGGCACGGCCCGTTACTTCACACGTCGGCAGCTTGAAGCCGGCGCAATCTCTTCAGCGGACCCGGTCGCGCGCCGCGTCCTTCACGGCTACCACCGAGAGCGCAGCGGCGACGTTGTGATCGTCAACTCGCCCTTCAGTGTGATGTTCGGGCTGCCGGATGACCCGACCGAGCCGCGCATCAGCGCCACGCACGAGTCGCCCTACTCCTACGACACGCACGTCCCCCTGATCATCATGGGGCGCTCTCTCTCTCCCGGTCGCTACGCGCCTCCGGCCTCGCCCGCAGACATCGCGCCGACCCTCGCCTTCCTTCTCGGCGTACAGGCTCCGAGCAGCGCGACGGGCCGCATCCTCACGGAAGGTCTGTTGACGACGAGGCCGCAGCATTGAGGGAAAAAGAGCGCGCTCAAGAACGCGAGAGCGGCTTTTGGGCCAATGCATGTGATCGTGTTTCGCCGGGTTTCCTCACATTCAAAGGAGAACCTGCGGCCATCCGGGACGCCGGATGAGACGTTGCGTGTTGCTTCAAGGTCTTGTAAGTTACTACTGCAAAAATTGGACTCTTCCCGACTAAGTCGCAGAAACCCTGAGCTTCTGCGTTAATAATTTCAACCACTCCATCGGTCTATATAGACGGAGAATCAATACACTCAAGATGAAAAAAAGCATCATCACGCTCTGCCTTTTCCTGACCTTCCTTTGCTGCGCTCCGCAGACCGCGACTCTCGCCCAGCGTCGTTCCAACGAGAGGACACCGGGCGCAGCTGCTGGAAGTGAATCGGAGAGGGCGGAGCTTGATGCGGCCTTGATGCTTGCGCCCGCCCCGCGCATAGAGAAGCTTCGTGCCTTCATCGAAGCTCATCCGCGCTCGCCCTTAAAGGCACGCGCGACCGAGCTGATCATCAGCGCGCGCGCCAGCCTCGGCGACGAGCGGCTGCAAGCCGGAGACGCGGCTGGCGGCATAGAGCAATTTCGGAGGGCGATCACGGAGAGCCCCGCGAACATGTCAGAGAAGCTCTTTGCGGAAGTGGTCGCGCAGATACCCGTCAACCTATTCGTGCGCGGCGAGCGCGCAGCCTCGCTCGAAGCCGCGCGTCTGGTCGAAGCCAAAGTTGCGAGCGATGCCAAGCGGCTGCTCGCCGTCGCGGCCTTCTACCTGAGAATCGAAGAGCCGGACGAAGCGGCGCGCGTCGCCGAGGCCGCCATCAAGCTCGCGCCCGATTTGGCCGAAGCGCACAGGGCGCTCGGGGCCGCGCGTCACATAGCGCTTCGTCTGGATGATGCGATCACGGAATATCGCCGCACGCTTGAGCTTAATCCGAAAGCCGCGGGCGCGCGCCGAAGTCTGGCAGACCTCTATCGCGCGCAGGGCAAGGCCGAAGAGGCGCTGGCGCTCTACCGCGAAGACTTGACCGAGAGCCCGACCGATAAGGCCACGCGCGCCGGCGTTGTCCTCTCGCTCTTCGATCTGGGACGGCGTGAAGAGGCCGAGCGCGAGTTGGAGGCGGCGCTCGCGAGCGAGCCGCGCAATCTACCCCTTCTGGTCGGAGCGTCCTACTGGTACGCCGCTCACAAAGAGAGCTCGCGCGCTCTGGAACTGGCGCGCCGCGCGCTGGAAATCGAGTCGCGCTACACTTGGGCACAGGTCGCTCTGGCGCGCGCTCTGATCGTTAATCGCCAGCCGCTTGAGGCCGAGCGCGCCCTGCGCTTCGCACAGCAGTACGGTCGCTTCCCCACGCTCGATTATGAGTTCGCCAACGCGCTGGCGGCAGCCGGTCTCTACGACGAAGCGGGCGAGCAATTAGCGCGCTCCTTCACGATTCGCGACGGTCGAATCGAGACAAGGCTCGCCGGGCGCGTCTCGTCCGAGGCCGCGAGCTTTATCGAATTGCTTGCGCCCGAGCGACGCGCCAGCATCTTTCAGCACGCACCGGCAGACGACGAGGCCAACGCGCGCATGCTCAAGGGGCTGCTCGCTTTCACGACCGCGCTCGATGCCGGACGTGGCGCTCAGCCCGCCGGGGATGCCGAGCTGGTGGCCGCGGCGAAAGAGTTTGCGGCGGGCGAAGACCCCATGCACGCCTATCGCCAGCTTTACGCGGCGAGCCGCCTGCTGCGTAGCGGGCGGGGCTTGCCGACCGTGATTGAACTGACGGAGGCGGCCAGAACCGGAGTTGAGCCCGCGCTCGATCTGCCCTCGGCAGCCGTCGCCATTCAGGCCGACGAGCTGCGGCCCGTCTATGCGCGTGCCCTCGCTTCCGGCGTCGCATTAGCGACAACCGCAACACCGCGCAACGTCCTCTCAAACATCCTGCGCGGGCGCATCGAAGACCTCACGGGCTGGGCGCTCTTCAATCAGGGAAAGCCGACGGAGGCCGTCGTACACCTGCGCCGCGCCGCCAGCGTGATGCCCGAAAATACTCCCTGGTGGCGCACTGTGCAGTGGCATCTGGGCGCTGCGCTCGAAGCCAGCGGCAACCGTCCTGACGCGCTCACGGCTTACATCAAGAGCTACAAGAGCGGACCGCCTGACCCGGCGCGGCGCGTCGTCATAGAGGTGCTATACCGCAAGATCAACGGCTCGCTGCAGGGGCTTGACGAGAGGATCGGCGCGGCCACCCCGACCGTTGCCAGCAACAACCTGACGGTCGAGCCTCCGCCCGTCGCCGTCGCCTCTCCCGCCGGCAACACGACGGAAACAAGCACGAGCGAGACCACTCCGCCCGCCACAACGGAGAGATCTGTTGAGAGGTCTACAGCGACGGTCGCAAACGTAGAAACCGTAGCGCCCTCGCCCACACCCACACCAGAGGCTACGCCGACACCGACGCCCGCACCGACACCCGAGCCCACACCAGAGCCCACGCCTGTCGCAACGCCTGAGCCGACACCCACACCGACACCAACGCCGACACCGACCGCTTCGACGACTGAGCCGGCGAGCGAGCCTACGCCTGAGCCGAGCCCTGAACAAACCGCTGCCGTCACTCCTGCACCCACTGCCCCTGTGACACAGCCGACACCAGAACCGACACCCGAACCGACTCCGACCCCGGAGCAGACGACGCCGGGGCGGTCTGCGCGGCGACAGGCCAGACCAGCGAAGGACGGCGGCGATTGCACCCTACAGCTTAGCGAGGGATCGCTGACGCTGCGCCCCAACGGCTCGGCCATCGTGACCGTGACGCTCGACGGTCTGACGAGTGCCGCCGACATTCAACCCGTCTCCTCCGATTGGTCGAACATAGCCGTCTTTCCCGAGCCGGCGACGGGCGGCTCTTTCAAGTACACGATCACCTCCATCAGCAAAGCGACCGGAACCTTTTACATCAGCTTCAAATCGCCCTGCGGCCTGAAGAACCTCACCGTGAAGGTGAAATAAAAGGCCCATGAAGCTGCGTCGACCCCGGCAGGCAGCCAACCGCCGGGCCGTGTCAAACATCCAAAGCCTGACCGTAAACGACGCTGCCCGTATGCACTTCTAGCTCGGTATTGCTACGTCTAAACGGCTGCAAGACTAGAGCTGGAAAAGCCCTCGTGCCCCCACACGGGGTCTTAAAGCTGGCGGCGGCGCGCCATGGACGGACAGCAGCGCGAGCGCTCCTGAGTAACTGCAACTCGACATCAACTTTCGACGGACAGATTTTATGATTACACTTAGCTTCTTCACGCGGCCCGCCCTCGTCATCGCGACGCTTCTCTCTCTCCTCGTCTCCTCGGCCAGCGCGCAGCAGCAGACGGCACAGGCGGCGGGCTCGCGCTACGATGTGACGAGTTATCGAATAGAGGCGCAGTTGCTCCCGTCCGAGCATCTCCTGCGCGCAGGGGCGGACGTGACCTTTACGCCAACGGAAGCGACGCGCTCCGTCGTCTTTGAGCTGAACGGCTCGCTCAAGGTGGAGGCCATCGAGCGCAATAAGAAACCGCTGACCAATTTTGTGCAGGACGCGGTCGGCGTCGGCGCTCTTGGCCCGAGCGTGCGTATCGATCTGGGCGAAGTTGTTCCCGCCGGGCAGCCCGTCACCTTACGCTTTCGCTGGAGCGGCGCGCTCGTCTCGCCCGAAGGCGGGCCGCTGGCGACCAAACGCCTCGCCTACGTCGGCGAAGAAGGCTCTTACCTGATGTACGCCGCGCGCTGGTTTCCCTTTCATGATTATGCGGCTGACCGCGCCACCGCAGACATCACGGTCATCGTGCCCACCGGCACGCAGGTCGCAGGCTCATCGGATGAGCCCGTCACGCCGCTGCCGGGCAAGGCCGCGGGCACGACCAGTTATCGCTTCGTCAACACAAAGCCTGCGCTCATCGGCAACATCGCCGCCGGTCAGTACATCGTCAAGGCGATGAGGTTCGGTAACTACGAGCTGCGGTTTTTCGCGCAGCCGGGCAATGAAGGCCGCGTCGACCGTTACGCCGAAACGATGGGCAAAGCGCTTGAGTTCTACACGCAGCAGTTCGGCGCTCCGGGCTTCGGCACGCAGCTGGTCGTCGCGCAGACGGACGACGAAGCCTTAGAGGCTTATTCCGCGCCGGGGATGATCTTTCTCGCGACGAAGCTTTTCGACGCCTCGCGCCCCGTTCCCGAAGAGCGTTTGCAGCGCGAAGTCGCCTACCAGTGGTGGGGACAAACGGTCGGCTTGAAATCCTTCGACGACGCCTGGCTCTCGCAGGGGCTGGCGGAGTACAGCGCCTTTGCGCTGCGCTCGGCGACGCTGACGGGCGGCGCGCTCGATGCAGCCGAGCGCGATCAACAGGAACGCGCACTGACCTTCGAGCAGACAGCTTCGATTGCGCGCGCTCCTTCGGCGCTCGACGATCAATCGGCTGCCTATCAATCCATCGTCATGTACAAGGGCGCGATGGTCTTTCACATGCTGAAGGAGACCATCGGGCGTGAGAAGTTCTCGGAGCTGCTGCACACCTTCCTGAACAAGTATCGCGGCCAGAACGCCTCGATTGATGATTTCGAGCGGCTCACCAAGCAAGTCGCGGGCACGGACATGCGCTATTTCTTCGCGCAGTGGGTCGAAGGAACGGGCGTGCCCGAGTTCAAGTCCGAGTACCAGATCATACGCACGCGCTCGGGAAAGTTTCGCACGCGCGGAACGGTCGCGCAGAACTTCGACAACCTGCGAATGCCGGTCGAGCTGATGCTCAGAAGCGAAGGCGGCGACAACCCGACGCAGACGGTTCGCTTCGAGGGCAAGAGCGAGGACTTTGATTTCGAGTCCAACGGCCAGCCGATTGAAGTGGTCGTTGACCCGAACAATAAAATCCTGCGGATGTCGGACGACCTGCGCGTCTCCGTGGTCGCGCGTCGCGGCATAGAGCAGTTTCGCGAAGGCCAGTATGCCGAAGCGCAGCAGCAGCTCGAAGCGGCGCTGAAACTTGACCGCTCGAACTCATGGATCTATTACAACCTCGGCCTGCTGTTTCTCGAACAGCGAAACTATCAGCAGGCGCTGGATAATTTTCAGGCCGCTCTGGACGGCAGCCTCAAGCCATCCTGGATTGAGGTCTGGGCTCACATCAAGCGCGGCAACGCTCTGGATGCGCGCGGTGATCGCGCACGCGCCGTCAACGAATACAACAAGGCCGTGCAGACCGGCATCAACTACGACAACGCGCAGGTCGTCGCCAAGAAATTCCTCGCCACGCCCTACGACCCGAAGAACACGCAAACCCAGCTGGCAGGCAGCACACAGTAGCCTGAAGACAGGATTGAGAAAGCAAAGGGGCGTTACAGTTTAAACTGTAACGCCCCTTTGCTTTGTCGCATTAATATACAGGTCAGTACCGCCTGCGGTAGCGGGCGGGTCTTAGCCGCATCGTCACCCGCCCGCTACCGCAGGCGGTACTGACCTGCTCTTATGTCAAACAGGCGGAACGGCAACCACGGCGATGCGTTTCTCGTCGGCGAGCTTCAATATCTGCTCGCGGTCAAACATCAACGTTTTGCCAGCCGTAATGCACAGGCAGGTCGCGCCCGCCTCGACCATACTTTCGATGGTCGGCACACCGACGACGGGAACATCAAAGCGCATATCCTGAGAGGGCTTTGCGACCTTAACGACCGTTAAGCGCCCGCGCGCCAGAAGGCCCGCGCGCAGGATAGTGGCGTCCGTTCCCTCCATGGCTTCGATGGCGACGCAGGCGCGTGCGCGAACCACTATGGTCTGGCCCAGATCAAGGCGCGCTATCTCGCGCGCGACCTCAAGCCCGTACTCTATGTCGCCCTCTTCGCGGCGATCTGGTGCGCGTCGCGTCAGCGTACCGACCTCGGCCAGATGATCCTGTAGAAAAAAGGTGGAATCAATCAGCTCTATGCCCTCGCTGGCAAGCTCGTCTGCGACCGCGCCGATCAGGGCATCAGTGTTACGACGCGGCAGGCGCAAAAGCATACGCAGCATTCTCACGTCCGGCAACGCGCCGCTGAAAATCTGAACGTGCTTGACCTGCCCGGCCATGATCGCGCGCTCCACGCCTTCGCGCTTGAAGAAGCGAATCATCTTCCCCAACTGGCCTATGCCGACCCAGATGACGCGCTCAGCCGCGCGCTCTATCTCCGGGTCGGTCTCTTCGCGTATCGCCGCCACGGACAAATCCACGCCCGCCCGCCGCGCCCCATCGAGCACGAGGAAAGGAAACCTGCCGTTGCCTGCAATCAGACCGTAACGCATAAGAGAAAGGATGAAGGCGGAAGGATGAAGGATGAAGTAAAAGCTTTGATTAAATCTTTTCCATCAGGCATTGACTCAACCCTTTCATCCTTCCGCCTTCATCCTTCATCCTTACTTTATGACTCCGCGTTTGGAGGTTTCGATGAAGCGCACGAGCTCGTCTACTTCGGCTGAGCCATTGATCTCTTCGCGTATGGCCTGTAGGGCCTGCGACGTGTTGAGACGCGAGGAGAGAAGAAGGTGAAAAGCGTGATGCAGCGCCTTGATCTTCGCGCGCGTGTAGCCGCGCCGCTTCATGCCCGTGATGTTCAGGCCATAACAGCGCGCGTGATTGCCTACAGAGAGCGCAAAGGGCAGGGCGTCTTTGACGACGACGGAGTAGCCGCCGACATAGGCTTCGCGCCCGACGCGGCAGAACTGGTGGACGCCGGAATACGCGCCGATGTTCGCGCCGTCCGAGACCTCGACGTGCCCGGCCAGGGTCGCGCCGTTAGCCATAATCACGCGCTCGCCAAGGATACAATCATGCGCGACGTGTGCCTGAGCCATAATCAGGCAATCGTCGCCCGTGCGGGTGAGCATCCCTCCGCCTTCCGTGCCGCGGTGAATGGTGACGAATTCGCGTATGCGATTGCGTTGGCCGATGTGCGTCTCGGCGGGCTCTCCCCTGTATTTCAAATCCTGTGAAGCGAGCCCGATGGAGACGAAGGGGAAGACGTGTGTGTCGTCGCCGATGTGCGTGCGCCCGTCAACGACGCAGTGAGATTCAAGGCGCACGCCCCGACCGAGGACGACCTCACTGCCTATGATCGAGTACGGGCCGATATGGCAATCCTCGCCTACTTGCGCGCCCGCGCTCACCACCGCTGTCGGATGAATTAACATCAAGCAGAAAAGGCAAAAGGAAAAAGGTAAAGGGTAAAAGTGCGGACGAAAGCCTTTTGATTAAAAGTGGTTTCCGCCTGACTTTTGCCTTCTACCTTTTTCCTTTTGCCTTCGTCCTTTCATTTGGTCTGGGCGCGCTCCGCGATGATGCTCATGATCTCGGCATCGGCGGCCAACTGGCCTTCGACTTTGGCCTCGCCGTGCATGCGTTGAACCTTAGAGCCGATCCTGAGCGCCGTCACTTCCAGATAGAGAGTGTCGCCGGGGACTACGGGGCGGCGAAAGCGCCCTTCCTTGATGCCCGTGAAGAGCACTAGCTTTTGATCCCTGTCCTCTATCTCGCGCAGGGCCAGCACGGCTCCGACCTGTGCCAGTGCTTCGATCACCAGCACGCCGGGCATGACGGGCGCGCCGGGAAAATGGCCCTGAAAAAATGGCTCGTTGATGGTCACTTGCTTGATGCCGACGATACGCTCGCGCGGCACAAGCTCGATGATGCGATCAACGAGCAGGAAGGGATAACGATGCGGCAGTAGCTCCTGAATAGCGCTCGCGTCGAGGATCGTCTCCATGGCGGTTTCGGCTTCCGAGGGTCTCAGTAAAAGGAGTGAATCATGCCGCAGCTGCGACTAAATACAGAATGCCGAAGCGCGACACTCTCTGGAGAGGCCGCGCTTTCGGCACCTGAAAAATGGCTGCTGCTGCTGCTCGCTTAACGGCCAGGGCCAGCCGCCGAGGCGGTCGCCGGGTTCTTGCTGTTGTACTCGGCGATGAAGGCGCGCGTCACGTCCATCGCGTCCGTTGCGGCGAGGATGGCCGGGCCAATCTTGGCGGCATCGAGCAGGAGCGTTATGCCGCGCCCGCGTGCGAAGGCGTCGAGAGCCTTGCCGATGTCCTCGTAGAGCGGGCCGACGGATTCCTGCAAGCGCTTGTTGTAGGCGGCCTGCGCGTCCTCGCCCTTGCGCTGGTAATCCCTCTTCATGCCCTCAAGCTGCTCTGTCTTTTGCTGAATCGTGGCCGGGGTGGCGACGTTGGCCGTGGCCTGTATGTCAGCCGTCAGCTTGTCGATCTGGGATTTGAGACCCTGCAACTCCGTGCGACGCGGCGTAAACTCGCCGTCCACTTTCTTGACGGCGTTGACAAGGCGAGTGATACCCTGCTTCTCATCACCGAAAGCGTCGGTGTTGATGAGGGCGATTTTGCTGTCGGGAATAGCGGCGCTTGATGCGGCGGCAGGTGTTGCGGCTGCGGCTGGTCTCTGCTGCTGTGCCGATGCGGAAAGGGCTGTGACGGCCACCAGAAACGCTGCGGCGGCGATCAAACGGTATGTTCTCATAACTTTCTTGTAATGCTCCTTAAATAGTTGAAAGGCGGTGACGTGTGACGACTCTCGGGCGCGAGTAACAGTCTTAGACGCCGCGCACCGCCCGAATGGTTGCTGCCAGACGGCTAAAAAGTACGACCCACACTGAATCTAAAGACGCTCTTCTTTTCGTCAAAGAAGACGCCCGGAACCTCGGGGAGAAAACCCCGTCGCGCATTCGGATTGTAAGCGTAGATAAGACGAAACGGCACGTTGATGACCGGCACCTGGAAACGAATCTCCATGCCGAGGCTGGAGCGGTAATCGGTCAGCTTGGAGAAGACGCTCTGGCTCAGCCGCACGGCTGTGTTGGTCTGCACGTCGCCGCGCAGGAATGCCTGCTGAAAGCCGAAGGGCAGACCCGTCAGCGGGTCTGTCGGGCCGACGCGCAGTGCCTGATTGAACTCGTCCTTGGTCACGAAATGGTTGTCGCGGATGATAAGGCCGCCGCTCGGCGAAAACTGTAGCTGCGGATTGGCCCCCAGAACGAAAGTGCTCAATTGATTCGGGAATAGGAAAGGCTGATCGGTCAGAAAGTTGCTCGAAAAGAACTGGTCGCTGCCCGAACGCAGGTTGAAAGACGAGCCGATATCGGCGAAGGCCGCCGCGCTGACAGGCCCGAAGATCGGAATGCGATACTCGAAGTTCGCCAGCAGTTGAGTGTCGCCTCCGATGGAGGTGAACTGTCTGGAGAGCAGCAGCGAGTTGTTCCCGCTCGGCCCCGTAAAGAGACCTATTTTGGCGAGGTCTGGGGGCAGACCCGGAATTGCCTCGGGCGTGCCCGACGCGTTCGAGGCCACCACGACATTGCGCGTCGTGATGAACTGATCGAGCGGCACAACCGGGCTGATCGAGCGGACGTTGTAGCCGCGTATCGTAAACTCGTCGCCAAGGAAGAAACGCTCGTAGATCGGGATGCCGTCGATGAAGGCGAGCGAGTTGGCGTTTCTCACAGAGTTGGAGATAGAGAAGCTGCCGACGTGTGCGGCCAGCAAACGGAATCCGAACACGTCCGGGTTCTGATCGCGCCCCTTGTTACGAACGGGGAAGAACCTGATGTAGGAAACGCTCGGCGCGTACATGCGTACGTCGCCAAGCGGCCCGGAGATCGCCAGCGAGCCCGATAGCTGCGAGCCGTTGACGGGGTCTGTCGAGTTCTTCGAGTAGTCGCGCGTGTCGTAAACGAAGGTCGGCGTCAGGCGGCTTGTCAGAATGTCCGGCTGCTGGTAGATGACGGGGATGAAATTGGTCGAGTTGCTTCCCTGCGCGTTGACCGGCGGGTCTTGCACGGATGTCAAAGAGAGCTGGTACGAGAGGCCGACGCGCGTCGATTGCGTGAAACGGCGCTTGCGGTAGAACTCCGAGAGCGGCGCGCTCGCGAAGATCGAGCCGCCGTAGGATTTGCGGGTGAAAAGGTTCTCGTCCGAGACGCTCAGGAAATCGATGGCCGAGCCGAAAATGCCCTGCTGCGCCGCCGCGTTCTGCGAAAGGAACGTGCCCTCGCCGAAGAACTTTTGCGTAAAGGCGAAGAGCGAGAAGCCGACCGTGATCGGGCGGTCGCGGAAATAAGGCTCCGTGAACGAGAACTGCAAAGAGCGCTGGCGGTTGCCCGCCGCGAGACTGATCGAGAGCGTTTCACCGCGACCCAAGAGATTGTTGGTCGAATAATCCAGCCCGAAGAAGGAGCCGCCGATGCCGGAAAGTCCTCCGTTGAAGGAGATTTGCTGGCGACCGCGCTCTGAGACCTTCAGATTGACATCCACCTGTCCAAGGTCTTCATCCGTGCGAAAGTCCACGTCCTTCTCTTTATCAATCGGGTCGAAGTAGCCCAACTGGTTCAGACGCAGCACCGAATAATCAAAGGCCGTCTGGCTGTAGATATCGCCCTCGTTGATGATGACTTCGCGGCGCAGCACGTTATCGCGCGTGAAGGTGTTGCCCAGAAACTCAAGGCGACGGAGCGTAAACTGCTTGCCCTCGTCAATCGAGATCGTGAAATCAACTATGCCTTCGTTCGGGTTCGTCGGGCTGTCTTTGAAGGACGGCTCGGGCTCAGCCGTGTACTGAATGAAGCCCTGCGAGCCGTACAGCTTCTTGAGGTCTTCGTAAAGCGACTTGCCTATGCGCTCGCCGTTGGCTATGTCGCCCTGCTTGAGACCGATGACGTTGCGGATGACCTGTTCGGAGAAGATGGAGTTGCCCTCGACCTTCAACTCGCCGATGCGATAGACCTTGCCTTCGACGACGGGAATGGTCACGCGCAGCGCTTCGTCCGTAGACGAGAGGAAGGGCAGCGGGATGAAGAAACCGGTGGTGCGACGCCCGAGGCCCTCGATCACGGGCTCGCCCGTGCGCGCTTGCAGGTAGCCCTTCGACCGCATGTAGAAGGCGACGCGCCGCAGGTCTTCGTCCAGCTTGCGGCGGTCGAGGATGTCCGTGCCCTTGAAGCGCGAGATCAACCCGGCCTCCCTCACATACTTCATCTGCGAGCGCAGCTTGCCGTCGCTGAAAACCTGATTGCCCTCGAACTGTATATCGACGACGCGCACGCGGTCGCCCTCGTTGATGACGAAGGCGATAGCCGTGGAGGTGGCGGAGACTTCGTCAAGGCGCGGCTCGATGGTCGCGTTCGGGTGGCCCTTCTCGGCCAGCAGCTCCTTGAGAACGCGAGTGGCGTTGCGTACCTTAACGGGGTCGTAGATGGCTTCCTTGCTGACGCCGACTCTCTGCTCGCGGAAAGCCTTGAGCACGTCGGATTCGGGCACGCTCTTGAGGCCCTCGAACTGTATGTCGCGAATGATCGGAAGCTCTTTGACCGTGAAGATGACTTCGACGCCGCCGCGCGGCCCTTCCACCGTTGAGACGCGTGAATCGGTCTTATCGAAAAAGCCGAGGGCGAGGATGGCCTGAAAATCGCGCTCGACCTGCTGCGGGTTGAAGGTGTCGCCGGGGCGCGTCTGCACGTAATAGAGAATGTCCTCGTCTCGGAGGCGGCGATTGCCTTCTATATCAACGCCTTCGACGAGGCGTTGCTGAGGTTGCTGGGCGTGAGCGCTCGGCAGAGTCAGGGGCAGGGCCGTGACCGTGATAATGACGCTCAAAAAAACGAGCAAAGGGGCACGTAGAAGGTGCATAAGTGCTATATCCCTCAAGATGATACTTTGACAGACTTTCGGGAAGCGTATCGAAAGATAAAGTAAATGATAAAAGAAAAAAGCTTGCCGTCCGGGGCTCCGGCTGCCGGAACTCTACCTTGAAGCTATTGGATTCCGGGCGACACGTCGCCCGTTGCCAGCCTGGTGTCCAGCAAAGTTGCGCATTATACAGGCAAAACAAGTCTAAAGTCCAAAGTCAAATGTCCAAAGTCAGAGAACACTGGCTTCGACTTTGGACATTCCGGCTTTAGACTTTGAACCGCTGATTCAGTGAATAAGGAGCGCGTCGCCCGGCTCTTCGACGCCCGCCGGGCGGTAATTCAGCTCATTTCCGTCCAGAAAAACCTCGATCAAGGTGGCTTCGCCCAGGTGGCCCTGTATCAGTGCCTCGGAGAGCGGGTCTTCGACGTGCTTTTGCAGGGCACGGCGCAAGGGCCTCGCTCCGTAGGAGCGGTCGGCGCAGGTCTTAGCCACAATCCAGCGCCTCGCTTCCTCCGTCAGTCTCACCTCAAGGCTGCGCGTCGAGAGCGTCTTATTGATCTGCTCGACCTGCAACTGCACGACTTCCAGAAGCTCGTCATCCAGCAATTGATCGAAAATTATTATCTCGTCAAGACGATTGATGAATTCGGGATTAAAGGTCTGGCGCACGGAGGACATGACCATCTCTTCCAGCTTTTCGCGCGAAGCGTCGGTCGTCGCCTGAAAGCCCATCGTCCCGCGCTTCTGGATAAAGCGCGCGCCGATGTTGGAGGTCATGATGATAATGGCGTTCTTGAAATCGACCGTGTTGCCGAGAGCGTCGGTCAGAATCCCGTCCTCGAAGACCTGTAGGAGGACGTTGAAGATGTCGGGGTGCGCCTTCTCTATTTCGTCAAAGAGCAGGACGGAGTAGGGAGAGCGCTTGATGCGCTCCGTCAACTGCCCGCCCTCTTCGTGGCCGACATAGCCGGGGGGCGAGCCGATCAGCTTCGAGACCGAATGCTTCTCCATGAACTCCGACATGTCGAAGCGTATCATCGAGCGCTCAGAGCCGAAGAGAAACTCCGCGAGCGAGCGCGCGACTTCCGTCTTGCCCACACCCGTTGGCCCGAGGAAGAGGAAAGAGCCGACGGGGCGCTGCGGGCTTTTCAGACCGGCACGCGAACGACGAATCGCACGCGCCAGGGCAGAGATGGCCGGGCGCTGCGAGACGACTCTGCGGTGCAATTCCATCTCGATGCGAAGCAGTTTCTGCGTCTCTTCTTCCTTGAGCGACATGACGGGGATGCCCGTCCAGCGCGCGATCACTTCCTCTATGTCGTCGCGCGTCACTTCCGCTGAAACCAGCGCGTCCGCGTCCGGGGCGTGCGGGCGGGTGACGCCGAGCGGCTCTGCTCCGGCGTAGGAGGTGCGCGGCCACTCGACCGGATTCCAATCCTCAAGATTGCCCTGCTCTCGACGCACGCGCAGCTTGACGCGCGCGCCCGCTTCGTCGATCACGTCAATGGCTTTATCTGGCAGGAAACGGTCAGGAATATAACGATTCGATTGATAGACGGCGGCTTCGAGCGCGTCTTCCGTATAGCGCACCTGATGAAAAGTCTCGTAGCGCTCGCGCACGCCGTCCAATATCTGCACGGCTTCGGCCTCGCTCGGAGGCGGAACTTTGACGGCCTGAAAACGGCGCTCTAAGGATCGGTCTTTCTCGATCGACTTGCGAAACTCTGCGGGCGTGGTCGCGCCTATGCACTGGACTTCGCCGCGCGAAAGCGCAGGCTTCAGGATATTGGCCGCATCGAGCGAGCCTTCGGCTGAGCCTGCTCCGACCAGCGTGTGCAGCTCGTCTATGAAGACGATGTAGTGCGGATTCTCGATCAGCTCGCGCATGATCTGCTTGAGACGCTCCTCAAACTGCCCGCGGTACTTCGTGCCCGCGACGATCAGGGAAAGGTCTAGCGAGAGGATGCGCTTGTTTTCCAGAAAGGAAGGAACTTCGCCGCGCACGATGCGCTGCGCCAAGCCCTCTACAATGGCGGTCTTGCCGACGCCGGGCTCGCCTATCAGGACGGGATTGTTTTTAGTGCGGCGACAGAGAATCTGTACGACGCGCTCTATCTCTCCTTCGCGACCGACGAGCGGATCGAGCTTATCGTTCTGCGCGTCTTCCGTGAGGTCGCGGGAAAACTCTACCAGATGCGGCGTGTCCTTCTTTTGCGCCGAGCGCGAGTCCGCGCCGGTCTGTCGCGCAATCTCATCGCGCACGGCATTGAGCCTGAGGCCGCGCTCGTAGAGAATCTCAGCCGCCATCGAACGGTCTTCTCTCAAGAGCCCGAGCAGCAGATGCTCTGTCCCGATGTGCCTGTGCTGCAGGCGGTCGCTCTCCTCGTGAGCGTAGGCCAGCACGCGCTTGGTCTCGGGGGCGAGCGGCAATTCCACGCTCGTCGAAATCTTTTCTCTGAGGAGCGTGCGGCCTTCTATCTCTTTGCGAATGGCCTCGATAGAGACCTGCGCGCGCGGAAAGAATCGCCCGGTGAGAGTCTTATCCTCGCGCATGAGCCCGAGCAGCAGATGCTCTGGCTCGATGGCCGGTGCGCCGAACTGGCTGGCTTCGTAGCGCGCAAAGAAGATCACCCTGCGCGCTTTCTCTGTGTAGCGTTCAAACATTGGGCCTTATACCGCCGAAGAACTTTCTGTGTGATTGCTTACGGTGAGATCAGGTTGGCTGACCGCACCGCCCTGCCCGCATTATAACCTAATGATAGCAAAGGAAGAAGAGGGCGGCGCGAAAGAGTTGCCGGAGGGATGATTTAGATAGACGGGGAGGGGGACGCCGGATGTGCCCAACAATACCTTTGAGCCCCCCGGGCCATTGGCCCGAAAGTCTGAAAAGACCCCGGGCGATGCGAACTGGTGAACCCTTGAGGCTCAGCCTTCTTTGATAGCGAAGGACGAGAGAAACTTCTCTACGTTGGCATCGGAGCCCGTCGACTTGGGGCTCTCTACGGCCATGATGTAGACGTTCCGCTCGATGATATACACCCTCATCATGCAGGTGTAATCGGTCGAGTCAAACTTATAGTGTCGTCCGGGATAACCGTTGATCGAGACGGGGCGTTGAGAGGCGAGCGTATAATTCTTCCTCGCATACTCAGCGGATTTGATCATGCCGGTCGGAAGCATTTTGAAGTACTGCGCGGCGAATCCCGGCTCGTCCGTGATGACGGTGGGGAGATTGAGAAGCGCGGCGACAGTGTATTCCATGTCGTCTGCTTTGACGTGGTACTGGCGCATGCCGGGAGCGTTCGGCGCCTTAACCTCGTCGTTCGACATCTCCTCGGGCGAGCCCGGCATCATCACGGAGAAACCCGCCCCCGGCGGCGCGATCTGCTGCCACGAGGCGGACGCCAGAGAAACGCCCGTCGAGGGCAGAGACAGATTGTCCAGACCGCCCGAGCGTCTGGCTCGCCCGCGCGGCTGCTGCGCCATCGCCGCACACGACAGCACGGACAGGCAGACGAAGAACACGACTGTAGAGAAAGCCTTCTTATTCACTTGCTGTAACTCCTTTAAGAGGAAAGCTGGGGAAACATCTTCAGGTGAGACTGAAAGGGGCTGTGAACCGGAGTGTCCGAGTCGCTCTCGCGTGCAGCGACCACATAACTTTATAGCATGCGCCGGTCGGGAAAAGATAGACTAAATTTTAAGCTTCTCGACCTCGTCCAGTCGCCCGTCCGCCAGAACCAGAACGCGGTCGCAGAGATGCGCCAGCCGTTCGTTGTGCGTGGCAATGACGACCATTGTCCCTTCCGCGCGACAGAAGGAGGCGAGCAGCGCTCCCGTCTCATCGCTCGCGCGTGCGTCCAGATTCCCCGTCGGCTCATCGGCGAGGATGAGTCGCGGCCCACAGACGACGGCGCGAGCGATGGCGACTCTCTGTTGCTCGCCGCCGGAGAGAAGACCGACCTGCGCGTCCGCGCGATCACTGAGCCCGACGCGCTCAAGCAAAGAGACGGCACGCTTGAGAGCCTCGCGCATCGGCGCGCGGTTGATCAGGAGCGGCATCGCGACGTTTTCAGCCGCCGTCAGGTCAGGCAGGAGATGATGAAACTGAAAGACGAACCCGACCTGCTCGTTACGCAGGCCCGCAAGCTCGTGCCCGCGTGCCCGCGTGATGTCAAACTCGCCCAGCCTGATCTCGCCCTTGTCCGCCGTTTCGAGACCACCCAGAAGATGAAGCAGAGTTGATTTGCCAGCCCCCGAAGCGCCCATGATCGCCGTCATCTGGCCCGCCTCGACCGCAAACGAAACGCCGCGCAGCACCTCTACGGTCGCACCCGTCGGATTGCGAAAAGCTTTTCGCAGCCCACGCACCACCAGAGCATTTTGGATTTTAGATTTTGGATTTTGGATTGACCTTTGCTCCCGTTTGCGTCAGAGAAAGAGATTAACCATCTCGCAATGCCTGTGCTGACGGGACGCGCGCGGCGCGGTGCGCGGGATACAGGGTTGCCAGCAGGCTCAGGATGAAAGCGATGACGGCGGAGAGCGCAACGTCGCGCGCGCGCGTGTGAAAGGGAACGTAGCTGAGCGAGTAAACGTCTGCGGGGAGACTGACGAGCCGGTAACGGTCTCCGATGAAACACGCGACGAGCCCGAGCAGGACGCCCGCGAGCGCGCCTAAGAGGCCGACCGCTGCTCCCTCGATCATAAAGACGCACATAATGCTTTGCGCGCGCGCTCCCATCGCGCCGAGGATGGCTATGTCGGAGCGCCGCTCGACGACGACGAGCACGAGCATCGTCGTGATGTTGAGCGTCGCCATGAGAATGATGAGAGCGATGATAAACAGGCCCATGCGTCTTTCCAGCGCGAGCGCGGCGAAAAGCGGGCGGTTCGCTTCCTGCCAGTCGAGCGTTGTGAACTCTCCGCCCAGCTCATCGCGCAGCCGCGCCGAGACCTCAACGACGTTGTAGATATCCGCGACCTCTATGCTGATGACGGAGGCGGAGGACGGCGGTTGACCGGCGAAGCTCGCGGCATCCGCAAGCGAGACGTAAATCCAAGTCGAGTCGTACTCGTAGAGGCCGGAGCGGAAAACGCCCGCGACCTTGACGCGGCGGTAACGCGGCGCGAGCCCGAGCGGCGTTAGCGTCGCATCGCCCGAGACCAGTTGGGCCACGTCGCCCACATCGAGGCCCGTGCGGGCCGCAAGCTCAGCGCCAAGGATTACACCCGGCATAGCGGCCTCGCTCGGCGCTTCTTCAAAAGACGTGATGGCAGGGCCAACATCCTTCGCATCCTTTTGTCCGGGCGATGGCGAGACAGCCCCTTGCTGCTCTATGGTCTGCGCGTCGCGCAGCAAAGGCTCTATCGTGCCCGTGACCAGCGTGCGTCGAATTTCCGATAAGGCGCGCGAAGACTCTTTATCCACCCCGCGCAGCACGGCGTAGGCTGAGCCAGCCTGCCCGCTCAGCAGTGCGCTGTCGTAAGCGGTCGCCGTCGCGTCCTCAACCCCGCTCGTGCCGCGCACGCGCGCAACCAGCGCGCGCCAGTCCGCAACGGGCTGACCGTCCCTTCGCATCAGCGAAATGTGTGCCGTGCCGCGCAGGATTTTGTCGCGCATCTCGTCGCGAAAACCATTGGCGAGCGCCAGCGCGACGATCAGCGCCGCAACTCCGAACGCGACACCCGTGATGGCCGCCAGCGCCGTAATCCGCGCCAAAGGTCTACGCCGACGCGAATACAGATAACGAAGCGCGAGAAATAGTTCGTATGGCATAAACTGAAAGGATGAAGGATGAAGGATGAAAAGAATGCTTTTCGTTCTTGAAAGCTTTTACTTCACCTTTCATCCTTCATCCTTCCGCCTTCATCCTTGCTTTCGTGCATTTATTGACATCAGCGGGTCTGTTCTCGGGGAGCAGGCTTTGCAGATTCGGCGCATCGTGTGCGGACTCATCTTTGGTCGGCCTCAGCTCGAAGATAGTGTCGGAGACTCGACGAAAATGGAAGCGCGCGTCGAGCGCGGCGACGGCGCGCGTCTCTTCCAACTGCCAGCCGCACACAGACCACCAGCGCGGGTCGCCGTCCAGAAAGACGCGCCTGCCCTCCTGCAAATACTTTTCAATGAGGGGCACGAGCTGCTCGTCGCCGGGCCAGCCTCCGCCCGTGCCGATCACTTCCCACGCGCCCGCGCCTATGCCGCGATAATAAGTAACGGCCACGGTCTGCCCGCCGGCTATGACGACCGCATCGCGCGGCAGAAGCCGCAGCCGCGCGATGTAATCTCTGGTCAAAGCGCGTTTCGCATAATTCGGGCGGGCGGCGATCTGCGCGCAAACGCCTCCCAGCACAGTCATCAAAGCCAGAGCCAGCGTAATGTGCAGGAAAGCCCGGCGCGCATCGCCGCCGCTCTGAGACGCTCGCCAGCGCAGGAGGGCGCTGGCCGCCAGTGGCGCGAGCGCCGGAAGCCCCGTTATAAAATAACGCCAGTTGACCACAGTGCTGTAGTTGAAGATGAGCAGCAGGTCGGCCAACAGTCCCACCAGACCGAGCGACAGCAGACACGTTAACCCGCGCTCGCGCCACTCCTTCAGGAATGCGAAGGGCAAGACCGGAAAAACGGTCGGGGCGGCGAGAAAGAAATAGAGCAGGAAGGGAACGAGGTTGCCGACCGCGACGGGGTGGCGCGCAGACTCCATACGCATCGACTCGCGCCACCCGTACCACGACGCACGAAAGCCGGCATCAATCGAGAACCAGACGAGGAAAGGGCCGAACGCAAAGACCAGAAAGACCGCGCATGCCGCTAAGGCCCAGAGAGCCTTCCGGCGCGCGTCCACACTCGTTGGCCCACAGACGAAGGGCGCGATCACCAGCCACGGGGCGTAAAAGGCCACGGTCTCGCGGACGTTGACGCCCGTGCCGAGCAAGGCTGCTCCGGCCAGAATCATCCACACTCGCCCGCGCGTCGTGCCCCGCAGGTGAACGATGAGAGCGACGGCCAGCAGCAGGAGCGACGGAATCTCCGTCATCACCTGCCCGCCGTAAACGACAAACGCTGGCGAAGTCGCGACCACGAGCGCCGCGATGGTCGCTGCTTCGAGGGAGCGCGTCAGGTCTCTGGCAAGCGTCCAGCAGGCGAGAACCGCGAGCGGGCACTCGATGATGACAGCGTATTTGAAGAGCAGGTAGGCGTCCGCCGCCGGAAGATCGAAGAGCGCATGGGCAGCGCGCCACAACGCGTGATTGCCGAAGATGAAAAGGAAGCGCCCCAACGCCATGGAGGACGGACGCCCGCTGAGCGCCAGCACGGTGTAATCGAGCGCGTCCCAATCGCCTATGAAGGGGTCGCGAAAGATGAGCGCGAGCGAGAGTGAGAGCGCCGCAGGCCCAAGCCACCAGCGCCAGGCGGCGAATATCTTTCGCGGCTCCGACACCTCAGTTCTGCTTGTGATGATTATTGTTGTCGTCCGCGCCGAGGGCTTCGATCAAATCCGAGTCGAGCGAATCTTCTGGCCGCTTGATCATCGTCAGGCGATTGCCGCGCTCGTTGTATTCGACCTTGTCCATGATGTTGTAAATGAGTAGCACGCCGCGCCCGGAAGATTTGAAGAGATTCAACGGGTCGCGCGGGTCTGGAATCTGATCGACGTTGAATCCGTCGCCCTCGTCTTCGACCGTAAAGCGCGCTTCCTTCGGTGAGAGCTCGGCGGTGATTCTGACCAGCTTGGTCGGGTCGTTCTTATTGCCGTGCTTGACGGCGTTGACGAAAGCCTCGTCCAGAGCGATGAAGAGGTTAGAGCGCTCGGGCTTGATGACGCCCAGTTTGGCGACGCGCTCGATCAGGTACTGGAGCACGCCGTTCATCAGCGAGACATCGCTGGGCAGCTCGAACTCTATCTTCTCATGCACGTAGGGCAGCACTTTGAGGTCGTCGACGAAGCGCAGCTTGTAGGCCAAAGTCTTCTCGACGATGCTGCACAATTCGTCTTTATCGTAGGGGGTGCGCAGGTAGTTGACCGCCCCCATCTTGAAGGCTTTGACTACACCGGGCTGCTGCGCCTGATCTGAGGAGACAACGACGGGAATCATCAAACGCTTGCGCTTGATCTCGCTCAGGAGTTGTACGCCGGAGTCTTCGTCGTCTGTGAGGTCGCTGATGATCAGATCGAACTCTTCGAGGTCTTCGCGGGCGAGGGCGTCTGCGCGGTCGCCTATGGCGACGACTTCATGACCGAGTTCACGCAACGCCTGCTCAAGCACGGCGCGCAGCTCGTCATTATCATCCACGATAAGGATTCGTCGTTTATCCATCCGACCATCCGCCGCCGAGCCGTAGTGTACGAGGAATCAGGGAAGAGACAGTGTTTCCGCTTGCGCATACGTAAAAGCCTGTCGCAACGTTCCAAATAATATCCGTATCAGGCCCAAAGTCCAAAGCCCGGACGCCTCGGGGCTGATGATTTTTAACGCTTTCCTTTTTACGCTTTTCCTTTTACCCTTTGCCGTAACGACCCGATGCAGGCTTCCATGGAACAACAAAAACGACCCGCGGCGGGACGCGCCGGGCACGAGAGCAAAGGCGCGCAGAGGGCCTACACGTTCGCAGACCTCTCGGCTTACCCCCCGAAGAAACGCTGGCTCATACGCGCCGCAGACCTCGTCTTCTACCTGCTCATCCGAATCATCGGACGCACCACACGCTTCGAGGTCGAGGGCTGGCAGCACTGGGAGCAGGCAACACGCGAGGGCACACCTCCGATCTACACCTTCTGGCACAACCGCGTCTTTCTGGCGACCTACTTCTGGCGGCGACGCGGCATCGTCGTCATGACTTCGCAGAGCTTCGACGGCGAGTATATCGCGCGCTTCATCCAGCGCTTCGGTTACGGCACGGCGCGCGGCTCCTCCACGCGCGGCGGCGTCGGCGCTATCGTCGAGATGGTCAGACTGATGAGGGGTGGCTCGCCGACAGGCTTCACGATTGATGGGCCAAAAGGGCCGCGCTACGTCGCCAAGATGGGCGCGGTGCTGCTGGCGAAAAAGACCGGCGCTCCCGTCCTCCCCTTCACGATTGAAGCCGCGCGCTACTGGGAGGTCAAAAAAAGCTGGGACGCTTTCCAGATACCCTTGCCCTTCACACGTGCCCGCGTCCTCATCGCGCCGCCGATCTACGTCCCGCCGGACGCCGACGACGCCACGCTCGAAGCCAAGCGCGATGAGCTGCAACGCGCGCTCGATGAGCTGAACGGTCGCGGAAAGGCTAAAGATGAAAGCAGGAATTAACAGGGACGGACAGAGAGATTATCAGGATAAAGACTAAATAGAGGATGAAAACTAAATGCATTGCCGGGTGAATGCTTCATCGCTTTTTCTTTATGTCTGACCCTCTTTGTCCATCCCTGTCGATCTCATCTTTCCGCCTTCATCCTTGATGTAGTAGGATCATGAGAATTTTACGATCTGCAACGAAATCTTTTCGGGGGAACAATGATCAATCAGGAACGCATCAAGAATCTTCTTCTCGAACTAGTCCAGATTGACAGCCACTCGCGGCGCGAGCGCAACGTGGCCGAGCGCATCAAGCAGTATTGCGAAGAGCTGGGCGCGACCGTCGAGATAGACGACGCGGGCGAGAAGGTGGGCGGAAATTCCGGCAACGTCATCGCGCGCTTTACGGGAACGATACCCGACGCCGAGCCGATCATGATGAGCGCGCACATGGACACGGTCGTCCCCGGCGAGGGCGTGAAGCCGGTCATCGAAGGCGACATTATCCGCACGGACGGCACGACCGTGCTCGGCGGCGACGACAAATCCGGCTGCGCCGTCATCCTCGAAACCATACGCTGTCTCAAAGAACAGAACATCCCGCACACGGACATCGAGGCCGTCTTCTCCATCTGCGAAGAGGTCGGGCTGCTCGGCGCAAAGCACTTGGATGTCTCAAAGATCAGATCGCGCTACGGCATCGTCTTTGATTCCGACGACCCCGGCTTTCTCTTCACCCGTGGCCCGTCCTCGAATCACCTTGAGATAGAGGTTCACGGGCTTGAGTCGCACGCGGGCGTCGCGCCCGAGCAGGGCATCTCGGCCATCAGGGTCGCCGCCGAAGCCATCACGAATATGAAGCTGGGCCGCATTGACGAAGAGACCACGGCCAACATCGGGGTGATTCACGGCGGCGCGGCCACCAACATCATTCCCAACCTCGTCACGCTCTGGGGCGAAGCGCGCTCGCTCTCGGAAGAGAAACTCGAAGCGCAGTGCGACCACATGGTGCAATGCTTCAAGGACGCGGCGGCCAACTATGAGGTGACGGTCGAGGGTAAGACGACGAAGGCGAGCGTCAAGGCAAGGGTCGAGCGCGACTACTCGGCGATGGACGTGCCGGACTCCTCGCGCGTCGTCCAACTGGTCATAGAGGCGGCTTCGCGCATGGGCCTCGCAGTGCAGACCATGGCATCGGGCGGCGGCTGCGACGCCAACATCTTCAACCGCAAGGGCATCGAATGCGCCAACCTCGGCACGGGCATGCGCGCCATCCACACCGTCAACGAATGGCTCGATGTCAAAGACATGTACGCCTCCGCCGAGATGACGCTGGAAATCTTAAAGCTCAACGGCGAGATGGCGATGCAGAGTCGTGGATAATATGACCGAGAGCGAAAGTAGTAGAGAGCCTGAAGCTTACCGCAGCGGCTATGTCGCATTGATCGGTCGGCCCAATGCCGGGAAGTCTACGCTGTTGAATCGGCTGGTGGGCGAGAAGATCGCGGCGGTGTCGAATAAGCCGCAGACGACGCGCCACAGGATTCAGGGCGTGATCACGCGCCCCACAGGGCAGATCGTGCTGGTGGATACGCCGGGCGTGCATAAGCCCGGGTATTTGCTGAATCGCCGGATGATGGCCGCCGTGCACGAGGCGCTCGAAGGCGTGAGCCTCGTCTGCCTGATTCGTGACGCGTCCGTTTCGACCGGCAACGGCGACCGCTTCGTGCTCGATCTGGTCAAAGAGGCTGAGAAGCCGGCGCTGCTTCTCTTGAACAAGACGGACAAGCTGGCGGACAAGTCAAAGCTCCTGCCTTTGATGGAGTGGTACGGTGCTGAACATGAGTGGCAGGCGGTCGTGCCGCTCTCGGCCCTCAAGGGCGACATGATCGAAGTCCTGCTCACCGAAATGCTCAATCATCTGCCCGAAGGCGAGCCCATCTTTGACGAGGATGAGCTGACAGACCAGCCGCTGCGCCTGCTCGTCTCAGAGATTGTGCGCGAGAAGATTTTGCAGACGATGGGCGACGAAATCCCTTACGTGACGGCTGTCATCACGGAGAAGTTCGATGAAGAGCGCGAGGATTTCACGCGCATTCATTGCGCCATCTTCGTCGAGCGCCCGTCGCAGAAAAAGATCGTCATCGGTCACGGCGCGGAGCGTTTAAAGGAGATCGGCACGCGCGCCCGTCAGGACATAGAGCGTCTTCTGGGCCATCGCTGTCACCTTGAATTGTTCGTCAAGGTCGAAGCCGGTTGGCGCGACCGCGAGGGCGTGCTCGATTCGCTCGGCATCGGCAAGCAGTGAGCGCGCGCCCCGTGATGAGCCGCGCCGTCTGGAAAAGGGCGTTCCTCTTTTCGCTCGTCCTCTGCCTCCTTCCGTTTTTGATACTGACTCTTTTCAGCAATCCCTCTTACGACGACTACTGCCACGCCGCGAAAACCCTTGAGCTGGGTTTCGTCAATACTCAGAGATCTTTTTTCCATACGTGGAACGGAAGATATTTCTCGATGGCCGTGTTGAGCCTCGGCCCCCTCACCAGCGGCAGCTTCACGGGCTACAAAATCTTCGCCCTCCTGATTATCCTGCTGACCTTTATTTCAATATTCCTCTTCCTGAGCGTCATTCTTCTCCCGGGCGCGGCGCTGGTTGACAGGCTGATCGCGGCCAGTTTGATAACCGCCCTCTTCAGCAACCAGATGCCCGACATCACGGAAGGCTACTACTGGATGCCCGCGACCGTCTGTTACCAGCTGGCTAACATTCTGACGCTGATCTTCTTCGTGCTGGTCGCGGCGTCAAACGGAAAGCGTCAGAGCATGCGAGCCCTCCTTTTGGCATTAGCTTTTTTTCTGGTCATCGCGATCACAGGCTCTTCCGAGCCTTCCATGATCTTTCTTCTTCTGCTGCTCTCTTTGATAACGATCAGAGCGTTCTCGATCAGGAGCAGCAACAGGCGTGTGTGGCTGGCATTCCTTGCGGTCGCGATTGCCTGCGCCGTTATCGTCATCCTCGCGCCCGGCAACGCTGTGAGAGGAAGCCATTTCCCCGAAAGGCATAGACTCTTTTTCTCTCTGGGCCAATCTCTCATTGAGGCGGCGCGTTACACGGTGAAGTGGCTCGTCAACCCGGCCTTCGCCCTGAGCACGATTCTCTACGTTCCCGTCGCCGACAGCTTTTCTGATCGAACCGAGTTGCTCAGGCGACACTTCCACATCCGTCCCATCCACTCGCTGCTCCTGCTGCTTGTCATAATTTTCCTGGGCTTCTTCGCTCCCCTCTGGAGTATGGGAATGGTTGGCCCGGAGAGGACGATGAATCAGGTCTACTTTATCTTCCTGCTCGGATGGTTCGTCAACATCTCGGTCTGGGTCGGCTACTTCAAAGAGCGGCGCGGGCTTGAGATTCCGAGCCTCCACGCTTATGTATATCTCATCTGCCTGCCGTTGATTCCTCTGGCGCTGCTGTTCTCCAATAACACCAGGGCGGCCATCAAAGATCTGGCTAGTGGCCGCGCCTTTCATTATGATCAGGTGATGAGGGAAAGGCGCGCGCAGTTTGAACAATGCGCGCGCGAGGGAATAAGTTTCTGCCCTGTGACGAAATACGAGGACTTGCCCGAGACTACTTCTAATCCTTACTTTGAGATTGTGTTTAGATGTGATGAGCAGTACTGGAAAATGCGTGCGGCGGCGGCAGCCACTCCGAAACAATAGAGAAGCAACCTATGAGTGAAGGTACGAGGCAGCAGGCGCGCAAGGTATGGCTCGCGCTCGATGTGTTGGCGGAAGCCGGAGCGCGCGAGGCCGTCGAATACGCGCTGATGGAGGCTGGCGCTCTCGGAACGGAGACTAAAAATGAGGGCGACGATCTTGTGCATGTCGTCGCTTACTTTGACTCTGTGCCCGCGCGTGAAGGCGTGCGCGCCGCGCTCTTTGACGCGCTGCGCCTTTACGATCTTCCGTCATCTGCCGTGCGCGAGATGACGCTCGCGGACGTGGAGGATAAAGACTGGCTCGGCGAATGGAAGAAGAACTGGCAGCCCGTCAGCGTGGGCCGCTCCTTCATCATCGCGCCGCCATGGAGTGAAATCGCGGCCCAACCTGACCGGATAGTGATACGCATAGAGCCCGGCATGGCCTTCGGCACGGGCACGCACGAAACGACGCGGCTGTGCCTTGCGGCCATCGAAAAATATTTTCAGGGCACGAGCCTTTTGGATGTCGGCACGGGCACGGGCATTCTGGCAATCGCCGCCGCGCTCCTCTTCAAAGAGGCGC
This sequence comes from Pyrinomonadaceae bacterium, assembly GCA_036389675.1. GTDB lineage: Bacteria > Acidobacteriota > Blastocatellia > Pyrinomonadales > Pyrinomonadaceae > DASQYE01. The sequence goes on from DASVWI010000040.1 coordinate 215,341, forward strand.
GGGTGGAGGCGTGCGACACGGACGCCGAAGCCATAGAGATCGCGCGCGAGAATGCGCGACTGAACAACGTCGCCGAGCGCATTAACTTTCGCGTCGGCACGGTTGAAGAGGCAGGCGCGTCAGCCGACGTGGTCTGCGCCAACCTGACGGCGGACGTGATCGCGCCGCTTCTGCCCGCGCTCGTGGGCGCGACCTGTGGGCATCTGATTCTCTCCGGCATCCTTGATTCGCAGGTCGAGATGATTCTGGCGCGCCTGCAAGAGCTTGGCATTAACCAGCCGTCCGAAATCGCCAGCGACGGCGAATGGGTCGCAATCATCATTTGAGGGCTGAGGGCGGAGGGTTGGAGGGATGAAGTAAAGACGAACAGCATTCCTTTCATCCTTACGCCCTTTATGATTATGTCTCGTCGAAGATTCTATGCGCCGCCGAGCGCCTTCGATTTTGGTGAAATGGTAGTGACGCTTGCCCCTGACGAGGCGCGTCATCTGCGCGACGTGCTGCGATTGAAGCGCGGCGATGAGGCGTTTGTCTTCGACGGCGAAGGAAGAGAGTATCGCTGCCGAATAGTTGAGTCCGGGCGTGAGGGCGCGCGTCTTGAGATTGGAGAAGAGGTTCAATCGAAGCCACCTGAATCAAAGCTCAGGTTGCATCTGGGCGTCGCCCTGCTCAAGGGCGAAAAGTTTGATCTGGTCGTACAGAAGGCGACCGAGCTGGGGGTGACCGGCATCGTTCCCGTCCTGACGAAATTCGCCGACGTGCGTATCAGAGACGACGCGGACGCGGCGCGCCGCGTTGTTCGTTGGAAGAGAATCGCGCTCGAAGCCGCCAAGCAATCGGGTCGCGCAAGCCTGCCGGAAATCGCCGGCCCGCAGCCGTTCACGTCCGTGATCGAGAGTGTGGCCGCTACAGTTTCAGAATGCCGCCTGTTCTTTTCCGAGCGCGGAGGGGGCGGGCTTGATGAGGCGCTCAGGCAGTATCTTCCCGCATTAAAGTCGGTCGCGGCACTGGTCGGCCCGGAAGGGGGCTGGGCCGATGAAGAGATCGAGCAGGCTCGCGCCAGCGGTTGGAACATCATCACGCTCGGCGGGCACACGCTGCGCGCAGAGACGGCGGCCATCATCGTCGCCGCGCTGCTGCAACACCGGCTGGGCGATCTTGGCTGAAAGTCTTGCCATATTTCGAGGTGACGAATTGCAAACGCAGAATCCAAACTTTCGCCAAAAGGTGCAGGAGATTTTCGAGAGGGCGGCTTTTATAGAAGACCTCGGCGTTAAGCTGGGCGAGACGGGCATCGGCTGGTGCGAAACGACGCTCGATATTTCGCCGCGCCATCTACAGCAGGACAGTTTCATACACGCCGGGGTGCAGGCCACCATGGCAGATCACACGGCTGGCGGCGCGGGCGGCAGCATTATACGGGAAGATGAGATAGTGCTCTCGGTCGAGTTCAAGATCAATTTGCTGCGCCCGGCTGTGGGCCAATCGCTGCGCTGCAAGGCAAACGTTCTGAAGGCGGGCAAGACGCTCATCGTAGTCGAATCGGAAGTCTTCACCAGCGACGGCACTCGGGAAAAACTGACTGCCAAGGCGACCGTCACGCTCGTCGTGAAAAGAAAGGATGAAGGATGAAGGATGAAGTAAAAGCATTAAAGCATTTCCTTCATCCTTCATCCTTCCGCCTTCATCCTTGCAGTTAATCGTTGCAGCATCTCTCTGGCGCGTGAGTGGTCGCGGGCCGTCTCGAATGCCCATGCCGTGTCGAGGGGGGCGCTCAGGATAGCTTCAAGCTCGGAGAGAGCGCCCGGTATGTCTCCGGCATCGATGAGCATTTCGGCGAAGTAGAGACGCGTGACCGTATTGGCGGGCGCAAGCTCTATGGCCCGCGCGAAATCTGCGCGAGCGCGCCTGTGGCCTCCGCCGAACAGTCGCGGCAGCTTGTGTTTGAGGCGCGCAAGAACGCGCAGCGGCCCGGCGGCGTGATAGGCCGGATCGATGCGGGCCGCGCGCTCAAGCGAGCGTTTGGCGCGCAGCGCCAGAGCGAGGGCCTTGAGCGGGCGCGTCGTCTGCGCCTGAAGCGCAAGATTGACGCCGAGCCAGAAATGGCCCTCGACGCTAAGAGGACGAGCGCGCGCGGCAAGCGCACAGGCCGCCGCGCCGCGCGCATGAAGCCTGCGCGCTTCACGCTCGCGCCCCTCTTCCTGTCCCAGAAAAAAGAGTGCGCGGCCAAGTCGCCAACCAATCTCGAACTCATCATGGGGCGCGACCGCTTCAAGAAGCTCAACGCTGGCGCGCACATTTTCTACTTGCGCGCGCGCCGCGTAGAGCGCATCGGCCCGCGCCGTGATGTCTGAAATATGCCATTTCATAGAAGAGCCGCCGACGTGGGCGCGCCTCCCTGTCGCTAAAACTTTGACGAATAGAGGCGCACAGGCGCAGAATAGTCACAATGGCGCATGGCCGACAAGCGCGGGCCAAACTTTTGGCCGGCAAATATCGAACGCGACCGTGCCCGGCGTCGTTAATACTTGAGTGCGGCACTTCCCGGGGTCGCCACTTTTGAAGGAGTGATCAAGGATGGCTCTGAGCAAAGAGGATGCTGTCAGGCGTGCGCGTGCCGACATGGCCCAGCGTCTGGGCGTCTCCGAAGATGAGATTAAGGAAGAGGCGGTCGAGCAGGCCGATTTTCCAGACATGGCACTGGGCGCTCCCATCGAGGACGAGATGAGCGGGCAGATGATTACATCGGGCTGGCGCATAAGCCTCAGCGCAGGAGGCCGCAAGGCAGAGTATCGCGCCAGTCGCGATCAACTCAGACTCTATAACTATCAGGGCTCGAACTACCGTCTCTGACATGAACTTCCCGACTTCTAATATTTTGAGGTAAGACCGATGAACCGACAGAATTTTCTCGGACATCTGGCGTTGGCGCTCGCGATCATCGCGCTGGCCGCGCTGGCCGGACAGGTGCGTCGCTGGCAGCACCACCCCACCACACGCGGAGTCTTTGTTGTCGACTCCCCATCCAGAACCCTCGCTCCGGGCCGTAATTTCAGACGCGCCGAAGTGCTCGTGCGCTTTCGCCCCGGCACGGCCCTCGACAGGATTAAGAATACGGCGCGACGCCTACACGACCGCTTCGAGGACAGGATAGAGGCGGTTGACGGTCTGGCCGTCATAGAAGGCGAAGACGGCGAGACCGCCGAAGACATCGCCGCCGAGTATCGCTCGCTGCCCGAGCTGGTCGAGTATGCCGAACCGAACTATGAGATCAACCTCGATCACGAAATGCTCGGCAACGCCATTCACCAGCACCCGGACGATCCAATGTTCGGCGAGCAGTGGTCGCTGGAAAATACAGGCCAGAGCGGCGGGCTGGCGCAGGCTGACATTAGCGCCCTGCGCGCATGGGCCAAGACCACAGGCAGCGACGAGGTGGTGGTCGCCGTCATTGACAGCGGCGTCGACTATACTCATCAGGACTTGATGAACAACATCTGGGTGCGCCCGCCCGACATGGATGAGTACACGGACGACGAGCTGGGCACGATCGATGACACCTACGGCTTTAACGCCGTGAGCGACAACGGCGACCCGATGGATCAGAACGGCCACGGCACACACTGCGCCGGCATCATCGGGGCCGAAGGCGGCAATAGCCTTGGGATAGCCGGCGTCAACTGGAAGGTAGATATCATGCCTTTGAAGTTTATTGACGCGAGCGGCTCGGGCACGACCAAGGATGCGATCAAGGCTATTAACTACGTGATTAATCGCAAGCGCGCGGGCGTCAACGTCCGTATCATCAGCGCCAGTTGGGGCTCGACCATGTACTCCAAGGCGCTCGAAGATGCGATACGCGAGGCGGGCGACGAGGGCATTCTCTTCATCGCCGCCAGCGGCAACGCGAGCGCCGATGCCGACAGGTCGCCGCACTACCCTGCGAGCTACGACCTGCCGAACGTCATCAGCGTCGCCGCGCTCAACCGCCACGACCAGTTGGCCTCCTTCTCGAACTACGGCGCACGCAGCGTCCACGTCGCCGCACCGGGCGCGGAGATTCTGAGCACATGGCTCAATGGTGATTTCCGGGAAGCTTCCGGGACATCCATGGCGACGCCCGAGGTGGCGGGGGTCGCGGCACTGGTGCTCGCGGCTGAGCCGGACCTTTCGATGAAGCAGTTGCGCGAGCGCCTGCTCAAGTCGGTTGATAAGCTCGACTCGCTCTCCGGGAAAGTCTCATCGGGCGGGCGCATCAACGCGGCGAAGGCGGTCGGCGCAGATTGATGCTCGGCTGCCATAGGCGATACGTGAAAGCTCCCTCGAACAATAGCCGTTCGGGGGAGCTTTTCAGCGTCGGCTCAGGGGCTTGCGGCCTTAGCGGCAGAGCATCAACGCCTTGTCGTTACTTGCATGAAGGTGATGAATATGTGATTATCAAAGTTTGAATAAGCCATTTCATATTTAATACACTTGATCTTTTTGAGGAGAGCAAGAGAGTGAAAGCGGAATTAGAGCAGTTGATCGCTTTGCAGAAGACAGACACAAGCATACGCAGACTACAGGCCGACATCGAAGCCATCCCACAGAGGCGCGCTGAGATCGAAAAAGAGTTCGATCAGCGCGCCTTTGAAATTCGCGCTCTGGAAACAAAGCGGGATGAAGCCAGAGCGGAGCGTGCGCGTCTCGAAGCGGAGGTCGAGGAGACCAGACTGAGCGCCACGCGCGCCGATCGCAACCTGATGTCCGCGCAGAACGAGCACGAGTACACCGCCGCGATTCGCGAGGCGGACGCCGCGCGCAAACACATCTCCCAGCTTGAAACTCAGATACTGGAAAAGATGGAGACCATCGAACAGTCCGAGTCCGTGCTCAGAGAGCGCGAGCCGGAGATAGTCAAGCTGCGCGCCGAGATGGAAGAGCGTATCAAGGCTTTTGAGGAACAGACGCGCACGCAGACCGAAGAGCTTTCGGCACAGCGCAGCGAGCGCGAGCGATTGCTGGCTACGCTGCCCAAGCAGATGAGCGCCCTCTATAACCGCATCAGCGCACGCATACGCGATGGCATCGCCGTCGCAGAAGCACGCAACGGCTCCTGCACGGCCTGCTTCATGGCGCTTCGCCCGCAGGTGATGGCCGAAGTCCGGCGCGGCGACGAGGTCATAATCTGCGATAATTGCAACCGTATCCTCTATTACGTGCCGGCAGAGGCCGCGCACGGGACAGCCGCGCCCGCCGTCCCCAAAGTCGCAGCTCAGTAAGAGCAAGGATGAAGGATGAAGGCGGCAACGATGAAGTAAAAGCTCTCAAGCCGTTACAGCATTCCTTTCATCCTTCATCGTTGCCGCCTTCATCCTTGCTTTCTGCTCGCGTGTCGAATAATCTTTCCGCATCCTGACCCGATTAAAAACCCCCTTTCCCTCTTCCGGGCACAGTATTTGAGTGTGACCGTCTGGAATATCACAACTGCGAGACGTTTTCGGACAGTTATGAGCAAAAGTTTCTGCGAAGGTGTTCGCAAAACGAGTCGAACCACGTGAGGAGGCAAGGACATGGAATCAATGCAGGAAGCATTACAGCAAGCTGGCGTCGTGGACAGTCAGGGTACGCCTCAGGTGCAGGCGGGCGGGACGAATGTGGGCGAGATGGAGCGCTGGGCGTCGGCCATCGGCGGCGGCGCGCTCGCCGTCTACGGTGTGTCGCGTCTTTTATCGGGCGGCTCGCTGAGCGGCGCTGTGCTGGCGCTCGTCGGCGGCAGCCTTATCTATCGCGGCGCGACCGGCCACTGCAACGTATACGAGATGGCCGGCGTCAACACAGCCGAGTCGAGCGCCACGAACCCGGTGGTGAGCGTTTCGGCGGATCGCGGCATCAAGGTCGAAAAAAGCATTATCATCAACAAGTCGCCCGAAGAGCTTTATAACTTCTGGCGTAGGTTCGAGAATCTGCCGCGCTTTATGAACCATCTCGAATCGGTGACGACGACGGGCGGAGGCCGCTCGCACTGGGTGGCGAAAGCCCCGGCGGGCTCGACCGTCGAATGGGACGCCGAAGTCTATAACGAGAAAGAGAACGAGTTGATCGCTTGGCGCTCGCTGGACGGCGCGGACGTGGACAACGCCGGAAGCGTGCGCTTTGAGCCGGCATCCGGGGGACGCGGCACGACCGTTCGCGTCACGCTCAGATACGATCCTCCGGGCGGCGCGCTCGGCGCAGCCGTAGCACGTCTCTTCGGCGAAAATCCCGAGCAACAGATAGACGAAGACCTGCGCCGCTTCAAGCAAGTGATGGAGACGGGCGAGGTCGTCAGCACCGAAGGCCAGTCTTCGGGACGCGCCGCTCGCGCGTAAGACAAAGGGGGAAACCAAAGTGGCGGAAGAAAAGGGTGACGAGCAGAAAAATAGCCGGAGCGAACCGGCATCCGCGGGCGGCGATGACCAGACGGGCGACCCCGGCAGAACTCCCGGCACAGCCGAAGGCGACGAGGAGACCGTCGAGGAAGACCTGCGCCAGAAAGACGGACAGCCATAGCCGTATGTTTCCGGCAGCATCCTGAATCAGCGGGAGACCGATAGCGGATTCAAACAGGGATGGACGAGAGATTATCAGGATAAGAGACCAAAAGCAGGATGAAAACTAAGTGCATTAAGGCATGAATGTTCTCTCTCTGCTTTATCTCGATCCTGACAATCTCTCGTCCATCCCTCTTAATCTCTTCGCTTCGGGCCGCTACTCCACTGCTTTATTCAGATCAACCTTCTCCAAATCTTCGTTGGCCGGGCCTTGAATGACCTTGCCGTCGTAGTTGAAGCGCGAGCCGTGGCAGGGGCAGTCCCAACTCCGCTCGGCGCTGTTCCAGTGAACGATGCAGCCCATGTGCGTGCAGACGGGCGAGCAGGCGTAGATCGTTCCCCCCTCGCCTTTGTGAATCGCGACCCTCTCTCCATTCCACTTGACCACACGGCCCTCGCCCTGCGCTATCTCCCCGAGGTCGTCGATCTCCGGCGTCGAAATGCGGTCGGCCATGAACTCTTTCACCACATTCAAATTCTCTTTGACGAAATCTTTGGCCGAGGTGACGGGCTTGAAGCGTGAGGGGTCGAAAACTTCGGCCCAGGGGTTCTCGCGCCCCTGAATCATGTCCGTGAGCAGGATGGCCGCGACGTGGCTGTTGGTCATGCCCCAGCCGCCGAAGCCCGTCGCGACGTAGAGATGTTTCGAGCCGGCGGAGAGCTTGCCTATGTATGGAACCTTGTCCAAGGTGTTGTTGTCCTGCGTCGACCAGCGAAACTCTATCGACTGAATGTCGAAATTCGAGCGCGCCCATTCTTCAAGGCGGCGGTAATGCTCGCTCGTATCAACGCCCTGTCCGGTCTTGTGATTCTCGCCGCCGATCATCAGAATCTCGCCGCCCTCGTATGGATTATTGCGAATCGAATGATGCGGCGTGCCGACGCTGATATACATCCCTTCGGGCACACGCCCGTTGAGACGACATCCCAGAACGTAGGAGCGCTTCGGAGACATCGCCGCAAAATAGATGTTCGGATCGTTGTATGGGAAGTGAGTGCTGACGACTACGGATTTCGCCCTGAGGCTGCCGCGACTGGTCTTGATCGTGCAGGGCTCTTCGTCTTCGATGTCGAAGGCGCGCGTCTCTTCAAAGATGTAGCTGCCGTCGCCGGGAATCCGCTCAGAGAGCGCGAGCAGGTACTTGCGCGGGTGAAACTGCGCCTGATTGTCGAAGCGGACAGCCCCTCTGATCTCGAACGGTAGCTCCGTGGTCTGGACCAGCGAGGCCGGAAGACCCAGTTTCGTCGCCGCCTCCGCTTCCCGTTTGACCTGATCGAAGTCCTCTTCCGTAAGCGCGTAGGTGTAAGCGCTGGTGCGGCGAAAGTCACAGTCAATCTCGTATTCACTGACGAGCGAGGCGATTCTTTCCTTGGCGGCCTCCTGCGCCTCGCCGAAGAGACGGGCCTGCTCTTCGCCGAATTGCGTCACGAGATGATCGTAGATCAGGTTGTGCAGCGACGTTATCTTGGCGGTCGTGTTGCCCGTGACGCTCTCGACGATGCGACCGGCCTCGATGACGGCGACGCTCAGGCCCTCCTGCTTCAAAAGAAAGGCGGTCGCGATGCCCGTTATCCCTCCGCCGAGGACGGCCACGTCCACGGAAATGTTGTCGGGCATCGCAGGATAGCTGGTCGCGGGTGTGGTCGCGAGCCAGAGTGAAACGGGTTTTCCGGGCAAACCATCGTCGCCCGCAGTGTCTTTCGGCCTTGTCTTGTCCATCGAGATTATTCCTCCACTGGTTCGTTAGAGATGCAGGCACAGAAGAAGCTTATTAATTTTTCGGGGGATTGTTATTCAGGCGTTGTGAGATTAGGATATGTCCTAATATCGCAATTGTAAAGATGGGGCGCAATGAGCATTCCAGATGATCGGAAAGGGTCGGCGTACAGGATTCAAAAGATGAATTTAGCTCTGGCCTCCTTTATCAAACCGCAACGGATAATGGGCTGCTGGGCCGTCCTGTTGGCCTTCTCGTTTGTCTGGGCAGCTTCGGTTTCTCAAGCGCAGCAGCGCAGCAAGAGCGGCAGCAGCGCCGCGGCCCAGAGACAGGTTCGCATCTACTTTCCGCGAGACGGCAACCCGCATCCGCGCGACCCCTTCAATCTACAGTTCGTCGTGCGCCACGTCGCGTCGGCTGCGCCCGCGCGCCCAGCGCTCGAAGCCCTGCTCACAGGGCCGACAGCCGCAGAGCGGCAGAGGCGTCTGCGCGCTCTGGACGCCGAGGGGCTCAACCTGAGCACGCTCGTCATCAAGGGCGGCGAGGCGCGCGTCGATTTTGTCTCAAGGGGCGGCAAGCGCTGGGCAGGCGACCTTTCTCCGGCAGAGTTTCGCCGGGCCGTCGAGCGAACGCTCAAACAGTTCTCAACCGTGCGAAGCGTCGTCGTTTCAGTCGACGGTAAAACGGATTTCGACTCGTCGCGCTAGACGCCGTCAGTGATTCGCCGGAAACATCCCCGAAAAAGTCGTGGCACAGTTTCTCAAGACATAAGGCGTATGATTAGTGTCTGGATTAAGGGACGAGCCGAAGGGTGGGGAAATGTCCGGTGCAATTGTTATAGCAGAGACGCCGCTCATAAAGAGCGCGCTCGCAATGGTCGAACGCGGGGCGCGCTCGCGCTGGTGGCGCAGGCTCGGAACGAAGCGGCGTGGTTTTCAGTATGAGGATGCAAAGGGGCAGCGCATTACGAGCGAGGCCGAGCTAGAGCGTATAAAATCGCTCGCCATCCCGCCCGCTTGGGCCAGCGTACGCATCTCCCCCAGAGCGGGCAGCCGCCTGCAAGCCATCGGCATAGATACGAAGGGCCGCGTACAGTATCTCTATCACGCGCAGTATGCCGCGCGCCAGCAACAGAAGAAGTACGAGAAGATCATCAGGTTCGGCGAGCATCTGCCGAGCCTTCGTCGCCGGACTAACGAAGACATCGCGCGCGCGGGCCTGCCCAGAGAGCGCGTGCTGGCGACGGTGGTGCGCCTCATCAACGACCTCTACTTTCGCGTCGGCTCCGAGCAGAGCGTCAAGCGTTATCGCACCTACGGCATCACGACGCTTCGCAATCGCCATCTTGAGATCAAGCGTGGTGGCCGCCTGATCTTCACCTTCGTCGGCAAACATCACGTCCGCCATCGCCGCATAGTCGTTGACGAAGAACTGGCGATGCTGATGGCCGACATCAAGGCCATCGGCGGCTCGAAGCTTTTCAACTATCTGGGCGAGGACGGCAAGGCTCGCCCCGTGCGCCCGCGCGACGTTAACGATTACATCAAGGCTGCGACCGGGCCGGAGTTCTCCGCCAAAGACTTTCGCACGTGGGGCGGCACGCTCAACGCGGCAATCGAGCTGGCCGAGATAGGCAAAGCTGATGACGAGCGCACGGCGAAGCGTAATCTCACGCAGGCTATCAAAAGAGTGGCCGAGCGGCTCGGCAACACGCCGACCATCTGCCGCGCTTGCTACATTCACCCCGATATCCTGAGCGGCTACCTAAAAGGAATCACGCTCAACACCTTTGGCCGCCGCGTCGAACGCTCCATCAAACGCATCCAACCCGAACTCGAACCCGAAGAAGTCGCCCTGCTCGACCTGCTCAAAAAACAGTGATGAGTGACAAGTGACGAGTGATGAGCCGTGCGCCTGTTTTAACTTGCCACTTGTCACTCGTCACTCGTCACTGCTCTTAAAAGTGCTTGTTGGATTTCTTTGGGCCTGTGCCCCGTTTGCGCCGCTTGCCTTTGCCTTCTTCCGTGCCCTTGAGAGAGGCGAGCGGCCAGAGCTTGTGTTCTATTCGAGCGAGGCCCGCGCTGATGACGGCGCGCACGACCTCCTCCGATGATTTATAGGCGGGCGCGGCCTCGTCCAGCGGCACATGCCCGTCGATGTTGACGAGTATGCCCGCCGCAGCATACTCGTCGTTGATCTGCCGCTGCGAGAGGCTGCGGTTCGCTTCGCCGCGAGAGAGACGGCGGCCCGCTCCGTGGTTGACCGAGTAACCGCTTCTGACCGCGCCGGGCAGGGGGCGCAAGATGTAGCTGTAGTCCTTGTTGCTGCCCGGTATCAGCACCGGATGCCCGGTCTCTTCCCAGAACGTGCCCTTGAGTGCGGGATGCCCCGCCGGAAATGCGCGCGTCGCGCCCTTGCGATGAACCCAAACTTCGCCGAAATCAGGATGCCATTCACGCTGTACCAGATTGTGGCTGATCTCGTAGATCAACTCTAAGTCTTCGCCGAAGACTTTGCGGAAGGCTTCCGCGACCTGCTCGAAAATAATCAGCCGATTGAGAATCGCATAGTTGCCGCCCGCCGCGACCGCGTTGAGATAGTCTCTGTAGTGTCTGGAGTCCGGCGTGAAATAGCCCAGATCAATATCCGTGATGGCGTCGGGCCTCTCCTCTCTAGCCATCTCGAAGTAGTTGGACGCCAGCCCGTGACCGAAGCCACGGCTTCCGGTGTGTACCTGTAGAAAGAGCGTGCCCGTATCCTCTGCGCGTTGCAGCTCTATAAAGTGATTGCCGCCGCCGAGGCTGCCCAACTGATCCAGCCCGCGCTCCGGCCTGCCCTTGCCGCCCCACGGAATCTGCCAGTCGTCGTCCACAGGGATACGATGGCGCTCGGCGCGGCTGCGATCAAACGTCGCCCCATACTTTTCGACGTAATACTCCGCCCCGCCCCTCACCAGATTGTTGAACTCCTGCTTCGAGACGCTGCCCAGCCGGTGACTCTTACCGCCCGCGCCCATCGCCACGCGCTCCATCACAGCCCTGTTGAACTCCAGCCTCTTCTGCGGCGTCGCAGCACCAGCCTCGACTTCCGAGCGAGCGCTCATCATCCCGCAGTTATGCACGAACACACCTGCATCGAGCGCAAAATTTCCATATTCAGGGACGGTCAGGCAGTACACGTCAGCGGTCTGGGCCAACCGCTCAACAGAAACAACTTTGTGATTGTATCCGTGTCGCCAGCGACGATGATTATGAATACCAAACCCACCCTCTAAAACTTCACCGCATGTCTCGCAGGTATATGATCGATGGGCTACTTCTGAAGATTTCTTACGTCCTACAGGGCTTACATTGTAAGCCTGTAAGTATTTCCTGCCTCGCTCTCCATTACCGGCGACAGCCTTCCTGAAGTGTTCAGGATTATTCGCCATGTAGGCGAGGATGTTCTTTGTGCCGCGCGCCGCAAAGAATGCTCGTCCCTCTTCCGTTAGAGCTTTCTGCGAGAGTGCTTGTATGCGCCTTGCCTCAAAATCCTCTGACTGAAAGTGAGTGTTGCGCTCGACTATTGAACGATGATACCTCATGTGCTCTCTATCACCCATGAATTGAAGATTCTCCGGGCGATTATCACCGGGCTTGAAGTTTTTGTGATGAATGATGGTTCTCTGCCCTTCAAATGAAGGGATCTCTCCCAGTAGGCCACAACGGGCCATGAGCCAATGAACTCTTTGATTCATGCCGGTGGCGGGATGCCTGACCAGTCTGTAACCATCCTTATCTATGCGCGTATCGAAAGGCATGAGGGAAGTTTCGGGCCTTAAGTCCTGTGCCTGACGATAAGTTCCGTCGCGCAGCATGAATTCGTGATCGGGCGTACAGGTAATCTCTCTTCCGTTATCAAGAGTTACTTTGACCAGCGGTGCATTGGTGCGCGTCCTTTTGGCCGTCGCTTTTGCAACCACGATCTTGTGCTCTTGAGAGAGCGCGTAAACCGATATCTCCTGAGCTGACTGTGCCAGTTCGCCAATCGGATATGCCAGGCCGTCAACTAACGGGACGAGGGTTTCAGCCGTAAAGCAACCTATATCGTAGCCCACCGGCCCCATGGCGATTGCGCCGCTCTCGACGTCTGTGATCAGCACGCAGCCGACGGGCACGCCGTAGCCGTAATGCGTGTCGGGCGTGATGACGACCATACGCACGCCGGGAAAGCGCGTCGCGTTGACGATCTGCCGGTAAAGAATGTCTTCGGCGTCGGCAAAGAGCGTCGGCGTCAGGAAGAGACGCACGGGAACGTCGCCCGTGTCCTCCGTCTTCAACTCGTAGTAGCCTTCGCCGTTCCAGCGTGCGAGGTGTTTCCAGTTATCGGCGTTCTTAAGGGCCTTCGCCACTTTCAAAGCCTTCGCATCAGCTTGTTGTTTAGTCATATGTACCCTTGTTCTGGTTTCCTTTGTCGGAAACTATTCTACTTTCTCGTCGCGTGTTGTCCCGAGCGCGTTCAAAATCTCCGTCGCAATCGTCTCAGCATCATCGGCTTCACGGAGCGACATGCGAAGCTGCGCCAGTTCATAGATATTGCGCCGCGACTGGTAAAGCCTGCGCGCCTGCTGGCGGTCGCGTGCGAGCGGGCGCGTCTCGCCTGCGCGCGTGATTCTTTGCCAGCATAGCTCGAAAGGCGTGTCGAGCCAGACGGTGAAGCCCGTATGCTCGGCGATAAGAGCGCGGTTATCGTCGCTCATCCAAGTGCCGCCGCCGAGCATGATGATGCGCGCCGTGTCGTCCTCCAACGCTTCGCGTAGCGCACGGGCTTCTATCTGGCGAAATCGCGCTTCGCCTTCTTCGTCAATGATCGCCTGAACGCTGCGCCCCTCGCGCCTCTCAATATACTCGTCCAGATCAAGCATCCGACAATCGAGACGGCGTGCGAGCGCAGCGCCGACCGTCGTTTTTCCCGCGCCCATAAAGCCCGTAATAAGTATGCGCGACTCGCGCGTCATCGCTCAACCACCGATTCGAGCACGGAGAAGAATTCGGGGAACGAAACGCCGACGCACTCTTCTGCGCCTTCGATTTCGGATTCGCCTTCGGCGATGAGCGCCGCGACCGCCGAGGCCATGGCGATGCGATGGTCTCCTCTGGCATCGAGCCGCGCGCCGCGCAGCCGTGTGCCCCCCGCCACAGCCAGACCATCCGCGTACTCTTCGACCTCTGCGCCCATGGCGCGCAGGTTCGCAACCGTCGCAGAGATTCTATCCGTTTCCTTCACGCGCAGCTCCGAGGCATCACGAATGGCGAGACCGCCCGCGACCTGTGTGCCCAGCACCGCGAGCATCGGCAGCTCGTCAATCAATTGTGTGATGAGCGCGCCGCTTAAAACATTCGAGCGCCCGTCTTCGAGTGGCGCGAGGCCATCGCCGCCCTTCGTGTGAACATCACCGAAGGGCTCGTTGAAATCCTCGCCCGATAGTCTCCCTTCACCATCCTCGACGGTCACGCCCGCGCCGAGACCTCTGAACGTGGAGAGCACCTGAGAGCGCGTCGGGTTAAGGCCCACCCTCTTAATCTCCAGATCGGAGCCGGGCAGTAATGCTGCGGCAGCGATAAAGAAGACAGCCGACGAGATGTCTCCGGGAATAGCACCGCCCCGCGCACGGAGACCGGCTGGGCCTTCAACCGAGAGGGTGCTGCTGGAGGCAGGCCCATCCCCCTGATGCGAAGTCTCAACGCGAAGGCCGAACCAGCCGAGCATACGCTCCGTGTGGTCGCGCGTCGGGCCGCCCCTTTCGATGACGCTGGTGTGCCCTTCGGCACTGAGGCCGGCGAGAAGGATACAGGACTTGACCTGCGCGCTGGCGACGGGCATCTCGTAAGTGATGGGCAGCAGCGGCCTGTGCCCCTTGATCTCCATGGGAGCGCAGCCCCCGAGGGATGAAATCTTCGCGCCCATCAGCTCAAGCGGCTCGATCACGCGCCGCATCGGTCGCGAGCGCAGGGAATCGTCTCCCGTGAGCACGGAAGCGAAGTCCTGACCGGCGAGCACTCCGGCCAGCATGCGAATCGTCGAGCCGCTATTGCCGCAATCGAGCGGAACATTCGCTGCTCCGAGCCCGCCCTCGCCCACACCCGACACATGAACGCTCTGCCCCTCCTGCTCAATGCTTGCGCCCAGTTGGCCCAGACAGGAAAGCGTCCGCGCGCAGTCCTCGCTGCTCGCATAATTGTGCAGCACGGAGCGACCACGCGCGAGCGCCGCCATGATCGCGGCGCGATGCGAGATGGATTTGTCGCCGGGCAGAGCAATGCTCCCGCGTATCCTGCGTGCAGGCCGTATCCTCATACCGTCAATCATACACGAAGCAAGGGATGGGGGCTGAGGGATGAGGGATGAAAAGGGACGGAAAGGAAAGCAAAATGGCGCGTGGGCCGGATACTTACGGCGTGTTCCTGATTGACGCCCTCGGCCCTTAGGCCCCCATCCCTTTCTTGACAGCCGGGGGAGCGCCATGTTACACCCTGAATTCTTCCGGTAAGCTTTCCGAAGTCTGTATAAGTAGCCACGCCCCGCCGGACGGCTCTTGGAAAGGTTATGTCTTTAGTGACCGAACAGACGAGCGAACTCATCTTGCCGAGCCGCATTGAGTCCGTTGCCGAGGCGGCTGAGGCCGCTGCGAAGTTCATCGGTCGTCTGGGGCTTGGCGAGGAGATTGCTTTCGGGGTGGACATGGCCGTGCGCGAGGCCGTGACCAACGCCGTCTTGCACGGCAATAAACAGCAGTTGGAGAAGACGGTCGAGGTCACGCTCTCCAATACGGCGAGTGCTCTGGAGATCACCGTACGCGACCACGGCGTCGGCTTTGATCCGGGAAGCGTTCCTGATCCGACCGACCCGCAGAACCTGTTGAAGACCAACGGGCGCGGGATTCTCTTTATGAACACGTTCATGGACGAGATCGAGTGGCTGCGCCACGACGAGGGCGGCACGGTCGTGAGGATGATCAAGCGACATTAATTCTTATAAGGGAGACTTTTTGAAATGGCTGAACTGGATATCAAAGAGCGTCAGGCCGGAGATGTGACGATTCTCGACATGGATGGTAAAGTGACCATCGGCGAAGGCTCGGTGGCGCTCCGCAGCGCCATTCGACGCCTCCTCGAAGAAGGCAAGAAGAAGATTCTCTTGAATCTGGGCGGCGTCGGCTACATTGATTCGAGCGGCATCGGCGAGCTGGTCTCAAGCTACACGGCGATCGGCAAGGAGCAGGGTCAGCTCAAGCTCCTTAACCTGACGCAGAAGCTTCAGGACTTGCTGGCGATCACCAAGCTGCTGACCGTCTTTGACGTTTACGAGAACGAGTCCGATGCGCTCAATAGTTATAAATAGGGGCCGGGTAATGGGGGCCGGGGGCCGGGTAAAAGCTTTTACTGTCACCTGACCCCCGACCCCTGAACCCTCGGCTCTTTATGTTACGCGCTACCCTTCGCCGTCTGCTCGCGATTGATGATCCGCCGGAGCGAACGGCGCTTGCTTTCTCCGTGGGTGTCTTCATAGCCTTTTCGCCTTTTCTGGGCCTCCACACCATCATGGCGACGGCGCTCGCCTTCATCTTCCGCTTCAACAAAATAGCGATCTACACGGGAACGTTCGTCAATAATCCCATCTTCACACTCGTGCCCATCATCCTCGCGTCCTACGCGACCGGGGCATTTTTTCTGGGCCGTCCGCTGGCGCTGCCAGACGAGGGCTTGCACCTTCTGAAAGAGCCGCACCTCTTGACGGGCGACTACTGGCGGCGGCTTTTCGCGCACAGCTGGGACATCCTCGCCCCGTTCGCGGTCGGAGGCATGGCGCTCTCGGTGGTTTGTTCGCTCGCCGCCTATCCATTAACATTACGTGTGCTGCGCGCCAAACAGAGGTTGAGGATGAGCGCCGGCGGAGCGAACAAAAGCGAGTGATGCCGGAGGTTTTCCGCCGACGCGGATGCAACCCTTCGTCGCTGATCGCTCATCCTTCATCACTTGACTACAAGAGCGCCTTCGTTCTCCCCATGTGAAAGTCTTGTGCCCGGAAATTCAGTTTTTATGAGAAGACATTATTTGACCATCGCCTGCGCGCTCGCGCTCTGCTTCCTCTGCACTGCTGCGCGAGCCCAAAACCCGACAGCGCCTGCGCGCGGCAATCAGAGCGCCGCGCCCCCAGCGCAGCAGCGGCAGCGGCAACCGCAGCAGCAGCCGAGCCAGCGTGCTTTTGACATGACGGAGTACGGCGTGAGGATAGAGCCTGACGCGCGGCTGATCGTGATGATGGCAGCGCTGGACGCCGCGGGCTTCGACCCGACTCCGACCGGAGCCGAGCCGTCCGTCTTTCGCGCGCAGGTCAGGCGCGATCAGGCGGATTTGGACGAAGGATTACGCAAGCGCCTGAGAGACTTTTTCGAGCGCAGCCGCTTGCGCGGGCAGGGCAACAATCAACCGACGCCGGGCGAGCAGGCCGCGCGCTACGTTTCGCTGGCCTATGCGCTCGGGCCTGCGCCGACTTTTGACGCGCCCGCGCGCACAGATGATCTTCCGGCGGGCCTCTTGGACGTGCTGGACTTTGCGCCGCTCCTTCGCGAGTTCTATCGCAAGTCCGGAATGGACTCGCGCCTTGCCTCCTACCTTCGCGCATACAGGGAGGAAGGCGACCGTCTTCGTCGCCCGACCGCCGACATGGTGCGGTTCGTCCTCTCTTACCTGCACACGCGCCCCATCACCACGACCGTTGAGCGCGTCGCCGTCGGCAATCCCTCGTCGAGCGCGCCGAAAAAGGGGGAACAGCCGAAATACACCGTGCGCGAACACGAGCGGCGATTCTTCATCGTGCCGGATTTGCTGGCGGCCCCCGGCGCGATCAACTTTCGCGTCATCTCGGACGACTACTATGTGATCGTCCCCGAAGGAACTGATGTTACTTCCGCCGAGTTGCGCCGCGCCTATTTGCAGTATGTCGTCGACCCGATCATCGTCCGTTTCAGTCGAGATATCAGCGCGCGCCGCCCGCAGGTCAAGCAGTTGCTCGACGAGCGCACGAAAGCCGGGGCGAGCGTTACGCCCGATGTCTTTACGGCGGTCTCGCGCTCGCTTGTTACAGCCGCCGAGGTGCGCCTTGACGAGGCGATACGGCTCGCCGTGCTGACCAACGAGATGCGTGGCCGCATGGAGAGGACAGCGGACGCAGCCGCTCGCACCGTGATCGCTAAAGAGATGCAGGCGACGCGCTCAGCCATAGAGGACGAGTCTGTGGCAAGGCTGGCGGAGGCTTACGAGAATGGTGCAGTGCTGGCCTTCTACTTCGCAGATCAACTGAGCGGAGTCGAGGCTTCCGGCTTCGATATCAGCAACTTCTTCTCCGACATGATCGCTTCGTTCGACGTGGCGCGTGAAGGCCGCCGCTTAACGGAAGCCTCAGCGGCCCGCGCGCGCGCAATAGCCTTACGCAAGGAAAGACAAGATCAGAGACAATCCGACATGGCGGCGGCGGAAAGCGCGGGCACAGTACCGGGGGCGGCTGAGCGCGCTGCCCTTATCAAGAGCCTGACGGACGTGGAGAAGATGCTACAGCTCAAGGACTACGCGGCGGCTGAGTCGCGCCTGAAGCTTCTCTTGCAGCAGTTTCAGGGCGAGCCGCGCATCTTCTTCGCGCTCGGCAAAACTTCCAGCCTGTGGGCTCGCGACACGACCGATGATGATTTAAAGGCGACACGATTGAACCAGGCGCTGGCGCAATATCGTATGGCGATTCAGAGCGCGTCCGTGGATGCTGAGCCCGTACTGGTCTGTCGCGCGCATGAATCCAGCGGGCGCATTCTGGCCTATCTGGACAGGCCCGGCGAGGCGATGAAGGAATTCGACACCGTCATCGGTCTGGGTCAGGTGTGCGGCGACGCGCTCAAGGATGCGACGGATGCGAAGACCAAACTGAGCGAGCAGAGATAAGCAAGAGCGGCGGTTAAAAGAAAAAGGCTGAAAGTGATGGTCATGAACCTTCACTTTCAGCCTTTTAATCCTGCACCCTCAGAATCAGAGCGGCCCCATCCACGCGCGCTGTATTCTGACGGCGGGCAGGCTCGGCATGACAATCTTATCCAGCTTCGGCAGCGCCGGTAAGACGATCTTTGGCATTGCCTTTATTCTGATCGCCGGAATGACAGGCACGGCCAGACGCGGGAGAGAGAGTTGGCCCACCTGCGGGGCGGCGTTGATCTCCGGCTCGAAGTCGAAGTCAGCGCCGCGCTCGGGCGTGAGCCTGATGGTGCGCTCAGATTTGTCGCGAATGATCTTGAGGGTCACTTCGCCGTCGCCCTTGCGATTAAGCTCGCGCGTAAGGTCTGAGAGACGCTCGACTGTCTTTCCGTCTATCGCCGTAATCACGTCGCCGGCCTTCATACCGGCCCTCGCCGCAGGCCCGCCTTCTTTGACAGAGGTGACGAGTGCGCCGCGCCCGCCCGGGACTCCGAAGTATTCGCCGAGCTGTTTGGTCAACTGCGATACTCCGATGCCTATGCGACGATTAGCACCGAAGACGAATGAGAAATCCTCGCGGTTGGGCCAATCCCTGAGCCGCCCCACCTCGTCGCCCAGACGATCAAGTCCCTCCGGAAGCGTCAACTGGAACGAGCGCGGGAAATTCTCGCGCTTCGCCAGAGTGACGCTGATTTCCTGCTCCGCACCGCCACGGCTGATGGTCAATCGCGCGGAATGATCCGGCGCGACTTCGCTGATCAGGCGATTCAGCTTCTGCACGCTCGTCACCTCTTCGCCGTTGAAGCGCAGTATCACGTCGTCCTTCCTGATGCCCGCGCGGGCGGCTGGGCTGTCCTCAAGCACGCGCGCCACGGCCACGCCCCTCGCCTCGCTCAGGCCGTACTGCTTCATGTTCGCGTTGTTCACGTCTTCGGCGTAGATGCCCAGAAAGCTCTCGCCTTTATAGAAGAACGAAAAGCTGTCGGGCACGAAGGGCAGATCCGGCGGCGGTGCAGATGAAGGCGCGGCGGGCGCTCTGTCGGGCGGAGCGGGCGCTGTTTGCGGCGCAGGCGGCGCAGGCGGCGCGACGGATGCCGGCGCAAGAACTGCTTGCGCCGCCGAGGGAACTGGCGGTGCTTGTGGCGCGGGCGGCGGTTGCTGTGCGCGCAGGACGGCGGCTGCGCCGAAGGAAAGCAGGAGAAGAATTGTCAGGGAAAGCTTGACTCTGAGGGTCATGGCACAAATCCTCCAGAAAGATTTAGGCTGTTTCACGCCTCCGCGCGCCTGCCGGTTCCAAAAATTTTTGTCAGGCCCACAAGGGGCGCGCGCGTCCGTTTTCGAGGTGGCACGGCAGCGGCAAGCCATTTGATAGCGGCAACTGGTATGATCGCGGCGCTCGAAGCTCGACACGGTAGTCTGCCCTTCGGAAGGGGGCGACAAAAGATTTTGGAATAAAGTCGTTGGGCAAGGTGTCTAAATGTATGTGCTGACTCAAACGGCTGAAGCCCTCGACTACGAGGCCGAAAGAGAAGATGAGCAACTGGTCGCGCGTATATGCGCGGGCGAGCGCTCGCTATTCACACAGCTTTACGGGCTCTACTACCCGCGCACGTTTGCCCTCGCCTTCGGCATGACGGGGCGGCGCGAGCAGGCCGACGATATGACGCAGGAGATTTTCCTGCGCGCCTACGAGCGGCTCAGTAGCTACAACGGTCGCTCAAGCTTTGCGACATGGTTCTACCGGCTGGCCGTCAATCAATCGCTCAACTACTGTCGCCGCGAGCGCAGGCATAAAGGCTCTATCTCGGAGGCCGAAGACGTGGAAAATCTTGTCGGCGCTTCGGGCAGCGGACGCATGGAGGCAGCGCTGTTGCAGCAGCAGGTACAGGCACAGGTGCGTCAGGCATTGCTCACGCTCAAACCCGAAATGCGCGTGCTGATCGTGCTCAAAGAGATCGAAGGCTTGAGCTATGAGGAGATAGCCGAGCGCCTCGATTGCTCCATGGGGACGGTCGCGTCGGGCTTAAGCCGCGCGCGCAAAATGCTGGGGCGCAAACTGGAGAATTTGAAAGGAAAGATTTAATGATGCCGCGAAGGACATCTGGCTGGCGGGCACATCTGCCCTGCGTCTCAGAGCATAGACGGAATCTCTCGGCCTATCTGGACGGCGAGCTGGACACCCGCACACGCTCGGGCGTCGAGGCCCATTTCGCCAAGTGCCATAGCTGTTGGGCCGAATATAACGAGCTGCGCTTTGCCTCGCGTGCCCTCTCTCATTTCGTCGTGCCGGACGTGCCCCGCCCGCTCTGGCAGCCGGTCGGCCCTGCCGCGCGGTCAGAAGATGCCGCAGCAATCGCGGCGCTGAAAAGATGCTGGGCCATGAAGGTCGCCATCCCTGCGCCCGTCTTCGCCGGACTACTCGTCGCCATCATCATGGGTGCGTGGCTCACGTTCAGCCGCTCAAACGTGATGCAACAAAACGTCACGGCTCAATCGCCGGTCGCAGAGTCGACGCAGGCGAAGGTAGTAGAGGTTCCGGTCGTGCGCGAAGTCGTGCGCGAGCGCGTCACGACGCGCATCGTCTACGCCCGCCAGCCACGCCCCATAGCCTCTGGCCGCAGACGTTCCGCAACGGAAGCATTACCCGACTCAGCTTTTATTGCCGAGCGTCGTCCTGTGACGCGGGGCAGAAACACTGCCGGGCCGGAGTTTACCAGCGTGAGCCTCGCCGGATTTCGACCCGCCCAAACTGCCGATCTGCGTATCGTCAAGGAGCCGGAACAATGAGCAGGTTTCTATTGTCAATAAGTCTCTGGTGCGCGGCGCTCCTTTTGCCGGCTGTAACCGCGCACGCGCAGGAGGCGGGCGGCGGCAGCGGCGTCGTGGGCCAACCCGTCATCGTCTCGCTGCCGGGCGGCGGCCACGTCGCCTTCAGGGTCAAGACCACTACGCTCAATGTCAGTGCGGGGCAGACGCCGGGCGGAGCCGACCTCTCGCTCCCGCTCGCCACACAGGCGCAACTGGGCGAGGGCAACGTAGTTCACCGCCTGCTCGTCGACGGTCACGGCAATATCGTTTTCGGCTACGATCTTGTGGTGGATGCAATCACCGCTACGCACACCTTCAGGGTCACGGCGCGCCCGCTGGACAAGCTGTTTGAATCGCGCTTCAGTGCCCGCCGCGAAGGCGCGAGCGTCAACTCGCAAACTCCCTTCAACGTCAACACGCTGGCCCTTTCGACGGGCGAGCATACGGTTGAGGACGGCGAAACGTTTGCGCTCGACCTGCTCATCAATGATCGACTCGGATTGAAGGTCGTTGACTACGTCAAGGTCGCGACCGACAAGTCGCGCCTGCAGCTTGCGCCTATGACACCCGTTCCGGCGCGCGATTTCGCCGTGGCGAATGTCGAGCTTGCGGTCAGCAACTATCAGCTGAAGGTTGACGGCACGCCTCTGCGTACGGCGAGCGTGCGGCGCAGTTGTGCGGGCTCTCTTCTCTGGTTCGCTTTGCCCGAGCAGGGCCGCTTCATCTTCTCGCTCGCGCCGCACGCCGGTTACGGCTTCGAGAAAGTCGGCGTGATTGAAGATAACAAGATCGTCTTCTCGTGGAAGGGAGTGCGCTACGAGTGGATTTCAGGAGCGCCGATTGTGGGCTCGGGCGGCGTCTGGAATCTGTGGGTACTGCACGACCCCACTTACGTCGACGGCTTCCAGTCTCCGGGCGATAAAAGGAAAGGGGAGTCAAGGCTCGAACAAGTGTTGACAGACCCGCTCGGCTCGCTCGCGGAAAGAATCGGCGACCCGAGGCGCAGCAGCGACTTGCAGACGCGTGAGCCCCGCGCGGCACAGCAGAAGGAACGCGTCCGAGTCCGCATCGGCGGGGCCAGCAGCATAGAATCACTGCTGCCGAAAAACTGACGGGCCACTGGCCCGAACCACACACTACACAAACAAAGGAATCATATGAGAAGGTTGATGCAAATTCTGACCTTGGGCACTACGTGTGTCTTATTCGCTCTTCAACAACCGCCCGTGCAGGCTCAATCGGACGATGTGCCGCGCTATGAAGTCGGCGCGCAGTTCTCCTCGCTCTCGATTCGAGACCCGGCCTTTTCAAATCACACCGAGGCGGGTTTTGGCGGAAGGTTCACCGTCAATCTAACGGACTACCTCGCCGCCGAGGCGCAGGTCGATCTCTACCCGCAGAACCGGAGTAACGTCAGCCAGTTCACGGGCGGGCGCACCACCTCAGCCCTGTTCGGCATCAAGGCCGGAAAGCGTTACAAGCATTTCGGCATCTTCGGAAAAGCGCGGCCCGGCTTCATCCATTTCACTCGCACCCTAGAGAGCTTTGTCGAAGTGCCCATCGTCACGAACCAGCCCTTTACGGTCTTCATCCCGCAGTATCGTGCGCGCACGGAACTGGCGGCGGACGTGGGCGGCGTGCTTGAGTTTTACCCGACGCGCCGCATCGTCACTCGTCTGGACTTCGGCGATACCATCATTCGTTACGGGGCACGCACCTTCGGCGTACAGACGATCACCACGCCGACGGCGATCACGAACCTGCCCCTGACGCGGCCCTCGGAAACGAGCCACAACTTTCAATTCAGCGCCGGGATAGGATTTCGTTTTTAATTAACAGGGATAGACAGGTCAGTACCGCCTGCGGTAGCGGGCGGGTCATCAATGTTGAGAACCCGCCCGCTACCGCAGGCGGTACTGACCTGCTCATTCAGTTGTGGCCTGAGTGCTTGCGGTAAACTTCACGCCCGTCGCTCAATTCGACGGCGAGCTTGCCTTCGGAGTGGGCGAGGTCGAGGTGGGCCACCGCTTCCGAGACGGCCAGGAAACGGTGTACGTCATCCGTGCCGGGAAACATCTCGCGCGCCAAATCCCATGCGGTCGCGCCCGTCTTCGGCACAAGCCTGATGACTTCCGCCTGACGCTCGCGTATCGCGCGCAGGTAACGATTGAAAAGCTCTTCGTAGTCCGTGACGGGCTCGCCGTGGCCGCCATGCACGAGCGTCGGGGCGAGCGAGCGCAGGCGCGCGAGGCTGACCATGTACTCGGCCAGCGAGCTAAAACGGCGGGTCGGGTCGACGGGGTCTGGCGAGAGGATAGGATTCGGCGTGATGCGCTTAAGGACACAGTCGCCGGCGAAGATTGTGCGGTCGGCTTCGCGCAGGAAAGAGCATGAGCCCGGCGTGTGCCCCGGCGTGTGTATGACGCGAAGGCTACCCGTGGCAAACTCTATCTCGGCCTCATCCAACAGCTCGTCGTATTCCCCATCTTCGAGCGCGTCCGCGTAGGCGCGCACGCCCTCATACATCGCGCGCAGGCTCTTTATGTCTTCGGCGGGCACGCCCGCGCGCACCAGAAGCGTCCGATGCTCTTCGTATTCGAGACGCGCGGCGCGATGCCCCGTCTCCCACCCGTGAACCAGCACCTCAGCGTCCTTCGCTTCGTCGCGCAGGGCATGGGCCAGCCCGCAATGATCTTCGTGCGCGTGCGTCAGAACGATTCGCCGTATGTCGGAGACGCGAAAGCGCGCACGCCGCAAGCCCTCGCGCAAAGCCTCAATCGCTTCCTTAGTCTTCGGCCCCGTATCAATCAACGTGATGGGCTCTTCGGCGATCAAATAAACATTGACCGGCCCCACATAAAAAGGCGTCGGCACGGAGATGGGAATAATACGCATGTTGAAAAATAGGGGCCGGGTATCAGGGATCGGGGGCCGGTAAGAGATGATCTTACCGGCCCTGACACCCGGCCCCCGGCCCCTAGTAGGTGTACTTGTTCGCCTTGATCATCACGTCCGCTACGCGCTGGCGCGCGGCGATGGTATTCATCGGCGTGAGCTTGGTGAAGCGGCGCAGCGCCGCGAGCAGCGTGCGAAGCTCGTCGCCCTCGCTCATGGCGGCGAGGGTGTTCTTGGCGTTGGCGTCTATGCGCTCGACGGCGTCGTTGCAGAACACGCGCGTCATGTCCAGATAGCGCGCCGCCTGCTCTTCGCTCTGTGTGGCGGCCAATTTCTGTGCCCTCAGGATGGCCGACTCCATCGCGTAAGCATCGATGATGATGTCGGCCACACCCATCAGGATTTCCTGCTGTTCTGCGAGCGCCATCATGTACTTCTGCGCCGCCGTGCCCAAGACCATCAACGCGACCTTCCTGGCGTTCTGCGCGAGCTTCTGTTCGGCTGCGAGCACGCCCGCGTCTTCGTCCAGAGACGGCATAGAGGGCGACAGCACCTCGTCCATCAGGCTTTGCGCTGCGGGAAGAAGCGCCAGTTGACCAGACATCGCCCGCTTCATCAGCATGCCGGGGATGAGCATGCGATTGATCTCGTTAGTTCCCTCGAAGATACGATTGATGCGCGAGTCGCGGTAGGCGCGCTCCGCCGGATAGTCAGCCGAATAACCGTAGCCGCCGTAAATCTGCACCATCTCGTCGGACGTAAAACCGCAGTACTCCGAGAGCGCGACTTTGATGATTGAGCATTCGACGGCGTACTCCTCGATGGCGCGCAGCTTGGCGTCCGCGTCCTTGGTGTCGGAAACGGCGGATTCGATCAGGCCGACCGTGCGATAGACCATCGCCTCGCCGACCCACGTGCGAATCGCCATCTCCGCGAGCTTCGCTTTGATCGCGCCGAAAGAGGAGATGGGCTTACCGAACTGGTGACGCTCGTTGGCGTAGCGCACCGCCTCATGCAGCATCAGCTTCATGCCGCCCGTGCACATCGCGCCGAGCTTGAAGCGTCCGATGTTGAGAATGTTGAAGGCGATCTTCGCGCCCTTGCCGACTTCGCCGAGCAGATTCTCGACGGGCGTGCGAACGTCCGAGAGGACGAGCGCCGTCGTGCTCGATCCCTTGATGCCCATCTTGTGCTCTTCAGCGCCGGAGGTTAAGCCCTCCTGACGCTCGACGATAAAGCCGCTGAACTTATCGCCGTCAACCTTGGCGAAGACGACGAAGAGGTCTGCGAAGCCGCCGTTGGTAATCCACATCTTTTCGCCGTTGAGGATGTACTCTTTGCCGTCCTCGCTGAGCCGCGCCGTCGCCTTGGCGGCGAGCGCGTCCGAGCCAGAGCCCGACTCCGTCAACGCGTAAGCCGTGATCAGCTCGCCGGTCGAGATTTTCTCAAGGTACTTACGCTTCGCCTCTTCCGTGCCGAAGTAGATGATGGGCAGGAGGCCGATGCCGGACTGTGCGCCGAGCGTGGTGGCGAAGGATGCCGAGCGGCCTATGCCTTCGCCGATGAGCGCGCTGCTCGTCTGATCCAGACCGAGGCCGCCGTACTCTTCGGGGATGTTCGCCCCGATCAGCCCAAGCTCGGACGCCTTTCTGACAAGCTCGCGCGCCAGCTTCCAATCATGTTTCTCCAGCGCTTCCGTACGGGGCAGCACTTCGTTGTTGACGAACTCGCGCGTCGTCTCGGCGATCATGCGATGCTCTTCTGTAAAATCCTCCGGTGTAAAAGTCTCTTCCGGCGTGCGCTCCTCGATCAGAAAGCTTCCGCCCGTAATGAACTTTTTCTCTTCGACCACGGCTGACATAATCTGCTCCTTTCAATTTCGGTGACGAGCGACGAGCATGAGAAAAGCTTTTATCTCGCCACTCGCCGCTGCTTTAACTGATTCTTTCAAAAATTCCCGCTGCGCCCATACCGCCGCCGACGCACATCGTGACCATGCCGTAGCGTCCCTTGCGACGCTCAAGCTCGCGAAGGATGCTGGCCGTCAGCTTCGCTCCCGTGCAGCCAAGGGGGTGGCCGAGCGCGATTGCGCCGCCGTTGACGTTGACACGCTCTTCATCGAGTCCGAGCGTACGGATGACGGCCAGGGATTGCGCGGCGAACGCTTCATTGAGCTCAATGACATCGATCTGATCGAGGGAGAGCCCGGCGATCTTCAAAACTTTCGGAATCGCATAGACGGGTCCGATGCCCATCTCTTCGGGCGGGCATCCGGCTGTCGCGTAGGCGACGAAGCGCGCCAAAGGCTTTGCCCCGAGAGCGCGCGCACGCTCCTCAGACATGATGACGGCTGCGGCTGCGCCGTCCGACATCTGCGAAGCATTGCCCGCCGTGATCGTGCCCTTGACGTGAAACGCCGGTTTGAGTTTCGTCAGGCCTTCGATGCTGGAGTCGCGCCGCACGCCCTCGTCCGTGTCGAAGACGACCTCGCGCCGTTGCTTTCGACCACGCTCGTCCAACTCCTCAACCGTCACGGTGAGCGGCACGGTCTCGTCCCTGAACTTCCCTTCGTCCAGAGCCGCCGCCGCGCGCTGGTGCGAGCGCAGGGCGAAGGCGTCCTGCTCCTCGCGCGTCACCTCATACTTGCGCGCGACGTTTTCCGTCGCCAACCCCATGTTCAGATAGAAGTCCGGGTAGTGCTCGACCAGATAAGGATTGGGGCGAATGATGTGCCCGCCCATCGGAATCATGGACATGGTTTCGAGTCCGCCCGCGACCGCCGCTTCGGCGCTGCCCGTGCGTATGCGGTCTGCCGCAATCGCGATCGATTGCAGGCCCGATGAGCAGAAGCGATTGATCGTCATCGCCGAAGTTTCCACAGGCAGCCCGGCGCGAATCGCCGACGCGCGCGCCACGTTCATGCCCTGCTCCGCCTCCGGCATGGCGCAGCCCATGATGACATCCTCTATCTCCCTGCCCTCAAGCCCTTCGACACGCGCGATGGCTTCACGGATTACAGCCGCCCCCATCTCGTCAGGCCGCGTATCACGCAAAGTACCTTTCGGAGCCTTCCCCACAGCCGTGCGTACGGCTGACACGATCACTGCGTCTCTCATAAAACACCCCTTCAGAAATTCCAGCCTTTAGTTCCTCAATGGTTTGCCGCTCTTGAGCATGTGCGCGATGCGCTCCTGCGTCTTGCGCTCTCCGGCGAGAGAGAGAAACGCTTCGCGCTCCAAGTCCAAAAGATACTGCTCCGACACGCGCGTCGGATGATTCAGGTCGCCGCCCGTCAGAATGCGCGCCAGCTTTTCGCCGATCAGCGCATCGTGGTCTGAGATAAAACCGCCGCGCTTCATTTGATGTATGCCGAGCTTAAGCGTTGCAAGAGCGGAGAGCCCGAGCGCCTGTATATCTACGCGCGGGCGGGGCGCAACGTAGCCGGTTGCGGCGAGCGCGAGCACTTCCTGCTTGGCATCGTTGATGAGCCTGTCCGTGTTCATGGAGACCGTATCGTCCTCGCCGAGAAAACCAAGCGAGCGCGCTTCCTCGGCGGAGGTCGCCACCTTGGCGAGCGCTATGGTCTCAAACGCGCGCTTGACGAACGGAAACTCATCGGCGTCCGTCACGTTCTTCGGGATCGAATCCATAGCGCGCACCAGCATCTCTTTCGTCCCGCCGCCCGCGGGGATAATGCCTACGCCGACCTCTACGAGACCGATATACGTTTCGGCTGCCGCACGCGCGCGATCCGCGTGCAAGACCATCTCGCACCCGCCGCCGAAAGTCATCTGGAAGGGCGCGACCACCACAGGCTTCGGCGAATAACGCAGGCTCATCGTCGAGTTCTGAAAGACGCGCGCCATCATGTCAAGCTCTTCCCAGTTCTCCTCCTGCGCTTCCAAAAGCATGAGCATCAGGTTCGCCCCGACGCAAAAATTCGTGCCCTGATTGCCGACCACGAGCCCGACGAAATTCTTCTCCACTTCACCGAGCGCGAACTTGAGCATCTGAAGGGTATCGCCGCCGATGGCGTTCATCTTCGAGTGAAACTCAAGGCACGCCACGCCGTCGCCGAGGTCTAAGAGAGACGCGCCCGCGTTCTTCCTGATCACGCCCGTGCGGTCTTTGACAGACTTCAGGACGATCACGCCGGGCTGCTCCGCCACGGGCACATACCTGGCGGACGCGAAATCGAAGTAGAGCCGCTCGCCGCCCTGCTCCGTCTTGTAGAAAGAGGTCGCGCCCGCCGCCAGCATACGCTCCACGTTCGCCGGAATCGTCTGGCCCTCTTCCTTCATCCGCGCGACACTCTTTTCGACGCCGATGGCATCCCACACCTCAAAGATGCCCAGCTCCCAGTTGAACCCCCAGCGCATCGCGCGATCAACCTCGACGACCGTATCCGCAATCTCGGGAATACGGTTGGCGGCATAACGCAGCGTGCGCGACGTGGTCTTCCACAGGAACGCGCCCACGCGGTCTTTGCCCCACACGAGAGCCTTTATGCGCTCGCCCGTGTCCTCTATGTTCTTCGCCATGTCGAGCGCCGGAAGCTTGACCTTCTCCGACGGGCGATATTCCAGAGAGGCCACGTCGAGCGTCCAAATCTCCTGCTTTTCGCCCTTCTGCTTCTTGTAGAACCCACCCCGCGTCTTATTACCCAGAATCCCGCGCCCGATCATCTGAGTTAGAAACTCTGGGGCGATGAAAGCTTCGCGCTCGTCATCGTCGGGGAGCGCTTCGTAGAGATTCTTGACGACGTGGCCGAAGACATCCAGGCCGACCAGATCGAAGGTGCGAAACGTCGCGGTCTTGGGGCGACCCACGGCCTGCCCCGTCATCTTGTCCACCTCTTCAATCGAGTAGCCTTCGTCCAGCATCGTCTTTATCGTCACCATCGCGCCGAACGTGCCGATGCGATTGGCGATGAAGTTGGGCCTGTCTTTCGCCGCGACCACGCCCTTGCCCAGCCGCTCGTTGAGAAAGCCGTAGACGGCGCAGGAGATTTCCGGCTTCGTCCACTCAGTGCGGATGATCTCGACCAGATGCAGGTAGCGCGGGGGATTGAAAAAGTGTATGCCCAGAAAGTGAGCGCGAAAATCGTCGGAGCGTCCCTCGGCGAGTTGCCGGATGGGGATGCCGCTCGTGTTGGAAGCGACCACCGAGCCGGGCTTGCGATACTGCTCGACCCGCTCGTAAAGCTTGCGCTTGATGTCAGGATTCTCAACGACCGCCTCGATGATGAAATCGCAATCCTTAAGGCGCGCCATGTCGTCATCGAAATTACCCACGGAGACCAGCGCCGCCGCCTCAGGCGTGAAGAAAGCCGCAGGCTTAGCCTTCTTCGCCGCTTCAAGTCCAGCGCGCGCAATACGATTACGCACTTCTCCGGATTCAAGCGTCAGCCCTCGCGCCTGCTCCTCCGGCAGCAGGTCGCGCGGCGAGATGTCCAGCAAGAGAACGGGAATCCGCGCGTTAGCCAGATGCGCGGCGATCTGCGCGCCCATCGTGCCCGCGCCCAGGACAGCGGCCTTTTCAATCCGAAGCATAATCCGATGAAACCTTTCCCAACGATTTTCGTGCGAGTGAGAGAGACACTGCAAAAGTGGAGCTATGATACTGAATGAATACTCATTCAGCAAGGCGGCAAGCGACCCGCGAGCGATGGACGGCTAAGCTTACCCCGGTGCAGGCTCGGGCATAAAATGAGAACGTAAGGCTACTCGACGTAGCAGAGGTTGGCGACGAGAACACGGCCTGAGTCAGGTCTCGGTTGACAGAGTTTTATTCCACAATACGCAGGCTGAGGGCTGCGCTGCTCAAGATTGACTTTTTCTTCAGGTGGAGAGTATAAGCAAGTTGCCTGACACAGCCTCCACAATTCTAAAGAGTGTCAGATACTTCATCATCTCCAGCATGGACGGGTAACTCAGTATATGTAAGACGGCCACCGCGCCACACCCAGTGCAATGAATAGCATCCTCTCAGGTATTTCCAGTTACTTCAGCAGGTCTTTAATCCTGGGAACATTCCTGCCGGTCGTGATCTTCGTCGTCTTCGCCTGGCTGCTGGCTGTCCCGATGCTCCCTTCGGACTGGCCCTTTTTCGAGCCTCTGGAAGCTCTCGATACGCAGGGGAAAGTGCTCGCCATCTCTTTCTTCACTATCGTTCTGAGCGGGATTCAATATAACGTCAACTCTCCGCTGATACGCTTATACGAGGGCTATCCATGGCAAAACCTGTGGATAGGTCGGAGGCGCAAAAAACATTTCCAGCGACAGTTCAAAATTCTTCAAGCCCAATGGAAAGGGATGCCGCGGTTCGAATTTGAGTTGCAGCAGGCGGCCCGGCAACGCGGGACTGAAGACACGCGCATCAAGCAAGTCCTGAGCGTGGGAAAGAACGCCGGTCTGCGGCTCAATACTGACTTTCCAAAAGATGAGAAGCTCGTGCTGCCTACCCGTCTGGGCAATGTTATACGCAGCTTCGAGAGCTACGCCGACATCCAGTACAACATGGAGGCCGTGACACTGTGGCCGCGTCTGGTGGCTAAGCTGGATAAAGAATACAGCGGGGAGATAGATGGGACGAAAACCTCTTTCGACTTTATGCTCAACTGCTCGGCCTTGAGCGCCGTGCTGGCCCTGCTCGTGCTGATCGTCGGATTAATCTATCCGACGCCACTCACCTCCTTACAGTCTGCGCTGTTGTGGCTGGTCGAGATAAATGTCTTTCTGGCGGCGGCCTTCTTTTTCTATCGACTCTCGATTGATAGGGCAAAGGCATGGGGTCATACAGTCAAGGCTGCTTTTGACCTTTACCGTTGGGACTTACTCAAACAACTGGGCTACAGCCGCCTGCCGCAAACCGTCGCGGAGGAGCGCGCGCTGTGGCGCAATATCTCTCTGCGGATGAGCTACGGAGACTATTATATGACTCCGCCCGCGGAGTACTCTCCGCGCACGACCTTTGTAGAACCAACCCCTGACTTCATCGTGCTCGATCTGGAGCTGACGCGCGGCATCGCCGCGCCGGATGAGAAGGGAGAGCTAGTCGTCAAACTGAGCGTCAAAAACCGTAGCAGTTATGATGCTGAAAAAATTGTCCTGACCGATACGCTGCCCGACGATTTCCGGTACAAGTGGGATTCGGCGGCTGTGGAAAATCCTTCTGACGAGGGCTCTAAAGTCTCTGTGGCGGGTATTAATCCGTATCGGTTCACTCTCGGCAGGTTAGAGAAGAATAAAGCATTGATCCTGACGTATCGCGGCCTCTCAACCAGCAAGGAGGTCGAAGCGAAGAAGAAGAAAGAGACAGACAGGCCAACCGAAAGCAGGCTTGCAGTTGATTTCAAGTGGCTGGACACAGGCCCGGCAGACGGGCCGGAAGGAGCGTAAAATGGCTGATTATATAGAGGATGGTGGCGGCAGCGGCGGTAGCTCCAGCGGTGGTGGCGCGGGCGGCGGCGGCAGTAGCTCCGGTGGCGGCGGTAGCTCCGGCGGCGGCGATAGTGGCCGCTCTGGCATCGGTGGCTCGGGTAGTGGCGGTGGCTGGCGCGAGGGCTCTGCGGGGTGGTCTGAACTGCCCGGATTAGAAGAGCACAGGGACGGGGCAACGGATGGCTCGGAATTATATGGCGACGTGGTCCAAGACCCGCCAACCAATCCGAACTACGAACCTCCGGAGTAAGCAGTACGCGGGGCGCGGGCCGAACCGGGTCATACGAGCGCCGTTCGGAGGTAGTCAGAACCAACTAAACTTTTCTTGCGCCGCTCATACGGGCGCAACACCGGAATACTATGCTTCGCATCGCTGAATTGAAAAAAACCGGCGCGCAGGCCACAAGCCCTGCAGGTCAGGCTTTTAACCAGACAATTGACACCTTGCTGCAAAAGCAATTCCACAGCGTTGACGACTTGTGGGAAAGCATTGGCCCGAAGTTTATGGCCGGCATCACCAGATTAGAAACTCAGACTGGTATCACGAAGGAACAACTGCTGGAGGTTCTGGCCGAAGGGGCACAGCAAGAGCCCGAAGCAGCTCCCGGTGAGCATTGGACGAAGTTTAAAGCATGGCTGCGGGGTCGCCGGTTCGTCATGGCAGGGACGTGGCTATGGTCTAAAGTGCCCGCGCTCGCCTACTGGCCGGAGTTGCTGGCCCTGCTCATTCTCGGCGTGCTCGCGGCCCTGATGTTAAGCCATGCCGCTTGGAAACGCGATGCGGTAATGGTCAGGACGGAGACCGGACTGCCCGCGTTTCACGTCATCAACGAAGACGATCTGGAAGTAAAGCAGGCGATCAACATTCCCGGCTCGCTTACTTCAAAGAGCAGCGCCGTGGGGCATTACCTGCTCCAACAATTACCGAAGGGCGCTCGGCTGTACGCTAACCAGATCAGCAAGGTTCAACTCTCGGATGAGGACGTGGCTGATCGTCATGTGCTCTCCGTGCCGGTCAAGGCGGGGGCCATCAGTCCGACCTTATCGCCGCTTGATCGCGTGCGCCTGCTCTTCTCCCCGCATCTCAATAATGAGACAAACAATAATCCGGACACCCTTTCGAATGTTACCAGCATAGATGATGTAATCATTCTCTCGATTAATCGGCAGGGCGATTCTTCTTCAATCGTCGTGGCCTTGAAAGCAGACCTCGCCGAAGTGGCGAGGCTGTTGAGCAGTTCCGATATGCTCGTCTCTCAGCCGATGAGAGGCGCGGAAAGTTTTCATCATATGCGCGAAAAATGATGGATCTTTTCACTTTATGCTCGAACCTGCAAAGGCTTATCCCTCGATCACTTGTCAACGCTCTTAATAGTTGGTCAGAATCGCTTCCGGCGCGAAGCCCATCTGTTGCAGGCGGTCGCGCGTCTGCTCGATCATCTCGCGCGAGCCGCAGATGAGCGCCACAGGGTCTGACAGATCGGGCAGCACGTGATCGAGAAGCGATTGAACGTAGCCGGTAGGCCCGGACCAATCGTGCCCGTCCGGGCGAGAGATGACCTGACGAAGCTCAACGCCCGCCTCTTCCCAGCCTTCCGTCTCGTCGCGGTAGCAGAAATCGTCGGGCGTGCGCGCGCCGTAGAGCACGACGAGCTGGCCGTAGTCTGAGGCGTGGCGAAAGGTATGGCGAAGCGCGGAGCGGAGCGGAGCAACGCCCGTCCCCATCGCGACGAAGACCAAGTCTTTGCCCTTCTGCTCCTGTAGCGCAAAGCCACGTCCGACGATATCCACCAGCTCAACGCGCGAACCCTCTCGCATCTCGTAGATGCGGCCACTGGCCCCGCCGCCGCGCTTGATGAGAAACTCGACTTCGGTGTCTTCGGGAGCGCTCGCGAAAGCGAAGTAAGACTGGTCGGCGTCGCCCGCCCGCAGGATTGCGACCTGACCGGGCGTGAAACTGAGCCCGTGATTTTCGGCGTCATCGAGGGGGAGCATGTCGAACGAGCGAGTGTCCCTCGCCTCGTCGCGCACGCGCTTGATGACGAGCGGGAGCGCCTGCTGCATGGCGGTCATAATTTTTATCTACTGTCCGGGCGCGCCGTCGGCCTCTCTGTAGAGGCGGTCAATCACGTCGCGATATTTTTCATTGACGACGCGGCGCTTGATCTTGAGCGTCGGCGTCATCTCGCCGCCTTCAATGGTCAGCTCGCGTTCGAGCAGCGCGATGCGCTTGACGCGCTCGTACTGGGCCATGTCTTTGGTCAGCGATTCAACCTGACGCTCGAAAAGGTCCAGGATGCGCTCGTTGGCGCAGAACTCTTCGGGAGTGTGCAGGTTCAGATTCTTCAGTTGGGCGTAGGCCCTGAGCTGCTCCCAGTCGGGGACGATCAGCGCGGCTGGGAACTTGTGCCCGTCGCCGATGAGGACGACCTGATTGACGAAGCGTGAGGCTTTGATGCGCTGCTCGATTGGCTGCGGCGCGATGTACTTGCCGCCGGAAGTTTTGAAAAGCTCTTTCTTGCGGTCTGTGATGCGGAGGAAGCCGTCTCGGTCGAGCGTGCCGATGTCGCCGGTCTTGAACCAGCCGTCTTCAGTAAAGACGGCGGCGGTCGCCTCCGGCTTGTTGTAGTAGCCGCGCATGATGTTCGGCCCGCGCGTCTCTATCTCGCCGTCCGGTGCGATGCGTACCTCGACGTTGTGAATCGGACGGCCCACCGTGCCGATGCGATTCTCTTCGAGCGTCCCGGCGCAGATGACAGGCGAAGTCTCCGTCAGCCCGTAGCCCTGTACGATGGGCAGCCCCGCGCCGGCGAAGATATAACCGATCTCGTCGGGCAAAGCCGCGCCGCCTGAGACGAAGAGCCTGATGCGCCCGCCCATGGCCTCCCTCCATTTAGAGAAGACCAGTCGCGAGGCGAGCCCATACTTAATGGCGAGCCCCTTTGGCACGGGCTTGTGATTGAGCGTGTGCTGCGCGTAAAGCTTACCGACGGCGACGGCCCACGCCAGAAGCCCGCGCTTGAGCTTTCCCGCCTCAGCCGCCTTGTCTTTGATGCGCTCGTAAATCTTCTCGAACAGCCGCGGCACGCAGAGCATGATGGTGGGGCGCACCTCCCGCATGTTGTCGCCGATCTTTTCCATCGACTCCGCGTAGAAGATGCTCATCCCGTGATAGAGATACATGTACATCGCCAAACGCTCGAAGACGTGCGAGAAGGGAAGCACCGAGAGCACTATGTCGTCTTCGGAAAAAGAGAGATGACCGGACGAATCAATCAGGTTGGTGATGAGGTTAGAGTGCGTGAGCATCACGCCCTTGGGCTCGCCCGTCGTGCCCGAAGTGTAGATGATGGTCGCCAGATCGTCCGGCTTTGCCCCATGGGCCAACTCGTCCGAAAGACCGGGCTGCTGCTGCCCGAGTTCACGCCCGCGCCGTTCCAATTCGGCGAGCGTGAGCGCCTGAGCTTCCGCCGCGCCTTCACCTTGAAAGAAGACGACGTGCTCAAGCGCGGGGCAATCGAGCAGGGCTTCACGGACGCGCTCATACTTTTCGCGGTTTTGGATGAAGAGAATGCGCGCGCCGGAATCGCGCAGGATATAGCCGACCTGCTGCGGCGAGAGCGTCGGGTAGATGGGCACGTCAACCACGCCCGCAAAGAGGCTGCCGGCGTCCGTCAGCGTCCATTCCGGGCAGTTCTCGGCCAGCAGCGCGATATGGTCATTGCGCCTTAGCCCCATCGCGTATAGTCCGAGCGCAAGGGCGCGCGCACGCTCCATCATCGTCTCTGTCGAAATAGAGCGCCATGCCCCGTTGCTCTTGTAGTTGAGCAGGTCGGGCTTGCTATGCAGCCTGTGCGTGCGCTCGAACATCGCGACCAGCGTGGTCGGCTCGTCGGGCGAGAGCGGCACGCGCGCGGGCGCGCCCGTGCGGGCAGTGGGGAGAGCGGTCGTCGTCTGAATCGTTTGGTTCATCTGGTACTCACACCATCCAGAAAAATATCCAGCACCTGATCGGCCATCGGCGCAAGCTTGTACCTTCGTTTGGAGAGAATCCAGTTGGTCGCCATTTCATCGAGCGCGCCGAAGAGAATCTTGGCGACCACCTTCGCGTTCAAACCTTTACGAAATACCCCGGCGCGCTGTCCCTCTTCGACCGCCCCGCGAATCAGGCCGAGATATTCGGCGAAGCCCGCGGCTGAGAATTCCTCCATGAACTTGGTGGAACTGCGTAGCTCTACCTGAAAGACGATGGCTAGGTCGCGGTCTGCGCCGAGGCGTTCGAGATGCAGGTGCGCTATCCGTCGCAGCTTTTCGCGCGGGTCTGTGATGGTTTCAAGCTGCCTGCGGCCTTCCGTGATCGCGTCCCCGACGCTGCGGTCGAAGATGGAGTGCAGAATCTCTTCCTTGCTCTTGAAGTAAAGATAGACCGTGCCGTCGGCGACACCGGCGTCGCTCGCGATGTCCGCGACCTTGGAGTTGAAATAACCGTTGCGCGCGAAGACGCGCGTGGCGGCGCGCAGGATGGCCTCGCGCTTGTCGGCGACGGGGGTGCGGGCGGAATTGAGGGAACGAGCAGAACGCATGAAACAATTTTAGGTTTTAGATTTTGGATTTTAGATTAACGCTGCGGGGAAACTTGAATCCTGAAAGCGAGGCTCTGAAACCCGTGGTCACTCGTCAATCAAAAATCCAAAATCCAAAATCCAAAATGAGTGACCGCTCACTCAGTTGCGGTCTTTAGCCTAACCTCAGCGCGCGGGTTTTGTCCAATGAAGTCGGAAATCTACCTGATGGACGGCTCCGGCTCGCGTCTGGAATCTTGTCCGGCGTCCTCTTCTTCGAGCGATTCGGGGCCGGAGTCTATTTGCAGCGCCGCGCCGCCGCGCACTCTCAGCTCGCGCTGCGGATAAGGTATCTCAATTTGTCGCTCGCG
This sequence comes from Pyrinomonadaceae bacterium, assembly GCA_036389675.1. Classification (GTDB taxonomy): domain Bacteria; phylum Acidobacteriota; class Blastocatellia; order Pyrinomonadales; family Pyrinomonadaceae; genus DASQYE01. The sequence continues at coordinate 251,707 of DASVWI010000040.1, forward strand.
GAAGAGACGCGCGATTCGGTAGTTGATGTCGCTCTTGATCTGCGGGTGGCGGCGCGGCCTGTCCGTCCACACCAGCAGACGAAAATCGAGCGAGGATTCACCGAAGCCGAGGAATTGCACGCTCGGCTTCGGCTCAGAGAGGACATGCTTGACGCCATCTGCCGCTTGCAGCAGCGTCTCCGTGACCATCTCCACATCGGATTCATACGCGACACCGATGGGGACGGAGATGCGCGAGCGGCTCCCGCCGTAAGACCAGTTGATAAGCTCCTGATTGACGAGCTTCGAGTTGGGCAGAATGGCCGTGATGTGATCGTTCGTGACGACGACGGTGGTACGCAGGTTAATGCTCTGCACGCGCCCTTCCGTGAGCTTGCTGTCAGGCCCGGCCACCGTGATGAAGTCGCCGATGCGTACCGGGCGCTCGAAGAGGAGTATGAAGCCGGAGGCCAGATCGCCCGCGATGAATTGCAGGCCGAAGCCTATGCCGACCGAAAGGGCCGTAAAGAGCACCGCCAGCGAAGTGAGGTCTAAGCCGAAGGCGCTCTTGAGAGCGAAGAGGAGTCCGAGCGAGATGATTAAATAATGGGCCAGTCGAAAGATCGTGTAACGGATGCCGGGATCGATATAGCCGCGCTTCTCCATGCGGCGATGGAGGATTGATTGCAGCGTGCGAGAGATGAGCAGCGCGAGCAGGAATATCCCAAGGCCGATCATCAGGCCCGTGACCGAGACGGTGATGTTGCCAATCGTCCATTGCCGGTTGATGAATTTGACGTAGTACCAGATACGACCAAGCACGCCCTGCCCCTCCGTCTGCCACAGCAGCGCGCCCCTGGGCGATTGCCACCCGTCAAACATGCCGCTCATCACAATCGTCTTGCTCAAAATCTCTGCTAACAATTCTCGCGCCCTCCTGATCTCGATGCGTCCCGGTAAAAACAATCAAGCCGTCGTACGCTCTCGGGGGGCGCGCGAACGGCTCGTCGGGAAAAACTTTTGAAAGCTCTTGGCGGAGGGGACAGGACTCGAACCTGCAAGCCCGCAAAGGCGGCGGTTTTCAAGACCGCTGCATTACCAATTATGCTACCCCTCCATGCAAGCCCATAATATACCGTACAGCGCACCTGTCCTCAACTCTGGATAATGGAGGAAATCGGGCACACGCCCTCGCACCCTTAAGATGTCCCGCTGGCCGTTTCATCGGCGATCAGGTCAATGACATCTTCGAGGCGGCCCGAGCGCAGGTAGGCTTCGCGCTGGCGCGTTGCGCCCGTGCCGCGTCGCAGCGTCTCGCGCACAAGCGCAGAGATTTCATCCCACTCACCATTCTCCTCAAGAGCGGGGCGCACGAAGGCCAGAAACTTTTCGATCAGCTCGGCGGCGGGCACGGCGCGCCCCGCCTCCACGTCTATCAGATCGGCATCAAGGCCGTAGCGTGCCGCGCGCCACTTGGCCGCACGAAGCAACTCGGGGCGCGCGTGTGTGACCTCCTCGTCGCGCACGGCCTGCGCGTAGCAGGTCTGGGCCAGAGAGCGCGCAAGGCCGGCGATCATGACGGCTTCATCTATAGTCATGCAGACATCCGTGACGCGAAACTCGACGGTCTCGAAGCGCGCGGAGGGGCGCGCGTCCCAGTAAATCTTCGTCGCGTCCGAGATGCTTTCGGTCTGAACCAGTGTTTCGACGAGTCGGTCGTAGTCGGCGCGTGAACGAAAGACCTGCGGAGTCCCGGCCATGGGCCAACGCCGCCAGATTTCCGTGCGAAAGCTGGCATAGCCCGTGTCCGCGCCGAGCCAGAAGGGCGAGTTTGCCGCCAGCGCCAGCATCGGCGCGAGCCACGCGCGCGAGCGGTTCATCACCTCTATGGCGGCCTCGCGGTCGCGTATGCCGATGTGTACGTGGCAGCCGAAGATCAACTGCTCGCGCGCGAGCTGCTGGTAGTCCTGCGCTATCCCGACGTAGCGCGCCTTGGGCGTCAGCTGTTGATCTTCCCAGTGCGAGAAGGGATGCGTGCCCGCGGCGGCGATACGATTTCCCTCCCGCTCGGCGGAGGCGATCACTTCGCGCCGCAGGCGCACAAGCTCGCCGCGCACCTCCCGCAGGTTGAGACAGATGGGCGTGCCGATCTCTATCTGCGACAGGAAAAGCTCCGGCGTGACGTGCTTGCCCAGAGCGTCCTGCGCGCCGTTTAAGATGCGCTCCTGTCTTGAATGAAGCTCGCGCGTCTTAGCATTTATGATCTGGTACTCTTCTTCGACGCCGACTGTAAACTTTTCCGTGCTGCTGGACATGGCGAGGTTGGTTTCCCTTCTGTTCTACCGCGAAACGATTTCAGGTACTCTTAACACTAACATAAAAAGCGTCGGGCCACCGCCCGGATGGCGGCGCAGCCGTGCCGCCTGATATGCTTATACTTCATCAACCGGAATAATGCGGTTGATTTCGAGCCTTTGGAAGAGACGCTGCGCCGTCATCTCCGACGATAAGGATAAAGCAGATGACCAAGAAGAGTGAGTCCGGTCGGGCCGTCTTAGTCGTGGATAATAACGATAGCGTTCGGCAGACCCTGGCGATATGGTTAGAGATGCTTTGCTGCGATACGGTCGAAGCCGTCGACGGGGAAAAGGCGATCACCCTTGCGGGAAAAGAAGCGCTCAAGCTAATCCTGATGGATATGCACCTGCCCGTCGTCGACGGATTTGAAGCTTCCAAGCAGATCGCGACGCACGATCAAACGAGCCACGTGCCCATTGTCGCCATGTCGGAGGCGGGCTCGGAGTTTAACTGGCGAGAGAAAGCGCGTCGCATGGGATGCGTCGAGTGTGTGAGCAAGCCTTTGGATTTCGAGACGGTCAGCGATCTCGTCAACCGCTACATCCCGCAGGATTGAATCTGACAAAAGCGGATTGAATCGGTGGCCGCGGACCCCTCTTCAGGCAGCCGTCAGTGCGTGGCCTATGATTCTCGGCAACTCATCCAATTGCGGCTTAATCACAAAGCCCTGCGTCTCGCAATCGGAATTCGCCAGAACCCGCTCGCGTATATCACCCGCGTAGAAAACAATCGGCGTCTGCTCGTCAAACTCACGTATCTTCTCGCACAACTCCTTGCCGTCTCCATCGGCCAACCTGCTATCCAGCAAATAGAGGTCGAAGGCATCTCTTCGAGCCAGCTCTATGCCTTCTCTGACGCTGTGCGTTGTCGTCACTTCGTAACCGTGAGTGCCGAGCCACGTGGTGATCAGGAAACAGGTATCCTCGTGGTCATCTATGAACAGGATGCGGGGAAGTTCTTTCAAGGGGAAACTCCTGGTTAGAGGTCAAGGTAACGTCTGCCCGAAGCTTTGCGCTGGACGGTGCAAAGCAGAAATAAGGTACGAGAATACTAGCAACGAATAACGCCCGTGTCCATGCGATTCCGTACAGAGGATTTGTTGGAAAGCTGAATGTGAGCGGATTATTCCCATTCTAATTTACCCGGCTGAAAATCCGCTTCCGAGCGCCGCGCCGCTCCACCGTCCTGCAATATAAAATTCTCGCGCCCTTCATCAAACTAGGCTAAAATGATCGGCGCGATGAGACGACCTAAGGAAATCTCTCTGGCAATATTGTTACTGCTGGCCTTCACCTGCGTCAATGTTTTCTCGCAGGAGCAGCCGACCTGGGAGAAGTATCATGAAGCCGGAAGGCAGGCCGTCGGGCGGGGCGACTATGCGGAGGCCGAAACGCAGTTGAAGGCCGCGCTCAAAGAAGCCTCCGGCTTCGGCCCGAAAGACCAGCGCCTGACGGAAACACTGAACACCCTCGCAGGCGTCTACCGCGCGCAGGGGCGCTTTGACGAAGCCGAAACGCTCTACCGCCGCACGCTCTCCATCACGGAAGCGGCCCTCGGCCCGGAGCATCTAAACGTCGCCGCGAGCCTCAACAATCTGGCGCTGCTTCTCTACACGCGTGGCCGCTACGAGGAAGTGACGCGCCTTCTTCAGCGTGCCCTCTCGATCACGGAGAAGGAGCTAGGGCCTGAGCACGCGGACGTGGCGGGCAGGCTTACCAACCTCGCACAGGTCTACCGCGTCCAGAGAAACTACGCCGAGGCCGAGCCCTTGCTGCTGCGTGCTGTCGCGATCAGGGAGAAGGCTCTCGGCGCTGAAGACGAAGGTGTGGCGGTCGCGCTCGATAACCTCGCGGCGCTCTACAACGCGCAGAAAAAATATTCCGTGGCCGAGCCGCTGCTCAAACGCTCTCTGGCGATCAAGACCCGGGCGCTCGGCCCGGAACATGTTCAAGTCGCGCTGGCGCTGGAAAACTACGCCGACACGCTCAGCCGACTAAAGCGCAACGCCGAGGCGACCGAATTAAGAGCCCGCGCCAGGAGCATCTGGGCCAAGGTCATGAAACAGAAGAAAACAACCCCCGCATCCCCCAACGGCGCTTAAGGCCGACTCCTCCAGCAAACGATTGCGGCCCGGCATCAACGCCCGGCCATCCGGCTCATCACCCACACCACGAGCGTCACCAACAGCGCGATCCCCGGAAAAATAGCGAAGAACCGAACGATATACTTCGTCCCCTTCGTCGGTTTAGTTATACCTGCCATCCTTAAACCTCCTTGCCTGCTTCCTTACGCATAAACGGGGTTTGGAAAACTCTACTTTTACGTCGTGAGCCTGCGATAGATGCCGGGCATGCGCTCGGGCAGGCTGAGCACGTCGTCGATGATGGTGTAGCCGATGTCGCCGTAGAGGTCGCGCAGCTCGGATTCGGATTCGCGGTCAATGGTGATGCAGAAGGGGGTGATGCCCTGCGTCTTGGCGTGGCGCAGCGCCTCGCGCGTGTCTTCGCGTGCGTAGCGCGCGTCGCCGTAGTCGTGGTCGTAGGGTCTGCCGTCCGAGAGCACGATGAGGAGGCGCGTGCGCGCTTCCTGCCGGGCGAGCCGGGCGGAGGCATGGCGAATGGCCGCGCCGAGCCGCGTGTTGTTCTGGTAGCTGATGCCGCCGATGCGCCGCTCTATCTCTTCGGAATAAGCCTCGTTGAAATCCTTGACGACGTAGAACTTCACGTTGCGTCGCCCTTCGGAAGTAAAGCCGTTGATCGAATAGGCGTCGCCGACGGCTTCGAGCGCCTCGCTCATCAAGACCAGCCCTTCCTTTTCAATCTCGATGATGCGGCGGCCCGGATGCGTGTAGGGCTGCAAGGGGTGACGACCGATGGTGCGCGCCGTCGAAGAAGACTGGTCGAGCAGGAAAGAGACGGCGACATCGCGCTGGCGGCGCAGCCTCTTCGTATAGAGACGTTCCGATTGCTGCCCGTCGGCCCGGCGGTCAACCACGTAGTCGATGACGGCGTTGAGGTCGTAGTCGTCACCGTCGATCTCGCCCGCGATACGCATCAGGCTTTCCGGCTTCATCATCTGAAACTGGTGGCGTATCGAAGAGATTACTCCGCGGTAGCGCTCGCGCGTCTGTTCGACAAAGGCCGGTGCGCCCTTCTGCACGCGCTTTTCGATGACGCGACACCAACCAAGGCGATGATCCGTCAGCTCCCTATCCCACTCGTCATAGTTGAAGGCCACTTCGCCAGCTTCCAGACGCTGCTCGGGCGTTTCCTGCTGCATCCACATTTCGACGCCGTCCAAATCCTCCGGGTCGCCCTGCGGCTCAGTGTTGGCCCACGCGTTGAAAAGCTCGCGCGCATCTCTCTGCTCAGACCTGCGCTCGGAGCGGCTCTCGGACTGTTGCGAGTGCTGAGCAGTGGCTTCTTCCTCGCTCGCGTTCGCCTCCTCTTCGATCTGTTCGGATTGCTGAGCCGACTCGTCCGGCGAGATGGATTGAAAGAGCGAATAGACGCGGCTCGTAGCCATCAGGGTGTCGGCGACCGTCGAGGCGGGGCTCGACAGGTAATCGGCGACGATGCCTTCCAGCTCGGACGCTAGCTGGCCGTAGAAGGCGCGAGTGTCGTCGAGCGCGCCGCCGCATAGCGTGATCTGGAAAAGCAGCTCGAAGGGCACGAGCGTGATGGGAAGATCGCTGATGCGCGGTCGCCCGGCGCGCAAGTGCTCACGCGTCAGGTCAAGATCACGAGTGAGCCCGCGATAGATGTGCCGCAGGCGACGATCAATGCGTCCGTTCTCAAGCGTGCCGAAGATGCGGCGGGCAAAGCTCGCGTGCGGAAAGAGCGAGAGGACGGCGCGGTAGTCGCTGCCCGGCGGAAGCCGCTTGCGCTCAAGCGCAGCCCGCCGCGCTTCCTCTTCGGGCACGAGGGCTGTCTCACCCTTCGCCATCTCGTTGATGTAGCCGTCGAGGGCAAAGGCGTCGCGTGCGTCCACGTTCTCCGCGGCATACAGCTCGGCGATTGAAGAGTAAGCTGCTCGCAGGTCGGCGGCTTCGCGCTCGTGCGTGCCAAACTCTATCTGCCCGGCGGCGTGCGCCGCCAGAACTTTGTAGAGACGAAAATCCCTCTCGTCGTCGCCGAACTCCGCGACCGTCGAGGGCAGGTGAATCGTGCGGCCATCGCCTATGCGCGCCTCGTCCGGCACGGCTGAGAGCGCCGCTATCTCGACGGCGTGTCCCGTCAAACCCTCCACGTAAAGCCGCAGCGTGTGCTGTACTTCTTCCAGCGACAAGCCTGCGCCGCCCGTGTGCAGGGCCTCGTTGCTGCGGCGAGTTTCGAGCGCGTAATAACTACGACGCGCTCGCACGTCGCCGCCGCGCTCGCTCGCGAGTCCTTCGTGAGCCCACTGCTCGAACTGTTCGATTGAGACGGTACGCAGCGCCCGCGGGCTTGAGCGAAAACAGGCCAGCGCCGCTTCACCGTCAACACGCGCGACCGCTCGCGTAACGGCGATGATACGCAGGGCAAGCTCGACGGCGCGCTCGTGTTTGCCGTCGCCGGCTAGCGAGGCGAAGAGCGCTGGGCTGGCCCGCACGAATGCCACCAGCGCGGCGTTGCCATGATCGGCCAGCGTCCACAGCAGTTCAACCCAGTCCGCGAAAGCTTCCGGCACGGTGCGTAGGATTTCGCCGCCCGCGACCAGCACGTGAAGGGCCGCGCCTCCGCCGCGCTCCAGAAAATCACTCGCGCGCCCGAGCAGGAGAGCGGCGCTTGGTGCGCTTAAGCCCGTCAAGGCGGCGGGCAGAGCCGCCCATGCGTCGGCGGCGATTCCGCCCGCGCGGGCCGCAAAGGATGATGCGAGCGATACGGCGGCGCGCGCCACGCTCTTCTGCGCGTCGTCAATCTCGCCGATGCGCTCGATGACGCGCGGAGTTGTGATGAGAAAATCCGAGCTATGTTTGGCGGAGCGCCGGGAAATCTCCGCCGCCACTTCCAGAACTGAGCCGAGCAGCGCGGCATCCGCTATGATATCCGCCAGAAGCGGCGCGCGCCGAAACGTCTCCACAGCGACCGAGCTTGAAAGCGTCATCTGCCTTGTACAGACCTGAAAGATCAGCGAGCGCGCTTCGACCGGCACACGACCCATGGCCTCCACGCCCGAAGCGAAAAAGGCTATGGCCGTCTCCGCATCCCCCATCGCCAGCCGGCGGCCCATCTCGCCCCACGCGCGCAACTCGTCGGCTCCGAGCACAAGGGCGGCTTCGGGCGCTGCCCTTAAGAACTCCATACTGGCACGCAGAGAGACGCCCGCAATGGCCGCGCTCGTCTCAAGCGACGCGCGAGCCGCATCGACAGGAAGGCGTCCAAGCTCACGCGCCAGCCCCGCGAGCGTGCGCCGCTCCGTCACACTCTTGACAGCACGAAGGCGCTCGCGGAAAGCATGCTCTATGCTCTGCGCCGAAGGCTCGGCGTCGCCGCCTGCGTCTGCATCGGCAACTTGTTTGCGGTCACGCTCGTCCATCGAAAAACTACCTGTCAGTTGAAAAAAAGGTTCTGATTTGTCTACGACGAATTGAATTCTTAAATCACCGTGGTCACGATCTCGCGTATGCTGCGCTGTAGCTCGCGGTCGTCCGTGATGGGCGAGCAGAGCGCCACTTCCGCGGCGGCGATGGGTGGGATGCCGCGCGCGATCATCTGCGCGGCGTAGATCAGGAGACGCGTGGAGACGCCTTCTTCGAGGCCGTGCCCGCGAAGGTTTCTCACCTTTTGTCCGATGAGGACGAGGTCGCGCGCGGTCGCTTCGTCTATGCCGCCTTCGCGCGCGACGATCTCTGCTTCCATCTCCGGCGGCGGATAGTCGAACTCAAGGGCGATGAAGCGCTGGCGGGTCGATTGTTTCAAATCCTTGAGAATGGACTGGTAGCCGGGATTGTAAGAGACGACGAGCATGAAATCCTCCGGCGCATCCAGGATAGTGCCGCGCTTTTCAATGGGCAGGCGTCTGCGGTCATCCGTCAGCGGGTGAATGATGACGACTGTGTCTTTGCGCGCCTCGACCACTTCGTCCAGATAACAGATCGCGCCGTTGCGTACGGCTGCCGTCAAGGGGCCGTCGTGCCAGACGGTTTCGTCGCCTTCGAGCAGAAAGCGCCCGACGAGGTCTGTGGCCGAGAGGTCTTCGTGACATGCGACCGTGATCAGAGGACGCTCAAGCCGCCACGCCATGTGCTCCACGAAGCGCGTCTTGCCGCAGCCGGTCGGCCCTTTGAGCATGACGGGGAGGCGCGCGGCGTGCGCGGCCTCGAACAACTCGACTTCACGCGCCACCGCCAGATAGTAAGGCTCATCCGCGACTATGTACTCTTCAATGGCTCTTTCAGGCATGGTCTTTACTGGTTCGTCTCTTAAATGGGTTCAGCGCTGTCGCTTCATGAAGTGGCCGCTCGAACCGCCGGGCTGACGTTTCGCCCCGTTTGAGGTATCCTTATATGTTTGAAATAGGTTCGCTTATCTTAACAGAGAAGCATCTTAACACCCGCCGCGAAGGGGCGGCAAACGGATGAAAAAAAGAGTGATAAGCGACGAGTGACGAGCCGGGACTGAAGCTTTTGGTTTTTAACTCGTCACTCGTCGCTGTCTTAATTATGAAGATCGCAGTGGCAATGAGCGGCGGCGTGGACTCTTCCGCGGCGGCGGCAATTTTGAAGGCCGAAGGGCACGAGCTTGTCGGCTTTACGATGCAGTTGTGGAATCAGCGCAGGGGGCTGACGGTGGACGCCGACGGCGAGCCGATGCCCTCGCGTTGCTGCTCGCTCGATGATGTGTATGACGCGCGACGCGTCGCCGAAGAGCTGGGTTTTCCCTTCTATGTTCTCAACCTCGAAAGAGATTTCGAGCGCGATGTCGTGAAGCCATTCGTCACGAGCTACCTTAAAGGCGAGACGCCTATCCCTTGCGTCTCCTGCAATAGCCGATTGAAGTTCGCTTCGCTCGATAGGCTGGCGGCGAGCCTCGGCTGCGAAAAGGTCGCGACCGGTCATTACGCGCGCGTAGAGTTTGACGAAGAAGCTGGGCGCTATCGTCTGTTTCGCGGTCGCAATCTGCAAAAAGATCAGTCCTACTTTCTGTGGGAGCTGACGCAGGAGCAGCTCTCTCGCTCGCTGTTTCCGCTCGGAGAAATGTCCAAGCCGGAGGTGCGAGAGGTCGCGCGTCGCCGCGAATTGCCGGTCGCCGAGAAGATGGAATCGCAGGAGATATGTTTCGTCCCGGACGGCAACTATGCAGGCTTCATAGACCGCTACATGGAGGCCGAAGGTGAAGAGGGGCGACTGCCCGGCGCGGGCGAGATCATCGACGCCGAGGGGCGACGCCTGGGCACACATCAGGGCATTCATCGCTATACGGTCGGGCAGCGGCGAGGCCTTGGAATCGCGAGCGAGCGCCCGCTCTACGTCATCTCGATTGACGCCCCGCGCAACCGCGTCGTAGTGGGCCAACAGGAAGAGTTGCTGAGCACGGAGTTCGTCGCCGCAGGCGTCAACTGGATCAGTATGGACTTGCCCGTTGAGCCTCTGCGCGCTGAAGTGCGCGTGCGTTATCGCCACCAGCCCGCGCCCGCTCTTATTACTCCATTGCCGGATGCTCGCGCACGCATTACCTTCGACGAGCCACAACGCGCCATCACGCCCGGTCAGGCCACGGTCTTTTACCGCGACGACGAAGTCATCGGGGGCGGCTGGATAGTAAAGAAAGGATGAAGGATGAAGGAGGAAGGATGAAAGGAATGCTTCACTGTTCTTAATGCTTTTACTTCATCCTTCACGTTGCCGCCTTCATCCTTGCTTTTAAACCTTTTCCCTTGAGATTACGTACAAACAAATGATTCGCTCCCCTTTAACAGCATAGGAGTTGGGCCTCGTAGATTTGCTTGGTTTAGGAATCAGTTATGGCAATGTCACGTACACGAAAAATCGTTCTCATTATTACCGGGATTGTGGTCGCGCTCGGTCTGGTGGTGATCGTCGGTATCGCCATGATCGTCGCCGCCCTGCGCGGGCACGAGCCGGAGGTTAAAGACAATAGCGTGCTGGCGCTCAGAATCGGAGGCTCTTTGCCGGATTACGTGGCGGACGATCCGGTCAGGCGACTTCTCGGCGGGAGCGACAATTCGCTCTCCGATTTATTGACGCAGATCAGGAAAGCGAAAGTTGATAAGCGCATTGGCGCTGTGCTGGTGGAGATACATCCGTCGGACGCCGGTTGGGCCAAGGCCGACGAGATACGCGACGCCATCGCCGACTATCGCACTTCGGGCAAACCCATCTACGCCTACATGGAGTATGGCCTGAACAAGGAGTATTACATCGCGACCGCCTGCGACCGCATCTACATGGCCCCGCCGGGCGACCTTTTCATCAACGGGCTGGCCGCCGAAGTGATGTTCTTTCGCGGCTCGCTGGACAAGCTCGGCATCTACCCTGACGTTTTCCAGATAGGCAAATATAAGAACGCGCCGGACATGTTCACGCGCAAGGAGATGTCCGAGGGGCATCGTGAAGTCATCAACGCGCTCCTGGATGACATGTCGGGCCGCATCGTCAACGCGATTGCCACGACGCGCAGGAAATCGCCGGATGAGGTGCGAGCCCTGATAGATCAGGCCCCGTTCAGTCCCGCTCAGGCACAGGCCAACGGGCTGATTGACGGCGCGAACTATCGCGAAGAGGTCGAGACGGAATTGAAGAAGCGGCTCGGCTATAAAGACTCAGACAAGCTGCGGATAGTGCGCGGCTCCGATTATAGAGAGGTGAGCCCGGAATCCCTGGGCCTCAACAAGGGCGAGCGCATCGCCGTCATCTACGCCTCCGGCTCGATTGACTTGGGCAAGTCTGAGGACAGCCCGCGCGGCAGCCAGTCCGTCGGCTCCGACACGGTCGTCAAAGCGCTCAACGATGCGCGCGATGATCAGAAGATTCGCGCCATCGTGCTCAGAGTTGATAGCCCCGGCGGCTCTTCCTACGCTTCTGACCTGATCTGGCGCGCCGTCGAGAACGCGAGGCAGAAGAAGCCCGTCGTCGTTTCCATGGGCGACTCGGCGGCCTCCGGCGGCTACTACATCTCATGCAACGCGAGCAAGATCGTCGCCGAGCCCTCGACCTTCACCGGCTCCATCGGCATCTTCGCGGGCAAGCCCGTCCTCAAGGGCTTCTACGACTGGCTGGGGATTTCCACCGAGTACGTCATGCGCGGCAAGAACGCCGGGATGTTTCGCGAGACCGAGCCGTTCACGACCGAAGAGCGCGCCAAGTTTGAAGAGATCATCAAGAGCACCTATTACGACGAGTTTATTCCGAAGGTCGCGCGCGGGCGCAATCGTAATCCCGAATACATAGACTCAATCGCGCAGGGGCGCGTCTGGACGGGCGAGCAGGCAAAGGCCAACGGCCTCGTAGATGAGTTGGGCGGCCTTGACCGCGCCGTCGAGCTTGCCAAGCAACTGGCCGGCATCCCCGCCGACAAAGGCATACAGCGCGTCATCCTTCCGTACCCGCGCAGCTTCTTTGAGGATATGTTCAGGAGCGACGACGAGGTCAGCGTCCGAGCGGAGCAGCAGCGTGCCCTCATCGAAACCCTTCCCGCCGACGTGCAGCGCACGCTTCGCTACGCACAGATGCTCGACCGCATGCAGCGCGGCGAGACGATGGCTTTGATGCCCTTCGACATCCGAATCAAGTAAGAGCAAAGGCGCAGGCTTAAAAGAAAAGGGCAGCGAGTGGTTTGATTCACTCGCTGCCCTTTTATAGCTTATTGCGATTGCGGTAGCTCAGGTCAGTACCGCCTGCTTAAGCCGGGCGGGTCTTCAATGTTGACTATCCGCCCGCCACCGCAGGCGGTACTGACCTGTAGGCTCTTGCTATGTCGTCCCACCCAATTAAGTTTGCGCTTATGCCTTGCTACTGCTGCTTGCCGGGTTCTATCTTTTCCATGCCGTGCATGTAGGGGCGCAGGGCTTCCGGGATAACGACGGAGCCGTCTCGCTGCTGGTAGTTTTCGAGAATGGCTATCCAAGTGCGCCCGACCGCGAGCCCAGAGCCGTTGAGCGTGTGAACGTATTCGGGCTTTGCGCCGCCCGCGCGACGAAAGCGAATCTGCGCGCGACGGGCCTGAAACGCTTCGTAGTTCGAGCAGGAAGAGATTTCGCGGTAAGCGTTTTGTGAGGGCAGCCAGACCTCTATGTCGTAGGTCTTGGCAGGGCCAAAGCCTATGTCGCCGGTCGAGAGCGTGACGACGCGGTAGGAGAGCCCCAGCCTCTGCAACACCGTCTCGGCATTTCGCGTCAGCGATTCCAGCTCGTCATAAGAGTTTTCGGGAAGCGAGAGCTTGACCAGCTCGACCTTCTCGAACTGGTGCTGGCGAATCACGCCGCGCGTGTCGCGCCCGTAGCTCCCGGCCTCGCTTCGGAAACATGGCGTGTAGGCCACCATCTTCATCGGAAGCTGGGAGGCGTCGAGTATCTCTTCGCGGTGAATGTTGGTGACGGGGACTTCGGCTGTCGGGATGAGATAGAGATTGCGCTCGTCCCTCAGCTTGAAGAGATCATCCTCGAATTTCGGAAGCTGGGCCGTGCCGTAGAGCGATGCCGCGTTGACGATAAAGGGCGGCAGCGTTTCCGTGTAGCCGTGCTCGCGCGTATGCAGGTCGAGCATGAAATTGATGAGCGCGCGCTCAAGCTGTGCGCCCGCGCCGCTCAGTATGGCGAAGCGGGCCGCCGCAATCTTCGCCGCGCGCTCAAGGTCCAGAATGCCCAGCGACGTGCCCAGATCAACGTGATCCCTGGGCTCGAAATCAAAGGCGGGCGGCGTGCCTGAGCGCCGCTCCTCGCGATTGGCCGCTTCGTCTGCGCCGACGGGCACGCTCTCGTGCGGGACGTTCGGCAAGGTCGAGAGCAGCTCGCTCATGCTCTTCTCCGCCTCGTCGCGCGCATGATCAAGCTCCGCGATGCGCTCCTTCAGTTGGCCCACGGCGCGGCGGCGCTCCTCCGCCTCCTCGCGCTTGCCTTCCTTCATCAGCGCGCCTATCTCGCGGCTCGAAAGGTTACGCTCGGCGTTGAGCTGGTCTGATTCGCTGATGATGCGGCGGCGTTCCGCGTCCGCGTGTGCGAAGCGCTCCAGCACCTCTGTCGGAAACCCGCGCGCCTCAAGAGCCGTGCGTACCTTTTCGAGATTTTCGCGGACGAAGTTAAGATCGAGCATTTGCTGCTGTCCTTCAAGGTATGGTATGAGATACGCCTTTACACAGGCGTCAAACGAAAAAGGTCAGGCTAGACGACGCTGCGGGCGTGTGTCAAGAGATGCGCCCGGATGAGCATCTACAGCACACGCCGAGCGGATGAACAGGCGGAGTAAGGAATTTTTTCAACGGGATTAATTTATGCCACAACGAATTCGTAAGGCTGTATTTCCGGCGGCGGGCCTCGGCACGCGCTTTCTACCGGCCACCAAAGCCTCTCCCAAAGAGATGCTCGCGCTCGTAGACAAGCCGCTCATTCAATACGTCGTCGAAGAGGCAGTGGCCTCCGGCATCGAATCCATCATCATCGTTACGGGTCGCGGCAAGAACGCCATCGAAGATCATTTCGATATCTCGTTCGAGCTTGAGCACCTTCTGGAAGAGCGCGGCAAGACGAAAGAGCTGGAACAGATGCGGGCCGTCGCTGAAATGGCGCGCATCAGCTACGTGCGGCAGCGCGAGGCGCTCGGCCTCGGCCACGCCATCTTACAGGCGCGAGACCTCGTAGGAGACGAGCCGTTCGCCGTCATGCTCAGCGATGATATCGTCGATGCAAAAGTGCCGGCGCTCCGGCAGATGCTCGATGTGTATGAGAAGTATGACGCTCCCATCCTCGGCACGATGCAGGTCGAAGGCGAAGCCATCTCGCGCTTTGGTGTGATTGATGCCGAAGAGGTGAGCGAAGGCGTCTACAGGATCAAAGACATGATCGAGAAGCCGCCGTTTAATGAAGCCCCCTCTGATCTTGCCATCATCGGGAGATACATCCTGACGCCGGACATCTTCGATGAGATCGAACAGACACGCCCGGGCGCGGGCGGCGAGATACAGATTACAGACGCGATGCGAGCGCTCCTGAAGAGGCGACCCTTCTACGCCGTTCGATTCAACGGGACACGGCATGACGCAGGCGACAAACTGGGCTTCCTGATCGCGACCGTCGAGTTCGCCCTGCAACGTCCAGACCTCGCGCCTGAGTTCGTCGAATACCTGCGCTCGCTAAAACTGTAACAGCAGATGTCGGATGTTGGATGACGGTAAGCAGCAGCCCCTAACATCTGACATCCGGCGTCCGCTTTAAGAATGGAGGACGAAAGATTTTGAGCGATTCGGATAAGCAGTTCTCTAATCGCGCGGCCATCGTGACGGGCGCGACGCGGGGCATCGGTCGCGCCATCGCGCTTGAGCTGGCGCGGCGCGGCGCGCATGTCGCTTTCAATTACGCCAAGAGCGCCGAAGCAGCCGAAAGCCTCAAGGCCGAGATCGAAAGCCTGGGCGTACGGGTGCTCTCGACGCAGTGCGATGTGGCCCAAACGGATGCCGCAGCCGAGATGGTCAAACAGACCAAAGAGGCTTTTGGCCGCATTGATTTTCTGGTCAACAACGCTGGCATCACGCGCGATAACCTGATCCTGCGAATGAAGGAAGATGACTGGGACGCGGTCGTCGATACGAATCTTAAAGGGCCGTGGAACTTCGCACGCGCGGCCCTGCGCGTCATGCTCAGACAGGAAGGCGGCGGCTCGGTCCTGAACATCTCTTCAATCAGCGGCACGGTGGGAATGGCCGGACAATCGAACTACTCTGCGTCGAAGGCTGGCCTGATCGGTCTCACCAAGGCGCTCGCCAAAGAAGTGGCGAGCCGCAAAGTAACGGTCAATGCGCTCGCGCTCGGATTGGTCAGTACGGATATGGCCGGAGCGCTCGACGAGGGCTACCAGACCAAGCTGCTCGAACAGATTCCGCTCGGTCGTTTCGCCGAGGCCGATGAAATCGCACGCATCGCCTGCTTCCTGCTCTCCGACGACGCTCGCTATATCACAGGGCAGGTCATACAGGTTGACGGCGGGCTGGCGATGTAAGGCCACGGGCGGAGAGAACTGAAACGGACAAATAAAATTGAGGCTAAAAAGAGGGGTGCCCCGTCAATCTTTTGGACTGACGGGGCAAAACTTTTTGGGCAGGCTCGGAGTTCAGGGTGGCGTTGGCAATGAACTGAGAATCGTCACTTATGGCCGATTCTGTAATTTATAGGCGGCGCGTGTGTAGGGGCGGGATAATTTCCCCGTGACTTAAAAAACAATAACGCGCCAGCATTGAAACCCTACGCACCTTTCAACAGGGCTTCTGCCAGAACGCTAACAGCCACGTTTTCAACCATCTATCCACCGAAGCATGCCAGTTTGGGGGTGTCGCTGCTCGGTATGTGAGGAATTATACCGAAGTTTTGTGAGGTGTCAAGCACAAAGTTTACTGAATCTCAATATATTTGTGACAAAGTCGGCAGCCCAGATTAGCACGAGGCCGGCATGATTTAAGGTAAGTTGTTGGAAATGCAGGCGTAAGGGCCTGAATCACTCTGTTTGCCGTTCGAGTTGATTGGCGGGCGCGCTCGCATAAAAATTTACTTCTCCCGCCGGTCGCGTGTTCCAACGCCTGTGAATCCAGAGCCATTGTTGAGGGAAACGGCGCACATAGCTTTCAATGATTGATGTAAACAGGGCGGTGAGGCGTCTGACATCCTCCGCTTCATCGCCGCTTCGCTCTATCTCAAGCGGAGGGTCAACACGCAGGATGAAGCGCTGCCGTTTCTCGTCCCAGGGAATAAAGACTGGTAGCACGGCTGCTCCCGTACGCAGGGCAAGCGTGGCGAGTCCTGAAGTGGTCGAGGCCGGGATGCCGAAGAAGTCCACAAAGATTGCTTCATGCGGATGGGTGTTGAGGTCTACGAGAATGCCTACCGTGCCGCCTGCGCGTAGGGTTCTGAGCATGGGACGGGCGGCGCTGCGCTTATCAATCGAGCGGTTGCCGAAGCGCGTGCGCGTCTTCTCAACTATCTGTTCGACTTTAGGGTTATCAATGCGACGGGCGAGGAAGCTCATCGGATAGCCGAAGGCCGAGAGGGCGAAGCTTGAAAGCTCCCAAGCGCCGAGGTGTCCAGTAAACAGGATGACACCGCGACCTGCGGCGCGCGCCGCCTCTAGATTTTCCAATCCCTCGCATTCGATACGGTCACGCAGGGTTTCAGGCGTGGCACGCTCTAAATGGCTGAACTCGCCGAGCAGGCGGCCCAGATTCTGAAAGCAGCCGCGAAGAATGCTTGCGCGCTCACGCTCGCTCAGGTCGTGGAGAGCGAGTTCGAGATTGCGCTCGCCCGTGCGCCGCAGCCTGCCGCCGAAGGTGTAAGCGATGCGCCCGATGCCGCGACCGAGAGCGATAGCCATGGGGCGCGGCAACAGCCCGAGCCCGGTGAGAATGGAGCGCGCCGCCATATACTCAAGCGCGGTTTGTACTTTTCCGTGTTTGCCCATCTATCGGAAACTATATCAAGCGTTAGTGTAATGCGCGGAGGATAAAGTCGCAAATAAAGATAGGTGTCGGATGCGGCGGGTCTGTAAAGGGTAGTCGTCGGCATCCGGCATCCGACCACCGGCATCTGTTTTTATGTTAATCTCCCGCGCTGAATCCAGCCGCGCGCGGCACGAGGACGAAGGGCGGAGGCGGAACTTTCAATTTAATAGTAGGAGGAAGCTACTATGAATGGGCTATCATTGCTTTTGATCCTGGCCGTGTTGCTGATGATCGGTTGGATGATTGACGTACTGGTGCAGTTGAGAAATCTTAATACGACGCTGCGGAAGCAATTGGAGACTGAGGAACGTCGCCACGAAGAGTTGCTGAACGTCGCTGTCATTGATCGCTCAACGCGGAGAGAACACATATGAGAGAATGGACATTCTATACGATCTTCTTCCTGCTGCTTCTCTTCATCTGGCCGAGGCTCTGGCGGCGCTCGGGTCATGCGTCCGGGGAAAATAATCAATCGGTAACGATGGGGCTGGTGGGCTGGCTGATACATGCTCCTTCGGTGATGTTCGCCGCCTCTCTCGCCAAAGCGCTCTCTCTGAGGTGGTTCTATACGGATGCCGTGGGAAATGGACTGATCATGTCCTTTCTACTGGTCGCGCTCGCCTTCGTCTCGATCTGGAGAGCGGCGAACCGTTCCGGCTATGAGAAGGGTCTCGAAGAGGGATACAAGAATGCCGTGGTTGACCAGCCACCTTATCCGTAATTTTCGTAGAGCGAAGGGACAGCCTAAGGATGCCTTCAGGAAGAACGCATGATGCCATCACTGTGATTCTCGCCGCGCCGACTTTCGTAGGGGCATGGGGATTGACGGGAAGCCTTGCGCTGGCGACGGTGGGGACGCTCGCGATGCTGTTCGGCGGCTTTATGTTCGGCCCTGACCTTGATATTCAATCTCGTCAGTACACGCGATGGGGGCTCTTTCGCTTTCTCTGGCTGCCCTATCGCATGATGTTCAAGCATCGCTCGCGCTGGTCGCACGGCATTATCTTCGGCACGCTGATTCGCGTCATCTATTTCGCCGCCGTGCTGGCGCTC
Organism: Pyrinomonadaceae bacterium; assembly: GCA_036389675.1. Lineage (GTDB taxonomy): Bacteria > Acidobacteriota > Blastocatellia > Pyrinomonadales > Pyrinomonadaceae > DASQYE01. The sequence goes on from DASVWI010000040.1 coordinate 269,736, forward strand.
CTAACACTGGCTGCGGTTTACCTGCGGGCGGCGCTCGTCGGCGGCGCGCGGCCCTCCTTAGAGCGCTTCGCACAGGCATGGTGGACGATAGAGGCGAGCGCCACTGGCAGCCTTGGCCGCCACGCCGCGTGGGCCGTACTGGCAGGACTGTGGTGGGGCGCGGCGAGCCACACGCTCACCGACGTGGCATGGTCGGTCATGCGCAAAGGCTCGGAAATATTTTAAGAGCAGTGACAGGTGGCAAGTGTCGAGCCGGGAGCAAAGCTTTCAACTCGTTACTTGCCACTCGTCACCGCTTTCTCAAGTTCGTCTGCCGGCGATCAGGCGGTAGAGGGCGAGGAGGATGATCGCGCCGACGACGGCGAAGGCAAGGCGGATGAGAAAGCCTCTGTCACCGAAGCTTCCCGTTTCGCCCGCCATGCCGAGCATACCGGCGAGGAATCCGCCGACGATTGCGCCCGCGATTCCCAGCAGGATGGTAATGATGAAGCCTCCGGGGTCGTCGCCCGGCATCAGTACCTTAGCGATCACTCCGGCAATCAATCCGAAAATAATCCACGCGAGTATTTGCATCTTTAGCCCTCTTTCAGAGTAGGAGCGCGCCCCCGTTGTTCCTGAAGCGCGGCGGTTGCAGTAAGCCGCGGGCGACCTCCTGCTCGTTGGAAGGCGCGCGCAGAAGCGTCTGCCCGGCAGCGAATGGGGAGTTCGATTGACGGACAAAGGGGACGGGGCGGGGAACAGACGGGCGAATTCTATTGAGGGGCTGACGGGTTGTCAAACTAATTTAGTGACCCGTGCGTGTCTGGACGAGACGGTATGCCTGCCGGCGGACGGCTTCCGAGACGTTGCGGTTCTGCGAGATGCTCTGCAGGTCGCGGTTGTGTATGCGCGGCAGGATGGTGACGGCGGTGGCAATCGGCGTGCGCGGATTGCGCGCGAGGTTGAGGATGATCGGGTAGCTGCGCGCCCACGCGCGGTTCATGGCGATCATACGCAGCACTTCGTCGGCGACAGTCCTCATGGCGGCGATGTTTTCGATCTCATGGTCTGTGATGCGCGGGTTGTGGATGACGGCTGTGGCGACGACCTTGTTGGAGTCGCGTATGAGGATGGCGCGCGCTTCGCGGTCGCCTTTCATGCCGAGCTTGATGCGATCCTTGACCGTCATCATCATGACGCGGCGGATAAGGGAGATGCGCTCGGGCGAGACCTCGTCGCCTTCAAGGCGGGCGTCGGCGATAACGCGCTCGGCGTTGGCGGTGCGCTGCTCGAAGCTCTCCTCGATGAGCTGCTCGATGCGCTCCATGGCGAGCCAGGAATCGTCTATGTCGTCGTCGGAGACTTCGATGTGCTTGGCGATGAGCCATGCGTCGTCAGCCGTAAAGGGGTCGCCCGTGTTGACGGACTCGGCGCTCTCGAAAAACTCGGCGGCGGCTGTCTGGCCGCGCGCGCGCAACTCTCCGGCGATCTGCTGCGCGCCGCGCTCCTTCTCGAAGAACTCGCGGCGGGTCTCGCGCGCGCGCCGCTCGGCCTCGGGCGTGCTCGCAGGATTGTTGATGAGAGCCTCGATGATGGCCGGGGCGCGTATCAATCGCTGTTGATTGATGGCGATCAGCTCAAGGAGAGAGCCGTCGGTGGATGTGCCCGCAAGGGCCGCGATGGCTTCGTCCGGCGTGCTGTGGTTGAGGGTTACGGCCTCCTGAATCTCGCGCCCGACGCCTGCGGTCATCGCCAGATAACCGAGAACGGCGGGAGCGGTCTCGCTGGTTTTGGCAATCTCCAGCAGCTCGCCTGCGTCCTGTGATTCGAGCGTGGAGTTGGCGGCGCTGGCGATCTCCGCATTGTCGCTTGAGCGCAGGGCCACGAGCGCCTCAAGCAAATCGGCCTGCGGGAGCGGAAGCAGCCCGCGCGCGGCCATCATGCGCGCCTGCGGCGGGGCCTTGCCGCTGACTATTGCTTTGACCAGCGGGTTTGAAGATGTGACTTCGGCGCTCATCGTGATCGAAACAGTTTCCCCGTCGCTTCTCTTTCCAGTGCGTGTCGCAGGACAGTCTTGCGTCCCGACGCGCCTCAGTAGAGATTGAAGTTATACTCGATTTGAATGTATTGCGATACGGGCCGCCCATCGATGGTGGCCGGCGAGAAACGCATACGCTGCGCCGCCTGTACTGCTCGCGTCGTCAGGCCGAAGGGCAGCCAACGGTTGATAAATAAGTTCTTGACTGTGCCGTCGGATGAAAAGACGGCGCGCAGAACGACCGTCCCTGAGACACCGGCTAAGCGCGCTTCCTCCGTATACTGTGGCTCAGGCTTACTAAGGAGCCGCGCTTTGACCGTCACCTGACTGGGCCTTAAGACGGGGGCCTCCTGCGTGGACGGTTGATTCTCTTTCACTCTGGCGGCGCTGCGGCGCAGATGTTCCAGTTGGATTTGCCACGCCTCGGCATCCACATTATTAGGGCTCATCAGGAGAAGCGTGAAAAAACTATCCGCCGCTTTCTCATACTGCTTTAACCCGTAATGGGCCATCCCCTTCGTGAGGAGAGCCAGGAGCAGGTCGGGCTTGATCTTCAGAGCCTTTTCGGCTTCCTCCAAAGCTTTCTCGGGCGCGTCCTGTCTGAGGCTCGCTTCGGCGATGGTGTAATGAGCTTCGGCGCTGCGGTCGCCCGCCATCATCGCCCGCTCGGCCATCTGTAAGGCCCTCGCGGGCTCGTTGGCAAGAATCAGCGTGTAAGCCAGCTTGGCGAGAGCGTCGGCGAAATTCGGGCGAAGGTCAACGACGTGCTCGAAGGCCAAGCGCGCGCTCCCTTCCGCGCCTATTCCTTTGAAGGAGAGGCCAAGGTAATACCAGGCATCCGCATCAGCAGGGCGATTCTTGACGACTTTCTGCAAAACCTCGATGGCTTTTTTCGCATCGCCCTGCTGGTAAAGCTTGATGCCGCGTGCCGTGTCTTCCTCAATGGGTGCGGGTGTTTGCTGCGTCGGCTGCTGCTGCTGCTGCGGTGGCTGTGCGCGGGCGGCGGTTGCAGGGATGCCGATCAGAAGAGAGAGGCCCAGCAGCTTGATGGCAGAAGCGCGCGCTCCTGCCATCGTGACGAGTATCGGCATGGTTCAGCTCTCCTTTAAGTGCGCGGCAGAAAGATTTCAGGTTCCGCAGCACTTCTTGTACTTCCTGCCGGAGCCGCAGGGGCAGGGCTCGTTGCGCCCGACTTTGGGTTGATCGCGCGTGACGGTCTTAGTCCGTGCGGCTTCCTCGCCGGCTGCGGTCGCTCCCTGATTCGGCCCTGTGAAGGTCAGGGCGGACGGGCGGCGGGGTGGCCGCCGCTGTTGAATCTGCTCGGGAGCTTGCTCTGTGACGACCTGTAGATTGAAGAGCGAGCGAATGGTGCTCTGGTCGATGCGATCCAGCATCTGCTGGAACATATCGAAGCTCTGTTTTTTGTATTCGACGAGCGGGTCTTTCTGCCCGTAGCCGACGAGCCCTATGCCCTGCTTCAGGTGGTCAATCGAGAGCAGGTGATCTTTCCACTGCGCGTCGATGATGTTGAGCATGATGATGCGCTCGTAGGTACGCATCGCCTCCACACCGATCTGCTGCTCTTTCTCCGCATACCTTGTTTTGAGCCTGTCCCAGATCGCCTGTTCGATCTCTTCCGAAGCGGAGTTGGCGAAATCTATGCCTTCCGCGTCGGCGTCGAAATCGTAGATGGAATCGAGCTGAACCTTGTAGTTCACCACGTCCCAATCGTCCGGCGCGACCTCCGGGTTGAGATACTGCTTCGTGAGGTCTGCGAGCAGGTCGCGCGCCACGCCCGTGTCGCCCATCAGGTATTCGCGCTGATCCGGCTCTTCCATCAACTGGCGGCGCAGACCGTAGATGGTCTCGCGCTGCTTGTTCATCACGTCGTCGTATTCCAGAAGATGCTTGCGCGATTCAAAGTTGCGGCCCTCGACCGATTTTTGCGCGCCCTCTATACGTTTGGAGACCATCTTGGATTCGATGGCGACGCCCTTCTCCATGCCGAGGCGCTGCATCAACGCCTTGACCTTGTCGCCGGCGAAGATACGCATCAGGTCGTCTTCCAGAGAGAGGAAGAAGCGCGACGAGCCGGGGTCGCCCTGTCGTCCGGCACGACCGCGAAGCTGGTTGTCAATGCGCCGCGATTCATGCCGCTCCGTGCCGATGATGTGCAGGCCGCCGAGGCCCACCACTTCCTTGTGCTCGTCTTCGACGATGCGCTTGGCCTGCGCGAGCGCCGCCTCCCACTGCTCGTCTGTGGCCTCGTCCGGGTCTATCTCGTCGCGCTTTAAGAATTCGCGGGCCATGAACTCGGAGTTGCCGCCGAGCAGGATGTCCGTGCCGCGTCCGGCCATGTTGGTGGCGATAGTAACAGCGCCCTTGCGTCCGGCCTGCGCGACGATCTCGGCCTCGCGCTCGTGAAACTTCGCGTTCAGGACGTTATGCGGGATGCCCTCCTTTTGCAGGCGGCGCGCGATCAATTCGGAGTTCTCGACCGAGACCGTGCCGACGAGAGTGGGCTGTCCCTTCTCGTAACACTCCTTGATCTCCTCGACGACGGCATCCCATTTCTCCGGCAGCGTGCGATAGATGGCGTCCGGATTATCGGTACGCACCATCGGCTGATTGGTCGGGATGACGATCACGTCCAGCTTGTAGGTCGAATGAAATTCGGCGGCCTCCGTCTCAGCCGTGCCGGTCATGCCCGAAAGCTTTTCGTAGAGACGGAAATAGTTTTGCAGCGTGATGGTGGCTAAGGTCTGGTTCTCTCTTTCGATCTTGACGCCCTCTTTGGCTTCGACGGCCTGATGCAGACCGTCAGACCAGCGGCGTCCCTTCATCAGGCGGCCAGTGAAGTCGTCGACGATAATCACTTCGCCTTCCTGCACGACGTACTGGTGATCCAGCCTGTAGAGGGTGTGCGCCTTGAGAGCCTGCTCGACGCAGTGCAGCAAGTCCATGTTCGACGGGTCGTAGAGGTTGCCGACGCCTAAGAGTCTTTCGGCCTTGTCCACGCCCTCTTCCGTCAGGACAGCCGTGTGCTGCTTTTCGTCGACGAGGTAATCGCCCGTCGTCACCCCGTCGTCGCTCTTCTCGCCCTTCCTGAGCTGCGGGATGATGGCGTCGGCCTTGTAATACTTGTCCGTGGCTTCGTCCGATGCGCCGGAGATGATCAAGGGCGTGCGCGCCTCGTCAATCAGGATGGAGTCAACCTCGTCAACGATGGCGAAGTAGTGGCCGCGCTGAACGCAGGTCGCCAGATCAAACTTCATGTTGTCGCGCAGGTAATCGAAGCCGAACTCGTTGTTCGTGCCGTAGGTGATGTCGGCGGCGTAGGCTGCCTGCCGCTCGAAGTCGTCCATGTCGTTCTGTATGCAGCCGACTTCAAGCCCGAGGAAGCGATGAATCTGGCCCATCCACTCGGCGTCGCGCGAGGCCAGATAGTCGTTAACGGTGACGACGTGGACGCCGCCGCGCCCCGTTAAAGCATTCAGGTAAGAGGGGAGCGTGGCGACGAGCGTTTTACCTTCGCCCGTTCTCATCTCCGCGATCTTGCCTTCGTGCAGGACGAGCCCGCCGATCAACTGCACGTCGAAGTGGCGCATCCCCGTCGCGCGCACGCTCGCCTCGCGCACGGTGGCGAAGGCTTCCGGCAACAACTCGTCAAGGATGAGGCGCTCGCGCCGCTTGAGGTCTTCCGGGTCTGTCGCCTCGCTTGTGGCGCGCGCGACACGCTCTTTGAACTCGGCGGTGCGCGCGCGAAGCTCGTCGTCGGAAAGCCGCTTGACAGAGGGCTCAAGCTCGTTGATTCGCACGATGATGGGGCGAATCGTCTTTAGATAACGCTGGTTACTACTGCCGAAAACTTTGGTTAGAAACTTGTCAATCATGATCTTTATTCTACCTGCACAGGCTAAGGCACACAGTTAATAGTAGAGTCCGGAGCACCTGAGGTAGCGTGCAACAGACGATTGTAAGGGAACGGATGAAACGGAGGCAAGCGAGTGCAGTTTGAAGCCGTCGTGTCTTGGCCGCTGCCTAGATCGCTGTGGGCTGCTGCTCCGTTGTGGGCGGCGGAGCGAGGCCGGCGCGTGGCAGGCGTGTGACGACGAGAAGACGATTCAGGTTCGTGAGGGCCTTGTTGTTTTGATAGAAAACTTCCGCCGGCTCACCCGCGGGCTGGCAGGCGGCTATCTGGAAGTAAGAATTTGAGACGGCAGCGAGCTTACGGGCCTGCTGCGGCTGCGAAGCCGCGCCCGCGACCAAAGCCTGCGACCTGTTCACAGCCGCGGCCAGCCCCGGCTGCGTATGAGCGTGGGCGGGCACACCCGTCATCACAAGCCCGAGACAGGCCGACAGCACTGTCACGAAAAGGGAGGCATTTGTGATTCTGGACGTGTGCATACCTGCGAAACTCTGTGCGCGCCGTGCGCTGCTCGGCCCGGGGGCGCTTTTGACTCCCTAAAAGTTAACTGTTCGGGACATACTTTTTGAGCATCGTCGCGGCGGTCGCGCGCGGCATCTTGAAATTGACGACCACCTGTTTGCCGTCAGACGAAACGCTGGTGCTCTTGTAAAGAATCTCTTCGTCCTGACCCTTGCGGGCGATAGTTCCTCCGAAGAGCAGCAGCCCGTAGCCCTGCGACAGCTCTTTGGCCCGCTCCGGCGTGGCGACTTCCGATTCCACCTTCGCCACCACCTCGTTTTGATCCAGCCTGATGGTGATACGCAGTTTTCGCGCATCCTTCTTCATGAAGCCGAGGACTTTGCTGTCGCCTATGGCGGCGACCAATTCCTTGGCGACTTCAATCAGGCGCGGGTCGCCCGTCTTCTGGACGACGACAGGATCATGCAGCACGCCTTCTTCGTCAAGCTCCCCCTCGATGATCATCTCTATGGCCTGATTCAGATCAAGCTCGCCTTTGACCTTCAGCTCGTTGGCGCGCACGAGCCAGTCCTTGAGAGGCTTCTTATTGATCGCGTCCTCATTGGGGCGCTCGACATTATGCTCGGCTGCGATCTTGTTCAAATCCTTCTCGGCCTGCTCTCGCGTCTGAGCGGCGGCGACATCCGCGGGCGTGGCGGGCGCTCCCGCCGGGCTGGCCGAAGGCGACGCCCCGGGCGTAGGGCTCGCCGTGGGCGAAGGCTGCGGCGTGGGTGACGGGGCGGGCGTCGGAGTAGGCTGTGGCTTCGGTGGCAGAAAGACCGGCATCTGCGTCTGCATCTGCGCGATAACCTCTGGGGCGAAAGGGTCTGGCGGCATCTCCGCCCCCGTCGCGAAGTATCCTTCAGGATAGCGGAATTTTTCCTGCGCGAGATCTATAACCTGCGCGCGTTCGCTGACGATTGTGCGGTTGTAATCCTCGTCGACATACCTCGCGTCCGAGAAGATATAGGCTATGTTCAGGGCGTTACGCACGCCGGGCACATAGATGGCGCTGGCGACCAGCGCCCCGTGGAGCACCAGCGAAGCCGCCACAAGCCGCAAAAGTATCGGCCAGACGGGCTCGCGATTGATCTCAAAATTCTCGAAAAGCTCTGTCACTTCATTCACCCGCTCGGCGCGCGCCCTGCCCGGGTGGCAGCGCGCGCCCATCTTTAGACGCAGGCAAGCCCGCAATCGTTGCGAGCGCCGCCCTTATAAGTTATCACCACCTGAGCCGTAGGAAAAGTAAGGATGAAGGATGAAGGCAGAAGGATGAAGTAAAAGCTATTAAGCCGTTACAGCATTACTTTCATCCTTCATCCTTCATCCTTCATCCTTTACAATGACGCTATGCCACGCTCACATGTTAACGGTCGACGCCGAAAGAGGGGCTCGAACGGGAAAAGCGAGAAGGGGGAGCGCCACGGGGGCGCGGGGAGAAGGGCCAAGGAGCATCCCGCCGCCGCCGCCGCGCGCGAGGGAGCGCCGCAGCAGGGGCGCGGGGGCGCTCTGCCGCGCGAACTGCGACGCCTTCTGGAAGGCATCGGCACGCCCGCCGCCGCTCCGTTCGAGCCCGACCCGTTTCAACTGGAAGCGCTCGCCGCGCTCGAATATGAGGACGTGCTGGTGACTGCGCCGACGGGCTCGGGCAAGACGTGGATCGCGCGAGAGGAGATCAGGCGGCTGCTGGCGGACGGACGGCGCGCATGGTACACGAGCCCTTTGAAGGCGCTGACCAACTCGAAGTATCAGGAGTTCACCGAGGAGTTCGGCGCAGAGAGCGTGGGCATCCTGACGGGCGACAGGAAGGAGAACCCGGACGCGCCGCTCATCGTCGGCACGACAGAGATCTATCGTAATCAGCTCTTCGACTCCCTGCGAAGCGGCACGCAGATTCGCGCTGATCTGGTCGTCCTGGACGAAGCGCACTACCTCGCCGACGAGGAGCGCGGCCACGTCTGGGAAGAGGCCATCATCCTCTCTCCGCCGCGCATACGCCTGCTTCTGCTCTCCGCGACCATAGGCAATGCGGAAGAGTTTGCGGGCTGGATTTCAGAGGTGCGTAATGTCCGCTGCGGCGTGGTCGCGCGTCCGGGCGCGCGTCCTGTCCCTTTGCGCGCGGCCTTTCTGCTGCCCGACAGCCAGTTGTTGCCGCTGCTTGATCGTGACGGAGATCTGAACCCTGAGATCGTTCGTCTGGGCGAGCGGCGAGCGGGCGAGCAACAACAGTCGCGTCAGTCGCGCTCCGGCTGGCGGCCCCGAAGAGGAGGGGACAGGCGTTGAAACTGAGCATGCCGGAGATGCCGCCAGCGACGCTCCTCGCGGCCCTTGAATCTTACAACCTGCTGCCCGCCATCATCTTTCTGCCGACCCGGCGGCGCTGCGATCAGGCGGCCTCGGAGGCCGCGCTCGCTCGCCGCAACTCCGCACCGGAGCGTAGCAGCCAGCGTCGTGCCATCCTTCGCGCCTTCGTCGAAGTGCACCCGGAAGTGCGGAGCCATCGCCACTGGGACACGATCATACGCGGCGGCGTGGCGGCGCATCACGCCGGGCACATCCCCGCATGGAAGCTCGTCATAGAGCGTTTGATGAGCGCCGGGCTTCTGGACGCCATCTTCGCAACCGCGACGGTCGCGGCGGGCGTGGATTTTCCCGCGCGCACGGTCGTCATCACAAACGTCGACGCGCGCACGGGAAGCGGCTGGCGTATGCTCTCGGCCTCGGAGCTTCAGCAGATGACGGGGCGCGCGGGTCGTCGCGGGCGCGACCGCGTGGGCTTTATCGTCGCTGCGCCGGGGCTGCATCAAGACCCTGAGCGCATCGCCGCGCTTTTGGAGGCTCCGCCCGACCCGCTGGAAAGTCAGTTTCGCGCCACCTACTCCACGCTCCTGAATCTGCTCGACGCCTATAAGAGCTTCGCGCACGTGCGCGACATCGCCGAGCGCAGCTTCGCTTTTCTGGAAACGACGCGGCGCATCACGCGCTTGGAGCGCGAGCGCGACCAGAGCGAGCGGCGCATACGCGAGAGGCTCGATGAAGCCGGGTGCGATTTGCCCACGTCGGTCGCGCGCGGGCTCGAACGCCTTGCGAGCGCGCGCTCTCGCCTCCTTGAGCATCTTCCGCAGACGCGCGCCGAAGTCGTCATGCGCTGGCTGGACGAAGTCGTCACGCCCGGTCGCGTCGTCGGAATAGGCCGTAGCGGGCGACGACTCGTACAGGTCACTCGACGCCGTGGGCCGAACCTCGTAGGCATACGCGAGGACGGGCGCGCCGCTAACCTCGCGCTCGAACGCGTAGGCCGTGTTTACGAGAAGGTTTATCCCCTGAGCGAGGATGCGATTGAAGAGGCTTTCGCCGACGTGCGCGCCAACGGGCGCGAGCTACTGCTGCACGAGCCGCGCCTGAGAGACGCGCGCGAATACGAGGGCGATGCTGTTGAGGTCATCAATCGGATGATCGACGGGCTGGCTCCGAAAGGTTTGAGCGAAGGTGAGAAGGGGGCGTGCGCCGAAGCCCTCTGGTCAGTGATCGAGGACGCGGAAAGGGTCGAGCGCGCCGAAGTGCACATCCAGACCTTGCGCGCGGAAGTGTGGCAGCCCTTCGAGCGCAGGGCACGAGTGCTGGACGCCTTCGGCTATCTCGATTTCGCCGGGGAGCGCGTCACGGAGCGCGGAAAGTGGCTCGCCGATCTGCACGTTGACCGCACGCTGCTGGTTGGCGAGGCCGTTCGTCATGGCCTCTTCGACGCGCTCGACATGAAACACGCCGCCGGGCTGATGGCCGCCCTGGCGTCCGACGCAGACCGCGATTACGGCGAGCTTCCACTGGACGACCAGCTTGTGACGACGCTTGCGCGGTTCGAGGAAGTTGCCTATAAGGTCGCCACAGAAGAATGGAAGCTGGGGCTGGAGCCAGAGCCGGAGATCAACTTCTCGGCGGCGGCGACAGCCGCGCGCTGGGCCGGCGGCGCTCAGTGGTCTGAGCTGGTCGAGGAGTCGCGCGCAGAAGAAGGCGATCTGGTCAGAATGCTTTCGCGGACAGGCGAGTCGCTGTTGCAGGTCGCAGGGCTTCGTGGAGCACAGCCGCAGGCTTCGCGACGGGCCGCGCTCGCCGCCGAAGCCGTGCTGCGCGAGCCCGTCAGGTAAGACCGTGCAATCAAGGGGGAAGTATGAAACTCGCAACGCTCTTTGGAACGGAGCGCAGGCGCGCGCTTCTGATGGTGCTTCTGTTAATCGTGACCACTGCTGCGGGCAGCGGGGCTTGCGGCCTCCACGAAAAGGAGACTGAGTCTGAGATGATGAAAGATACGAAGGGCGCGGCGGTCATCTACGTGGCGCTGGGAGATTCAACCGGCGTGGGCGTCGGGGCTCAACATGGCGGCTATGTCGCGCGCCTCTTCGAGCGCATTAAGTGTGAAAAGCCCGACTCTCAACTGACCAACCTGTGCGTCAGCGGCGCGACGACCGAAGACGTGTTGCGCGACCAGATCGCCCCCGCCCTCTCCTCAAGCACAACGCTCGTCACCTTGGGCATAGGCATCAACGATGCCGGGCGCGGCGTAAGTCCTGAGAGGTTCGCGCGCAACTACGAAGAGATCATCAAGCGGGTCAGGGCCAGAACAAACGCGCCCATCGTTATCACCAACCTGCCGGACGTTTCGCTCGCGCCGGTCGTGCCCCTCTACATGCGCGACGAAGCGCGCCGCCGCATAGAGCTTTACAACGAGCGCATCGCGGATATCGCCGCACGCTACGGCCTGCGCGTCGTTGACGCTTTCTCAACCACGCACGAGGTCATCCCCACACATCCCGAATTCTTTTCCAGCGACGGATTCCACCCCTCCGACATCGGCTACGAATACTGGGCCAAGACCATGTGGCCGACCGTCAAAGAGGCGATAGGTGGATAGCCCCGTCGCCAGCGGGCAAGGGGCACGCATTTGCGGGCGCGGTCAGATGGTGCTGCGATTGAGATGCGCTATGCTAGAATGTTTGTGTTGTGGCCGACGCGCACGCACGCGCTTAAAATTCGATTGAGCGGCGCGGGCACAGAATTTGAGTTGTGAGAGACTAAAAAAGATTATGGAAGTCTTACTGGCAGAGGAATTCGGTTTTTGTTTCGGGGTCGAGCGCGCCGTTGATATGGTCGAAGAGGCCATTACGGACGGCGGGACGATTCGCTCGCTGGGCGCGCTCATTCACAACGCGCAGGAGATGGACAGGCTCGAAGCCAAAGGCGTGGCGACGATCAATTCGCCCTCGGAGGCCGACGCGCGCACCGTCGCGGTCATTCGCGCGCACGGCGTCACGCCGGAGGTGCAGCGCGAGCTTGAAGCGAGAGCCGCGCGCGTCATTGATGCGACCTGTCCCTTCGTCACACGTGTTCAGCACCTTGCCGAGCGCGCCGCCCAGCAGGGGCGCGATGTCGTCGTCGCCGGCAACCCGGATCACCCTGAGATGATAGGCGTCGTCGGCTACGCTCCGAAAAATACGCATGTCGTGAGGGACGCCAGCGAAGTAGCGCAGCTTCCGATGCTGCACGCGCCGCTCGTCGTCTCGCAGACTACCATCAAGCTGCAAACGTTTCTGGAAGTCGCCGAAGCCGTGCGCGCCCGCGCTGATTCGGCGCCGCAGGTCGTCAACACCATCTGCTCGGCGACGCGCGACAGGCAGGATGCGGCGCGCGCTCTGGCCGGAGAGGTCGACGCCTTCTACGTCATCGGTGGCCGCCATTCATCCAATAGCGTCAAGCTGCTGGCCGTCTGCAAGGAACAATGCGAAAAGAGCTTTCTGATCGAAACGCCCGAAGAGATCAACCCTTCGGATCTCGAAGGCGTCGAGCGCGTCGGCGTCACAGCCGGAGCCTCAACTCCCAACTGGCTGATCGATCAAGTGCTCGAGAGACTACGCGCGATTGGCCGGAGCTAAGGTCTATATCTCAGCTGTAAAGTCGCAGGCCCGTGTTAATCCTTAACACGGGCCTGCGACTTTGTACCTTAAGGCTCGAAGGCAACCTATAAATCGTCTTCAATCTCTTCGACCTGTTCGAGCGCGCTGATGAGATGACGCGCTTCTTCCGAGCCGTACTCTATGGCCTGACATTCGAGCGCGTCGCGCGCCACAGCCGCGTCGACCGGGTCTGTGAGAAGAGAGACCAGTACGGAGGTCGGAGCCTGCGCGAGCGCTTCGTGTGCCAGAGCGCGCACGACCGGATGCGCGGAGCGCGCGACCTCGCACAGCTCGCTCGGCGCGAAGCGTAGCGGTAGCGCATCGGCCAGCGCATCGATGCGCGCAAAGTCGTATTGCTTGTGCGCGCGCTCAACGAGCTGCGCGAAGACTTCCGCCGACTGCGTCTGGCTCTGAAGCACGGAGGCTGTGGTCTCGGCCATGCGCCGCAGGCTCTCAGCCTGTTCCGGGTTCAAAGAGACGCCGGCCTCAGCCGCGCGCTCGTCCAGCGCGGCCAGCAGGCGGCTCAATTCCCAGTCGGAGCGCGCATCGTAGGAAGGCGTGCGCGTGCGGCTGTTGTTGACCGCCGTGGCGGGTGTCGATTGCAAAGCGCCGACGATCAGCCTGCGTGCCTCAGAGCTTAAGCCCTCCCAGACACTGGCGACCCGCGCCCCGAAATCTTCAATTATCACTCTCACAGTTGGCTCTCCTGCCTGCACTCCCGATGGAAGCTTTTCCACCCCGATGGTTGTACTATACCGCGAAAAGATAACCAATGGCGAACCGGAGGAAGAAAAAGGATGAAGGATGAAGGCGGAAGGATGAAAAGAATGCTTCTCTTGCTTAATAGCTTTTACTTCATCCTTCATCCTTCCGCCTTCATCCTTGCTTTTACTGAGTATGAGAAGTGAAGAGATTAATCGTGAGGCTTTAATCGCTGCCGTCGAAACAGAGCTGCCCGAGGTTGAGCATTATCTAGACCTTCGGACGGGCGAGATTCTGATCGTCGTCAGCGGCCTCCCCGGGGATGTCGAGACGGGTGAGCTCGATGAGATAGCGCGCGACAACAGGCAGCTTGCGAGCCGCGTGCGCGCAGAACCGGATCGCTATGAGCCCGTGCCGCAAATCGCGCCGGAAGCCGCCTTCCGCTGGATGCAGGAATTCGCCGCGAGCATCGCCGACGACGAGACGCGACACCGCTTGCAAAAGGTCTTGCGCGAATGCGCCGACGCCTGCTTCGAGGCTTTTCGCCATGCCCTCATGGATATGCCCGAAGAGGAGCGCGAGCGCTGGTTCGCCTTTCGCAACGAAAAGATTTCGGAGTTTATAGACGCCTGGCTGGAAGGAAGAATCAACGACGAATGATCGACGGGCGTTGATGAGCTAACAGAGAAGTCGCGCCTGCTTCGCCCCCGCCCGTCTACGCCCGGTCATTGGCGGGCACGTTGTGATCTATGATCTCCGTGATGGTCGTGAAGGGAATCTTGACGATCTCGCCGCCGGCCACTTCCATCTTCAGGCTCGGCGTGGTCAATGCCTGTGTCGTTTTCATGCTGCGGACGATGCCGCGCACGCGATTGCCGTCCGCGGTCACTATCTCCACGTTGTCATGACCATAAAGCGGCTTGAGGGCTGCGAGAGCTTTGGTTACTTCCACTGTTTGTTTACCGCGCTTTCTTTGTTTCGATTAAGAGCCCACGCCGCGAATCCTCGCGAGTTTTTCGTGGGCCAATTTGAGCCTCATCTAAAGCACAGAGCGTGCCAGATGTGCCTCTGTTCTGCCGTGTTGCGTTATCATAGCGCAAAAATGGGGAAGCGTCGCGCCCCGAGCGGCGTCCCCGGCGGTGCAGAAAATCTTGACGGCGCATCAACAACGTGCAACCGTAGTGCTCGGATTGACGTATAAACGCACAGGAAACCGTATTCTTCCTCGAATGGTTAAGAGATCATGCAACCCGAACCCGAACATACTGGCGCGCGCGGCAACTCCGAAGAGATAACAGTTTGCCCTAACTGTCATGTCGCCATGCCGAGCACGATGCGCTTTTGCCGCCTGTGCGGCTTTCGTCTGGGCGAGGGCGTGGCGGAGTATGCCGAGACGGTGCGACTGCCGAATCAGAAGAGCGCCGCGCCGGCAGGAACAGCTCAACAGGGTGCAGCGCCGCACGGCGTCAGAGATTGGTCGGCCATGGCGCACGCAGGGCCGGCGCAGCAGCAGCCCGCCGGTCATGCTTCGGCCCACATCGATAAAGTGGGGGGCAAGCGCCGCCGCAAGCGCACGCCCTGGATTCTCTGGGTCGTGCTGGGCGTCACGATCGCCTCCGTGACGGGCGGCGGATTGCTGTCGCCTTTCGGGCTGCGTAGCACGGGTCGCAACGCCGCGATGCGTAATGCCAAGCGCTCCTACGTCGGCGTCGAAGGATTGAAGACGACGACGGGCGGCGCGACCTTCGACTATGTCAATCCGCCGGGCTCGGCGGCGGACAAAGCCGGTCTCATCGGCGGCGACGTGATTACGACTTTCGACGGCCAGCCGGTGACAGACAAAGACCAGCTCATGAAGCTGCTCGTCGCGATTCCCGTCGGCAAGACCGTCGAGGTCGTCTTTATACGCGACGGCCAGACTAAGACCACACAGTTGACGACCATCTCCAGAGAGGAGAACAGCCGGCTCGACGAATTGTTCGACGCGCGGCCCGAAGGCAAAGGCTATCTGGGCATTGACGATATGGAGCGCGTCGCCGTGCCGGGAACGAACATCTACGGCGTGGAGATAGAGGTTCAACAGAACAGGCCCGCAGACATCGCGGGGCTGCGCGACGGCGACATCATCATCGAATACGATTCGATTCCCATACGCACGAGCCGCGAGCTGGGAATGCGTATTGATCGCACCATTCCGGGCAGTCAGGTGAAGGTCGTTGTCATGCGCGAAGGCGAGCGCCTAGAAATTCCCGTCAAGGTCGGTAAGGAATAATCACTCAGGCGCGGCTCGCGTAATCGCGCAGCCGCGCTTCCATCTCACGTCGCACATCTTCGCGATCCTCTTCGGCCTCGTCAGCCTCAAATGTCTCAAAGAGCGCGTAGGGCGTGTCGGCCACCAGTCGCAATTCCCACGCTTCGCGTCCGGCGTGCGACGGTCGCGCAAACCACAGCGCATCAACCGTCGCTTCCTCCCACAGGACATTCCCCGGAAAAGTTTCCGTCAAGCCGAGCGCGGCGCGCGTCTCCGGGCGCACGAGCGCACGCGCCAGCCGCCAGCCGTGCGTGCTGTACCGATCAATGATTTCATTAAATCGCTCAATCTGGCTCATGACTATCAGGATAAAAACTGACATCAGGATAAAATGCAAAAGCATAGGGTGGTGAACGCGTCTGTGCTTTCCTTATCCTGAGAATCTCTGTCCCTCCCTGTTCATTCCTTTATCCCTGCTTTCTGTTAACGGTCCTGTCGAGCGCGAGTTTCCATGCGCCGTCTTCTTTGACGAACTCGACGATCTCCCACCGGGCTGCCTGTGCGTGCCTGATCTCAAGGGTCGTGGCATCATCGATGACCGTCTCATTGCGCGTCTCGGGCATCTGCTGCGGCATCGCTTCGGCATTGGCCCGCAGACCGTCGTCGGTGGTCTTGTGCGCCGCCCTCGCCATCTCCGCAAAATATTTCAGCGTGCCTTGCGAGAGGGTCTTCTTCATGCCCGCCGTGTCCCGTTTGAGAGCGGCCTCGTAGTAGGTCTTAAAGGCAGCGGCGGGCGTTTGTTCGCGACGGCAAGCCGCCGCCGTCGCCGCGAGCATCAGGGCCGCGAGCGCAAGAGAGAACAGTTTTTTCCGTCGCAGCTTCATCTTGATCTATCAAGCCAGCGCTCTCAACATTTTTTAAGGGCCGGAGATAAGGGGCAGCGAAGTATACCTTATTCAAAACAGGACGTTCCAGGCGGTCGGCATCCGTGCGGGTGGATGGTGAGGACGGGTTGGGCCTGTGCCCTGTTTTAACAGGCGCGCGCCGATTGCGCTCATGCCTTTGTTGACCGCGCAGCCCTGGGCCAACTATGATTCGCGGTAATGATTGAGCGAAACCGGCGCACGCAGTTATTTAAAGATAAAGGCTCTGCCAGAGGTCATGCGCCGACCCTGTTACCACAACACAAGAGCGCCGCGGCGGACGCCGTCTATCGCCCGAAGGTCTCGAAGCCGTTATCGGCCCTCTGCATTATGATGGCTTTGACGGGCGGCGCATGGCTCGCGACAGGCTGCGCTCAGACAAAGCGAGAGCCCGCCGCGCTCGAAGCCCAGCAGCAGCAGCAACAGCGCCCGCGCCGCGCACAGGATAACGCGAACACAACCGCGCCGCCGTCGTCGCCGCCGAGCGCAAACGGCAGGGAAAAGACCGACTCCATGAATTCTGAGGCAAACGCGGAGGAGAGAAAGGCGGAAGCCGCTCCGTCCTCGTTTTACATCGCTCTCGAAAAAGCCCTTGCCGAGCGTGGGGCGACCGTGGAGAATGTCTGCGACCGGCAGGACTCGGTCTCGCGCCGCATACTGGAGGATTACGGCGCGATCTTTGTGGCGAGCAAGCAGGTAAAGCCTCCGCCCGTCTGCATGTTCGAGAGCGAGGCGGACGTGACGAAGTTTCAGCGCGAGGCGACATTCACGACGGAAGTCATCGCCGGGTCGCGCATAGAGCTGCAACCGGCGGCGATGAAGGCGCTACAGGAGGCGCGCGCCGAAGCAGGCGAGCAGGGATTGAGCATCACGCCGCGCGGCGGGTCGGAGGCGGCGCGTCGCAGCTACGACGGCACGCTGCGCCTCTGGAACTCTCGTTTTCTTCCGGCGCTCGCCTACTGGAAAGGGCGCGGCAGACTCTCCGACGAACAGGTCGCGCGCCTGCGCCGGGCGTCGCTCAGGGAACAGGTGCGAGAAGTCCTGGAGCTGGAAAAGAGGGGCATCTTTTTCAGCAAAGACCTCTCGAAGTCGATTCTTTATTCGGTGGCCGCGCCCGGCACATCGCAGCATCTCTCGATGCTCGCTTTCGATGTCTCGCAGTTCGGCAACGCACGCGTGCGGCGCATCCTCGCCCGTCACGGCTGGTTTCAAACCGTCAAGAGCGACCTGCCGCACTTCACCTATCTCGGCGTCGAAGAAAAAGATCTACCGGCGCTTGGCCTACGCAGAGTTGAAACGGGCGGACAGGTCTTCTGGATACCAAACATCTGAAAGGCAGGGATGAAAGCGGATTCAAACAGGGAGGGACAGGGATTCTCAGGATAAAGAGAGCACAGACGCGTTTACCACCCTATGCTTTTGCATTTTATCCTGATGTCGGGTTTTATCCCGTCTATCTCCGGCCACCCCTGTTAATTCCTATCTTTCACCCCTTTGCTCTTAAAGGAGAACTCGATAAATGATTTTCTGCACACAATGCGGACACCAAAATGATGATGCGGCGCGCTCGTGCGCCAACTGCGGCATGGCTTTTGGCGGGCAGACCGGCTCGACGCCTTTCACGACCGCCACGCCGCCGGGCACGGGGACGCAGGAAGCGGGAAGCCCCGGCGGGTGGGCCGCGACGCCCGCTTACGGAGACCCAGCTTATAATATGCAGCAGGCGGCGGGGCGTCCGGGCCTCTACACAATCGGCGAGAAGCGTGACCCGATACTGGTGCTGGTGCTCTCTTTCGTGACCTGCGGCATCTATGCTTTCTACGAGATTTACAAAGTCTCTTCTGAGATCAGGGACTCGCTCGGACGACAGGATGTCAACCCGGCTCTGGATTTGGTGCTCGGGGTCGTCACCTGCGGGCTCTACTTCATCTACCTCGCCTACAGATACCCGCAGCTCATCCTTGAGATGCAGGACAGGGTGAGGCTGCCGCGCAACGACATCTCTATGGTCTCGATCATTCTGGCCGTCTGCGGCCTCAGCGTCGTCAGTCTCTTTATGATTCAGACGGAGCTTAACAGGGTTTGGGATGCGGCGGGCGGTCAGCGGTGAGGTGGGCCAGCGCGCTTTCGTAAGCAGAAGGTAAAGAGTCATGCAAGTAGCAGTCGAGAGATTCTTCGATCATGCTGCGACGCGCTGGCGGGCCTGGATAATTCTTCTGGGCCTGTCGGCGATGTTCATCATCAGCGCCCTCTGGCGTCCGTCGGACGACGGCATCATCCTGTGCCCTTTTCGCGCCATGACGGGTTATCCATGCCCGGGCTGCGGCATGACGCGCGCCTTCTCTGCCATCGCCCACGGCGAATTGTGGCGCGCGGTTCGTTACAATCCGCTCAGCCCCTTATTGTTTCTGGCGGCGATAGCAATCTGGGCCAGCGCGGCGGCGACGCTTTTGAACTGGCAGGCGGCGCGCTCGGCGCTCGCGCGGCTGCGCCCCTCAGCTCTGGTCGTCAACGCGCTGATGGTGATCGTCGTGCTCTGGTGGATTACGCGTCTGGCGGTCGGGATATGAAGTGTGCCCGCCAGCGGAAGCCTTTGGAATGAAACGCTGTCCAACATGCCGGAGCATTTATACGGATGACTCTCTGCGCTTCTGTTTGCAGGACGGCGCGACGCTCCGGAGTGTGGGCGATACGCCGTCCTCTTTCGACCCGGAAGTGACTTTGCGCGAGCAAGCGCCCGAGCGTTTGAGCGTTGACCCGCCCGCGACTGAGATTCTGGATGCGCGCGCGATGCCGACCATACGCACTGGGACGCCCGCCCAGACAGAGCATATTCGCTCGCGCGCGACCGACAACGCCCGGCAGGACATCTCCCCCGCGCCAAAGCCCTCAAGCCCCGCGCTCATCATTGCCGCCGTCAGCATCACCACGCTGCTCGTATTGGGCGCGGGCCTCGGCCTTGTGCTGTGGCTGCGGCGCGCTCCGGCGGGCAACGCTAACATGGCGACCGGACAGGGCAACGCACCTGCGGCAGCAAATCAAAACACGGGAGCTACAGGAAGCGCCAACGGCAACCGCAGCACAGCACAGAACAGGATTACTGCGACGGCTTCCTCGACACGACCCGCTCTGGCCGGTAATACTTACGAGGCGGACAAAGTCCTGGACGGACGTTTGATGACCGCCTGGGTTGAAGGCGTGAGCGGCCCCGGCCTCGGCGAGTGGATACGCTGCGATTTCGAGCGCGAAGTGACGCTTCAGCGCGTCTCAATCGCGCCCGGTTATTTCAAAAGCCAGCAGATTTGGGCCAGAAATAATCGCGTCGCGGCGGCGACCCTTTATTTCTCCGACGGCAACTCGCGCCAGTTCCGCTTTCCTGATCGGATGGAAGAACAACTGCTCGAACTCGGGGCCGTCAGGACGAGCTGGGTGCGTATCGTTATCGACGAAGTGTATGCGGGAGCAGACCCGGACACGGCCATCTCTCAACTGGCATTTGAGTGGGAGCGGTAAATCGTATAACGTTAAGCCGGATGGGATTTAGAGAATGAAACGCTGTCCAACATGCCAGAGCATTTATACGGATGACTCTCTACGGTTTTGCCTGCAAGACGGCGCGCCGCTTCAAGGCGTAAGCAGCGGCAGCGGCGGCGGAGCATCCGCCTTCGACGCGGAGAAGACGCTACGGATAGAGTCTGCGGAGCGCCGCGATGAGCCGCCGCCGACAGAGATCATCAGCCCTTCGGCTCTGCCGACGTACCCTTCATCAAAATCGCCCGCGACCATCCCGCAACAGTCGCGCCCGACCGAATTCGCCGCACATAATCCGACCGCCCAGCCTGCTCCTGCCGCGTCAAAGAACAACGTGCTGGTCATTCCCGTCACGATTGCCGCCACAGTGTTGTTGCTCGTGCTCGGGGGCTTAGGCGCGTGGCTTCTCTTCGGCAGTAAAGACAGTGCCGGGCCGGGCAATGCGCGCGTCGACGGAGAGCGCACGACCAGAACAACGACGAACACCAGCAGCAGCCCGGCAGCTTCGCCCTCCGCGACGACGAGCCCTACGCCCGCCGCCTCGCCCGTTGACTTGGCGGCGGTGCGAAATGAAGTGACCGCTCTTTTGAACGGCTGGGCGGAGTCTTCCATGTCGCGCGACATCAACGCGCACATGAGCTATTACGCCGACACGCTCGATACCTACTACACGAAGACGAACGTGAGCGCGGCCAATGTGCGCGCCGACCGCGAGCGGGCATACGAGACCTATTCCTCGCTCGACATCGCCCTGAGCAATATTGAGATTAAGCCGGAATCTGCGGGCGACCGCGCCACAGCCGTCTTCGATAAGACGTGGAGCTTCGAGGGCGAGGAGAAAGCGACTTCCGGCTCGGTGCAGCAAAAGCTCTGGCTGGCTAAGACGGGTGGCCGCTGGCGCATTACCGGCGAAAAGGATTTACAGGTTTACTACGTCAATAAATAAGAGGCGCAGTTGAAACGCTGTCCGACATGCCAGAGCACCTATACGAATGATGCGCTACGTTTCTGTTTGCAGGACGGCGCGACGCTCCAAAGTGTGAGCGACGCTTCCTCATCCGGGCAGAATCGTATGGCGAGCGAAGAGACGCTGGACATCAGCGGCGGCGTTCAGGGCACAGCAGCAGCAGCATCGACCGGCATCGTTGACCCGCGAGCAGCGCCGACCGTCCAAACGCCAGCCGCGCAGCTCACGGCAGTTGACAGCGCAGGCGCTGGCAGGCATTCCACGCGCGACGAGGCAGAGGCCGCCGCGCCTCCGAAAACAACACACACAGCCCTCATCGCCGGCGTCACGGCCATCGTCGTCCTGCTGCTCGTCCTCGTCGGCATAGGCATCGCTCTACTCTTTCGCGGCGGAAGATCGGGGCGCGGAGGAAATGCGGAGACGGCGAGAAACGCAAACAACGTCAGCGAAAACCATAGCACGGATTCTTCGGCAAACTCCGACGGGGCTGGACGCGCGCGCAGGCCCGACATGACGGGCGAGTTTTCGCCGCAGGCGTCGCGCGTCGAGGCCAAAATCCTTCGCGGCGTATCGGTCACTCAGAGTGATATCGCCGGGCTCGCTCGCGCAGAGCTGCGACGACTTCGCAATACTGTCTATGCACGTCACGGTCGCATCTTCGAGCGCATGGAGCTGCAACAATACTTCGACGGTCGCCCCTGGTATAAAAAACGCGCAGACTACACGGACGACGACCTGACCCCGATTGACCGCGACAATATCAACTTAATCAGGACGGCTGAAGACAGAAGCTCCTGAGTAATACCGGAGTGCATTACAAGGAGAGGCCCGTACTCACCTGCTTGAGCCGGTCGCGTTCTCAAGTCGCATCAAGACCCGCAAGAGACCTGAGACGGTACTGACCTGCCGGGCGACGACCTCTCTTTCACATGTCGCTTGCGCCTGTCTCAGTCGCGGTCGCCGCTTTCGCGCTCGCCTCCATCCGCCGCTTCATAAAGCGCCGTAGCGTCGCCAGACGCTCCTGACAGTCTGGCATTCGCTGCACCAGTTGTTCCAGATGCGAGAGATACCAGGGCGTATGAGTGATCGAGCGAAACTCCGCGAGAAAGGGCTCAAGCTTGGAGTAGACGGCGATATGCTCGTTGTGTATGTCGTTGAAGAGCTGCTCGTCTATAGCCCCGTGGTTGACGAAAGCGGCGGCCATGTCCCAGTAGGTCGTGACCATACGATACTGAGCGTTGTGCTCGCCGACGATTGCTTGTAGAAGGTCTTGCGTGCTCTGCGGTTGAAAGGCGGTCATGAACCAATCACGCGCCTGTCGCATGGTGTCGTCGCGCCTCAGCTCGTAGAGTCTGAGGATTAAATTCGCGTCCTCTTGTTTTGTCGCCATGGCGGCATTCTCTCCTGTCTAATGTTTCGTGGCGGTCGTGTAGCTGTCGCGGGCACGCACGACCAGTCCGCGCTGATTGACGCGCACGTTGACCTGACGGCGCTCGCCCGGCTCAGCCGCCTTGCGCGGGTAGTAGCCGAGACTGTATTGCCAGCGCAAGTCCTGTGCGATGAGCGCAAAGGCTTCGGACAGTTTCTTCACGCTCTCGGCATGATAAAAGCGCGTGCCCGACTTCTGCGCGACCTGCCGCAGGTAAGCGTTGGCACGCTCGTAGTGTCCGGCGTTGAAGCCGGGCGGGTAGACCCTCGTGCGTTTGAGCCGTATGTCTCCGACCACGACGCTCGTCGAGATGCTGCTCATCGCCTGCGGCACGGCCTCTTCGACGAAGGTGTCGTACTGCACCGGATAGACGAGCACGTCCGATTCCTCTATCTCTCTGAGACTACTCTCGTAGGTCGCCAGCATGCTCACGTTGTCCACGCCGTCGGTGAAGAGGACGACGGCCTTGCGACCCTGAATACGACTGAACTGTTTCTTAATCACAGACTGCATGGCGTCGTAAAGGAACGTCCCGTTTTCGGATGGCTTGAGATTGATGGCATCACGCAGGGCCGCGCGATCACTGGTCGGCTCCAACATCCCGTTGAGCTGTTCGTTGAAGGTTAAGATCATCACGCGATCATCCGGGCGCAATTGACCAATGAAGGCGAGGGCCGCCTTCTTAATGTCTTCGAGGCGGAAAGCGGTTGACCCGCTCGTGTCCAGCAAGAGCGCGACCGTGAACGGCTTCTCGACCGGCTCGAAGTAGGCTATCTCCTGTTCGACGCCGTTCTCATAGACGTGAAAGTCCTCCCGGCGCAAAGTCGAGACGTACTTTCCTTTATGATCCACTACTCTGGCCGAGACGGTGACGAGCGAGGTGTCGACGCGCAGGACTTCGTCCGCTTCCGGGCCTTCCTCCTGCTGCCCACGCGCAGGCTCGTCCTGAGCCGAAAGGCGCGGCCCGGACGCCGAGAGCAGTAACATCAGCGAGAGCGATGCGACAAATTTTCTCATCATTGATAATCCATCGAGGGTTATATCCGGCAGAGGTCTTTCTCTAATCGAGCGATAGGATGTTCGCTTCTACTGGATTTAAGAAGAGACTAAAACGGGTGGCCGCAGCCGCAGCAGGGCCACGCCGTAAGGCCGGCCCATGATACTACGCAGGGGGCACTACCCGCACGCGCTAATTTCAGGTCGGAATGCTGAGAATCGGGCCGGAAAATATTTGCTTGAGCGGGCAAAGGTGGTAGACTGTGGCCGCAGTCCGGCCCCGCGAGCGGTTTTGGCCGGACGTCTCTTTCCCCGCACTTCGCCGGACAAAAAACTAACAAGAGCGCCGACCAGAGGCCCGCCCGCGGCTTTATTGCCGCAAGACGTTTTGCCGCGAGCCTTCGATTCGGCGACCCTTTAGCCCCCGGAGGGTCTCACTATGGATGTCCCCCACATCATCGCCGGTCGTTTTCGCATCGAGTGCGAAATCGGCAGGGGCGGCATGGGCACTGTCTATCGCGCCACACACCTCGGCCTTGAACGCCCCGTCGCCGTCAAGATCATCAAGACCGAATACGCCTCAGACCCGCACGTGACGGATCGCTTCCTGCGCGAAGCACGCACGATGGCGCGCCTGCGTCACCGGCACGCCGCCATGATCTTCGACGCGGGCAATCTGCCCGACGGACGACACTTCATCATCATGGAGTTTGTCGAAGGCGCGACGCTTTCCGAGACGCTTCAGCGCGATGGACGCTTCGCGCCCGAGCGCGCCGTTCGCATCGCCTCCGACATCTGCGATGTGCTGGCCGAAGCGCACAGCCTCGGCATCATCCACCGCGACCTCAAGCCCTCGAATATCATTCTCAACGAGCGCGGGGTCTGCGTGCTCGATTTCGGAGTGGCGAAAGTTCTGGCGACCACCTCAAGCGACAAGGTGGCGACGCATGCGACGACCGGCTCGGGCGCTATCGTCGGCACGCCGCGTTACATGTCGCCCGAGCAGTGCATGGGCCAGAAGATAGACGTACGCAGCGACCTCTACAGCTTAGGCGTGTGCCTCTACGAGATGCTGGCCGGGCGACCGCCCTTCGTTGACCCCTTAGCCTCCGCCGTCCTCGTCAAGCAGGCCACCTCTCAGCCGACGCCGATCACCACGCTCAGGCCGGATGTGCCGCGCCCGCTCGCCGTCGCCATCCATACGCTGCTCGCCAAACAACCTGAGAACCGCCCGCGGAGCGCGGCGGCGGCGCGCGCTCTGCTGGAAAAGAGCATCGTTCAGCCGGAACGCATCCTGCCCGAAATCTCGCCGATGGCGACGACTGTATCAACGGTCGGGGCCGGTATCGGGGCGGGGCGCTGCCTCATCTTTCGCGCGCTCACGCCCGCAATGATGATCGCCGTGCTCGGCCTCATGCTCTTCGTCTGGGGAAGCAGCGGGCAGAGCATGATGCAAAGCGCCTCGCTCGAAGAGACGCAGACGACGGCCAAAGCTTCGCGCGATTCGCTGGCGACGGGAGCGGGCGCGCCCGTTATCCTTCCCTCGTCTTCCGCGCTCACGAATGATGACGCGCGGCGTATCGTGGACAATGCCTCGCACGGCCCTGTGAGCGATGTACGCCTCGTGCGGAAGGGGCACGACTCTGCGATTGTCTCCATTCATGACGAGCAGAGCGCGGGCACGACTCATCTCTTTATGATGGAGCGCGCGGCAGGTCGCTTTCGCATCACGGGGCGCGCGCCGCTCGACGCAGAAGGCTTTCGCGGCGCGACGTGGACGGCGGAAACCGTGGACGCCGACGGCGACGGCTCCGAAGAAGTCCTCTATACGGGCACTAAAGCGAAGGGGCGCGCCGCCGCCTATCGCCTCGTGCTTTACGTCCCGCGCACGCGCGAGGCTTACGCGCTCCGCATCGAAGGGACAGCGCCCGATTCCAGGACTCTGCGCGCCACGTGGTCGCCAAACGCGCTGCGCCGCGCCGCCGCCCCTTACCGCGCCGCGCTGCACCTACAGGCGCGCAGCGTGACGGGCGCTCGCTGAAACCCTCGGGTCAAATGGAAAAAGAGACGGTCGAATCCTTCCTCGAATATTTTGAAAGAATTCGAGGGCGAACCTTGCGCGTCATACGCTCGATCCCGCCGGAGAAGATCGACTGGACGTACCGCGAAGGCAAGTTCACCTTCGCGGATATCATTCGTCATCTGGCGGCGATAGAGAGATACATGTACGCCGAGAACGTTCAACTGAATCCGAGCCGCTATCCGGGCCACGGGAAAGAACTGGCCGACGGATACGAGGGCGTGCTCGCTTACATGAATCGCATGCACGCCGAAGCGGTCGAGATATTCCGCTCGCTTAAGGACGAAGATTTAGAACTGCGGTGTGTGACGCCCGGCGGCGTCTCGATCACGATCTGGAAATGGCTGCGCGCGATGATCGAGCATGAAGTCCATCATCGCGGGCAGCTTTACCTCTATCTCGGCATACTGGGCATTGAGACGCCCCCACTCTACGGCCTGACCTCCGAGGAAGTCAGGGAGAGAAGCGGCGCGAAAGACGGCTCAGGATAGCGCGGCGCGCGCGCCGGGCTTCACCTTCGCCCGCAGCTTATTCGAGGCTGAATCAAAGCTATGGAGATCAAATCTATTCTGACGCCGGACGCGCCCGCGCCCGGCGGTCATTACTCGCAGGCCATCGTCCACAACGGGCTCATCTATATCTCCGGACAACTTCCCATCAACCCGCGGACGGGAGAGAAAGTCCTCGGGCCGATTGAAGATCAGACGCGGCAGGTGCTCGAAAACATCGGCGCGATTCTCCGTGCGGCTGGCAGCGACATGGGCCGCGTGCTGAAGATGACCATCTACGTTTCGGACATCGGCCTGTGGGGCGCTGTCAACGAGGTCTACACGAAAGTGATGGGCGACGCGCGCCCGGCGCGCGCCGTCGTTCCCACCCGAGAGCTGCACTACGGATTCCTCATCGAGATAGAGGCCATCGCTGCCTGCGATTGAAGAGCTTTCATAGTGGGAGCGCGAGCGCGCCTTGTCGCGCGAGCGGCCTGCATGTCAAGATAGCTGCGCCCTGATCAACTTTATCGAGCCCGGCGTGTTGGCCCACAGTTTCCGCTTATGAGCAGTTCACGGTTCGATCAATCCGCATGCGACCAACTGGCGGAGTGTGTCCGCCGTATAGAGACGGAGACGGATGCCGAGCTGGTCATCGTCGTGCGTGCGCGCTCCGGCTCGTACCTTCACGTCGATTACCTGTGCGGGGTCGTGCTGGCTTACGTGGGTCTGCTCTTCCTGCTCTTCTCGCCGTGGACGTTCGCGCATTACTGGGTCGCCGTCGATGTCGCGCTCCTATTCGCGCTCGGCTTCTATATCTCTTCGCGCAGCGACGCGCTGCGCCGCCTCCTGACGAGTAAGAAGGCGCGGGCCGATGCCGTCAGGATGGGCGCGGCGGCGATGTTTCATGAAGCGGGGATCGCCAACACGGCGAGTGAGATGGGCGTGATCATCTATCTCTCGCTGCTCGAGAGGCGTTTGGAGCTGATCGCTGATCGCGGCGTGCTGAAGGCTGCGCCGCCCCTTGAGTGGAACGAGCGCGTGTTCGAGCTTCATAAGGCCGGACACAGGCCGCACCTGCCGACGCTGCTACAGGCGCTCAACGAGCTTGGCGCTCTGCTCAAGCGATGTCTTCCGCCGACGGGCACGAATCCCAACGAGCTATCCGACATGCCACGCTTCGATCTGCGATGAACCTTCGCCCACGCACACGCACGCTCATTCAAGCTCTCTCGGTCGCATGCCTGATGCTGATCGCGCTCGGTGACTTCGCGACCGTGCTGGCGCGCGTCGGCGGCGGTCAGGGGTATGGCGGCGGAGGCGGAGGCGGCGGCGGTGGAGGAGGTGATGACGACGGCCTGATCGCATGGCTGGTCATCGAGCTTGTTCGCCTGCTTATTTACCTGACGATAGAGTATCCGGCGATTGGCATTCCGCTGGACATCATTGTCATCGCGGGCGTCGCCTACTACTTCTTCAAACGCAGCAGTGGCAACAGGGTCTCAAGCTGGAGCTCGTCCACCTGCGCGAGCGTAGTTCCGACCGTGAGCGCCGGGACGAAGCGCGGCAGAAGCCCGCAGGATGTCAGCCGCGAGCTGATGCAGCTGCGCCGCTTCGACCCGAATTTTTCGGAGATCATCTTCACGGACTTCTGCTATGCGCTCTATGCCAGAGCACACAACGCGCGCGTGCGCGCGGACTGGCTCGATACTCTCTCGCCTTACCTCGGCGACGAGGCGCGCGCCTCGCTCCTCTCGCGTAATCCGAAAAACCTGCGCGAGGTGGCGGGCATCATCGTCGGCTCTATGCAGATCAGGGACGTGCGCGGCCTCTCGCAGCCTATGGTCGAGATCAGCGTGGATTTCGAGACCAACTATACGGAGGTTACGGGTGCGGAAGGTGCGCGGGATAATGCTCCGGCGGGCCAGATGACCTACTACGTGCGCGAGCGCTGGCTTCTGGAGCGCAGGCGCGAGGTGCTCTCGCCGCCGCCTGCTCAGGCCGTTGCCCTTCACTGCCCGCGTTGCGGCGCGGCCCTACAGAAAGATACGGCGGGCGCGTGCGCCTTCTGCGGCGCTCGCATAGAGAGCGGCGAATTTCAATGGTTCGTCCGCAAGATCACGCTCATGGGCCGCGAAGAGCGCGGGCCGCTGCTCACTTCGGACGTGCCCGAAGTTGGCACGGACAATCCTTCTGTGGTGCAGCCGAGCTTCGCCAACATACGCGCCTATTTCGAGAAGAGCCACCCGGAATTCAACTGGAGAGAGTTCGAGATGCGTGCCCGCATGATCTTCACAGAGCTACAGGCCGCCTGGTCAACGCTCGACTGGGAGCGCGCGCGCCCGCACGAGACGGACAATATTTTCCAGATGCACCGCTACTGGATCGAGGCCTACAGAAAACAGAATTTACGCAACATGCTGGACGAGTGCCGCATCACCTCCATGCAGCCCGTCAAGATTATGGAGGACGCCTTCTATAATGCGATCACTTTGCGTATCTGGGCCGAGGGCTACGATTACACCGTGGACGCCACGGGGCGCGTCGTCGCCGGGTCTAAGAAAAAGCTGCGGCGCTGGAGCGAATACTGGACGTTCATACGCAACCGCAACGCGCGCCCGCAGCACGCGCGCACAGACCTTTCGTGCCCGAACTGCGGCGCGCCGCTCAAGGTCAACACGACGGGCATCTGCCAGTTTTGCGAAGGCAAGATTACTTCCGGCGAGTTTGACTGGGTATTATCGAAAATCGAACAGGATGAATCTTATGCCGGCTGACATCCCCGCGGCGGTTTGAGACATCGAACGGGGCGGCCAATTTTTCCGAAAAACAGTCGCGCACGGAGAAACTTCACGCGCGGCAGATACGTAAAATTTAGCCAATGATTCTGATAGCGGTTCTCAATTGGATGCCATGGCGAAGCGTCAGGTCAGTACCGCCTGCGGTAGCGGGCGGGTCTGCAATGTTGAATACCCGCCCGCTACCGCAGGCGGTACTGACCTGTCTCAGACAGCAATTGAGCAATGTGCTTGGGACAGCCTCCGGGGGCTGGAATCTGTTAATCTCTTTATCACGAATGGAGTTTTTTGTGAGACGCACCCTTTATATCTTCGCGCTCATCATGGCGCTCGTCGCGCCGCAGATTGTCCCGGCGGCAGCGCCGCAACAGCTGCTACAGCGCCGCGACAGCGCCTCCGCCACGCAGGCGGCAGGCGCGGCTGCTCCCGCTCGCCAGCAGCAGGCCCAACTGGTCAATCGCGTGCTCGCCAACGGTCTTGAGGTGATCGTGCTCGAAGATCATGCCGTGCCGCTCGTGACCATCGAGCTGGCCGTCAAGAACGGTTCTTACACCGAGCCGCCGGAGCTGAACGGACTCTCGCACCTCTACGAGCACATGTTCTTCAAGTCCAATCGCGCCATCGCCAATGCCGAAGACTACCTGCGCCAGATAGGCCAGATGGGCATAGCCTATAACGGCCAGACGCAGACCGAGCTGGTCAACTACTACTTCACGACGACGAGCCCGAACATGAAGACCGCCATGCAGTTCATGCGCGACTCCGTCCGCTATCCTCTCTTTGACGCGGGCGAGTTTGAGCGCGAGCGCGAAGTCGTCATCGGCGAGATCGACCGCAACGAGTCGAACCCTTACTTCTATCTGAACCGCGAGATTAACGACCGCCTCTTCTTCAAATACCCCAGCCGCAAGAATCCGCTCGGCAATCGCCGGACGGTTTCGACCGCCACCACCGACATGATGCGGCTCATTCAGGGGCGCTTCTACGTGCCGAACAACTCGGCGCTCGTCGTCACGGGCGACGTGCGCCCCGAAGAGGTCTTCAAGATGGCACAGGAGTTATACAACGACTGGCCGCGCACCGAAGACCCCTTCATCAAGTACCCGCCCGTCGAGCATCCGCCGCTTCCGAAAAGCGAGGGCGTGATTATCAAGCAGCCCGTGCAGAACGTCGTCATAGAGATCGGCTGGCACGGGCCGTCCATCGGTCAGGACAATCCCGGGACGTATGCCGCAGATGTCTTCTCCTTTATCCTGACGCAGCCCAACTCTCGCTTTCAGCGCGCGCTCGTCGACACAGGGTTGGTCAACGGTGTCGGCATAGGCTATCTGACACAGCGCAACGTCGGCCCGATCACCATCATCGCGCAGACTTCGCCGGAGAAGGCGAAAGCCGCGACGCGCGCCATCTATGAAGAGATAGCGCATTTCAACGACAGGGATTATTACACGGACGAGCAGCTTGAGAGCGCCAAGGCACTGCTTGAGGCGGACGATCTTTACTCGCGCGAGAAGCTCTCGGACTACGCGCACACGTTGAGCTTCTGGTGGGCTTCGACCGGATTGGATTACTTTCGCGGCTATCTCGGAAACCTGCGGCGCACGACGCGCGCAGACATCAGCCGCTACGTCACACGCTATATTCAGGGCAAGCCACACGTCGGCGTCGCGCTGATCTCCGAGGAGGCCCAAGGAAGGGCTCAGCTGAAACCTGAAGACTTGATCGGTCAGTGAGAAACAGTATGAAAAACGAAGTGAGCAGAAAGGCGCGAGGCATCGTTGTTATAGAAAGCCCGGAGGGAAAGATGTTGAGCGAGCAGCAAAGCAGAGAGGCGACGAGCGACAGCGCTCCTGAATCGAATGATAAAGCGCGTCGGGCGGGGCAGCGTCGCCGCCTTCTTCCGATCATTCTCGGCCTCGTCCTCTCGGTCATCACGGCGCTGCCGGTAGCGTCCGTCACACAGGCGGCCACGACGCGACAAAGCCTGCGGGCTCAATCAGGGCAGGCGACGAAGCCCGGCGGCGACGAGCAGCGGCAACCGCCGACCGTGCCCGATCAGGCCTCCATACAGAACGTCGAGGCCACACAGGCGGCGCTCGTCACGGAGTTTGATGTCAACGGCCTGAAGGTGATCGTCAAGCGGCGACCGGGCAGCCTGACCGTGGCCGCGGGGCTTTTCCTTCGCGGCGGCTCGCGCAACATCACGGCGGAGAACGCCGGCATAGAAGCACTGATGCTGGACGTGGCGACGGAAGCGAGCGCGAACTTTCCGCGCGAGCGTATGCGCTCCGAGACCTCGCGTATGGGGACGGCGATTGGCGCGGGCGCGAACTACGATTACTCGGCGTGGACGCTCGCCTCGACGCGCGCCAACTTCGACCGCTCGTGGGAAATCTTCAAGGATGTCGTGCTGCGCCCATCCTTCAACAAGCAGGATGTGGAGCTGGTGCAGAGCCGCAGGGTCGCGGCCCTGCGCGACGACGAGGATACTCCTGACGATTACCTGCAACGCTTGCAGGAACGGGTCGCCTACGTCGGTCATCCCTATTTCAACCGCCCGAGCGGCACGGCTGAGACGGTCAGCCGCCTGACGGCGGAAGACCTGCGCCGCTATCACCAGCAGATGATGCAGACCTCTCGGTTGCTACTGGTGATAGTCGGCGACCTTGACCCCGCTCAGCTTCGCGCTTCCATCACGCAGTCCTTCGGACGACTTCCGCGCGGCGAGTACAAGCCCTCGCCGCTGCCGCAACTCTCCTTCACCACTCCTTCGGTCGAAGTGACAAGGCGCGGCCTGCCGACCAACTACATACAGGGTCTGTTTGCCGCGCCGCCCTTGACGGCTGCCGACATCTACCCGATGCGTATCGCCTCAAGCGTTCTGCAAGACCGCGTTTTCGAGGAGGTGCGCGTCAAGCGCAATCTCTCCTACGCGCCGAGCTCTTTTCTCAAGAGTCAGGGAGCGAACGTCGGCGGCATCTACGTCACAGCCGTCGATGCGAACAAGGCCATCCGCGTCATGCTCGACGAGATTGCGCGGCTGCAACACGAGCCGATCAGGGCTGAAGAGATTACGGGCGTCGTTTCGCAATACCTGACCAGCTATTACATGGGGCAGGAGACCAACGCGGCGCAGGTGGGCGAGCTCGCACAGTATGAGCTGATCGGCGGCGGTTGGCGCAACTCGCTGGTGACCATCGAACGCCTGCGCGCCGTCACCCCGGCGGACGTGCAGCGCGCCGCACGCTCCTACATGCGAAACATACGCTTTGTCGTCATAGGCAATCCAGACCAGATAGACAGAAACATCTTCACGAGCCAGCTCGGCGCGGAATAAAAAGAGGGCGGCGCGTGGGGTCTCATGAAGAAAGGGTGAAGCTTGTGCGCCAAGCTTCACCCTTTCTGATTCTACGTCACGCTTTTATCTATGGATTTCGCTCTTTAGTTTCTCGTATAGCTTGGCGTCGAGCGGCTCGAGCAGGTAGCTCTGCGTGATGGCCTGTGCGCGGTCGCCTATCTCAAGGTAGGTCATGCCGAGGTTGTAGTAGGCTTCGGCCTGACGCGGGTTGAGACGCGCGGCCTGCTTGTAGGCTTCGATGGCTTCGTTGAAGCTGCCGGAATAGAAGTAGGCGTCGCCGAGCTTGTTGTAAGCCTCAAAGGAGCTGGGGCGCAGGCGTATGGCCTGTTGAAAGGCGCGTATGGCGTCGCGGTTCTTACCCTGTTTGACCTTGCAATAGCCGACCTGAATCCACGCTTCGGCCCTTCCGGGATTCTTATCCACGGCGATCTCGAAATAGCCGAGCGCGCTCTCGTAGTTGCCGAGCCACAGCGAATTGAGCCCGTTCAAATACCATCTCTCCGAGGCGGCGTCGGCCTGCGCGTTGCCGCGCATCTTCAGGGCCAGGGCCTCAAACGTCAGGGGCTTTTCCGGCTCAAGGGAGGCGAGCCTTGAGGCGGAGAGCGCAAGATTAATGTTCTGGCCGTTAGTGACCACCATCGTCACCACGCCTATGACTTCGCCGCGCATGTTAAGGAGCGGGCTGCCCGAATTGCCGTGCGAGATTGGGGCTGTGATCTGAATAATCCGTGCGAGGTTCGGCACTTCGCGCACGGCTGAGACGATGCCGTCGGCGATGGAGCCTTCCATCCGCAGAGGATTTCCGATGACGAAAATCTTTTCGCCCTCTTCGGGCACGACGTTCGATATTTCCACGGAGCGCGCTCTCTCGGGCGGCATGTTGATGCCTAAGAGCGCGAGGTCGCCTTCGAGGTCAACGTCCAGAATGCCTGAGACCGCGAAGGTCTTGCCCTTGCCGTCGAAGGTTCTGATATCGGCGTGGTGTGCGCCCTCTATGACATGAAGGTTGGTGACGACCTGTCCGGGGCGTATGAAGAAACCGCTGCCGGTCACGGAGACGTTGTTCCTGGCGTCGTAGGTGATGACGGAAACGACCGAAGGCTTGACGCGGCGTATCAGTTCGGGGAGCGACTCCTCGGCCAGCGCGTTCCGGCTGAAAAGGATGAGCGAAGCGAGGGCCAGCAACAGGGGGAGGTTGCGTCTCATAGCTTAAAGTCCATTTAAACGGCGGGCACAAAAGACAGCTCATGCCCGGTAAAAAAGGGAAAGCCCTTCTCAACTAAAGAGGGAAGCCCTTTCTGGTTTCTGGGAGCTAGACGCGAAGTGCGCCGCAAAAGAACTGCGAGACCGAAAAGCTTACTTGCCCATCTTGAAGTACCCCTTGCAGGAACAAGCCGTCTCATCGTCGGGGGTTGGCGACCGGGAGTGCCCGACCACCGAATCAACGGCTGTCCTGAATATACCACAACCGGCGCGCGCCCAAATCACACTATTTCGGATAAGGCGCGCCCCGTTTGTAAAAAGAATCCCCGGCGGAAAGCCATCCCTGACAAAAGAGGCCGCCTTTTCTAACGAAAGGCGGCCTCTCTGGCTTGGGTCAGCGCTCTCGCTCGAAAACAGACGAGAGCCGAACGGGTTTACGCACTCGGCGAGTTACTTGATGATCGTTCCGACGACCGTGCCGGACGGGTTCGTGAACTCACTTTCCATCGTGATCAGCAGCCCGAAGTCCTGCAAGGCGGTCTCGGTCTGAATCTGCGCCTCGTTGCGCTGGCCGGTGTTGACTATCTGGCCCAGGCGCACGTACTTGTTGTCGGGCGAGACGGCCCACAGGGCATAGACCTGACCGGCGGGCGCGTCCTTCAACTCATGAAAGCGCATCTTGATGGTCGTTGGCCCATCCTTGCGCGGCTCTATATAGACGTTGGCGCGCGAGCCCGTCATCGCTCCCGAAAGCTTGATCTTCATCTCCGTGTCCGTTCCGCGACGGAAGCCCGGAATGCCAAGCATCGGGGCGCTGTAGGCGGAAGCCGTATTGGCTGTCGTCGTCGCCGAAACGCGTTCGCCGACCGCCGCGCCGTCCCTCTCACCGTGGCTCGAAAGCGGCACGACGGCGAGACCCTGCGGCACTGCGCTGCGCAGCAGCACGTTCGTCGTTGGCGCGTAGGTCGTCAGGTTAGACTCGGGCGAGAGCACGAGCATGAATTTGTCTAAAGGCGCTGTGGTCGTCGCGCTGAATGTGCCCGTGCCGTTATTGACGGAGACAGGCCCCAGAAGGGTCAGCCGACCGACAGGGTCAACGGCGTAGAGATTCAGGTTGCTCACGTCGCCCGTCAGGCCGGACAAGTCCATGTTGATCGTCGTGCCGTTCGCCATACGCATGATCCTGGCCGTGCCCGTTGCGCCGGGAAGCGTCGCGCTCGGCGTCAGGTTGACGAGGACTTCCTTGCCTACCGGATACTCGACGACAGTCCATGAGCCGTCAGCATTTTGTGTGGTCTGTGTGACGGTGGTTCCCGTCACGGTGGTGGTCGTCGTTCCGGTGGTCTGTGTCTCCTGACCGAGGGCCAAGCCCACAGTGGTGAGGGCCAAAACAATCCCTCCTGCGATACTCACTAAACGTTTACTCATCTAATTTCTCCTCCTGAATTTTACTAATTTTGCCTGTCGCGGGGGGGAGAACAGTATTAACCTTGCTGGTCTAGTCGCAATGATCATGCCAGCCACGGGCGCGGCGTTAAGTTAGTGAAAGTTAGGGGTTTACGGACAACCGGCGGTCTCCCTTAAGCGGAGAGCGAAACATTACGATACATCGCGTGTATGGCATTTCACCGCTTATTTAATGGGCCGGAACTTCAGTGCCGAAGAAAGGCCGTAGAGGAGTTGAGAGCATCAGCGGGCCAAATCGTTTCTCAAATTGCTAGGAAATAAGAGGTTGATTTAAACTGTCCGGGAAAACTCGGGGTGAATACTTAGGCCGCACACCTGAACCCGAAGACCTATTTTCCAAGTCGTTTTATCATTCCCTGATCTCCGTCGGAGATGCCTTCATTGCGCCTCGTAGCTATAAAAAGGCAGAGAGCGATCTTAGGTCCGGCATTGATGCTCGCCCTGCATCTGTTCTTAGCGACAGGAGTGCGGGCCGAGCACTTGCCCGTCAAGACCTACACCATCGCCGACGGCCTCGCTCACGATGAGATCACCAGAATCGTTCAGGACTCTCACGGCTTCCTCTGGTTCTGCACCATCGACGGGGTGAGCCGCTTTGACGGCTACCGCTTCACCAGCTACACGGCGAAAGACGGGCTGGCCTCCTCTTACGTCGAGGACATTCTTGAGAGCCGCGACGGCTACTACTGGATAGCGACGGCAGCCGGTGTTAGCCGGTTCAACCCGCGGGCCGGCGCGCAGGGTGAGGCACACGCCCCGCGCGACAAAGCCGATGCGATGTTCACCTCCTACCGTATCAGCAGCGACGCGCAGGTCAACGTCTCCGTCCTCTATGAAGACCGCGAGGGCCGTCTCTGGGTGGGCACATCGGGCGGGCTCTTTAGTCTTGAGCGTGGCAATGATGCTGGCGGCTACGCGTTCAGGAGAGTAGAGCTGGGCGTTAAATCGCGCTCCGAGGAGGTGATGGAAGTAAATGCCCTCGCCGAGGACGGGGAGGGTAGCCTCTGGATTGGAACAACCGAAGGGCTCGTGAGACGCACGCCCGATGGCCGCATGATTCATTATCGGCTCGTGCCAGCCGAATCCACGGATTATATCTGGGCGCTGCTCGCAGACGCGGAGGGCCGTCTGTGGGTGGGCCACCAGACGGGCCTGTTCATGCTGCGCCCCTTGCCAGCCGCACAGGCCGGTGCGGGCGACGGGCTTTCGGAAAGCGCCCTGAGTCTTGAGCGAGAGGGCGCTGCTCTTGCTACTGCGCGCACACAGCCGGGCGGCCTCAACTTGCCCGCCTTCGGCGCGGCCAGACGGTTCACCACCGCCGACGGCCTGCCGCACAACAACGTCCATGCTCTGCACCAATCGTCTGACGGAAGAGTCTGGCTCGGCACAGTTGGCGGAGGTCTGACCGTATTCGATGGCAGTGGCTTTCGCAGCTACACCGCGGCTCAGGGCCTGAGCAATAGAATCGTCGCCCTTGCCGAAGACCACGACGGCAACATGTGGGTCGGCACTCAGGCGAACGGCGCGATGAAGATCGCACGCAACGGTTTTCTCTCTTATGCCGAAGCGGACGGCCTCGGACACCCTGAGATCGTTCAAATCTACGAGGACAGGGCGGGCGAGCTTGTCGTCATCAGCTCAAAGTGGACGATCAATCGGCTGGATGGTGACAGGTTCAAGGCGTTGCGGCCTAACCTGCCGCAACAGATCATCGATTCCAGCTCTGGCCGCTGGGTCATCATTCAGGATCACCTCGGCGAGTGGTGGGTCGCCACCAATCGGGGGCTCTATCGTTTCCCCAATGTCAGCCGCCTCGAAGACCTCGCGCGCGTCAGCCCGCTTGCCGTCTACACGACGCGCGACGGCCTCGCCGACAATTACATCTCGCGCCTCTTCGAGGATTCACGCGGCGACATCTGGATCAGCTCCTTTAACCCGCCCGTGATGTTGACCCGCTGGGAACGCTCGACCAATACGCTTCATCGCTACTCGGAAAAGGACGGGCTGCCGGTCAACAACTGGACGAACGTTTTTATCGAAGACCAATCGGGCACGCTCTGGATTGGCCTGCACAACGGCGGGCTGGCGCGCTATCGCGACGGTCGCTTTGAAATCTTCGGCGCGGCGGAAGGCATCCCGATGGGACTCGAACAGGGGCTCTATTTCGACCGCGCGGGCAGACTCTGGCTCGCCACGCGCGGCCCCGGAATTGGCCGCATTGATAAACCGTGGGCCGCGCGCCCGGTGTCCGCACCCTTCATCAGCGCGGCCAGCCTTTCCAGTGAGAACCTGCGCTGCTTTGTCGAAGATCAGTGGGGCAACGTCTACATCGGAACGGCGCGCGGGGTCGAACGGCTCAGTCCCGCGACCGACCGGGTCAAACATTACACGACCGATGACGGATTGATCAGCAGCGAAGTTACGGTTGCGTTCCGCGACCGAAGGGGCGCGCTCTGGTTCGGCACGCGCGGCGGCCTTTCGCGTCTTGTGCCCGAAGCCGACACGGTGCAAGCGCCGCCGCCCGTCTACATCAGCGGCATGAGAG
Organism: Pyrinomonadaceae bacterium; assembly: GCA_036389675.1. Classification (GTDB taxonomy): domain Bacteria; phylum Acidobacteriota; class Blastocatellia; order Pyrinomonadales; family Pyrinomonadaceae; genus DASQYE01. The sequence continues at coordinate 306,868 of DASVWI010000040.1, forward strand.
TCGGCGGCGTGCGGCACGCTATCTCGGAACTCGGCGAGACTGAAGTCAAGGGGCTTGTATTTGAAGCCAGCCAGAACCAGATCGAGATAGACTTTTTCGGGCTCGGGTTCGCGGCGGGCGAAAGCCTGCGTTACCAATACATGCTCGAAGGCGTAGATCATACGTGGAGCGCCCCGACAGACCAGCGCACGGTGACGGCCAGCCTCGCTCCCGGCCATTACCTGTTCCGCGTGCGGGCCGTCAGCGCCGACGGCCTCACGACCGCGCGGCCCGCCACGGTCTCCTTCACCATCCTCACGCCCGTCTGGCGGCGCTGGTGGTTCGTCATGCTCTGTGCGCTCGTCGCCGGCGTGATCGCTTATGCCATCTATCGTTACCGCGTCAGGCGCGCCATCGAGCTGGAGCGTGTGCGAACGCGCATCGCCACAGACCTGCACGACGACATGGGAGCGAGCCTCTCGCAGATAGCCATCCTCAGCGAAGTCGCCAGCGCGCGCGTCGAGCGCGACAACTCTACCGTCAGAGAGCCCCTGACGATGATCGCCGAGACCTCGCGCGAGATGGTCGGCTCGATGAGCGACATCGTGTGGGCCATCAACCCGGAGCGTGATCACCTGAGCGACCTCACGCAGCGCATGCGCCGCTTCGCCGGTGACATCCTGAACGCGCGCGACATAGACTTTCGCTTCCGCGTGCCCGCGCAGGACGAGCGCGATATCAAGCTCGGCGCGGACGTGCGCCGCGAGATTTACCTCATCTTCAAGGAGAGCGTTAATAACCTCGCCAAGCATTCGGGCTGTACCGAGGCGGAGCTTGAGTTTAAGGTGGAAGGCGGCTGGATTATTATCAGGGTCAGCGATAACGGTCGCGGGTTCGATGCGGACGTCGGCGGCGTCGAGCCCGACGGCATGGGCGGGCATGGTCTTAATAGTTTACGCAGGCGCGCGCTGGCGCTCGGCGGGAGTTTCCGCGTCGAGTCGGAGCGCGGGCGGGGCACGCGCGTCGTGCTGAGAGTGCCCGTGACGGGCAGACCGCCACTGAGCTGGAAAAGGTTCCTACGTAAATACGTGGGGCGCAACGGGGGCGAGCGCGTGTAAACTCCGCCAGATTCAGGAAAGGCGGAGCAACGCGTATGCTGGAACATCAACAGGATTTAGAGATTATGGAAATGCCGCCCACGGCCACCATCAAGGTCGCCATCATCGAAGACCTGCGCGAAATACGCGAGGGGCTCAAAATCCTGATCAACGGGACGAGCGGTTATCGCTGCACGGGCAGCTTCGGCTCGATGGAGGAGGCGCTGGACAAGATAGGGCAGGAGCTTCCGGACGTAGTCCTCTCAGACATCGGTCTTCCGAAGATGGACGGCATCACGGGCATACGCATCCTCAAGGAGCGTTATCCGGGCCTGCTGATTCTGATGCTCTCGGTTTACGACGATGACGCGCGCATCTTCGACGCGCTCTGCGCCGGGGCGTGCGGCTACTTGCTGAAGACCACCCCGCCGGCGCGAATTATTGAGAGTTTCAGGGAAGTCATGGCGGGCGGCGCGCCCATGTCGCCTGAGATAGCGCGCCGCGTCGTGACGCTCTTTCGCGATTTCCGCCCACCCGAGCGCGCCGATTACCATCTGACACCGCATGAAACTCGTCTGCTCAAGCTGCTCGTCGAGGGTCATACCTACAAATCCGCCGCGCGCGAGCTGGGCGTTACCACCAACACAGTCTCTTTCCACCTGCGGAGCATCTACGACAAGCTACAGGTACATTCCAAGTCGGAGGCCGTCGCCAAGGCTCTTCAAAACAGGCTCATCAAGTAAAGAAAGCAAGAAGGCACGGGGCGAGCAGGCCCTTGAAGCGAGGCGTCGCTTCAAGGGCCTGCTCGCCCTGTGATCCAGCGTCAGTATCTTCGCGAAGACCCTTCTCCGTGCGGGTCTTGAAAAGTCTCTTTCGCGGTCAAAACTACCTACATATATGCGTGGTGACGTGCGGGGTCGCGCGCATGTATTTATGTAGCCGACCGGATTGAGAACTATTCAAGAGGAGATTGAAGATGAGAACTCACAAGACTACAGGGATGAGGACGCGGCGACTGGTTGGACTGACGCTGGCTCTGCTCGTAGCAGGGGCTTGGGCCATCCTGCCCGATAGCTTCAAACGCATGGTAGAGCCGAGCGCTTCGGCAGCCAGCTTCACCGTCATTAATACGAATGACAGCGGCGCAGGCAGCCTGCGACAGGCCATCCTTGACGCAAATGCCAGCGCCGGGGCCGACACCATCACCTTTAATATTCCGGGCGGCGGCGTCAAGACCATCAACCTCCTGTCTCAACTGCCGCAGATCACGCAGCAGTTGACCATTGACGGCTACACGCAGCCGGGCACAAGCCCCAACACGCTGGCCGTGGGTAATAACGCCGTCCTGCTGATTGAGGTCAACGGCGCGGGCGCGGGCGCGGACGCCGACGGAATCCGTTTCGGTTCTTCAAATAATACGGTCAAAGGATTAATCCTCACAGGCTTTGACGGCGTGGCGGTGGTCGGCAGCAGCACCAACGGTAACGTCATCGCCGGAAACTTCATCGGCACGGACTCGACCGGCACAGTCGCCCGGCCCAATCGCGTCGGCATATTTTTTACGGGCACGGCGACCAATATCACCATCGGCGGAACGTCGCCGGCGGCGCGCAATCTCATCTCCGGAAACGATCAGGGCATTCAATTTCAATCATTCGCCGGCGGACAGATCATTCAGGGCAACTACATCGGGACGGACAGACATGGCACGGCGGCGCTGCCCAACGTGCAGGTCGGCATATATCTACTGAGCCCCAACAATACGATTGGCGGGACAGTGGCCGGGGCCGGCAATCTCATCTCGGGCAATACCGGCACGGCGCTCAATCTCTCGTCGAGCGATGGCGGAAACACTGTGCAGGGAAATATCATCGGCCCTGATGCCACCGGCACAGTTGCGCTTCCCAACAATAGTACGGGCATCAACATCGGAGGTGCGAACAACACCATCGGCGGGCTGACCCCGGCGGCGCGCAATATTATTTCCGGCAATAAATTCAACGGCATTCAGATCAATACCAAAGGCGGGACGGGGAATCTCATACAGGGCAATTACATCGGCACGGACATCAGCGGCGCGAACGCCATGGGCAACACTGGTTCGGGCGTGGAGATAAGCTCCGGACAGAATACTGTCGGCGGCACTGACCCCAACGCGAAGAACGTCATCGCCTTTAACACCAGAAGCGGAGTCGTCGTCAACGGGCAGCTCAATATCAGCGACCCCTACAGGAATAGAATCCTCGGAAACTCTATTCATTCAAACGGGAAGCTGGGAATCAATCTCGGTTTTCAGGATACGGTTGAACAGAATGACGCGGGCGACGCAGACGCGGGCCACAATGATCTACAGAACTACCCCGTGCTGACCAGTGCCGTCACGAACGGCGCGAACGTGACCGTCAACGGCTCGCTCAATTCCACGGCCAACACGCAGTTCAGGGTAGAGTTCTTTTCCAACGCGTCGTGCGACGCCTCCGGCTACGGTGAAGGTCAAACCTTTCTCGGCGCGACGACGGTGCAGACCACAGGCAATGACGCGACCATCAATACCGTCCTTAACGCCGCGGTCACTCCCGGCCAGTTCGTCACGGCGACCGCGACCGATGCCAATGGCAACACCTCCGAATTCTCGCAGTGCGTGCAGGCTGTGAGTGTCAACGCAGGCTTCTTCAGCTTCAGCAGCGCGACCTATTCCGTCAACGAAGCGAACACGACCGTTTCCATCACGGTCACGCGCACGGGCGGCTCGACCGGCGCCGCGACCGTCAATTACCTTGCGAGCAACGGAACTGCCAGCAGCCCTTTTGACTACACCTCCACCTCCGGCCAGCTCAGCTTCGGTGACGGCGAGACGAGCAAGACATTCGACGTGACCATTAAAGACGATCAGGTGTACGAGTCGGACGAGACCATCGAGCTACTGTTGACCGGCGTGCAGGGCGCGTCCTTCGGCAACCCCGTCGCCGCGACCCTGACGATCAAGGAAAACGAGCCCAAACCGACTCTCTCCATCTCGGACGCGAGCGCGACGGAAGGCAACGCGGGCACGACCGACCTGACCTTCAACCTCAATCTCTCCGGGTTCAGCGGCCTGAGCGTGACAGTCCTGTTCTCGACCGCGGATGGAACAGCGCAGGGTGGCTCGGACTACGACCCACAGAACAGTTCCGTCACCTTCGGCCCGGGAGAGACCACTAAGACCATCACGGTTCAGGCCAAAGGCGACACGGCAGACGAGCCGGACGAGACCTTCTTCGTCAATCTCAACTCGGTCGTCAACTCCACGGCAGACATCGCTGACGGGCAGGGCAAGGCGACGATCATTAACGATGACGGGCCGGTGGTCCAGTTCGGACAGGCCGCGTACAGCGTCGCGGAGAGCGCCGGCTCTCTCTCCATCAGCGTCACACGCACGGGCAATACCTCCGCGGCCATGTCCGTCTTTTACACCACCGTTGACGGCTCCGCCGAACAGAAGGGCGACTTCAACATCGCGCTCGGCACGCTCAAGTTCGCGCCCGGCGAGGCCAGCAAGACCTTCTCGATCTTCATCACGGATGATGCTTACGTCGAAGGGCCTGAAACCTTCACCGTCACGCTCTCCAACGCCGTGGGCGCAACCCTTGGCGCGACATCCACGACGACTGTGACCATCAACGATAACGACCTTGCGCCGACCGCAAACAATCCGGTGGACGACGTGGACTTCTTCATCCGCCAGCACTATGTCGATTTCCTCAACCGTGAGCCTGAGCCTTCGGGTCTCGCGGGCTGGAAGGCTGTTCTGAACAACTGCGCTCCCGGCAATACGGCCTGTGACCGCATAGAAGTATCGAGCGCCTTCTTCCGCTCGCCCGAGTTCTATGACAGGGGCTACTTCGTCTACCGCTTCTACGAGACGGCGCTCGGTCGCCAGCCGCAGTACCTTGAGTTCATGGAAGACCTGAGGAGAGTGACGGGATTCCTGACGCCCGAGCAATTGGAGGCCGAAAAGCTCGCCTTCACCACTGATTTCGTGCAGCGGCAGGAGTTCAAAAACAAGTACGATCAGATCGTTGATTCCGGCGCATTCGTGGACGCGGTGATACAGACCGCCGGGGTTCAGCTCGATGACACGACGCGCGCTCTATTGATCTCGCAGTTAGCCAACAGCCAGATTCAGCGCTGGGACGTGGTTCGCATCATCGCCAGCACGCCCGAAGTGAGCAAGAAGTACTACAACAAGGCCTTCGTCGTGATGCAATACTTCGGCTACCTGCGTCGCAACCCGGACGCGCTTTATCTGGACTGGATAAAGAAACTGAACGAGACGGGCGACTATCGCATGATGGTCAACGGTTTTCTCAACTCGGCGGAATACCGCTTCCGCTTTAACCAGTAAGCCGAAGGGCACGAAGACATGTGAAGGAAAGGAAGTAGGCTTGAAGACCAAGAGGGCCGCGTCGCTCAATTGAGCGACGCG
>DASVWI010000041.1:0-66097 GCA_036389675.1 Pyrinomonadaceae bacterium
GCTATCGCTGGTATTGCCCTATGGAATTGCTGACATGGACGGCTATGCAGAGGGGCATGGAGAGGGGATGCCTGACGCTGGACATGGCGGGCGGCGGCGACGCCAAGCTGAAGTTTGGGGCCGTGCCCGATCAAACGCTCAGGCAATGGATGTGGAGTCGCTATCAGTTTGTGGCGGCGTTGCGTAGCGGCGCGGAAAGACTCTATCGCTGGCAACAATCGGTGAGAGGCCGTTTGGCCCGACCCCCGGTCATGGAAGAAACATCTACGGGGCAGCAAATTGACGGGCGCGACGGGACGGCGAAATCGGAACGAACGACCGCGGCTGAAGCGAGCGAGAGAAGGTCTGAAAGTTTCATGGTGCGCGAGCGATGAATAAAAAGCTGTTGCGCCTCTACCATCGATCTCCTGCGTGGCTGCGCTCGGCGGCGGCGACGGCGCGCGGCTTGCAGTTGCGCTCCTGGCGATACGGGCCGGAGACCGAGCGCCTCATCGAAGAGGCGCTTGAGCGCGACGGTTGGGACGCCGCGCGCTGGCGCGTGTGGCAGGACGAGCGTCTGGCTTTCATCCTCAATCGCGCCGCGACGCGAGTTCCTTACTACCGCGAGCAATGGAATGAGCGCAGGCGGCAGGGCGACCTCTCTTCATGGGAGGACTTGAAGAACTGGCCCGTGCTTGAGAAAGAGACTCTCAGGGCCAACCCTCTGGCCTTCGTCGCCGATGATTGCGATGTGCGGCAGATGTTCCACGATCACACGAGCGGCACGACCGGCAAGTCGCTGGACCTCTGGCTGAGGCGCGAGACAGTGCGGCGCTGGTACGCGCTCTCGGAAGCGCGCTGGCGCGAGTGGTACGGCGTGACGCGCAGAGACCGCTGGGCCATCATGGGCGGGCAGATGGTCGTGCCCGTCGCCGTGCGGCGTCCTCCGTTCTGGGTCTGGAACGCAGGGCTCAAACAGCTCTACATGTCCTCCTATCACCTCGCGCCCGATCTCGTCCCGCACTATCTGGACGCGCTCAAGCGCTACCGTGTCAAGTACCTGCTGGGCTACACCTCTTCGCTCTACGCACTGGCCCGCGAGATGTTGAAGCTCGGTCGGCGCGACCTGTCGATGGCGGTCGTCGTGACCAATGCCGAGCCCGTCTTCAAACACCAGCGCGAAACAATCGCGGAAGCCTTCGGTTGTCCGGTGCGCGAGACCTACGGGATGGCGGAAACGGTCGCGGCGGCGAGCGAGTGTGAGGCCGAGCGTTTGCACCTGTGGCCCGACGCAGGGGTCTATGAGCTACTGACCAACGGTGCGCCCACGCCGCGCGGCGAGTCCGGCGAGCTGATCTCGACGGGCCTGTTGAACGCAGACATGCCGCTCATTCGCTACCGTGTCGGTGATCGCGCGACCTTGCCGGTTGAAGAGACGCCCTGCGCGTGCGGGCGACGGCTTCCCGCCCTCACTTCCGTTGACGGGCGCGTGCAGGACACGCTCTATACGATGGACGGCAGAAGCATCGGCTGTGTTGATACGGTCTACGACTCGGAGCTGCCGCTTCACGAGGCGCAGATTATTCAGGAATCTCTCAGCCGTGTGAGGGTGCGTTACGTGCCCGCGCCCGGGTGGACGCCGGCGGCGGGAGCGTCTCTGGTCGCCGGCATGCGCGAGCGTATGGGCGCAGTCGAAGTCATTCTCGAAGAGGTCTGTGAAGTGCCGCGCACGGCGGGCGGGAAATTCCGGCCAGTCATCTGTCAGCTTTCGCCGGAAGAACGAACGCGCGTGGAAGGGTTGGGCGGATGAAGGAGAGTCCTTTCGAGATGTGGCCTTTCGTCTCTCTTATCATGCCCGTGCGTAACGAGGCGGCGTTCATTGCGCGCGGCCTCGGCGCGGTGCTGGGGCAGGACTACCCGCCGGGGCGCATGGAAGTGATTGTCGCCGACGGGATGTCTGATGACGGGACGCGCGAGATCGTGCGCGGCTTAGCCGAGCGACATCAGCACCTGCGGTTGCTCGATAATCCGGGCAGGATCGTCGCGACCGGATTGAATCTCGCGTTGAGGGAGGCCTCGGGCGACATCGTCATCCGCGTGGACGGGCACTGCGAGATCGCGCCAGACTATGTGAGCCGCTCAGTCCAGTGTTTAGTGGAAGAAGAGGCGGACGGGGTCGGTGGGCCAATCGAGACGATTGGCGATTCGCGTGTCGCGTGCGCCATTGCGCTCGCTATGAGCTCACGGTTCGGCGTCGGCGGCTCTGCCTTTCGTACCGTCAAAGGCCGGCGCATGTTCGTCGAGACCGTGCCCTTTCCGGCCTACACGCGGGCTGCGATTGAGCGCACGGGCCTATTCGATGAAGAGTTAGTCCGCAATCAGGATGACGAGTATAACTATCGCCTCTGCAAGCTCGGCGGGCGGCTGCTGCTCGTGCCCGAAATCCGCTCGCGCTATTACAGCCGCAGCAGCTTCCGCTCGCTCTGGCGTCAGTATTTTCAGTATGGATACTGGAAGGTGCGCGTCATGCAAAAGCATCCGCGACAGATGCGGCTGCGCCAGTTCGTGCCCCCTCTCTTTGTCCTCTCGCTCGCGGTCGCGCTCACGGTCGCGTCCTTCTCGGCGCTCGGCGTTCTGGCGCTCGCGCTTCTGCTTATCACTTACACGCTCTTGAATCTGGCCGCCTCCGTGATGACGCTGAGAAACGAGAGGCCGGGGTTGCTGCCCCTGCTTTTGCTCGCCCATCCGACGCTTCATCTATCTTACGGTGCGGGTTTTCTGGTCGGGTTGGCGCGGTTCTGGAATCGCTGGGGAGGCAGATCCAACACGGGGGGTATAGCGTCAGCGCAGAAGAGCGCGAGGCTCTAATGAAAACAAGATGAACATTAAAGTTCCGTTTTTTCGTCCGCAGGTCCGCGAGGCCGAGATAGAAGAGGTCGTCGCCACTCTGCGCTCCGGGTGGCTCACGAGCGGGCCTAAGGTCACGCGCTTCGAGCAGGAGTTCGCCGCACGCGTCGGCGCGTCTCACGCCGTTGCGGTCAACTCCTGCACGGCGGCGCTCCACCTCGCCCTCGAAGCGCTCAGCCTGCGGCCCGGCCATGCGGTGCTCGTTCCGACCATGACATTCGCCGCGACCGCCGAGGTCGTCCGCTATCAGGGCGCGTTCCCGCTGCTCGTCGATTGTGACCCGCAGACGGGGAACATGAGCATGGAAGATGCGGCGCGCAAGCTGGCGCGACTGCGTGCCGGAGAATACAGAAGCATGCTCGGCACGGATGAAGAGGTCTCGGCGGTCGGCATCATCCCCGTGCACGTCGGCGGGTTGATGATGGATACGGACGCGCTCTTGAGTTTCGCAGAGGCAAACGGTTTGTGGGTGGTAGAGGATGCGGCGCACGCCTTCCCCGCCGCATGGAGAAGCGACGAACAGGCGCGCTGGCAAACCTGCGGCGAGGGAAGCGCCTCCGTCAGTTGCTTCTCCTTCTACGCCAATAAGACGATTACGACCGGTGAAGGCGGGATGGCGACGACGAACGATGACCGTCTGGCCGCGCGCATGCGCTCGATGTCGCTGCACGGACTCTCACACGACGCTTGGCGTAGATATTCCGGGGGCGGAAGCTGGGATTATCAGATCATCGCGCCGGGCTACAAATACAACCTGACAGATATCGCCGCCGCCATCGGTATTCACCAGCTCGCCAGAGCCGACCAGATGCGAATGGAGCGAGAAGGGATCGCCCTACACTATCTGGAGCAGCTGGCGTCGGTCGAAGAACTGGAACTGCCCATCACGGACTCAAACCGCATACACTCGTGGCATCTCTTTCCCATTCGCCTGCGCCTTGAGCGTCTGGCGATCAGTCGTGATCAGTTCATCGAAGAGTTGAAGAAGAGGGGCGTCGGCTGTTCCGTCCACTGGCGACCCCTTCACCTGCATCCTTATTACCGCGAGACGTTCGGCTGGCAGCCGGAGGAGCTGCCAGGCGCAACGGCCATGTGGGAGCGCCTGATCAGCCTGCCGATCTTTCCGGGCATGCGCGAAGACGAGTTGGCCCATACGGTCGGAACGGTGAAGACGCTCTGCGCGCAAAACTCTAAGGCCGTCGCGCGCCTCCCTTTGGAAGGGGCAGGCGTTCCAAGCTCCTGAGAGGATGAAGGGTTGCACAAGCCATCGAAGGGGAAACGACATACGAAGAGCTTGTGGCTCGGCGGCGCGCTCGTCTTGCTCATGCTCGTCGCTTCGTTTGCCGTCTACACGTTCAAGCTCGGCGACGGCTCGGGCGGTCAAGCCTCTCGGGTTACGCGCAGGCGCACAGGCCCGCCCGTCTCTTATGCGGATGTGCGGCGAGAAGAAGACCCCGCGCCTCCGCCTTCGCGCCCCGTCCCTACCGGCGGCGCACAGTTTTACGTAGCAGCTCAGGGCAGGCCGGATGGAGATGGAAGCAAAAATCTTCCATGGGATTTGGCGACGGCACTCGGCCAGCCCGCGCGCGTGAAACCCGGAGACACCATCTGGCTGCGCGGCGGCACATACAAAGGCGCGTTCAAGAGCAAGCTGGCGGGGCAAGCGGAGAAGCCGATTCTTCTCGCTCAGGCACAGAACGAGCGCGCGACCATCGACGGCTCGCTCACAGTCGAAGGCGATTGGGCGACCTACTGGGGTTTCGAGGTCATGAACTCCGACACAGACCGCACGCGCGAGAGGCCGACCGGGGTGGAGATCATGGGCGCGCACACCAAGTTTATTAATCTGGTCGTACACGATTGCGGCAACGGCATGGCCTTCTGGTCGACGGCTGTGGACGGGGAACTCTACGGCAACATCATCTACAACAACGGCTGGCAATCGTCGCCCGTGGAGCGCGGCCACGGACACGCCCTCTATACGCAGAACGAAGAGGGCACGAAGCTCGTTCGCGACAATGTCATGTTCAACCAGTTCGGCTGGGGCATACACGCCTACACTGAAGAAGGCGAGATCAAAGGCTTTAACTTCGAGGGCAACGTCTCTTTCAACAACGGCGCGGCCACGCTTCAGGATGAGGGCTACGACAACATACTGGTCGGCGGGGAGCGGCCCGCCGCGCGCGTCACGCTCACGGGCAATTACACCTACGAAGCCCTGACAAAAAGCGACACGAAGCCGAACGTGCGTCTTCACTACGGCGCGACAGGCAATCAAGACCTGATCGTGCGAGACAATCGCTTCGTCGGCGGCAGCCTCGTGGCCTCCGTGCGCGACTGGCAGAACATTACGATGACGGGCAACTTCTTTTACGGCGCGCAGCAACTGCTCGCGCTCGGAGTGCCTGACGGCGTCGCGGTTTCGTCCTATACGTGGGACTCGAACACCTATTTTCAGGGCACGACATCGAGGGCGTTCATCTTTCAGGGCAAGCCGCTCGATTTCGCAGAGTGGCAAAGGGCGACGGGTCTCGACCGCAACAGCCGCCTGCTGAGCAACGCGAAGGGAAGACCCGAAGGGGTCGAAGTCTTCGTGCGCCCGAACCAGTATGAGCAGGGACGCGCGCACGTCGTCGTCTACAACTGGGACTCGAAAGATGCGGTTGAGGTGGATGCCGGGGTTCTGCTGCCCGTCGGCGCGAAATACGAGGTGCGCGACGCCGAGAACTACTTCGGTGTGCCCCTACTGTCGGGCACATACGACGGCAAACCGCTCCGTCTGACGATGAATAATTTGAAGACCGCGCAGCTTATCGGCGGAACCGTGAGGCTGGAGACGAGCGCGCCGGAGTTCGCCGTCTTTGTCCTGCTCCGAAAGTCCTGAACAGAAGATAGGGCTCACCCGTTGGAGTGCTTTGACCAGTGACAATAGCTGAGACAGGAAGCGAGATGACGCGTCGTGCTGCTACTGCTGAGCCTGCGACCGTCGAGGCGATTAAAAGCGGTATCCCGCGCGCGGGCGAGGCCCTCCTTGCGCTCGCGGCCCTGCTCATCTTTTCCCCTGTCATTGGTATGGCGGCGCTCGCGGTCGCCCTCTCATCGCGTGGGCCTGTGCTGTTCCGGCAGCGGCGCGTCGGGCGCGGGGGAAGAGAGTTTCTGCTCTACAAGCTACGGACGATGCGTGTGGACACTGCTGCGTCCGCAGGGCCGCAGGTGACAGCACGCGACGACGAGCGCGTAACTGGTGTGGGGAAATTTCTGAGGCGGACGAAACTGGACGAGCTTCCTGAGTTGTGGAACGTCTTCAAGGGCGACATGTCTTTGATTGGCCCACGCCCGGAAGTTCCACGCTACGTTGATCTCAGCAATCCACACTGGCGGCTGGTGCTTGAGGCGCGACCGGGCCTGACCGACCCGGTGACCCTGCGGCTACGTCAGGAGGAGGTGCTGCTCGCGCGCGTCGAAGGCGACCGCGAGCAGTTTTACCTAAAGACCTTACAGCCCTTCAAGCTAAGGGGGTATTTGGAGTATCTGCGCTCGCGTAGCTGGCGCACGGACGTGAAAGTTCTCTGGCAGACCTGCCGTGCCGTGATGTCGCACGGTGGTGCTGCTGACCCCTTGACGATCAGCGAGCTTGAAGACTTGCTGGCCGTCGCGGAAAGCAAGCGCGACCGAGAGGGAGATAAGAGGCGCGAAGCGGCGAGTCAGTGATCGCCCGGTTTTCAACTCAAACTCGAAACGTTGTTGCGTGATGGCGGCCCGTGCGGAGCCGCTATCGCCGTAGAAGTAACTCTTTTCGATGGGCTAACGCCCGAACATATAACGGGTTCAAAGGAGGGCGCTTTCACTACGTCTCGGATCAGGCGCAGGGGAAGCGAATGGAAATTCATAATGGTGAAACAAAGTAAACAAATCCGCACGCGTTTAGGTCTGGTCAAGTTGCGCGCCAAGCGCTACCAGTTGGCGGCTGACCTCTCCGTCCTGATAGGCGCTTTCGTCTTCGCATACTTGTTGCGGTTCGACTTCGACCTCACCGAACGAGAACTTGATCGTTTGCTGATTCAACTGCCCTACGTGGTGCTCATAGAATTTTTGGCGCTGGTGCTGGCGGGCGTCTACACCTTTATCTGGCGCTACGTCGGGATGGCCGAAGTGAAGTCCTTCTTCATGGCGGGCTGGTGGTCGTCTCTGGTCGTGCTGGCGCTGCGCCTTGGGCTGCCGGAGAGGATGGATAATTTACGCGTGCCGCTCTCCGTGATTTTGATGAACGCCTTCTTCGCCTCGGGCGGGGCGCTCGGCGTGCGCGTGCTGCGTCGCGCCGTCTATGAGTGGGAGAAGAGGTTACAGGATACGTCAGGCTCAGGCCACGGCAATCGAAAGTCCGTGTTGCTGATCGGCGCGGGCCGCGCCGGGATGATCGCCGCGCGCGAGATCAAAAACCGTGGCGGCATGGGCCTCAAGATAGAGGGCTTCGTCGATGACGACCCGAATAAACAGGGCAAGATGATTCAGGGCGTGAAGGTGCTCGGCACGACGCAGGACCTGCCCTTTCTGGTCAAGGAGTATGACCTCGATCATGTGATCATAACAATCGCCCACGCCTCGCGCCGGGAGTTTCGCCTCATCCTGGACATCTGCGAGCAGGTCTCGCTCAAAGTAAAAGTGATTCCCGGTCTGGACGACATCATTCAGGGGCGCGTGCGGCTGACGCGCATACGCGACCTTCAGATCGAAGACCTGTTGGGTCGCGAGCCTGTTCATCTGGACGAAGAGAATGTGATGTCTTTTCTGACGGGCAAGACCGTGATGGTGACGGGCGGCGGCGGGTCAATCGGCTCGGAGCTGGCGCGGCAGGTCGCCAATTTCGCTCCCGGCAAGCTGCTGCTGGTGGAGCGCGCGGAGTTCGCGCTCTTCGAGATCGAGCGCGAGCTGCGAAGCACCCAGCCCGACCTGCAAATCGTTTCGCTGGTCGCGGACGTGTGCGACGAGACACGCCTGCGCGCCATTTTTGAAGAGTACGAGCCGCACGTCGTCCTGCACGCCGCCGCGCACAAACACGTGCCGATGATGGAGTCCAACGCCTTCGAGGCCGTGAAGAATAACATCCTCGCCACCAACCTGCTCGGTGAGATTGCCGGCGAGAGTGGGGTCGAAGTCTTCGTCCTCATCTCAACGGACAAGGCCGTTCGGCCTACCTCTGTGATGGGCGCGACAAAGCGCGTCGCCGAATTGATGATTCAGGACTTGAACGCCCGCCACGCGACGCGCTACGTGGCCGTGCGCTTCGGCAACGTGATCGGCTCGACAGGCTCGGTCATACCGATCTTCCTCGAACAGATACAAAAGGGAGGCCCGGTCACGGTCACCCACCCGAACATGATGCGTTATTTCATGACCATCCCGGAGGCCGCACAGCTCGTCCTGCAGGCCGGGACGATGGGACGCGGCGGTGAGATTTTTATTCTAGATATGGGCGAGCCCGTCTCTATTCTCGATCTGGCGCGAGACACCATCTCTCTCTCGGGGCTCAAGCCCTACGAAGACATAGACATCGTCTTTACGGGAATACGTCCGGGGGAAAAACTGTTCGAGGAATTGAACATGGTGGATGAGCTGGTGGGCAAGACCGAGCACCCGAAGATTTTCATCGGTAAGATCGCCGCCTATCCCGAAAGTAAAATGGAACAGGCACGCGCGGAACTGTTCCGTCTCGCGCGCAGCGGCAATAACCGTGAACTCTATAAATTCCTCAGCGAGTTCTTACCCGAAGCCCGGCTCGCGGCCTCCAATGCCGCCCCGCCGACGGTCGCCGTGCAGCCGCAGGAGGGGCATGCTGCCGAGATGGATTGCCAGGTCGAGCTGGAAAAGATTATGTGAGCGCGCGCGAGAGACGGGACGGATGCACACGTTTTTCGTTCAGCTATAGCCGGGGTGGAAAGACCATTCAGGCGAAGGGGCACGACAGGTCACATTAAATACACACGACCTCATTTAACGTCTCTCGTACCTTGCGTGCCAGAGCGTTCGGCGTGAACGGCTTCCCGATAAAAGCCATCCCTTCATCCAGCACGCCATGATGGACGATGGCATCGTCCGTGTAGCCTGACATGTAGAGCACTTTCATCTCTCTGCGAAGCGGCGTCAATTGCTCGGCCAGCTCACGACCGCTCATCTGCGGCATCACCACGTCGCTGAGCATTAAATGTATAGGCCCGTGATGCTGCTCCGCGATGAGCAGCGCCTCGCGCCCGTGCTTCGCCTCCAAGACCTGATAGCCGCTCTCCTCCAATATCTCTCTTGCCATATCCCGCACCACCTCTTCATCCTCAACCAGCAGCACGGTCTCGCTTCCTTCCATCACATTGTTATCATCCGTGGCCGACTCGAATTCTTCGGCGCATCTGTCGACGTTCGGCAGATACACCTTGAAGGTCGTGCCACGCCCTGCTTCCGTGTAGACCCATATGTGTCCGCCGGATTGCTTGACGATGCCGTAGACGGTTGAGAGCCCCAGCCCCGTACCCTTGCCCACTTCCTTGGTGGTAAAGAAGGGCTCAAAGATTCGCTCGCAGGTCGCTTCATCCATGCCGCAGCCGTTATCACTGACGGCCAGCATGGCATACCACCCCGGCTGGACGCCGGCATGATGCCTGACATAAGCCTCGTCAAGGTAGACATTAGCGGTTTCGATTGTGAGCCTGCCGCCAAGGGGCATAGCATCCCGCGCGTTGACCGTCAGATTCATCAGCACCTGCTCAATCTGCCCGCGGTCAGCCTTGACCTTGCCGAGGTCCGGCATGAGTCTGGTAAAGAGATCAACGTCTTCGCCTATCAGGGGCTGAAACATCTTGTTCATCTCGAAGACGACCTGATTAAGATCGAGCACCCTGGGCTGGAGTATCTGCTTGCGGCTGAAGGCAAGGAGCTGTCGTGTGAGGGAGGCCGCGCGCTCGCCGGCATTCTTAATCGCTTCGAGCTTGTGGTAGAGCGGGTCGTCATCATCGAGGCGTCTCATGGCGAGCTCGCTGTGGCCGTTAATGGCCGTCAGAAGATTGTTGAAATCGTGGGCCACGCCGCCCGCCAGCTTTCCGACAGCCTCCATCTTCTGTGACTGGCGGAGTTGCTCCTCGCTGCGGTGCAGCGCCTCTTCGGCCTGCTTGCGCTCGTCCACCTCCTTTTTCAAGCCGTCGTTGGCAGCGACAAGCTGTGAAGTGCGTTCGACGACGTGGCGCTCCAAATCCTCGTTCAGACTCTTAATCTCCGCCGTCCGTTCGGCCATGCTCCACATCTCGCTGACGCTGTGCCGGATGGCGATGAAGAGGAACGTGTCTTCAAAGAGCACCCAGCCGGCGTGCTCTAGCCAGCGCCACTCGCTGGCGGCCATCACCCCGTAAACGGATTGCGGCCAGAAGAGTCCGCGCAGGAAGTGGTCTGCGGCGACGACGATGGTCGCCGGTACGAGCACGCGCCAGTCCCTATAGAACGAGAGAAAAGCCAGCGAGCCGAAGACGTGGAAGTGCGTCTCGATGCGCCCGCCCGTGAGGTGAATCAGCAATGCTCCCATCAGCATCTGACCAACCGCGATGGTGTAACGGGTCGAAGCCCGCCCGGGCTGTGCGAGCGCCAGCAGGATTGGAAGCGAAGTGATCGCCCCGCCGAGAAACAGTGCTGCCCAAACGTGTATGTGCGTTTGACTCGTTGCCCCGGCCCACGTCCTGGGCGAAACCCAGAGAGCGGCGGCTATCCCTGCGACCCACTGAATCGCCATCAAGACGGCGAACATCAGGTCTGTGCGCCGGCAGATGCTCTGTTGATGTGCATCGAAGATGTCTGCTACCTGACGAGTGGTCATTTCACGTTTGTGTAAATCAGTGTTCATTGCTTTCATGCTTTGCGTTTCGACATTCAGAGTTTTCGTCAAACAGCGGGCAGCCGAAGACGAAGGTTTCCGACCGGTCTGCCGCCCCTCTGTTCAGGATTGACTCGACGGCACTGCGCCCGGCGTTATCACCGGAGTGTCCGCGCGCACCGGTGATCCCGCCGCTGAACAATAAGCGTCCGTCCGCATCGTAGAGAGTAGCCTGACCCGAAGTCGTGGCGTGGAAACGACGCGCCTCAATGCCTTCATCATCAACCAACACATGGACGCCGGGAATACTCGCGGCGCTCTGCCAGAGATCGGTTTGCTCCCACTGTTCCGAAAACCCTTCGGGTTTAAGAAAGAGGACGTAGGCGGTCAGATGTCCCTGACTATGGGCCATAAGCAGGGCCAGCTCACCAATGCTGGCGCGTGTGCAGGGGCAGTGCGGGTGGGCCAGCACGATCAGCGTAGCTTTATCCTCTGCGCGTCGAATGCGACTCTCGACAGGCCATAACACGGGGGGCTTCGCCGCCGCGCCCGGTGTGTTCTCATAAGCGGACAGGACAGCCAGCCCCGTGCCGACCAGCAGCAGCCACAGAGTCATAGAGCAGAGAATGACCAGTCGATGTCTCTCGGGACGCGACGCAAAGAGCGTGTCCGATTCTTTGGAGCGGGCGGGTTTGAAGAACTTCATGTAATGTCAGGAACAGTAGAGCGACTAAAGATTCTCAAGGCTCTTGCTTATCGGCGGCGAAGGTCGAGCGGGCTTTTACAGGGCGGGTGCAGTATTGCAGTCAGAATAGGAAAGTGAGCGATCATAATGACGTATGAACCACTCAAACAGGCACGTTTGTTGTGCCTAACCCACCATATCACATTCGCTTGGCAGGTTCTATGCCAAACTTTGCGAGCGATGAGCCGGGCGAATCAAATCAGGCCCGTAACCTGCGCCGCGATAGCATTCTTTTCATCGTTGAATTATTCTTCGAGCGTTTAAAGGCTGTGACCGGGGTGGGTTAATTCGGGCGTTCGGCTGAAACGCCTTCAGGGGGCAGCATTGAAAAAAGCCTGGATCAAAAAGCTCAGCCTGTTGTTGGCCTCACTGGTCTTCTGTGCCCTCGTTATCTTGTTGCTCGAAGCCGTCACGAGAATCCTTTGGCCGGAAATTAATGCACAGGATACCGAACAGTCGCTTTTACGCCCGAAAGCTTTCGGCGATTCTTACGGCTGGCAACCACGAGCGACCGGCACAAGCTTCGGCAAGACGGTCTTCATAGACGAGTTCGGATTCAGAAAGCTCAGTGTGCCGGAACACTACACGGAGTCATGGATAATCCTCGGAGACTCCGTGACCTTCGGTGTGGGGGTCGAGACCGAAGAGACTTTCGTGCAGCTGCTTCAGAATACTCTCCCGAGAACTAAATTATGGAACACGGCGGTGATAGGATATAACATCAGGAATTACAGAGACGCGCTGTACCACCTCACATCGGATGGGCAGAACGTGCCGAATCTGAGGCGAGTATTATTATTCCTCTGTCTTAACGACATAGACCTGAATGATCGCATCGAACAGGCCCGGAACAAGAGCGCTTTAAATTATCGCTACGTCCTGAACGCGTTGTCTTTCATGCGGCGGCACTCGAAATTCTACATGCTGATGAAGGGCGCGCTCACGGATCGAAGCAAATTCTATTTCCTGAATGATTACCAGCTATATCAGGAGCGGGGTGAGAGTCTCACCCGGTCGATGGAGCTTCTCAATGAGGTGAATACTTTCCTGCGCTTTAGGAACATCGCCCTCACTGTCGTCATCCTCCCCTACGAATATCAATTAAGAACAAAGGAGGCGCGATACCTTGTCCCCCAGAAACTCCTCGCCGCGTATTTCAAAGAGATGGGCATCTCTTACCATGACGCTTACGGGTATTTCGAGCGGAGCGAGGGCGACGAGAAAGAAAACTTCCTGTACGCAGATTTCGGGCACTTGTCAAAGAAAGGTCATCGGATTGTCTTTAATCTTTTGCGCGAGAGACTGAGCACAGAATGAATGAGCAGTTTTCCGTTATCTGCGCCTCTAGCCCTACATCGGGCCGAAGCGCAGGCGGTACTCGGGGGCTTGCTTAAAGCCTCTGATCATCTCGCGATAGTCGCCCGTCGTATTCAACATCTGAATCCAGTGCAGGTAGTTGATGTCCGGGTTTCTTCTCAGGAGCGCGAAGTAGCCGACCACCACAAACGCCTTGTTAAAGAATCTCTGGCTGATCTCAGGAGCCTCCATCAACTCGCGTAGTCCCTGCGCTCTGGTGAGCTGACCGGCCCCCAGCCTGTCGATCACGCTCAGCCTGTTGGAGGTCACGACTGTGGCCGCTCCCACGCCCGGCCTCTCAGTCCCGGCGCTTCCCAACAACGCATCCACATAGGGCTGTCCAGTGCCGAAAGAGTCGTAGATTGTGCGGAACTCAATACGGTTGACGAACTCTTCGGCAAACTCTCTCTTCCTCTGCTCAAGCTCTTGCGCCGTCAGGAAGCCGGTCAGCCCGCGTAGATCACGCTGGTACTCATCGTACTGCGGCTGTCTGCCGAGCGCCGCTTCGTAGAACTTGTAGAGGAAGTAAGCCCTGTCGAAGAACTCCGGCGAGCGGAAGAAGGCCGAGGCCACTTCTATCTCGTCGCAGTTCTGCAAGGTCTCGCCCGACTGCGGGCAGGTGTTGAGCCGGTCGAGCCATGCGGCCAGACCCGAAGGCTCTGGCTCGCGGTTGAGCATGTCCAGATAGAACTGGCGAACGAGAAACTCTCGCTGGTCTATCGGGTTTGTCGTCGCTGCCGCGCTGTCGTCGTCCGTGATCGAAAGCTGCGCCACTGAAGGCGTGCCTAGTGTGGCTCCCGCCGGATTGCTCAGGGTGATAGTGAGCACTTCCGGCCCTTCCACATAAACATCATCGATGATGGGAATGGTGAAAGTCTTCGACGACTCTCCGGCCATGAAGCTCAGCGTTCCCCCGATGGCCGTGTAGTCACAACGCGCCGAGGCGTCACCCGTATTCACATCGCAGTTGTTGAGCCCGGCCAGATTGCTCGTGGCGAATTGCACGCTGGCCGTGCCCGACGTGTCGCCCGTGCGCGTTACGGTGATAGTGGCATGGCCCGCATTCTCGCCGACGACGTAGCTCGTGTTGCTTAACTTCAAGCCCGAAGCATCGTCGTTGAAGATAGTGCCCACGCCCTGAGCATCGGCGAGTGTGGCATTCTGCGGGTTCGTTAGATTGACGAAGAAGGTCTTGTCCGGCTCATTGATGTTGTTGCCGTTGACTGTGACCGTGACGGTCTTGGTCAACTCTCCCGGGGCAAAGGTCAACGTGCCGCTCGTTGCCTGATAATCCGTACCCGCTCTGGCCGTGGAGTCCGTCGTTGAGAAATCAACATTGACGGTGATGGTGCTGACAGTCGAGAGGCTGACGGTGAAGACCGAATGCGTAGGCCCGCCGCTGCCTTCCGCGACCTGCACATCGTTGATCGAGAGGACGGGTGCTTGCGTAACCTGTTGCCCGCCCACAAGCGTGGCTGATGAGGCGTTGAAGTTTCCATCACCGCCGTAATCAACCGTGACGGTATGCGTGCCGGAAGCGAGGGCGGCGGAGCTGAACGTAGCGACGCCGCTCGCGTTCAGAGCGACAGGCGCACCCGTATTCGAGCCGTCCACCTTGAATTGTACTGTTCCGGTCGGCGTGCCCGCCGTCGAAGAGACGCTGGCCGTGAAGGTCACATTCTGTCCGAAGGCAGACGGGTTGACCGAAGAAGACACGCCTGTCGTCGTCGTCGCTTTATCAATGCCGAAGGACTGCGAGACGGACTGAGCCGCGTTGTGATTGCTGTCCCCGGCTCGGCTGGCCGTCAGGGTGCAGGAGCCTGCGCCATTCAAGTGAACTGTGTTGCCCGTGACGGCGCAATTGCCTGTCGCCGCAAAGCTGACGGCCAGACCGGAACTCGCCGTGGCGCTGACCGTAAAGTCCGCGTCTCCGAAACTCTTCTTAGGCAACGCGGCGAAAGTGATCGCCTGATTAGCTTTGCCGATGATGATGCTCTGTTGATTGTTGGTCGCAGGGGTGTAGTTCTGATTGCCTGCGAACGTGGCCGTGATCGCGTAGCTTCCGGCATCCGTCGGAATGCTGATCGTGCCGTTGTAGAGCAGCGCGATTGGCCCAAGCGCTTCGTTGTTGACGCCGGTTGCGGATGCGTTGGCCGGATGAGGCTGACCGTCGTAGGTGAAGCTTCCGCCCGCGACGCTTAACAAAGGATCAGCCTTCAAGACTGTCAATTGACCCGCGCCATTGACGGCGGTTAACTCGGCATCACCGGCAAACTCCGCCGATATCCCGACGGCGTAAACGCCCGCATCAACGCCACCGAGGCTTAGGTTGTTGAGCGTGGCAAGGCCGTTAGCGTTGGTCGTGGCCGTGCCGACGTTTGCTCCATTAAGAGAAAACCTGATGAGCTTGCCGGAGAGGTTAGCGCCCGTGGCTGAGAGTGTGGCATTGAGCGTGAGGGTTCCGCCGTAAACACCAGTCCGATTTTCGACTGATAATTTCGAGACGGCCTGTGCCGCGACACCGGCCCAGAAGCCGCTTTCGAGCTGGTACGCGCCGCCCTGAGACGTGCCCGTGACGCTCTGCCCGGCTGTGCCCTCGACTTGCAGAGAGCCTGAGGCACTCGTGCCGCCACCGCCCGCGACGACCGACTGTGTAAGCTGCGGGCCGGACTGGGCGCGAGCGGACGCGAACGGAAGCGAGAGCAGAAGAATAATGAGGATGCTGGCGCGGACGAACATTACTTGCTTTCCCTGCAGACGGAGGCGTTGGGGTGATCTATGCAGAGCAGCTTCTTCAAGGTGTCAATCTGCTCCTGCTGCTGCCTGACCTGCTGCTGAAGGCCGTCAATCCTCGTGTCGCGGTCTTTCAATTCTTCGTTCAAGCCCTGAATCGCCGCCAGCGCCACGCCGTCCGGGTCGATGGTCGCGATGGATTTGTCGCCTTCGCCGACTTTGAACGTGGCGAAGAAGTCCTGCGCCATCGGGCCGATGTGACGGACTGTGGCGGCCTGCGTCTTGTAGTTCCATGTTGAGATCGGAAGATTGAGGACGCCGCGCAGGATTTCGCGCGGGTTGACCGCTGCGAAGTTGGCTTTCATGTTGCGGTCGGAGAGCGACGACCATGAGCCGCCCCCCGCCGCGAGCGACACGCCGGATGTCCCGCCGGAGTTCGACGTTAGCTCCGTCGAGCCGTCGCTCTTCATAGAGAGCTTGCTGTTGGTGAGCGTCATGGTCGCAGTCGTACTGTTGAAGATGAAGCTAGTGGAGAGGGCAGTGTTAGTGTAGAAGAATGAGCCGTTGACGGCGCGCACGTTGAACGAGTTCGTGACCGAGGGATGAAATTGTGTGGCGCTATCGACTGAGCTGCCGTTGAGGTAGGTCAGGGGCGTGGAGAAGTCTGAGAAGACGAACGTGCCGTTGCGCGGCGACCCGGCGGAGGTCGAAGTGGACGCGCCGTAACCGAGCGCGACAGAGGCGTAGCCGGTCGCCGTGTTGCCCTCGCCTATCGCCACGGTGCGGGAGCCGGCGGCAACCGACGACTTACCCAGAGCGATCGCGTTGTCGCCAAGGGCACGCACGTTCTCGCCGAAGGCCGTCGAGTACAAGCCGATATTCGCGTCGTCCCACTGCGTACCGTTGATGTAACCGGCGCGGAGCGCAGCCTTCGCCGCGTACCACATGAAGCGCGTGCCCGCACCATCAATCGGAGCGGTGGTGTTGACGCCTCCACTGTAATCTGCGACCGACAGAATCGAGCCGTCGTTATCTACGCGGAAGCGCTCCTTGTCGTATGTCTGGCCGTCCTGGTACGACCCGCTCGCGCTGAGCGAGAGCAGTGCGTCCTGCCCCGGCGTGCCCAGCGTCCGAGAGCCGACGAGCTTGAGGTTGATGAGGTGGTTCGTGCTGCTCGTCGTCTGCTGTGCGGACGGCGCGAGCTCCACGTCGCCGTTGACGTTCGAGGTGTTGATGGACGAGCTGCTGGCGTTGACGGCGGCGACGATGTTCGTGCCTGCCGAAGCGGTCGTGGCGATGCTGGGGTTCGGATAAGTGCCGGTCAGATGACCGCCAGCCGTCGTCGAAGGAATGTTCGCGTCAACGTAGGCTTTCGTCGCCGCGTCGTCGGTGGCCGTCGGCGTCCCGACGTTCGTAATACGCTGGCCGTTGGCCGAGAGCCCGGCGCTGAAGGTCGGACTCGTGCTGAAGGTGTTCGTGCCGCTGAAGGTGTTTGCGCCGTTCTGTGTCGCTAGAGTTGAGGGCAGGCGCGCGGCGTTGATGGTCGAAGAACTGGCGTTGATGGCCGTGACGACGCTGTCACCAGCGCCTGCGCTGACTCCCGAAGCAGTGGTAGCCGTTGTCGCCGTCGTCGCTGTCGTGGCCGTCGCGGCGTTACCGTTCAGGCTGGCCGTGATAGTTCCGGCGGAGAAGTTGCCCGAAGCATCGCGTTTGACGATGGTGCTGGCGGTGTTGTTACTCGTCGCCGCGTTCGCCGCGCCCGCGCCGCTGGCGACGTTGCTCGCGCTCTCGCCGCCGACAGAGTTGACCGTCGTCGAGCTTTGCGTCCCTGTCACGTCACCGGCCAGCGTCCCGGAGAAATTGGTGGCGCTGCTGGCCGTTGTGGCTGTCGTCGCCGTCGTTGCGCTCGTGGCGTTGCCGTCCAGACTGGCCGTAATTGTGCCCGCAGAGAAGTTGCCTGAAGCGTCGCGCTTGACGATGGTGTTCGCCGTACTGGCATTTGTGGCGCTGTTGGCCGCTGCCGCGCCGCTGGCGACATTGGCCGCGCTCTCGCCGCCGACCAAGTTGACGACCGTTGCGGCCTGCGTGCCGGTCACGTCACCGCCCAGATTGCCGCTGAAGTTGGCGGCGGTCGCGGCTGAGACGCTCCTGATACTGTAAGGCGTCGTGGCTATCGGCTGGCGCGGTGAAAGTGTGGTGAAGGCGGCCTCACCCACATGACGGACGCCCATCTCCAGATAGCGGGCCGCGCCGGGGAAGGCGTTCGCCCCGAAGTCCAGCTGAACCGTGAAGACGCCGTTGCTGACGGCCACGGCCTGCGCGCCCGTCAACTGAATCGTCACGGGCGTGGGCTGCGGCTGCTGCGTGCCGCCGCTGGCGGCGTCGAAGAGTTTGAACTGCAACTCATAAGAGCCGTTGGCTGGGCCGCCGCTATCCGTCAGGCGTCCCTGATAGGTGAAGGCGCTGTCCTGTGCGAGGGTGGTGTGGGCCGCAAACAGGAGCATCAAAAAGACAAAAAGCAGCTTAGGCAGAGCGGAATTCTGCAAGGGGGCATTCTCCTTACTATTTCGATGGCTTGAGGTTTAGAGGCAGGTCCGGGATGGGCCGTCTCTTTGAGTGTGCGATAGCGCCCAAGTCTATGTCAAGAGAAAAATTAGAAACGCGCGTCAAAGCCCCTTCACTGATAATCTTTAAGCCCGCGCTTTATCGTTTTTCAAGCTCCTGCGCCTATGCCTTCGCACAGAACCCTGACCACCTCACAGAGTCCGATAACAACTCTTATGTATGCGGGGTGTAGCTTACAAAGCGCAGTTGAGCCATCCGATATTTTTAGGATGGTCATGCCGGAAAAAGGGAGGCCTTATCGGACGCGGGCGGAATGCGCCTGTCATTCCCGGAGCTATGAGCAGTTCATAGGATGCCGCCGGGATGATCGCCCTTTCCAGTTCGACACGGAGTTCAAGCCTCTGCTGACGACATCCAATATCCCCGGCTATCCTTCCGGCCTAGCGGCGGCGGCGGGCGGTCGCCGCCGTGGCAATTGAGCGCGCGCGTAAGAACGGGGCGGAACAGCAAGGCTCACACGGGGTAAGGTAGCCGTCACTGCGGCATCCGCATCGCCTCCCTTTCAAAACATCGCTTCACGCTTACTGTCTACGGCCCTTAACATTATTGGTTTCTATTCAGCCTGTTTACGTAGTATAAAGATGGCTTGGGCGTTGCCACCGGGCCGGTCGATTCAAACCAATGCCAGGGGCGTTCGGACGTAGGCGGCGCTGGCGAATTCCCTGACCGGCGACGAGCGTTATGCCTCGCGAAATTACAGATCAAAAAATCATCCTCGATGTTATCGGAAAACTTCCGATCATCTCCGAGCTACTCGAAGAGCAAAACGGCAAGCGCAGGTATGGGGGCGACCTTGAGGTCATCCTCTACGGGCGTGACTACAGCAACGGCAAGAAGGTTGGCCCGTACATACGCCTGCTCGTCTACGGGCCGCATGAAGAGATCATCCGTCAGGGCGATTGGGGCGGCAATACTTTCTTCATCTCGGTCGAGGGCACGCTGGATGTCTATATACGCAACGGCGAGGGGGGCACACAAAAGAAGATCAGCGAGCTTGAGCCGGGAACCTGTTTCGGCGAAATGTCCCTGCTCGCAGGCGTCGAGCGCAATGCCACCATCTCAGTTCCGGCGGGAGCCGAAGCGACCGTCATAGAGCTGATGCGCCCGGCGCTGCGCCTGCTCAGAAAGCTGCCTAAATTCGGTCAGGCGGTGGACGCCACCTATCGCCGTCACGGGCTCGGTCGCGTGCTGGAAGACATAGGCCAGGCAGCGGGCGCTGCTTTCTCTCCCGAGCTGCTCACCAAACTCGGACAGTCTGCGAAGTTCATGGTGTACGGAAAGCACCACGTTCTTTTTCAGGAGGGGCAGCCGATTGAGAAGATCATTCTCATCAAGAGCGGTTGGGTGCGCCGCATACTCGGCATGGCGTTCGACCCGACGACGACGAGCGCCATTGCCATGGGCACACGCGCGCAAAGCAATCTGGACTATCTGGGCGCGGGCAATTGCCTCGGGTTGGAAGGACTGGACGGCGATGGCGCTTGGCAATACAGCGCCGCCGTCATGGCGCGCACCGAAGCCCTCGAAATCTCTATCAAAGAACTGCGCGCAGACCCCGAGCTAGCCCAGACGGTGCGACGAGCCTTCGCCGCTTTCTCGACCGCAGACGACGAGACACGCCCGCGAGCCGCATCCGACACACGAACGATGGCGGCGGTCGAAGAGGAGATCACGACCGGCATCGTCGACGGTGAAAACCTCCTCGTCATGGATATGGATTTGTGTGTCCGTTGCGGAAACTGTTCCCTCGCCTGCCATCACGTTCACGGCCAGTCGAGGCTCCTGCGACGGGGCATTCACATCGAGCGCCCTCTAAAGCTCAAGGCGCGTTCCACGCAGCACCTTCTCTCGCCGCAAGTGTGCATGCACTGCCAAGACCCTGAATGCCTGACGGGCTGTCCGACGGGCGCGATCTTTCGCGACCCGAACGGGCACGTCGATATCAATGCGAAGATTTGCATCGGCTGCTTCGACTGCGCGACGCAGTGTCCCTATGATGCCATCTCCATGAGCCCACGCGGCGCGGAAGCCTCTGTGCCCTTCGATCTGGTTGGACAACTCAAGAACCTGCTGGGCAAGCCCACGCCGCCCGTTGACCCTCCCGTCAGGGAATCGGAAGACATGGTGGCGATCAAGTGTAATCTTTGCGACGACACGCCGCTCAATCCGCCGGGCGCGCCGAAGAAGGCTTATTCCTGCGAAGAGAATTGTCCGACGGGGGCGCTCCTGCGCGTCAACCCGCACGAGTATTTCAACGAGATCAATATTACGCTCGGGCTGGTCTACCGCGACCAGTCGCACGCCATCGGGCGGAATATTCACAAGAAGGATACCGTCGCGCGGGTTTGGCATGCGGGCGGGGTGTTGATGACCGTTCTGGCGACGCTCGTCTCGGTCTGGGCCTGTATGCGCTACGGCATGAGCGCGCATCTGGGCCGGACGTGGCTGACGATGCATTGGGTGACGGGCATCGCGGGCCTCGTCGGCATCGGCGGCGTGATGGCCTATGCCGTGCGTAAGCAGATATACAGGCGGCGCGCCGGGCCGCTTCGCTACTGGCTGCTGGCGCACCTCTACACGGGCATCATCACGAGCATGCTGCTCTTTCTGCATTCCGCAGGCCAGAGGGGCGGCCTGCTCACCCTTTCGTTGACGATTGCTTACGCGGCGGTGCTCGCCTCCGGCCTCTTCGGCATCGCCACTTACCTGATCGTCCCGCGTATTATGACGAGCATCGAAGGCGACCCGCTCCTGATCGAAGACCTTCTGGCACGCCGCGTTGAATTGCGTGAAGCGCTCGGCGAGATCAGTGCCAAAGGCGACGAGCAGCTTCGAGCGTTGATCGAGGGAAAAGTGCGGCGACGTTTCCGCTCGTTCTCGTATCTGATGCTACAGTACGCGCGGCGCGTTGAGCTGAAGGCGCTATTGGCCCAGGCGCGCTCCGAGTTTCAGCCGGAGATGGAAGGGCTCAAAGATCAGGCGATGCGGCCTCTCCTGTTGGAGGCCGTCGAGACGAGCGCAACGCTGAGAAGGCTCGACGCGCTAATCTATTTACATCAACTGCTCAAAGCATGGCTCTTGCCGCATGTTGTTTCCACTTCCCTGATGCTGGCGCTGATGATCGTGCATATCGTTCAGGTTATCTTATTCTCCACACGTTGAGCCCGCAGGCCACGGCTCCGAGCGATTGACTACGCGAGCGACTTGAGCAGGACATGCTGCACCACAGCACTTTCATCATCGAGCACCCCGACCTCAATATCGATCCTGTGACGATCATCAACGACGCGCTGCTGATCGGACGACTCCGTGCGTGCGATGTCTTGCTGAATCACCCGGCGGTCTCGCGCATGCACGTCGGCATCAAGCAGGTCGAGGGAAACTTCTACATCTTCAACCTCAGACCGACGAACCTCATCTTCCTCAACGGCAGGCCGATTGAGAGAATCGAAGGGCTCGCCAACGGCGATGTCCTTGAAGTCGGGCCGTTCATCCTCAACATCAACCGGACGGACGAGACGCTACGCATCAGGGTCTCGCTACGCATCGGCGAAAAGCCCGTCAGAACGGACTTGAGCAGCCCTTCGATAGCGACGCAGAAGCTGCCCGCGCTGGAAGATGTGCTGGCGGGAAAGAGGGCCAGAGCGCCGGAGCGCGTCGCGCCGCTCGCGAGCACAAAGGCGCTGGACATCTTCTGGGACAAGCGCATACGCGAGGCGGGTAAGATGATGCGGCCCTCGCCGCTTTTTCCTCGTCGGCATAGACGCACAGGCAAAGCGCAATTCAACTGGATGCCGACGACAGACCTCGTGCGGCGCGGGCCTTTGGCTGTGCTGGTCTGGGGCGCGGTCGGCGTCGGGCTGCTAGCGGTTGCCGCCGCCCTCTGGTATCCGGCTGTCTTTACGCCTCACTCCATCACGGGCACGACTGTCTCAAACGCTCATTCGCGGACGAGGTTAAGCCTCACGCCGGCGATTGCCCTTCGGCCCAACGCGGCTTCATGCTCTGCCTGCCATCAGGCGGGGACGAGCATGGAGGCGAACTGCCGTGCGTGTCATCAGACGGACGCCTTCGTCGCCACAATCACACAACCACACCGCGCCGCGGGCATCGGCTGCATCACCTGCCATGCCGAGCATAAGGGCACGGACGCCCCGCCGCTCGAAGCATCGCTACGCATGTGTGCCCAATGTCATAACGATAACAATCGCGCCGTCTTCAAAGGCCGCACGGTCAGCACTCCGCACGGCGGCACGCTCGGCTATCCGGTGGTCGATGGTAAGTGGATATGGCGGGGGCTGGACGACTTTGAGTGGTCGCTCAAACAAATCATGCTGGCGCGCTTGCCCGGCGACACAGACGACCAGTGGCGCAGCAAACAATTTCATGCGCTTCACCTCTACCGCGTGCGCGCCGTCGCCGGCCTGAACGGAAATACAGAGGGCGAGATGTCATGTTCGAGCTGCCACAAGTCTTTCGACCCCGTTGACCGCGACACGCCGCGCGAGACCTGTGCCCGCTGTCATACGGGGATGACCGATAGCCGCACTGGGCGCAAGCTGATCGCCGACAACGCGATCAACTGCACGTCCTGCCACGTTGAGCACATTCTGGATAAAAGCCACTGGAACCCTTCTCTGCTCACCAACGCCCCGACCGGACAGAGCGCCGCCCTGCTCACCCTGCCTTCTCATTAGCGACGGAATGAGAGAGCCCCGGAAACGGTTAGCGAGACACATGGAAAGCGCACGCGCGGCGGCTGTGATCTCATGTGCCCTCTACTCCAAAGGCTTGTGGCATTGAGCGCAGTCGTTCGTGCCGGGAATCTTCCCCTTCAACGCTGGTCTGGATTTGATGGCGGCGTCGTGACAGGTATTACAGTTGGTGTGATAGGCGATCTCGTTATTCAACTTCGTGGGAGTTTTTTTGTCAGGATAAGTAACAACCGGCAGCGGCTGGCTATCGTCACCGGCCTGCAGGTGACAGGTGCGGCAGGTCTTGACGGGCGCGGCTTCGGGCGTTGCCAGCAGCGCCGTCGTCAGAAGGGCGTTTCTCTCGGAGGTCTTGAGCGGAGGCTTGAGCGCGGAAGCGGGCTGGTCAGTGTGATGACACTCCGTGCAGCCGATCACGCCTTGACCGTCGGCGCTGTAATTCTTCGTCGAGTGGTTCTCATGATTGAAGGCCACTTCGCCATACTTGTCCGACTGGCTGTCCTTCGCCAGCGTAACCTGCTTCGGTTGCACCTTGCTCTCTTCGACCAACGCCCCGTGCGGCGCAGGCTGACGGCCCGCCATGAGCAGCGCCGCGTAGCCGATAGTTGCGACCATGACAATTATTAATTTCATCGCTGACCATCCCTTTGTGCCGAACAGCTCAAGACGAAGATGATGCTATTGGAGGGGAGAAGTTGAAGCGCCATGACGATACGGGCAAGAGACTCGACGTGTGCGAAGCTCACGGCGGAGAATCTTAGTGAGGCCGCTCATCCTTGTCAAACTTTTAGGAGAGCGTGCTTCCCTCTCTCTCAGAGTGGAACGCGAAAGGTTTGACCCTTGTGGCATCGCCGGCAATCCTTGAAGCTCAGCTCGTCGCCGAAGGCGCGCCTTCCGTCATGGCACGTCATGCAGCTTAGGGAGCGCCCGGCGGGGATGTGCTGGGCCGTGCGAGGGACGCTGACCTGCCTAGATTGCGGAAGCCCGGCGGTGAGGCTATGGCAATCGGCGCATGCAAGGCGCTGAAGAGGGCCGTGCCGCGCGTGGCTGAAACCGGCGCGAAAGGCGCGGGCTGTGGTTGACGTGCGCGCGTAGGGCGCTGGCGCGTGGCAGGTGTTGCATGAGCCTATGTCGCTGCCGAGGGATGATTGGCTGCCGGGCGTGTGGCAGGCGTAGCACTGGTCATGCGCGGAGAGCCCCGCGGGGATGGAGAGGGCCGCGCCGCGCGCGAGCGGGCGATCATGGCAGGCAGCGCAGCCTTGCCGCGGGCGTGCCGGCCCGTTCATGTGCTGCGCGTGGTCGAATCTCACGTTGAAGCTTTCCTTGAATCTTTCGGGGAAAGCCCGTACGGGCGCGCTCGGGCCACTCACGTCCACGTGACAGATGGAGCACATGGGAATCTGCGGTGTGACGAACTGTGAGAGGTGACAGACGGTACAGGATTTGTGGCCGGGAAGCTGTGGCCTCGCCGCATTATCGGCGCTGCGCGGATGGCACGATGCGCATTGAAGGGAAGAGTGGCTGGCCGAGCGGTGGTTGAAGCTGGCGTAATCCTGAGGGACGCCAGCCGCCGGTTGCGGCTCGGGCGTCATCGCGTAAAGGCTGCGACCAGCAATCAGCGTCAGGAGAAACACGACCGCCGCCAGAAGCACTATGACGAGCGCAGCCCATTGACGCACAGCCATGCGAGGACGCACGCGCGCGCCGCCGGGGAAGCATCCGTTTGCCTGACGATGATGTGTCACTTCGTACTCCCTATCATCCGGCGCTCAGTCCTGAAATAAAGCATAATGGCTCGGCGGCGCGCTCCTGCTTCCGATGTCGGATGTGTGGCATTTCGCGCAGGTGAAGTTAGTATCTTCCTTTCTCTGTTCAAGCTCGGTTTCGATGGTCGCAACCGTCCGGTCTGTGGAGGTCTTGTGACAGCCCGAGCAGGAAGTTATGGGCACGTCCGCGCGCAGTCCGAGTAGCGTGCCCGCCCCTGTGATGTTGATATGGCAGGTTGTGCATTCGGCTGTGTGCTGCTCGCGCGCGTGTGTGAATTTCAGAGAGATACGTCTGAACCAAACGCGCTCGTCACGCGACGTCTTAGTCGAAAGCTTGTGGCATCCAGCGCAGTTGTCTCTGGTCGGCTCCTGCGTTTTCCAGTGACAGTTGAAACATGAGGCGTGAGTCGTCGGGAGCGCCTTGAAAGCCTCCGCCGCCGGGACAAACCCGTCGCGCCATCCTCCGCGCGGAGGTGAGGGAGATTTAAGAGTCTCATGGCAGATCACGCAGTTGTGATACCTCTTTGCCCCGGCCTCGCCTGATTGAGACGTTGCCGCGAATGATGCGCGGACGAGACGCGCCTCTCTTGCCATCTGCGGCGGCGCGACGTGCGAGGCGATCACGTCCTGATGCTTGTCGTGGGGAAACTCTACGTCGAACTGGCCGGGCGATGATGAAGGTTTTGGAAAAGCGAAGCGCGCGTCGTCGCGTGGCGAGACTCGCTCGTGACAGATAGTGCAGATGGAGGGGCGCGCGCCTGTAAAGAATTGCTGGCGGTGGCACTTGATACATGAATCGTGGCCGGGATAGTCGGCCACGTCTGGAAAGCCGCGCGCCTGCTGCCAGTTCGGAGTCGGCGCGTCGTGGCAGGCGCTACACGATTGCTGACGGTGTCGTGGGCTCGCGTGCAGGAATTTCGAGTAGTCGCGCGCAGGCGCTCTTGAGACGGGCACGCGCGTGCGTCTACGTGTTCGGCCCTGTTGTGCGGGGGAGACTGATCGCAGTGTGCTCGAAGCCCACCTTGGATAAACAAAGCCCGCTCCCGTCAGGAGGGCCACGAAGAACAACGTCATGATGCGGCGTCTCATCTTGCCTATCGAGTGCTTCCGGCCCGGCCTCACTTCTTCGTCTCGACGCACGGAGGCGGGGGCTTCTCTATGCTGACGCATTTCACGTTTCCGCCTTTTTGGGTCGAGAGAAGAAAGGGCCGCTCCGTTCCAGCTTCGCCGGCCTTCACCTTAAGCTCACAGTTCCACAGGTGACGGTTGCCCGCCAGCTCAGCCGGAATGAGGTTAGAGATAACGTAGATTCCGGGCAAGAGGTCTGTGAAATAAGCCGTCCCGTTGCGGTCTGTCATGACCGACACGACCTTCGACTTCGATAGCTGCTCGGCCTGTTTGATAAAGGCGCGCAGGGTTTCCTGCTGTCTTTGGTAGAAGCCGCTCCTGACATCTGCGCGCAGGTTGACCGTGAGCCACTTGCGGGCTAGCTGGACGCTGCCGAACTCTCGCTTCCCTTCTGCCAATGCAGCCTGAAACTCCGGCACGGCCTGTGCCCCTTCCGTATCACCCTGAGCAATCTCGCGACAATAGACGGACTCGCAATCGTTCTCTTTGAGCCACCTGATCAAAGCTTCGCTGGCTCCGATGCTGCGGTAGTAGCACTCGAGCGACGGCGGCTGGCTTCGTTCGAGGCTTTCGATGAGAGCCTGATTCTCTTCGAGGCTGCCCTTGATGAGAAAGAAGCGCTTGCGCGCCAGCCCACGCTCTTTGCCCTCGACCCTTGGCTTGACTCTCAACCTGACGACGACGCCGGCGGGTGTTGGCGGCACGCTCACAGGCGATTGCGCCCCGCCGCTCGCGACACAGAGCAGGCCGAGAGCCAGAGCGCTCCACAGAGCGGCAAACCCTCGACCAGAATAGCTTTCGACCCTCGTTTCCAAGTCCTCTCTTTTTCGCCAGACCTTTACTTCTCCGGGCTGCGCGGGAATTTCAGGAAGGGCAGGCGCACGCCTCGCACTAAGACCTGATCGGAGCGAATGCCTGCGGGCGGAGCGTAACCGTTAGCCCCGGCGGCGGCGATGATATCGTCCTGATCAATGCCGTCGCCGCTGATGCCGATTGCGCCGACCAGCACGCCGTTCTTGTAGAGCGGCACGCTTCCGGCAAAGATTTGTATCCCGTTGGCGAGCCCCGAAACGGACGTGCATGGAACGTTCGACCCGCCGAGAGCGGCGAGGACGCCCGCTTTGACCAGATCGAGCTGTAGGCCGACGTTAAAGACGCTCCACTCGTTGAGCGGCGTGCTGAATGGCCCAGGGGCTGTATCGTTGATGCCGTCGGGAAAGAACGGGCGATGCAGAAAGCCTACGGCGCGCCCGCTATAGGCGATTGAGCCGTCGAGTTGCAAGCCGTCGGCGGCGGCACGGTCAGCGTATGAAGCGAAGACCGCGCCGCGCAGCAACGCGGCGGCGTTAGATTTTGAAAAGAAGGCGGCGGTGCGAGCCTTCTGCACCGACACATCAAAGCCGAAGACCGGCGCATCATTGATGCGGAAGACGCCGAGGACTTGTCCGGCCACGTCAACCACGGCAATCGTGACGCGCGCCGAGCTGCCGAGCGGGTAGCGAATCGCGGCGCGTGTGATGCTCGCCTGCTGCGCGCCCTGCGTGATGATTCTTTCGACATCCGCAGCCGTCAGCGCGTTTGGCCCAGCCGGCAGAGAGCCGCCGGTGAATGGAAAGAAACGTGTGTCCACTTCCCCGCTGATGCCCCCGATGGTCGCGGGCGTGAAGGCCGAAGTTTGTGCGCCCGTCAGGGTAAAGGGCGGCGGAACAGTGCCCGGCAAACTCGCGAACGGAATCGAGGCGGGACTCGGCGCGTTCTCGACGTTCGTGAACGGAAGCCGTATGCCGTCCACTAGGATATTATCGCCGCGAATCGTGGCGGGGGGCTCGAAGCCGCGCACAGCCGAGGCCGCGATCACTTCTTCAAAGGGCTGATCGAAATCCGCTGGGTCGCGGTCTACGCCGTATGTGCCGTCGCCCTCTATGCCGATGCCGCCGACGCTCGCGCCGTTCTTATAGACGGGCAGGCCGCCGGGGTCGCCCGAGAGGCCGAGCGGCAGCCCGGGCTTTTTAATGTCCGAGCACGGCAGCGAAGAGAACTGCACGCCGTAGAGCGGCCCGCTCGGGCGAAAGCTCACGCCCGGCGGAAAATGTTCCTGAATGATAAAACCCGCGGTGCGCGTCGTGAACGCGTTGCCCGCAGTGCTGAAGAGAGCGCCCGTGCCGGCTTTTGAGACGGCAGCTAAAGCGGACGAGACGCTCATGCCTTCGAGCCCGTGGCCCTGAGCGGCGACGCTGCGAATCACTGTCGAGGGTTGTGCGCCCGTCATCTGAAAGACGCCGAGGACGTTGCCCTCGCGGTCTGTGACGGCCACCGTCACCGCGCGCTGAAGCTCGACAGCCGCGGAGACCGCTTGAGAGATCAGCGTACGCACTTCGTCCGTGGTCAGTGTGCCCGCCGTCAGGTTCTGCGGCGGGGGCGGCGACGGCGCAATGGAACCAGGCGTGGGCTTTGTGCCCGCGTCATCCGGCGGGCCGCCGCCCAGATGGCCTATGCCGACGCGCACGCGATTGCTCGCCGCTCCGCGATAAGTGATTCGCACCAGAACGTCGCCGACATCCCCCAGCTCGTCGTTCAGTCGCACGATCACGGCGCTGGCCCAACCCTGCTCCGGGATTTGGCCCACGTATTCGACCGTTAAAGGATAGACGCGGTGCGCGGCGTCTTCGACCTCCGCCGTCACTGCGCCTGCCGTCTCACCCGCCTGCAAGGAGAGGTTCATGGCGAAAAGCACTATGCGCGTGCGCTTGTCCGTGCCCCACTGTATGGTTGACGTGAGCGGAAAGGGCTCGCGCAGACGCGTCACCGAATCGAGAGCGATGGCGCGCATCGAGGTCTCTTCGCTGATCAGAATAGGCCCGGAGGCTTCTGCGGATACCCTCCTGACGGGAATGACGACAGGACAAAGCGCGACACAGAGGATGCAAAGCACGATCAGCAGGCATGTCGGACGGGCATGTGTTTGACCTGTGATAAGAGATCGCGCCATGACAAGAGAAGAATGAAAGCAATGCTATTTGAGAGGCTGCCCATCCAGACACGCACAATGTATCACTAATCGCCGGGCAGTCAATAGATGCTGTCATGAAAAAAATATTTAAGTTGCGATGCCATATCTCATGTGCTACAACCCGCGTCGTGGCATGGCCCATCACACGTTGGCCCAATCATTGATGCCTGAGTATTGCCGGACGGCCCCGACCGAAGCTGACCCGCTTGAGGTAGGCTGCTTATGCCTCGCTTACCAGTGTGTTTCTCATCAACAGCGCGGATTGGTATCACCGTCTGCCTGCTCTTAGCCTCTGCTGTCTGCGCGTCAGCACAGAAGCGTGGCCGTATCAGCGGCATCGTGCGCGATTCGTCCGGCACACCCGTCCAACAGTTGATCGTCGTTGCCACAAATCAGGTGACGGGCCGCGCGGAGCGAGCCACGACAAAGGCGGATGGAAGATATTCGCTACAGTTACAGCCGGGCGCTTACAGCATTAGGGTTGACGCGCCGTATGTGGCGAAGTTCGAAAAGAGCGAGAGCTACGGCGACTACGCAATCGCGCGCGGCGACCTGCTGGAAAACGTGATCGTCGCAGGCGACCGGGACGTAACGCTCGATATTAAAGTGGAACGGCAGAAGGCTACGGATGATGTGGCTCGCACCGGGCCGCAGGAGACAACCGACAGGCAGGAAGTGCGTGACCGCTGGCGTATGGGCTTCCCGGAATACGACCGCTATGGCGACAGAGGCGCGCGCGGGCGAGACATCCCTTTCAAGAAAGGGCGCTGGTATGACCCTTATAATCAGAGCGTCTTAAAGGGCGACTATCCCGTCATAGGCAATAAGACTTTCATCATTCTCTCAGCCGTGAGCACGACGGCCACGGAGCTGCGGCGCACGCCCACGCCCTCCGGCGTGAGCACCCATCAACCCGGCAGCGCAGAGTTCTTCGGTCAACCCGAAGCACTCGCCGCGAGCGAGACCCTGCAATTCACCTTCGAGATGTTTCATGGCGATACTGTCTTTAAGCCGCGCGATTGGGCCATCAAGATTTCCCCCGCCCTGAGCCTGCCCAATTATCTCAACGCGCGCGAGACCGGCGTCGTCAACATAGACGTGCGGCGCGGCACGAATCGCACGGACACGCACTTCTCTCTTGAGGAAGCCTTCGGCGAAATCAAGCTCGCGGATACAAACTCCAACTATGATTTCGTCTCGCTGCGCGCAGGCATCCAGCCCTTCGTCTCAGACTTTCGCGGCTTCATCTTCTCGGACAACAACCTCGGCGCGCGCCTCTTCGGCGGCTTCAGCAACAATCGCTACCAGTTCAACCTCGCCTACTTCTCCATGCTTGAGAAGGATACCAACAGCGGGCTCAATCGCTTCGACACGCGCCACCAGAATGTCTACGTGGCGAATATCTTTCGGCAGGATTTTCTCAGGAAGGGTTACACGATTCAGGCCAGCCTGCACTACAACGACGACCGGCGCAGCCTCAAGTTCGACCGCAACGGTTTTCTGGTGCGTCCCGCTCTCATCGGAGATGTGCGCCCGCACTCGATCAAGGTCGGCTACCTGGGCTTAAGCGGCGACGGCCACTTGGGCCGCCTTAACCTGACGCATTCCTACTACTACGCCTTCGGGCGCGATGATCGCAATCCGATTGCGGGCCGCAGCGTGCGCGTCAAATCGCACATGGCGGCGGTCGAAGGCTCTGTCGATAAAGACTACCTGCGCTTTCGCGGCTCGTTCTTCTGGGCGTCGGGTGATCGCAACGCGACCGACGCGAAGGCGACGGGCTTCGACGCGATTCTCGATGACCCGAATTTCGTCGGCGGCCAGTTCTCTTTCTGGAATCGGCAGGGCATACGACTGACGCAGACAGGCGTCGGGCTGGTTCAAACCAACAGCATCCTTCCAACTTTACGCAGCAGCAAGCTTCAGGGTCAGGCCAACTTCGTCAATCCCGGCATCTTCATCTACAACGCGGGCGTCGATGCCGAGATAACGCAGCGCATCAAGGCCGTCTTCAACCTCAACTACCTCCGCTTTCATCGCACGGAGTCGCTCGAATACGTTCTCTTTCAGAATCGCATACGCAAGGAGATAGGTTACGACTACAGCCTTGGTGTCGCCTATCGCCCTTTGCTCATCAACAATCTAACGCTGACGTTCGGCGCGGCGCTGCTCAGGCCGGGCCGCGGTTTCCGCGACATCTACACAGACGGCACGCGCAACTGCCCGCCGAACCTCAGCGATTTTTGCACGCCCGATGGTGTTATCATCAACCCGAGCAAACCACTCTTTTCACTTTTCGTGCAGTTGAAACTGGTCTTCTGAGACGGCAAGCTTAATCGCCGCCAGCTTAGAAAGTCATGCACAGGCAAAGCACGACTGATCGCATCAAGCTCAGCATCCTTTTCACGACGATCGCCTTCATCGCCCTGATCGGATTGAGCGGTGCGCGCTCGTCCGCCACGGGCGAGAATGAAATGCATGCTGTCGAAAGCGCGACGGCCTCACCTGCACAAACGCCCACGGCGAGCCCGGCTGAAAAGTTGGAGGGATGCCTCGCCTGTCACTCGAAGATCGAGCCGATGCACAAGTATGGGCCAACGGGCTCGCTCGATACGTTGAAGGACGGCAGGGATGCACAGGGTCTGAGCTGCACGGCGTGTCATGGCGGGAATCCTGCGGCGACTGTGAAAGAAGAGGCGCACGTGCGTCCACGCTTTCCCGATGAGTGGAAGCGAGACGGGCACAGGACCGGCGCTAATCCCGAGAGAACCAGTACGCTCCTCGCCCGAGAGAGCTTCGAGTTCGTGCGCTTCATCAATCCGGGCGATCTGCGTGTGGCGGAGAGAACCTGCGCCGAGTGTCACAGCACTGAGACACGGGCCGTGCCGCGCAGCATGATGGCCCACGGCGCGATGCTGTGGGGCGCGGCGCTCTATAACAACGGCGGCTTTCCCGTTAAGGACGCGCGCTTCGGCGAAAGCTACACGGCGGCTGGCACGCCGCAGCGATTGATTCAACATCCTCCGCCCACGCGCGCAGAGATGCGGCTCAAAGGCATACTCTCAATGCTGGAACCGATTCCGCGCTGGGAGATCTCGCAGCCGGGGAACATCCTGCGCGTCTTCGAGAGGGGCGGGCGCAGACGGCTCGAAGTCGGACTGCCGGACCGTGAAGAGGAGCCGGGCAAACCCGACAAGGGCTTGAGCCCGCGCGGTCTGGGCACGAACAATCGCACCGATCCCGTCTATCTGGGCTTGCAGAAGACGCGCCTCATGGACCCGACCCTGAACTTCCTCGGCACGAACGATCACCCGGGCGATTATCGCTCGTCGGGCTGCACGGCCTGCCACGTCGTCTACGCCAATGACCGCAACCCTGTGCATTCGGAGTTTTACGCAAGTGCCGGCAACGACGGGCGCTCGCAGACAGCCGATACGAACATCCGGCGCGACGAGCCGGGTCATCCCATCAAGCACCAGTTCACCTCGCAGATTCCCACCTCGCAATGCATGGTCTGCCACATGCACCCCGGCACAAACATGGTCGCCTCCTTTCTCGGCCTGACGTGGTGGGATAACGAGACGGACGGCGCGGCGATGTACCCTTCAAAGCAGCACACGCCGTCGCAGGACGAGGAGCAACAGAAGCTCAATCGTAATCCTGAAGCGGCGAGCCTGCGCGGGCGCTGGTCAGACCCGGACTTCCTCGCACGCACCGGCACGCCCGAATTCAACAACCAGCTCGCGCGCACGCGCTTCGCGGATTTCCACGGCCACGGCTGGCTCTTTCGCGCCGTCTGGAAAAAGAATCGCAAGGGCGATTTGCTAGACGCTCAAGGCGACACCGTCTCGCCCGACGACCCGGACAGATTCAAAAAGGCAGTTCACCTCAACGACATTCATCTTGAGCGCGGCATGCACTGCGTCGATTGCCATTTCCGTCAGGACGCGCACGGCGACGGTAATCTCTATAACGAGCCGCGCGCCGCCATAGAGATCGGCTGCGTTGATTGTCACGGCTCAATTCGTGAGCGCGCCACGCTCTTCACCTCCGGGCCTGCCGCGCCGCTCATCACCGGGCAGGCTGGCGCGAGAAGGAAGGAGAGGAACGAGCCCGCCACGGGGCAAGACCTGACGAGGCTGCGCGTGCGCGACCGCGACGGCGCACGCATTCCCCTCTTTCAACGCATCCCGAAAGATCGTAAGAAAAATGATGAGAGCGGCAAAGAGGTCGAGCTCAAGGCGGGCGACATTATTCAGAACTCTATGGTCGTGCCGGGCCGCTGGTGGCGCGTTCCCCAGACGGCGGACACCGTCACGCCCGGCAGCCGTGATTACAACGAGAAGTCTCGCTACGCCAAGACCATTCGCACTGATAACGAGACGTGGGGCGATGTCCCGGCGGACGAGAAGGCGCTCGCGCATCGCGATAGCCAGATGAACTGCTTCGCCTGCCATTCCTCGTGGATGACAGGCTGTTTCGGCTGTCATCTCTCGATGCAGGCCAACCGCAAGATGCCTAATCGTCATTTCGAGGGCGGCGACTCGCGCAACTTCACGACCTATAACTTTCAGGTCTTGCGCGACGACATCTTTATGCTCGGGCGCGACGGGACTGTGACGAGCCACAGGGTCGCTCCCGTTCGCTCATCTTCCGCCGTCCTCGTCAGCTCGCAGAACCAGAACCGCGAATGGATCTACTCGCAGCAACAGACCACCTCCGCCGAAGGCTTTAGCGGGCAGGCTTTCAACACGCACGTCCCGCACACCGTTCGCTCCGCGGAGACCAAAGGGTGCAGCGATTGCCACGTCTCCCAGCGGAACGATAACAACGCATGGATGGCCCAGCTCCTGCTACAGGGAACCAACTTCGTCAACTTCATGGGTCGTTACGCTTACGTCGCCGCCGGTGATGCCCTCGAAGCGGTGGTCGTCACGGAGCAGACTGAGCCGCAGGCTGTCGTGGGAAGCACGCTGCAAAGAATCGCTTACCCGGACAACTATGAAAGGTTCGTGCGCGAGGGGCGCGAGCTGAAGACTTCTTACGAGCACGCCGGGAATCCGCGCGTCTTGCAGGTACAGCTTCGCGGCGAGTATGCGTACGTCGCGGCGGGCGAAGGAGGGTTGCGCGTCTACGACGTGGCGCAGATAGATCAGAAGGGATTTTCGGAGCGTATCACGACCGCGCCCGTCTCAAGCTTCGGCCAGAAGTTCTACGTCAGGACGAAATACGCGACCGCCGTCGCCGCGCCGACGACGCTCGCCGTTGACCCGGCGCGCTGGCGTCTCTCGACCGAAGGAGGAATGATCGCGCCCGAACAGGTCAGCGCCTCGACCGACAAACTGCTCAACGAGGAACAGCCGATCCACCCGCTCTACGCTTACCTTTACGTCGTGGACAAGTACGAAGGCTTAATCCTCGTCAACGCTGCCACGCTGCTCGACGGCGACCCGCTGAACAATTTTCTCAAGCGCGCTCTGACCTTCAATCCCGAAGGGGCGCTTGAGGGCGCGACCAACATCACCATCGCCGGCACGTACGCTTACGTCACCACAGAGCGCGGGCTTGCCATTATCAACATCAACGACCCGCTCCACCCGCGGATCGTTGGGCAGATAGGAGCGCCTGCGCTCGTGCGCCCGCGTGCCGTCGCCGTCCAGTTCAGATACGGCTTCGTCGTGGATGAAGAAGGCCTGAAGGTGATTGACCTGACGATGCCTGAGCAGGCGCGCTTGGTTGACGGGGCGCACGTGCGTCTAAACGATGCGCGCGATGTCTACGTGGCGCGCACCTACGCTTACGTCGCCAACGGAAGTGAGGGGTTGGCGATCATCGATGTCGAGCAGCCGGAAAAGCCGCGCCTCGATCAGACCTTTAATGCCGGGGGCGCTCTCGACGACGCGCATCAGGTCAAGATCGCCATGACCAACGCGAGCCTCTTCGCCTACGTCGCCGACGGGCACAACGGCTTGCGCATCCTTCAACTAACCTCGCCGGAGACCATGCCGACCTACGCGGGCTTTAGCCCGAGGCCGCAGCCCACGCTGATCGCCACCTTCAAGACCAAAGGTGATGCGCTCTCCATCTCCAAAGCGCTGGATCGTGACCGCGCGGCGGACGAGAGCGGCAACCAGATCGCCGTCTTCGGGCGACGCGGCGCACGCCCTTTCACCCTGGAAGAGATCACGCGTATGTTTCGCACGGAAGGGGGACGGGGAAAGTTTTTCACCGTCACAGACAGGCCACATACTGTGCCCTGTGCCCCGTGTCCTCCGAACAGCATGGCCTCCATCATCGCGCCTCAAACATACTCTGAGCCGAAGGAGCCTTCTGCGATCAGCTCGTTGAGGCTTGTCAGTTTAAGGACGCTCACGGCCCTCTGCGGGCTGGGCCTGCTGATGCTGATGATCGGCTGGCTGAAACTGCACCGGCCTTCCAGACCTCGCAGAAAAGTTTGAGGCACAACCGATTTGGAAGCTGAAAAAGAGGCAGCGCGAGCCCGATCAAGCTCGCCCTGCCTCATTTTGTGTCGCCTCGTAGCCGAACGCCTTGACGACCGCACGGCTCGGCTGCGAATTGCAGATAGCCGCTCCGCCAGGTGTTGCTCCTGCCAATGTAGCTAAAGCCGTCAGCGCCATGGAAGATGAAAGTCAGGTTGCCCTTCACCTGCTCGCCCTTCCTGCCCGCCTTGACGTTAAAGCCGAAGTTGGCTTTGCCGTTCGGACTGGCTGCGTCGGCCACCCAGCCGGAGCGGCTGCTTTGCGATCGTGAGGCCGCCGACAGCCGTTGTTACGCCCGGCGTAGCCCGACACTCGGTCAAGGGAAGAAAATCCTCTCTACGAGCCAGTATGCGCCAATAACGGCCACTGTAGCGGAGATTCCCTGTCTGCCGTAGCGCTCGTAAGCTGCCAACCTGCCGAGCCACCATAAGAGCGGCAAAACTATCGCCGTCGCGGCGATCTGCCCCAGCCCACTCCCACGTTAAAGGAGAACGGAGGCACGAACAGGCCGAAGCCCGCAAAGCCCAGCGCCCCTTCGGCTCGCCGCGGCGCAGCAGATTTTCCAAACCGGGACTGGATAAAGGCTGCTCGGCTTCGTCCGTAACGTCCACATGCGCGAATTGAAACTGACTACGCCCGTCGAAACTACGGCCCTTGAGGATAATCGCAAAGCTGGGTTAACCGGCCTTATGCTTCAGGAGAAAGAGAGCGCTTTGTGAGCCTTGCACAGGCGATTACGAAACAGAAAAACCTCAAGGGTTTCGTCGCGTAACCACCGATCACTTCCCTTCTTCTTCTCCGAGTCGCTCGTGCCTACATCTAGCCACCCCCCCCTCTACCCCTTCGGGATAGTAAAACCCTGTGCCGTTACAATCGGGGCATCGGCTGGTGTCCGGATTCGTGGACGGATCGCCAGCTTCAGGGTACAGGAAGCTTTCAATCAACATGTCCGCCTCGCCCGTGCGATGAATCGTCGTCGCGTAGCCCCCGGGGTTGTTGATGCCCTGCCCTGTGGATTGTAGGTGCTTCGCGTACTGACGGCATTCTTCAATCGTGAATCTGGAACCCACACCCACACCCGGTGTGTTTGTGTGTGTGTCTTTAAATTCCTTATTATTATCTTTAATGGTGGTGCGTGGCACTATAGTGCCACGCACCACTGTGGTGTGTGGCACTATAGTGCTCTCGTCTCCCACTATAGTGCCAGCCGGTATAGTGGGAGACGGTATAGTCATTCCCGGTAAAACTCTGTATCGCTTTCCCTCCTGGCCGCCCCTTTTGTCTTCCCCTAAATCTTCAATCAGTCCTTTTTCCACTAAGATCACAATGCTCTTTTGCACGCTGCTTCTGGACATCACACATTGATTGGCAAGAGCCCCGAGGCCCACCGTGCACTCTTCCGATTTCCAGCCGCGCGAAAGCCTGTAGAGACGGTTCAATACCACTTGCTCGAAGGGTTTCAGTTCGAGTTCCGGAATCACCCGGTCTGACAGATCATTCAAGTACTGAAAGTATCCCTTGGAAGAATCAACAAAGACGCCGCGCTGCTCAATCTCCGGCGCAGGCGTTACGGGGACAGATGATTTGGCAGGCTTTGACCTGACCTTTCTTACTATGGTGGGACGCGGTATAGTGGGTTTAGGTATAGTGGGACGCGGTATAGTGTCGTTTGGTATAGTAGAAGATACTATAGTGTTGTCCGGTATAGTGTCGTTTGGTATAGTGTCTGGCACTATAGTAGGAGGCGGTATAGCAAATTCCTGCTCCTCTTGCTCCTTTTTCAGTTTGGCGGCACGCAGCAGCTCGGCCATGGTCATAATATTCTTCGGTTCACTACTCATCGCCAGCTCCGTCTCTCAGCTGTAATTCTCTGAAAGCTGAGTCAATTAGATCGGGATGCACGCTGGACATCTTTGCGATCTGTGCCATCTCGTAAGCTACGGTGCAGAGTCTCAGGACTTCCCTTGGAATTCCGCCGGAGAGGTCATAAATTTGACGCGACGAATCAGAAGGGAAGGGGTTGTTGATCTTGGCATGTTTGCAGCGGAAGGCTATCACCTCTTCCACTTCGGAGGGAGAAAGGGGGGCCAAAACGGTCGGCATGGTGAGCCGTGTATATAAGGGCTTCTGTTTCTCGCTGATGAGCCGGTCTCTCAATTCCAGCTGTCCGGCTAAAATGATCTGAATAAGCTTGGCCTCATCGGTCTCGAAATTCAGGAGTGCCCTAACGATTTCCAGCATTTTGTAGTCTAGTTTTTGGGCTTCATCTATAAATAAGACCACAACTTTATCGGCTATAAACTGCTCGCCGAGCCATGTTTCGATCTCCCTCAAATGCTGTTGCGTGCCTTTCCTCGCGGGCAATCCGAAAAGCTGTGCAATGCCCTGTATCATCGCGTACTCGGTTTTAAATGTAGGGGAGGGAATCAAAACGGAAACTACATCGGGCATGGCGTCGAATTCTGCATGCGAGCGCCTTATGATCGAGCTTTTGCCCGTGCCCACCTCTCCCAGAATGGCTGTCAGACCCTGCCTGTGTTCTACCGTATAATTAATGCGGTAGGCCGCGGCTTCCAAAGCTGGCGTAAGGTATAGGGTTATAGGATTGGGAGAGATTGAGAATGGGCTTATTCTACGCTTCATAAGTAACGACTTTTATCATGTCTCTCCTATGATCTCAAGACTTATTTTCGCTAAAACTTAAAAACAAACCTTTATTTTCACCTGAAAACTCTTTCCAATCACTTGAAATACCAAATTTAAATATCCTGAGGGATCTCTATTGCATTTAGTTATGTCCCGTAATTTCGGGAGTACTCATCGCACAAGTGTAAATCTTCAGAACTATTACTAAACAAGGGATAAGCTAAGGAAAAGTGTAACTGGAGCGCAAGCTGACTATTTATATGCATTTAGAAGCAATCTGAGATAGTGATTAACGAAACTCGCCAGCGAGATGGGAGAGGATGTTTCACGCTCCAGGATGTCAGTAAGTCGGGCAGAGATTTTGAGCAGGTCTTCACGCTTCCAACGGCTAGGCCAACCACGCTTTGTATCAGACGCTGAATACCGATGGATGTGGCGCGGGGCGCGAAGCATCCTCACCAAATCTTTGTCTTGTTGGGGGATAATGTCAGGCAGAGCAGTGCGGAGTTGATTAATGACAGCCCGTACAGACTCAGGCGATGCAAGTGGATCAGCTTTACGTCGGCGATGGTAAGTAGCTCTCAATGTCTCGTCACGGCTCCTGATCAAGATGATGTTTCACAGTAGCGAATAGTACACATAGAAAAAGTAAAAATCCTTTGCCTTCAAATGATGACTACACAAACTCGTCAGTTGTGTATCCATCAGAATATGGTATAAAAAGGCAGGTTTCTTCCTTCTACTCTTGGGCGATTCGTGACACGGAGATAGGTCAGCACATTCGGGGGAATCCCGCACGGCTCGCGCGCCCAAAAGCCCCGAAGCCGTATCAGACTGAAAGTGTGAAAGCGATATCTGACGAGGAGGTTCAGGCTCTCTGGTCAGTACAGTGCGCCAGCGCTCTCTGGGAGACGATCTGGTCGGGAAGAGAGATTACGCTCTGACCCGTCATCAACGACGATGATCTGCTTTCACGGATAGGTCTGTGCCCTCGCGCTGCGGATGGCATCCAGGACGTAGGCGGCGCGGTTGTAGGGGGGGGAATGATGACCGACACTAATCCTTTAATCATCTGCGCTTCGTTCCCACAGCTCAGGCCATTACCTCGTCCCACGCAGTTTCTGATCCGTTACCATCACCTCGGGTCGGGAGGGCATTGGCTCGCTGACTAGCGCCGGGTCGGAGGTTGGTTGCGCCGCGGCGCGCCCGGATTTTGCTTCCGCGAGCGCACAGACAATCTCTATAAGCCTGTTAGCAAAGTCCTCAGCCGGATGAGGTGAAACCAGTTCCCGAATCCTGATTGCCGCTCGCCCGCCCATCTCGCTCAACTCTCCCTTGCGTGCCCATGCCTCCTCCAACGCAGCGTCCAGAGGGTCTTCGGACGGGTCGGCCAGAAAACCGGTCACGTGGTCATCAACGACCTCAGCATTTCCCCCAACCTTGGTGACGATGGCAGGCCG
Source organism: Pyrinomonadaceae bacterium (assembly GCA_036389675.1). Classification (GTDB taxonomy): domain Bacteria; phylum Acidobacteriota; class Blastocatellia; order Pyrinomonadales; family Pyrinomonadaceae; genus DASQYE01. Next base: position 39,417 of record DASVWI010000041.1, read on the forward strand.
CCCGCACATCATCGCCTCGACCAGCGCGAGCGGCAACCCCTCCGCGCGTGAAGGTAGTATCAGCGCGTGATGATTTTTCCAGATGCCCGGCACATCACGGGTGTGACCCTCGAAGGATACATTGCGAAGGCCGAGCCTGGCGGCCAGGTCAGCAAGCGCCTCAGCATTAATGCCTTGCCCGAAGAAGGAGACATGCAGTTTACGGTTCTTCCACTTCTCGCGCGCCAGCACCCTCAGCAGGATGTCCTGGCCCTTGTCGAGCACGTACAGGCGAGCGACGCAGGCGAGGCGCAGGCACTCGTCTTCGCGACTGGGCCAGGGGAGTGGCCCAACGGCGGACACCAGATACGGATTCCTGACGACTTCCGCGTTCTTTAAGGTCACACCTATCTGCTCTTCGGTCAGCCGCAAATTGTGTTCCGAGACGAAAAAGCACCGTGCCGCCCGCTGGAAGATGTCGCGCCGGTATGGGCGCGATCTGTCCGTCGGCCAAAAATGGTCAGTGGCTTTCTGGCTTATCAGCGTGTAAGGTATCCTGAGTTTTCGGCAGAGATAGCCGACGTGCAGCCCGTCATAGTTGTCACCCTGCGAGATGACTACCATGTCGGGTCGGCGGGCAGTCAGGTGTAATGCGAGCGAGAGCAGTTGAGCGCGCGTGGTTAGTCGCTGCGAGACTGAGAGCCGTCGCAGATTCCGTACCGAGCAGGATAAAGATTTAAGCCGCCGAATTCTGGGGTGCGCCTCGTCCAGCGCCGTCTTGAAGCAGGATAAGCTGTAACCCTTCTCGGCCAGTACACAGGCCGCCCCCGACCACAACTCTTCGCTCCCACCCCAAAACTCCGGGCAGGTGCTGACTATAGTGAAGAGGGGCAGAGATTTGATGCGAGGGCCACTTCTCATACGTCGTTTAGCACGGAGTAATCACTGCGAATACTTAGGTGTCTGTTCTTGGAATCGCGCGTCATTAAAAATCCTTACTCTGCCAGACGATGGGGACACGAAATATCCCGAATGGCGCGGGCCGCTGAGTGGTGGGAGTACAAGCTATCTCCGATCCTGGCTACTGCCTACGCGACCGCCTTCCTTTTAAGACTTTCGATCATCTCCCTGTGGTCGCAACTTCTACTAGCGCTCGTCGCCCTGACCGCGTGCGCCTCCTACGTCAGCGTCATCAATGACCTCACAGACCTGAAGGACGACCTGGCGAGCGGTAAAGAGAATCGCCTTGTCGGCAAGTCGCGGGCATCCGTCGCGGCGGCATTGGCGTGTACCATTTTGCCGGGGGCCGCCGTGGCAATTTACTGGCGCGGTGACCCACTGCTGTTGTCGCTCTACCTGGCGTCGTGGGTCGTCTTCACGCTCTACTCGCTGCCGCCGTTCAGGCTGAAAACACGGGGTGTCTTAGGGTTGCTGGCGGATGCTTCCGGGGCTCACCTGTTTCCCACCCTTCTGGCTGTTGCCCTCGTCTACCGCCAAAGCGTGGTGACGTTGGATACGGTCTGGTTCGCTTCGGTCGCTGTATGGTCGTTGAGCTTCGGCATACGCGGCATCCTGTGGCACCAGCTTAGCGACCTCAACAACGACGAGAAGATCGGCCTTGGTACTTTTGCACGTCTGCATAAATTAGCATGGCTCGGCAGGGTCGGCAACTTCATCATCCTCCCGGCAGAGGTGGCAGCTTTTAGCTTCATGCTCTGGCATTCAGGCAGCCGCCTCGCCGGCGCTCTTCTCTGCTATTACGCGCTGCTTATATTCCTGCGGAAACGACTTTGGGGTGTAAATCTCGTCGTCGTAGTGCCAAAGTCCAGATACCAGATCGTGATGCAGGAATACTACGAAGTCTTTTTCCCTCTGGCTATCCTGCTCTCGTCCTCAGGGCTATACCCCCTTGACGCGCTTATGATAGCTCCCCACCTGCTGCTTTTCCCGAGGCGCGCGCTTCAGTCAGTGAAAGACATGAAGGTTTTCATAGTTGGCTTCGAGCTTATTATCAGGCGGATCGCGGGGTGATTAAATTTTGAGCCATACTGAGAGCAGTTTAAGCCTTCCCGCCGGAAATTCACGCACATCTCAGGCGATAGTGCAGAAGGGCCTCCAGGCAGAAGCCCGTGACCAACTCCTCAGAGCCCCAGCCGTAGAGCTTCTTCGGCCCGCTGTAGTAGAGCGCCGCGCGCGGCCATGAACCGTCCGCATGCTGTCCGGCCAGCAGGAAAAGGACGGCCCGCTCCAACTCGGGCGGCGAACTCCGCCAGTAGAGCAGTGAGCAGGCGGCAAGCGCGGTGTTAAGGATGCTGTCGCCGATTGACCCGTCCGGCTTTGCGGCCCACACGATTCTATCCACTGACTCGTCGCGGACTTCACTAAAAGCCGAGACGCCTGAGTGGAAGTTGCGCGAGACGGCGTAGTAGAACATGAAGCGGTTCGCGTACCACCCGTCACAACGATCCTCTTCGCCCCGCCGCAGGATGTCCATCAGGTAACATATCACGGGCCGCGTCTCCTGAACTTCGCCCACGTAGAAGAGGACATTAGCGTTGACGACGCCATCAACGTCGTGCCTGGTCGGCTCTAACAACTTCCAAAAATAGTAAAGCTTTAAAGGATGTCGCCACTGGCTCAAGACCACGCGCCAGTAGGCAGGCAGATAAGGTAGCGGCCAGCGCGCCGTCAGCCACGTATAGAAAATCCCCTCCGGCGTGCGGTTCGCAAAGATCAGCTTGAGGTTTGGCGGGAAGGGAATGTGGTGACGGCGCAGCACGTAGGAGGCGCAGGCGGTGTCGTCCAGATCGGGCGGGATGGTCGAATGCGACTGATGCCGCTTCGTCCAATAACGCCAGAGCCCCGGCCCTTCCATCTCAGCAAGGAGGAACTGCAACGCCTTGTCCAGAATGTCGCCGACGGCTGTCGTGTCTGCGAAGCCGAGCGCGTAGGCGATGAGCGCCGTGGGGAAGGGCGAGCTGTCGAAGACGCAGTCGCGCTCTAGGCTAAGGTCGGGTGACATGAAGACCTTGAACTCGCCCGACGGCAACTGGCTGCGCCGTAGAAACTCAAGCCCGCGCCGGATGCACACATCAAGATCATTTCCGCTCATTCATTCACTTCTACAATAGGGTCGGTAATGTTGGTTTTTGCAAAAAGCCGGTCTCATTGTTTTGAGGATTTGCACGTCTGGACACGTGTGTCATAGGGTGCGTTCCGACTCACAGGGCAACCGCACGGCTCAGTTTGCATCATGCCATTGCTGAAGTAGCCGGGGCGTGAAAAGTTCAGCGAAGACCCGATGGCCCGCCGGGTTGAAGTGGCCGTCCATCTCATAAAATAGATGTGTGCCGTTAGCCGCTTTGCGGAATTCCTCCGTTACGTTGATGAATTGAACCCCGGCCATGCGACAGGCGGCCTCAATGGCTCTGTCAGGTGAATCACTCTCCGCCATCTCCGGGATTAGCTCGAACCCGAGCCGCCGACAACTTTCCAGCTCCTCACGACTGGCGTACACCTTAAGCGGGACTGAGACCACTATCACTTCGCAGCCGTACCGCCCCGCCATCCTCTTAATGTCTGCGAGACTCCCGGCGACCGTCGAGATTAGTGACTGTATCTCCGGCTTGTCGGCGCGGAAGGTGTCGAGGAAATAGCGCGGCAGCTTCATTGATGTCTGTATCAAGGAAGGGTTCAACTCGCCGTTTAGGAAGGCCCGCTTTACCTGCGCGTCGAGGCCGTCAAAGCGTGCCTGCTCCTGCGGGGTGAGCATTTCGACGATAGCTTGTGCCTCACTCTTCCAGTGGCGGGAAAGCGACGGCTGGGCGTGATGAAGCTTTCCCATTAGGCGCAGGAGGTTAGGGTACATTAGGCGTCCGACGTTACCAACCCGCTCGCGGAGTCCCAACCGCATGATCGCCGCAGGCTGCCGCCCGTCAGGTAATCTGGCGGAAGAGTTGATAGAGGCCTCCAGTCTGGTCTGTGCCAAGTCCTCGCCTTGCAGAATACCAACGATCACGAGGTCGGGTTTGAGGACGGGCATCGCCTTGCCCATGATAGCCGCGTACCCTGCCGGGGACGCTCCCGGCTTTCCGAGATTGGCTACCTCAACGTCATGCCCCAGCTGCCGGAGGCGGGCTTCAAGAACCTTGGGCCATGACTGATTCGCCTCAACGCCCCACCCGTAGGTGAATGAGTCGCCGACGGCGAGAATTCTGATTCTTCCTTCCGGCTTCTGGCCGAACTCCCGGTCGCGGAATCCGAGGGCGTTGATGTTCACTTCGCAGTCAAACTCTGCCGACTGAAGCCTGAACTCCGTCAAGGGAGGGAATACTAGTCCCTCGCCTGCGACATCCCGGTAGAGTAAAGCCCCGACGACACGGTCCGCGGCCACGGAGAAGAGAAGCGCCAGGATGAAGACTGAAACCGATATGAGCAGCCTCCGCCCGCGCATCCTCAAGCCCGCTTCCCGCTTCCCGCTTATGTCGCTATTTTTATCGAGCATTGACCTCATGTAATAAACAGGCGACTAATACCGCGCATCACCACTCCGCCGTGACTGCGCTGGATTTTAATAATCTCCGTTTCCGCGCTCGGGTGCAGACCGCAGTCAGGTAGCGGCGTCGCAAGTGCCTAAGCACGCTGCGGGGTGTAACCGATATCCGAACAACTACCGTATGTCCAAGAGGTTTCCCGCAACAATCTTCTTCTGCATCTCCTCGGCCACCCGCTCTGCGCCCTCGCGTGTCCAGTGCACCTTGTCAATGTGTAAAGACCAGTCATCGTGCGGGAGCAGGGCGTCGAGATCGACGTAGTCTATTCCCTCACGTGCGAAGAGTCGCCTCAGTTCGTCGTTCATCGCGGCGACTTTCCTGTCGGGCGCTACCCAGTGCGCAGTCGCGGCCAGATACTTGGCCCCGTAGCCGTTCGACAGCGTGCGCTGTAGCTTCAAGTTGCGCTCGAATAGATGCATACCTGCCAGAATGTCTGCGGACGGCTTGAGCCTATCGGTAGTCAGCACGCGCGCCAACAAATCTGAGCCTCCCCCTCTCGTATCCAAGCCGTAAGAGAGACGCGTTACCAGATATGAGCGGAAGGCCCAGCGGGGCAGATAGGACTGCCATGATCTGTACCTGTCGTCAAGGTTTCTGTAGGCGTTCCGGTAATCCGGCGCCATGCCCTCGAACCCGACAAGCATCGTATCGTTTACGCCATCATAAGAGATGACGAGGTCGGGGTGAAACTCTAAGCCGACAAATTCAAGGTTAATCAGGCTAGTCGGACTTGCCGCCCCACTGACGCCGAGGTTAATAACTTCGACCCTTACGCCATTGACCGCGTATAACTCGTTCAGCCTCGCTTCCAGCCGCGCGGGCCAGGTTGCGGAGTCAGTAAAACCGTCCACGGTGGTTGAACCGCCAAGGACGACGATCCTTTTGACATCAGCGGGTTTCTCGAAGGGGCGCTCGGGCGTCCGAAATCCGAGCGAGTTGAGTGAGTAGTCGTAATCGTATACGCGCTTCGTCTCGGGCGAGTAGTACTTAATCGAGCCCCGATCACCGGTCCGCTGAGCGAAAGGCAGGAAGGGGTGCGAGGTGAAGAACCTGCGCTGCTCTTCGACCCCCGGATACAGGGCCGACGCAGGCTTGAGCGTGTTGATGTCCAGGCCCTTCATGTGGTAGTAGCCCCGCAACGCAGCTTCGAGCAAGATGAGCGCAAACAGCGTAGAGGCGAGAACCGCTGATAACTTCAATATTAGACGACGCAAAAGCAACCCCCTATAGTAATTCTGAATAAATATAGATGAATTATGCCACGTCTTATTGATGCGGGTGTCAAGTCCTGACTTGGCATAAAGTTGGCGTAGTAAAATATCAAATCTTTTTGCCGCCGGTCTTGAAGGTCGGCGCTATCTTCAAAAACAGATGAGATGGCTTTCCTATAGGGTGGCGCGATGAAGAGCTAATACATAGTAATATGTAGTCTGATTTGATGACTCCGCTGTTTGAGAAATAGTAGCTCTTACTAGCTGGTCTTACTTGGTCAGAGGGTCTGGTTCGGCCTCGAAAATCGGGGGCAGCTAAAGGAACATGGTCTAGAGTAGGCATATTAATGCCATTTGTCAGTATTTTGACTGACTATTCCGGGCTTCTGTGCATTCTATAATTTAAGTTTTCAGAAGGGTTAAGGAGTGAAGATGATGCCGGCGTAATCCATTTCGATTGGCTTATGTCGGTTATCGTACAAAATCTTGCTATCTGGTCGGGTTATCATTATGATGCTGTTCCCAAACATCTCGTCGAGTCGGCAATCTAACCTATTCCGACTCCTCACGCGCTGTAGGGGCAATATATTGACCGGTTGGTAATTCCAAGGCTTTTCAGGGTAAGGAACAGAAGCGTCTCTCTCCGTCAATTCTCTTACATACTCTGAAATACTAAAGCACAGGGTAGCGATATCCTCAGGGCCGATACAGCTCTGGTTTAAGCAAATTGCCGCAACCTTTATCGCCGCCCCTGTGCGTCAAGTTGTCGCCGTATTACCCGCACCTGAAGCTTAATCTTGGGAAATCTTATTGATTAACTGTTTCTCTATAAAGAATTTCCGCTCGCCTCGCACGAGGCTTCCCTACAAGGGTTTCGGCATGAGCCGCCACATCTGAGTTGTCTTTCAGACAGTGGCGGGCAAAAAGGCAGGGGGCGGAGGTGTACCTAAACGAAGAATCAGGTGCGAAGATGAAGGAGTATCGGGCCATGAACAATCGCAAGGGATTTTCGCCGGAGGCGTGTCTCGCCGCTACGGCGCGCTTACTCTTCTGCGCGTGTGCCCTCCTGACACTGCTACTGCTCATCCTTCCGCGCGTGGCTGTGGCTCAACAGGCTTTGAAGAGCGGTGTGGCCTTACAAACTTCTTCGTCACAGGCGCTTTCCACATCTTCTAATACAGCCGGGCCGGACGACCGTTATCGCATAGGCGCTGGCGACCTGCTAGACATACGCATTCTGAACCGCCCGCAACTCTCGCGCGACGCCATACGCGTCGACGGGCGCGGAATGATTCGCATGCCCTTTTTTGAAAGAGAGATTCAGGCCGCCTGCCGCACCGAGAGCGAGCTGGCCGCGGAGATCGCCGCCGGTTATCTGAAGTATCTGAAGAATCCGCAGGTCGATGTTTTCATTAAGGAGTACAATTCGCAGCCGGTCGCCGTCATCGGAGCCGTCAACACTCCCGGTCGCTTCCAGCTTCAACGCCGCGTCCGCCTGCTCGAACTGCTGACCTTTGCGGGCGGCCCGGCTGAGCGCGCAGGGAGGAATATACAGGTCGTGCATGCCTCGACCGCTCCCCTGTGCGGCAACGCGAGCGCTGCGGACGATCTGGCGGAAGGACTCAGCTCCTACGCGCTGGTCGAGACGTTGCGGGGCGCTGAGAACGCGAACCCCTACGTGCAGGCGGGGGATGTTATCACGCTGCCCGACGCAGAGCAGATATACGTTGTCGGCAACGTCCTGAAGCCCTCGGCCTTCGCTCTTAAAGAGCCGATCACCGTTTCGCGCGCGATTGCGATGGCGGGCGGCGTGATGCCGGATACGAAGAGCGACCGCGTGCGTATTGTTCGGCAGCTGCCGGGCAGTACGGCCAAGACGGAGATTTACGTTGACCTCAAGGCCATTGACAAACGGCAGGCCGAAGATGTCGTCCTGCTGGCGAACGACATCGTGGATGTGCCCGCGTCGAGCGGGAAAAGACTTCTACGCAGCCTGATCGGCGCTATCGTCCCGTCGGTCACGCAGATTCCGGTACGAGTTATCCCTTAAAGTTTTTCTGTCGCTGCCGCAGAAGTCCACAAGGCTGGCCCGAGCAACTGTGCCCGCCGCTGTGGATGCGTTCATGCCGAAAGTTCAGGTGTCACGATGAAAGAATCGCAGGAACTGACCAGGCCTTCTCTTAAGATGCGACCCCTCGCGCCCGTGGAGATCGTCACACCCGCCCCGCCCGCCACAACATCCAACGGCTACGGCGGCGAAATCAGTATTGACGAAGAATTGGGACTTCGTAACTACTGGCGCGCGGTGCGTAAGCGTCTCTGGTTGATCGTCCTCCTGACGATGACGATCACGCTGGCGATGGCCGTTTATATGGCGCGGCAGCCGGACTCCTACGAAGCATACGCCCGCGTGCAGGTTGATGCCGAGCGCGCCAATCCGGCGGTCACTCCTTCAAAAACGGATGTCCTCACCTTCAACGACCCGACCTACTTCAGCACCCAGCTACAGATTCTTTCCAGCAGTGGACTACTGCGGCGCGTCGTCAAGGCGCTCGACCTTGAGCATAATCAGGCTTTCCTGCACCCGCAGCCAAGGCGCACCTTCTGGCAGAACATCTGGCAGACGTTTGGGTTCGGTAAAGGGAAGAGGAGCGAGGCGGAGAAGCCGACCGGCACGGAAGCATTGAAGATTACCCTTGCGCCCCCCACGCAGCAGGATGACCTGATCGAGGCGACGCAGCTTGCGCCCCACGTCGAGGCCCTTCAGGGCGGGCTTGAGATCGAGCCCGTCAAGGACAACCGTTTGAAAGTGACGGAGACGCGCCTGATCGACATACGCTTCAGACACGCAGACCCGCAGATTGCCGCCAAGGTCGTCAACGCCATCGCCGATACTTTCCTGCTCTCGAATCTGGAGATGAAGACCGAGACCAATACGACGACGGGCGATTTCCTGCAGCGACGTATCGCTGAATTACAGGCGCAGATCCGCACGGGCGAAGAGCGGCTCGTCAACTACGCGCGCAATAATCAGATTCTCTCTCTGGATGCCAGCCAGAATACGGTCGTCGAACGCCTTGCCGGGCTCAATCGTCAACTGCTTGAGGCCGAGAACGAGCGCAAGGCGGCTGAGGCCGCTTATCGCGCGGCGCTCCTGCCCGGCGCTGCCGAGGCGCAGGCCGCCGAGAGTCAGAAACAGATCAACGATCTTGAGACGAAGCTGGCCGAGCTGCGGCAGAAGCGCGCGCAACTGCTTGTGGAAGTGACGGAAGAATGGCCCGAAGTCAAAGAAGTCAGCCAGCAGATCGCCGTCCTTGAAAAGCAGATCGAGCAGGAGCGGGCGCGCGCCGTCTCCAACGTCAAGATCAATCTTGAGACGCGCTATCGTCAGGCGCTGGCGCGCGAGCAATCCTTACGCACGGCCTTCGATCAGCAACGCGGCGAGACGCTCGCGCAGAACGAAGCGGCCATCAATTATCGCATCATTCAGCAGGAGATCGAGACGAGCAAAAATCTACTCAACGGATTGTTGCAGCGCTCGAAAGAGAATGAAGTGGTGCTCGCCGGAACATCAAGCAATATACACATCGTAGACCATGCGATTGTTCCGCGCTCCCCCGTCGGCCCGCACCGCCTCCTGATGGTCTCGCTCGCCTGCGCGCTCGGGCTCTCCTTCAGCATAGGGCTCGCGCTCGTGCTCGAAAGATTCAATGACACCCTGCGCTCGACCGACGAAGTGGAGCAGTTGCTGCGCCTGCCCGCGCTCGTCGCGATTCCGACGGCCAACTCGCTCAAGCCGCGCCGCCAGCTTGCTCTCAAAGGCGCTTCGTCTTCAGCCAATGGGAACGGCAACGGCAACGGGCACGGTCGTCCAGAGCTGCTGATAAACTCCGGCGTGCATTCGCCGCTGGCAGAGTCTTATCGACACCTGCGGACTTCCATACTGCTTTCGACGCCCGGCGGCGTCCCCAACACCCTGCTCGTCACTTCGAGCCAGCCCAGCGAAGGCAAGACCACCACCGCCGCCAACATCGCCGTCAGCCTTGCCCAAACGGGGGTCAACGTCCTGCTTATTGACGCCGACCTGCGCCGGCCCCAGATGCACAAGATTTTCCATCTCGAAAATGATCGGGGACTGAGCACGCTCCTTTCGCGGGGAGCCGCCGCGCCCGAAGTCCTCTCAAGCATCAGACGGCACAAAGCGAGCGGCCTGCATGTCCTCTCGTCAGGCCCGGCGACGCCGAACGCCGCCGAGCTGCTCGGCTCAGACCAGATGCGCCAGCTGCTCTCTTTCCTGCAAACCATCTTCACATACATCATCATAGACTCGCCGCCCGTCACTTCCTTCACGGACGGCGTGCTGATCTCTTCTATGACCGACGGAGTCCTGTTCGTCGTGCAGTGGGGCAAGAGCCCGCGCGAAGTTGCGCGGCGTGCCCGACAGGTGTTGCAGGAGGCGGGGGCCAGAATCATCGGCGTCGTCCTCAATAACGTTGACCCGAAGACGAGTGACGAGAAGTATTATGATCGCTACTATTCTGCCGAAGACGCAGAGGTGTTTGAGCGTGATGAGAGCGATGCTTCAGGGGCTTAGGACGAGGCGACGACGTTGAACGAGATCGACAGAACAGAGAGCGTGGTGGCGGGTGTCGCCAAATTCGTGCCTCCCGCACAGGCCGCCCCGAGCGGGTCTGAGGAGGCGTCGCACACCCTTCGCATAGAGCCTTCGACGGGCTGGGTCTCGCTGCGTCTGAGAGAGTTGTGGGAGTACAGGGAGCTGCTCTTCTTTCTCGTCTGGCGCGACATCAAGGTGCGCTATAAACAGACGGCGCTCGGCGCGGCGTGGGCCATCATTCAGCCCTTCTTTACGATGATCGTCTTCAGCCTCTTCTTTGGCAGGCTGGCGAAAGTCCCTTCGGACGGCATCCCTTATCCTGTCTTCAGCTACGCCGCGCTCGTCCCGTGGACGTTCTTCGCCAACGGCCTCAGCGAATCCTCAAACAGTCTGGTCAGCAGCTCCAATCTCATCAAAAAGATTTACTTTCCGCGCCTGACCATCCCGATTGCGACCGTGCTGGCGGGGGCTGTTGATTTCGTCATCGCTTTCGCCGTGCTTATCCTGATGATGTTCTATTACGGGATAACGCCGACGCTCAATACGCTCTGGCTGCCGCTCTTCGTCCTGCTCGCGTTCATCGCTTCGCTCGGCACAGGGCTGTGGCTTTCCGCCATGAACGTGAAGTTTCGCGATGTGCGCTACGTCGTGCCCTTCATCGTTCAGTTCTGGATGTTCGCCACGCCCATCGCTTACCCGAGCAGCCTTCTGTCCGAGCCGTGGCGCACGATCTACGGGTTGAACCCTATGGTCGGTGTGGTCGAGGGCTTTCGCTGGGCCTTGCTCGGGACGGAGACAAGGCCGCAAGGGGTGGTCGCGCTCTCGGCTGCGGCGGCGCTCCTCATACTCGTCGGCGGCGCATTCTACTTCCGCCGCATGGAGAAGATGTTCGCCGATGTCGTCTAAAGCAGAGCAGAAAGCTTCGAGGCCGCGAATCATACTGAAGGTGTCGCCGTGAGAAACGACCTTGCCATTCAAGTAGAGAGTCTCGGCAAACGCTATCGCATCGGCGCGAAGCAGGAGCCTTACGGGACGTTGCGCGACACGCTGGCGAGGACGGCCACAGCCCCTTACCGCGCTCTGCGCTCGACCTTACGGCGTCGCGGCAACCGCGAGGCCGTATCCGGCTCAAACGAAATCTGGGCGCTCAAGGGTGTGTCGTTCGAGGTCAGGCGCGGGGAGGCCGTCGGCGTCATCGGTCGCAACGGGGCGGGGAAGTCCACCCTGCTGAAAACGCTTTCGCGCATCACGGAGCCGACCACGGGCTACGCGGACATCAACGGTCGCGTCGGCTCGCTGCTCGAAGTCGGGACGGGATTTCACCCCGAGCTGACGGGGCGCGAGAACATCTTCCTCAACGGGGCCATCCTCGGTATGAAGCGCGCCGAGATTTTGCGAAAGTTCGACGAGATCGTTTCCTTCGCAGAGGTCGAGAAGTTCATAGACACGCCCATCAAGTACTACTCTTCGGGGATGTACCTGCGCCTCGCCTTCTCCGTCGCCGCGCACCTTGAGCCGGAAATCCTGCTCGTCGACGAAGTGCTGGCCGTGGGCGACATGGCTTTTCAGAAGAAGTGCATGGGTAAGATGGAGGATGTCACGGCGGAGGGGCGCACAGTCCTTTTCGTCAGCCACAATCTGGGGGCCATCAAGGAGCTATGCAGGACGAGCGTGGTGCTTAAGGACGGCGTGGTCGGTTTTCACGGGCCGGTGGTGGACGGCGTCGCCTACTACACACGCAACGCGCAGGCGGATGAAGGAGCGGAGGCACGCGCCGCCAGTCGCGGCACGCGCTGGACGAGCATGAGTATTAACGGCGTCGATGCGGCTTTGTCTTCCGCCATTAACAGCATCGAGCCGTTTACGGTTGAGGCGGGTCTGGAAGTGGCCGAAGAGTTTGTCGAGGCGCGCTTCAAGTGTCGCGTGGACGATGCGAGCGGGAATACCTTGATCTACCACGTGGAGCATGACAGGGAACGTGAAAGGCCGGGTCTCGCCCTGGGCACGCATCACGTCCGCGTAGATTTTCCGCCGCTCTGGCTCGTGCCCGGCATCTACACGCTCTTCTTCAAGCTGACGGGTCGAACGGAAGAGGGCGACGAGCGGCGTTATACGTCGGAGCGCGTGCTGCTCAACGTGACGGGCAAGCTGAACGGGAACGGGCGCGCAATCATCAGCCCGCCGCTGAAATGGTCGCTCTCGCACGAAGACCTCAAGCGCAAGTCTTAATGGAAGAGAACACTCAACTCGACCTGACGTTTCTGGCGACGGGCACGTGGCAGCACGTCTTCGTCCTTCGCGGTGATACGGCGAAGCGCTGGGTCTATAAAATACCCGCAGCCTTCGGCCACCTGCTGCCTTACAACCACCCGCTGAGGCTGAGAGCGCGTAGCCTGCCGGAAAGAGTCGGCGGCGCATTGCTCTCGCTGCTGCCCGGGGGAGAGCGGGCACGGGCGAGGCGTTTGCGTCAGTTGTGCCTGCGCTCGTTCGAGAGCATGGTCGCACTGATTGAAGAGATCGAGCGTCACGGCCTGTCCGACATTCTTTTGCCCTGCGAGGTACTGCGCGACGCGGCTGCCACGCTTGAGCTTGAAGGCCGGCGGTTCGATTATCGTGGGGTGATGCTCAGGCAAAGGAGAGCCGATTATCTTTTCGAGCGTAATGAGAATCTGCGCTCGTTCGAGTGGAGTGAGATCATAGAGGCGCATCACCGCCTGTGGCGCTGCGGCATCACGTTCTCGACGACCACCGCCGTGCTTGAGCTCAAAAACTGGGCCTTGCTCGACGGACGGTTGAGGCTCTTCGATACCAGCTCGCTGACGCGCGACCGCAGCCCTATGACGCGCGCGCTCGGTGAAGAAGAGTTGAACAAACGAGAGCAGTCCGTTCTGAGGAAAATGGCCGAGCGCAAGTCCTCCGAGCCGCTTGTCGAGTACTTCCGCTTTATTCGACGCGAGCTGAACAGCGATAAGCTGGAACAACTATGGCGAGCCGATCTCAACTTCAAGCATTAAGCTCAGTCGTCCGCGGCTCTGAAGCAAAGCAACATGCGCCCCATCAAAATGTTGACCAGAGAAGTTACGCCGCACCCGCAGTCGCTCTCTGACCCGTTCGCGCGCCTTTTCGTGAGTGAAGGCGAGTTGCTGCGCGGCTTCACGCGCGAGCATGCCCCGCGCTTTGAACGATTGCTGGCCTCAACCGCGCTCGAAAAACTCTTTGCCGCCGGACTGGTCAGAACCGAGCGCTCGCACGTCGCCATAGGCGATTACCCGCTCGTCCTGAAGCACAGCCGCGTGGATTTTGTCTCGGACTGGCGCGAATGGCCTTCGCTCATGTTGAGGGATGCCGCCCTGATGGTCTCCGACCTGTGTCTGGAGTTGTCTCGTCAGGATTACGGGCTCCTCGATATTCATCCATGGAACGTGCTGTTCGATTTCAGTCGCCCCGTCTTCATCGATTTCGCGGCCATCGTCCCGCTCGACCGCGCATGGTTAGACGAACAGGCCGGGAGGTTTCGCGACTACTGGATTCTGCCGCTGACCTTTATCAGGATGGGCCACCCGCATTTCGCACGCAGCCTGCGTAAGTCCTGCGAAGTCACCGAGCCGCTCGACGAGTTTTTCAAACGACGAGAGCTGAGCTGGTTCCCCTTCTGGTATCAACGTCTCAGACGCCGGGCGCGGCGCGAGCCCACCCGATTCTATGAGCAGCTCAGCGAGCGACTGAAAAAATTGCGCCTCGACGTTGAGGAACAAAACGGGACGGGCGCTCGCAGGAGGAACGCGACCGTTGAGAAAGATGCTGGCCTCGGGCTTGAAGCTTCCGCGAGCCTTGCTGCTTTCGCGCAGGATGATCTCTGTGCGCGCACGCTCTCACCTCTTCTCGACCGCTTGCAGCCGCGCACGCTGCTCGACATAGGCTGCGGCGAGGGGCTCTACGCACAACTTGCAGAGGCGAAGGGGATCAGTGTCGTTGCCATTGACGAGAATGAAGCCCGTGTCAATTCGCTTTACCGGCGCGTCAAAGGGCTGGGCCTGCACATTCTGCCGCTGCTGCTGGATTTCAGCATCCAGACCACAGGGCAGGGACGCAAGAAAGAGTTTCCTCCGTCGACGGAGCGTCTGGCATGTGACGTTTCGCTGATGCTCTCGATTCTGCCGCGACTCTTCTTCGAGCTTGAGCTGGGCTTCGAGCGCATCGCCAACCTGCTCGCAGGCTACAGCCGCAAACATACAATCGTCGAATTCGCTCCGCCGCGCGCCGAGCACGCATTCAGGCGTAAAGAGTCGGGCCTTGCTCACTACCATCAGGACGATTTCATCAAAGCGATGGAGCGCCATTTTCGCCTGTCGGAAACTTTCGAGCTGGAACGACAGAGCAGGCTGCTCCTTTTTGAGAAGCGCTGAGGCGCTCAAAAGACAGGTAAGGAAGCTAAGGGCTTAAACCTTCCAATGCACGTCGTCTTTCTGACCATGGAGTACCCGCCTTTGCCTTCGGGCGGCATCGGGACAAGCGTGCGGAATCTGGGGCGCGCGCTCGTCCGTCAGGGCCATCGTGTGAGCGTGCTGGGCACAGGGCCGTTGATGGAGTTTGAAGACGAGGGCGTGCGAGTGCGCTTCATCGGCGAGACGCGCGTTCCGAAGGTGGGCTGGCTGTGGGATGCGCGTCGCGTCGAGCGCGAGTTGAATCGTTTGGTACGCGAAGAAGGCGCGGACATTGTGGAGGCGCACGACTGGGGCGGCGTCTCGGCTGGCGTTCGTCCGCGCTGCCCCATCGTCGTGCGCTGCAACGGCACGGACACCTACTTCGCTCGACTCTTGCAGAAAAGAGTGAGGCCGTCGGTGCGCTGGGCCGAAGGGTTGGCCCTCAGGAGCGCCGACGATCTGGTGGCCGTCAGCCGTTTCACAGCCGACGTGACGCGGCATCTCTTCAACCTGCGCGCGGATTTCGGAGTCATTCCGAACGGCATAGACGTCACACAGTTCAAGCCCGCCACGAACGGCGAGGTCGAGCGCAACACCATTCTCTACTTCGGGACACTGGCCCGAAAGAAGGGAGTTCTCGATCTGTGCCGCGCCTTCTCGGGCGTGGTCGAGCGCAACAGGGAAGCGCGACTACGGCTCGTCGGGCGAGACATGCGTGATCAATTGAGCGGCTCGGACTCGACCTGGGAGGTGTGCAGGAGCTTGCTTTCGCCCGCGGCGCAAGAGAGGGTCGAGTATCTGGGAGCGCAGCCCTACGACAGGATGCAGGAGTACGTGCGTCGGGCCTCGCTCTGTGTCTTCCCTTCATATGCGGAGGCGTTCCCGCTCTCCTGGCTCGAAGCGATGGCTTCGGCCAAGGCTGTCGTCGCTTACGACACGGGCTGGGCTCCCGAAGTCATAGAGTCTGGCACGAGCGGCGTACTCGTGCCCCCGGGCGATAGGGAAAGTTTGGCCCAAGCTATCGAAGAGTTGCTGGCGGAGCGGACGCGCGCGCGTCTGCTGGGTCAGGCCGCGCGTTGTCGTGTCGAAAAGTATTTCGCCGCCGAGGTCGTCGCGAGGCAAACCATCGCGCGCTATGAAAAGGTTCTGGGGCAGGGAAGATGAAACGCGACGTGCGGCTCTCGCTGATTGTGTGTACGTACCTGCGCGCGACCGAGGTGGCAAAACTTTTGCAGGCGCTCGCGGCCCAGACCAGATTGCCGGACGAGACGCTCATCGTTGATGCCTCGCCGGATGACGAGACGAAGATAGTGGTCGAGGCTTTTATCGGCAGGGGTGGATTGCCGAATCTCAGCTACTTCAAAGCGCCGCCCGAACATCGTGGATTGACGCGGCAGCGCAACTACGGTGTCGCGCTCGCGAGCGGCGACCTCATAGCGTTTCTGGATGACGATACGATTCCCGAGGCGGAATACTTTGCCGAGACCCTCGCCTGCTTCGAGCGCCACGCCGCGGCGGCAGGCGTCGGGGGCTACATCACCAACGAGGTCGACTGGTGGTCGTCGAACGGGACTGAAGGCGCGCCTACAGGCGGTCTCTTCCAGTGGGGCTCGTGGGAGAGACGCGAAGCCCTGCGCTGGCGTTTGCGCCGCAGGTTAGGGCTCGTGAGCGGTTTGCCGCCGGGGTGGATGCCTCTGAGCGGTCACGGTCGCCCCGTCGGATACCTTCCGCCTGACGGCGAAGACCACGAGGTCGAGTTCCTGATGGGATGTGCGTTCACGTTCCGCCGGGAAGTTTTTCGCCAGGAGCGTTTCTCTTCCTACTTTGAGGGCTACGGACTTTACGAAGACATGGATTTTTGCCTGCGCGCCGCAAGCCGCGCGCCGCTCTACCTGTGTACGCGCGCACGCCTTGAGCATCATCACGCGCCTTCGGGCAGACCGAACCAGTTTCGCTACGGCTGGATGGTGGTGCGTAACGGCTGGGTAGTGTGGCGCACGCGTTGGCCCAATCCGTCGCTCAGGAGTCGCCTCAGTTGGTGGGCGACGACCATGCTGCTTGCGCTGTGCCAGTTGGCAGACACCCTGCGTGGGCCTCGGCGCGCCGCGTCCGTGACGGAAGCCGTGGGCCGTTTCTGCGCCATGGCGTCGCTGCTCTGGAAAAAGCCTGTTGAAGTGGACACGACGAAAGTGGTCGGAGCGAGGGCGTCAGTCTTAAGGTCGCCCTGAAAATTTTTATGCCTGACAGTATCAGCAAGCTTCTGATCGTCTCCGCTGCCGTTCATTACCGGCACGAAGGAAGGCTCTACGCCTACGGCCCGTACGTGCGCGAGATAGATATCTGGGCAGACCTTTTCGAGCAGGTCAGGATTGCCGCGCCCTGTCGTCTTGAACAGCCGCCGGGCGACTGCCTGCCCTTCGCGCGCCCGAATATCACCCTCTCGGAGCAGAGAGAGACGGGCGGGGAAACCCTGCGCGCCAAGCTCAAACAGATACTGGCGCTGCCCTGGCTCGTGTGGGGGCTGATGAGGGCGATGCGCGGGGCCGAAGCAATTCATGTTCGTTGCCCGGGCAATTTGGGGCTGCTCGGCATACTGCTCGCGCCGCTCTTCTCGCGTCATCTGGTGGCGAAATACGCAGGCCAATGGACGGGCTACCCGGGCGAGCCCGCAAGCGTCCGCTGGCAGCGCGCGCTGCTTCGCTCACGGTGGTGGCGCGGGCCGGTGACGGTCTATGGCGACTGGCCCAACCAGCCGGCGCACATCGTCCCCTTCTTTACTTCCATCCTGACCGATGAGCAGTTAGTGCGCGCGCGCGCCTCCGCCCAACATAAAAAGTTCAGCGGCAGGCGGCGCGTGCTCTACGTCGGACGGCTCTACGAGGGCAAGAACGTAGAGGTGTTGATCGCGGCCCTCGCGGAGTTGAAGCGGCAGGGCATAACTCTAGCCTGCGACCTGATCGGCGACGGCTCGCTGCGTCAGGCCCTTGAAGCACAGGTTGACTCTCTGGGCCTGCGAGACACTGTCAGGTTTGTGGGTGCGGTGGGTTTCGAGCGAGTGCTGGATGCTTACGAACTGTCGGACGTGTTGGTGCTGGCTTCGGAGAATGAGGGTTGGCCCAAGGCTCTGGCCGAAGCGATGGCCTTCGGGCTTGTCTGTATCGGCTCGGACAGGGGCTTGATGCCCTGGATGCTCGGGGAGGGAAGAGGCATCGCGGTTGCGCCGGGAGACGCAAACGCTTTGGCCCGGGCGCTCGGCAGCGTCGCCTCGTCCGAATCCCTGTGCAGCGAGATGAGCGCGCGCGCGGCCCTCTGGGCACAGAGCTATTCCCTCGAAGGCTTGCGCGAAGCTCTGCGCGAACTCTTTGCGGCCTACTGGCAAGTTCCCGTTAATGATAAAGGGCAAGCTGAGGATGCGCCGAGAGCCGTGATAAAGGAGATGCAAATTGTCGAATGAGGGATTGAAGCGCGGCATATTTTCCAATCCCTCATCGGACAATCCGCACCGGTTATGAGTCGCAGCATAGGCGTCATGCACATCACGGACACGCTCGAGGCCGGAGGCGCGGAGCAGGTGGCCGTCAACCTCGCCAACCTTCTGCCGCGCGCTCGCTTCAGGACGCACCTCTGCACGACGCGCCGCGACGGGCGGCTGGCGGATGCGCTCCTTTCGGATGTCGGTCGTTTAAGACTCGGACGCAGGTGGAGATTCGACAGGGCTGCGGTGAGCCGCATGGTCGCCTACATACGCGAACACGAGATCGACATTCTACACGCTCACGGCTCTTCAATCTTTACGGCGAGCGTGGCGACGCTCTTCGCCCCGCACCCATGTCTGGTCTGGCACGATCATTACGGGCTGCCGCTGGAAGAGCGCGCGGCGTGGATAGAACGCCCGCTGGCGTGGCGCGCGGGCGGCATTATCGCCGTCAGTCAACCGCTGGCCGAATGGTCGCGGCGCAATCTGTCGGTGGCGGATGACCGCATCTGGTATATCCCGAATTTCGCCTGCCTGCCGAAGGGGAACGGCACGCCGCCGCCGCACCTGCCCGGCACGAAGGGGTATCGCATCGTCTGCGTTGCCAATCTTCGACCGCAGAAAGATCACCTGACGCTTCTGCGCGCGATGGCCGACGTAGTAAGAGAAATTCCCGCGGCCCATCTTCTGCTCGTCGGGTCGATAGTGGATGAGAGCTATCACGGAGCTATCAGAGCGGAGGTCGCGCGGCTCGGGCTGGGAAACCATGTTTCCCTGCTCGGCGAGCGTAGCGACGTGGCAACGATCCTGCGCGAGAGTGATATAGGCGTGTTGAGTTCCGTAGCGGAAGGGTTGCCGCTCGCGCTCATCGAATACGCACAGGCCGGGTTGGCGAGTGTGGCGACGCGTGTCGGGCAATGCGCGGAAGTCTCGGACGACGGGCGCTCAGGGCTGCTCGTGCCCGCCCAGTCCCCGCGTGAGCTTGGGCAGGCGCTCGTGCGGCTTTTGAAGTCGCCCGTCGAGCGCATCGCTCTCGGCGAGCTGGCGCGAAAGCGCGTGCGTGAGCTTTACAGCGCGCGCTCCATCATCGAGCGCATCTGTCAGGTTTACGATACGGTGCTCACAGCGAAGAATGGTCGGGGTCAAGGGCTGTAACGTGTATCTTCAGGACACGCAAACGATGAACGGGGTCTGGCAGAAGCGCACGACGCGCGTGCGGCGCGCCGGCTGGCTGGTGGCGCTCGCCTTCGTCGCTGTGCATATTCCGCTCGCACTCCTGATGCGCCATTTCAGTCCTCTAGCAACTGTGCACGCGCTCTCGGTGCTGGCGGCGGGGCTCTTGTTGGCAGTGCTCGGTCGCAGGCCCATGCAGGCAGGCTACATAGGGGCATACGTCGTCGGCTGTGAAGTGCTGTGGCGCATGAGCGGTGCGGTCATCCCGTGGGAGTTTGGAAAGTACGCCATAGTCGTCATCTTCGTCGTCGCGCTCCTGCGCGCGCCGCGCTTGAGATTCCCGCGCCTGCCCTTCGTCTACTTCGCGCTGCTGCTTCCGTCCGTCGCGCTCACCTTCACGCAGTTATCTTTGAGGGACGCGCAACAGCAGATCAGTTTCAACCTTTCGGGGCCGCTGGCTCTGGCCGTCGCCGCGTGGTTCTTCTTTCACCTGAAGCTAGACGGCGCACAGCTCACTAAAATGTTCGTCGCGCTTCTGGGGCCGCTCACGGGCATCGCTTTCGTGACGCTCTACGGGACGCTGACGGCGGCGAATCTACAGTTCGGGGGCGAAGCGAATGACGCGACGAGCGGCGGCTTTGGCCCTAATCAGGTCTCAGCGATGCTCGGGTTGGGCGCACTCGTCGCCTTCTGGTTCCTGTCCGACGAGAAGCTGCGGCTACAGCAACGGTTTCTGATGTTCGGTCTGCTGCTCTTTTTCTCTGTCCAGAGCGCCCTGACTTTTTCGCGTGGCGGGCTCTACAACGCCGCGGGAGCTTGCCTGCTGGCCGCCTTCTATCTGGCGCGCGACGCGCGTGCGCGAGTGCGACTTCTGATCATCGTCGCTCTCACAGCCGCGCTCGGCTACTACCTGATCGTGCCGGCGCTGGACGCCTTCACGGGGGGCACTCTGCTCGAACGCTTTCAGGATACGTCGCTGACGGGGCGCGACCTGTTGATTCGCGCAGACCTGCAAATCTGGCTTGAGCACCCGCTCATAGGTGTCGGGCCGGGCGTGTCTGCGCTCCTGCACCAATCGTTTTTCCGCGAGGCTGCGGCGCATACGGAATACACACGTCTGCTTGCCGAGCACGGCGCTCCGGGATTGGCCGCGATGTTGGTGCTCGCCGTGATGTTAATGGCGAATCTCAGGCAGGCGCGCACGCGCAAAGGAAAGGTGTTGCTGTTGTTGCTGGGCGGTTGGAGTCTTCTCTTTATGTCGAACGTGGCGATGCGTCTGGTCGCGCCCTCATTTATGATCGGTCTCACGTTCGCCTCGCTGCTACCGGAGGAATGGCCGGGCTCGCAGCGATTTGAGTAGGAGCCGGAGCGAGCGTTGTTCATGAAAAATCTGCCGCTGCTTCTCATGGCCGCCGTCATCAGTCTTTTCCTTGACGCAGGCGCATTCGATCTGACCGATGTGATCGAATGGGACGTTTTGAACTGGTCGCTCGCACTAGATTTCTGGGAGCAAAGGAGCGCTCTGGATTTGAAGAATTGCATAGCGCTCGAACTCGGAGCCGCCAACGGGGGGCTGACGCTCTGGCTCGCGCTCAAAGGAGCCCGTATCGTCTGCTCAGACCTGCATGGGCCAACCGCGCTGGCCCGCGCACTGCACAGGAAATACAATGTCGAGCACCTGATCGAATACCGCGCGATCAACGCGACCAGCATCCCTTACACGAACCATTTCGATTTAGTCATCTTCAAATCAATGCTCGGCGATATCGGGCGAGGCGACCGCACAGACTTGCAAGCAAGGGCCATGGAGGAAAGCTTCAGAGCGCTGAAACCGGGCGGCGAAATCTGGTTCGCAGAGAATCTGCGCGGCTCTGCGCTGCATCGCCTGTCTCGCCGCTTTATCAAGCGCGGCAGGCTGTGGCGTTACCTGAGCATCGGCGAAACCAGGCGGCTTTTGGAGAGTTTTTCGGGCCAGCAATATCTGGCCGCAGGTTTCCTCGGGGTCTTCGGTAGAGACGGAAGCTTCAGAAATGTGCTCGGCGCAATAGACAGGCTCGTCTGCAATCGTTTGTTTCCAGACCACTGGAAATATCTGGTCGTCGCTCGTGCGACGAAGAGTAATACGGCCCACATATGCGCCGACGAGCAGCACGCTGGCGGGGATAGTGTTGAGCTGAGCGCCGACGCTCTTCTCCAACCAGCGCACGATGTCAGATGAGTGAGTACGGGAAATGTGTGGCATAGCCGGTCGTTTTCATTCAGTCCGATTGCCTGACGATCCGCGTTGGCACGAGCGTGCGGACTCGCTGCTCGCGCATCGCGGCCCGGACGGGCGCGGCCATTACCGGGACGATCTCTGTGAGTTGGTGCACAGGCGTCTGGCGCTCGTCGATTTGTCCGCTGCCGGGCAGCAGCCCATGCCGAACGAAGACGGGAGCGTTCAGGTCGTCTGTAATGGTGAGATTTACAATCACTTGGAGCTGAGGTCGGAGCTGGAAAAACGAGGCCATATCTTTCGCAGCAATTCCGATACGGAGGTGCTCGTGCATCTCTATGAGGATTACGGCGCAGAGCTGGTGAATCATCTGCGCGGCATGTTCGCCTTCGCCATCTACGACCGGACACGCTCAAGACTCCTGCTCGCGCGCGACCGCTTCGGCATCAAGCCGCTTTACTACGCGCAGTGTGGCGAGCAATGGGTGTTCGGTAGTGAGATGAAGGCCATCCTCGCCCTGGAAGGTTTCAGCCCGCGCCTTGACCGGCAGGCCTGCTACGATTTTCTGGGACTCACCTATGTTCCTGAGCCGGCCACGGGTTTCTCGAACATCTTCGCCCTGCCGAAGGGATGCGCGATGACTCTGGAGCGGGGTGAGGCTACGCAAGCGAAGTTTTATCAGGCGAAGGCTCGGCCCGCGGCGGTTGATCGACCGTTCGCGGAAGTGGTCGAGGCAGCCGAAGAGGCTTTGCTCGAAGCCGTCAGGATGCAAGCGGTGGCGGATGTGCCTGTGGCCGCGTTGTTGAGCGGCGGGATTGATTCCTCGCTCGTCGTCGCGGCAACGACGCGCACGACAGGCAATCGTCCCTTTACCTTCAACGTGCGCTTTCCCGATAAGGATTACGACGAGACCCCGCAGGCTCTGGCCGTCTCAAGACATTGCGGCACTGAGCATCGGACGATTGATCTGGACATGGAGGCTATAACTCCCGAATCAATCCTTGAGCTGCTCACACACTTCGACCAGCCCTTCGCCGATACCAGTTTGATTCCGATGTACTTCGTCGCCAGCGCAATCCGCAAGCGCGGCATTATCTGTACCCTGTCGGGCGACGGCGGCGATGAAGTCTTCGGCGGATACGGTCGCTTCTGGCGTGCCAACCAGTTCATGCGGTTGATGCGTTTGCCGCACGCTTTGCAGCAGGCGGCCACGGGCGCTGGCCGTCTCCTGTCCGCGAGAACGCCGAACCTCGGGCGGCAGATGGTCAAGGCCGTGCGCCTTGCTCAGGCAGGACGACAGGACGCGTCCGTGCTTCTGGCCGGCCTCTCAAACTATTTGAGCGAAGAGCAGAAACAGGAGCTTTTGTCGCCGTCGATAAGCCCTGAGCTGCAAACCGTCTATCGTCACTTCGACGGATACCAGCCGCCGGGCGTCAACGACCTGGAAGAGCTGTCGCGGCGGCTGACGGAAAACCTGTTCGCCGTTTCGCTCCCCGGCGACATGCTGCGTAAGGTGGACATGATGAGCATGCGCGCCGGGCTTGAGGTGCGCGTGCCGATGCTGGACGAAAAAGTGGCGGCGCTCGGGCTCGCGCTCACGCACGGCATGAAGACGGATGGTCGGACGGGCAAGCTCGTCCTGCGAAGGCTTGCCGAGCGCTGGCTGCCCGCAGAGGTCGCGCGCCACCCGAAGCACGGCTTCGGCATCCCGCTCGACCGCATGTTGTCCGCGGGCTTTCAAGACGTATTGAATGACCTGCTTCTTTCACCCGACGCGAAAATCAGCGCCTTCCTCGACATGAATGTGGTGCGCCGCTGGCTGGGCCTGTTCGCAGACGCGCGCCACGGAAAACATGAGACGACCATCAGCCGCGAAGGACTCTACCAGCGCATCTTTATCGTGCTCTCGCTGGAACTCTGGCTGCGTAAACACAATCTTTCGTGGTGATACAAGTAGGCCGAACTTTTCCTTTCGAGATGAAAGCCGCGTAGAAGATATTTCATGAACACATCACCCGAAGGCAATGGCATAGGGCAGGGCACGAAGCCGCGCGTTTTTCTCGCCGCCAACTTTCTCTCAAAGAGCGGCGGCAGCCGTTCCGTGGTCGAAGACCTGTGCGAGCGTTTGGAGCTTGAGGGGTACGGCCTCACGACGGCCTCGCCTTATCGTAGCGGCGCTTTGAGAGGCGCGCATCTGCTCCTGACGGCCCTCAGGCGGCGGCGCGATTACGACCTCGCCGTCGTTGATCTCTACAGCGGCAGGGCTTTTCTGATCGGCGAGGCGCTCTCCCTCCTGCTCGGCGCTATGCGTCGACCGTTCATACTGGTGCTGAGGGGCGGCGAGTTGCCGGAGTTTGCCGCACGTCATCCAGAGCGCGTGCGTGCCTGCCTCAATCGCGCCTCGATGGTCACTGCCCCGTCACCTTTTCTGCTGGAAAGAATGCGCCCCTATCACGAAGGTTTACGCCTGCTGCCCAATCCCGTGAACCTCTCCGATTACGAATACGAGCTGCGAAGCCTCCCGCGCCCGCGCCTCGTCTGGCTACGCTCATTCCACGAAATCTATAACCCCTCGATGGCCCCGCGCGTCGTGGCAGAGCTTAAGGAGGAGTTTCCGGACATCAGCCTGATCATGGTCGGCAGAGACAAGGGAGACGGTAGTCTTGAGCGCACGCGACGCGTGGCGGCAGAGCTTGGCGTCGAAGATCGCATCACGTTTGCGGGCGGCGTACACAAGCGCGAAGTGCCCGAGTGGATGAAACGCGGGGACATTTTTCTGAACACGACCGATGTGGATAACACGCCCGTCAGCGTGCTCGAAGCTTTAGCGTGCGGGCTGTGCGTCGTCAGCACGAATGTCGGCGGCATACCTTACCTGCTCGAAGACGAGCGAGACGCCTTGCTCGTCGCGCCGCGCGACGAGCAGGCGATGAGCCGCGCCGTCCGGCGCATCCTGACGGACTCGCAACTGGCCGCGCGTTTATCCGAGAACGCGCGACGGAAGGCGCAGCAGTTCGACTGGTCACTGATCTTACCTCTTTGGAAATCGCTGCTCGCAACGGGGGCGGCGAAACAGACACATGGCAACAGCGCACAGGAAAAGCTGGCCTGACGGCAGGCCGTTCGCCTTCACGATTTTCGACGACACCGACTGGGCCACGCGCGAGCGCGTCGCACCGGTCTACGACCTCCTTGCTGACCTTGGCATGAATGCCACCAAATCCGTCTGGGTGTTCGGGGGCGAGGGCACTTCCTGCGCTGAGAACGAGGGGGCGACCTGCGAGGAGCGTGAATATCTGGAATGGATTCTCTCTTTGCAGCGTCGCGGGTTCGAGATCGGCCTGCACAACATTGCGCCCGCCACTTCTAAAAGAGAGCGCACGCGGCGAGGTCTTGATCGCTTTCGCGAGTTGTTCGGTGATGGCAAGGCCATTCACTGCAATCACGTCGGATGTGCGGAGAATATCTACTGGGGGGCGGCGCGTCTGACCGGCTGGCGACGCCACGTCTATAACGCCCTGACGCGCGGGCGCAACGGTCACAACTCTCGCGGCCACATCGAAGGCGACGAGCTTTTCTGGGGCGACCTCTGCCGCGAACGCATCAGCTACGTGCGAAACTTCGTCTTCAACGAGCTGAACACGCTCGCCCTTTGCAGGCAGATGCCCTATCACGATCCGGCCAAGCCTTATGTCAACTACTGGTTCGCTTCCGCCAACGGTTCAAGCCTGCGCCGCTTCATGGAAAATTTCACTTACCGGGCGATTGATCGTTTAGTCCATGAGGGGGGGCTCTGCGTCGCTTACGTCCACTTCGCCGCCGACTTCGCGCGCGAGGGCCGCGTCGAGCCTGAATTTCAGAAGCGGCTCGAATATATCGCGGACAAGGGCGGCTGGTTCCCGACCGTCTCGCAGGCGCTCGACTACCTGCGCGAAGGCAAAGGCACGGAAGAACGAAGCATCAGCGCCGGAGACCTGCAACGACTTGAAATGAGATGGCTCGCCAGCAAAGTCGTTGGCGGCACTTCATAAAGAAGGAATCAACAGGGCAGGCGTTCTTAATGTTAATCGCCCCAAATGAAAATCGGAGTCTCGATTCCGAGGCGCGGCGCAGCGGGCAGGATGCAGTTTTACGCGAAGCGACGGCCAGCGAGATTGCTGCGTGGGATGAAACGGTCGCGCGCTTTGCTAACCGACGCATCTTTCATAAGACGTGCTGGCTGCGTTATCTCGAAACGGTAACTTCTGGGAAGGCCCTGTTTTTAGTCTACGAGAAAGAAGGGGAAGTGGTCGGCTGCCTGCCGGGATTGTTGTTGCGAAGGGGCGGCCTGCGCCTCTTCGGCTCGCCGCTCGCGGGATGGCAGACGGAGAGCATGGGGCCTGCTTTTGACGAATCGCGCATCTCCGCTTCGGAGATCAGCCAACCGCTCGCAGATTTTCTGCGAAAGGCTTACGGCGTCCACCATGTCGAATTGACGAGCGCGCACATGGACGAGGACACGATGGGCTCGCTCAGGTTTCGTGGCAGACAGGTCTCTACCTATCGCGTGCCGCTCTTTCCGGGAGATGAAGGGCGCGCGCTGAGCGCCGTCAGGTCGAAGACGCGAAATCAACTGCGTAAAGCCATCAAGCTGGGGCTACGCGCGCGGATTGAAACCGAAGAGAGCTTCGTCGACGAGTTCTACGATCAGATGAAAGAGGTCTTCAGGCGACGTGGGAAGTCCATCCCCTTCACGCGTGGCCGCGTGCTTGAATGTTTTCGTCATTTGAAGACGGGCGGGAATCTGCTGGCCCTCTCCGTTCGCTTACCCGACGAGACGGAGACATGCATCGCCACGGGGCTCTTTATGATCGACGAGCGAGAGCTGCATCTGTGGGGCTGGGCTCACCGGACGAGCTATCGCTGGTATTGCCCTATGGAATTGCTGACATGGACGGCTATGCAGAGGGGCATGGAGAGGGGATGCCTGACGCTGGACATGGCGGGCGGCGGCGACGCCAAGCTGAAGTTTGGGGCCGTGCCCGATCAAACGCTCA